>CAWHPY010000006.1:0-403536 GCA_963831375.1 uncultured Actinomycetota bacterium | reverse complement strand
CACCTGACTCGGTCCTCACGCCACGCCACCGTCGGTCTCCCCGGAGACGGGATCTGACCACGGTAGGCCCGAACTTCCCTCTGACGCTGCGAGTACGCCAACGCTCCACCTCTCCATCGAGGTGTTGCGACGACCAGTTGAATTCACCTTGCACTCCGCGGTCGCTGTGGTGGGTGAGGCCGGCGACGTCGTGGCCGGCTCGTTGACGTGCCCACAGGCCCATGTCGAGGGCGTCCAGGGCGAGGTCGGTGCGCAGGCTGGTGGACACCTGCCAGCCCACGATCATGCGTGAGAACACGTCGAGGACGAACGCGGCGTAGACCCACCCGGTGTGGGTGCGGACATAGGTCAGGTCGGCCACCCACAGCTGGTTGGGGGCAGTGGCGACGAACTGCCGCTCGACCAGGTCCGCTGGCCGCGGTGTCTCCGCGCCCTCGCTGTGAGTGGTCTTGCGGGTCTTCTCCCGCCGGATCCCGGCCAGTCCCTCGGCCCTCATCAGCCGCTCCACGGTGCAACGAGCCACCGCATGGCGGCCTTCACGGTTGAGCTCGGCCCAGACCTTCCTAACCCCGTAGACGCCGATGTTGTCGGTGTGGACCTTGTGGATCACCGGGACGAGTTCTGCGTCCCGCACGGCCCGGGCCGAGGGCGGTCTGGTCTTGGTGGCGTAGTAGGTGCTCGGAGCGATCTCGACTCCTGCCTGGGACAGGACCTCGATGATCGGCTCGACTCCGAGCTTGCGGCCTTCCACGACCCGGTCGCGGTGGGCATCGATGTAGTCGACGACCACCGCGACCGGCACCTCACGACGAGGAGGATCCGTGGCTGTTACTTGATCTTGCGGTCGAGCTCCGCTGCGGCGAAAAAAGCCGCGGAGGTCTTCAAGATCTCGTTGGTTCGGCGCAGCTCGCGGACCTCTCGCTCGAGCTCGGCGATCCGGGTCGTGTCCTCGGTCGTGGTGCCCGGCCGGAGGCCGCCATCGACCTCGGCCTGTCGGACCCAGTTCCGCAACGCCTCGGGATGAACCCCAAGCTGGTCTGCGATCCGCTTGATCGCTCCCCGCGACGACTCGGGATCACGCCTGGCTTCCAACGCCATCCGCGTCGCCCGCTCCTGGAGCTCAACGCTGTACTTCCTCGGTGCTGACATGACTCTCATCATCCTTCCCAGGATTGAGAGCCTCCATCAGACCCGGGGCGATTCACCCCGTCACGGTGCCCAACGGGCCGCAGACCGGTAGAGAGCCACACCCAGAAACAGTGGTGGGCAGCCGCGTAGAGAGCGTCCCGCCAGACACCTGGACCGAGTCTGGCCCGACACCGGCCCTACCGAAAGTGTCTAGTACCCGCGTTCAGGCGCGATCTCGCACGTCGACCCGCGGGGCAGGTATCCGGGCACGTGGGAACGCGAAATGTTTCCCCAGCCACCTCACCGGTGGAACAGGTCACGACGTGCTGATGGGTCACCAGTACGAAGACGTTCCCCTCGGCGGGTCCGGGCAGGACGTTGCTACAGGTGGCGAACGACGGGACCGTTGCCGTGCCGAGGCTCTCTACGTCCCTCTTCCAGGAGCGACTGGACGCCGCTACAGCGCAGCCGTACCGAGGGCAGCGGCCTCAGCGGACGACCTCTTGCTCCCCCAGCCCGAGCAGCTCGATGAGGTCGGTCATGTGATGGAAAGTGTGAGCGCCGCGCTCGGACAACCGGTCACCGGGTGTCAGGCCACCGGCGTACCCGTAGCAGCGCATCCCCGCGGCCCGCGCCGCCTCGGCGCCGAAGGGGCTGTCCTCGACAACCACGCAGTCCTCGGGAGCGGTGCCCAGCATGCGTGCCGCGTGGAGGAAGAGGTCGGGCGCCGGCTTTCCCGCGGCGACGTCATGCGCGCTGAAGACTTGGCCTACCAGATGATCGCTCAGTCCCGCAAGCTCGAGCACGTGGTTGATGTGTCGGTGGTCGGAGTTCGATGCGACGCACGTCGGGACGCCATGGGCCTTCAGCAGCTGCAATACCTCGACGACGCCGTGCACGGCTTCGAGGTCTGACTCGAAGGCTTCGCGGAAACGATGGGCGTAGCGGTGGTCCCACTCGCGGGCGAGGTCGGTACCGAGGCCCTCGGCGATCCTCCGCTCGAACTCCTCGGCGGAGCACCCGACGAAGCGCGCGGCGAAGTCGTCCTCGGTGAGGTGCCAGCGGTGCTCGGCGAGGACGTCGACAGCGACGCGGACGCTGATCCGCTCGCTGTCGACGAGTACGCCGTCGCAGTCGAAGATCATCAGGTCAGGGGTGCGTCGGCCCACTACTTGCCGACGCCCTCGGTCAGACCGCGGAGGAACTGCCGCTGGCCGATGAGGAACAGGACGATCATCGGGAGCGCGGCCACGGTGAGCGCGGCGAAGACGACCGGCCAGTCGGTGGTGAGGCGGCTCTGCATGCTCATCAGTCCGACCGGGAGCGTCTTGAGCGAGTCGTCGCTGATGAAGGACAGGGCGAACACGAACTCGTTCCATGCGAAGAGCGCCTGCAGCAGAGCGGCGGAGACAAGGATCGGCCGGCACATCGGCAGGGTGATCTTCCAGAAGATCTGCGTGTTGCTGGCGCCGTCGATCTTGGCCGCCTCGTCGACCGACAGCGGCATGCCGATCATGTAGGCGCGGATAAGGAACGTCGTGAACGGCACTCGGAAAGCGGTGTAGAGGATGATCAGCGCCCAGTAGGTGTTGAACAGCTGCAGGTCCTGCAGCAGCCGGAACAGCGGCACGAGCGCCACCGTCGGGGCGAGCATCAGCCCGCCGAGGATGATCAAGGTGATCCCGTTGCCGAACGGGATGTGCAGCCGGGTGAGGCCGAATGCCGCCCAGGCGCTGACGAGCGTCGTGGTGACCACACTCGCGACGGTGACGATGACGCTGTTGCCGACGTACTTGAGCACACCTTGGTCCAAGGCGGTGTCGTAGTTGGCCCAGCGCAACGCCCCGGGAAGCCCGAACGGGTCGCCGAAGACTTCTTGGTTGGTCTTGAAGCCGCTCAGCGCCATCCAGATGAGCGGATAGATGATCGCGATGCACAGCCCGGCGAGGAGGCCCCAGACGAGAAGCTTCCCGACCACGCGCAGGAGGACGCCGTGTCCGGAAGCCGGCGGGGCTGACCTCCTGGAGCCCGTCCTCTGAACGCTCAGACCTGCAGATGCGCCGTCGACGTCGGTGGGGGCGCTCACATTTCCACCCTTCTCCGCCGGGAGACGGCGATCTGTGCGGCTGCGATCACGAACGTGATCACGAAGATGACGGTGGCGATGGTCGCCGCGTAGCCCATGTCGTCCTCGAAGAAGGCGCTGCGGTAGAGCAAGGTGTTGAGCACCTGGCTGGAGTTGTTCGGGCCACCCGCGGTCATCACCATGACCTCGTTGAAGACCAGGAAGGCACCGGAGATCGTGAGGATGACCAGCAGGGTGGTCATCTCGCGCACCATCGGGATAGTGATCGTGAAGAAGCTGCGCACCGGCCCTGCGCCGTCAACCCGGGCGGCTTCGAACAGCTCACGTGGGATCCGCTGGATCGCTACCACGAAGAGGATCGCGGTGTAGCCGATCGACTGCCACTGGCTCATCGCGATGATGCCCCAGATGGCTGTGTTCTCCTCCCCTAGCCAGGCGTGCTGCCAGGAGTCGAGCCCGACGGCGTCGAGGAGCCGGTTGAGCAGCCCGATCTGCGGGTTGTAGATGAAGGAGAACAGGATCCCGGCCACGGTGATCGAGATCGCTGCCGGTATGAAGTAGACGGTCCGTAGGAATCCGCGCAGCCTCTGGCCGACCGCCTCCTCGAGGATCGCGGCCAGGACCAGCGCGAAGAAGACCTGGAAGACCAGCGAGGCCACGGCGTAGTAGATGTTGTTGAGCAGCGCCCGCCAGAAGACGGCGTCCTCGATCGCGGTTCGGTAGTTGTCGAGGCCGATGAAGACCGGTGTCGGTGAGAAGGTGGACCAACTGAAGAGGCTCAGCCGGAAGTTCTCGACGACCGGGTAGTAGACGAACACCAGGAGCAGTGCCAGCCCAGGCGCGACCCAAGCCCAGGTGCCCCAACGTCGCAGGGAGCGGGTCATCTCGATTCTCCGTAAGTCAGGGGTCTAGAGGATCAGCAGGACTGGTGGCGGGCGGTCCCGCCCGGCGCCACTTGTCGTCAGTGGCACCGGGCGAGAGCGATCAGCTCTTCTCGCGGGCGGTGGAGGCGGCCTCGCGGACGCTCTCCATGACCTGCTCGGGAGTGAGGTTGCCGTTGACCAGGCCCTCGACGCTGGAGAGGTAGGCGCTAGCGACGTCGGCGTTGGCGACGGTGTCGAGCCAGATCGCGAAGCGGCTGGCCTGGCCGATGTCCTCGAGTGTCTTGCCGAGCTGCGGGTAGGTCCCCTCGACGTCCGCCGACCCCTCGACCGGGCTCAGCCATCCGAGGTCCTGGACCATCTGCTTGGCGTTGTCCTGCTGGGCGAAGAAGGTGAGGAAGTCGGCAGCGAGCCCGGCGTTCTCGCTGCGGGCGTTGATGAGGAACCCGTCCGGTGCGCCCGTCAGCGCCTCGGTGTCGCCGGCCGCGTCCGCGGCGGGCGGGAGCCGGAAGAAGTTCCAGTCACTGGCCATGGCCTCGGGAGCACCGCCCGCGGCGGTCAGCACCTGGAACTCCAGCGACTCGATGTACTGCATCGCAGCCTTACCGCCGATGAAGTTGGCCTGCGCGGCCTCGTGGGCCAGGCCGTTGGCGTCCGGGTTGGCGCAGCGGTCCAGGATCTGCTCGAACTGCTCGAGCGCGGTGACATAGCCCGGGTCGGTGAACTCCCCGCCGGCAGGGTCGTAGTCCGCGTCCAGGGTGTCCGCCGGGACGTTGTACGCGTTGAGCTGGGTGATGTAGTGGATCGCCGGCCAGCCGAACTGGTTGCCGAACGCGATCGGGGTGTAGCCCGCGGACGAGAGCTTGTCGCAGTCGGCGAGCAGGTCCTCAAGGGTGGCCGGCTCCTCGGTGATGCCGGCCTCGTCGAACGCGGCGCCGCTGTAGGCGAGGAACTTGCCGTTGAGGTTGATCGGCAGGCCGAAGTTCTTGCCCTCGTACTTGAAGGTCTCGAGCGCTGCGGGGGCCAGCGTGGAGCCGACCTCGGTGTCTGGACCGATGACGCTCGTCAGGTCGGCGGCGAGCCCGGCGCGGATGAACTTGTTGGCGAAGTCACCGGCCCACGAGAAATAGATGTCGGGGAGGTCGTTGGCGGCCGAGAGCACGCGGATCTTGTCCTTGTACGGCTGGTCACCCACCTGCTCGAGCTTGATGTCGACGTCGGGGTTGGCGGCCTCGTAGTCGGCGACGACCTTCTCGAAGTACGGCGCGTACTGCGGATCGGCGAACTTCGTCACCATCGTCAGCGTGCCCTCCTTCTGGTCCGGGACCGACAGGTCGGCGGACCCTCCGGAGGACTCGCTGCCGCCTCCGCCACAGGCAGCAACGGCGAGCAGGCCAGCGACGACGGCGGTGGATGAGGTGCGGCGGATCAAACGGTTTTTCATGGTATGCCTCGAATTCAAGTGGAGGTTCGATGGAACGATGAGCGCGGTCAGAGGGTCGGCGGCCGGGCGGCGACCGGTCACGGCCTCACCGCCAGGCCCGAGGTCGACAGGTATACCGGCGGCAGCTGCGCCCCGTGCCCGAACGCACCGTGCTCAGCGCACGATGCGGTGGCGTACGAGGTAGCGGCGGGCAGCAGCGACTCCAGCTCCTCGCCCCCCGCCAATCCGACCAGGAGCCGCGCGATGAAGGCATCGCCCGCTCCCAGGGTGTCGACGATCGGCCCCGAGCCGGCCGGAGCCCGGTATACCCGGCCGTCGGCGAGCAGCGTGGCGCCACCGGGGCCTTGGGTCACGGCGACCATGCGGGGCCCGAGAGCGGCGACTCGGCGGGCAAGGACGACGGGGTCGTCGTCGACCGAGGTCGCCGAGAGCACCGCCACCGAGACCAGCGGCGCGTGCTCCTCGACGTACTCCCAGGGCCGCTCAGAGAAGTCGAACGACAGCAGCTGTGCTGCCTCCGCCAGTCGCGGAAGGTCCGCCTCGATCATCGAGCACTCCCCGGTGTGCACGACGTCGGCCGCGGCCACCCGCTCCAGATCGGCGTCGGTCACCCGGAACTGGGAGACCCCGGCGTCACTGACCTCGAAGACTCGATTGCCCTCGACGACACGGACGGTCGCGTAGGCGTTGGGGCCCTCGACGGTGCGGGTGAGCGACGTGTCCACGCCCTCTTCGGCGAGGCTTGCCCGCACCAGCTCACCTGCGGCATCGGTGCCGACCGCGCCGAGGTACGCCGAGGCGACCCCGGCGCGCCGGGCGTGAACCGCAACGTTCACGGTGTTGCCGCCGGGGAACATCACCCCGAGGTCGGGGTAGCAGTCGACGACGTTGTCGCCGACGGCGAGTACGTGCAAGCTCATGGGACGAGGAACCTCTTGAGTGTGCGGTCGATGGTCAGTACTGGACGCGGAACATGTATCGGCGCTGGTCGAGGTGGTGGCCACGCGCCGCCTCGAAGTGCTGGGCCAGCCGACCGGCGAGGTCGTAGAGGACCAGGGACGACACGTCGCCGCGGACCTCGGCCGGCACGCCCGGCAACGTCAGGTCTTGGACGTCGATGACGTGGGCCTTGTGGGTGTAGGTCTCGATGAACGCCTTGGCGCGCTCACCCATCGGCCGGCTCGCGTCGTCGCCCATCCACAGCAGGACAGCCGTGTCCTCGGTCACCATCTCGAACGCGCCTTGGAAGAACTCGCCGGCGTTGAAGCTCACGGCCTGCTTCCACTGCATCTCCTGCAGGTAGCACATCGCCATGCCGTAGGCCCAGCCGTAGTTGGGGCCGGAGCCGAGGCTGACGATGATCGGTTCGTCCTTCAGCGCAGCTGCGATGCCGCGAAGCTTCTCCTCGGACTCCTCCACGGCGCTCAGCGACGCCTTCGGCAGGGCGGAGAGCCCAGCGTCGACGGCCACGGTGTCGATGTCAGCACCGGTCGCCTGGAGCAGGGAGTAGGCGACGAGGACCTCGAAGACGTCACTACGACCCTTGAAGGCCACGTCGACGGCCTCGGCCAGCGGGCTGCCCTGGCGCGCGACGGCGATCACCGTGGCGCCGGCGGCCTTGGCGGTCTTCGCTGCGGCGACGGTCTCCTTGGTGGTGCCGGTGTAGGAGGCCAGCACGACGAGGGAGCGGGAGCCCAAGAGCGCTGGGACGCTGCAGTTCAGCTCGTCGCTCTGCAGCTGGAAGGTCGGGAAGTTCGCCTTGCGCTGGAGGAGGTAGTGGGCCGGGTAGCTGGAGATGAGCGAGCCGCCGGCGCCGACGAACCACACGTTGTCGAGGCCCTTCGCCACGACGTCCTTGATCACGGCGTCGATCGCGGGCCGCTGGTCGACGGTCTCCTGCAGCTTCTGCTCGAGGTCCTGGTCGATCGGACGGAGAGGGAGCGGGTTAGGCATGAGTGTGTGTTGCCTCTCTTGTGAGAACGATCTCATTCTTGACACTGAGAACGTTCTCACCCCGGTTCCGGCACGTCAAGACCCATCGGCTACATTTTTGATCGTGCCGTCACGACCCTCCCCCCGAGCAGCCACGATCCACGACGTGGCTCTGCGTGCCGGGATCTCTCGGGCGACGGCAGCGCGCGCGCTGGGAGGCTACGGCCCCGTCAACGCCGGCACGGCTGCCCGGGTACAGGCGGCCGCCGAGGAGCTCGGCTACCGCGCCAACGCGGTGGCGCGCTCGATGATCACCGGGCGCACCACGACGCTGGGGGTCGTCGTGGGTGACATCGAGAACGCGTTCTTCAGCCGTCTGGTCCGCGGCTGCACCGACGTGGCTCGGGCCTCGGGCTACGACGTGCTGCTGATCAACACCGACGAGCATGCGACCCGCGAACGCTCCGCAGTGCGGCTACTCCTCGAGCGTCAGGTCGACGGGCTGCTCGTGGCTCCCGCCTCGACCCACGACGGGCGCCACCTCCGTGAGGCCCGTGATGCGGGTTCGCCGGTGGTCCTGGTCGACCGGAAGGTCCACAGGTCCGGCCTGGACACGGTCCTGGTGGACGGCGCGGCCGCCGCCCGAGTCGCCGTCGGGCATCTGGTCGACTGCGGCCATGCGCGGATCGGCGTCGTCACCGGCGACACAGTCCGTGATGAGTCCGACGACGCGGTCGACCCGGCACGCGCCGCCATCTCCACCACCACCGACCGGCTCCGAGGCTACGAACAAGCCCTCAGCGAAGGAGGACTCCGCGCCGAACCGGACCTCGTGCGAGGCGGGGACTTCCACGTCGCCTCGGCCCGCCAGCGGGCCAGGGACCTCCTGGCTCCACGGAGCCGACCCTCCGCAGTTTTCGCCACGGACAGCGTGCTGGCGCTGGGTGTCCTCCTCGCCCTACGTGATCTCGGGCTCCGCTGTCCCGACGACGTTTCGCTGGTCTCCTTCGACGACCCGCCGTGGGCATCGGTCGTGCGCCCCCGGCTGAGCGTGATGGCGCAGCCCGCGTACGACCTCGGAGCCACCGCCGCACGCCGACTGCTCGCCCGGCTCGGCGGGGAGGAGGGACGCGCCCGCACCGTCACGTTGCCCGCCACCTGGAGTCCGCGGGACTCCGTGGCGCGACCGCCTCGGCGCCCGCGCGCCTCCCGGCCTTGCGGAAGACTACGGTGACCACTCGTCGCGGCGCAGCCAACGGCGACGGTAACGGCCGCCCTCGGTCAGCGGCGACCCTCGGCGAGGTGGCTTCGGCAGCCGGCGTCTCCGTGGCGACGGCCGCCCGCGCGCTCGGCGACTACGGCTCCGTCAGCGCCTCGACGAAAGACCGTGTCCGCGCGACCGCCCAGCGGCTGGGATACCGACCGAACCGCCTCGCGCGGAGCATGGTGACCGGCTCGACCCGGACACTCGGCGTGGTGGTTTCCGACATTGAGAACCCGTTCTTCAGCAGCGCGCTTCGAGGGATCTCAGACGTCGCGGGCGAGGACGGCTATGAGGTCGTCATCGTCAACACCGACGAGGACCCCGGCATCGAGCGCGACGCTGTGAGGACGCTGCTCGAGCGCCGCGTCGACGGGTTGCTGGTCTCTCCCGCGGAAGGGGCCGAGCCAGGCCACCTGCAGCGGGCGCTCGCGGGCGGGATCCCGGTCGTCCTCCTGGATCGCCTGGTGCTGGGGATCCCGGGCGACAGCGTCGGCATCGACAACCGGGACGCCGCCCGGTCGGCGACCCGGCGGCTCGTACGAGAGGGACACGCCCGCATCGGCCTCGTGACCGGCGACCCGGCCCAGAGCCACCCAGGACTGGCCCGGGTGGTCGACGAGGGGGTCGAGACCGCGTTCGGCGGGACCACCGGGCTGCGAGTGGCGGGCTACCGTGACGCGCTCCTCGAGGCCGGGCTGCCGCTCGAGCCTGCCCTGCTCGCGGCTGAGGGTCTGCGCCCGGAGGACGCGTCCCGTGCCACACGCCGGCTGTTCGACCTGCCCAGTCCGCCTACCGCGATCGTTGCCCTCGACAGCATGCTGGCTCTGGGGGTACTCGCGGCGCTGGACGAGCTCCGACTGCGGTGGCCGGACGACGTCTCGGTCATCGGCTTCGACGACGCGGACTGGACGGAGGCGGTGTCCCCTCCGCTCACCGTCCTCTCCCAACCGGTCCAGGACATCGGCCGCACGGCCTGCGAGCTGCTGCTGCGACGCCTCCACGGCCACGACGGGCCGCCCGAGCACCGGTGGCTGCCGACCTCTCTGGTCGAGCGGGCCTCCGTCGGGCAGCCGCGCCGCTAGGCGAGCGGCCCGCTGGCCGGGTCCTCAGTACTCGACGCGCTTGTAATAGCGGCGCGTCGTGAGGGGATGGTCCCGCATCACCTCGAGGTGCGCGCTGACCCGCTCCAGGACCGTCGCCAGCAACACCGGCGAGAGGAGCTTGCGGGTGCTCGGGGAGATGCCGGGGAGCTCCAGCTCCGCGGTGTCCAGGACGGTGAGCCGGTCGGTGTATCGCTGCGCGAAGGCCTCGACCCGCTCGCACAGGGCGCGCCCGCCGTCCTCGCCCTTGAGGACGACGACGCTGACACCCGGCTCGACGAGCTCGAGCGTGCCGTGGAAGAAGTCGCTGGCGTGTACCGGACGCGTCCGGATCCACTGCATCTCCTCGAGGATGCACATGCCGTAGTAGAAGGCCTCCCACCACGAGGAGCCTGCGCCGGTGACGATGTGATAGTCGGCGGACGCCAGCGCCTCCGCGACCGCGACGGCACGGTCCTCGAACGCCTCCTTGACCTCGACGAGCAGGCTCGGCAACCGGTCGAGGTCACCGCGGATCGCGGGCCAGTCGTCAAGCTCGCCGCGGTGGTCGAGGATCGTCAGGGCGACCGCCAGCGACTGCACGAAGAACATCTCGCAGGACGTGTCGTCCTCGGCGAAGTTGACGAAGCTGTGGTCCGCGCCGTCGGACAGCGGGGTATCCGCGTGACCGGTGAGGACCAGCACGGTCGCCCCCACCTGCTGCGCGCGCTCGAGAGCCGCCACGCTCTCCCGGGTCGTCCCGGACAGCGACGGGATGACGACGATGGAGCCCGGGCCTAGGGCGACGGAACCATTGGTCAGGAGCTCGGCGGGGTTCTCGAGGTACGACGGGAAGGTCGACCGGCTCTGCAGGAGCCGGTGTGCCGGCCCCATGAGGATGCCGGCGCCGCCGGTGCCCAGGAAGAACACGTTGCGAGCGCCGCCGTCCAGCAGCTTCTGGACGGTCGCGACGATCGGGTCGACCTGCGCAACCGCGCCGGTCTGGATGCGCAGGAAGCGGTCGGTGTCGAAGTTGAGCATGTCTCTCTTCTTTCTCGTGGGTTCAGGGTCGGCGGCGTACGACGTGGAAAGCGATGTCGTCGCCGCGGTGGTAGTCCTGGGCCAGAAGCACCGTGCGACCGGTACGGGAGACGCAGGTCTCCTCGACCAGCAGCCAGGGGCCGAGCCCAGCCAGTGCGTGACGCTCCGCGACCTGCGGCGGCAGCTCGACCGCACGGATGCGGGCCACGGAGCTGTCGACGGCGTGACCGTGCATCGCGAGCGCCTCGGTCAGCGACCGGGACCAGTCGCGGTGGGCGACCGAGCCGGGAAGGCAGTCGCGGGGCACCGTGTCGACGGTGTAGAGAAGTGGGCGGTCGTCGCCGTACCGGAGCCGAGCGAGCCGCAGCACGAGCTCGCCGACCTCAAGACCCAGTGCCTGGGCCTCGGCCTGTGTGGCGCCGTCCTCGTCGATTGAGAGCACCGCAGTCGTGACTCGGTAGCCGAGGCCGGTCAACATCTCGGTGACACTCTCGAACCGGTCGATCGGCCGCTCGACCCGCAGTGCCCCCGCCGCGGCGAGGAAGCGTCCCCTGCCGTGCTCGGTCCGGATCACCCCGTCGCGCTCGAGCAGCTGAAGCGCCTCGCGCACGGTGCTGCGGGAGACGCCGAAGAGCTGGGTGACCTCCGCCTCGGTGGGGATCTGGTCCCCCGGCCGAAGCTTGCGCTCGTGGATCGCCTGCAGCAGCCGGTCCCGCACCTGCACCGGGAGAGTCTCTGCCATGTTGTCCTACATCTACTCAGGGTTGTCTGACAACGTCAGGATGCACGAGGACGGCGATTCGTGTCAACCGTGCGTCAGCGCGTCGCGGACTCCCGTTTCCCGGTGCAGCTGCTCGATGAGGGCGATGACCTCGACCGACTCGAGCGGGTCGACCGGAAGCGGGGCACCGGTCCGCAAGGCGTCCGCGAGGAGGGAGTAGAAACGGTCGTACGCACCGCGCTGCGGTCGCACGCGTTCGAGCTCCCCGCCCACCCCGAGCAACCCCCACGCAGCCTCGGGTTCGACACCGTAATCAACGGCGGCCAGACGGGCGCCCGCCTTGAGCGCCGCCTCCTGGGTGTCGAGGCCCCACTTCTGGTACGCCGAGGTCGAGCCCAGCACGCGGTACCGAGGCCCCGCCTGCCCGGCCAGGCCGTTCATCCAAAGCTGCGAGCGGACGCCGGAGGCGTGCAGCAAGGAGACGAAGGAGTCGTCGTCGACACCGGGGGTCCGGTGCGCGGCCAGCTCCGCGTGCGCGTGGCGTACCGGCCCGAAGAGCTGGATCGCCTGGTCGATGAGGTGGGTGCCCAGATCGAAGAGGACCCCTCCACCGTCGCTCGGCAGGGACTCCCGCTTCCAGACCTTGGGCTCGTCGGGCTTCCACCACTCGAACCGCGACTCGAACCGGCGCACCGTCCCGAGCGTCCCGGTGTCGACCAGCGCCTGCAGCGTAAGGAAGTCCCCGTCCCAGCGCCGGTTCTGGTAGGCCGTCAGCGGCACACCGGACCGGGCAGCCTCCTCGACGAGCTGGTGGCCCTCATCGGCGCGCACACAGAAAGGTTTGTCCACCACCACCGCCAGCCCCCGTTGCAGGGCGCGGTGGGCCAACGGAACGTGGGTCGCCGGCGGTGAGCCGATGACGACGAGATCGATGGTGTCGGCCTCGCCGAACAGTGCCTCGACATCCGGTACCACCTTGGCGCGCGGGTAGAGCTCGTGCGCGGACTGCTGGCGCCCCGGATCACCGGTGACCAGCACATCGAGGGAGAAGTCCGGGCTCGCCTCGAGGAAGGGTGCGTGGAACGTGCGTCCGGAGCTCCCGAAGCCGATCACCGCGGTGCGGACCGGGGTCCCGGCCGGTTCGGGTGAACCGCCACCCGCCCGAGTCGCGTGGGCGGCGGTCATGCGAAACGGCTCGCGAGGAAGGAGCTCAGCAGCGGGTGCACCCGCTGGTTGACGACCTCATCAGCGAGGAGCTCCCCCGCGATCAGCCCGAGTGTGGCGCCGCTATGGGTGAAAGCGACGTAGTAGCCCTCGACCTCCTCCAGCGGCCCGAGGACCGGCTCCCCGTCACCGGGGATCGGCTTCGGGCCCATGCTCACCGACTGGCAGGTCAAGGTGGGGTGCCCCTCGAGGATGTCGGACGCCGCCTGCAGCAGTCCCTCGATCGTCTCGTCGCGAGCGAACCAGGTCCCGTCCGGACGAACCCCGACCTCCCGCTCGGACCACCCGGAATCCATGACGAGCGCTCCGTCCGGAGTGGGGCGCATCGCCACGCGGGGAGTGTTGAGCACCGCGCGGAGCGACGTCCCGATGGGTGGTGTGCGCACCAGGAGAGCGATCGGTGTGGAGTCCGGGATTGTCACACCCAGCTGCGCGACCGCGTGCGGTACGTCGGCGCCGGTTGCCAGCACCGCTGCATCGACCGGTGTCAGGGTGCCGTCCGCGCTGCGCACGGAGGTGACCCGGTCGCCGGTGACCATGACCTCCGAGGGGCCGGCGTCCGCCCGGATCACTCCACCGAGCCGGAGGAGCGCACCAGCCAGGTGCTGAATCAGCCACGGCAGGTCGACCCAGCCCTCCTGCGGGTTGAAGACCGCCCCCTCCGCCGGGATGGCCGCCGGGTCGATCCCCGGCGTGAGCTCCACCGCTTCCTTCGGCGTGACCCATTCGGCGGCGTAGCCGATGTCCCGCATGTGGTCATAGGCTTGGCGGCGTTCGTCGAGCCTCTGGTCGGCGACCCAGGTCAGGCCGCCATCGAAGCGGAGATTGCGTTCGGCCCCGTCTGCCCGCATCGCGAGGGTGCCGTACCTGTCGAGCCCCAGCATGCGGAGCTGGTGGTACGCCGTCGACCGGATGCCGAAGGAGTTGAGCCAAGCGAGCGAGCGGCCGGAGGCGCCGCTTGCCATCGCCCCCTCGGTCACCAGCGTGACGTTCGCCCCATGCCCCGCAAGGGCCACCGCGGTCGACAAGCCGAGAACGCCTCCTCCGACGACCGCGACGCGCAACTTCTCCGAACCCGTCATACGTCTTCTCCCTCGTTCTCACGCACGTGGATGCTGGACACCAGCGTGCTCCACCCCCCGGTGCTCGGCGCTACCGGGTCCGATGCCACGAACAGACCTGGCACCTTCCCAGATACAGGGAAGTCCAGGAGTAAATGAGCGGCGCGTGGATGTCGTCTCTGCTGCAATGTGCCGTATGACTGTCGCACTCGATCTGCCCGCCGGCCTCACGGCCCGCCCGCTCATCCCTGCGGATGCCCCCGCCGTCACGGCCGTCATGGCGGCGCAGGAGCTGGCCGACGTCGGAGAGGTGGTCATCGAGGAGGCGGACATCGTCGCCGACTGGCAGCGGCCGGGGTACGACTTGTCGGCTAGCACCGTCGGCGTGTGTGACGACGACCAACTGGTGGCCTACGCCGAAGTGGGGCACGGCGATCGCGGAGACGCCGCCGTCCACCCCCACTACCGCGGCCGAGGCATCGGCACCTGGCTCGCCGGCTGGATGCAACAGAAGGCCAGAGAGAAGGGCTGCACGATCATCGGCATGCCTGTCCCCCAGGGCTCACCGGGCGACCGGCTGCTCGAGTCGCTGGACTACCGCGTGCGGTGGACCAGCTGGGTGCTGCAGCTGCCCGAGGGGGCGACGATCCCGGATCGCCCGCTGCCTGCGGGGTTCGCCGTCCGGGCCGCGACCGAGGCCGACTGGCGGGCCGCCTTCACCGTCAACGAGAACGCTTTCCTCGAGTGGTCGAAGCGAGAGCGAGACACGTTCGAGATCTGGCAGTCCCAAGTCGTGCAGCGTCCCGGCTTCCAGCCCTGGCACCTGCGGGTCGTCACCGATACAGCCGGTGAGCTGGTGGCGATGGCGCTGCTGCAACTACACGACGACCAGGGTTACATCGCACGGCTCGCCACCCGAGCCGACCAGCGCGGCCGCGGGCTAGCGCAGGCGCTCCTCGTGGACACTTTCACCGAAGCCAAGCAGCACGGCGCCACCCGCTTCGAGCTATCCACCGATTCCCGCACCGGCGCACTCGGCCTCTACCAGAAGGTGGGCATGCGAGTCACCTCCACCTGGGTCAACCGGGCGATCGGTATCTGAAAATAGCGGCACCCAGCGCGGTTCGGCAGGTGCGTCTTACCGGCTCCCCTCTGTTGTCAAGGGAGCAGGTTCGGCTCATTGGAGTGTGCGCCGGCGCTTGTCGCCGTCAAGATCATTCGTTCGGTGGGGCGCTCCACCTTGACGGCTCGGGCGCGTCGGCGCGGTGGCTGGGGAGCCGAGCCTGCGTGGGGGTTCGCATGAGTCTGAGTGCCGGGTAGCGTTGTGGGTGCGGGTCCGGGAAGTGGCTGATCCGAAGTGTCGATGTGCGGGGTAGGTCGACCGCGCTGGATTCTTGAGTCGCCCCGCAGTGCCCTCCCGGGCCCGTGCCCGCCAGCCGCTGCGCGTCGGCAACGAGTTGGCGGTAGACCGCGTCGGAGATCCGCCGTTTCAGGCAGCGCATCGCTTCCATGTGCTTCTTGCCGGCGGTGCGCTTGCGTCGGTAGTAGGCCCGGCCGTCGGTGGCGAGGCGGATCTGGGTGACCGCGGCGATGTGGATCATGTGGTTCATCCGCCGGTTCCCGGCCCGCGACAGCCGGTGCCGGTTCTGCTCACCCGACGAGGCGTCCAGGGGTGCGGTGCCGGTCCAGGAGGCGAACCGGGCGACGTCGCCGACATCGGCCAGGATCCGGGCCGCGACCACCGGCCCGACGCCGTGGATCTCCTTCAGGGTGGTGCCGCGGGCCAGCACCATCGCCCTCAGTTCCTTGGTGGAGGCCTTGATCTTCTTCTCGATCACGACGAGCTCGGCGAGCTGCTCGGCGGCGAGCCGGCGACGGGTCTTCCCGGCCAGGTCACGGGGACGCA
The DNA here is from genome assembly GCA_963831375.1 of uncultured Actinomycetota bacterium. Lineage (GTDB taxonomy): Bacteria > Actinomycetota > Actinomycetes > Propionibacteriales > Nocardioidaceae > Nocardioides_C. The sequence continues at coordinate 387,769 of CAWHPY010000006.1, read as the reverse complement.
CTGAGGCGAGGATCGCCTTGGCCTGCACGGCGGTGATGTCCTTCTTGGCCTTCCCGGGGGTCAGTTCGGACAGCAGCCGCTGCAGCCGGTTCACGGTCTGGACCCTGGCTCGAGTGAGCTCCTCGCGGCGGTCGGCGAGCATCCGCAGCGCCTCCAGCTCCTCGTCGTAGGACAGCACCCGCAGCCCTTGGGTTCGGACCGCGACCACCGCGACCGCGTGCGCATCATGCGCGTCGGTCTTGCGGTTGTGTCCGGTGTCGAACAACCGCGCCCGGGCCGACAGTTTGGCCGGCACGTCGACCACCCGTTCGCCGTCGGCCAAGAGCCGCTGCGCCAACGGCCGGCCGGCGCCGTTGCTGCCCTCGACCGCCCAGACCCGCTGCGGCCACCCCGACACCGTCTTGCGCATCGCGGCGTACCCGGCCTTGTCGGTGCCAAATCGACCCGTTGCCAACACCGCCTCGTGTGCGTCGACGACCTCGATCGTGGCCGACAGCTTGTGGGGATCGACCCCGACGAAGACCTGCTTCATGATGTTCTCCCGCTCTGCCGTGAACCAATAGGTCGGCGGGGCGGGCATTGCTACTACGAGCTGGGCAGGCCCCTCTGGAGCCACGCCCCGTCACGGTGCCCAACGGGCCGCAGACCGGTAGAGAGCCACACCCAGAAACAGTGGTGGGCAGCCGCGTAGAGAGCGTCCCGCCAGACACCTGGACCGAGTCTGGCCCGACACCGGCCCTACCGAAAGTCGTCTAGTCCGAAAATGAAGGTGAGTGGGCAGGCGACAGCTCCCGGCGGAGCCGGGAACAGTTTGTTGCGGACAGTTCAGGCTGCGGGTTCGAGGGTGACCGGTAGCCGAGGGCCTCGAGCTGGCGGATGTGGTTGCGCTTCTTGGTCTCGGTGTTGACGTGTCCGGGCGAAGTGGTCGGCGCCGAGGTCGTTGAAGCGAGTCTCGGGGTCGGCGAGCAGGTGCCAGATGACGACCAGCATGGAGCGGCCGACCGCGACGATCGCCTTCTTCTTTCCACGGCGTCGCGCGATCCGTGCGGTAACGCTCGCCAAGGAACGTGTCGCTGCGTCCAGCCATGACCGCGGCCTCGCCCAGGACCCGTGCGAGATACCGGTTGCCGTGCCCGGTCGACCCGTTGCCCTTGTTCTTGCCGGCCGAGGACTTGATGCCCGGGGAGAACTTCGCCCACGAGCACAGGTGTCCGGCGGTGGGAAACCGGGTCATGTCGAGACCGATCTCCGCGATGATCACCGCGGCCGCGACCGGCCCGATCCCGGGGATCTCATCGAGCCGCTCCACCGCCTGGGCGAAAGGGGCCAGCAGCGTCTCGATCTGGGCGTCGAGCACCGCGATGTCGGCGTCGATCCCGTCGATACGTGCCAGCATCTGGGCCAGCAGGAACCGGTGATGGTCATCGAAGTGGCCGGTGAACGCCTCCCGCAGCTGTGGGATCTTGACGCGCATCCGGGTCCGCGCCATTTCCGCGAGCACCTTCGGGTCGCGTTCCCCGGCGATCATGGCCGCCATCATCGCCCGGCCGGAGACACCGAAGATGACCGAGGCGATCACCGACAGCTTGATGCAGGCGTCCTCCAGCAGCTTCTCGACCCGGTTCTTCTCCGCGGTCCGTGCCCCGACCAGATCGATCCGGTAGCGGGTAAAGTCCCGCAGCTGGCGGATCGGTCGCGGCGGCACGAAGCTGGGCCGCAGCATCTGCCGCTACGCTACCTTGCACAACCACACCGCATCGAGCACATCGGTCTTGGGTCGACCTGGCAAATGCTTGACGTCGCGGGCGTTGACCAGCCACGGCTCCAGACCATGGGCCTCCAGCAGGTAGAACACCGGTTTCCAGTAGTCCGAGGTCGCCTCCATCATGACCCGCTCGAGGCGCAAGTCGACCAGGTGATTGGCCAGGTCAGCCAACGACCGGGTCATCGTCGAATGCGTCGAGACCTCCTGCAGCCGCCACTTCGCGCCACCCGCTCCTGGGACGCGCACGCAGCAGACCAGCTCGGCCTTGCCGACGTCCACCGCAGCCACCCGGGCGATGATCTGGTCCTCGTCCACCGATTCACTGAGCATCGTTCTCAGCTCCCTCCAGCACGCGTTCCTGAACAGCAACCACGTGACGTCCGGGGGGACCATCAGGGCAAGGAACAGAATCTAGTCTTCGTGCTCGACCATCACGGCGGCAACAATGAAGGGCCCACAGCGTGATCCCCGCGCCCGGCTAGTAGACGCCCTCGACGGAGCATAGAGACCCGGCGTCACCGGACGGCACAAGGACATTTTCGCCCCGGAACGGGCGCCCCGGAAGGGGCACATCGGCTAGTAGCCGCGTCAGCTCGCCAAATGGCGCATGACTGGCCCGCCGCGGGCTCGATGGCTACGCCGGGAAGAGCGACTGCCGGCTGCCGGATCGTGCCAAGCTGCCCGTCGGGTCGTCGCACCTCGAGCAGTCCGGCGCGGGCAGGCTCACAGAATCGCTCCTCGCGGTGCTACCTCGATGCTTGCCACGCCGCGCGAGTAGAGCACGACCAACCGGTCGCCGTGGCGGCAGCGTAGGACCCCGGACTCCTCGCTCAGCACCTCGATGACCTGCTCGACCATCTCATCCTCATCGACCTGGTCGGGATCCTCGTAGGTCAGGTCCGTGTGCTCGCCCCCGAGGAGCCGAACGCGGAGCACGATAGTTGCCATGCTGGAACGGTAGTCCGCCCAAGGGCGGCCCACCCTCGCACACACCACGCACGCCGGACGAGCGGAGCGTAACGTCGAGATCCCCACCGACGAGGCATCAGATGTGGACATGTCGCACCTGGACGAAGTCTCATCCGTGCCCATCCCGGCATGGGCTCTTCAGCAAGCGTGCGCTCCTCGTCGTCGCCGGCCTTGTGATTCTCGGCAAACCGAGGAGTTGCACGACATCGAGGACGCCGAGGTGATCGCACAGCGCGCCCGAGAGATCGCGCGCGAGGACCGGGAGCGTGAGGACGAACGTCACGATGAATACGACGACCCCGACCAAGGCGGGGAAGCCTGACAGGGACGGCCTTCGGTACGTCAACACATCCGCGTTCCGAGTCAACCCATGAGGCGACTCATCGCCGCGACCTCTCGGATCTCCCCGAGCGTTTGGGACGCACGTCAATGATGCGATGCACGAAGGTGCGTCACACCGCCGCGAGCGGACACCTGCATCTGAACGTCATTGAATGACGAGCCGGTCATGTGACGGGGCATCGCATTCAGCGCGTCGATGAGTGCTCTGGCGGATGATGACGCGCCGGCGGCGCTCACTGGCCGGTGGAGGCGAATCTTGGACAAGCAGCCCCCGGCCCTATGAGCCAGACTGGCGCAGTGGCTGATCTCGCAGAGCTCGCGCGCACGACGCTCGCCCGCAATAGGTTCATGGTCCTCGGAACCGTCGACCCGTCCGGTCGGCCACGGGTGTCGCCGGTGCGGTTCTCGCTGGTCGACCATCGGGACGCATACTGGCTGTCGTCGCCCGACGCCCACCACTCGCGGAACCTCCAGCAACGACCCGAGGTGAGCATCGTGGTCTTTGACTCAGGCGCCGACCCGCACACCGGACAGGCCGTCTACCTGGAGGCCACCGCCGGCCGAGTGCCCGACGACGAGCTCGCGGACGCCTGCGCCAAGGCGTTCCGCGACGTCGATGACGAGCTCTCCTACACCCCGCACACCCTGCAGCACGAGCCGTTCGTGCTCTACCGGGCGCGTGTCACGGCCTCGGAGATACACATGCGCGGACGCGACTTCGGTGACGGTACCGGCTCGGACCAACGGCTGCCGGTCCAGCTCTGAGCCGGGAGGCCGGCGTGCAGCCGCTCGACCTGCAGAACCGCGCGCTCGCCGGCGAAGGGAGCATCTACAAGCTCGCGAACGGCCGGTGGCAAGGGGCCGTCGATCTCGGCTGGATAAAGGGCAAACGGGTGCGCAGGAGAATAACCCGCGCCACGCGCCGTGAGGTGGTCGTCGAGCTACGTGAACTCGTGCGGAAGGCCGAGCAGGGCCTACTGGCCCCGGAGAAACCGCCATCCCTGGCCGCTTGGCTCGACATCTACCTGACCGAGGTGGCATCGACCCGTGTTCGGCCCTCGACGCTTGCTGGCTACGAATCGCACATCAAGCACCAGATTGTCCCTGGTCTCGGGCGCCATCGGATCGACCGGCTACGGCCTCAACACATCTCCACCTTCTACAGAGATCTCTCCGCTTCGCTGTCGCCCTCGTCGATCCGAAGAATCCACGCCATCCTCAGGCGTGCGCTGACGGTTGCCGTCCGCTGAGGACTGATCACCGCTAACCCGGCGACCATGGTCGACCCACCACCGATGACCAAGAGCCAGATCAGCCCCTACTCGGTCGAAGAAGCACGGGCGTTCTTGGCCGCCGCGGAAAGGGATCGGCTCAACGCGCGCTGGGTGGTTGGGATCTCCCTCGGGATGCGGCAGGGCGAAGTCTTGGGCCTCCAGTGGGAGGACGTCGACTTCGATGCAGGCCTCCTGCATGTCCGTCGCGCCCTCCATCGGCAACCACGAGGAGCGTTAGAACTCGTAGATACGAAGACTGTGGCCTCCGAGCGGACGATTCCGATGCCACGGCCCGTCAGTGCCGCCCTGAGGGCTCACCGCAAGCGACAACTGCAGCAGCGCATAAGGCTCGGCGACGCCTGGCACGAGTCCGATTTCATCTTCACGACTGCGATCGGGACTCCGATCAGCCCACGGAACGACTACCGGTCGTTCCAGCTACTCATCACTAAGACGGGGCTCCGGAAGATTCGGCTTCACGATCTGCGCCACACGGCGGCAAGCCTGCTCCTTGCTCAAGACGTGCCGGCCCGCGTGGTGATGGAGACACTCGGCCACTCCCAGATCAGCATCACGATGAACACCTACACGCACGTGGACACCTCGCTGACCCAGGCGACGGCCGACCGGATGCAGGAGGCGTTGCGGCCGTCGCAGAAGTAACTGTGGCTCATTCTGTGGCTCATTTTCAGTCTTCGGCCATTGGGAAAGCCCTGGCCGCCAGTTTCGAAACGGTGTCTGACCTGGGCTTTTGCTGGAGCCGCCTGTCGGAATCGAACCGACGACCTTCTCATTACGAGTGAGACGCTCTACCGACTGAGCTAAGGCGGCGCTGTACCTGACCTCGACCGGGCACGCCGGACGAGTATACGGAAACAGCCGCGAATCTCCGAAACCGAGTCAGTCTGCCGCTCCCCACGACGATCCCGCACTCCCCACGACGTGCAGGTCGTGGGAGGTGCGGGTCCACCATGGGACCTTGGTGAAGCTGAGGAGACCAGCCGGCCTGCTCCTCAGCAGCTCACGTTCTGCTTGGGCACGGTCCCCGAGACGAGGTAGGAATCCACGGTCCGGTCCACGCATTGGTTCCCGGCGTTGTAGCCGGTGTGGCCGTCACCGTCACGGCTGACCAGGATCCCCGACTCCAACTGGGTTGCCAGCGCCTCGGCCCACTCCAGCGGCGTCGCCGGGTCGCGGCTCGTGCCGATCACCAGGATCGGCGCCGCACCCTCTGCGTGGATCGGAGCCGGCACCCGTCCGGTGCGGACCGGCCACTGCGAGCAGCTCGACAGGCCGAAGGCGAAGATCGCGCCGAAGGTCGGTGAGACCTCCTCGAACTCAGCGATCCGGGCGGGCACCTCGTCAGCGGGGATCGCGTCGTCGTGGTCGAGACAGTTGACGGCGTACAACGCCTCCAGCGAGTTGTCGACGTACCCGCCGGGTCCGCGGTTCGTGTAGGCGTCGGACAGGGCGAGCAGCGCGGCGCCGTTGTCCTCGAATGCCGACTCGAGCGCAGCGTCGAGGATCGGCCAGTAGCCCTCGTTGTACAGCGGCGCCCAGATGCCGAGCACCGCGTTGCCGACCGTGAGTTCGCGCCCGCTGGAACCGGGGAGGGGCCGGGCCTCGACGTCGTCGAGGAAGCTGCGGATCCGTTCGGTGCCGGCATCGACGGTTCCGCCGAGGAAGCAGTCGCCACCGTCGACGCAGTAGCCGACATAGGCACGTAGGGCGGTCTCGAACCCCTTGGCCTGCACCAGGTTCGTCTCCTCGGTGGACAGGGACGGGTCGATCGCACCGTCGAGAACCATCCGGCCGACACGCTTGGGGAACAGGTCGGCGTAGGTGGCACCCAGGAACGTGCCGTAGGAGGCCCCGAAGTAGCTCAGCTTCCGGTCCCCGACCACGGCCCGGATGATGTCGATGTCCCTGGCCGCCTCCACGGTGGAGACGTGCTCGGCCAGGTCGCCGCTCTCCTCGACGCAGCCCTGGCCGAACTCGGCGAGCATCGCGTCACCCTGCGCGAGCTCGTCGGCGGTGTCAGGGTCCGGGTCGGTGGCGACGAACTCGTCGAGCTCTTCGTCGGACAGGCACTGGACCGGTGTGCTCTCCCCGACCCCGCGCGGGTCGAAGCCGATGATGTCGAAGACCTGCCGCAGCTCGGGTCCGAAGTACATCGCGGTCTGCGCCGCGTAGTCGATCCCGGAGCCCCCCGGCCCACCCGGGTTCACCAGCAGCGACCCGACACGCTGGCTCTTGCCCACGGCAGGCACCTTCAGCAGGGACAGGTCGATCGAGTCAGCCCCCGGCTTCGCGTAGTCCAACGGGACCTCGATCGTGGTGCAGAGCTTGTCGCCACGGCAGCTCTCCCAGGAGGCCTCCTGGTTGTAGTACCGGTCAAGGTCGGCCCCGGGCGGCGTCTCGCTCGCGGACGGCGGCTCCACCGGGTTCGGCGAAAGCGTGGGCGAGGGCAGCGTCTCGGTGCCGTCGTCGGCGAGCAGCCCGCAGCCGGCCAACAGGACAGCGAGTACGACGGACAGCGCGATGGAGGCCACGGGCCGCGAAGACCGGGTGTTGCTCGGGGAAGGCACGGACCCACTCTAGGCAGGTCCGCGGTGACGGGTGGGCTAGTTGACGCGGAGCGCAACCATCATCGCCTCCAGCGCCAGCAGCGGCGCGGTGTTGTGCTCGAGCAGCTGCTCACGGGTGGTGAACACGGCGTCGATGCGGCGCAGGTTCTGTTCGGGTGTCGACATCCGGGCGAGCTGGACGACGTCGTTGCGAATCTCCTCGTTGACCAGGCCGCCGGGTGCACCGGTCTGCAGGGCCACCGCGTCGCGGTAGACCGACACCAGGTCCATCAGGCCGCGGTCGATCACGTCGAGGTGCCGCCGTTTCGCGCGCAGCTTCTGCCCCTTCTCGAGCTCCTTGAGCGCCGGGGCGTAGGACCTGGGGCGGCGGCCACGTTCGACGACACCGTAGGACTGGTCAAGGGACTGCTTCTCCACCAGGTCGAGGTCCGCGGTGATCGCGGCCGCCTCCTCCTTGGTGACGTCATGCAGGTTGGCCGCCGCGTTCATGCACGCACCCAGCGACGTCAGCTTGGTGGGGATCGAGACCACCTCGCGGCGCCGGTTCCGGGTCTTCTCGTCCCGGGCCAGGGCACGGGCCCGGCCGATGTGACCCTGGCTGGCGCGGGCCGCGAACGAGGCGATGCCCGCGGGGACACCGTCGCGCTGGACGAGGAAGTCGGTGACGTCGTCTGCGCTCGGCGTGCTCAGCACCACCAGGCGGCAGCGGGACCGGATCGTGGGCAGCACGTCCTCGACGGTCGGCGCGCAGAGCAACCACACGGTGCGGGCCGTGGGCTCCTCGATCGACTTCAGCAGGGCGTTGGCGGCCTGTTCGGTGAGCCGGTCCGCGTCTTCGACGATCATGATCTGCCAGCGGTGGCCCGCAGGAGACAGCGACGCCCGTCGTACCAGGTCACGCATGTCCTCGACGCCGATGGAGAGCTTCTCGGTGCGGGTGATGCTCACGTCCGCATGCGACCCGGCCAGCGCGGTGTGGCAGGCCTGACACTCGCCGCAGCCCCCGCGCTCGCACTGCAGGGCAGCCGCGAACGCCATCGCCGCGTTGGAACGTCCCGAGCCGGGCGGGCCGGTGAACAGCCAGGCGTGGGTCATCTCCCGGCCGCCCACCGCACGGCTCAGGGTCTCGACCACGGGCCGCTGGCCGACCAGGCGTGACCAGACCGAGCCGGCAGACGAAGCCGGCACAGAGGGCAGGCTCATGAGTCGTTCACCTGGTCCTCGATCAGGGTCGGGGTGGGGTCGTCGTGCTTCCTCATGGCCTGTTCCAGCAGCGGTGTGACGCGATGACGGACCGCCGCCGCGATCTCGTCGATCGGCAGCCGCGCGTCCACGATCAGGTAGTTCTCGGGCTGCGCGGAGGCCAGCCGCAGGAACGCCTGCCGGACCCGCTCGTGGAAGTCGACCGACTCGGCCTCGATCCGGTCGCGCTCCGCGAACCGGGTGAGCCCGGTCTGCGGCGGGAGGTCCAGCAACACCGTGAGGTGCGGCCGTAGGTCGGCGGTGGCCCACCGGGCGACCTTCTCCACCTCCCGGTCGGACAGTGCTCGCCCGGCCCCCTGGTAGGCCAGCGTCGAGTCGACGTACCGGTCGGTGATCACCACCGCGCCGCGGGTCAGCGCCGGCGCCACGACGCGGTCGACGTGCTCGGCCTTGTCTGCTGCGTACAGCAGCGCCTCGGTCCGGTCCGAGAGCACGCCGGTCGCCGGGTCGAGGACGATGTTGCGGAGCAGCTTGCCCGACCTCGGTGTCCCCCGGCTCGTGGGTCAGCAGCACGTCGTAGCCCTGCTCCCGCAGCCACGAGGCGAGCCGCTCGGCCTGGGTGGACTTCCCGGCGCCCTCGCCGCCCTCGAGGGCGATGAACACACCCGTCGCGGAGTACACCCCGAGGGAGCCGGTGAATGCGTTGCGGAGGTCGTTCACGAGCGGGATTCCTTTTCGGTCGTCCATCTGACGATAGGAGGCCACGCCGACAGCCGTCATCAGGGCCGCGGCGACCAGGAACGTGAAGGCGGCCCCGTTGTAGACAAGGAACGGGTCGCCGTTCTCGTCGTCGGGACCGAACGAGTGCTTGCCGATGAGACCCGCCATCAGCGGGGCCAGCGCCAGCACCAGCGCGAGGGAGAGGCGGATCATCGAGCCGACGAACGCGAACGTGCGGCCGCGCACCTCGTCGGGGACCTCGAGCCCGAGCAGGGTGTTCCCGGTGATCCAGGCGACCCCTGACAGGAACCCGAGCACCAGCGTGATCCCGGTGACGATCTCGAGCTGCTGCACGAGCGCGAGCGGGAACAGCAGCGCACCTGCACCGGTCAGCGAAAGCCCGAAGATCCGCCGCCGGGACAACCCCTGGAGCAGTCGGGGCCCGCGCCACATGCCCAGCCCGAGGCCGAGGAACACGGCCCCGAACAGCACGCCGTAACCGGGATCACCGCCGCCGAGGTCGGCCACGAACGTGCGGGCCAGGCCGATCACGACCCCGCCGGCCGAGAACGCGCCGATGATGCCGATCACGAGGCCCCGCACCAGTGGGGTCTGCCCGACGTACTTCCAGCCGTCGACGACGACCCTGAGCGCGCTGCCGTCGTACTCGCTGCCGGTCGCGGGACCACGTGGGATGTCCTTGAGCCGTGTGATGACCAGGCCGGAGACGATGAACGAGACACCGTTCACGTAGATCGCCAGGTCGATCGGTCCGTTGGGGAACCAGTCGAACAGGTGCCGGTAGAGCTTGTCGACGAGGGTGAGGGCCGTGAAGATCGCGGCGGCCGGGAGCGCGGAGCCGTACGTCGTGGCGAGGCTGATCTGGTTCGCGGCCTCGAGCCGGTGCCGCGGGACCAGGTTCGGGATCGTCGCGTCCTTGGCCGGGCCCCACACCAGGCTGACCGCCTCGATCAGCACGGTGACCACGAACACCCACCACAGGGTTCCCACGATCGGGATCGTGATGAACAGGACGCCACGGATGTAGTCGCCCCAGATGAGGGTGGTACGGCGGTCGAGCCGGTCGGCGATGTAGCCCGCTATCGGGCCCATGATCAGCGCCGGGAGCACCCGGAGGAACAGCACCCCGGCGATCGCGAAGTTCTTCATCGCGTACGAGTCACCGGCGAACGCGTTGGCCATCGCGGTCAGCGCGAGCAGCCCGATCCAGTCGCCGAGGCTGGACAGCCCGAGACCGATCCACAGGTTGCGGAAGTCCCGGATCCGGAGCACCGCGGTCAGCGAGTGCGTCGGGGCGTGCCGCAGGTCATCGACCGACGCCTGGGGGTATGCGTGCTCGCTCACGGCACAACCCTAGTCGCGGCGCAGCCGACGACATCGCGTCGACCCGACCGATCCATCGAGGACACTAGGACTTCTTGGCGGGGCTCTTCTTGGTCGCCTTCTTCGCGGTCTTCTTCGCCGTCGACTTCTTGGCGGTCTTCTTCGCGGCACGCTTCTTCGGTGCCGGGCCCTTCGCGCGCTTCTCGGCGAGCAGCTCGGACGCCCGTTCGAGCGACACCGACGTCTCGTCGTCCCCTTGGCGCAGGGTCGCGTTGTACTCACCGTCCGTGACATAGGGACCGAACCGGCCGCTCTTCACGGTGATCTTGTTGCCGGTCGACGGGTCGTCCCCGAGCTCACGGCCCGGGTTGGCGGCCGCCCGTCCCCGCGCCTTCGGCTGCGCGTAGATTGCCAACGCCTCGTCGAGGGTGATGGTGAGCAGCTTCTCCTCGTCGTCGATCGACCGGGAGTCCGTTCCCTTCTTCAGGTACGGGCCGTAGCGGCCGCTCTGCGCGGTGATCTCGTCCCTCGACTCCGGGTCGACGCCCACCACCCGCGGAAGGGTCAGCAGCCTCAGCGCGTCCTCGAGTGTGATGGTCTCCAACGACATCGACTTGAACAGCGACGAGGTGCGCGGCTTCTTCGACTTGGGCGCGTCATCGGGCAGCTGCTCGGTGACGTACGGGCCGAACCGGCCGTTCTTCGCGACGATCGTGTTGCCGGTCTCGGGGTCCGGGCCGAGCTCGGTCTCCGCGCCGGCGGGGTTCGCGAGCAGCTCCTTGGCCTTCTCCAGGTCCAGCTCGTCGGGCGGCAGGTCCTCGGGCACGTTGCCGCGCTTGCCGTCCTCATCCTCGACGTACGGGCCGTAGCGACCCACCCGAAGGTCGATCCCGTCACCGATCGGGAACGTCGCGAGCTCACGGGCGTCGATGTCACCGAGCTCGGTCACCAGCTGCTTGAGGCCCTCGATGTCGCCGTTGCCGAAGTAGAACGCGGCCAGCTCGGTCTTGAGGTCCTTCCGGCCGGAGGCGATCTCGTCGAGCACGTCCTCCATGCCGGCGGTGAACTCGTACGACACCAGCCGGGCGAAATGCTCCTCGAGCAGTCTCACCACCGAGAACGCGAGCCACGCCGGGACCAGCGCGGTGCCCTTCTTGTAGACGTAGCCGCGGTTCAGGATCGTGCCGAGGATCGAGGCGTACGTCGACGGGCGGCCGATCTCGCGCTCCTCGAGCTCACGGATCAGTGTGGCCTCGGTGTAGCGCGCCGGCGGCTTCGTCTCGTGGCCGGAGGCCCTGACCGACGCGGCGCTGACCACGTCGCCCTCGGTCACCGCGGGCAGCCGGGTCTCACGGTCGTCGGACTCCCCTTCGGGGTCGTCGGAGCCCTCGACGTACGCCTTGAGGAACCCGTGGAAGGTGATCACCCGGCCGGATGCGGAGAACACGCAGTCCTCGCCGGATGCCGCCGCTCCACCGAGCCGGATCGTCACGCTGCGGCCCTCGGCGTCCTTCATCTGCGAGGCCACGGTGCGCATCCAGATCAGCTCGTAGAGCCGGAACTCGTCGCCGGACAGACCGGTCTGGGCCGGTGTCCGGAAGTGCTCGCCCGCGGGACGGATCGCCTCGTGCGCCTCCTGCGCGTTCTTGACCTTCGAGACGTAGGTGCGCGGCTTGTCGGGCAGGTACTCCGAACCGAACAGCTCGCGGACCTGCTCCCGGGCGGCGCCGATCGCCGACCCCGACAGCGTGATCGAGTCGGTTCGCATGTAGGTGATGAAGCCGTTCTCGTACAGCCGCTGCGCGATCGACATGGTCCGGGAGGCGCCGTACCCGAGCTTGCGGGAGGCCTCCTGCTGCAGGGTCGTGGTCCGGAACGGGGCGTACGGCGAGCGCCGGTACGGCTTGGACTCGACGGACCGGATGTCGAAGGTGGACTCGTGCAGCGAGGCGGCCAGCGCCTCGGCGCGGGCCCGGTCCAGATGCACCACGTTCGCGGACTTCAGCTCGCCCTGGGCGGTGAAGTCGCTGCCGCGGGCCACCCGGGAGCCGTCGACAGAGTGCAGCTTGGCGGGGAACATCCGCCCCCCCGGGGGGACACCCCCCGGGGACGCCCCGGCCTGCTCGTGCTTCGAGCCCGCGTCGAAAGTGCCCTCCAGGTCCCAGTAGGAGGCGGCGCGGAACGCCATCCGTTCCCGTTCCCGCGCCACGACCAGGCGGGTGGCGACGGACTGGACACGACCGGCCGAGAGACCGGACATGACCTTCTTCCAGAGCACCGGGGAGACCTCGTAACCGTAGAGCCGGTCGAGGATCCGGCGTGCCTCCTGCGCCTCGACCAGGTCCATGTCGAGGTCGCGCGGATTCTCCACCGCAGCGGCGATCGCCTCCGGGGTGATCTCGTGGAAGACCATCCGCCTGACCGGGACCTTGGGCTTCAGCTCGTCGAGGAGGTGCCACGCGATCGCCTCACCCTCGCGGTCCTCATCTGTCGCGAGATAGAGCTCGGAGGCGTCCTTCAGCAGCTTCTTCAGCTTGGTGATGTGCGACTTCTTGTCCGACGACACCACGTAGACCGGCTCGAAGCCGTTGTCGACGTCGACACCGAGCCGGGCCCAGCTCTCGCCCTTCACGCGAGCCGGGATGTCGGACGCACTCTGAGGCAGGTCCCGGATGTGGCCGATCGAGGACTCGACGACGTACCCGCGACCGAGGTAGCCCGCGATCGTGCGCGCCTTGGCCGGCGACTCGACGATGACGAGCTTGTGACCAGCACCACCCCGGCTCGTGTCACTGGGGGTGCTTGCATTCTGCGATGCCACTTGGTGTGTGCTCCTGACTATTGGCTAGCGCAGACACGGTAACGCCTCGGCGCAAGTCCTGCCCGACTTGTCAGCCGCTCAGGGGGCTGTGGCACCACCCGCGCCTGACAACTCGGGGACCAGGAATCCCTCGGCGACGAGCTCCCTGACCTTGGGCAGGTAGGTGGTGCGCAGGGCCGCCTGGTCGCGTCCGAGGATCGTGCCCAGGGCGTCCAGGATCTGCCCGACGCCCAGGTCACCATCGCACGCGCCGACCAACCCGGCCTCCACCGTGTCCGCCTGGCGGGCACGCCGCAGGCCTGTCTGCTGGCGCAGCACGATCTGCTCGGGGTCCTCCTCACCGGGCGCACCGAACGTCTCCTGACGGACATCGGCGCGTACGACGAGCCGCTCGGCCAGCAGCGCAGGGTCGGCCGTCGACGCCAGGACGTCGCAGCGGGCTCCCCATGCGGCGACCTCGAGGCCGATCGGCTGCTCCACCTCGTAGGGCCAGTCCTCGAGCCGGAGCACCGGGTCCTCCCTGCCGGTCCGCCTCAGGTTGATCCAGCCGAAGCCGACTGCCTCGATGCCCTGCTCGTCGAACCACCCGAGCCAGGCGTCGTACCGCTCGGCGTAGTCGGGGGCGCCGTGCAGGCCCGCGTCCTTGAGCCACAGCTCGACGTACTGCGCGAGGTCGGCGACCTCCCGCTGCACCACCCAGGCGTCACATCCGGTGCCCCCGAGCCAGCCGGTGAGCCGCTCGTCCCAGGGCCGGTCCGCGGTGTGCACCCAGTTGGCCAGGACCTGGCACCAGCCACCGGGCCGGAGGTGCGCGGGCGCCCCGGTCACCACGCGCCGGACGACCTCGTCACCGGGCAGACCGGAGTCGCGGTAGACCAGGCGCTCCCCGGTCGCCGGGGAGATCACGAACGGCGGGTTGGTGACGACGAGGTCGAACTGCTCGTCGCGGACCGGCTCGAACAGGCTGCCGCTTCGGACGTCGAGGCGGGTTCCGTTGAGCTCGGCGTTGAGCCGGGTCATCGCCAGCGCACGATCGTTGACGTCGGTGGCGACGACGTCATCCACATGGGTGGCCAGGTGGAGTGACTGCACCCCGCATCCGGCGCCGAGGTCCAGCGCGCGTCCGAACGGCTGCCGGATCGTCAGCTGGGCCAGGGAGGTGGAGGCCGAGCTCACCCCGAGCACGTGCTGCGGGTCCATCCTGGCGTCGCTGCCGTCCAGTCCAGGCGTGAGGTCGCTCACCACCCACCAGTCGTGGTCGGAGTCGGCGTAGGGACGCAGGTCGGCCCCGGCACGCACCGTGTCCACCGAGCGCTCAAGGATGCCGGCGAGACACAGCGCGTCCACCAGGCCGGGCAGCGCTCGGTCCGCGTCCTCGGCGGTCACCGACGCCTGCAGCGGCCACAACCGGGTCAGCGTCGACAGCGGTGAGCCGTCCCGAGTGGCCCGCAGACCGGGAGTCGTCTCGTTGCGGGACAGCGCGGCGTGCCCCGTCTGGCCGAGCAGGCCGGCCACGCCGTCGTACGTGAATCCGGCCGAGGTCAGGCAGTCACGCAGCCGCGACACGTCGGAGGAGGAGAGGGTGTCCACCACTGCACCCTAGGTGGGGCTTCTACACTCGCGGCATGAGGTCGACGCGGCGAGGCACCCGTCCGGCCGCCGTGACCCCGCGCAGCAACACGGTGTTCCTGCACGTCGGCGCACCGATGGCCGGCGGGCCGTACCTTCGCGAGTGCCTGGCCCGGCACCGGCGGCGCCTGACCCGCAGCGGCGTGCTGTACCCGGCGAGCCACCTCGGCCACGACGGTGGGCACCTGGACGCGGTGCTCGACGTGCTCGACCTGTCGTCCACGGACCTCGCGCCGTCGTCGGGTGCCTGGGACCGGCTCGCGGAGACCGCCCGGGACTGGCGACGCGGCACGGTGGTCGTCTCGCACGAGCTGCTGGCCGACGCGACCGAGGCGCAGGTGCAGCGGGTGGCCGCCTCGTTCGGCAAGGCCGAGGTGCATGTGGTGTACGCCGCCCGCGGGCTGGGCCTGCAGGTGCCGCTCGCGTGGCAGGAGTGGGTGCGCAACGGGGGGACCGCTCCGTTCGCGGCATACGCGGACCGCGTGGTGACCCGAGACAACCACCGGATGAGCAAGGTGTTCTGGGCGTCGCACGACATCGGCAAGGTGCTCGGCCGATGGTCGTCCTTCGTGCCGCCGGAGCGGGTGCACGTGCTCACCGTTCCCGACGGTGACGACCAGGACGCGGTGCTGTGGGACCGGTTCGCGCGCACCATCGGCATCGACCCGCACCGGTTCAAGGTGGGCGCCGACGAACGCCGGAACCTGCTCGGCCTCGCCGAGAACGAGGTGCTGCGCCTGCTCAACGTCGAGTCCGGCCGGCTGGGCTCCCCGGACGGCATGGAGCGGGTACGACGGGCGCTCCTCCCTGGCTCCGGCGCGACACCGGCCCTGCCCGTCATCCACGCGAACTGGCTCAGGGACGAGACCGACCGGCAGGTCGCGGTGATCAAGAACGCCGGCTACGACGTGGTCGGAGACGTCACCGACCTGATGCCCGGGGCGGACGTGTGCGCCGCGGGCGACGCGCAGGTGACGCCGCAGGTCGAGCACGTCGTGGCGGCCCAGACGTGGGCACTCGGCACCCTCGCCGGGGTGCTGGAGACACACGAAGGGCCCGCCGGCTTTCGCCGACGGACCCTTCGCGGACTGCTCGAACGTCGATCCCGGCCTACGCGACGTTGACCGTCTCGGTGGCCTCCTCGCCGATGGCGACGGGGCGGCGCTTCGAGATGTAGACGGCGCCGGCCACGATCAGCGCCGCGACGACGGCGATCGACACCCGCACCGTGGTGTTCGCGTCCTCACCGACCGAGAGCGCGACGACCGCGGGGGCGATCAGCAGCGCGACCAGGTTCATCACCTTGATCAGCGGGTTGATCGCCGGGCCGGCGGTGTCCTTGAACGGGTCACCGACGGTGTCACCGATGATCGTCGCCTCGTGGGCGGGCGAGCCCTTACCGCCGTGGTAGCCGTCCTCGACGAGCTTCTTGGAGTTGTCCCAGGCGCCACCGGAGTTGGCCAGGAACACCGCCATCAGCGTGCCGGTGCCGATCGCACCCGCGAGGTAGGCGCCCAGCGGGGCGGCCCCCAGACCGAAACCGACCGCGACCGGGGCGAGGATCGCCAGCAGACCGGGGGTGGCCAGCTCACGCAGCGAGTCGCGGGTGCAGATGTCGACGACCTTGCCGTACTCCGGACGACCGGTGCCCTCCATGATCCCCGGGATCTCGCGGAACTGGCGGCGCACCTCGTACACGACCGCTCCCGCGGCGCGACCGACGGCGCTGATCGCCAGACCCGAGAACAGGAAGACCACCGCGGCGCCGATCAGCAGACCGACCAGGTTCGCGGGGTTGGCCACGTTGAGCACACCCGTCAGGGCCAGCAGCTCCTCGCTCGTCCCTCCCGTGACGTTGGCCTTCTCGGCCGCACTGGAGACCGCGTTGGTGAACGAGCCGAACAGCGCGGTCGCAGCCAGGACAGCGGTGGCGATCGCGATCCCCTTGGTGATCGCCTTGGTGGTGTTGCCCACCGCGTCGAGCTCGGTGAGGATCGCCGCGCCCTTCTCGTCCACGTCGCCGCTCATCTCGGCGATGCCCTGCGCGTTGTCGGAGACCGGGCCGAAGGTGTCCATGGCGACGATGACGCCGACCGTGGTGAGCAGGCCGGTGCCGGCGAGGGCGACCGCGAACAACGACACGACGGTCACGCCGCCGCCGAGCAGGAAGGCGCCGTAGACCGCGGCACCGATCACCAGAGCGGTGTACACCGCCGACTCGAAGCCGACCGACAGGCCGGAGAGGAGGACGGTTGCCGCGCCGGTCATCGAGGTCTTCGCGACGTCCTTGACCGGGCGGTGCTCGGTGCCGGTGAAGTACCCGGTGAGCGCCAGGATCAGCGCGGCCAGCACGATGCCGATGATCACCGCGACGGACGCGATGACCCGCGGGTCGCCGTCCGGCACGGCCCCTGCGCCGCCGATGTTCAGCAGCGCGTCCAGTGCGCCGCCGCCCCCGTCGACCTGGGTCAGGTCCGCGAAGGAGCTGGGCAGGTAGATGAACGCCGCGACGGTGCACAGTACGGCGGACACCGCTGCGGAGATGTAGAACGACCGGTTGATCGTCTTGAGGCCACCCTCCGTCGGACGCGGCCGGGTGATGTAGACACCCAGGATCGCGGTCAGCGCACCGATCGCGGGCACGATCAGCGGGAACACGAGGCCCTCGGCGCCGAACGCAGCGGTGCCCAGGATCAGGGCGGCGACCAGCATCACGGCGTAGGACTCGAACAGGTCGGCCGCCATGCCGGCGCAGTCACCGACGTTGTCACCGACGTTGTCGGCGATGGTGGCCGCGTTGCGCGGGTCGTCCTCGGGGATGTTCTGCTCGACCTTGCCGACCAGGTCGGCGCCGACGTCGGCGGCCTTGGTGAAGATACCGCCGCCGACACGCATGAACATGGCGAGCAGCGCCGCACCGAAGCCGAAGCCCTCGAGCACGGACGGGGCGTCGCCCTTGTAGATGAACACCACGACCGCCGCGCCGAGCAGGCCGAGCCCGACGGTCGCCATACCGACCGTGCCGCCGGTCCGGAACGCGATCCGCATGGCGGGGTCGCGACCCTCGTTCTGAGCCGCGGCGGCGACCCGGACATTGGCGCGCACCGCGAGCCACATGCCCATGTAGCCGATCGCGGCCGAGAACCCGGCCCCGACGAGGAAGAACAGCGACCGCCCGATCCGGACCGAGGTGTCGTCGGCTGGCAGGGCGAACAGCAGCAGGAACGCCAGGCCGGCGAACACGGCCAACGTCTTGAACTGTCGGGTCAGGTAGGCCGAGGCGCCCTCCTGGACGGCCAGGCCGATCGTTTTCATGCTGTCCGTGCCTTCGGGAGCGGCAAGAACCTGACCACGGAACAACATCGCCATCGCCAAGGCGATGACCGCGATGACGCCGACTACTGCGATCAGGGTCAGGTTGCCGTTCGACAAAGACACATCCGCTCCGCTTTCGGCGGCGAGGGTGAGCCCGGACATATACGTCCTCCTCCGGTGGGCCGGCACGGCCCGTCGTGATACGTCAAAGCATCCGCGGTCTTCCGCGAATGGCAGGCGGTGTGAGCCGCCTTACACGAATGTGCCCGGAGTCTACTTACGGATCAGCGTTGTCGGGCACCGGGGGCTGTGTGGTGCGCCACATTTTTGGGCGCCAGTCGGCTCAGGCGGCCGGCCACGACATCGAGACCGTGGTCGTCTTGCCGTCCTGCGCGACGTTGAAGTTCTCGATCAGCCCTCGCAGCAAAGCCCAGGGCGCGACCCCGTCGATGTCGCTGTACGGCGGGTCGGCGACGTCGATCGCTGCGGTGGAGATGACATCGACGGCCAGCCGGCCGTCGATCCTGATCGCGACCGTCACCGGCTCGAGTGACTGGTCGGTGCCCGGCCCGGCGACGTCGCCGATCAGCAACGCGCACGCCTCTCCGACGGCGAGCCGGACCTCCTCGACGAACTCCTCGTCCCGCCCGGTTCGCCGCGCCACAGCGGCAGCGACCAGCCGGACCGTGCGCACGAGGGCGGGGTCATGGGCGATGGAGACCGTGACCCCGGTAGCGGTAGGGGCCGCCCCGGTCGGCATGAAGAACCTCAGTGCTCGGCGAGTGCGTCGGCCTGCGACCCGTGGATGGCGAAAACCTTCGCCAAGACCGGTGATCCGGAAGATCTTGAGCAGGCGCTCCTGGTTGCAGATCAGCCGCATGGAACCGTCGTGAGCGCGGACCTTCTTCAGGCCGCCGACCAGCACACCGAGTCCGGTGGAGTCGAGGAAGTCGACCTTCTCCATGTCGATCACGAGGTTGTAGTTGCCCCCGCTGACCAGTTCGGTGATCTTGTCCCGAAGCCGGGGTGCGGTGTACACATCGATCTCCCCGCCCACCTCGATGATGGTGCGCCCATCCTCGTGGCGCGTCTCCAGTGACAGATCCACGTGGTTCTCCTCAACAAAATGCTGCGTCCGCGATCATGTGACGGCGCGAGTGCCCCGCCCTCGTTGTGCAACCCCTGCATTCAATCATGCCCCCAAATCCGTCTCAGGTCACTCTCGTGCCCCGAATTTAGGGCGTGTCCGGCCATCCCGGGACGGTTTGCGAGACTGCGCTCGTGGCTACACGCGTCCCCAGACCGGTTGCGGAGCTCGTGGACCGGCTGACCCGCGCAGCCGGGCGCGAGGACCGGTTGACCCATCTCGAGGTGCTGCCGCCGCGCACCGGAGAACGCGGTGAGTGGCCGGCCTGGGCCGCGCCCGAGCTCGTGCGGGCGTGGGCCGCGCGGGGGATCGGGTCCCCGTGGACGCACCAGGTGGCCGCGGCCGAGGCCGCCCACTCCGGCAGCCACGTCGTGGTCTCGACCGGGACCGCGTCGGGGAAGTCGCTCGCCTACCTGCTGCCCACGCTGACCTCCGTCACCGAGAAGCGCCGTCGCAACGGCCAGCGCGGGTCCACCGTGCTGTACCTGTCACCCACCAAGGCGTTGGCCCAGGACCAGCTCAACAGCGTGTTGTCGCTCGCCCTTCCGGATCTGCGCGCGGCGACGCACGACGGTGACTCGTCCCGGGAGGAGCGCGACTGGGCGCGCGACCACGGGGAGTACCTGCTGACCAACCCGGACATGCTGCACCGGTCGATGCTGCCCGCGCATGCCCGCTGGTCGAAGTTCTTCTCGATGCTCGACTACGTGGTCGTCGACGAATGCCACCACTACCGCGGCGTGTTCGGTGCCCATGTCGCACAGATCCTGCGCCGGCTCCGGCGGGTCTGCGGGTTGTACGGCGCGACGCCGACGTTCATCCTCGCGTCCGCGACGGTCGCCGAGCCCGAGGTCGCCGCGTCCCGGCTGACGGGTCTGCCGGTGGTTGCCGTCACCGAGGACGCGTCGCCACGTGGCCAGGTGGCGCTTGCCCTGTGGGAGCCGCCGTTCACGTCGTACAGCGGTGAGCACGGCGCTCCGGTACGCCGGTCCGCGACCGCCGAGATCGCGGACCTGCTCGCCGACCTGGTCGTCGAGGGCGTGCGGACGTTGGCCTTCATCCGGTCACGTCGGGGGGCCGAGACGGTCTCGCTCACCACCAAGCGACTGCTCGACGAGGTCGCACCCGAGCTGTCGGAACGGGTTGCGGCCTATCGCGGCGGTTACCTTCCCGAGGACCGCCGCGAGATCGAGCAGGCCCTGCGCCGGGGCGACCTGCTGGCTCTGGCCGCGACCAACGCGCTGGAGCTCGGCATCGACATCGCCGGACTCGACGCCGTCCTGATGGCCGGCTTCCCTGGCACCCGCGCCGCGCTGTGGCAGCAGATCGGTCGCGCGGGCCGCGGCGGCGAGGACGCGCTCGGGGTGTTCGTGGCCCGTGACGACCCGTTGGACACGTACCTGGTGACTCATCCCGAGGCACTCATCGGGCAGCCGGTGGAGGCCAACGTGTTCGACCCGGAGAACCCGTACGTTCTCGGGCCCCACCTCTGCGCGGCGGCCGAGGAGTCGCCGCTCACCGAGGAGGACCTCCTCATGTTCGGGCCGACCGCGCGTGCCGGGGTCGACGCGCTCACCGAGGCGGGCCTGCTCCGCCTCCGACCGCGCGGATGGTTCTGGACGGACCGGCGCCGGGCGAGCGACCTCGCCGACATCCGGTCCACCGGCGGTGCACCCGTGCGGCTCGTCGAGCAGGGCACCGGACGGTTGCTCGGCACCGTCGACCAGTCGTCGGCGCACGGCACGGCGCATCCGGGAGCGGTGTACCTGCACCAGGGCGACACCTTCCTTGTCGAGTCGCTCGACCTCCACGAGAACGTGGCGGTGATCCACCGGGCGAACCCCGACTACTCGACCTCGGCCCGGGAGATCACCGACATCTCGATCGTCGCCGAGCTGGAACACACGGCCTGGGGGCCCGCCCGGATCAGCTACGGCGACGTGTCGGTGACCCATCAGGTGGTGTCGTTCCTCAAGCGACGGGTGCCCTCCGGTGACGTGCTCGGCGAGGAACCCCTCGACCTGCCCGAACGGACCCTGAACACGAAGGCGGTCTGGTGGGCGCTGCCCTCGGCGGCGCTCGAGGACGGGGACCTGCAGTCCCGGGACCTCCCGGGCGCCGCCCATGCGGCCGAGCACGCATCGATCGGGCTGCTGCCGCTGTTCGCCACTTGCGACAGATGGGACATCGGTGGCGTGTCCACGGCGCTGCACCCCGACACCGGCCAGCTGACGGTGTTCGTCTACGACGGGCATCCCGGTGGCGCGGGCTTCTCCGAGCGCGGGTTCCACGCGGCGGTCGGATGGCTCCGGGCTACCAGGGAGGCGATCTCGTCGTGCCGGTGTGACGAGGGCTGTCCGTCGTGCGTGCAGTCGCCGAAGTGCGGCAACGGGAACAACCCCCTGGACAAGGCGGCCGCGATCGCGCTGCTCGACGTCCTCCTGGCACACTCTCCGCCCCAGGAACCGGCGCCGCGACCGGACAGCGAACCAACCGGCTAGCCTGAACGCTGCACCGGACCAACGAAGGGAAGCGCATGCTGGCTCTCGGTCTCATCCTCATCCTGGTCTCCGCGTTACTGCTCGTGACCGCTCTCTTCGGCGGCGTGAACGACCCGGTCCCGTTCGATCTCGGCCTCGTCTCCGGCGAGACCAGCGTCATGGTGGTCTTCCTGATCGGCGCCGGAACGGTCCTCCTGTTCGTGATGGGGTTGGAGCTGACCCGGTCCGGGGTTCGTCGTGCGAACCGTCGCCGCAAGGAGCAGAAGGAGTACCAGCGCTTGTCGTCGCGGCACGCCGAGGGCGAACGGAAGGCGAGCGACACGAAGCCGAGCGACGAGAAGTCGACCGACGCGGCGCCGAGCGACACGGAACCCAGGACCAGCCCGTCCGACCCGGAGTAGCCGACGACGGCCCGGTCACCGGACAGGCCCGGCCCGCGCCCGGGCCTGGAGCTCGAAGCTTGACCGGAACACGGACCGGACCCGGGTCGAGACCCGCACCGTGACGACGTCACCGACGACCTCGCAGCCAACCAGCCGTGCCTCGTTCTGCCCGGCAATCGCGGCCGCGACATCGCACCCCGCGGCTCCCCCCTGGACGGCCGCGGCGCCGGCCAGGGCGGCCAGGTCCGCAGCGGCGGCGGCCCGGCGCTGACCGACGAGCACCGCCCCGACCGTCGCGGCCAGCAGCGCCACGATCGTCAGCAGGCCGACCAGGAAAGCGGCGTGCACCGTAGCGCTGCCGCGATCATCTCGCGTGGTCACGAGGGTTCCTTCGCGGCGACCGTCCGCGCATCGACCTCGACCGCCGGTAGGAACCCGAACAGGCCACCGGGGCCGCGCACGCCCGCTGTCACCACCACCGAAACGGTGCCGCCGTCGTCGTGCACCACGATGCTGGCCCCGTCGGGCGCAACCCGTTTGCCGAGCTCGACCGCCTGCCCGGTCGCCTCGTCGCGTGCCACGGCGCGGGCCGTCTCGCGGGCCGCGTCCACCACCCGCACCTGCGCGACCCCGAGACAGACCAACCAGACCAGACCCAGCGCCACAGCGACAAGGACCGGCAGCATCATCGCGGTCTCCGCCGTGACGGCGCCACGCTGGCTGCGGGCAGCGACCCGGGGTGGAATCGCCGGCGGAACACCCAGCCCCCTAGATGCTCCGCCGGCGAGTATGCGTGCGGACACGGTCAGCCGATGCCGATCAGCTGAAGCACGAAGTCGAAGATCTTCTTCAGGATCGACTCGCCCAGGTCGCTGGTCAGCAGCTTGAGCAGCAGGGCGCCGAATCCGCAGCCGGCCGCGGTGACCACGGCATACTCAGCGGTGGTCACTCCTTGCTGGTTCCGGAGTCGTGCGACGGGTGACTTGGCCATGGACAACCTCCATCGGGAACATCTGCGGCGGCTGGCCGAAGATGTGGGTTTCGTACTGACGACCACGACTCTCGCCGGATTGCCCGAGGGCCACGAGTGGCACTTTCAGATCTGGGGATTCTCAAGCAGGTAAGGCGATTGTGGAGAAGACCTGGCCTCAGCGCCCCAGCAGCAGGACCGAGACGGATCCAGCGACCAGCGGCACGATTCCGGTCAGGATGAACGCAGGCAGCAGGCACAGTCCGAGCGGCGCGGCCGCCCTCACCCCGACCGCGCGGGCACGCGACTCCACCTCCGCACGCGCCGTCCGGCGGAGGTCCTCGGCCAGCCGGTGCATCGCCTCGGACACCGATGCCCCGCTGTCGATCGCCCGAACCAGGCAGCGCCCCAGCGCGCCCAGCTGCGGGTGCCTGCCCACGTCGGACCACACCCGGACCGGGTCTGCCCCCAGCGCGAGGCGGCTCGCCACCAGAGCGAGCTCGTCACGGATCGGCCCGTCGACGGCCGTCGCGACCAGCTCGACCGCCGTCGTCGGCGATCTCCCCACCACGAGCGACGAGGCCATCAGGTCCACGGCATGGGGCAGCGAGCGCAGCAGGTGCTCGCGCCGCCGCCGCGTCGATGCCGGCTCCATCCGGCCAAGCACCCGCCAGACGACCACCACGGCGAGCACGCCCAGGGCGAGTCCGGGCCACCCGCCGACCAAGAGAACCGCACCCACCCCAGCCACTGCGGCTGTCACCACCCGGCCGCGGATCCGCGCGGCGGGTTCGGCCCGCTGACCGGGCCGGCCCGCCGGCCCGGTCGGCCCGGCCGGCCCGGCCGGCCCGGCGGGTCCAGCACGCTCCGGCAGGTGAGCAGCCGCCGCCGGCAGCAGGCAGGCAGCCGCCACACCGCTCGACACAGCGCCAAGGACCAGCCAGGCGCTCATGGCCGCATCACCGATGCCGCGATCCGCTCGATCCAGGCCAACCCGAGGAACGCGAGCGCCAGACCGAGAGCGAGGCAGGCCAGGCCCGGCGGGGTCTCCAACAGGAATCCCCACGGGTCACCGCCTATCCCCGACCCCATCACGAGGGTGACCAACGGGAGCGCGGCCACCAGCCTCGCAGTCGCCTGCGCCGAGGACAGCTCCGCGGCGACCAGACGCTTTGTCCCCTGGGACTCACGAGCAGAGGTGGCGACCTGACCGAGTGCGGCAGAGAGACCGGCGCCCGCTCCCTGCGAGACGACCCAAGCGGCGGCCACCTCGCGGAGCCCGGCCGCCCCCGGTGTCTGCGCGAGACGCCTCAGCGCGGTCGGGACGTCCGCCCCGAGGCGGGCGGCGGTCGCCACTGGTTCGAAGTCGGGCCAGACCTCGGCACCGTGCTCGACGGCCGTCACCGGAGGCTGGCCGGAGCGCAGCTCCCCGGCCAGCACCTCACACACCTCGACGACCCGCTGCTCACGCCGCTGCGCACGGCTGCGGTTCCGGGCGCCTGCCACCAACCGGGCTACCGCGACGGATGCCGCGAGCAGGATCAGGCCCAGCGCCAGCATCACCCCCTCGGCAGCTACCAGCAGCCCGCCGGCGGCGACGATCGCTGCCGGCGACGCCCACCGGGACCAGCGAGTCGTGGTCGCGGAGTCGCCCCGGCCCACCCCCACCACAGGCCGGGCGGGGACGGTCAATGCCATCGCAGCCGCGGCGCACAGGATCGAGACCATGGTCATCGCTGATGGAGCCTTGCTGCGAGTGCCTGCGCGGCGTCGTGGGTGACGATTCCGCCGTCCTCGGTGAACGTGACCGCAGCCACGGCTCGCACCACGCCAGGCTCGTCCCGGCGCAGCACGGCGACCTCCTCCACCCGGCGCAGGCCATGGCCTCCCCTGCCGAGATGGATCACCACGTCGATCGCGGAGGCGAGCTGGCTGTGTGCTGCGGACCGGGGAAGGCCGGCCGCCATCGCAAGTGCCTCGATGCGTGCAGGGACGTCGCGCGCCGAATTCGCGTGGAGGGTCCCGCAGCCGCCCTCGTGGCCGGTGTTCATGGCGGCAAGGAGATCGGCGACCTCGGCTCCCCTGACCTCACCCACCACCAGCCGGTCCGGCCGCATTCGGAGCGCCTGACGCACCAGCACCTGCAGGGGAATGGCGCCGGCTCCCTCGATGTTCGGGGACCGCGACTCCAGGCCCACCACGTGCGGATGATCCGGCCGGAGCTCGCTGGCGTCCTCCACGATCACCAGCCGGTGGCCCGGGTCGACCAGGGAGAGCAGCGCCGAGAGCAGCGTGGTCTTCCCCGAGCCGGTGCCACCGCTGACCAGGAAGGCCAGTCGACTCTCGATGATCCTTCGTAGCAGGTCCGCTGCCTCCTCACAGAGGGTGCCGGCCGAGACCAGCTCACTGAGGCTGAACACGCGGTTCCGGGGCACCCGCAGCGACAGCACCGTGCCCGGCCGCGAGACCGGGGCCAGCACGGCATGGAACCGGGTCCCATCGGCGAGGCGGAGGTCGACGTACGGCGTGGCGTCGTCCAGCCTGCGACCACCGGTTGTCGCGAGCCGCTGCGCGAGGCGGCGCACCGCCGACTCGTCGGGGAACCGGACGTCGGTGAGCTCGAGCCCCTCTCCACGGTCCACGAAGACCTGGCGGGGTCCGTTGACGAGGACGTCGGTGACCCCGTCGATGCGTAGCAGTGGTTCCAGCGGCCCGGCACCGAGGACGTCCTGCCGGAGGGCGTCGAGGACCGCCAGCACGGTCGCGTCACCCACCGGTCGGCCTTCGTCCCGAAGCGCACCGGCCACCAGGCCCGGGGTGAGCATCGAGCCGTCCTTCGCGAGCCGGTCGCGAACCCGCTCGACCACCTCGGCGGGCACGCCGCGGGGGTGGACGAGATGGGGCTTGGTTGTCATGCTGCCCGCGCCGTGGTGTCGGTGAGCGCGGCCATGACCGTCCGCGCGGCACGGGCCAAGGGGCTGCGCCGGGAGTGCACCGGTCCGAGGCCCAGGTCCACGGACTCCGCGAGGCGGCGTTGGTGGCCCACGGTGGTCAACAGCGGAACGGCGAGGGCACGGGCTACCTCATCGGCCCCGAGCGCGGCGGCGTTACCGCGGGCGACCAGGTGCACGCGGCGGGCGGACTCGTGCAGGTGGGCGGCGACCCGGCTCGCCGCGGACACCGCGGGCAAGGTGAGGCCGGCGACGAGGACGACGTGGTCGCAGCGGGACAGCACGTCGGTGGTCACCGGGTCCGGGTAGCGGGGCAGGTCGACCAGCACAGTGTCGTGTCCGCGTTGCGCGGCGGACAGGACCTCGCGCACCGCGATGTCGTCGGAGTCGCGGGTCGGCGCGGCGGACCACGTGAGCACTGCGAGGCCGTCCTTCTGTGGCAGCGCGTCACGGAGGGAACGTGAGCTGAACCGGCCACCGGCCTGCCCGAGCGCGTCCCACCGGATGCCGTCGCGGTCCTCCACGCCCACCACCCGGTCGATCCCGCCACCGAGGGGGTCGGCGTCGATGAGGACCCCGGGACGTCGGTCGCTGGTCGCGGTGATCGCGAGCGCCGCAGCGAAGGTGGTGGCGCCGACCCCGCCGGAACCACCCACGACACCGATCGTCGTGGCCCTGCGTGCCCCGCCGTCGGCCACGTCGGTGAGAACCTCGACGACCCAGCTCTCCGCTGCGGGAAGCTCGGCGACGTTCTCCGCGCCGACGGCCAGTGCGGCTCGGAACAGCTCGTCGGGGACCGGTCCCGTGGCTACGACGTGGACCTGCTCCCGTCGTACCGGCTGCCGGTCTGCCACCGCCGCCAGCTGGTCCTCCCCGACCAGCACCACGGCCGCGGACGACCAGGCGTGCATGGCTGCGGCGCCGTCATGGGCCACATCGAGAACGACTCCTGCGGCGGCGGCGAGGCGCAGCATGTCCTCGAGCAACACGTCGTCACGGGTGACCAGCAGGGCGGTGGCGGGCATGCACCCGACTCTGGTCGGCGCTCGCCGCCCGGGCCACCCGGAACCCCGGCGCTGTGGACAGGTCGACACCCGGCGAGGTTGTGGACGACTTCGGGTGCGTGTCGGCAGACCGTTGGCAGCCGTCCACAGAGAAAGGTGCGGCTCCCGGCCGGGGGGGATGGCCGGGAGCCGCGTGGTCCGGGCTCGGGGGGGATGAGCCGGACCGGGGGGCCAGCGACCTGGGGGATGTCGCTGGGGCTGTCGGGCTGGCGCGGCCAGCATCTGCGAGGATTGCTGAGCCGAGGGACCAGCACCTACCTACGATGGTAGCGCGATCTTTACTTTGTGTCGTCCTGCGACTGAAAGGCCAGCCCATGGCATCCGACGCCGTCGTCGTGACCGACCCGTCCGACCTCGCCTCCGGACGCCCTGCCGCGTTCTTCGACCTCGACAAGACGATCATCGCCAAGTCGAGCACGCTGGCCTTCAGCCGGCCGTTCTACGCCGGTGGCCTGATCTCCCGCGGTTCCGTGCTGCGCAGCGCCTACGCGCAGTTCGTGTACCTCGTTGGCGGTGCGGACCACGACCAGATGGAGAAGATGCGGGAGTTCCTCTCCGACCTGTGCGCCGGGTGGGACGTGCAGACCGTGCGGGAGATCGTCGCGGACACCCTGCACAACATCGTCGACCCGCTGGTCTTCGACGAGGCCGTCTCGCTGATCGAGGAGCACCATCTCGCCGGGCGGGACGTCATCATCGTGTCCGCGTCCGGGGCCGAGGTGGTCGAGCCGATCGGTGAGATGCTCGGGGCGGACGGCGTCATCGCCACCCGGATGGAGATCGACAACGGCAAGTACACCGGCGAGATCGGCTACTACGCCTACGCCGAGAACAAGGCCACCGCGATCCATGAGCTGGCCGAGGCGAAGGGGTACGACCTCGAGCGCAGCTACGCCTACAGCGACTCCGTCACCGACGTTCACATGCTCGAGATCGTGGGCCACCCGTACGCCGTGAACCCGGACCGGGAGCTGCGCAGGCAGGCGACCTCGCGGGGATGGCCGATCCTGGTCTTCGACAAGCCGGTGGCGCTGCGGAGCAGGGTCCGGCTGCCCTCCAGCAAGCCCACTTTGGCGGCACTCGCGCTCGGCACTGCGGTGGCGGTCGGCGGTGCGATCTACCTCGGCGCGCGTCGCCGGGACACCAGCGGCTGACGTGTCCGCGTCCGCTCCGGGTGACTGCAGCGGGCAACACGCCGACGGTCACTAGACAACGCCAAAGGTCCCTTGTCCCCTTTGCGTATGTGGCGTACAAAGGGACATACAAGTAAAGACCCGCACGTGAACCGGGTACCCACGCGGCGACCAACCCTTCCTATTGGGCGTTGTCATCCGGGTTCCGGAGCAACTTATGAACGCACGCTTGGTAGCCACGGATCACGTGTCAGCGGCGGCACTCCCAGTCATCGACCGGGGAGTGCCGCTCGCATGTTCGGGGGTTTCACGTGCGCCCGACCACCCGAAATGTCAGTGCCGGATCGGGCTGGCCTCGGCGCCGGCGGCATAGGCCTCGGCCGCGTACAACATCCACGAGTGCACCCCCGCCGCGCCCCCGTCGCGGTAGCCGCGCAGGTTCGACTCGTACTCCCGCCTCAGCGCAAGATGACCGGCCTCCGGTACGACGAGCGACTTCGGGTCTACGCCACGGGTCACGAGCACCAGCCGTTCCGCGGCCCGTGCGACGATCCCGTTGTGGGAGACGAACGGCGCGGCGGTGACGAGCTCGGCATGCACCACCGCTGCCACCACCAGCGCCGGCGCGGAGGTGTCCGCCACCAGCAGCCGGGCCAGGTCCCCGACCCGGTCCGAGGCCTCGGCTCCGCGGGGACGGCCGAGGTCGTCGTCGGCGACGACGCCCTTGCCGGCCAGGGTGTGGATGCGCGCCAGCGCCTGCCTTGGGGACTTGGCGAGCACCGGTACGAGCGCGAGCAGCTCGGCACTGACCCGGACGGCCGCCTGCGCCATCTCACCGGCGCGGCCCGAGCGGACGTCGTCCAGGGTGGCCTCCGCCCCTTCCAGCACAGCGCTCGCGTGCGCACCGCGCAGCAGTGACTCAGCGGTCAGGTCGGGCGCAGACTGACGCAGTCCCCGGTCACGCAGCAGTGCGTCGATCCCGTCGCGGGACGCCGCCATCGCCGAGGCGACACCTTCGAGAACACTGAGTCGGGCGAACGGGTCTGCGGAGGTCTCGGGCACGACGCGACAGCGTAGTCGAGCCCGGTCAGCGGTAGCCAACGTCGTCGGCCAGTCGTCCCGGCCGGGTCGCAGGGTCAGGCCGCCGGCCCCTTCGTGCGCACGTCGGCGACGTGCGACATCGCCTCACGCAGCTCCGCGAGCCAGTCGTCCGCGTGCTGGCCGACCAGGCGCACGCACCAGGCGAGAGCGTCGGACCTGGACCGGGCGACACCGCCCTCGACGAGGGTGTCGAGGACCGTGCGTTGGGGTTGTCTCAGCCGGGTCATCACGGGGACGGCGATGTGGGTGAAGAGCTCGGACCGGTCGCCGATGGTGACCCCCCAGGACACCTTCCGGTCGAACCGGTGCTCCGCCTCCCGGGCGATCGAGATCCTGGTTTCCCGGGTCTCCTCACGGAAGGCCTTCGTCCTGCCGGCCCGCGCCTCAGCGGCCTCGGCGTCGCTCACTCCCTCAGCGAGATCCACGTCGGAGATGGTGAGGATGACCGTGATCTCCTCACGGTCGACCGTGATCTCGGGTGCCTCGGACTGCCACTCATCCGGCAGCCTGCCGTGGAACCAGCCGCGCACCCGCTCACGTGCTTCGTTTGTAATCATGTAATCATGATTACTCAGATCGTTCGGTCAGACAAGAGCCCCGCTCCGACTTGGTAGCCTCACGCCTCATGAGCGCGCACCGACCGGACCCCGAGAAGGCACGCTCCTTCGGTCGGGTGGCCGACGCCTATGACAGGGCGCGTCCGTCGTACCCACGCGAGGCCGCCCAGTGGATGGTCGGTTCGGACCCCGCCCAGGTACTGGAGCTGGGTGCCGGCACCGGCAAGCTCACCGAGGTTCTGGCGTCGCTCGGGCACCGGGTCATCGCGACCGACCCCTCCGAGCAGATGCTTCGTCTTCTGGCGGCACGGGTACCAGGTGCGCTGGCTGCCCTGGCCGCCGCCGAGAGCGTCCCGGTCGCGTCCCGGTCGGTCGACGTGGTGGTCTCCGCCCAGTCGTTCCACTGGTTCGACCACGAGCGCGCGCTACCCGAAGCAGCCCGCGTGCTCAGGCCCGGTGGCGTGCTCGCGGTCGTGTGGAACTCCCGCGACGACCGGATCCCCTGGGTGAAGCGGCTCGGCACGATCATCGGCGACACCGGTGACGAGCCCGACCCGACGCAGGTCCTCGACGGCTCCGCCCTGTTCGAGACCGTCGAGTCGTCGACCTTCCGCTTCTGGCAGCCGATGACGCGCGGCCCCCTCCGTGACCTGGTCACGTCCCGCTCCGACATCGCAGTGCTGTCCGACATCGAGCGCGAGCGGGTGCTGCGCAAGGTCGACGACCTGTACGACGGTTACGGTCGCGGCGCGGACGGGATGCTCATGCCCTACGTGACCCACGCCTTCCGTGCCAGGGTTCGGCCCCGGACCGAGCCCGAACCGGGACCGGAAGCGGCCGGCCCCGACACGATGGACACCGACGCGCTGCTGATCGACTTCCGGTAGCCGCTTCGCATCGCACCATTCAGCCGGCGGCTGCCTCTAGGGTGGCGCCATGGCTTCGTGGTTCAGCTGGCTGCAACGCGGTCCTCTTGGCACAGAGGCCGACCGGACCACGTTCCGGACCCTGCACACCGCGTCCCTGGCCGCCCCTCCCCTGCGCGCCGGGCTGACCGCTCCGGCTGCGGAGAAGGCGGTCCGTTATCTCAGGGCGCTGCTCGGCGCCCCGGCCGTCGCCCTCACCGACTCCGACCACCTGCTGGCCTGGGACGGTCGGTTCACGCATCACAGCGACCAGACCGCGTCGTTGGCGCGAGCCGTGGTCGTCGACGGGGCGACCTCGGTGGCCGACCGGCGAGAGATCCCCTGCGACGACCCCAAGTGCCCGCTGCGGCACGCCATCGTCAGCCCGTTGATCGTGGAGGAGCGCGTCGTCGGAACCCTGCAGGTGTTCACCACGTCCGCGTCGGCGGGGCTGGTCCGGGCCACGAACGAGGTGGCCCGCTGGGTGTCCGGCCAGCTCGAGCTCGCCGAGCTCGACGCCTCGCGTACCCGTCTGATGGAGGCCGAGGTCCGAGCGCTGCGGGCCCAGATCAGCCCGCACTTCATCTACAACTCGCTGTCCGCGATCGCGTCGTTCGTGCGCACCGACCCGGAGCGTGCCCGCGAGCTGCTGCTCGAGTTCGCAGACTTCACCCGATACTCGTTCCGCAGGCACGGCGAGTTCACCACCCTGGCCGAGGAGCTCCGGTCCATCGAGCGGTACCTCGTCCTGGAGCGGGCCCGGTTCGGTGACCGCCTGCTGGTCACGTTGCGGGTTGCCCCGGAGGTACTGCCGGTAGCAGTCCCGTTCCTGTCCCTGCAGCCACTCGTGGAGAACGCGGTACGTCACGGGCTCGAGGGCAAGGCGGGGACGGGTCAGATCACTATCATCGCCGAGGACTTCGACCGGGAGTGCGTGATCTCGATCGAGGACGACGGCCTGGGTGAGGACCCCGAGCGGGTACGCCGGGCGCTGGCCGGCGACGCGTCGATGGACTCGGTCGGTCTCGGCAACGTCGACGAACGGCTCCGCTCGACCTTCGGGGATGACTACGGCCTCGTGGTGGAAACGGCGCCCGGAGCGGGCACGAAGGTTATCGTTCGAGTGCCGAAATACGCGCCTGGAGTGCATTCATGACCTTGCTGAAGGTGCTCGTCGTCGACGACGAGCGTCCCGCCCTCGACGAGCTGGCGTGGCTGCTCGAACAGGACTCGCGCGTCGGGTCCGTGCGCACCACCGACTCGGCCGCCGAGGCGCTGCGGGTGCTGCACGAGGAGCAGGTCGACGCGGTGTTCATGGACATCCGGATGCCCGGGCTCACCGGCCTCGAGCTGGCCCGGGTGCTGTCCCAGTTCAAGACACCGCCGCCGGTGGTGTTCGTGACCGCGCATGACGAGCACGCCGTGGATGCGTTCGAGCTCAACGCGGTGGACTATGTGCTCAAGCCGGTCCGGGACGACCGGTTGTCCGAGGCGGTACGCCGGATCGTGGAGGCCCGTCTCGCGGATACCGCGGGGGAGATCGACGACAGCATCGCCGTCGAGCTGGGCGGCGTGACCCGGTTCATCTCCCGCGCCGACGTCCGCTACGTGGAGGCGCACGGTGACTATGCCCGCCTGCACACGGCATCGGGAAGTCACCTGGTGCGGGTCCCGCTGACCTCCCTCGAGGACGAGTGGCGCGACGCCGGTTTCGTGCGGATCCACCGGTCGCTGCTCGTCGCGTTGCACCACATCGACGAGGTCCGGATGGACTCCGGCAGGTGCACGGTCGTGGTCGGCGGTGAGGAGCTCGCCGTGAGCCGCCGGCACACCCGGGAGCTGCGCGACCTCCTCGTCCGACGAGCCCGGCCCGGCACCACCCCACGCTCATGAGCCCCGACCCCGCCTCACGCCGGGTCCGGGTGACCAGCCCCCGGTCGTCCGCAGGGCGTCCACGTCAGGTGAAGGTCACCTCGGAGATCGACGCGCAGACCCGGCTCGGCGAGATCTACATGGCCTCGCTGCTGCGCGCGCAGCTGCGGCTGGCCATCCTGGCGATCGGGACCGTCGGCGTCCTCGTGGCCGGCCTCCCCTTCTTCTTCTGGCTCTTCCCGCGGCTGACCCAGGTGCATGTGCTCGGGATGCCGCTCCCCTGGGTTCTGCTGGCGTTCGCGGTGTACCCGTTCCTCGTTGTCGTCGGCTGGTTCTACGTCCGGGCCGCCGAGCGCAACGAACGCGACTTCACCGACGTGGTGGAGCGGTCATGACCGACCCGGGTGGCACCGGGTGAGCTCGTCGTACGCGCTCACCGCCGTGCTGCTGGTCTCCGTTGCCACGCTGGCGATCGGCGCCTACGGATGGCGGTTCTCCAGGACCACCAGCGACTTCTTCGTGGCCTCACGGTCGGTGCGCCCGGCCCTGAACGCCTCGGCGATCGGCGGCGAGTACCTCTCCGCCGCCTCCTTCCTGGGCGTGGCCGGCCTCGTCCTCGCCTTCGGCACCGACATGTTGTGGTACCCGGTGGGCTGGACCGCGGGGTACCTGATGCTGCTCGTCCTGGTCGCCGCCCCCTTGCGTCGCTCGGGCGCCTACACGCTGCCGGACTTCGCCGAGGGACGGCTCGAGTCGGTGCCGGTGCGCCGCCTGTCGTCGGTGCTGGTGGTCGCCATCGGCTGGCTGTACCTGATGCCGCAGTTCCAGGGCGCGGGACTCTCACTGGGCACGGTCGCCGGCACCGAGGCGTGGGTCGGCGGGCTGCTCGTGGCCACGGTCGTCCTGGTGAACGTGTTCTTCGGCGGAATGCGGTCGATCACGCTCGTGCAGGCGTTCCAGTACTGGCTCAAGCTGACTGCGCTGCTGGTGCCGGTGATGTTCCTGCTCGCGGTGTGGGCAGGCGACGGGGCCACCTCCCCCGCCGACGCCGGCGTCCTCACCGATGGCGTGCCCGGTGACGTCTGGGCGTCCCCGCTGGCCTCCGCGAGCGCCCACCCGCTGTACACCACCTACTCGATCATCGTCGCGACCTTTCTCGGCACGATGGGCCTGCCGCACGTCGTGGTTCGCTTCTACACCAACCCCGACGGACGGGCCGCGCGTCGTACCACCCTGGTCGTGCTTGCCCTGCTCGGCCTCTTCTACGTCCTGCCGCCGGTGTACGGCGCCCTCGGCCGGCTCTACGCGCCCGAGCTGATCGCGACCGGGCGCACCGACACCGTGGTGCTCGAGCTGCCGTCGCTGATGGTCGGCGGGCTCGCCGGCGACTTGCTCTCCGCGCTCACCACGGCGGGAGCGTTCGCGGCGTTCCTGTCGACGTCGTCCGGCCTGACCATCGCGGTGGCCGGGGTGATCAGCCAGGACGTGATGGGCCGACGGTTCCGAGGCGTCAGGGCGTTCCAGGCGGCAGCGGTCGTCGCTGTCGTCGTACCGCTCATCCTCGCCGTGCTCGCGGACGGAGTCGGTGTGGCCCGCGCGGTCGGCCTCGCCTTCGCCGTCGCCGCGTCGACGTTCTGCCCGCTGCTGGTGCTCGGCATCTGGTGGCGAAGGCTCACCGACGTCGGCGCGATCGCGGGGTTGCTCGTCGGTGGCGTACTCTCCGGCTTCGCGGTGGTGGACACGCTGCTTCAGAACGCGCGCGACGGGTGGCTCCTCGTTCTCCTCACACAGCCCGCCGCATGGACCGTCCCGGTCGCGTTCGCGACGATGGTCGCGGTGTCGCTGGCCACCCAGCGACGGCTGCCGGTGAACGTCTCCCGGACCATGGTCAGGCTGCACACCCCCGAGGCCGTTCAGCTGGATCGGGGTCCACGGACGCTATAGACCGGTTGACCGCTCGTCGCCGGTTTTCTGCCGTACGCCGATATCGGGTCACCACTGGTCGCACCACCCGAATCACCTTCTCGCGACATATTCCGCTTCTCCTTACCGTGACTGGCATCACGGGAATGAGTGACGCGGTGCGTTCGACGAGGGCACCGGACCCCAATGTCCTACAAAGAGGTGATCTCCGTGGCTGAGCTCGACTCCGAGCGCACACACCGCAACGACTCGGCGGGTCCGGTCTACGACCGGATGCATGCGACCGACGACTTCCAGGAGCTTCGGAAGAGGTACCGCGCTTTCGCGATCCCGTGGACCGTGGCATTCATCGCCTGGTACCTGCTGTACGTCGTCATGTCGAACTGGGCAACCGGCTTCATGAACATCCAGCTGGTCGGCCACGTCAACGTTGCCCTGGTCTTCGGGCTCCTCCAGTTCGTGTCCACCTTCGGCATCGCGTGGCTGTACTCCAGACATGCGAGCAAGAACTTCGACCCCATCGCCCGCAGGCTCGAGCGTCAGTACTACGAGGAGATCGGCAGATGAGCAGCCAGACCCTTACCGCAGTCCTCTTCCTGGCCGTCGTCGCCGTGACGGTCGGGATCACGTTCTGGGCCAGCCGCCAGACCTCGGGCACCACCAACTACTACGCCGGCGGCCGGTCGTTCAGCGGCTTCCAGAACGGGCTGGCGATCTCCGGTGACTACATGTCGGCTGCCTCGTTCCTCGGCATCTCCGGCGCCATCGCGCTGTACGGGTACGACGGCTTCCTCTACTCGATCGGCTTCCTCGTCGCGTGGCTGGTGGCGCTGCTGCTGGTCGCCGAGCTGCTCCGGAACTCGGGCCGCTACACGATGGCCGACCAGCTCGCCTACCGGATGAAGCAGCGCCCGGTGCGCACCGCGGCCGCCGTCTCGACAGTCGTGGTCTCGATCTTCTACCTGCTGGCACAGATGGTGGGAGCGGGCGCTCTCGTAGCGCTGCTGCTCGGCGCGGACAGCGGGGCCCTGAAGAACCTGACCATCGTCGGCGTCGGCGTGCTGATGATCTTCTACGTCACCGTCGGCGGCATGAAGGGCACCACCTGGGTGCAGATCGTCAAGGCCGTGCTGCTGATGGCCGGCACCATCCTGGTCACCTTCCTGGTGCTCAAGGAGTTCAGCTTCAACCTGTCCGACCTGCTCGGCGCCGCCTCCGACAACACCGGCAAGGGTGAGGCGTTCCTGCAGCCCGGACTGAAGTACGGCGTGTCCCTGACCAGCAAGATCGACTTCATCTCGCTGTCCATCGCACTGGTGCTCGGGACAGCGGGCCTCCCGCACATCCTGATCCGCTTCTACACCGTGCCCACCGCGGCCGATGCACGCAAGTCGGTGCTCTGGGCGATCGGCCTGATCGGTGCCTTCTACCTGATGACGCTGGCGCTCGGCTTCGGTGCGGCCGCCATGCTGGACACCGGCGAGGACAGCGCAGTCGCGACCAGCGGCGGCAACCTGGCCTCACCATTGCTCGCCGAGGCGGTCGGCGGTGGTGCCGGGACGACCGGAGGCGCGGTCCTGCTCGCACTGATCTCAGCGGTGGCGTTCGCGACGATCCTCGCCGTGGTCGCCGGCCTGACCCTGACGTCAGCCTCGTCGGTCGCACACGACATCTACGCGAACGTGATCAAGAAGGGAGTGACCACCGAGGGCACCGAGGTCAAGATCGCGAAGGTCTCGGCTTTCGTGATCGGCGGTATCGCGATCGCTCTGGCCATCCCCGCGCAGAAGCTCAACATCGCGTTCCTGGTCGCGCTTGCGTTCGCGGTCGCGGCGTCCGCCAACCTGCCGTCGATCATCCTCAACCTGTTCTGGCGCAGGTTCAACACCCGCGGCGCCACGTGGAGCATCTACGGCGGCCTGGTCTCCTGCGTCGCCCTGGTGTTCTTCTCGCCCGTCGTGTCGGGCTCCGAGACGGCGTTGTTCGTCAACGGCAACTGGGACTGGTTCCCGCTGAGCAACCCGGGCATCATCTCGATCCCACTCGGGTTCCTCTTCGGGTACCTCGGCACGGTCACGTCGACCGATCCGGATGCCGAGGCGTCGTACGACGAGCTCGAGGTGCGCTCGCTCACGGGCGCTGGCGCCGAGCAGGCGATCTCGCACTGACCCGCCCCTGCGCCGCCCGGCGACGAGGAGGACCGACCCAGTCGGTCTGACCCCCTCGTCGTCGGGCGGCCTTTACACCTATCGTGACCAACAGAGCATCAGTTCCTGACTAGGGAGACGACGTGAGCGACGAGACACTGTCCAACTTGCTGCACGAGGAGCGCCGGTTCGAGCCGCCGGCAGCGGTGGCGGCCGACGCGAACCTGAAGGCGGGGGCCTACGACCGCGCGTCGGCGGACAGCCTGGCGTTCTGGGAGGAGCAGGCCGGTCGCCTGGACTGGGCACAGAAGTGGGACCGGGTTCTCGACTGGGACAACCCCCCGTTCGCGAAGTGGTTCGTCGGCGGCACGCTGAACGCGGCGTACAACTGCGTGGACCGTCATGTCGAGGCCGGCCGTGGCGACAAGGTCGCCTACTACTTCGAGGGCGAGCCGGGTGACTCGCGCACGATCACCTACGCCGAGCTCAAGGACGAGGTGTGCAAGGCCGCGAACGCGCTGGTCGAGCTCGGGGTGAAGACCGGGGACCGGGTCGCGATCTACATGCCGATGATCCCGGAGACGGTGATCGCGATGCTGGCGTGCGCTCGGATCGGCGCGCCGCACACGGTCGTGTTCGGCGGGTTCTCCTCGACCGCGTTGGTCGACCGGATCCTCGACTGCGACGCACGGGTCGTGATCACGGCCGACGGCGGCTACCGCCGTGGCGCACCGGCGTCGTTGAAGCCGGCCGTCGACGACGCGCTGAAGAAGTGCCCGGACGTGCGCAACGTACTGGTGGTCAAGCGGACCGGCCAGGACCTCGGCGAAGGAGGATGGACCGAGGGCCGTGACCTGTGGTGGGACGACGCGGTCGGCAAGCAGTCGGCCGAGCACGAGCCGGAGGCGTTCGACGCCGAGCACCCGTTGTACGTGATGTACACCTCGGGCACCACAGGTAAGCCCAAGGGGATCCTGCACACCACCGGCGGCTACCTCGTCGGCTGTGCATACACCCAGTGGGCGATCTTCGACCTCAAGGCCGACACCGACGTCTACTGGACCGCGGCCGACATCGGCTGGGTCACCGGCCACTCCTACATCGTCTACGGGCCGCTGGCCAACGGCACCACGTCGGTGATGTACGAAGGCACCCCGGACACGCCGCACAAGGGTCGCTGGTGGGAGATCATCGAGAAGTACAAGATCAACATCCTGTACTGCGCGCCGACCGCGATCCGCACGTTCATGAAGTGGGGATCCGACATCCCGGAGAAGTTCGACCTGTCCTCGCTGCGGGTGATCGGCTCGGTCGGTGAGCCGATCAACCCCGAGGCCTACATGTGGTACCGCGAGACGATCGGCGGCAACAACGCCCCCGTCGTCGACACCTGGTGGCAGACCGAGACCGGGATGATCATGATCAGCCCGCTGCCGGGTGTCACCGCCGGCAAGCCCGGCTCGGCGATGAAGGCCATCCCCGGGGTGTCGGCGCGCGTCGTCGACGACGCAGGCGAGCCGGTCGAGAAGGGCTCGGGCGGGTACCTGGTGCTGACCGAGCCGTGGCCGGCCATGCTGCGCACCATCTGGGGTGACGACCAGCGGTACGCGGACACGTACTGGGCCCGCTTCCCCGGCCTCTACTTCGCAGGAGACGGCGCCAAGCTCGACGAGGACGGAGACGTCTGGGTGCTAGGCCGGGTCGATGACGTGATGAACGTGTCGGGGCACCGGATGTCCACCACCGAGATCGAGTCCGCGCTCGTGTCCCACCCCAAGGTGGCCGAGGCGGCTGTGGTCGGTGCGACCGACCCGGACACCGGCCAGGCGATCAACGCGTTCGTCATCCTGCGCGAGAGCGCCGGCGACGGTGGGGACGACGTGGTCAAGGAGCTGCGTGACCACGTGGCCAAGGAGATCGGCCCGATCGCCAAGCCCAAGTCGATCCTGGTGGTCGCCGAGCTGCCCAAGACCCGGTCCGGGAAGATCATGCGACGGCTGCTCCGTGACGTCGCCGAGAAGCGCGAGGTCGGTGACGTCACCACTCTGGCCGACAGCAGTGTGATGGAGCTGATCCAGACCGGCCTGTCGTCAGGCAAGGAGGGCGACGAGTAGGTTGACCCGGTAACTGACCGCGACGCACCACGCGGCGCTGGTCGATGCGAGGAAGGGCTGCCCACGGGCAGCCCTTCCTTTTTCCCATTGGGCACAGCGGCCGGGTGTTGACGCCCGACGGTAGAGTGGCGACTGCGTCACTGGTGAGCCGGGAAGTCTGGTCGGCACGTACATTCGTCGACCCCGAGACCCGCGAGGACCCACCCACCTGATGAGCACAGACCGCAGCCGCCCCAAGTTCCTGCCGGACGCCGACAAGGGCGAGACCACCTTTCTCGGTGACCTGCTCCGCCAGGAGACAGTCGGCGGGGCCGTCGTCCTGGTCGCCGCCGTGGTCGCCGTGATCTGGGCGAACTCGCCGCTCGGGGACGCCTACGAGAGCTTCCGACACTTCGTGCCGTTCCCCGAGATCGGCCTCGACATGGAGCACTGGGCCGCCGACGGTGCACTCACCCTCTTCTTCTTCGTCGCCGGCCTCGAGCTCAAACGCGAGTTCCTGGTCGGCTCCCTGCGGAGGCCGGCCGATGCGATGGTGCCGATCGTCGCGGCCGGCTGCGGCGTGGCCGTCCCCGCGCTCGTCTACACGCTGCTGAACCTCGACAGCGGGTACCTCCGCGGTTGGGCGATCCCTGCTGCCACCGACATCGCCTTTGCGCTGGCGGTCCTCGCCGTCGTGGGGTCGGCTCTGCCGAACCAGCTGCGCATCTTCCTGCTCACGCTCGCTGTCGTCGACGACCTCGTGGTCATCGTGATCATCGCGATCTTCTACACCTCCTCGCTGCAGCTCACGGCGCTGCTCGCCGCACTGGGGACGCTCGTGGTCGTACGGCGTGATGCAGCACCTGCGCGTGCAGAGCACGTTGCTCTACCTCCCCCTCGCGATCACCTGCTGGTGGTTCATGCACGAGAGCGGAGTCCACGCCACCATCGCCGGTGTCGCGCTCGGGCTGCTCACCCGGGTCATCCCGGACGAGACCGAGAAGCGCTCACCGGCAGAACGGCTCGAGCACCGGCTGGTGCCGCTCTCGGCCGGGGTGGCGGTGCCCTTCTTCGCGCTGCTCTCCGCCGGGGTGGCGATCGGTGGCACAGACGGCTTCTTCAGCGACCCGATCGTCCTGGGTGTCGCCGTCGGCCTCGTCGTGGGCAAGCCGATCGGGGTGATGGGCGGCGCCTGGCTGGTCACCCGGTTCACCCGGGCAGAGCTCAACGCCGAGATCTCCTGGCGCGACATGTTCGGCGTCGCCGTACTCGCTGGGGTGGGCTTCACCGTCGCCCTGCTCGTCGCAGACCTGTCCTTCGAGGGCGACCAGGCCGAGGGAGCCAAGACCGCGGTGCTGCTCGGATCGGTGGTCGCGGCCCTGCTGGCCGCGCTGATCCTGGGCCGACGCAACCGCACCCACAAGGCGGCGTGACCGGTCGCTCGCCGGCACGCGCTTGGCGGGGGGGAGGTTTAGTCCTCTAGTCTCGGGGGCAAGAGACCGTGCGCGGCGAACCGCCGCGAAGGGAGATGTGATGACGAGTAATGCTCCGATGGCACCGCCGAACTCCGTGACCCCTGTGAGCGTGACCCCTGTGGGCCAGGACGAGCCGACGATCGGACGACTCGTCGCAGACGCGAGCCGCGACCTCTCCAGCCTGGTGCAGAACGAGATCGCGCTGGCCAAGTCCGAGCTCAAGGTCAGCATGAAGAACGGTGGTGTCGGCGCCGGCCTGTTCGGGGGCGCCGCGTTCCTGGGTCTGCTGGCGATCATCATGCTGTCCGTCGCGTTCGCCTACTTCATCGAGATGACGGGCCTCGACCTCGCCTGGTGCTTCCTGATCGTCTTCGGCGCGTACCTGCTCATCGCGGCCCTGCTGGCGTTCCTCGGCGCCAGGAAGGTCAAGAAGGTCCGCGGCCCCGAACGCGCCATCCAGCAGGCGCAGGAGACGAAGCAGCTCCTCAAGCGAAGTTGACCCTTACCGTGGCAACTCCGCGGGACGCCGACAGCGTCATCGAGATCCCGGGCCCCTGGCAGCACCGAAACGTAGCCGCCAACGGGGCCCGGTTCCATGTCGCCGAGTCGTTCCCCAGTGGTGTGACCGACCCCCCGCTCGTCGTACTCCTGCACGGGTTTCCCGAGTTCTGGTGGTCCTGGAGGGACCAGCTGCCCACGCTTGCCGCTGCGGGTTACCGCGCGGCCGCGATGGACCTGCGGGGCTACGGCGGCTCGGACAAGACACCGCGCGGCTATGACCCGGTCACCCTCGCGCGGGACGTCGCCGGCGTGGTGAAGGCACTGGGCGAGCGGCGCGCGGTCATCGTGGGGCACGGCTGGGGTGGGTACGTCGGATGGGCGACCGCCGCACTCCACCCGCGTGAGGTCTCGGCGCTCTGCGCGGTGGCCGCGCCGCACCCCCGCGTGATGCTCCGGAGCCTGCGGCCGGGTAGTCGTGCCGGAGCGCTCACGCACGTCCTCGCGATGCAGCTGCCCAGACTTCCGGAGCGGCGACTCGCCAACCCGGCCAGCGGGTTCCTCGGCGCACACCTGCGGAACTGGAGCGGGAGGGGTTCCACGTTCCCCGACGCGGACACGGTGGCGACCTACCAGGCAGCGCTCACGTTGTGGCCCGCCCCGCACTGCGCGCTGGAGTACCACCGCTGGCTGGTGCGGTCCCGGCTGCGGTCCGACGGCCGGCGTTTCAACCACCTGATGGAGAAACCGATCCTGCAGCCGGTGTGCATGGTGCACGGCGCGGAGGACCCGGCGCTCCCGACCGGGGGGAGCAGCCGCTCCGCGAGGCGCGTCAGCGGTCCCACCCGTGAGCATGTGATGGACGCTGCGGGACACTTCCCTCACGAGGAGCGACCCGCGGAGTTCAACGAGCTGCTGCTCGCTTGGCTCGCTGAGGTGTCCGGCCGGTAGCGGCGGAACCTCAGGCGCAGGCGCCGGTGTCGACCTCGGAGTCGTTGGTGATGCCCTGCGTGGCCCCCTCGGCCACCTGCTCCGCGGTCAGCGCATAGCCCGTCTGCCGGTCGCTGATCGACGCCGCGAAGATCACGCCATACACGTCGCCCCCCTCGGAGACGAGCGGTCCGCCGGAGTTGCCGGGTCGCACCAGACCACGGATCGAGAACACCTCGCGGATGACGGTCCCGTCACCGTAGATGTCGGGGCTGCGCAGCCGCTGCTCGCCACGGATCCGGGCGGCCTGCACGTTGTACGGTCCGTCGTTCGGGTAGCCGAGCACGGCCGCGGAGTCACGCGGCTCACCGGACTTGTCGAAGCGCAGGAACGGGCGGTCCAGCCGGTCGACGGCGAGGACCGCGATGTCGAGGTCGGAGTTGTAGTAGACGACGGAGGCGGGCACTTCCTCGTCGCCGACGAGCACGTTCGGGTCGTCGACCCCGGCCACGACGTGCGCGTTGGTCATCAGCCGGTTCGGCGAGTAGAGGAAGCCGGTGCCCTCGACCCCGCGCCCACAGTCGTTCTCGCCACGGACCTTGAGCACGCTCACGGACGCGTCCTCCACGTCCGGGTCGCGGCCGATCCTCCCCGGCGGAGGGCCGACCTCGATGATCCGCTCCTGCGCGAAGGGCTCGAGGTAGCGCGGGAAGAAGCTGGATCCGACCACGTTGTTGAAGGCGTTCAGCGCCTCCTCGGCCTCGCCGGGCATCACCTCGTCGACCTGCCCGAGCACCGCCGACGAGCGAACCTGGTTGCTGACGCCCGGCAGGCTGGCGCCGCTGACGGCCACGCCGAGCGCCCAGGCCACGACCAGCACGGCGGCCGTGCTCAGCACCGCACCACCCACCGCGTCCAGCGCGCGCACCGGCTGCCAGGTGATCCGCGCCCGGATCCGGGTGCCGATGAACTGCAGCACCGCCTGCCCGCAAGAGGCACAGGCCAGGACGACGAACAGCGCACCCAGGGACACCCACACCGACGGAGCCGCGTCACCGAGCAGCTGCGGGGCAAGCCAGATGCCGAGCAGGCCGCCGAGCAGCAGCCCCGCGGTCGCGAACGCGCCGGAGATGAAGCCCTGCCAGTAGCCCGAGACGGCATAGGCCAGGGCCACCACGACGAGCAGCCAGTCGAGGAAGTTCACCAGGCGGACCTCACTGCTCTCTGGTGCTCGGGTGGGGTGTGGACGGGTTCGGCGGCACCTCGCCGGGAACGGACAGCATATGGCCGGGCAGCTCACGCATCTGGTTGCTGTCCCACGGCCTGGTCCAGCGCACGAAGTCGAACAGGCGGGCGATAATGCCCGCGGTGAACCCCCACAGGATCAGGTCCTTGTCCTCACCGATCAGGAACGCCGGGCCCTTCCAGCCCGAAGGATGCCGCACCGAGATCCGGTGCTGCGGGTCCAGCAGCTCCTCGATCGGGACCCGGAGCACGGCATGGACCTCGCGTGGGTCGACCACCCGCACCGGGCATTCCTGCCGCCACCACGCGAGCACCGGAGTGACCGCGAAGTTGCTCGGCGGGAGCCACAGCTCGGGCAACGCGGCGAAGGTCTCGACGCCCTTCGGGTCGAGGCCGGTCTCCTCCTCGGCCTCCCTCAGCGCGGCCGCCTGGGGTGACGCGTCGGCCTCGTCCACCGACCCACCGGGAAAGGAGACCTGGCCCGGGTGCGAACGCATGTCGTGCGCCCGCTCGGTCAACAGCAGGTCCGGTCCGGACGTGCCCTCACCGAAGAGCATGAGTACGGCGCCGCGGCGGGTGTTGGACCCCTCCGGAGGAACGAACCGGGTCAGCTCGTCGGCTGTGATGTCGACGGCTCCGCGCCGGATCGGCTCCAGCCAATCCGGAAGCGGTGAATGCTCCGGCCTGTCGGCGGGAGGCATCGGAGCACGGTCGGACACGTACCGAGCCTACCGAGCGGCACCGCCCGCGGTCGTTCGGTGGTCCCGTGGCTACACCGTGACGTCGAGGTGT
Organism: uncultured Actinomycetota bacterium; assembly: GCA_963831375.1. Taxonomy (GTDB): domain Bacteria; phylum Actinomycetota; class Actinomycetes; order Propionibacteriales; family Nocardioidaceae; genus Nocardioides_C. The sequence goes on along the minus strand of CAWHPY010000006.1, from coordinate 344,112 downwards.
CGCGCCACCAGGTCACGCAGCTCGTCGTAGGAACGGATCACGGTGTACTCCAGGTGGGTGACCTTGCCGTCACCGTCCACGAGCAGCACCCCCGGCAGCCCCCGCACGCGGAACGGCACCCGCAGCTGCGCGGACGGGTCGGCCAGAAGGGGGAACGTGACGCCGGTCTCCGCGGCCAGCGCGAGGGCCTGCTGCGGGAGGGTGTCCTGGTAGTCGATGCCGAGCACCGCGACCTTGTCGCTGGCCTCCTCGTGCAGCCGTTGGTAGTACGGCAGCTCCTCGCGGCACGGCCCGCACCAGTACGCCCACAGGTTGACGACCATCGGTCCGCGCAGGGCGCTGAGCTCCACGTCCGGGCCACCACCGAGGCACGGCAGGGTCACCTCCGGCAGGCCGTCCGCCACCGGGTCCTCGCGCCCCGGTTCACAGACGTCGATGCCGGCGGCCTTCTTGGCCGCCCGCAGCTCAGGAGTGTCCACGTCGACGTTGGTCCGGAACAGCCCCGAGTCAGCCTTGTCTCCGGCGTCCCCGGTGTCCGTGGCCCCGGTGCAGGCGGCGAGGAACAGCACGGGGAGTACGACGGACGTGGCGGCCGCCCGGCGTAGACGGCTCATCCACGACCCTCCGTGCGCACCAGCTTGGCCGCCTTCACGGGGTCGGTCGGCCCCTCACCGTAGGCCGGACACCATCGCGCCACGGGACATGCACCGCAGGCGGGGTTGCGGGCATGGCAGATCCGGCGGCCGTGCCAGATCAGGTGGTGGTTGAGCTTGACCCAGTCCTTCTTGGGGAACAGCGCACCGACCGCATGCTCGACCTTCACCGGGTCGGTCTCCTCGGTCCACGCGAACCGGCGGGCGAGCCGGCCGAAGTGCGTGTCCACGGTGATCCCCGGGACACCGAACGCGTCACCGAGCACGACGTTCGCGGTCTTGCGGCCCACCCCCGGGAGAGTTACCAGCTCCTTCAGTGAGGCGGGCACCTGCCCGTCGTACCTCTCCACCAGGGCCTGGGACAGCTTCAGGAGCGACTCGGTCTTGGCGCGGAAGAACCCGGTAGGTTGGACGAGCTGCTCGAGCTTGGCGCGGTCGGCGGCGGCCATCGACTCGGCGTCGGGGTAGGCCGCGAACAGGGCCGGGCGGACCGCGTTCACGCGCTTGTCGGTGGTCTGCGCGGACAGAACGGTGACCACGAGCAGCTCGAAGGCGTTGTCGAAGTCGAGCTCGCACTTCGCGTCCGGGTACGTCTCTGCGAGGATCCGGTTGATCTTGCGGGCCCGGCGGACCAGGGAGGTTTCAGGCACGGGCACAGCCTACGGGCAGCCATGCCTGCCCCCTTTGGCGAAATGTGCCACTGATACGTCAGACTGTGACAAGAACCACCGCCCGGCAGAGAGCCAGGCGTTGACGAGGAGGAAGAACTCGTGGATAACGACGTGCTGCGTCAAGCACCGCTGTTCAGTGCGCTCGACGACGAGGCCGCGACCGCGCTGCGTGCGTCGATGGCCGAGACCCGCCTCCGGCGTGGCGACGTGCTCTTCCATGAGGGCGACGAGGGCGACAAGCTCTACGTCGTGACCGACGGCAAGGTGAAGCTCGGCCGCACCTCCTCCGACGGCCGGGAGAACCTGCTCGCGATCCTCGGCCCCGGCCAGATGTTCGGTGAGCTGTCACTGTTCGACCCGGGCCCGCGCTCGGCCACCGTCACCGCGGTCACCGACACCAGCTTCTCCTCGCTCTCGCACGAGGACCTGCTCCGCTGGCTCGACGGCCGCCCGGGTGTGGCCCGCGGCCTCCTCACCCAGCTCGCAGGCCGGCTGCGCAAGGCCAACGACGTGGTGGCGGACCTGGTGTTCTCCGACGTCCCCGGTCGTGTCGCCAAGGCGCTGCTCGACCTTGCGGACCGGTTCGGCCGGACCGCGGACGACGGCATCCACGTCCACCACGACCTCACCCAGGAGGAGCTGGCGCAGCTCGTCGGCGCCTCCCGCGAGACCGTGAACAAGGCGCTGGCCGACTTCGCCTCGCGCGGGTGGTTGCGGCTCGAGCCCCGTTCCGTCGTGATCATGGACATCGAGCGACTGGGTCGCCGCGCCCGCTAACCCCCCACCGTTGAGTCGCGCTCCATTTCCTATCGAGAAGCGTCTCGTTCGATTCCTCGACGACTGGCGAGGCGGCCGGCTGGTGCGTACGACGAACGCGGCGATCTCGTACCGGCGCCGAGCCACCCGAGGCCCCCGAACCGACCGATGGCATAGCGAACGAGACGCTTCTCAACGCGAAAACGCGGCGGTTCTCGACAGAAAATGAGGCGGGTTTCAACGGGAGAGGTAGTCGAGCTGGGCGCGGACCGACAGCTCGGCGGCGCCCCAGAGCACCGGATCCACGTCGGCGTACACCCGCTCCACCACACGTCTCGGAAGCTCGTCAGCAGCACCACCTTCAGGCATCGGCTGCTGCTCGAACTCGCGGACCGCCTCCCGGACCTGCTCGAGGCGTTCCTTGCGGTGCGCGAGATAGTAGTCGAGCACCCCGAGCGCATCGTCGATGACCGGCCCGTGACCCGGCCACACCGCGGTCACATCGTGCGCCTCGGCGAGGGCATGCAGCCTGTGCAGCGAGTCCAGGTAGGCCCCGAGCTGACCGTCCGGGTGCGCCACCACGGTCGTCCCCCGGCCGAGCACGGTGTCCCCGGTGAGCACCGCGCGCTCTGCGGGAAGCACGAACGAAAGCGAGTCCGAGGTGTGGCCCGGCGTACCGATCACGTGCACCTCGAGCCCGTCGACCGCCACCACGTCACCGTCGCCCAGTCCCTCAGACCCCAGCCTGTGCTGGGGATCCAGCGCCCGGACGCCGCAGCCCATCCGCTCGGCGAACGAACGGGCGGCCTCGGAGTGGTCCGCGTGCCCGTGCGTGAGGAGTACGACGGACACCTCCCCCGCCATCAGGGCAACGGCGTCGAGGTGGGAGGTGATCTCCGGGCCGGGGTCGACCACGACGGAGCGACGAGCATCTGGTTCGCGGAGCACCCAGGTGTTCGTGCCGTCGAGGGTCATGATGTTCGGGTTCGGAGCGAGCACGCACCGCGCCCTGTCGCCGAAGCTGCCACCAGCCCACGACGTCATGAACGTATCCGCTCCTGGATCCGGGACCCCAGGGTCACCAACCGCTCCGGGATCGTCAGGTAGGCACCGTCGCTGTCGATCCGCGCCGAGGGCTCCACCGTCGTCCGGTCACGGTCCGCGGCGGCCGCCAACGCCTCGGCGGGCTCGGTGAAGTCGAACAGCTCGAGACAGGTGCAGTACTGCGGGGGGAGCATCAGCATCTGCTCGTCGTCCACGGCGGCAAGCGCGTCGCGCACGGAGAGCCAGATGACCTCCTCGGACTCGGTGGACACGTCCCGCGTGTGCTGGCCGGCCGGCAGCTCGGCGACGAAGAACCAGGTCCGGTAGCGGCGCGGCTCGAACACCGGCGTCTGCCAGCACCCCCAGATCCGGAGCAGGTCGGTTCGGAGCCGGAGGCCGCGTTGTTGCAGGAAGTCGGTGAACGACATCTCGCGGGCCTCGAGCCGTCGACGGTCCTCCTCCCAGTCGTCCCCGGTGGTGTCCTCGATGATCGAGTCGTCCGTCGTACCGGCGAAGAGCACACCCGACTCCTCGAACGTCTCACGCACCGCGGCACAGACCAGCGCCCGGGCGACGGACTCGTCGGTGCCGAACAGCGTGGCCCACTCCGACGGCGGCGGCCCGACCCAGTCGACCTCGTGGTCGAAGTCGCGCGGGTCCACGCCGCCGCCGGGGAAGACGGCCATGCCGGCCGCGAACGCCATGTCGACGTGCCGTCGCAGGAAGTACAGCTCGAGGGACCCTGGCCGCGGACTGGCCCCGGCGCGCATCAGCACGATCGTCGCCGCGTTGCGTGGCTCGACCGGGGTCCTGGAGCCGTCCACGAACTCACGGACCTGCTCGACCATGTGCGCCGGCAGCCGCCGGGTCGGGTCCACGGCTCAGACCTCGACGACCAGCTCGACCTCGACGGGGGCGTCGAGCGGCAGCACCGGGACCCCGACCGCGGAGCGAGCGTGCTGCCCGGCCTCGCCGAACACCTCGCCGAACAGCTCGGAGGCGCCGTTGGCGACACCGGGCTGCCCGGTGAAGTCCGGCGTCGACGCGACGAAGGCGACGACCTTGACGATCCTCTTGACGTTCGACAGCTCCCCGATCTCGGCCCGCACGGCGGCGATCGCGTTCAGCGCGCACTGGCGGGCGCACTCGACGGCCTCCTCGGCCGTGACCTCGCCACCGACCTTGCCGGTGGTGATCAGCTGACCCTCACGCATCGGGAGCTGTCCCGAGGTGAAGATGTAGTTTCCGGTGCGCACCGCCGGAACATAGGCGGCGACGGGCTTGGCGACCTCCGGGACGGTCAGGCCGAGCTCGGCAAGACGCTCCTCCGGGGTGCTCATGCCTTCGCCCGCTTGAAGTACGCAACGAGGTTCTCAGGGTTCATGCCCGGAACGACCTGCACCAGCTCCCAGCCGTCCTCACCGAAGTTGTCGAGGATCTGCTTGGTCGCGTGCACCAGCACGGGGGCCGTCATGTATTCCCATTTCGTCATGCTCGCGAGCCTAGCCGCACGCACGCCTATACCGTGGTGCGGGTGGACCCCGACGACGTGCTGATGCGCACCGCGGACATGCCCGACGCGGTGCTCCGGTACGACGGGCGCCGCGAGGCCGTGATCGACGTCCACGTGCCCGCACGACACCCCGCGGATGCCCCGGCGGCAGCCCCCCTGGTCGTGCTGATCCATGGCGGGTTCTGGCGGGCGGCGTACGACCGGATCCACACCCGCCCCCTGGCCGATGCCCTGGCCCGGGAGGGCTTCGTGGTGGCTGTGCCGGAGTACCGCCGGGTCGGCGGGACCGGTGACCAGGCCGGCGGTTGGCCGGTCACCTTCGACGACATCACCGCGGCGATGCGGGCGCTACCGGAGCTGCTGACCGGCCTGGGCGTCGCGGTCAGCTCCACCACGGTCGCGGGTCACTCCGCGGGTGGCCATCTCGCGCTGTGGCTGGCGAACGAGCCGCACCCGCTCGACCGGGTCGTCGGCCTCGCGCCCGTCGGCGACCTGCGAGCCGCGGCCGCAGCCCACCTCGGCGACGACGCCACCCAGGCGCTCCTCGGCGGTGAGCCGGCCGACGTGCCGGAGCGGTACGCCGCCGCCGACCCCGGGACGCGGCTGGTCACGCGTCCCGACTGTGAGGTGATCGTGGTCCACGGAAAGCAGGACGACGTCGTCCCGGTCGCCAACTCGCGTGGCCTGCGGGCGGCTCATCCCTTTGTGCGGTTGTACGAGCTCGACGGAGTCGAGCATTTCGGCGTGATCGACCCGCTGTCGCCGGCCTGGCCGGTGGTGCGCGCGGCGATCGCCGGTGAGACGGTCGACGGGGGCTGACCGCGCACTGAGCCTGCCGTGACCCGGGCGGGGTGAGAGGCTTGACGCATGCAGCGCAGCACTCATCCCGCCCGTACGGTCGCGGTAGTCGGAGCCGGCCCCGCCGGCACCACTCTGGCGCTGGGGCTGCTCCAGCACGGGTACGACGTCACGCTGGTCTCCGACCGCACAGCCGAGGAGATCCGAACCGGCTCGGTGATGTCGAGCCAGATCACCTTCGAGTCGGCGCTGGAGGTCGAGACATCCCTCGGCATCACCGACCTGCTGCCCAAGGCGCCGCCGATCGAACAGATGTCGTACGACACCACCCGGGCGGACGGGTCGAGGGCGTCGTTTCGCACACCGTTCCAGTCACCGGCGCGGTCCATCGACCAGCGGCTGAAGCTGCCGCTGCTGATGGAGGCCATCGAGCGCCTCGGCGGCAAGATCGTGGTGCGAAGCGCCGACGTCGACGACGTGGAGGACCTGGCGCGCTCCCATGACCTGGTCGTGGTGTCCACCGGCCGAGGCGGGCTCACCTCCCTGTTCGATGTCGATCCGGCACGTTCGCCGTACTCCTCCCCCCAGCGGGTTGCGTCGCTCACCTACCTGCGCGGCATGGCCTCGGACCCACTTGGCCCCGCCCTCCGCTACCACTCGGTGGAGGGTGTCGGCGAGTGCTTCACCTGCCCCGGGCTGACCGTGGACGGGCCCTGCGACATCTTTGTGGTCGAGGGCGTCCCCGGGGGGCCACTGGACTGCTGGGACGACGTCACCACGTCCGCGGACCACATGTCCCGGCTCCGGGAGGTGCTCGCCGAGCACTTCCCCGACGAGGCGGCGCGGACCGGGGACGGCTGGTCGCTCGTCGACGAGAAGTCTGTGTTGCGTGGCCGGATCTCTCCGGTGGTACGACGACCCGTCGGCCTCCTGCCATCCGGTGCACCCGTGCTGGGGATGGCCGACGTCGTCGTGCTCAACGACCCGCTGACCAGCCAGGGCTCGAACAACGCGATCAAGTCGGCCTCGTTCTACCTCGACGCGATCACCGGCCACGACGGGGCGTTCGACGCCGCCTGGATGCGTCGCACCTTCGACAACTTCTGGCGTGGCTGGGCGCAGTGGGCCACCGCATGGACGAACGCGTGGCTACAGCCGGCCAACGAGCACCAGCGGGACGTGGTCGACGCCGCTACCCGTCATCCCGGGGTCGCATGGCAGATGGCAGCCGGCTTCGACGACGCACGGCTGTTCAGCCCATGGTGGTTCTCCCCTGCGGCGGCCGAGGCGTTCATCGCCGAGCAGGTGGTCGCCGAGCAGTCGCGGTTCGACGCCCGGGACCTGCGGCGCGCGCTCGGCCAGTACGCGACCGGGGTCACCGTCGTCACCGCCGAGGACGCCGAGGGACAGCGGTGGGGGATGACCGCCAACTCGTTCACAGCTGTGTCGCTCAACCCGCCGCTGGTGCTGTGGGCCGCCGCGGCGGCGTCACCGTCGCTACCCGCGTTCCGCGAGGCCACCCACTTCGCGGTGAACGTGCTCGCCTCGGACCAGCACCATCTCTCGCGGCAGTTCTCGACGTCGGGGAGCGAGAAGTTCGAGGGCGTGACCCTGGTCCCGGCCGACGAGGTCGCCGGCGCGGTGGCGCACGACCCGACGCATCCGCCAGTGCTCGAGGGCACGGTCGCGCACTTCGTCTGTCGTACGACCCAGCAGGTCGACGCCGGGGACCATGTGGTCTTCTTCGGCGAGATCGAGTCGTACGACGCACCGGGCGGCGAGCCGCTGGTGTTCCACTCGGGGTTCTACCGGCTCGCCACCAGGCACCCCGACCTGTAGCTCCCCTGAGGACGAAGGGTCAGAGCAGGTCGGGCTCGGTCTTCTTGCGGACCTCGTCCTCGGTGACACCGGGTGCGCACTCGACGAGCCGGAGCCCGCCGCCGTCGGGAACCACGTCGATGACCGCGAGGTCGGTGATGATCCGCTGCACCATCCCCTTCCCGGTATAGGGCAGGGAGCACTCGTTGACGATCTTGTAGGACCCGTCCTTGGCGGTGTGCTCCATCAGCACGATCACCCGCTTCGCGCCGTGCACCAGGTCCATCGCGCCGCCCATCCCCTTGATCATCTTCCCCGGGATGGTCCAGTTCGCGATGTCACCGGCCGCCGAGACCTGCATCGCGCCCAGGATCGCGGCATCGATCTTCCCGCCCCGGATCATCCCGAAGCTGGTTGCGGAGTCGAAGAACGACGCCCCCTTGCGCAGCGTCACGGTCTCCTTGCCGGCGTTGATCAGGTCCGGGTCCTCCTCCCCCTCGACCGGGTAGGCACCCACCCCGAGGATCCCGTTCTCGGACTGCAGCACCAGCTCCACGTCGTCGGCGACATAGTTCGGCACCATCGTGGGCAGCCCGATCCCCAGGTTCACATAGGAACCATCGTGCAGCTCCGAGGCCGCCCGCGCCGCCATCTCCTCACGCGTCCACGCCATCAGAGGGCTCCTTCCGTGCGCGACCGCACCGTCCGCTTCTCGATCCGCTTGTCCGCCGCCTGCTCCGGGGTCAACGCGACCACCCGCTGCACGAACACACCCGGGGTGTGCACGTCGTTGGCGTCGATCTCACCGGGCTCAACCAGATGCTCCACCTCGGCGATCGTGACCCGCCCGCACATGGCGGCCAGCGGGTTGAAGTTGCGCGCCGAGTCCCGGTACACCAGGTTCCCGTGCCGGTCACCCTTCCAGGCCCGCACCAGCCCGAAGTCCGCAACGATCGCCTCCTCCAGCACGAACTCCTTGGCCCCCTCCGCGGTCGAGAACGAACGCACCTCCTTCGCCGGCGAGGACACCGTCACGTTCCCGGCATCGTCGTACCTCCACGGCAGACCACCCTCGGCCACCTGGGTGCCCACACCCGTCGCGGTGAAGAATGCCGGGATCCCCGAACCACCCGCCCGCATCCGCTCCGCCAGCGTGCCCTGCGGGGTCAGCTCCACCTCCAGCTCACCATGCAGATACTGCCGCGCGAACTCCTTGTTCTCCCCCACGTAGGACGAGATCATCCGCCGGATCCGCTTGTGGAACAGCAACCGGCCCAGACCCCACTCGTCGACCCCACAGTTGTTCGACACCGCCTCGAGCCCGTCCGCCCCCTGCTCCAGCACCGCCTCGATCAACACCGATGGAATCCCGCACAACCCGAAGCCACCCACCGCAAGCGTCGAACCACTCGCAATGTCGGCCACGGCCTCGGCGGCACTCGCGACAACCTTGTCCACGAACGACCTCCCTCACCACAGCTCGCGAGCGCAGCGGCCCGCCGGTCAACCCTTGCGATCCTAGTCACGTCGGTACGACGGGCGAGACGGCCCATGTCCACACAACGGCTCATGGGACGTGGCCTGGTCACACATGAACGACGTCACACCGGCCTCACATCCCAGGCCCATGCGGCTAGGCTCCGAGACGTGGCCCCGGCAACCGCAGACACGACTGACTGGGGCGACGTGCGCCTCCACGTCGTCACCGGCAAGGGCGGCACCGGGAAGACCACCGTCGCCGCCAGCCTCGCGCTCGCCCTCGCCTCCAGTGGCAAGACGGTGCTGCTCTGCGAGGTCGAGGGCCGCCAGGGCATCGCGCAGCTGTTCGACGTCCCTCCGCTCCCGTACGAGGAGAGGCGGATCGCCAGCGGCCCGGACAACGGCGGCGACGTGTACGCCCTGGCCGTGGACCCGGAGTCGGCGCTGCTGGAGTACCTCTCGATGTACTACCGCCTCGGGCGTGCGGGCAAGGCCCTGGACCGCTTCGGCGTGATCGACTTCGCGACCACGATCGCGCCGGGTGTGCGGGACGTGCTGCTCACCGGCAAGGTCTACGAGGCCGTCAACCGGAACAGGCGCAGCAAGCACGCGCGGCACTACGACGCGGTCGTCCTCGACGCCCCACCCACGGGCCGGATCGCCCAGTTCCTCAACGTGAACAACGAGCTCGCCGGGCTGGCGAAGGTCGGACCGATCCGGAGCCAGGCCGACACTGTGACGACGTTGCTCCGCTCGCCGCGCACCGCCGTCCACCTGGTGACCGTGCTCGAGGACATGCCGGTGCAGGAGACCGCTGACGGCATCGAGCAGCTGCACGCCGCGAAGCTGCCGGTCGGCGGGGTGGTGGTGAACCTGGTGCGACACAACGAGCTGGACGACGCCGCCCGGGACAAGGCGATCAACGGCGACCTGCCCCGCAGCCTGATCGAGGAGGATCTCGCGGCGGTCGGGGTCGACACGACCGGGGCCGTGCTCGACGGGCTGCTCACCGAGGCACAGGAGCATGCCGAGCGCCGGGCCCTCGAGGACGAGCAGCGCAGACACATCGCCAAGCTCGACGTACCCACCTACGAGCTCGCCCGGATGCCCGACGGGATCGACCTCGGCACGCTGTACGAGCTCGCCGCCGATCTCTGTGAGCAGGGAATGGCATGACCCCCAGCAGCCGTTCCAGCGCCCGTGTCGGCCCGCTCGCGAGCAGACACGACAAGACACCCGTCCTCGACGTCGACGCGCTGCTCGACGACCTCGGCACCAACATCATCGTCTGCTGCGGCTCGGGTGGTGTCGGCAAAACCACCACGTCCGCCGCCCTCGCGCTCCGCGCGGCCGAGCGGGGCCGCAAGGTGGTTGTGCTGACCATCGACCCCGCCCGGCGGTTGGCGCAGTCCATGGGGATCGAGATCCTCGACAACACCCCCCGTCCGGTGCCCGGTGTGCACGAGGGCGGCGAGGGCAGCCTCGACGCGATGATGCTGGACATGAAGCGCACCTTCGACGAGGTGGTGGAGAGTCAGGCAAGCCCGGAGAAGGCGGCCCAGATCCTCGCCAACCCCTTCTACCAGGCACTCTCGAGCTCGTTCGCGGGCACGCAGGAGTACATGGCCATGGAGAAGCTGGGCCAGCTGCACAAGGACGCCCTCCGGACCGGACGGTGGGACCTGATCGTCGTCGACACCCCGCCTTCGCGGTCGGCGCTGGACTTCCTCGATGCGCCGGAGCGGCTATCCAGCTTCCTCGACGGCCGCTTCATCCGGCTCATGCTGGCACCGGCGAAGGGACCGGCGCGTCTGATGACCGCCGGGCTGAGTGTGGTGACCAACGCGCTGACCAAGATCCTCGGCGCGCAGGTGCTCAAGGACATGCAGACCTTCGTCGCCGCGTTCGACACGCTGTTCGGTGGGTTCCGGCAGCGCGCGCAGAAGACCTTCGAGCTGCTCCAGGCGCACGAGACGGCGTTCCTGGTGGTGGCGGCTCCCGAGCCTGACGCGCTGCGCGAGGCGGCCTTCTTCGTGGAACGGCTCAGCGAGGAGAGCATGCCGCTGGCCGGGCTCATCGTGAACCGGGCCAGCCGACTCCCGGTCACCAGCGTGTCGGCGGACGAGGCGATGGCGGCCGCGGAGAAGCTGACCAGGCGCGACGACCCGGACGGCTCGAGCACAGTGACCGCAGGCCTGCTGCGGCTGCACGCCGACCGGACACGAATCGTCGGCCGTGAGGCGCACCTGCGTCAGCGGTTCGCAGCCGCGCACCCCGAGGTGCCGACCGCAGTGATGCCGGCGCTGTCCACCGACGTGCACGACCTGGATGGCCTGCGGCTGGTTGGCGAGCTGTTGGCTGGCTGAGTGTCTCAGGGTTGGCTATGCGGAAACAGTGACTGGCTCGATGGTCGCGATGTGGTCGGCCTTGGCGGTCTCGAGGAGGCCGCGCCAGGAGGTCACGTTGGGACGCTTGCGGAGAAGGGCCCGGCGCTCGCGCTCGGTCATCCCACCCCAGACGCCCCACTCGATCTGGTTGTCGAGTGCCTCGGCGAGGCACTCGGTACGCACCGGGCATCCGGCGCACAGCTGCTTGGCTCGGTTCTGCGCGGCTCCCCTTACGAAGAGCTCGTCGGGGCGGGCCTGGTTGCACAGTGCCTTGGTCGCCCAGTCTTCGTTCCACGTCATGATTTTCATCCCTCCGAGAAGACGCTCTTCCGCTCCCAGCGAGCTGTGAGTCAATCCCCATAACGAAGGTAAAGAGTTCTTATGCCGCGAAACAGACACAGAGGGAGCAACTTGTAGTAGTCCGATTTGACTACCCCCGGGGGCCGTTCGGCTTGTCGAGGCCACACCCGGGCGGTAAAACCCCCGCTTACAGGGTACGTCGTTGCAGGTGTTGCGGGCGCTAGTCTTGCCCTAGTCCGTTCGAGTCATTCGCACACCGATCGGCGCGGCGCGCGACCATTCCATAAGCGTGAAAACCGGCTCGGAATGCGCTAACGGCGCCTAGTCACCAGTTCACGTACCCTGGTGACTATGTCTGCACGGAGAGACGACCGTCTCGGGTTCTCCAGCGTCCTGTCCCATCTCGGGGTCATGGTCGCGGTTTCCGCGGTCATGGGGATCCTTGTCGCCGGCCTGGCCATCCCGTTCGCCGGGATCGCCGGGCTGAGTGCACGCACCGTCTCGGAGGGAATGGACAACCTTCCCTCCGACCTGACGGCGGAGCCGCTGGCCCAGCGCACCCGGATGCTCGACAAGGACGGCAACCTCCTCGCCACCTTCTACGACGAGAACCGGGTGAACGTCCCGCTCGAGACCGTCGCTCCGATCATGAAGCGCGCGATCGTGGCGATCGAGGACTACCGCTTCTACCAGCACGGCGCGCTGGACCTGAAGGGCACGCTGCGTGCGTTCGTCACCAACCAGGCCAGCGACACCGGCGCCGTCCAGGGTGGGTCCTCGATCACCCAGCAGATGGTGAAGCTGACCCTGGTCAGCCAGGCGGACACCAAGGAGGAGGTCGCCGCCGCCACCGCAGACACTTACGAGCGCAAGCTCAACGAGCTCCGCTACGCCGTGGCGTTCGAGGAGAAGTACGACAAGGACTGGATCCTCGAGCGTTACCTGAACATCGCCTACTTCGGTGACGGCGTCTACGGCATCCAGGCAGCGGCCAGGCACTACTTCTCCAGGTCTGCGTCCGAGCTGAACCTCCGGCAGTCCGCGCTGCTGGCAGGTCTGGTGAAGAACCCCACCGGACTGGACCCGACCAACGACCCGGAGCGCGCCCGCGAGCGCCGCGACGTCGTCCTCAACCGGATGGCCGAGCTCAACGTGATCTCCCGTTCGGAGGCCGAGCAGGCCAAGGCCAGGAAGCTGGGCCTCGACGTCTCGCCGTCGCGCAACGGCTGCGTCTCCTCGGCGGCTCCCTTCTTCTGCGACTACGCCCGCGAGTACCTCCTCCAGGACAAGGCGCTGGGCAAGACGGCCGACGACCGCAGCAAGCTGATCAACTCCGGCGGCCTGACCATCAAGACCACGATCGACCTGCGCATGCAGCGAGCAGCGGACCGCTCGGTCCGGAGCCACGTCTACGCCACCGACAGGGCGCTCGGGGGGCTCGCCATGGTCAGGCCGGGCACCGGTGAGGTGCGCGCCCTCGCCCAGTCGCGGCCGATGGGACGCAACAAGAAGAAGGGCGAGACGTACCTGAACTACGTGGTCCCCAAGGAGTACGGCGACGCCAACGGCTTCCAGGCCGGGTCCACCTTCAAGGTCTTCGTGCTGTCGGCGGCCATCAAGCAGGGCATGTCGCTCTCCACCCAGATCAACTCACCCCAGCAGGTGAGCCTGCCCGTCAGCAGGTTCCGTACCTGCGACGGGAACATCAAGGGCAGCACGATCTGGGAGCCACAGAACTCGACCGGCACAGGCACCTTCGACCTGTACACCGGCACCCAGCAGTCCGTGAACACCTTCTTCGCCCAGCTCGAGCTGCGCACCGGCCTGTGCGAGCCGGTCAGGCTGGCCCGGGCCATGGGCGTGGACGTCCCCGCCGAGCAGGTGTACCCCCCGTTCACCCTCGGCGTCACGAACACTGACCCGCTGACCATGGCCGGCGCCTACGCGACGTTCGCGGCACGGGGCCTGCACTGCGACGCCCGACCGGTCACCCAGATCCTGAACAGCAGGGGCAAGGTCTTCAAGGACTACCCCAAGGACTGCCAGCAGATCCTGCCCAACGACGTCGCCGATGCGGTCAACGACATCCTGAGGGGTGTCCAGGAGTCGGGCGGCTTCGGGTACAGCGCCGGCCTCGCCCTCGACCAGGAGTCGGCCGGGAAGACCGGCACGATCAACGAGAACATGGCGGTCTGGTTCGTCGGCTACACCCCGAACCTGGCCACGGCCTCGATGATCGCCGGCGCCAACAGCAAGGGCGAGTGGGTCACGCTGAACGGCCAGACGGTCGGCGGCTCCTACATCTCCAGCGCAGCCGGCAGCACCAACGCCGGCCCGATGTGGGGTGACGCGATGAAGATGATCCAGCAATGGCTGCCGGACAAGGACTTCAGGTCACCTGACCCGCGCACGATCAAGGGCCAGACCGTCACCGTGCCCAGCGTGTACGGCCAGGACCCCCAGAAGGCGGCCAAGGTCCTTCGTGACGCCGGCCTCTACCCGTCGATCGGGCCGATGGTCGACTCCGGCAACTCCTACGGCACCGTCGCGTACCTCAGCCCAGGTTCCGGCACCGAGGTCGGTTCCGGCAGCAGCGTGACCATCTACATCTCCGACGGCAGCCCCTACGTGCCCCCGCCACCGCCGCCACCACCACCGTCCGACGGCGGCGGCGGCGGTGACGACGGCGGGAACGGCGGCGGCGACGGCGGCGGCGAGACGGCGGCGGTGACGGCGGCGGGAACGGCGGCGGTGACGGCGGCGGCGACGGCGGCGGCGGCGGCAACGGCGGCGGCGACGGCGGCGGCAACGGCGGCGGCGGCGGCGGCGGCGGCGGCGGCAACGGCGGCGGCGGCGGCGGCGACTAGCCCTCGCGCGAACCGCCGAACCAGCAGCTAGCCGAGCTGACGACGTACCTCCGCGGCAACTGCTCCACCATCGGCCCGGCCCTTGACCTGCGGCTGGATCATGCCCATCACCTTGCCCATGGCACGCATGCCCTCACCGGCGGCGCCGACCTGGGCGATGGCCGAGGTGACCAGGTCGGCGATCTCACCCTCGCTGAGCTGCTCGGGCAGGTAGTCCGCGATCACCTCGGCCTCCGCTCGCTCCTTGGTGGCCATCTCCACCCGACCCGCGTCGTCGAAGGCCTCGGCAGCCTCTCGCCGCTTCTTCGCCTCGCTGCTGAGCACCCCGATCACGTCATCGTCGGTGAGCTCCCGGGACTGCTTCCCGGCGACCTCCGCGTTCGTGATGGCGGTCAGAACCATCCGCAGCGTCGAGGAGCGCACCTCGTCGCGAGCCTTGATGGAGGTGGTCAGGTCGGTTCTCAGGCGGTCCTTGAGGTCACTCATATCGCCCATTGTGGCAGCCTGGTCGGATGCGACCGCGACAGAGCAGCACAACCAGAGCGCCACTGAACACCCTGGCCAGGACCGCGGGCATCGGGGCGCTGGCCGGTGCCGCCGCCCTGGCCTACTCCGCCGGCATCGAGGTCCGCTCGTTCGTGCTGCGCCGGGCCGAGCTGCCGATCCTGCCTCCGAAGAGCCCACCGCTGCGCGTACTGCACCTGTCCGACCTGCACATGACGCCGGGGCAGACCAAGAAGCAGGCGTGGCTGCGTGACCTGGCGGACCTCGAACCGGACCTGGTGGTCAACACCGGCGACAACCTCGCGCACATGCAGTCGGTGCCGGTGGTGCTCGACGCGCTCGACCGCCTGCTCGACGTGCCGGGCGTGTTCGTGCTCGGCTCCAACGACTACTTCGCGCCCACGAGCCGGAATCCGGTGCGGTACCTGCTTCCCGACGACGGTCAACGCAACATCCACGCCCCCAAGCTGCCGTGGCGTGACCTCCGGGACGGCTTGGAGAAACGCGGATGGGTCGATCTCAGCAACCGCAGAGACTCGCTGACCGTGAACGGCACCAGCCTCGCGTTCGTCGGGGTGGACGACCCGCATCTGGGGTACGACGACCTGGCGACTGTCGCTGGCAGGGCCGACCAGGCGTCCGACGTACGCATCGGGGTGACGCACGCGCCGTACCTGCGGGTCCTGGACGCGTTCGCGGCCGACGGCTACGAGACGATCCTCGCCGGACACACCCACGGTGGCCAGCTGTGCCTGCCGATCAAGGGCGCCATCGTCACCAACTGCGACCTGGACCCGGCCAGGGCCAAGGGACTTCACCGGCACCCGGCCGACTCCGGACCGGGTGACACAGGGTCGTCCTGGCTGCATGTGTCGGCCGGTCTGGGCACGTCGCCGTACGCTCCTGTGCGCTTCTGCTGCCGGCCCGAAGCGACCCTGTTGACCCTCACTTCCCGGTGACTGGTCCCGGTTTCATAGCACCCGTCCCGCTCAGGTAGACTCCCCACGCCGTCGAAGGCTCTCGGGCTGTGGCGCAGTTTGGTAGCGCGCGTCGTTCGGGACGACGAGGCCGCAGGTTCAAATCCTGTCAGCCCGACGAGAGTGTGGCCCGGGTCCGTTTCGGATCCGGGCCACACCGCTGTCCCGGGCTGAACCGGCCCGGACACATCTGGCACACTGCGGCTCATGGGCAACAAGCGGGCTGACGACGGAGACACCGAGCCGTCCCTCGAGCTCCCGTCCCTCAAGCTCCCCGGATTCGGCCGCCGGAAGCATTCGAAGCAGCATCCGGAGCCGGAGACGGCCAGCGACACCACGCCGACCGCCCCGCTCTCCGTGCAGGAGCAGCCCGAGCCCGTTGTCGCCAGGGAACCGGAGGGGCCACCCGCGCCGCACAGAGCGGACCGCAGCGGGTTCTCACTGCCGGCCATCCCGGGAGCGCTCGTAGCGGTGATCACCGGCCTTGTCGTCGGCATGCTCGGGACGGCGCTGACCTACCTGGCCATGGCAGGGTGCGAATCGGTCAGGGGCACCAGCACGTGCGGCGGACCGGGCTTCTTCCTGCTCGTGGCGATCCTGTCCCTGATGATCCTGGGGGGCGCGCTGCTACTGAAAGCCTGGCAGGTCAGCGACCCTGGCAGCACCAGCTTCCTCGCCGTCGGTCTGGTTGCCGTGATCGTGCTGCTCACGCTCATCGACGTGGCTTTCTCGGCATGGATGTTCGTCGCTGTGCCGATGGTCAGCGCCGCGTCGTACGTGCTGTCCCGCTGGGTGACAACCCGTTTCGTGGACGAGGACGGGCAAGGCCCGCCGCCGGACGACGTGCGCTGAGCCCGGTTCAGCCGAGAAGTCGCTGGGCGACGAGCTCGGCGATCTGCACGGTGTTGAGCGCGGCGCCCTTGCGCAGGTTGTCGTTGCTGACGAACAACGCCAAGCCGCGCTCGTCATCGACGCCCGGGTCCTGACGGATCCGTCCGACGAAGCTCGGGTCCTGGCCGGCCGCCTGCAGCGGGGTCGGGATGTCGCTCAGCGCCACGCCAGGGGCATCGGCGAGCAGCTCGGTAGCGCGCTTGGCCGACAGCGGCCGCGTGAACTCCGCGTTGATCGCCAACGAGTGGCCGGTGAAGACCGGGACCCGCACGCAGATGCCCGAGACCCGAAGCTCCGGGATGCCCAGGATCTTTCGGCTCTCGTTCCGGAGCTTCTGCTCCTCGTCGGTCTCGCCGGTGCCGTCGTCGACTAGCGAGCCGGCCAACGGCAGCACGTTGAACGCGATCGGGCGGGCGTAGGTGGTCGGGCGCCGGGAAGTCGACAGCCGAGCCGTCCCGGGCGAGAGCACGACCGGTGGGGCCGACTGCCCGCGACTGGCTGTCCAGCTCCTCGACGCCGGCGACGCCGCTACCGGAGACGGCCTGGTAGGTGCTGGCGACCAGCCGCACCAGCCCGGCCTCCTCGTGCAACGGCTTGAGCACCGGCATCGCCGCCATCGTGGTGCAGTTCGGGTTCGCGATGATGCCTTTGCGTGCCTGGGCAATGGCCTCGGGGTTGACCTCGCTGACGACCAGGGGGACATCGGGATCCATCCGCCACGCGGATGAGTTGTCGACGACGATCGCACCGACCCCGGCGAACGTGGGGGCCAGCGCCCGCGACGTCGTGCCGCCGGCGGAGAACAACGCGATGTCGAGACCACTCGGATCCGCGGTGGCCGCGTCCTCGACGAGCACCTCCTGGTCTCCCCAGGTGAGCGTGCTGCCAGCCGACCGGGCCGAGGCGAAGAACCGGATCTCGGCGACCGGGAAATGTCGCTCGAGGAGGATCTCCCGCATGACGGCGCCGACCTGGCCGGTGGCCCCGACGATGCCGATCCGCAGACCCCTGCTGGTGTCGCTCATGCCGGTCACCGCCCCGTCCCGCCGTACACCACGGCCTCGACCTCGTCGGAGTCCAGGTCGAACGCGCTGTGGGCCGCGCTGACCGCGTCGTCGACCTGTGCTTGGTCGACGATCACGGAGATCCGGATCTCCGACGTGGAGATCATCTCGATGTTGACGCCCGCAGATGCCAGCGCGGCGAAGAACTTCGCCGTCACCCCGGGGTGCGAGCGCATACCGGCGCCGATCAGGGAGACCTTTCCGATCTGGTCGTCGTAGAGCAGGGAGTCGTAGCCGACCGCGTCCTGGATCCGGGCGAGCGCGGTCATCGCGGTCTGCCCGTCATCGCGCGGCAGGGTGAAGGAGATGTCGGTGAGGTTCGTCGACGCTGCGGAGACGTTCTGGACGATCATGTCGAGGTTGACCTCCGCGTCCGAGAGCGCCTCGAAGATACGAGCCGCCTCACCGACCTTGTCCGGGACGCCGACCACGGTGATCTTGGCTTCGCTGCGGTCGTGTGCGACACCGGCGATGATGGCCTGTTCCATGTCGTCTTCCTCTGACTCGTTGTCGGCGATCCAGGTGCCGGTCTTCTGGCTGAACGACGACCGGACGTGGATGGGCATGTGGTAGCGGCGGGCGTACTCCACGCACCGCAGATGAAGGATCTTGGCGCCGCAGGCGGCCATCTCCAGCATTTCCTCGTAGGAGATCCGGTCGCGTTTGCGGGCGGACGGCACGATCCGCGGGTCGGCGGTGAACACGCCGTCCACGTCGCTGTAGATCTCGCAGACGTCTGCCTGGAGCGCAGCCGCGAGCGCCACCGCTGTGGTGTCGGAACCACCGCGACCGAGCGTGGTGATGTCCTTCGTGCCCTGGCTGACCCCCTGGAAGCCGGCGACGATCGCGACGGCCCCCATCTCGAGGGCTTTCTCGAGCCGGCTCGGCGTCACGTCGATGATCTTGGCCTTACCGTGCGCGCCGTCGGTGATCACACCCGCCTGGCTGCCGGTGTAGGAACGGGCCTCCTGGCCGAGGTTCCCAATCGCCATCGCAAGCAGCGCCATCGAGATCCGCTCACCAGCAGTGAGCAGCATGTCGAGCTCACGGCCGCTCGGCAGCGGAGACACCTGCTGCGCGAGGTCGATCAGCTCGTCGGTGGTGTCCCCCATCGCGGAGACCACGACCACCACGTCGTTGCCGGCGCGCTTGGCCTCGACGATCCGTTGGGCAACTCGCTTGATCCCCTCGGCATCCGCCACGGAGGAGCCGCCGTACTTCTGCACGACAATGCCCACGGTTCTCCTCGAGGTTGGTTGGTCCGACCGGGGCGATTCTACCGGCGCACCCGTCCGGCGCAGACCCGTCGCCGCATCACAAGACGTCACCCGGCATCACCCAAGACAGGAGCATTTCCCGCTGAAACGGAGAGGCGAGGGTCGCTTGCTCAAGGATTTGCGGACTCGAGCAGCTCGTCGGCCGCCGCGACCTGGTCCTGCTCGCTCTCGAACTCCGTGTCGAGGCGATCGTGGGCGAGCACGGACTGCAGGGCGCGCAGCACACCGCTGGCCTCGTTCCCCCAGGTGGAGACGTAGGAGAACTGCCACCACCACAGCGCCTCGCTGACCCGGCCGGCCCGGTAGTGACGCAGCCCGTGCGCGAGCGCGGTGGCGATGCTGGTGAGGTCGTCGGACAGCAGCGACGACACCATCTCCGGCGGGTCGACGTACGGGTCGAAGACCTCGCAGTAGGCGTCGACCCCCTCGAGCAGGACGGCGAGCCGCAGTCGCATGAGGTCCAGGTCCGGGTCAGGACCGGCATCGGGTTCGTACTTCTCCACCGGCTCGAAGTCGGTGTGCACGCCGAGGCGGCCACCGGCAAGGAGCACTTGGCTGACCTCGAGCAGCAGCAGCGACACGGCCCGGCCACCTGTGGTCTCGCCGCGGGCGATGGCCTGCAGGGCGAGCAGGAAGCTCGCGACCTGGTCCGAGATCTGCTGCGCGAAGTCCTCGAGGTCGCTGTCGACGACGTGCTCGTCGGATGCCACCGGCACCGGAGTCTCCTCACTCATCGACTGCTCGTCTCCCTTCGAACGCCCGTCCCAACGTGACCTCATCGGCGTACTCGAGGTCACCGCCTACAGGCAGTCCACTAGCAAGTCGCGTCACGCGCAACCCCATGGGCCTCAGCAGGCGGGTGAGATACGTCGCGGTCGCCTCCCCTTCGAGGTTCGGATCGGTGGCCAGAATGACCTCGGTGACCACCCCGTCAGCGAGCCTGGTCATCAGCTCACGGATACGCAGGTCGTCGGGGCCGATGCCCTCGATCGGGGAGATCGCGCCACCCAGGACGTGGTACCTGCCCCGGAACTCACGGGTCCGTTCGATCGCCACGACGTCCTTGGACTCCTCGACGACGCAGATGATCGCCGGGTCGCGGCGGGGGTCACGGCAGATCCGGCAGGTCTCCTCCTCGGCGACGTTGCCGCAGACCGAGCAGAACCTGACCCGTTCCTTCACCTCGACGAGCACCTGCGCGAGCCGGCGTACGTCGACGGGGTCGGCCTGCAGGAGGTGGAACGCGATGCGCTGGGCACTCTTGGGCCCGACGCCCGGTAGCCGCCCCAGCTCGTCGATCAGGTCTTGGACGACGCCTTCGTACAACGGGGTTCTCGATTTCTACTCAGGGGGTGTTGCGGAGTGGTTCAGAACCCGAGCTGGCCGGTGGGGCCGGAGGGGCCGGCATCCTCGCCGCCGAGCCCGCCGAGCCCGCCTGCGAGGGGACCGAGCGTCTCGGCGGCGAGCGCATCGGCCCGCGCCTTGGCGTCCCGATAAGCCGCGACGATCAGGTCCTCGAGGTCCTCGGTGTCCTCAGGGTCGAACGAGCCCTTCTTGATGGAGACAGCCACCAGGTCGCCGGTGCCGGTGACCGTGACCTTGACGAGGCCATCGCCCACGGTGCCGTCGACGTGGGTGTCGGCGAGCTTCTGCTGAGCACTCACCATCTGTTCCTGCATCTGCTGTGCCTGCTGCAGGAGGGCGTTCATGTCGAAGCCACCTTCGCCGCCGAACGGGTTGGTCTCAGTCATTTCCTTGGCTCTCTCTCGGTCTCAGTCGGTTTCGATGTCGATGTGGCCGGTCCGGGTCACGTCCGGGTCAGTCGTGCTTGATCTCTTCGATGACCCGCGCACCCAGTTCACGTTCGAGCAGCTGCGCGCCGCCGAGCTGGTGGTCGTCGGCGTCCGGATCGTCACGGTCGGCGTCCTGGTCGGAGACCGATGGCTCCTTCGGGTTGGCAGCACCCGCAGCGCGGGTGGGCTGGATCGCCCCGCGAGCGTTGGCGATCGAAGTCGGGTCCACCAGGACGCGGACCGGCTCGGCCGGACCGGCGGCACCGTCGGCGGGGGCGTCCGTCGCCCAGTCGGGCGGCGGGCCGGGGTCGGGCTCCCCCGCGGCCGCCGTGGCCTGTGGCTGCGAATCCGGTGCGTCGGAGACGGCCGACTTGATGACCCGTGGTGCCGCATCGGGCTGCGCCCCGGGTTGCGCCGACGGGTCGACGATCGTGTCGATCCGCCAGTCCTGGCCGATCACGTCGATGGCGGCCTGGCGGAGAATCTCGTCGCTGCCGCTGCGCAGGAACGAGTCCCGCGCACCCGCATTGAGCAGGGCGATGGTGAGGGTCTTGTCCTCGACCGCGGCGACCTGGGCATTCTGGCTGAGCATGATCCAGGTGAACCGACGCTTGAGCTTCACCGACTCGAGCAGGTCCGGCCAGAGCCGGCGGACGTCCACCAGGGACAGGCCTCCGGCAACTGCTGGCTGCGGGGACGGCTGCTCCGTCTCCGGCACCGGCGCGGGTGAGGGTGCGGCAGGGTCCGGCGCTGCGAGGGCCGGTGCAGCCGGTTCTGGCGCCGGTGCAGCGGGGGCTGGTGCCTCCTCCGCTGCGGGCAAGGGGATGTGCGTAGCAGCGGCGGCTGGTACGGAGGGGGACGGAGCAGGTGTCGCGGGAGCGGTCGCGGGCCGGCCGACGTGCTGGTCGGTCGACGGGGCACCACCCTCGATCGACATCCGCTTCTCCATCCGGTCCAACCGTGCCAGCACACCATCGGTGGAGTCGTCGGCGCCCGGCAGCAGGACCCGGGCGCAGATCAGCTCGAGCAGCAGGCGAGGAGCGGTCGCACCACGCATCTCGGTCAGCCCCGCGGCGACGAGGTCGGCCGAACGGCTCAGGTCCGCGCGCCCGAACCGGGCGGCCTGGGCGACGAGCCGCTCGCCCTGGTCCTCGGGGACGTCGATCAGGCCGCTGGCCGGCGCATCGGGAACCGCGGAGATGATCACCAGGTCCCGCAGACGTCGGAGCAGGTCCTCGGTGAACCGGCGAGGGTCTTGGCCGGTCTCGATCACCTTGTCCACCACGCCGAAGACGGTGCTGCCGTCGTGCGCTGCGAACGCGTCGATCACCTCGTCCAGCAACGAGTCCGGGGTGAAGCCGAGGAGCCCGGTTGCCAGCTCATGAGTGACGCCGTCGCCTCCGGCACCACCGATCAGCTGGTCCAGCACCGAGAGCGTGTCCCGGGCGGATCCCGCGCCGGCGCGTACCACCAGGGGGAGCGCGGCCTGATCGATCTGGACGCCTTCCTTCTCACACAGCTCGGCGAGGTAGGACGAGAGGGTCCGCGGCGGGATCAGCCGGAACGGGTAGTGGTGCGTCCGGGACCTGATGGTGCCGATCACCTTCTCCGGCTCCGTCGTCGCGAAGATGAACTTCAGGTGCGGCGGCGGCTCCTCGACAAGCTTCAGGAGCGCGTTGAACCCCTGCGGCGAGACCATGTGCGCCTCGTCGATGATGTACACCTTGTAGCGGCTGCTCACCGGGGCGAAGAACGCCCGCTCACGCAGGTCGCGGGCATCGTCGACACCACCGTGACTGGCGGCGTCGATCTCGATCACGTCGATGGAGCCGGGGCCACCGCGAGCCAGGTCCCTGCAGGACCGGCACTCACCACACGGGTCCGCGATCGGGCCCTGCTCACAGTTCAGGGCGCGCGCGAGGATCCGGGCGCTCGTGGTCTTGCCGCAACCGCGTGGCCCGGAGAAGAGGTAGGCGTGGTGCACCCGGTTGTTGGCGAGGGCGGCACGCAGCGGCGCCGTGACGTGATCCTGGCCGATGACCTCGGCGAACGTCTCGGGCCGGTAGCGGCGGTAAAGGGCGAGGGGTGCTTCCACGACTTGAACCCTAACTACCCATCCCGACACTCGGTAGCGATGGGCAATATGAGGAAACAAAAAGGCCCCCCGCGCACCCGAAAGAGCTCACTTACCCTTGCTGCCTTCCGGCCCTGGGGGATTTGGGCGAGATATCGCCGCACGGGGGGTTGCGGATCAGTGTAGGTCAGCCGCTACGCCGCACCAAAAGCCGGGAGTACGACGGACAGGGTGACTGTGCTCACGCGCAACGGCGGACCGGATTTCATCAAGCGCCTACCTGACCGGTAATCTCTCCCGCGGAGGATTCGCCTAGTGGCCTATGGCGCTCGCTTGGAAAGCGGGTTGGGTTAACGCCCTCAGGGGTTCGAATCCCCTATCCTCCGCCAGCCCGACCAGGCAAAACGCCGGATCGGCCCGCACCGGGCTGACCGGCGTTTCCTGTCTGGTCTCATTTGCCTCTCACTGCTGCTCACGGCCGAGATCCGCAAGACCAGGCGTGCGTGACTAGATCAAGCGGGACGACAGTCGACGCTGACGACTTCGCGCCACGCCAACCCGTCTGCGTCCACGTTCACCGCGGCGAATCGGATCGGCACCTTTCGTGGTACCTGCGTGCTCGTCCCTACAGGGTTCGGCTTCAGGCAGGTCGGCCAACCACCCGTATGGGTTGCGCCTTCCGCATCGATCCGATGCGGCACGCTGTCCCTGATGGCATAGGTCCACCCGTCGACATCGACGCTGACCAAGGGACGGTTCGTCTCGCCTACGACCTCCACCGTGACGGTGTGCCAGTCGGCTGTCTCGGCTGCCTTCGTGCCGATCATGAAACCGCTGATCGCCGCCACTGTGGCGACTACGCCGCCGACCAGTAGCCCCTTTCGGCGAGGTTGTGTCATGCCCGAGATCATAGGGGTCGAGTTGGAGGCTCACCGGAGATGCCCGCCTCCCGCATCGCGCGGCATTCCCTCCGTATGGCCGGAGTACAGCCGGCATGGCGACGCGTGCCCGCGGGAATCGACGCAGCGGTAGAAAGGATCTCGGCTCAGGTCGGAGTGGGCGAACCCGTGAACCACTCTCTGTGCGCCGGCAGCGGGCACTGCCGCTGCGAAACGCGTTCCGGGACTTGCCGCAGTCCTCGCCGCGCTCGACGCTGTACCGGATCCGGTACTCGGTTTGCTCGTCTGTCCCGGACGCGGTGGGGGCTCCATTTCCCGCGGGTGGAGCAGACCACCTGTCCCGACGCAGGGCCCTAGAGCGTGGATGTTCCCGACGTACGCGACATCAAGGCGGCCAGCGTCTAGCCCGACGTTGCAGCGGGGGTCCAACAAGCGAAGAGTGAAGGGCCAGTGGTCGCGGGGGACCCGAGCCGCGACCGAACTTCGAGAACCCTTGGAGGCCTCCATGGCACAGTTCCTATTCCAGGTCGCCTACACCAGCGACTCCTGGGCCACCCAGGTCCGCGAGCACGGCAACGTGCTCGAACGGATCCAGCCCCTGCTCGACGGCTGCAAAGGAAGCGTCACCGGCTGCTTCTATGCGTTCGGTGACTACGACCTCGTCCTGCTCGCCGACTTCCCGGGCGACGAGGAGGCAGCCGCCTTCTCCCTGGCCGCGACGGCCGGAGGGTCACTCAGGTCGATCAAGACGACTCCGCTCCTCAGCGTCGACCAGGGCATCACGGCGATGAAGCGCGCGGATGAGGTCGGTCGCAGCTACCACCCACCGGTCTCCACGAGCACCGCGCACCGCGCGTAGACCCGACCGGGCGGCAGGTGCCCCGTACGTGCCCACGAGATTGATCGACGCTGCCGCACCCATGTCAACTCCTCTCTTGCCGGGTGTCAGGCACGTCGCCCGTACCCGACGCGGAGCCAGGCCGACGGCGTGCATGTGAACGCCAACGCTGCTGAGGCCGTCGCACGCACGATTTGCACCTCTTGGGCCGCGTGCGATTGACACTCACGCCACTCCGTCAAAGGCGGCGCTAGGGTCGGCGGCATGGTCGTCCACCGTCTGCAAAAAAACGAAGCCCGCCGGATTGCGATCCACGCGCAGCTGCTCGACGCGCCGCGCCCGACCGACCTTGTTGACGTCGTCGACCGCCTCACACTCCTGCAGATCGACCCCACCGCGGCCATCGCACCGAGCGCCGACCTCGTCCTGTGGAGCCGGCTCGGCTCGACCTACGACCCCGCCGACCTGACCAAGGCCATCGAGGACGACCGCACCCTGGTCGAGACCGTCGCCTACATCCGATCGCCACGCGACCTGCCAGCCGTGATCGCCGAGGTCCGTGATGCGGACATGCACGCCTTCACCGCAGCGTGGCTCGAGACGAACGAGCCCTTCCGCCGCGACATCCTCGCGCTGCTGGAGAAGGAGGGCCCGCTGCTCTCCCGCGACATCCCCGACACGAGCGTCGAGCCTTGGCCGTCGTCTGGCTGGACCAACAACCGCAACATCACGAGGATGCTCGAGTCCCTCGCCCTCCGCGGGCACGTAGCGATCTCGGGCCGCAAGGGGCGACAGCGCTACTGGGACGTCCCCGAGCGCGTCTACCCGGCCGACCTGCCCACCCTCGACCTCGACGCCGCCGTCCGGCACCGCAACGAGCGCCGGCTCGCGGCGCTCGGGATCGCCCGCTCCACCGGCCCACAGATACCGGGCGAGCCGTCCTACGTCGGCGACGCCGGTGAAGAAGCCGTCGTCGAGGGAACGCCGGGCACCTGGCGCGTCCACCCGGCATACGTCGGTCTGCCGTTCAAGGGGCGTACGGCGCTGCTCTCGCCCTTCGACCGACTCATCCACGATCGCCTCCGCGGCGAGCAGCTCTTCGGCTTCGAGTACATCCTCGAGATGTACAAGCCCAAGGACAAGCGCCGCTGGGGCTACTTCGCCCTCCCCGTCCTCCACGGCGACCGGCTCGTCGGCAAGCTCGACGCGACCACAGATCGCAAGGCCGCCACGCTCGTCGTCAACGCGATCCACGAGGACGTCCGCTTCACCAGGGCCATGACCGCCGCGGTCCGCGCCGAGATCGAGGACCTCGCCGCGTGGCTCGGCCTTGAGGTCACCGGCGCCTAGAGGAGTCCTACGGCGAGCATCGTGGTCATGTCGTGATGCTCGACCAGAAGGCAGCGAGCTCTGCGTCGCGTGACGGTGAAATCACATAGACCCGTTCCTATGCTCCCCACCTCACCGCCTGGTCGAGGTAGTCCGCCGGGGCATAGGCGCCACGGAGCTCACCCCGACCATGCAAGAGGGCAACGAGACCATCGGTGCGTAACCGACGGGCGCGAAAGTCGTCCATGGCACAGGTGACGGTGTGGTCGTCCGGAGCGGTCTGGTTCTCGTTGATCGATGCGGCCATCGTGTCCTCCTGGTGAGTGCGTGCCTCCAGGCTGGCCGACGATTTGATCCGCCGTGTTTATGGAGCGTTTCGGTCTTGGAAACCCTGGGAGGCCGGCAGGGCCACCCATCCCTGCACCGAGGACGCCGGCCCCGCCCCCGTTGCACAGGACCGGCGTCCGCATTCCTAGGCTCCCCGCGCGACCCAGGTGGCGCAGTGCGCGCGCCCAGGCTGGCCGACCATTCGATCGGGAAGGTTTACGGGAGGTTACGAGGACGCGAAAACTTCGTGCGGCCTGTCATTGCGCACTCGAGCGCCTCGCCAGTGGTTGATATGTCCCGGCGGGGTCGTCAGGCATGACGGGATAGGTTGGGTCAATGACACAGCGCAGGCTCGGGTACGTCGCGGCTGCGATCAGCCTGCTCGTCGTACCCCTGGCGGGATGCGACACTGCGAGCGATCGACTGTCGACCGCCGACGCTTGCGCCGACCTGGTCGAGATGTCGCTGAGCGAGCTGCGGGACGTGCAGGAGCAGCTGCCGAACCCGGAGCGTGTGGCGCAGAGCTTCCGCGATGCCGCGGAGCGGTTCAAGGACAAGGCGTCCGAGGTCGACGACGCGGACGTCAAGAAGGCGGTCGACAAGTACACCGCCGAGATGAAGCGGCTGGCCCAGAAGGCCGAGTCCGGCGAGACACCTGACCTGAACGCGATGGTGCGGGCCAACAGCGACCTCGCCGAAGCCTGCAGCTGACGATGCCGGTCGGGTTCCTCGGCGTGCTGGCCGTGATCCGGTTCCTTGCCGAGCTTGGCCTGCTCGCCGCGTACGGCTGGATCGGGTCCCGGAGCAGTGGCCCGATCGCTTTGTCCGTCGTACTCGCTGTCCTCCTGCCGCTTCTCGCGGCAGCTGTGTGGGGGCTTTGGGTGGCGCCGAGGTCGTCGCGACGGCTGGCCGACCCCACGCGGTTCGCGGTGGAAATCACGCTGTTCGCTGCCGCGTTCGTCGGGCTCCTGGGGGCCGGACCGCATCCGCAGGCCGCTGCGTACGGCGTGGGCCTGTGGATCGCCTACCTGGCCAGCGCCGTCGTCGGCCGCAAGGGGTACTGACCAGGTCACCAGGCTTCAGCGACGGCGGCCGGTGCCGAAGATGCCGCGCACGATTTCGCGGGCCGCGGTCCGCATCAGGTCCCTGGCCATCGAGGACTGCATGATGTCGCTGACGACACTGCCCTGCTCCTGCTGCTGGGGCTTCTTCGGGTACGCGATCTTCGACTCCGGCTTCTCGGCCTCCTCCTTGGCTGCGGCCGCACCTGCCTCGAGCTTGGCGGCAAGCTTCTCGTGGGCGGACTCCCGGTCGATCGCCCCGGAGTACTTCGCGAACAACGGCGACGCCTGCACCGTGGACTCCATTGTGACCGCGTCAGCGGTGCCCATCCGCGACTGGGGCGCGCGCAGCCGGGTCCAGGCGACCGGGGTCGGCGCGCCACGCTCGTTCATCACGGTCACCACCGCCTCGCCGATGCCGAGGGAGGTGATCACCTCACCCAGATCGTCGTACGCCGAGTTCGGATAGGTGTTCACGGTGGCCTTCAACGCCTTGGCGTCGTTGGGGGTGTGCGCCCGCAGCTGGTGCTGCACGCGTGAGCCGAGCTGGGCGAGGACGTCGTCGGGTACGTCGGTGGGCGACTGCGTCACGAAGAAGACGCCGACGCCCTTGGAGCGGATCAGCCGGACAGTCTGCGCGATCGACTCCAGGAACGCCTTCGACGCGTCCTTGAACAACAGGTGCGCCTCATCGAAGAAGAACACCAGCTTCGGCTTGTCGATGTCTCCGACCTCCGGCAGGTCGTTGAACAGGTCCGCGAGCAGCCACATCAGGAAGGTGGAGAAAACGGCCGGTCTGCTCTGCAGGTCGGGCAGCTCGACGAGCGAGATCAGGCCCTTGCCGTCGTCCGTCGTACGCAGAAAGTCCTGGGTGTCGATCTCCGGCTCGCCGAAGAACGAGTCGGCACCCTGGTCCGAGAACGCGATCAGCTCGCGCAGGATCACACCCGCGGTGGCGGACGACAACCCACCCAGGTTCTTCAGGTCGCCCTTGCCCTCGTCGGAGATGAGGAACTGGACCACGGCGCGCAGGTCCGCAAGGTCGAGCAGCGGCAGGCCGGCCTTGTCCGCGTAGTGGAACACCAGGCCGAGTGAGGACTCCTGGGTGTCGTTGAGGCCGAGCACTTTCGACAGCAACGTCGGCCCGAACGACGACATGGTGGCGCGCAGCGGTACCCCGATGCCCTCGCCGCCCAGCGCGAGGAACTCGACCGGGAACCCGGTGGCCTGCCAGTCCTGACCCACCGATGCCGCCCGCTCGGCGATCTTCGGGTTTTCCTCGCCCGGCACCGAGAGGCCGGACAGGTCTCCCTTGATGTCCGCGGCGAACACCGGGACCCCATGCGCGGACAGCTGTTCGGCGAGCAGCTGCAACGTCTTGGTCTTGCCGGTACCGGTCGCACCAGCGACCAGCCCGTGCCGGTTGAGCATGCCGAGCGGGATCCTGATGCGCACATCGGTGAGCTCGGTGGGGTCGAGCATCAGGCCGCCGAGCTCGAGGGCCGGCCCCTCGAACTGGTAGCCGGGTCCGACCTCGGCCACGATCGGGCTCGGGGCAGTCGACTCGCGCTCTGGGGACAGCTTCGGGGGCTGCTCAACCTGGTCCGTCATGGCCGCAGCCTAGCCAGCGGCGGGAACGGCCGCACCTGTGTCACCTATGCTTGCAAACCGTGATCTTCAAGCGTGTGGGCGACGGTCGCCCCTACCCCGACCACGGCCTGACTCCGAGGGAGTGGGCCGCGCTGCCGCCTCGGCAGGTGCGGCTGACCGAGCTGATCACCACGAAGGACACCCTGCAGCTGGCCGCCCTGCTCGACGAGGACTCCACCTTCTTCGGCGACCTGTTCGCCCACGTCGTGGAGTGGCGGGGTGAGCTGTACCTCGAGGACGGGCTGCACCGCGCGTTACGCGCCGCCCTGCAGCAGCGGCTGGTTCTTCACGCGCGCGTGCACGTGGTGGCAGGCTGACTGTCATGGGCCGTCGCCAGATCACCACTGCCGTCACGATGATCGTGCTGTGCGGTGTACTCGTGGTCGCTGCGGTCGCGGGCTGGCGGGCCCTGTTCGCCGACCTACCCGGCGACGAGACCGCGTCCGATGAGCCGTCACCGTCGTGCACCACCGAACAGGTCGACCCGGGGCAACGGATCCGTTCCGTCCAGGTCACCGTCAGCGTGTACAACGGCGGGACCCGCTCCGGCCTCGCCGACGAGACCCTGTCGGCGCTGCGCAAGCGCGGGTTCAAGGCGGGCGACGTCGGGAACGCGCCGTCGGACACCAACGTGAAGCGGGTCGCGGTGTGGTCGACCGAGGAGAATGACGTCGAGGCCCGTCTCGTCGCGCGGCAGTTCGGCAAGAAGGTCGCGGTCACGTTCTCCGACGTCGACCTCGGCCCCGGCGTCGACGTCATCGTCGGCAACAAGTTCCGGGGGCTGACCAAGGCGAAGCGGTCGATCAAGGTGAAGGCGCCACAGGACGTGTGCATCCCGAGCGAGAGCGTCGGCGCGGACACCAACGCTGCCGGCTAGCGCTAGCACGCCGCTGCGCTACTCGGGGGGCGTGTCCCGGCCGAACCACTGGGCGAGCCGACCTGACCGGGAAACCGCACGGAGCCGGTCCTCGGTCTCCTCACGCACCTCGCGTGGCGTCACCACGAGCAGGTCGTCCCCCTGCCGCAGCACGGTCCGCTGGTCGGGCACCATCGGCCGTCCGTCGCGTACGACGAGCGAGACGGACGCGCCGAGCGGCAGCCGAAGCTCCCCCACCTCGACCCCGTGCATCCGGGACTTGCGGGTGATACTGACCTGAAGGAGGTCCGCGGCGATGCGTTCGAGCGGCGCAGCCTCCACGTCGAGGTCCCGGGGCTCACCGGTGGTGGTGAGCCGGAGACGGGTCGCCACCCAGGGCAGGGTCGGTGCGGTGACCAGGGTGTAGATGACGACCATCACGAACACGATGTCGAACAGCTCGGTGGAGCCGGTGACCCCGTTCGCCAGCGGGATCGTGGTGAGCACGATGGGCACGGCGCCGCGCAGCCCGGCCCAGGAGATGAAGACCTGCTCCCGCCAGGACATGCGATGCGCGAACGCGCAGGCCAGGACGGACAGCGGCCGGGCCACGACGGTCAGCAGCAGCCCCGCCAGGACCGCGATCACCACGTGCTCCAGCGAGATCCGGCCCGGGGAGGCCAGCAGCCCGAGCATCACGAAGAGCCCGATCTGGGCGAGCCAGGCGACCCCTTCCGAGAACGACCGGGTCGCCGCGCGGTGGGGCAGCTCGGAGTTCCCCAGGATGAGTGCCGCGGTGTAGACCGCCGCGAAACCCGAAGCGTGCAGGGCCGCGGTCCCGGCGTACGCGAGCACGGTGAACGCGAGCACCGCGATCGGGTAGAGACCGGACGAGGGAAGTGCCACCCGGCGCATCATCCAGGCACCGGCGTAACCCACGACGACACCGCCCATCACACCGAAGGCCAGCTCGTAGAGCACGATCGCCGTGAAGCCGAGGACCCCGTTTTCCAGGGCGGCACCGGTGCTGACCAGGGTCACGAGCAGGACGGTGGGGGCGTCGTTGAGTCCCGACTCCGCCTCGAGCACACCGGTGAGCCGGCGCGGCAGCGGCACGCGTCTGAGCACCGAGAAGACCGCTGCGGCGTCGGTGGGCGAGGTGACCGCACCCAGCAGGATCGCCAGACGCCAGTCGAGGTCGAACAAGTAGTGAGCCCCGATGGCCATCACCGTGACGCTGACCGCGACGCCGACCGTGGCCAGCGCAACGCCCATGCCCATCGCCGGCCTGATCTCCGACCAGTTCGTCGTCAAGCCACCTTCGGCCAGGATCACGACGAGTGCCGCGAAACCGAGTGCGTGTGCGACGTTAGCGTCCTCGAAGTTGATGCCGAAGCCCTGCTCGCCGAGGAGCACCCCCATCAAGAGGTAGACGAGGAGGCTCGGTAGACCCACACCGACGGAGAGGCGGACCGCGAGGATGGCCGCGAGCATGACGGCGGCGCCGATCAGCAGAACCGAATCCATCTGGCTGGCGTCGAAGCTCAAGGTCACCTCAGACGTCGTCGGGCAGTCGGCTCATCCTATCGGTGGAGCTCAGAGCGGAGGGACGCCGAGGCAGGCGCGGACAGCGTTCTCGACGCGGTCTCCGCGGTCATGGTCGCCGATGCGACCGGTGAGGAAACTGATCGCGTACTGGCCGACGCTGCTCCACCACCCGAAGCTTCCGCCGACGCCGCCCATGCCGTAGCCGTCCGGGTCCACGCCGAACCCGAGCCCCCACGCCCGCTCGTCGTCCATCACGAGATCCCGTCCGGATCCGGCGACCGTGGTGGCCTCACGCAGCATGCTTCCGGAGAGCAGTCGGCCCTCCTCGAGCGCGACGTAGAGCCCGGCGACGCCGCGTGCCGTGCCGTGCCCGTTGACCGCGGGAATCTCGGCTGTGCGCCACTCGCGCGAGTTGACCACAGCGGGGTCGAGCGCCCCTGGTGGGTTGTTGAGCGCCCGGGTGAGCAGCTCCGGCCCCTGCCGCCCACGCCGACGGAACTCCGCGTCGTACCCGGTGAGGTCCACCACGCGAGCAAGCTCGTCGTCCCGTAGACCGATGATGAAGTCGAGGCCGAGCGGGCCACAGACCTCCTCGCGCAGAAACCGCCCGAGCGTCCGGCCGTCCACCCGGCGCACCACCTCGCCGATCAGGTGGCCGTAGAACAGCGCCGACTCGCCCTGCTCCGTGCCCGGCTCCCAGGTCGGCTCCTGCTCGGTGAGCAGCCGGCACATCAGGTCCCAGTCGTAGAAGGCGTGCTGCGGCGCCTCCCGGTCGAGCACGACGTGGCCGGAGCGATGGCAGAGCACCTGGCGCATCGTGGTGAGCGCCGTCATCTCCGGCCAGTACGTCGACAGCGGCTCGTCGAGGTCGATGCGGCCGCGGTCGGCCAGCAGGAGTGCGCAGACCGCCGCGAACGGCTTCGTCGTGGAGTAGGGCATCACGATGCTGTCGCGCTGCCACGGGATCGTGCGGGCCGCGTCGGCGTACCCGCCCCACACGTCGACCACCCACTCCCCGGCGTGCCACACAGCGAGCGCCGCTCCCGTCCCGGCCTGGCCGGCCACCACCTCGGCGAACACGTCACCCACCTGCGCGAAGTGCGGATCGATCGTTCCCTCGACGGACATGGCGCCATGTTCGCAGAGCGGATCGCGTCACGCCGCAAAACTGCAGCGCGGCTACGGTGAGGCGATGCAACCTCCAGCAGAACGCCTCAAGGTGGCCGGCCGCGCCGCGGTGCCGCCGTTCCACGTGATGGACCTTCTCGCCGCGGCCGCCCGACGCGAGCGCAGCCACGGCGACCTGCTCAACCTCGTGGCCGGCCAGCCCTCGACGCCCGCACCGCTGCCGGTGCGCCAGGCCGCCAAGCGGGCGCTCGACAGCGAGGTGCTCGGCTACACGGAGGCGCTCGGCATCCCCGAGCTGCGTGAGGCGATCTGCGGACACCACAAGAGGGTGCACGGCCTCGAGGTCTCACCGGACGACGTCGTGGTCACGACCGGGTCGTCGGGTGGGTTCCTGCTCGCGTTCCTGGCCGCCTTCGAAGCCGGTGACCGAGTGGCGATCGCCCGCCCCGGCTACCCGTGCTACCGCAATGTCCTGACCGCGCTGGGCTGCGAGGTGGTCGAGCTGCCGGCCGGTCCGGAGAGCCGTTTCCAGCCGACCGTGGACATGATGGAGTCCCTCGGCGAACCCGTGCATGGCCTTGTCGTCGCGAGCCCCGCGAACCCGACCGGGACGATGCTCGCGCCGGCGGAGCTGGCCGCCCTCGCGACCTGGTGCGAGGAGCATGGCGTCCGGCTGATCAGCGACGAGATCTACCACGGGATCGAGTACGCCACACCGAGGCAACAGTCGTCGGCCTGGGAGACATCGCGCGAGGCGGTGGTGTTCAACTCGTTCTCGAAGTACTTCTCGATGACCGGCTGGCGGATCGGGTGGATGCTCGTCCCGGAGCGGTTGCGGCGTGCGGTCGACGTACTCACCGGCAACTTCACCATCTGCCCACCGGTGCTCGCCCAGCATGCGGCGGTGGCGGCGTTCTCGTCCGAGGCGTACGACGAGGTGGACGGCCACGTCGCGCGCTACGCAACCAACCGCGCTCTGCTCCTCGAGGGGCTGCCCAGCCTCGGGATCGACAAGCTCGCGCCGGCCGACGGGGCGTTCTACGTGTACGCGGACGTGTCACACCTGACCGATGACTCGATGGCGTTCTGCCATCGACTGCTGGCCGACACGGGCGTCGCCACCGCCCCCGGCGTCGACTTCGACACAATCGCCGGGAACCGGTTCGTGCGGCTCTCGTTCGCCGGCTCGACCGACGAGGTCGGGGCGGCGCTGGGCCGACTGGAGAGCTGGCTGCCCTAGACGCCTGCCGTCATCTCGCACACCTCGCGCCACTGGGCCGCGTCCACCCCGACGGGAGCGGGCACCGACAGCCACTGCCTGGTGCTGGCGACGGTGCGGTCGAGAAGCTCGACGAGGATCGTGTCGGGGTCGGAGGTGCAGGAGTTCGCGATCCCGACGACCGCGGAGTGCACGATGGTCGGCGCGCTCCGCCGGCGGAAGCTTCGGATGCTGCCCCAGCCCATGCTGGAGAACTTCCGCGCCCACTCGGCGGCATGCGGAACCTCGGCCAGGGCGGATCTAGTAGCCGGCGAGATGGAGTCCGGCGGCCGACCTTCGAGTTCGGCGAGAACCCGTTCGCAGCGCAGCGCTCCGACCGCCGCGACACCCTGCCGCTCGGCGCAAGCCACGGGCAGCGCGGTCAGCGCCGCCTCGAGGGCGATCCAGGCATCGACGCGGGGGTCGTCCCCCGTGAGGCCGATGACGTCGGGGATCAGGTGGGCGATCCGCTCTCGGCCGTAGTCGTCGACGTGGTCGTTGACCTCGCGGGCCAGCCTCGCGAGGACCGGGTGTGTGCAGTTGGGATGGTCCGACCAGGGTTCCCCGGCCAGGTAGCCGGCCAGCTCCATGAAACAGGCGCCCTTTCGGGGGGACCGATGCTTGCCTCGTGACAGGACGGGCATCACGTCGGGTGTGCGGCTCATGCTCATGTCGATCAGCTCCACAGACGCTCGTCGTTCCAGTCTGCGCCTCCTAGCCGCGTTCGACAACACCTGCTCGCGACCGGTCCCTGCGGCTTACCCCCCGGCGGCTCTTTCCTGGGCGGGCCGACCCGCCCACATCCGCGCCACGGGTCCAGCCCCCGTCAACGGTGCGCCAGTCCACCGGAAGCCTTTCGATGACCTCGTCCAGGTTCGCGACCGTGCGTCGTGCTCCGGCTGCGGGGCGTGGAGCACCTACCGGCCACGAACCCTCGCGTTCCTGGCCCTGACGAGCCCGTGTGGCGACCCTGACCGGATGGGTCGTCCTCGCTCAAGGCTTGACCGGTCTGCAGCTGTTCGGCGCCGCCGTCGTCCTGGCCAGCCTGGTCGCCGCGCAACGGCCGACAACTCTGACGCGGCCTGCTCAGCGCAGGGAGTACGCCGCGATCGAGACGCCGGCGTAATGCGCGGCGAACGCGACCACGGTAAGGAAGTGGAACACCTCGTGGAAGCCGAACCACTCCGGGACCGGGTTGGGGCGGCGCATGGCGTAGACGAGCGCGCCGAGGGTGTAGACGAGGCCGCCCGCGGCGAGCAGTACGACGACCGGCGTCCCCGGATAGCGAGCGAAGTCGCCGGCGAAGAAGACTGCCGCCCAGCCCAGCGCGATGTACACGGGGGTGTACAACCAACGGGGAGCACCAGGGCAGAACAGTCGGAAGACGATGCCGAGCGCTGCCCCACCCCAGGCGACGCACAGCAGCACCACCCGGTCCTGGCCGTCGAGCAGTAGCAGGCTGAACGGGGTGTAGCTCCCGGCGATCAGCAGGAAGATGCTTGCGTGGTCCAACCGGGTGAGCAGGACCTCGGTGCGGGGCGACCAGCCGCCGCGGTGCATCGTCGCGGAGACGGTGAAGAGCATCAGGGCGCAGCCGGCGAAGACGGCTGACCCGATCCGTGCGGTGCCCGGCGGCGACAACAGGACCAGCAGGATTCCGCCGATCAGTGCGAAGGGGGCCGTCGCGGCGTGCAGCCACCCACGCGTCCGCGGCCTGACCTCGGCGACCACTTCCGCGACAGCCCCTGCCACGTGTTCGCCGACGTTGTGCGCAGCGGCGCCGAGGGAAGTGTTCGTCACCTTGTCCCTGTACCCCGCCAAGGCCACCCTGATTCAAAATGTCCTAAATGGTCCAGACACCGCGGCCCTCGCTGCTGCTCGAGAGGTGCATGGAAGATGAGGGCTGGGACGCGGTCATCTGCTTTACCGACAGCCAGTTGCGCGACGGCAGATACGGGTTGGTCGCCGACCTACTTCGGAGCCGCGAGTGGTTGTGCTGTCGTTACCGGCCCTCGAGCCCTCCCGTTGCGTCGACATGTGGGCGCGGTGGCTGCGGAGCTGTCACATGAGCTGACCGAACCGCCCGGCCAGCACAAGGGTGAGAAGGGCGGGCAACGAGAACAAGGCGCGGCTACTCGCTCCGAGCGCTTCCGAAGGGTCGACCCCTCAGAACCTGGCGTGGAACCCTGGCGCCAGGTCCTGTTCGGGGCCAACCTGGTCGCTGAGGCCTCTTGATCAATGCAGGCTTCTTCAGCAGGAAGTGCAGCACCCCGCGCGGCCCAGCGACCATTTGGCGATCGCTTGGTTCGCGACAGAGGGACTTGCGAGCCTGAGCGGGTCGAATCAGACAGACTAATGGGACGAGAACTGGCACTGAACGGAAATCGCCCCCCTGCCGCGGAGGGCTCGACCGGCGTTTTCGCCGGTGGTTGGCTGGTTGGCTGGCGGTGCCGGTGGGACTTGAACCTACGGTGGGCTTGTACCCACACACACGTTTCGAGGTCTGAGAACCGGCGTCCGTGACCGGCCGGCTGGGTCAGCTCGCGCTCAGCCGCCCGCCTCGCGACCAGTGCCGACCTTCACGCGCGTAGGCGACTGAGACTGAGACTACGGGCGATGGCATGCGGCTGCGGGTCACATGTCGTTTGATGCCTTGTCCGCGCGCTGGTAGATGAGGATCGCGACGCCGTCACCAACCGTCTTCGCGTCGGCGAGCCTCAGGCGCTTCTTGTCGCTGGTCTTGCCGAAGAGGCGCTTTCCTGTGCCGAGCACGAGTGGGAAAACCATCAGCCTTAACTCATCGACGAGGTCGTTCTCTATCAGCGTCTGCACGAGCTGGGCGCTGCCGTGCACCACGACGTCGCCACCCGACTTCTCCCTTAGTTTCGTGACCTCGTCTGCCACGTTGCCCCTGAGCACGGTTGAGTTGTTCCACGTCGGCTCCTGGAGTGTCGAGGAGACAACGTATTTGGGCATGCTGTTGAACTGGTCCGCGAACTCGCCTTGCATCGCCGGCCACGCCGCTGCAAAGCCCTCGTAGGTCTTTCGACCCAGCAGCAGCGCCTCGGATTGCCGGGTCTCGTCGAGCTTGAACGCGTTGCCCTCTTCACCGCGATCGATCTCGAACGTCCAGCCCGCGTGTTCGTACTCTTCGCCGCCACCCGGTGCCTGCATCACGCCGTCGAGTGAAACGTACTCGGTTACGACGACTCTTCCCATCGTGCGCCTCCTGTTGTGTTGTAGCTGCGGATATGACCGTCGGGCAAGCTGAAGTTCATCGATGATTCTTCCCGCCGCGAAGCGGCGCCTTGATCCCATAGAGTTCAATCCAGCAACTCCGTCGGTCCGTCGCGGATCAGGTGGCACACGGCACAGCGGGTCGGAAACTCCCAGCGGTGGACCGGAAAACTCCATCCAGTTGGCGCGCCCCATGGCCGCGAGCTCTTCCGGATCCACCGGTCGGGGCAGCTCGTCGGACTGCTCGAAGAACCCCTCCAGCCCAGACGGTGTGGTGATCACCAGCAACCGCCCTAACGCGTCGCCGACGTTCTGGAAGGCGTGCGGCAGGCCACGCGGCCCGAAGGCCATACCGCCCGTCGAGGACCGGAGCATCGCATCCCCGGCCTTGAACCGGAAGTCTGGGCTGCACAGCAAAGGGCCGGATGGACGTAGACATTCACTATCCGCGCGTGTCAGGAGTTTTGGCTAAGGTATGCCGGCTGGAGCAAGCCGGACATCACCTTCGTACCCCCTCCTGACCCAATCGCGGCGGAGATCGGTACTGGGCTCGTGCTCTTGTTATTCGCATCAGTGAGCGCTCTGGACGCGGCTGGGACTACCAACGGCCTTCTTGTTGCCGGGCTCGGGGCTACGGGCGGACTTGCTTTGGCACGGGACACTCTCGGTGCGACGCTGTTGGAGTCCTGGCCGGATTATGGTGACGGCCCGTTGTGGACCGAGGACGGCAAGGCCGCCGTCCTACGATCGCTCGGTCTCCGCAGTGAACTCATCGAACGGCTGGAGGACGCTCGGGAGCCGGTCAGGTGACCTTGTGCTGGCGTCCCTGCCAGTAGTTCCAGGCGAGTGTCACCAGGATCGCGCCTACGATCGAGCCGATGATGCCGCTCGGCCGCAGCTCGAGGCCGTCGCCGGCCAGCAAGCTGACGAGCAGGCCGCCGACGAAGGAGCCGAGCAATCCGGCGACGATAGCGGTCGTCCAGTTGATGCCCTGGCCGCGGGTGCCGAGCAAGAACTGCGCCGCGGCTCCCACGAGCATGCCGAACAGCAAGATTCCGATGATGAGCATGGTCTGACGCTACGCGCTCGGGGCGGCCACGGCAGGAGGAACCTGCGAAGAAAGTCGCCCCCCGTGAGCATTTCCCGTTCGACTGGTGACAATGTCCACGCTGGGCGCAGCCGAGCCCGCAAGGGACACACCTACTGAGGACTCCGCGAGCGATTCGGCTCAGGGTCGACGACGGCGGCTAGCGCGGCAGCCCATCGACAGAAGAAGTGCGCACTCTCCGCGGCAGATGCGGATGTTGCCCATGTGGTCACGAGGACCGACACCGGCAGGCCCCGGAGCATCCTCCGTACGTGCGCGGACTGACCCCCTGGGTAGCCGCGGCGATGGTACTTTTCGCGCTCTGGCCCACGGTGTGCCTGTCAGCCGAAGGCGGCCCGACCACCTGCCAGAGCGCCGTCTTCCTGCCATTGCCATGGGAGCCAGTGCCGATACATGGGGGGATGGTCGTCGCGGTCGGGTTTCCTTGCTGACGGACGTCGCCCTGCGGTGACTGCTGCGCCAGCGACCTGCGTCATCCTGACGGAGGCGTTCCCCCTCAAGGGCATGGGCGAGCTCTGCACCGGTGGGCGGCTCGGGGTTCAGCCTGCTGGGTTCACTCAATCAACGTAGCCGGCCAGGAGACTGGCCAACCCCTCTGGCTGGCTCAGGTTGGCGCAGTGTCCGGCGTCGATCTCGTCGAGATCGGTGATGCCGAGACGTGCGGCCGCGACGCGGCGCTGCACGGGGGGCGGGATGAAGCGGTCCTGGGTCGTGACGACGTATCTTGCCGCGATCGACGGCAGGGTTGGTAATGGCCACGGCGTCTCCCCGAGTCGCTCGCTGGTAGGCCGCTCCCTTGCCAGCGCCTCGGTGGCCAGCTCCGCCGGGACGTCATGATAGAAGGCGATCATCGGGTCCGGGTTGCCCGTGAGGCCGCCGTCATCCCGAGCCTGCTCGGCCACCGCCTCGGGCCAGCCGACGTTGCCGAACCAGTCGACCGCGGTCTCAGCCGGGAGCGGCACCATCCCCGCCAGGAACACCTGTAGCCTCGCGCCCAGCCGGTACGCCACGAGAGGCGCAACAAAGCCGCCGGAGGACTGGCCGACTACCACCACGTCCGCAGCGCCTCCCACAACTTCCGCCACCACGTCGACGCAGTCGTCCCACGTCGCGTCGTCGCGGTCGGTGGGGAGGTCCGGCGCGACGGCCTGGTGGCCACGTTCCCGGAGGGCGCCCTGCACGAGGTGCCACGCCCAGCCGCCATCGCCCGAGCCGTGAATCAATGCGAAGGTCGTCATGCTCCTCACCTTCCGTCTCCAGACCCCTGGATAACGCCCACTATGCGGCATGTCCGGAAGATGCGAACATCGGTAATGACCCGCCCCGGGTCCCGTCCAGCTCACGACGCCGCACTGTCCTAACGCGAGGGCGCGACGCACCGGTCCAACCCTCGGCCGTTCTCCCGGGGCAGCAGCAGCGGGTGTTCGGGCGGACGTGGGCGGTGCGGTAGTCGTCGATCAGCTGCACCAGGTGCGGGTGCAGCGGCAGGTAGCGGTCCTCGCGGAGCTTGCCGACCGGGACGTGCAGCCAGGGTGCGGCGCCGATCTGGACGACCGCGTCCGCGGGCAGGCTGGTGAACTCACCGACCCGTAGCCCGGTGCGAAGCAGCACCTCGACGGTCACCCTCACGAGCAGCCGCTTCTGGTTGTGCGCGGTGCGCAGCAGCTTCGCGGCGGCGGCGACGTCGGTGCCCGGGGCACCGGATGGTCCTCACGGGGGTGCCCACATGGTCGACCCGATCAGAAAACGACATTGCCCGACGAATCGATGGGCTGTTGTGGGCCGACCCGATGATGGTGACGCGGGTGAGCCCCGGTGGGCCCAGGACCGCCTGAGCGGGGCGAAATGAAACTGAAACTGAGACTGAACGGAGAACGCCGGCCCTGCCGCGTTGGGCTGGACCGGCATCTTCGCAGGTGGTTGGCGGTGGCGGTGGGATTTGAACCCACGGTGGGCTTGCACCCACACACGCTTTCGAGGCGTGCTCCTTAGGCCGCTCGGACACGCCACCGCGGACGAGGGTACTAGAACCAGGCCCGCCAGCCGAAATCGAGCACGGGTCAGTCTGGCCGACGGTGCGTGGCGAAGAACTGGAGCAGCAGGTCCGTGCACTCATCGCCGCGGACTCCGCTCACCACCTCCGGACGGTGGTTGAGTCGGCGGTCCCGGACGACGTCCCACAGGGACCCGACCGCGCCGGCCTTCTCGTCGAAGGCTCCGAACACCAGGCGCGAGACCCGGGACAGGACGATCGCCCCGGCGCACATCGTGCAGGGCTCGAGAGTCACCACGAGGGTGCAGCCCTCGAGGCGCCACTCTCCCCTCGCCGCCGCCGCAGTGCGAAGGGCGACCACCTCCGCGTGCGCCGTGGGGTCACCCAGCGCCTCCCGCTCGTTCCGGCCGCGGCCGATGACGGCTCCGGACTCGTCCAGGACCAAGGCGCCGACGGGAACATCCTCCGTGGCCAGGGCCGTCCGTGCCTCGTCGAGGGCCTGCCCCATGGCATCAGCCCATCCGTCGTACACACCCATCAGGGGGCTGCGACCCCTACGGTCTCGTCGAACTGCCGGCCGAAGCCGAGCTTGACGGCGATGTCACCGAGCATCTCATCCGGGTACAGCTCGTAGTCGTCGAGCAGAGCACCCATGTCCATCGCGGCCATCCCGAGGTCGGCCACGATGCCGAGGTCGCCGGCAGGCATCTGGTCGTCGTCGTCGTCGGGGAGCGGCAGCTCGAGGTGCTCAACCGCCGAGCGCGCGATCGGCCAGTCGGTGGCGGCGGTGATGTCGGACAGCAGCACCTTCATCCGGGCACCGAGGACACGCACGAGCAGGAAGAAGTCCTCGTCGACGGAGACCAGGCCGAGCGAACCACCGTCACCGGGCCAACGGCGCAGCTCTTGAGCGAGCTGGTCGATGTCAGCGATCTTGGCCTCGGCGAGCATCTCCACCTGCCAGTCACCTTCTTCCCGGTACGCAACGACAGCGAAGTCGACGCCTTCGGCGTTCACTTCAACCTGGTCAGACATGCTGTCCTCCTGCTCGGTCACGCGTTGTGCAAGCGGTGTCATTCCAGCCCGTGACATGGCGCTGTGTGTGCCAACCACGATGGTGTCAGAGAGCCCGCAATGGCACCAGCCATGTCCGATCGCTTAGGTTGACGCCATGCGCATTCACGTTGCCAACCACCCGCTGATCGCCCACAAGCTGACCACCCTGCGTGACCAGCGCACGGACTCACCGACGTTCCGACGGCTGGCCGACGAGCTCGTGACGTTGCTCGCCTACGAAGCCACCCGCGACGTTCGCGTGGAGAAGGTGAACGTGCAAACGCCGGTAGCCGAGGCGGAGGGCATCAAGCTGGCCACGCCGAAGCCGCTCGTGGTGCCGATCCTGCGCGCCGGCCTGGGCATGCTCGACGGGATGATGCGGCTGCTGCCGACGGCGGAGGTCGGGTTCCTCGGCATGGTGCGCAACGAGCAGACGCTCAAGGCGTCGACGTACGCCGAGCGACTTCCTGACGACCTGTCCGGACGTCAGTGCTACGTGCTCGACCCGATGCTCGCGACCGGGGGGACGTTGGCGGCGGCGATCCGGTTCCTCGTCGACCGCGGCGCCGACCACATCACGGCGATCTGTCTGCTCTCGGCGCCCGAGGGTTGCGAGCGCGTGGAGAAGGAGCTCGACGGGCTCGGCGTGCCGATCACCGTGGTGACCGCGGGCATGGACGAGCGCCTGAACGAGAAGGGGTACATCGTTCCGGGGCTCGGTGACGCCGGCGACCGGTTGTACGGGATCGCCGACTGAGCCAGGCCCGTACGACGGGCGGGGTGCCCGTCCTACATGTCGAAGATCTGGACCGTCCCGGTGGCGATCAGCACCATGATCACCACGACCAGGATGCCGAGAACCGCGTAGCCGACGCCCTTCGACCTGGTTTCCTCCTCAGGCTCGGGCGCGTCGTACCTGTGTCCGTCTTCCATGCGTTGTGACCTCCAGCCGTGAACGGCACCTCGATGAGGCCCTCCCGACGCAGACAGTACCCGCCCCACGCCGAACTATGTAACTGGGAGTTACAGGATCTCGGTCACATCGCCTTGACCGCGCTGAGCAGCTTGCCGAGGGAGTCCTTGGCGTCACCGAAGAGCAGGGTGGTACGG
The DNA here is from genome assembly GCA_963831375.1 of uncultured Actinomycetota bacterium. Classification (GTDB taxonomy): domain Bacteria; phylum Actinomycetota; class Actinomycetes; order Propionibacteriales; family Nocardioidaceae; genus Nocardioides_C. Next base: position 301,848 of record CAWHPY010000006.1, on the reverse strand, counting down.
GGGTCGAAGAGCAGCTCGTTCTCGATGCCGGCGAAACCCGGACGCATGGACCGCTTCATGAACACCACCTGCTGCGCCTCGTCGGCGTTGAGGATGGGCATCCCGTAGATGGGTGCGCCGGGGCTGGTCTTCGCGGCCGGGTTCACCACGTCGTTGGCGCCGACCACGAGGACCACGTCGGTCTGCTTGAACTCGCCGTTGATGTCGTCCATCTCCTTGAGCTGCTCATAAGGCACCTGTGCCTCGGCGAGCAGAACGTTCATGTGTCCGGGCATTCGTCCGGCGACGGGGTGGATCGCGTAGTCGACGGCGACACCGCGTGCTCCGAGCACGTCGACGAGCTCGCGCAGGGTGTGCTGGGCCTGAGCCACGGCGAGGCCATAGCCGGGCACGATGATCACCTTGTGCGCGTAGCCGAGCAGGATCGCCACGTCCTCGGCACTCGCGGAGCGCACCGGGCGGTCGGAGGCCTCCCCAGCGCCGAGGGTGGATCCGCCCTTGAGCGCGCCGAACAGGATGTTGCCGACCGAGCGTCCCATCGCCGCCGCCATCAGCTTGGTGAGGAACGTACCCGCGGCGCCGACCAGAGTGCCGGCGACGAGCAGGACCGTGTTGTCGAGTACGTAGCCACCGGCGGCGACGCTGAGCCCGGTGAACGCGTTGAGCAACGAGATCACGATCGGCACGTCCGCGCCGCCGACCGGGAGCACCAGCAGCACACCCAGGCTCAGGCCGACCAGGCCGAGGACGATCCCGATCCACAGCGCGGTGGAGGTCACCGTCATCACCGACAGCACCAACGCGACGAGCAGGGAGCCGCCGAACAGGATCGGTAGGCCGGGGAACAGAACCGGCCGCGAGGTCATCAGCTCCTGGAGCTTGGCGAAGGTGACCAGTGACCCCGCGAACGACACCGATCCGACCACGATCGTGAACGCGGTGGCCGCCAGCGCGAAGCCCTCCTGGTCCCCTTCGACCATGTCGCCGAGCTCGAGCAGTGCGACCAGGGCCGCGGCGCCGCCACCGACACCGTTGAACAGCGCGACCAGCTGCGGCATCTGGGTCATCTGCACCCGCTGCGCACCGATCACACCGATCAGCGTGCCGACCACGATCGCGGCCAGGATGAGAAGGAGGTGGTCGAGCTCGGCGTAGAAGAACACCACCACGCAGGCCACCACCGCGCCGAGGGCACCGACCAGGTTGCCGGTGCGGGCGTGCTTCGGGGACGAGAGGCCCTTCAGCGCCAGGATGAAGCAGACCGCGCAGGCCAGGTAGACGACCTGCACCCAGACCGGAGTGGCAGTCACCGGGACCCACCCCCGGTCCCGTTCTGCTCGGCCCGAGCGGCCGGTTTCTTGCGGGTGAACATCTGCAGCATCCGGTCGGTGACCACGAAGCCGCCGACCATGTTGACCGTGGCCAGCACGACCGCGACCAGTCCGACAACCAGCCCGAGGGTCGACTCGGCGTAACCGGTGACCAGGATCGCGCCGAGCAGGATGACCCCGTGGATCGCGTTCGCGCCCGACATCAACGGCGTGTGCAGCGTCGAGGAGACCTTGGAGATCACCTCGATGCCGACGAACACGGACAGGATGAAGATCGTCAGCCAGACCACTGGCTCACTCATCACAGATCTCCTTCCAGGAGTGCCCGAGTCGGCTCGTGCCATACCCGCCCGTCGTGGGTTACGCACGAACCGCTGACGATCTCGTCGTCGAAGTCGGGGGCGAACGCGCCCTCGTGGGTCATCAAGGTGACCAGGTTGACGACGTTCTGGGCGTACAGCCGGGACGCCGGTCCGGGCATCTGGGCGGGGACGTTCGCGCCGCCCCAGACCTGCGCGTTGCCGACCCGCACCACCTGTCCCGGCACGGACCCCTCGACGTTCCCGCCGGACTCGGAGGCGAGGTCGACGACCACGGAACCGGGTTTCATCGCCTCCACCATCGACCGGGTCACTAGCATCGGCGCCTGCCGTCCCGGGACCGCGGCGGTGGTGATCAGTGCGTCCGCGTTCGCGATGTACGGCGCGAGCAGGTCTCGTTGGCGGGCAGCTCGGTCCTCGCTCATCTCCCGGGCGTAGCCACCGGCGCCCTCCAGCGTCTCCAGGTCGAGCTCGATCGCCGCTGCGCCCATCGACCGGATCTCCTCCGCGGCAGCCGCGCGCACGTCGTACGCCTTCACCAGCGCACCCAGCCGCCTCGACGTCGCGATCGCCTGGAGGCCGGCGACGCCAGCGCCGAGTACGACGACCTCCGCTGGCGGAACCGTCCCGGCCGCGGTCATGTTCAACGGGAAGAACCGACGCAACAGGCCGGCCGCCACGATCGCGCAGCGGTAGCCCGACACCAGCGCCTGCGAGGACAACGCATCCATCGACTGCGCGCGGGAGATCCGCGGCACCAGCTCCATCGCGAACGACGTGATCCCGCAGTCCCGAAGGTCCGCGACCAGGTTCAGTGACTGGCCGGCCGGCAGGAATGACAACGTCGCGGTGCCGCGATCCAGGCGGCGGACCACCGAGGAGTCCAGGGGCTGCACTGAAACGATCAGGTCCGCACCCTCGAACGCGCCATCGGAGACGGTTGCGCCCGACCGCACGTAGTCGTCGTCGGCCACCAGCGCACTCTCCCCGGCGCCAGGTTCGAGCACGACCTCGTAGCCGAGCATGGTCAGCTTCCCGACCAGCTCGGGTACCAAGGCCACGCGGTTCTCGCCCTCGCGGACTTCCTTTGCTACAGCGATCTTCACGCTTGTGAAACTAGAGCACTTGTATCCGGTCCGGCCATGTTTGTGAGCAACCTCAAGGGTGTGTCTCAAAAGGGGTGCGGATGACGAGACGCTGGACGGGACCGCCGACCACCCGCCACATTTGACAGATGGACCTTCGCTTTGTCACCGCTGAGGGTGTCGAGGAGTTCGACGCGACCGATGTGTCGAGCTTTCTCGGGCGGACCGACGGGCTGACCTGGCTCGACATTCCCGTGTGGGACGCGGAGGCAGAGCGGGTCCTGGACGACGTCATCGGCGTGCACCCGATGGTCGTCGAAGCGTGCCGCCGGCGAAACCACACCCCCACCCTGCACAGCTACGAGAACCACGTCTTCGTCACGCTCCACGCTCCCCTGGTCGGGCAGGCTGGCCATGTGCACCTGCTCGAGCTCGACCAGATCGTGGGACGCAACTACCTGGTGACGGTGCACGGACCGATCAACCCGGCTGTGGATCCGGACCAGGCGATGATCGAGACGCGTGCCGTCGTGCGCCGGATCGAGTCCGGGAGGCTCCGCCCACGGTCCCCGGCCGAGATCTCCTATGCGCTCGGTTCGGCCATTGCGCGCCGGCAGCGCGGCCTGATCGCCGAAGTGGCCGAGAAGCTTCCGGCCCTCGAGCAACAGGTCATGTCGGGTGACTTCCGGCAGCCGGAGGCTCTGCTCGACGCGCTGTTCCTGATCCGTCACGAGCTGATCACCGCACGCACGATGGCGGCACAGTCACACGACGTGTACGCACGGATCAGCTCGCTGGACCGGACGTTCGCGGAGGAGGACCGCGCGCTCGTGAAGGATCTCGCCGACCAGTTCGACCGCGTACGGTCGGTCGGCGACGGGGAGTCGCAGTTCCTGTTCGGCGTTATCGACCTCTACCAGACCCGGGTGAGCACGAAGATGTCCGTGGCCATGGAACGGCTTGCGGTGATCGCGGCAATCACACTCCCGATCACCGCGATCGCCTCGATCTACGGCATGAACACGATCTCTTTCGGAGAGACCCAAGACGTGCATCTGCTCGTCGTACTCCTCGTCATGCTCGCGATCAGCGGGCTGTTGTTGCGGTGGACCCGGAAACAGGGCTGGTGGTGAGTCGGCTCAGCGGTACTCGGGATTCTGGAAGTCGAAGCGCGCGCCGGCCTCCCACTCGGACCGCTGGTTGCCGTACGCCGGCACACCGCCCGCCACCTGGAGCATCTTCGCCAGGTGCATGAGGTTCCAGGTCATGAAGGTGGTGTTCCGGTTGGTGAAGTCGTTCTCCGGACCGCCGCTTCCGGGGTCGAGGTACGACGGGCCCGGGCCTGCCTCACCGATCCATCCGGCGTCGGCCTGCGGCGGGATCGTATACCCGATGTGCTGGAGGCTGTACAGGATGTTCTGCGTGCAATGCTTGATGCCGTCCTCGTTGCCGGTGATCAACGCGCCGGCGACCTTGCCGTAGAAGGCGTACTGCCCCTGATCGTTGAGGACTCCGGAGAGTGCGTAGAGCCGTTCGATGATCTGCTTGGTGATGCTCGAGTTGTCGCCGAGCCAGATCGGGCCGGCGATGACGAGGATGTCACTGACCATCACCCGTGGATAGATCTGCGGCCAGGCGTCAGTGGCCCACCCGTGTTCCGTCATGTCGGGATACACGCCGGTAGCGATTTCGTGGTCGACTGCGCGGATCTCCTCGACCTCCACACCACGCTTCTGCATGATGTGGGCGCTCGCGTCCACGAGTCCCTGTGTGTTGCTGACCTCGGGAGATCTCTTCAGCGTGCAGTTGATGAACATGGCACGCAGCCCGGTGAAGTCGTAGTCGCTCATGCCGCCGAGTCTTGTCTCCGCTCTCCTAATCGAACAGACACCTCCGGGCCAGATTTGGACAGTCCGCGCGCCACTTGGGGCCTGGAAGGTCGGGGTTAGGCCTTTTGTTCAGTCGGTGATATCGGCCCAGCGAGGCCGGGGTCGGTGTCTCAGGCGACGTGCTGGCGGCCGGGTTCGTACTCGATGACCGGGCCGACGTCGGCGGGGTGGATGTCGATGCTGACGCCGGCTCGTGACCCGGGGCGTGCGGTCCGGGTGTACTGGGTCCAGGCGGCGTCGCCGACGGTCTTCGGGATCGGGTGGGTGCCGGTGTGGTCGACGTGGAAGTACCAGCCGTGCGGGCTGCGCCAGAGGAACACGCCGGGGGTGGGTTGTCTCAGCCGCCAGCGGCCGTGGGTCTTCAGCCGGTGCGGGAACCGGCCGATCATCGCCAGGTTCGCCAGGTTGGTCTGCCCGGGTGGCCCGCCGCCGTCGGGGGACAGGTAGGGGATGGTGTGTTCGGCGTCCCTGGCCCGGGACCGGTTGGTGGCCCAGGGGAACACGCAGACCGGGTTCCGCAGGTGCAGCGCCTCGCGCATCCGGGTCGGCGTCTCATAGCCGTCGACCGGGGCCTGGTCGGCGACGTCGATCACCGGGGTGATCCTCACCCGGCAGTGGTCACCGAGGACCTCGATGGCCTGGGCGGGGGTGATCGGGCCGACCCCCTCGAACCGGGCCACCCCGGCCCCGTCCCGGGTGAAGGAGTCGGAGCTCATGTGCAGGTACAAGGTGGCGGCCGGCAGCAGCCTGGCCGGGTCGACCCGGACCACCGGCCGGGTGAACGCGCTCGGATCCCCGGTGATGTGTCCCTCACCGTCACAGGCCGGACACGGGTGGGTCTCCGGCTCCGGGTCATCGGCGTCGTTCTGGGACGGATGCAGATCGCCCTCACCGACCCGCTCCGGCTCCGCGTCCGCCTCCGACCCCGGCTCATCGGATCGTCGTCGGCATCGCCGGAGTCATCGGCGGCAGCGCCATCCTCGCCGCCGTCGTCGGTCGGCGGTGCCGCTGGCGGCCGGGTTCTCGCCGGCGGGCAGCATCCCGGCGGCGAAGTCCTCGAGCAGCGCGAGCGCCCGGGCCGGGTTGGCCAGGATCCCGATCGCCTTCGCGCGGCGGACCTCGACCGGGTCGCTGTCCCCGGTCAGCCGCAGGATCTGCGCGATCCGGTCACACATCGCGATAAAGAAGATCACGTCCCCGGCCTGGGCCCTGGCGACCAGGGTCTTCAGGCCGTACTCGTTGCACTGCCCGGTGCGCACGAACCGGTCCAACGCGGCGGCACTGCGGCGTGCCTCCGCGGCCTGCGGGGTCGACCTCGATGATCCTCGCCTCGACCCGGTCCAGGAACCGGGTCCAGGACAGCGTCTCGTAGCCGCCGACCACTGCCGCGTCCACCCACCGGGCCTGCTCCAGCCGCAGCCCGGCGGCCGCGGTCAGGTGCGCCACCTTGCGGGCCTGCCAGACCCGGACCCGACCCGCCCCGATCCCGGCCCACGAGGCCGGGTGCCGGTGCCGCAGATCCAGCGCGTCGCCGATCAAGTTCTCCCCGGCCGCGGGATGCATCTGGTTGACCGCCGCGAACTCCGCGGCCGCGAACTCATCGACCGGTGGAGTGCCATCCGCACCGAGCGGGACGAACCGGCCGGTCCCCGGCAACACCCCACCCGGCACCGGTCTCCGGTTCGGCGTCGTCGATGTCCTCGGCGTGCAGGTCGGCCCAGTGCACCGCCAAGAACAGCTCCCGGGCCTCCGCATCGAGCAGCGCGCACCGGTTCCCGGCCAGCGCACCCAACGTGCCCGCCCGGTCCAGCTCATCGATCCCGCGCTGCTCGAACATAACAGCGAATCTAGTCAGAGCCATGACGCGTGTCAAGACCCATTTGCCCTTGTCCACAAGGGAAATTGGCGTCTCTTTCGACTGGGGCGGAGAGCCTTTTTGTAGGTGCCCGTTCGGGTCGTCAACCAGGAGATCGGTGGACGCTCACCACGTAGCCTGCCGAGGCCGTGAACGGTTGCCGGTCCCAGGTCGAGCAGCGATCCACGAGATGCAGTCCGCCGAGGGCGCAGGCTTCGTCGTACTCGGGGACCGGCGTCACGGGGCAGCCGGGCGGAAGGTGTGCGGAGTCCAGCCCGAAGCCCGCCACAAGCTGTCCCGACGGACGAAGCAGCCTGGCGAGACCCAGAACCACGGGTTCGACGGTTCCCGGTGCGAGCAGCGGCACCACGTTCCCGGCCATGACGACCAGGTCGAACGGCTCGCCCAGCTGCGCTGCCGTCAGCGAGGCGATATCGGCTCTCAACCAAGGGATGTCGGGGGCGGCCTCGCGGGCGACCTGAAGCATGGACTCGTCGAAGTCGACACCCACGCAGTCGAACCCCAGTTCCGACAGGCGGATCGCCACCCGGCCGGTTCCGCAGCCTGCGTCGAGGACCCTGGCTCCTGTCCTCAGCAGCGCGGCGCAGAACGTCGCCTCTCCGTGCATGTCTTTGCCTGCCGCAGCCAAAGCCTCGAAGCGCGCGACATAGTCCCGACCACTGGTGCCGCCGGTCAGTGATTGCCAGCGGGTCTGCTTGTCTTCCGGCGACGGTGCCACGGTGTCAGTAGTACCAGGGGAACTGCGACCAGTCGGGCTGTCGCTTCTCCAGGAATGAGTCGCGGCCTTCGACAGCCTCGTCGGTCATGTACGCCAGCCGCGTCGTCTCGCCGGCGAACAACTGCTGGCCCACCAGGCCGTCGTCGATCATGTTGAAGGAGTACTTCAACATCCGCTGCGCGGTCGGCGACTTGCCGTTGATCTTCCGTCCCCACTCCAAGGCCACCTTCTCCAGCTCCGCGTGCGGCACGACGGCGTTCACCATTCCCATGCGATGCGCGTCATCGGCGGCGTACTCGTCACCCAGGAAAAAGATCTCGCGCGCGAACTTCTGGCCCACTTGTCGAGCCAGGTACGCCGACCCGAAGCCCCCGTCGAAGGAGCCCACGTCGGCGTCGGTCTGCTTGAACCGGGCGTGCTCGGCCGACGCAAGGGTCAGGTCCGACACCACGTGAAGACTGTGTCCACCACCGGCGGCCCATCCGGGGACCACACAGATGACTACCTTGGGCATGAACCGGATCAATCGTTGGCACTCGAGGATGTGCAGCCTTCCGAGCTTGGCCTTGTCGACCGTTTCGGCGGTCTCCCCGTCGGCGTACTGGTAGCCAGAACGCCCCCGGATCCGCTGGTCGCCGCCGGAGCAGAACGCCCAGCCGCCGTCCCGCGGGGACGGACCGTTGCCGGTGAGCAGGACACAGCCGACGTCGCTGGTTATCCGGGCGTGCTCGAGGACGCGCAGCAGCTCGTCGACGGTGTGCGGCCTGAAGGCGTTGCGCACCTCGGGTCGGTCGAACGCGATCCGCACCGTCCCGTGGTCCACCGCTCTGTGGTAGGTCAGGTCGGTCAGGTCGTCGAAGCCGGGGACGGGCTTCCACGCCGTCGGGTCAAAGATCTCGGACACGGTTGCGACATCAGCCATGGCAGGCAGGTTATCTGCCAGCGCTCCCCCAACACCGCGGCCGGTCGGGCCGTGGCCTTGAAACTTCCAGATTGTGTAGTTGGGTGGGGTCATGGCCCTTGTCGGTGAATATGTCCCCAGCCCGAGCCGGCGCGCCCGGGAGCAGGTAGAGACCTACGAGAGCTCCGGCGGGACCCGTGGCACCACGATGCGCGGGATGCCGGTCGTCGTACTCACCACCGTCGGCGCCCGCTCGGGCAAGATCAGGAAGACTCCGTTGATGCGGGTCGAGGCGTCGGGCCGGTACGCCGTGGTCGCCTCCCTGGGCGGTGCCCCCACGCACCCGGTCTGGTACAACAACCTCGTCGCTCACCCTGAGGTCGAGCTGCAGGACGGCCCGGTCAAGGGCGAGTACATCGCGCACGAGGCCACCGGTGACGAGAAGCGGGAGTGGTGGCAGCGCGCCGTCGACGCGTTCCCCGACTACGCCGACTACCAGCGCAAGACGGACCGCGAGATCCCGCTGTTCGTTCTCGAACCGCGCTGACGGTTCGACACCGAGGTACGTCGACCGACCGCCCGCCTCGCAGCTCGGCCCGAAATCATCCGCATCTGAACGGTGAACGAGGCGGATCTCAACGGGGGGTGGAAGCAGTCGGGGTGGGGTGTTCCTCCTGGTGGCGGACCGTGGACCGGCCGAGCAACAGGTACCCGACGAACCCGATCACCAGCGCGGCCAGCACACCCAGGCTCGAGAACGCCCAGTCCCCGTCACGGCCACCCAGCCCGAGCGGGCCGAGCAGGTAACCGAGCCAGTTCAGCACGTCGGTCGCATCGAGGCTGTCGATCACCAGCCCCCAGCCGACGAACGAGGCGAGACCGATCAGCCCGACTGAGTCCCACCGGACGTTCCGGTAACCACCGGCGAGACCCGGGTCGAACAGCTTCGCCTCCTCGTAGTCCTGCCTGCGCAGGAACAGGTCGGCGAGGAAGATCCCGCACCACGCCGCCATCGGCACGCCGAGCGTGATCAAGAAGGCCTGGAAGGCGCTCAAGAAGTTCTCGGCGATCCAGACCACATAGATCGTGCCCAGGATCATCAGCCCTCCGTCGATCGCCGCCGCCACCCAGCGCGGCGTCGGCAGCCCGATCGCCAGCAGGGTCAGGCCGGACGAGTAGATGTCGAGCACGGCGCCCGACACCAGGCCGGCCACCGCGACGACCGCAAAGGGAACCAGGAACCAGGTCGGCAGGATTCCGGTCAGCGCCCCGATCGGATCGGCACTGACCGCGGCACTGAACTCGGCGTCGGACGCGGAGAGCAGGATGCCGTACACGATCAGCACCACGACCGGGAGGCTTGCCCCGAACGTGCTCCAGCCGACGACGCCACCGGTCGATGCGTTGCGAGGAAGGTACCGCGAGTAGTCCGCCGCCGCGTTCACCCAGCTGATCCCGAACCCGGTCATCACCATGATCAGGGCCCCGATGACCGCGGTCATCCCGGCGTTCGGTGCCTGCGTCGCGACGGCCCAGTTGACCTCGTCGAGGGTGAGCCCGATGTACGCGACGGTGATCACCACAGTCACGATCGTCAGCCACTTCTGCAGCTTCATGATCGCGTCGAACCCGAGGATCCCCGCCGCCACGATGATCGCCGCGACCACCAGGAACGCGACGACCTTGGTCAGGTTGCCGCTGCTCCAACCGAGCCGCTCGAAGACGGTCGCGGTCGCCAGCGTGGACAGGGCGACCAGCACGATCTCCCAGCCGACGAGAAGCAGGTAGGACACCACACCCGGGACCAGGTTCCCCTTGATGCCGAAAGGTGCCCGGGAGAGCACCAGCGTCGGCGCCGAGCCGCGCTTGCCGGCGATGGACACCAGCCCGACAAGCAGGAAGCTCGCGACAACACCGACGACACCGGCGAACAGCGCCTGCCCCAGAGAGAGCCCGAACCCGAGCACGAACGCGCCCCAGCTGACCCCGAACACCGAGATGTTCGAGGCGCACCACGGCCAGAACAGGTCGGCGGGCTTGCCCTTGCGCTCGGACTCGGCGATCACGTTGAGACCGTTGGCCTCGATCGCCAGACCACCCGCGGCAGGCGCTGTCGTCGCGCCACCCGACGGGCCCGGTGTCACATTCTTGATCTCGCTCATGTCAGCACACCCTTCGTGACCAGCTCACCGATCAGCGGACCCATCCGGCTCGCCGTGCGTTCCGCGATCGCCACCACCTCGCCCGGGTCGATCCCCGACTCGGTGCCCTCGATCGCGGTCACCGTGGAGAGCCCGACCAGCTCCACGCCCAGCTCTCTCGCCGCGATCGCCTCGGGCACGGTCGACATACCGAGCAGATCCGCACCGACCCGGCGTAGCCACTCGGCCTCCGCCCAGGTCTCGTAGTGCGGCCCGAGCAGCATCGCGTAGACACCTTCCTGCAACGTGGGGTCGAGCTCCCGCGCGAGGTCCCGCAGCCGCGGGGACCAGGTCTCCGTCAGGTCGACGAACCTGGCGCCCTCCAATGGTGAGGTCGCCGTCAGGTTGATGTGGTCGCGGATCAGGACCGGCTGCCCGAGCTCCCAGTCGGCTCGCAGCGAACCGTTCGCGTTCGTCAGCACCGCAAGGCGTACGCCGGCCGCGGCCGCCGTCCTCATCCCGTGTACGACTGGCCGCGGACCGTGGCCTTCGTAGAGGTGCGTTCGGCCGAGATACGCCAACGTGGCAACGCCGTTCACGTCATAGGAACGGATCTCACCGACATGTCCCTCGGCCACCGGTGGCAGGAACCCCGGCACCTGCGCCATCGGGAAGGCCGCCACCGGCTCCCCCAGCCCGACGGCGGCCGGGCTCCAGCCGGAGCCGAACACCACGAGCGCGTCGTGCGCCGACCGGCCGGTCAGCTCGGCGATCCGGTCGGCAGCCTGGCGCGCTCCCTGGTAGGGGTCCACGCCATCACTTTAGGACCACACGGACGCGTTCGTGCCGCCGTGGTCGGCACTAGCTGCGGAGGACCTGTTGGGCTGGCGGCGGAAGGCGCCGGTGTCGTTGTTCTTCTTGGCGAACTGCACCCCGGGTCATCAGCCTGCCCGGGCGATGGTGACGGCGAGGGCGGCCAGGTGCTCGAGCCGGGCGAGCTCGGAGTCGAGGATCTCGGGGCCCCCGCGGCGGCCGAAGATGACCAGCTCGTCCTCGTGCCCCAACGGCGCCGCGGCAACAAGTGTCGAGGTCCACCGCTCCCAGTCCGCGGGCACCTCCAGCCGGGCCGAGCGGCCGAGCGGGAACCAGCTGACCTCGCCGTCGATCACGTCGGGCGCGGCGGAGGTGCCGTGCAGGATCTTGACGCCGGCGTCGGTACGACGGACCCGCAGCGCCCAGTCCGCACGGAACGTGATGGGGAGCAGGTTGATCAGCTCGTCGAGCGCGGTGTTCGGGTTCTGCGTCAGCGACTCCACGGCCTCGAGGTCGAGGAACAGGTTGCCACCGACGCCGTACCTGGAGATCCACAGCACCTGCACCCCGTCGAGCTGGTTGCAGGCCGAGACCAGCGAGTCCGGCATCACACCGGGCGCGGTCTCCAGGAGCACGTCGTCGACCGCGGTGCCGTCGTGCGACTTCTCCACGATCTCGATCGCCTCGATGTCGCCCCCGGCCTCACCGATCGCGGCCGCGACCCTGCCCAGTGAACCCGGGACGTCGGGCAGCTCGACCCGCAGAAGGTAGGGCATCTCCCGGTCACCCCCTTCCCAGCTCGGCCTGGTCCCCGGTTCGAACCTGTCCCGCAACGGCGACCACGGCATCGATCCCGAAGTTGATCTCTCCCTGGCTCCGACGATATCCCCCGAGCGTCTTCAACACCGGGGCGTCCCGCAGACCCGTCGACGGGTCCAGGTCGACCACGGCGCACCGGGGGACGATGCCGCGAACCAGCACGGTGGCCTCCCCGAGCCGCAGCTCACGGCCGACCCAGGAGTCCTCGACGTGCGGCTCGGCGTCCCCGGTTTCGAGCAGGAACGTGGACCGGAACCGTGCGCTCGCGACGTCGCGCCCGAGCCGTGCGGACAGTGAGCGCATCGAGCTGGTCGTCGCGACGGTCACCGATGCGCCGTACACGACCTCGCCGGCGTGCATCGGTCGAGCCAGGACCACGTCGTAGCCGAGGTGCTCGGAGTAGGCCTCGGCCCACGGCCCGGCGCAGACCTCGACGGCCGCGGTCCGGCCCCAGTAGTCGACCTTGACCACCTCACCGGTCGGCGTGGGGGTGCCCTCCACCGTGCGACCGGGCAGGTCCACGGACAGCACGCCGGCCGCCCAGCGGGCGACCCCCTGCAGCAGCGTCGGATTCTCGACCGTTCGGATCACCCGGCCAAGGGCCGGAGCCAGCAGGCAGAAGGCACGGTCACCGGCCGGACCGTCCACAGTCAGGTCGACGAGCTCGTGAGTCGATGTGCCGACCGCCCTTGAGCGGGGTGAAGCCGATCCTGTCGATACGCATCCGCCCACCCTGCCACGGCGAGGTTTCCCCGACGTTTCCGTGTCCGGGGGTCGAACCTGGCGCTGGTCACCTGACGATCTTCAGGTTGAAGTCGGCGACTCCCGAGCCGTCCCATCAGCCGCACCCACAGCGGCAGCCACATCTCCATCCCGCGGGCGCGCGGACAGCTCCTCGAACTCCACGATGTCCTGCCAGCCGAGCGCCTCGAGCAGCGCGCGGACCGTGGCCCGCGCCTCGGCGTCGTCGCCGGCCAGGAACATCGTGGTGCTCCCGTCGCCGACCCGGGCCGGGTCGACCATCACCGGGCGGTGACGATGTTCAGCGCCTTGACCACCCGTGCCTGCGGGAAGGCCCGCTGGATCTGCTCGGCGAGCGAGTCGGTGTCCTTGACGCTCAGCGTCGGCGGGAAGCCCTGGGAGAAGTCGAGCGGGTTCGCGACGTCGAGGAGCACCTTGCCCGCCAGTGCATCCGCACCGACCATGCCCAGCGCCGAGAGCGAGCCCTGCTCCGTCGGTCGCATTCACCACCAGGTCTACGCTCGGCCGTCACGTCTGCGAACGCCTGGAGCGGGACGTCGGACGACCAGCCCTCCCGCGCCTGGGTGGCGGCCGGGTCGCGGGTCCCGATCGCTACCTCGTGCCCGAGCAGTCGGAAGGCTGGGGCGAGCGTGGTGCCGACCGAGCCGGTGCCGAGTACGGCGATCCTCATGTCCCGCAGCGTATGCCCCGGCGCCAGCCGGCGACATGACCCAGACGGGTCACCGGCCGGCGAGGAGCCGCAGCAGCCGGGCGACCTCCCCGGCAACCGCGTCGCGCCCGGGACCGAGGTACTTGCGTGGGTCGGCGAGCGACAGGTCCTGCTCCAGGGCGGCTCGGACCGCCGCTGTCATCGACGCGTTCAGGTGGGTGGCGATGTTCACCTTCGTCATCCCGGCGGCGACGGCACTGACCAGACCGTGGTCGGGCACCCCGGACGAGCCATGCAGCACCAGGGGCACCGGCACCTGCGCGGCGATCGCGGCGATCAGCTCGTCGTCGAGCACGGCATCGCGGGTGAGCATCGCGTGCGAGGACCCCACGGCCACCGCCAGCGAGTCGACGCCGGTCGCCTCGACATACTCCGCCGCCGCCATCGGGTCGGTGCGTACACCCGGTGCGTGCACACCGTCCTTGCCACCGACCTCGCCCAGCTCGGCCTCCACCGACACGCCACGCGCATGGCACCACTCGACCACGGCGCGGGTCTGCGTGACGTTCTCCTCGTGCGGCAGCGTCGAAGCGTCGAACATCACCGACTCGATGCCGAGCCCGACCGCCTCGCGCACCAGGTCGACGTCCGTCGCGTGGTCGAGGTGGACGCAGACTTCGGCCGACGACTCCTCCACAATCCTCAACGAGGCAAGGGCGATCGGCGCCAGGGATCGGTGGTACCGCGCGGTGTTCTCCGAGATCTGGAGTACGACGGGCCGCCCCGCCTGTTCCGCACCGGACACGATCGCCTCGGCGTGCTCGATCTGGATCACGTTCATCGCGCCGACCCCGCGCCGCTCGTCGCGGGCGATGGTCAGCAGGTCGTTCAACGGGACACGGGGCATGGGTCTACCGGCCGATCGGGAGGGACTCGACGGGGTGTACGCGGACCTGCGGACGCCATTGCCGGTAGGCCTCGAGGTTCACCTCGCCGGCTACCGGTGCGAGCACGGCAGCCGCGGAAAGAGCGACCGCGTCCGCGACGATGTCGGGCCAGGAGTCGCCGCGGGTGAGACCCCGGGCGATGGCCGCCGCCGCCGAGTCGCCGGCGCCGGTCGGGTTCCCCTCCACGCGCTCCGGGACCTCGGCGTGCCAGCAACCGTCCCCGGTGACCGCGAGCATCCCGTCGGCGCCGAGCGTGACGACCACCGGCGCCCCGCTGCGCGCCGAGAGGTCGCGGGCCGCGGTGACCACGTCGAGCGTGCCGGCCGCACCGGCCAGCCGGAACAGCTCGTCCCGATTGGGCACGAGCACCGCGCCGGACCCGTCGGCGGCGGTCCTCAGCGGTTCGTCGTCCAGGTCGAGTACGACGGGCACTCCCCTGGCCAGCGCGGAGCGGCCGAGTGTCGCGGGCAGCGTGACCGGGACCCCGGCCGGAAGGCTCCCCGAGACCACGAGCGCGGTGGCCGTCCCGAGCAGGGACGCGACCCGTTCCTCGAGTGCGGTCACCGCGGAGGGGTCGACAGCCGGCCCCGGTTCCCACAACGACGTGGTCTCGCCCGCGGCATGCACCACCAGGGTGCGTCGTACCTTCGGCAGCACCGGGACGAACGCCGCGGGCACTCCGGACGCCTCCACGACGGCGCCGAACGTCTCGTCCGCGAGCCCGGTCGCGGTGGTCGTCTCGCCGAGCTGCTGGAGCACCCGGGCGACGTTGACGCCCTTGCCGCCGGGTCGTTCCACGACCGAGCTGACCCGGTGCACCTCGCCGGGCGCGAGGGAGTCGACGGTGTAGGTGACGTCGATCGCGGGGTTGCAGGTGACGGTGAGGATCATCGGACCCACTCGCCTGCTCTCATCACGTGCTGCGGCCGCAGGTCGTCGTCGACCACGAGCACGTCGGCGCGCAGCCCGACCGTCAGGGAGCCGACGTCGTCGAGCCCCAGGACGGACGCGGGGACCTGGGACGCGGACGCCACCGCGTCGACCAACCCGACCCCGGCCTGGCGCACCACGCGTCTGAGGATCTCGACGAGCCGGGCGGTACCACCGGCGATCGACATCTCACCGTTCCCGCGAAGCCGGGCGACGCCGCCGCGCACGGTCACCGTCCTGGGGACCGAGCCGGTAGTCGCCGTCGGACATCCCGGCCGCCGCCATCGCGTCGGTGACCAGCACGACCCGGCCGGGGCCGAGCAGCGCGAACACGAGGGCAACCGTCTCGTCGGCGAGGTGGACCCCGTCGGCGATGAGCTCCACCCTGGCGTTGCCCCGAACGGCTGCGGCCAGCGCACCGGCCACCGGACCGGGCGCGCGGTGGTGCAGCGGAGGCATCCCGTTGAACAGGTGGGTGGCCAGCCCGGCCCGCTGCATCGCGAGGACGCGTTCCGTCGTCGTGGCCGACGCCTCGGTGTGCCCGACCGCCGCGACCACCTCGTGCTGGACGAGCAGCTCCACGAGGCGGTCCGCGCCGGGCAGCTCGGGCGCGAGGGTCATCGCCCGGACGAACCCCGCGCCGGCCTGCAGCAGGTCACGGGCAAGACCGAGGTCGGGGTGCTGCAGGTGTCGCGGGTCCTGGGCCCCGCACCGGGCGGAGGAGAGGAACGGGCCCTCGAGGTGGATCGCGGCGACCTCACCGCGGGCTGCGGCGCCCGCCGCGGCGCGCACGGTCGCGAGCATCCGGTCCGGGCTGTCGGTCACCGCGCTCGCGACCACGGACGTGGTGCCCTGCGCGAGGTGGTGCGCCGCCGCGGACGAGACCTGCGGCCTCGTCGCCGAGCGTGAAGGAGGCTCCCCCACCGCCGTGGCAGTGGATGTCGACCAGACCCGGGAGCAGGGTCCCGACCGGCTCAGCCAGCGCGCCGTCGAGCTGGTCGACCGGGCCGACGAAGGTGATCCGGTCACCCTCGACCACGACTACCCCGTCGTCGAGCACCGCGTCCGGGCGGACCACGCGTCCGCGCAGCACCTGCCGGTTCATCGAGTTTCCTCCCGGGCCGCGTCGAGCGCGATCAGGCCGGCCCCCACGACGCCGGCGCGGGTGCCTAGGGCCGCGGTGAGGAGCTGTGGAACGGTCACCGCGGTGGCCCGTTCCTTCATCCACGCGGTGACGGGGTCGACCAGGGCGGACCCTGCCTCCGCGAGGCCTCCGCCCAGGACGATGGCACCGGGTGCCAGCAGCGCGGTCGCCATCAGCAGCCCGTCGGCGAGCGCTGACGTCGCCGCCGCCCACACCTCGTCGGCGTCGCGGTCACGGCCGAGCAGGGCGACCACCTCGTGGGCACCGGCGACCTCATGCCCGGTCCGCTCGCCATAGGCCCGGGCGACGGCCGCGGCCGACGCCACCGCCTCCAGGCAGCCTCGTGCCCCGCAGCCACAGACCGGGCCGCCGGGTCTGACGACCACATGACCCAGCTCGCCGGCCTGGCCGGAGGTGCCCGCCACCCGCTGCCCGTGCACGTAGCTGACCGCGGCGATCCCGGTGCCGATCACGACCACGAGCGGGTCCACGACATCGCGGGCAGCACCGGAGCGGCGTTCCGCCTCGGCGGCCACCGTCACGTCATGCCCGAGCCGGACGGGCAGTCCGAGCCTCTGCGTCACCGGCCCGGCCAGTGGTTCGTCGCGCAGGCCGAGGTTGGCGGCGTACACACTGACGCCGCGGGTGCTGTCGACGATGCCGGGAAGGGCGAGGCCGACCGCGCTGACCGTCTGACGACGTTCCGGCGTCAGCCCGTCGAGCAGGTTCTCGGCGAGGCCCACCACGGCATCGACCAGCGCTGGTCCGCGCGGCGTGCGGGTCGCGCCGAGTGCCCAGCTGTCGAGGTCCGGTCCGAGCACCTCGGCCTTGACCGTCGTACCCCCGACGTCGAAGGCGAGCACGGCGGGGCCGGCGGCGAGTGTTCCCACGGACTCAGGGTGTCAGATCGGCCGGGTCAGGACGGGCTGCCGAGGATGATCGAACGGGTCAGGTTGCGCGGCGCGTCTGGGTTCAGCCCGGCAGCACGGGCGCGGACAACGCAGAGCCGGTGGACCCGGAGCAGGTCGGCCATCGGGTCGACCGTGCTGGCCTCGAAGTGCGCTCCGGTGGCGGCGACGTCGTCGGCGAGGTTCCTCGACCGGCTCGCCGAAGGCCCACACCACCCGGCCGGGAGCGCTGATGCTCACCGGGCCGTGGCGGTACTCCATCATCGGGTAGGACTCGGTCCACAGCTGGGCGGACTCCCGCAGCTTCAGCGCCGCCTCGTTCGCCAGGCCGTTGGTCCATCCGCGCCCGACGAAGGTGATCTGGTCGGCGGTCGCGGCCGGGCCGAGGCTCGACTCGTCGGCGTCGAGGACCTGCTGCGCCTGCTCCGCCACCGGGGTGAGGTCCTCCCCGAGGTGGCTGCGCAGCAACGCCAGGGTGCCGGTCGCGAACCGGGTCTGCACGACGGACTGCTCGTCGACCTCCGGGGTCACGATCTGCGTCGGCGACGTCCACCACCGGGGTGCCGGGGGTCGCGGTGATGACGGTGGACGGGACCTTGCCGCCCCACTCCTCGAGCACGGCGATCACCTCGGTCGTGGTCCCGGAGCGGGTGATCGCGAGGATCCGGTCGTACCCGCGGTCGAGCCGGTGCTCGCTGGCCGGCCATGCGTCGGCTGACCCCTGGCCGGCCCGTTCGCGCAGCTCCGCGAACGCCTGCGCCATGTAGAGCGAGGTGCCGCAGCCGACCACGGCGACGCGCTCGCCGGGCCGCGGGAGGAGGCCGGCGTGCTCGCGCGCCACCGTGCCGGCGCGGAGCCAGTCCTGCGGCTGGGTCGCGATCTCCGCCTCGAGGTGGGTCGAGGAAGCGTCGGTGTCATAGCGGTCGTCGCCCTTCGGTTCGGATGGCACGAGCATGAGACAACACGATTGAATCTGTCAATATCTGGCATCAATCGATCAGAAACAATCATGAAACCTGCACGAGAGCCCTTGACCTGGTCGCCGCCAGCGTTCCATGATCGGGGTCACACCTGAAAGATCATGCGTGAATCCTGGTCGATTCATGCGCAACCAATCATGCTCGGTGTCATCTGCGCCGGGGAGAGGCGGAAAAATCGTGAAGAGCACGAGAAGGACGTTCCGCGCCGGCGCGGTCGCACTCGGCCTCGGACTGGCCGTGAGCGCGTGCGGCTTCGGCGGCGACGAGCGGCGGCTCGGACGGCGGCAGCCAGACGCTGAATCTGCTGGTGCCGTCGTACAGCGACGGCACCAAGGGCCTGTGGGAAGGCATCATCAAGGACTTCGAGGCCGAGAACTCCGACATCACCGTGAAGCTCGAGGTGCAGTCGTGGGACAACATCAACGACGTGGTCCGCACCAAGGTGCAGTCCGGTGACGCGCCCGACATCTTGAACATCGACGCGTTCGCCGGCTTCGCCGCCGACGACCTCCTCTACCCGGCCGGCGACGTGCTCTCCGAGGAGACGGCCGCCGACTTCCAGGACTCGTTCGTGGAGAACGCGTCGATCGACGGTGAGCAGTACGGCCTGCCGCTGATCGCGTCCGCCCGCACCCTGTTCGCGAACACCGACCTGATGGAGCAGGCCGGCGTCACCGAGGCCCCCAAGACCTGGGACGAGCTGCTCGACGCGTCCAAGAAGATCAGCAACCTCGGTGGCGGTGTCAGCGGCTACGGCATGCCGCTGGGCAGCGAGGAGGCACAGGCCGAGACCTCGATCTGGGCGTTCGGCAACGGCGCGAGCTGGGGAGACAGCAGCGAGATCACCGTCGACACCCCGGAGGCCACCGAGGCCGTCGAGTTCATGAAGAAGATGATCGACGAGGGCGCCACCCAGGACAACCCGGGAGCCACCGACCGCACCCCGCTGATCAACGTGTTCGTCCAGGGCAAGATCGGCTTCATCGAGGCACTCCCGCCGACCGTCGGCCAGATCGATACGGAGAACCCGGACCTGAACTACGAGCTGGCTCCCATCCCCACCAAGGACGGCTCGTCGGTGACCCTCGGTGTCGCCGACCACCTGATGGCGTTCAAGAACGACGGGGACAAGCAGGAGTCGATCACCGCCTTCCTCGACTACTTCTACTCCACCGACGTGTACACCAACTTCGTGAAGACCGAGAAGTTCCTGCCGGTCACCCAGTCGGCCTCGGAGCAGCTCGACGACCCGGACATGAAGGTGTTCCTCGATGCGCTGCCCAACGCGCAGTTCTACCCGAGCACCAACACTGCCTGGTCGGCCACGCAGGGCGCGTTCCAGACGCTGATCGGGCAGATCGGCCAGGGCAAGCAGCCCGGCCGACGTGCTCGCGGAGATCCAGGCCAAGGCCGACGAGGCATCCTGACCGCAGCTCACGACACCTCGTCGCGCTGACACGAAGGGACCGAACGACGATGCCGTCCGGGAAGAGACGACCGCTGGTGGCTGCGCTGCCGTGGATCATGCCGACGCTGCTGCTCATCGCCGCGATCGTGCTCTTCCCGGCCGGCTACATGGTCTGGACGTCACTGCGTGACCTCTCCGAGTTCGGCACCGACCGGGGCCCGGCCGGGTTCGACAACTACCAGCGGCTGCTGGAGTTCGACGCCCTTCCCCGGGTCCTGGTCAACACCGTGGTCTGGGTGGTCGGGGTCGTCGCCCTGACCGTGCTGATCTCGCTGGCACTCGCGCAGCTGCTCGACAAGGCCTTCCCCGGTCGGCGGCTGGTGCGGCTCGCGGTGATCGTGCCGTGGGCCTCGAGCGTGGTGATGACCTCGATCGTCTTCTACTACGGTCTCGACCCCTTCTACGGGATCATCAACCACGCGCTCGTCGACATCGGCCTCCTCGACGAGCCGTTCGGGTTCACCAAGACCACGGTCCCCGCGTTCGCGGTGTCGATGGCGACCGCGGTCTTCGTGTCGCTGCCGTTCACGACCTACACCCTGCTCGCCGGGCTGCAGTCCATCCCGGAGGAGATCCTCGAGGCCGCTGAGGTCGACGGCGCGAGCCCCTGGCGTGCCTACCGCGACGTGATCCTGCCGAGCCTGCGCCCGGCCCTCGCGGTGGCCACGATCATCAACATCATCAACGTGTTCAACTCGCTGCCGATCCTGTTCACGATGACCGGCAGCATCCCCGGCTACGACGTCGACACCACCACCACGCTGATCTTCAAGTTCATCCGGGCCGACCGGCAGGTGGACACCGCGAGCGCGTTGAGCGTCGTCAACTTCCTGCTCGTGCTGGTGATCATCCTCGTGTACCTGCGCGTCGTGCGCCCGATGAGGGAGGACTGAGCAGATGGCCGTCGGTCCGTCGTACGCCGCACCCCACGCTGGCTGCTGAGCCTGGCCGGGCTGGTGGTCGCGCTGTTCTTCCTGTTCCCCTACCTGATCATGATCATCGGCGCGTTCAAGTCGCGCGCGGAGATCCTCCGGGTGCCGCCGACGTACCTGCCCGAGGAGTGGCACCCCGAGAACTTCCTCGACATGTGGAGCACGCCGGAGACCCCGCTGCCCTACAACATGGTCAGCACGGTCGTTATCTCGGTGTGCGCGACCCTGCTGGTGCTGGTGGTCGCGATGCCGGCCGCCTACTACACCGCCCGGCACCGGTTCCCGGGCCGGCTCGGTGTTCCTGCTGCTGGTGCTGATCACGCAGATGCTGCAGCCCACCGTGCTCGCCGCGGGCCTGTTCCGCGAGTTCCTCACCCTCGGGCATCAACGACACCTGGCTGGCGATGATCCTGGTGAACGCGGCGTTCAACCTGTCGTTCGCGGTGTGGATCATGCACTCGTTCTTCGCCGGCGTGCCCGAAGGAGATCGACGAGGCGGCCGCCCTCGACGGAGCGACCCGGCTGCAGACCCTGCGCCGCGTCACCCTGCCGCTGGTCTGGCCGGGCATCGTCACCGCGATCATCTTCACGTTCGTGGCCTGCTGGAACGAGTTCGCGGCCAGCCTGGTCATCCTCACCACCGCCGAGAACCAGCCGCTGTCGGTGGCGCTGACCAAGTTCGTCGGCCAGTACTCGACTTCCTGGCAGTACGTCTTCGGTGTCTCGATCGTCGGTATCGTCCCAGTGGTGATCCTCTTCGCGCTGATCGAGCGCCGCCTCGTCGCGGGTCTGACCGCCGGTGGCGTCAAGTGAGCGGACGCAGAGCTCCGTGCTCCGGCGAACCTCGTGGTGGCGACCGCTCCTGGCGGCTGCGGCAGCTGCTCGACCGGCTCGCGGAGCGACGGCCGGCTCTCGGTGACCGAGGCCGCACGGCTGCTCGGCGTCTCCGAGGCAACGGTGCGGCGCGACTTCACCACGCTCGCCAACCAGCAGCTCGTCACCCGCACCCACGGCGGTGTGGTGGCCGCGTCGGTGGCCTACAACCTGCCGGTGCGCTACCGCGGCGGCGGGGACGACTCCACCAAGGAACGGATCGCGGCCGCCGCGGCCGATCTGGTCAAGCCAGGCCAGGTGGTCGGCTTCAACGGCGGCACGACGACCTCGGCGACGGCGCGACGTCTCGCCGCACGCGCCGACCTGGCTGCCTCGTCGGCACGACCTGCGCTGACGGTCGTGACCAACGCCCTGAACATCGCCACCGAGATGGTGCTCCGCCCACACATCCGCACCGTCACCCTCGGCGGGGTGGCCCGGCCGCAGTCCTACGAGCTGGTCGGCCCGCTGGCGCACGCGGTCCTGCACGAGCTGTGGCTCGACCAGCTGATCCTGGGTGTGGACGGGTTCACCGCGGAGAGTGGGGCCTCCTGCTTCCATGAGGGTGAGGCCAGCATCAACACCCTGATGGTCGAGCAGGCCACCGAGGTGACCGTCGTCGCCGCGGCCGACAAGCTGGGCCGCCGGTCGTTCGCCCGGATCTGTGCGGTGGACGCGGTCAGCACGCTGGTCACCGACACGAGCGCCGACCCGGCCGTCGTGGAGCTGTTCAGGGCGAAGGGTCTGCAGGTCATCCTCGTGTGAGCGGGAACGCCTCGACGACCTCGTAGCGAGGCCTGCGTCGCGGGCCCTCCCCCAGGTGTGACTCGATCAGCGCGACCTCGTCGGCGGTCCAGGGCGGTCCGTCGTAGGCCTCGAGCACCCGGACCCACCTCGTCACCTCCGCCGCCCGGCCGATCCGGGCCAGGGTCAGGTGCGGGTGGAACCTGCCGCCGTTGGTCTCCGCACCGGACTTGCTCGCCGCGGCACGGGCCCCGGTCGCGAGCCTCTTCAGCTCCTCGCCGTGCGGGCCCGTGTCGAGCCCGGCGTACAGCACCTTTGCCCTTGCCGGGTTGGGAAAAGCGCCACCGCCGGTGATCCGCAGGTCGAAGGAGGTACGACGGGCAGCGGCTCGTTCGAGGCGGGCGACGAGGTCGTCGAGATGGCGCTCCTGCACCTGCGACATGAACGCCAGCGTGATGTGCCACTGCTCCCACACCGTCCACCGGAAGCCTGGCTCGGCCTCGTGCCGCGGGGTGAGGAACTCGGCGAGGTGTTCGAGTGCCCCGGCGGGAGGAACGAGAGCCACGAACATGCGCATGACTACACGCTAGACCGGCTCCGGACCCGGGCTGCCTCGAGCTGCAGTTGCAGCGCCAGCCGCTGCCGCGGGTCGCCGAGGTCGAGGTCCACCACCTCCGCGAGCCGTTTCATCCGGTGCCGCAACGTGTTCGGGTGCACGTGCAGCTCGGCGGCTGCCCGTTGCGGCTCCCCCGGGAACGCCAGCCACGCGCGCAGAGTCGCGACGTACGCCGTCCCGCGGTCCAGGTCGTGCTCGAGGAGCACCGCCACTGGGCCACCCAGTCCGCCGAGGTCCAGCGCTGCGGTGGCCCGGTGCACCGTCAACGGCACCCATGCGTTGTCGAACTCGAGCACCGCGACGTCCTCGGTGCCGGTGAGCGCGAGCAGCTCCGCGGCCTGGGCGCGCGACCGCGGCAGCGCGGCAAGGCTGTGCGCCGGTGCTCCCGCCGCTGCCCGCAGCGACGGGTCGTCCCGGTGGGCGTCCCCGACGAGCTTGCCCAGCCACGTCCACGACCCGGGCGTCGTTCCCGCCGTCACGATCGCGAACACGGTGCCGTTCATGTCCGCGAGCAACGGGTCACCCCACGAGTACCGGCGGCAGGTCGCGGCCCACAGGTCGATCTGCTGCTGCACGTCGGTCTCGGCGGCCGGTGCGGCGAGCGCGACCACCCGCCACGGCCCGGGCGGCAGGGACAGGTCCTGCAGCGTGCCCGGGGTGAAGTGCCGGATCGCGGCCCGGATCCGCTCGACGGCGTTGCGTCGCGCCACGTCGGCCTGGGCCCGCAGCCGAAGCAGGTGCAGAGCGAGCACGGCGGCGGCATTGCTGAGCTCCGCGGTCACCTCGGGCGGGACCGGCCCGGACACGACCGCCCAGATGGACCCGAGCCACTCGTCGCCGGCACGGACCGGGACCACGAGCCGTGGCAGCGTCCCGTCCGGGCCCTCGGGGGCCAGGAACGGCTCGCTGGACCGGGCCAGCCGGCGGAACACCCCGCGGGCCCGGAAGTGCGCGACCACCTCGGGCGGGACCCGGCGGCCGACGATCGTGGAGACCCGCGTCGTGTCGGTGAGGCTCTGGCCGGAGGAGTAGGCCAGCACCCGGGACTGGTTGTCCTCGATCGTGACCGGGGCATCCACGATCGCCGCGGCCGCGTCGGCGAGCACGAACAGGTCGTTGTGAACCCCGGCGTCCCCGGCCACCGGGGAGCCCGGCGCGGCGGCCCGGTCGACCACACCGCGCAGCATCCAGACAACATGGGCCCAGGCGACACCCCCGGCCAGCCCGACCAGCAGCAGCCCGTGCCGCTCGGCCGCCGACCGGACGCCCGCGTCGTCGGCGACATCCTCCCGGAGCACAAGCCCGGATGCTCCGGCGTGCCGGCATCGCTCCAGAAGGGCTACGACGTCCGCCGCGTCGTGGGTGCCGAACCCGACCCCGAGCACGAGGTCGTCCCGCTCGCCGACCGCATCGTGGCCAGGCTCGGCGAGGAAGATGTCGGCGACCTCCGGTGAGGGGTCGCCCGGCACGACCACGCGGAACACCGACGGTCCGATCGCGGTCACCAGGTCCAGCGCAGAGATCATTCGGCCATTGTGCCCCGAGGACAACGGTCGGGCCATTGATGAGTGCCCACGGACCATGACTTTCGCTCAGAACGGTCCCACCATTTTCTGTATGGCTTCCTCCACCCCCACACCCCAGAACGTCGCCGTCGTCGGTGCCGGCATGGTCGGCCTCGCCACCGCCTGGTTCCTCCAGGAGCGAGGCGTCGACGTCACCGTCCTCGACCGTGAGGGTGTCGCCGCGGGCTCGTCCTGGGGCAACGCCGGCTGGCTGACCCCCGGGATCAGCACCCCGCTGCCGGAGCCTGCTGTCCTGAAGTACGGCGTCAAGGCCGTGCTCAGCCCGTCGTCACCGGTCTACGTGCCACCGACGGCGAACCCGCGCCTGATCTCCTTCCTCACCCGCTTCGCCCGCAACAGCACCGCGAAGCGCTGGGAGACGGCGATGCACGCGCTGGTCCCGATCAACCGTCGCTCACTCACCGCGTTCGACGCGCTCGGTGAGGGCGGCGTAGCGGCCCCGACGCATGAGGCGAAGTCGTTCATTGCTGCCTACCGGACCGCCGGCGAGCGGACCACGTTGCTCGAGGAGATCGAGCACATCCACAAGGCCGGACAGGGCATCGAGTTCGACGTGCTCACCGGCGACGACGCCCGCGAGGTCGAGCCCTCGCTGTCCGACGAGGTCGGCGCCGCCATCCAGCTGCACGACCAGCGCTTCATCAACCCGGGCGAGTACCTGAACTCGCTGGCCGACGCGGTCCGCGCCCGCGGGGGCCGCATCCTCTCCGGCGTCACCGTCAACGACATCACCGACCGCGGCGCCGCCGTCGAGGTCAACGGCACGTCGTACGACGCGGTGGTGCTCGCCACCGGCGCGTGGCTCGGTGACCTGGCCCGCCGCTTCGGCGTGAGGACCCTGGTCCAGGCCGGCCGCGGCTACAGCTTCA
Source organism: uncultured Actinomycetota bacterium (assembly GCA_963831375.1). GTDB lineage: Bacteria > Actinomycetota > Actinomycetes > Propionibacteriales > Nocardioidaceae > Nocardioides_C. The sequence continues at coordinate 276,547 of CAWHPY010000006.1, read as the reverse complement.
GCATCCCGATCGAGCACGTACCCAACGGGCCCGTGTACTTCCCCGCCCAGCGGGTCGCCTGCACGCCGATCGGTGACCGGCTCCGCGTAGCCGGAATGATGGAGTTCCGGGCCCCGGACGCTCCGCTCGACGCCCGCCGGATCGGGGCGATCTCCGAGGCCGCCAAGCCGCTGCTGCGCGGCGCGGACCTCGATGCCCGTCAGGACGAGTGGGTCGGCGCCCGGCCGTGCACCCCGGACGGCCTCCCGCTGATCGGCGCCACCCGGTCCCCACGCGTGTTCGCCGCCGGTGGCCACGGCATGTGGGGCATCACCCTCGGGCCCGCGACGGGCCAGCTGCTCGCCGAGCAGATGCTGACCGGCGTGGCCCCGGCCGAGCTCGCCCCGTTCAGCCCGCTGCGCTGACCCTCGGAAGACTGCGGCCTCAGGCTGCACGGTTGTCGTTCGTTGACCAAGTGTTACCCGCCTGACACCGCCCGACCCGCTCCAGATGCTCGTTCGTGCGGGTTCAGCCGACTGGTACGTCGTCCGCGTGCGGGCGACTTGCCTCGACAGAGGGGGTGTCCGGCTTCCGGCCCAGGTCACTCGGCCACCACATGCGCCGGCCGATGTCCAGGTTGAGCGCGGTGACGAGGACGGCCCGGACGATGATGGTGTCGAGGAGGACGCCGAGTGCGACCGCGACGCCGATCTCCGCGAACGTCACCACCGGCAGCGTCCCGAGCACGGCAAAGGTTCCCGCGAGGACCAGTCCGGCGGAGGTGATCACTCCGCCCGTCGCGGCCAGTCCGATCAGGGCGCCACGGTGGGTCCCGAACGTCTTCGCCTCCTCGTGGACGCGGGTCATCAGGAAGATGTTGTAGTCGATGCCCAATGCGACCAGGAACACGAAGACGAACAGCGGTAGCGAGGCATCCGCCCCCGCGAACCCGAAGACGTACTTGAAGAGGAGAGCGCTGATCCCGAGCGCGGTCATGAACGAGAGGACGACCGTGGCGATGAGCACAAGCGGGGCCACGAGTGCGCGGAGGAGCAGGGCAAGGATCACGAACACCACCAGCAGAACGAGCGGGATGATCACCTTGTTGTCGTCGGCCGCCGCGCGCAGCGTGTCCAGCACGATCGCCGTGCCGCCGCCGGCCTGCGCGTCCGCTTCGGGAACGTCATGAACCGCCTCCCGTACCCGGTCGACGGTGTCCTTGGCCGCCTGACTGTCCGGTGCGTCGGCGAGGATGCCCTCGAGATAGGCGACGCCACCGGCGACACGAGGCTCGGTGACCTCGACTATCCCGTCGGTGTTCTCGAACGCTGTGCGGACCGCGGCCGCCTTGTCGGCCTTCGCGATCACCACCAGCGGCTGCCCGGAGCCCGCCGCGAAGTGCTCGGCGAGCACCTCCTCACCCACCACGGAGTCCGGCGTGCCGTAGAAGGTGTCCTTGTTCGCGAGCCCGTCCGCGTTCAGCGAGAAGATGCCGAGCGCCGCGATCGCCAGGACAACCGATGTCACCACCCAGGTCATTCGTGGCCGGCGGGCGATGCGCTTGCCGACCCTGGCCCAGATGCCGGTCGCCGTGTGGTCGACCGAGCCGTACGACGGACGCATCGGCCAGAACATCCAGCGACCGAAGATGACGAGCAGCGCCGGAAGGAGAGTCAGCATCACGCAGAGGGCGATGGCGACACCGATCGCGGCGACCGGACCGAGGCCCTGGGTGGAGTTCATGGACGCGACGAGCAGACAGAGCATGCCCGCGATGACGGTTGCGCCGCTCGCGAAGATCGCCGGACCGGACCGGTGCAGGGCGAACGCCATCGCCTCGTGTCGGTCCTCGTGACGACGGAGCTCTTCCCGGTACCGAGCCACCAGTAACAGGGCGTAGTCGGTTCCAGCACCGAACACCAGCACGGTGAGGATGCCCGCACTCTGCGCGTTGACGGTCAGGTCGGCCTGCGTCGCAAGGAAGTAGATGACAGCCTGCGCCACCATCAGCGCCACCAGTGAGGAGAACACGGGAAGGATCCAGAGCAACGGGCTGCGGTAGGTGAACAACAGGATCACCACCACGACGACCATGGCGGAGTAGAGCAGCTTTCCGTCAATCCCCGCGAATGCTTCGGCGGAGTCCGCTGCGAACCCACCCGGCCCGGTGAAGTGCACCGACAACCCCTCCGGGCCGTCGGCAGCGATGTCTCGCATCGACTCCACAGCTTCCCCGAGCGACTCCCAGCCACCGGCCCCGGCGTCGATCGGGACGAAGACCTGCAGGGCCTGCTGATCCTCGGAGGGGATCGGACCCACCGCGTCACGCTCCACGCCTTCCACGCTGTTGAACTCGGCGACCTGGTCGGTGACAGCCGCCATGTCGTCCGCGGTGATACCCGCGGTGCGTTCGTAGACGACCAGCGCTGGGATCTCGTCGCTCGACTGGAACTGCTCCATCTCGTGCAGCACCTGGGTGGACTCGGCGTCACCCGGAAGCCATGACACCGCATCGTTCTCCTGCGCGCCGGTCAGCTTCCCGGCCGGTGAGAACGCGACGGCGAGCACGATCACCCAGAACGCGAGCACCATCCACTTCGATGCCTTGCTCGACGGAAACCTGGCCAGTGCCCCCACAGACCCCATCAGCTCAGAGCTCACTGACTTTTCCTCCCTAGACCCGCGACTTCCCGGCCCAACGCTCGTCTTCCACGCGTGCCCGAGTCAACCGATTAACCGGGGGAGATCTGCCCTGGCCACCACCGTCGACGACAATCGGGAGGGGAGCACCCGCGTCAGGGTAGGCCGAGGCCCATGAGCCAGAGGAGACACGTGTTGACCAGCTATGGGGAGGCCGACCGGTCCGGGCGCCTGATCAGCTTGCGTTCCGTCGACCACGACAACTGGCGGATGGTCGCCGACCTGGCGCCGCGCGACGACCAGCGGGACTTCGTCGCGGCCCTCGGTGCGCGCTACCTGCTGCTGTCGACGGTGGAGGACGACTGGACCTCCGTGGCCGTCTACGCCGACGACACCGTCGCGGGTCATGCGATGTGGGCGGTCGACGACGACGGCTCGTACTGGATCGGCGGTGTGCTCATCGACGCCGCCGAGCAAGGCAGGGGCGTCGGCCGCGCGGCCATGATGACGCTCATCCGATGGCTCTTCGAGCAGCCCACGTGCAGGGTGGTCCGCCTGTCGTACGACGAGCGCAACGCCGCCGCCGCACGGCTCTACTCGAGCCTGGGCTTCGGCGCGACGGGAGCTGTCGAGGACGGTGAGGCCGTCGTGGAACTTGCTGTCCCGCCCTTTCGCCAGCAGCCGAGTCACTGACCCATCAGCTCAGCGCCACCGGCAACTTTGCAGCAGCCCGAACAGGCCCGCCGCCACGGCGACGGCACGACCCAGGTCGGTCATCGCTGCGCACCCGCATGGGACCGAAGCGCCCCGATGATCAGCGCAAGAGCGATCATCATCACGATTCCGCCGCCCACGAGCAGGCCACCGATGATCCAACCGGTGGCGGGCAGCGTCGCACCCGCGGCGACCTCAGCCGCGACCGTCCTGCTGCTGTCCGGGTTCATCACGACGACCGTCCATTCCCCGGTCTCCAGCGGCCACACGATGCTCTGCGTCCCGGGACCCGACGCCTGGCCCACCCAGAAGGTCTCCTCGCCGGGCGGTGTCACCGGCGGGCCGCCGGCACTGTCGCGGTAGACGGGGTTGCCCGTGCCCCACGTGTCACTCTCGAAGTCGACGAGCGTGGTGTGCTCGACGTCGGCGAGATAGGCCTGGGCATCGGCGGCACGTGCCACTCCCACGAACAGCGGTGCGCCGGCCTCGGACGTGACCTCGATCCTGGCTTCACCGAGCAGTGTCTCGGGCACGAGGTCCGCGGGTGCTTCGGCATGCAGGTGCAGCACCTCCGAGCTCAGCGCGTAGCTGTCGGCCGCAAACGTCTGCTGGCCGGTCATGAAGAACCCTTGGTCGTCGCGCATCGTCTGGTCGGCAACTGCGAGAGTCGTGCCTCCGGCGAGCAGGCCCCCGGCGATCACGAAGAAGATGCTCCCGGTGACGAGGGCGACGATCCGACCACCGCTCCAGGGCCGGTTCACGCGCGTTTCCGGTGCCTGACTGGGGAAAGCGTCCCGGGACACGACGGTCACGGTGCTCGAACCGGGGTCGGTTCCACCCTGGTCCAACCGGAACGGTGGGTAGGCGTCCGTCATCAGCGCGGCGTACGCCCCGACGCGGAGTACCCAACGGTTCATGCCTAGGACGAAGTCGAAGATCGGTTGTGGGTACCTCCCGGTGAACAGCAGCACCACACCGGCGACCAGCACCAACAGACCGATCAACCCAACGCCCCAGACCCACGACGTCAGGCCGGATGCTGCTGCCTCGTTGGCAACATACAGTCCGCCACCCACGAAGAAGCCGACGATCAAGTAGTGCGGGATGGCCAGCAGCCACCACTTCACGAGCACGAGCCCACGGGACAGGTGTTCCGGGTAGTCGACGTGCAGCTGTGCCGGGTAGTCGGGCTCCTCGCCGAGTGAGAACGGTGGGTAGCGGTCAGTGCCCAGCGCGCCGTACGCGTAGTAGGCGACTCGCCAGCTCCACCGGAGAACGCCGACGTTGAAGTCGAAGATCGAGCGCGGGTAGCGGCCGGTGAAGAGAATCGCGAAGAACGCGATCACGCTGAGCACCAGGAATGTCAGCCACAGGAACGCCAGCACCACATAGTGCGGAATCACCAGAATCCACTTGACCAGCCACAACCATCTGTTCAGGCGCGGGTCACGGGATGCGTCCACATGGACGGGATAGAGCGAGGTGGTCATCAGCATTCGCCTCCAAGGTCGTCTGCTCCCAGCCTCACGCCGACCACGGGAGGGCGATAGACACGATGGTCCTCATCACACAGGCCCTTGATCCCGAACCGGACAAGTGCGCCTCGGACCGACACTCCGCGCGCCCTCACGGCGTCGGCAGCAGCGTCAGGTCAGGCTCACGCGCTCGAGATACCCCGGGACCACGGCGTCGTCTCCGGTGGCTCACGCCACGCAGCCAATGGCAGAGCTGCCAGCCGTCGGCATGGGCGGAGATCCCGTCGACCATCCGGCACGCGGAACCCGGTGAAGATGACCGCGTTCCGTTCCCTCGGCAGTTGGTGGGCTCGAACGACTGGGGGTGAGCGAGGAGCTCAGGCCAGAACTGGCCGTCATGAGCCTGGAGCGCGCCTCGCGGTAGATCCGTAGCCCACGCAGCGCCATGGGGCTGTCCACGAAGACCGGAAGGTCCGGGATCTCACCGTCGCGGACCATCCGGCTCAACGCCATCACGATGGGTAGTCCGTCGGATCGCTTCCGCCAGCCGGGCGTGGCCGGACCCCTCGGGGCGGCGGACGGCCCAGGTTCCGCTGAAGAGGACCCGTCGGTCCTGAACCTTCAGCTCCGCGAACGCCGAGCCGAGGATGTGTCCGGCGTCTCGGAGCCGCACCTGGCGCGTCCGGGCAGCGAGACTCATGTTCCGGTGGTCGGGCGGCCGGAACAGCGCGATCGCCTTTTCTGCGTCGGCCACGTCGGACAGCGGCAGCGGCGGGTTGTGCTTCGAGTACCCGCCCTGCGCGCCAGCACCGGAAGGTAGCCGCAGTGGTCGCGGTGTGCGTGCGTCAGCACGCCGCGCTGACCGAGGCCGGGTCCACCGACAACCGCTCCCAGCTATTCCGCCGCCAGGCCCTTTCCCCTGGAACAGGGCCGGAAGGGGGCTCGTGCGACATGGCGCCTCCTCGCCGTACGCGTTCCTCAGGTCTGCGGCGACGCCTGGTCCGCGGTCAGAGAAAGGTCGTTCGCCCGCTCGTCTGCTGGACGGGGTGGTGCGACGACCACCGGGCAGCTGGACTCGCGGATCAGCGTCCGGACGGTCGAACCGAGGTAGATGCCCAACGGCGCACCGTGACCACGACGACCTAGTACCAGGAGGTCGGCGTCTTCGCTCGCGCCGACCAGGGCAGCGGCGGGCGACTGGTGCCGTACGTCGATCACGACATCCACGTCGGGGTAGGCCTCCCGCCATTCGGCCAAGATGGCCTGGATCGTCTTGGTCACCGGCTCCACCCACTCGTCGGGGTCCACTCTCGAGGCGATCGCCTCGTCGTACGGGCTCTGGAGCTTCCATGCATGCAGCACTGTCACCGTGGCATTGCGTGCGGTCGCGGCTGCGAAGGCCGCCGCGAGTGCTTCGCGCGCGTGCCCGGCCTCTTCCACTCCCACGACGATGCGTCCATGGATGCGCTCGCCCGACCAGGTGGCCGGGACGCTGACCACGGGACAGTGCGCGCGGGCCGCGACACCGGTGGTGGTCGAACCGGTGAAGACGCGCTCGAGGACCGACCGGTCCCGGTGGCCCAGAACGACGATGGCGGCGTCCTGAGCGGCCGCGACGAGGACGTGCACCCGCGAACCGGGCCGAACCACGGTCTCGACCTCGATCTGGTCCTCGGTCAGGTCGTAGGCCAGCTGCTTGGCGTGGTTGACAAGCCGGTGGCCCACCTCGTCCAGGGACTCGGAGCTGATCAGCGGAAGCATCGGGGCCATCGGGACGAAATCGGGAACCGCGTGCACGAGGCGCAATCCGCAGCCGAGTCGCCGCGCCTCCTGGACCGCGTACCGAACGGCCAGCATGCTCTCGTCGGAGCCGTCGACACCGACCACGACGGGGGTTTGCAGCTCAGTGGTCATGACATCTTCCTTTCGTGGGGCGTGACGACCGCGCGGCCGTCGATACGCCCGTCGCGGAGCTGGCGGTAAAGATCGGGTGCCTCGTCGAGTCCGAAGGTGGTGACCACAGGTGTGATGAGCCCGCGGGCGGCGAGGCTGAGCACGTCGACGAGCTCGTTCCTGGTTCCCCAGTAGGTGGTCTGGATGCTGAGCTCGTAGGGGACGCTGAAGAAGGAGACCGGCAGGGTGCCCCCTCCTATGCCGACGATGGTGAGATCCCCGAGCTGCCGTGCTGTTGCGGCGCCGAGCGCCAGCGTGGAGTCGGAGCCGACGAAGTCGAGGACGACGTCGGCGCCGCGCCCATGGGTCGCCGCCCGGATCTCTTCTACGGCCGACGGTCCCGGTTGGACCGTGAGGTCGGCGCCGGCTCGCGTGGCCATGGCGAGGCCTTCGTCCCGGAGGTCCACGGCGATGACGCTTGCGGCACTGACCGCCTTGAGGATCTGGATCCCCATGTGGCCGAGGCCACCGACGCCGATCACCAGAGCGGTGGCGTCCGGGGTGAGCTTGCCGAGCGACCTTCGAACCGCGTGGTAGGGCGTGAGACCCGCGTCGGTCAACGGAGCGGCATGGACGGGCTCGAGTCCGTCCGGGAGCGGGACCAGGTGTCGCGCGGTCGGCACCAGCATGTAGTCCGCCATTCCGCCGTCGAGGCCGAGGCCACCTCCCCCACCCGGAACCGGAGCGCCGGCCAGGTTCTCGCAGTAGATCTCGAGCCCGAGCAGGCACCGCGCGCAGGTGCCGCAACCCCAAGCACCGCACACGGCGACGGGTTGGCCGATCTCGAGCCCGCGGACTCCCGCTCCGAGACCATGCACCCAGCCCGCGTTCTCGTGGCCGAGGGTGAACGGCGGTTCCCAAGGCAGCACGCCGCTCTCGAACTCGTCCATCAGGTGAAGGTCCGAGTGGCAGGCCCCCGCGCCACCGACCTTGATGACAACCTCGCCGGGGCCTGGCTCCGGTTCGGGTACATCGACGACCTGAGGCTCGCTCTTCCAGCTCAGTAGACGAAGGGCACGCATCTCGTTTCCTCCCAGCCGATGGGTCAGCGGACGACAGCCACGGAGCAGTGCGCGTGTTCGACCACGTTCCGGCTCACCGACCCGAGCACGAGGGCCTTCGCGGTCCCCCGACCATGTGACCCGAGGACGACCAGCGCCGCGTGTTCTGAGACCCGGACCAGAACGCCTGCGGGGTCGCCACGAGTGATCTCGAGGCGCGCATCCACGTCGGGGTACTTCTCGCCGAAGCCCGCCAGGTTCTCCGAGATCAGCGACGCAGTCTCGGCGCCGCCCACCTGAACCGGCATTTCTCCGACCGCGGAGAGGCCGTCCATGGGGTCCCAGTCCACGTGGGTCACCGTCAGCGGCAGGCGCCTCAGCGAGGCCTGGTGGTACGCGAAGTCGACAGCAGCCATCGATGTCGCCGATCCGTCCACGGCTACCACGATCTCGGCCTGGTTCGTGCTGGGACCGTCCTGGCCAGGCGACGCGTCCGCCGGCGGACGGGCGACGACAACCGGGCAGTGCGCGCGTGCGGAGACCGCAAGGCTCACCGACCCGAGCAACAGACTCGTCAACGCACCGCGCCCCCGGGAACCGAGAACGACCACGGAGGCAGACTCTGCGGCCTCGAGAAGAAGGGAGACCGGGTCACCCGGCTTCATCAGTACGTCGACCCTCAGGTCGGGGCTACGCCCACGGACCCGGCCGAGTGCGTGGTCGGTGATCCGTCGGCCGGTGACCCGGATCCGGCTGCGTGCCTCGGTGCCTCGCACACTCGAGATCGGCACGGTCCCGGCAGCATGCACGATCACGAGTGGTCGGTGTTCTGCGGTGGCCTGGTCGATGGCCCAGTCCAGGGCTGCCTCACTCGGGACCGATCCGTCGACCCCGACAACGACCGAACCGCGTTCAACTCGTGTGCTCATGCGTCCACTCTGGTCATGCAGGTGGACGACCGGCAGGGGCCGACGTCACCTCCGTCGGGACCTTAGGCCCCCGTGCGGCAGCGAGCCTGGGACCGATGTCCTTCGGGGTGGTGCCGGTCGGCACTCCTGGTGGGTGTTGTCCGGGTTCGATGCTGATGGTGTCAGAAAGGCACACCCACGCATCAGGACAACCCCGACACGGGGGGAGGGAACCATGACAACCATCCACCGCCACCCCGAGCCCGGCATCGTCCTCGCGCTCACCCTTAGGCGTCAGTCGAGTCAGCCTGATTCCGAGACGATTCCTGCCTGAGACGCAAAGCCCTGGCGAGAGCAGATCTGCCTGGGCTCTGTTGTCCGCGCGTTTCTTGGCCAACCGCCGACTCGCCGCCTGGTGTCAGAATCGCTCCATGAAAGCCGTACGAGAGAACCGCCATTCCGTGTGGCGCCGACTGATGACAGACCACGACGCCCACCCCGTCGCTGAGGCAGTGCCGGCCGCACCACTTGACGCTGCCGAGGCGTGGAAGGCCGTCGGCCTGGTCAACGAATGGGTCAGACATGCCGAGGCCAAAGCCGGCACCACCCTGGCCGCTGCGGGTGTCACCAGCGGAGTGCTCTACAACCTGGTCAAGGACGAGCAGAACTTTGGCATCATCCTCGCTATCGCAGCGCCCGCATGTGCCATTCTCGCCATGGCCGCCGCGATCTGTGCCGTGATTGCCCTGTGGCCCCGACTGACGAGCAAGGACAACCCGACAAGCGCCTTGTACTTCGACCACATCGCGAGAAGGCACCCGACGTCAGCGACCGGCTACGTCACCGAGCTGAAGGAACTCATCGCCTCGCCCGACGCCATGCTCGAGGAGCTGGGTCTGCAGATCTGGGCAAACGCCCGAGTAGCCCGACGCAAGTACTTCTGGGCCGGGTTAGCGCTGATCACCCTGATCGGCGCAGCCCTTGCGCTTGGAGCCACCGCGCTCAAACTCACGCTTGCATCGTTGGGAGCTTGAGATCGTCCTGCTACGAGCAATGACACCCTGGAGCAGCAAGCCGGTGTAGCCCGGCTCAGGCAAGCCGCACGCCGTCGTGGGCTCTCACGCGCACAATTCCATCGAATTCCAGCGCGTCAATCAAGCGCACCGCGTAAGCCTCATCCATCTCGCGATAGATCTCAGTGCGGTCAAGCCAGGAGACCACCTCGGACTCCGCCGACGGGGTCGGTTCGCCTGACGTGGCGTGGCAGCGAAAGACAAGCGCGACGATGTCTCGTTCTAGATTCTGGTACACGCCGGTCACCGCCCCGGGCTCGATCGTCATCCCTGTCTCCTCTTCGACCTCTCTGAGGAGGCCAGCGTGTAGCGTCTCGCCCGCCTCGAGCACTCCACCCGGCGGCTCCCACTGGCCGTTGTCACGGCGCCTTATAGCGAGGGCTTTGCCATCGTCACGAATGACCGCAGCGGCGACGCTGACGGAGTAGCGGTAGGTGTCAGTCATGGGCTTCTCCCGACGTATCGGGTCATGTCCTAACTCTGGCTCCGACTTGTAGGAACGCTCCTGAACTACAACGGAGTCATTGCGGGAGCATCGAGATCGCCGTGCACTCGCCCTCGAGCCGGCTGGTGTCAACGCGTTGTGTCGAGACGATCGACGCGGGGATCTGGCCTGCTAAGGCCGGGCCTTGGGAACACAAAAGCCCAGGTCACGGGGGAGAAACCTGGGCTTTTGCGTGAGCGCGCTCGGAGGGATTCGAACCCCCAACCTTCTGATCCGTAGTCAGATGCTCTATCCGTTGAGCTACGAGCGCTGGGCCTCGCAGAGTTTAGCGTGCGGCCCCGTTGAGGGCGAAATCGACCGCACTCGCGGTTGGCGGCTCGTGTCGCCGGGCCGCGGAGCCGGGCTGAGGAGTATCTCCGGCACCTGGTACGGAATGCCCTCCACAGCCTGAGCCGAGATCACGGGCAGGGCGGCCCGGCGACGGTACCCTGCCCGTCGTACCCCCGACAGGAGAGCGCAGGTCACTCGCTTGATCGATCCAATAGCCCGCTCATGAGCATGTGAGTACATTCACTTGCACCCTCAAGTGCGCCGCAAGCTCGCACGGGCGTACTTTTGGGTAAACACTTTCGCCGCAAAGAAGCGGCGATTTCATAAGAAACTCCACGACACAACCATCGATACGCTCGATGGCCGGTGACGGTGATCCGGCACCGCGAATGCGCGAGAGGGAACGGTAGGCCATGACCGCCGAAACTGCGACCAGCCAAGCAAACCAGACTGCGCCCACTACTCACGAGGGAATCCTGACGTGGGTCAACGAGGTCGCCGAGCTCACCCAGCCGGACAAGGTCCACTGGTGCACCGGGATCCGACGAGGAGTGGGTCGCGCTGACCGACGCCCTCGTCGCGTCCGGCACCTTCGTCCGGCTGAACGAGGAGAAGAAGCCCAACTCGTTCTGGGCCGCCTCCGACCCCACCGACGTTGCCCGCGTCGAGGACCGCACCTTCATCTGCTCGGTCGACGAGAAGGACTGCGGCCCCACGAACAACTGGATGGCGCCGGACGAGATGAAGGCCATCATGACCGACCTGTACCGCGGGTCGATGAAGGGCCGGACGATGTACGTCATCCCCTTCGTGATGGGTCACCTGAACGCCGAGAAGCCCGATGTTCGGCGTGGAGATCACCGACTCGGCGTACGTCGTGGCGTCGATGCGCGTGATGGCCCGGATGGGCACCGACGTACTGCGCAGGATGGAAGAGGTCGACGCCGAAGTTCGTCCCGGCGCTCCACTCGGTCGGCGCACCGCTCGGCCGGGGCGAGAAGGACGTTTCCTGGCCGTGCAGCGACACCAAGTACATCGTCCAGTTCCCCGAGGAGCGGATGATCTGGTCGTACGGCTCCGGCTATGGCGGCAACGCCCTGCTCGGGAAGAAGTGCTACGCCCTGCGGATCGCCAGTGTCATGGCACGCGACGAGGGCTGGCTCGCCGAGCACATGCTGATCCTCAAGCTCACCTCACCCGAGGGTGTCACCAAGTACGTCGCGGCCGCCTTCCCGAGCGCCTGCGGCAAGACCAACCTCGCCATGCTGGCCCCGACCATCCCGGGCTGGAAGGTCGAGACCCTCGGCGACGACATCGCCTGGATGCGCATCGGGGACGACGGCCGCCTGTACGCCGTGAACCCGGAGTTCGGCTTCTTCGGCGTCGCCCCGGGCACCAACGAGAAGACCAACCCCAACGCCATGCGCACGATCGAGCGCGGCAACTCCGTTTTCACCAACGTGGCGCTCACCGACGACGGAGACGTGTGGTGGGAGGGCATGGAGAACACGCCGGCCCACGCCACCTCCTGGAAGGGCGAGGACTGGACCCCCGACTCCGAGGAGCTGTCGAGCCACCCGAACAGCCGGTACTGCACCCCCATCAAGCAGTGCCCGATCCTCGCGCCGGAGTACGACGACCCGAAGGGTGTCCCGATCGACGCGATCCTCTTCGGTGGTCGTCGCAAGACCACGATCCCGCTGGTGACCGAGGCCCGCGACTGGACGCACGGCACGTTCATGGGCGCGACGCTCTCCTCCGAGACCACCGCTGCCGCGGTCGGCCAGGTCGGCGTGGTCCGTCGCGACCCGATGGCGATGCTGCCGTTCATCGGCTACAACGCCGGCGACTACTTCAACCACTGGATCACCGTCGGCAAGGACAACGACGCGACCAAGCTGCCCAAGATCTTCTACGTCAACTGGTTCCGTCGCGACAACGAAGGCGGCTTCCTCTGGCCGGGCTTCGGCGAGAACAGCCGGGTTCTCAAGTGGGTCGTCGAGCGCATCGAGGGGCAGGCCGAGGGCATCGAGACGCCGATCGGCTACGTCCCCACCCCGGAGGCGCTCGACACCACCGGCCTCGACATGACCGCGGATGAGCTCGAGCAGGCGCTCACCGTCGACGTCGAGGAGTGGAAGGCGGAGATCCCGCAGATCACCGAGTGGTTCGAGAAGTTCGGCGACTCGCTGCCCGCCGTACTCTGGACCGAGCTCGACGGTCTCAAGGCCCGCCTCGGCGCCTAGCGTGCGCAATCCATAATCGCGTCACCGCGAAGGCCCCATCCGATCCCGGGTGGGGCCTTCGCCATGTCGGCCTCGTCCGGGATTGGTCGGCTACGGCATACTTGGCGCTTGGTAAAGCCGAGAGGGGGTTGCGTGCCCAACAGATATGGTCCCGAGGAACGACAGCTCCTGGAGACGGCGGCGAGCCGCATCTACAGCAACGCGGTTGCGCACGGCTATCTCTCCGTCGACGACCCGCGTCTCGCCGACGACTCGGAGCAGCGTCCCGCACTGGACCTGCTGATCGACATCGGATTGCTGATCGTCGATACCGCAGCCGGTCACTACCTCCCTGTGGATCCCACATCCATCCAGTCCCGGGTCGTGGTTCCGCTCGGGCAACAGGGTGCTGAGCTGCTGACCGAGTCCGCCCGATGGGCGGATGCATTTACTTCACTCGGCCAGACCTATCGGCAGTCTCCGCACATGACCACGCATCCGATCACCGAGATTCGCGGCCTGCCGAACATCAACAGCTACATCCAAGCCGTGGTCGGTGACTGCGGGAACGAGCTCTTGACCGCGCAGCCGTACGGCCGCCGGCCCGCCAAGGACCTGGAGACGGCGATCCAGCGGGACATCAAGGCGCTCAATCGCGGCATCAAGATGCGCACGCTTTACCAGCACTCCGCCCGGCACAGCCCGGCTACCAGGGACTACGTCACGGAGGTCAGCGCGCATGGCGCCGAGGTCCGTACCCTTGACGAGTTCTTCAACAGACTCATCGTGGTGGACCGTCGCGTTGCCGTGATCCCCGGCTCCGAGAACCACCACATTGCGGTTGCGATTCACGAGAAGTCCCTGGTGGCGTATCTGGTCGACATGTTCGAACGCTCCTGGGAGCGCGCCCGGCCGTTCACGAGCACCGAGAGCCGCACCGAGCGGAAGATCGCAGAGGACGTGCGGGCCATGACGATCCGGATGCTGGTCGAGGGCCACAGCGACCCGGCGAGTGCCAAGCGGCTGGGGGTCAGCACCAGGACCTACGCCGGCTATATCGCCGCGCTCAAGGACGAGTACGGCGTCCAGACGCGATTCCAGCTCGGTCATGCGATGGGAGAGCAGTCGGATCCGCGAACGGAACTTCCGGCGTTCGATGACGAAGACTCACTGTCCTGAACCCGCCATCCGGCGAAACGTCAGCGAGGGCAGTCACCGTGACGGTGACTGCCCTCGCTTAGGGGTTGAGACGGGCCGGGGGGGATGGCTCTGGGACCGAACAGCCGGGGGGGTTGACTCGTTCGTCCTCGTCTCAAGTCCCACTAGCAGCCTTGACGCTGCCGCGTTTGGTGATGTCCTGCTCAGACGCCGCCCCAACCGGTGTCGCGCATGACCTTGACGGGGCCATCCTTGGGGGCAACCCCGACGCCGCCCCAACCGGTGTCCCTGGCCTGGGCGGGCGCAGAGAGTGAACCGAGAACCAGGACCGTGGTGGCCAGGGTTCCCACGAAGCACTTGACTGCGAAGCGCGTCTTCATCATTCGTACCTCTTGGGGCTAGTTGGTGCTGGGGGGCGGTTTAACTAGCCGCCTGCAACAAGTGTCATGGACGCGCCCCACATCGGCCACTGATTCTGACCTCAGCCTTTTGCACTGCATATTTCTGCAAAAAGCCCATTCGGCTGAAATGTGCACGACCGAGGTCCATAATGTCCCCGGACACAACCCATAGCGCCGCAGTCAGGAAAAATCGGGCGGTTTTCGCGCCCTTCAAAGGGCACGTTCCCTGCGCGCGATCCGGGACATCGTTGCGTATTTGTGCACCGATGCGCAACCACCGGTTCGGCGCAGGGTGACCGGAACCGGTTACATCACGCTCCCTTTATCCTGACGGTAATGAGGCAAGGACTCGGTCAGGTGCGCCAGCTCTCCAGCCTCCAGTGGCGCGCCATCGCGATCCGGGTCCTGGTCTTCACGGTGGTGTGGCTGCTCGTCGCACTGCCCCTCGGCTTCACGATCTTCCTGCACAGCTCGAAGAGCACCGTGCTGGCCAGCCACGACGCCGTGGTCAGTCCCACGTTGGACGGGTTCGCCACGCTCGACCTCGGCCCGTATCTGCCGAACCTCCGGTACCCGAGCGGCACCCGGCTCGGTGCGCAGATCGACCTCGGCAAGACGAACCTGACCACTTACGAGGCGCTCATCCAGCGCTACGCGTTCATCGGCAGCCAGCCCGAGGGCCAGATCGCCAAGCTGCGTGCCACGCTCACCGACCTCGCGGTCGACAGCGCAGTCAGCGGTGGCCTGCTCGCGCTCACCGCACCCGCAGTGTGGCTGGCCCTCGGTCGGCGCCGGCGCGCGGAGCTGTCGAGGCACGTCACGGTCCGCCGTGTCGCCGTGGTCGGCCTCGCCGGAGCAGTGGTCGCCGCGGCGGCCACCCAACCCTGGGACCGCGGCGACGACCTCACCTCCGAGATCGTCTGGCAGTCCATCGGCGCAGCGCTGCCCGACGTACCCATCCCCGCGCAGGCTCAGAGCATCGAGATCGAGGGTGGTCTGATGACCAGCGGCACCAAGCGGCTCGCGGAGAGTGCGTTCGACACGTACTCACGGAGCCTGAACTTCTACAACGACGTGCACGAGCAGGCCCAGGAGCTCGGACCGAGCCTGCGTCAGCCGGCCGAGGACGAGACCGTCGCGCTCCTGGTCAGCGACCGGCACGACAACGTCGGCATGGACAAGGTTGCCCGCGCGATCGCGGACGCCGGCGGCGCCACGGTCCTCCTCGACGCCGGCGACGACACGTCCACCGGCAGCAGCTGGGAGGCGTTCAGCCTCGAGTCGTTGGCTGAGGCCTTCGAGGACTTCGACGACCGCTACGCCATTGCGGGCAACCACGACAACGGCGACTTCATCACGACGCAGCTCGACGACCTCGGCCTCACCCATCTCGACGGGGAGGCCGTCGACGGTCCCGACGGCATGCGGCTCCTCGGCGTGGACGACCCTCGGAGCAGCGGACTGGGCACCTGGCGCGACACCGCCGGAGCATCGTTCGCCGATCACAGCGAGGAGCTGGCCGACCTGGCCTGCGAGCACGAGGCGGACGGTGACCGGATCAACACCCTGCTGGTCCACGACGCCAACAGCGGCCTGGATGCGTTGCAGCGTGGCTGCGTCGACCTGGTCCTCGGCGGTCACATCCACGCGCAGCTCGGGCCGACACGGGTCCTCGGCGAGAACGGCGAGCGGGGCTACACGTACACGAACGGGACGACTGGCGGGGCGGCGTACGCCCTGGCCATCGGCAGCAAGCTGCGCCGTGACGCCCAGGTGACCCTGGTCACCTACCGCGAGGGGAGGCCGGTCGGGATCCAGCCGGTCACCGTGCGGACCGTGGGCGACTTCCGGGTCGGCGACTACATCCCGCTGCAGATCGGGACCGCTCCGGGGCGCGGCCCCTCCGACGCGACAACCCCCGGGACAGAGAACAACCCCTCCCCGGAGGAGTCTCCGTGAGGGGCCGTTCGCGTCTGGCGGAGGTGGCGGGATTTGAACCCGCGAGAGGGGATTACCCTCAACCCGCTTAGCAGGCGGGCGCCATAAACCGGACTAGGCGACACCTCCAGACAGCGAGGACAGGTTACCGGCCACCACCGTGCCTGAGCCAATCGGGGAGGTACCGGGGCCCGGCGCGGATATCAGTTGATCCGGCGGTACCCGTGGCCCTTGTTCAGATGGGCCTGCAGATCCTTCACGAAGTCGTCCGGGTTTCCCGCCAGCGCGCGCACCGGCAGGGTCGTCGTACGCCCGTCCCGGAGCCGGAGTACGACGCACCGCTCAGCCGAGACCGTCGTGGCCACGACGTCCTCCACGTCCTTCCACCGCGCCTGCTTCACGCCGGCACCGCGGATGAAGCGCACCTGGTAGCCGGCTTCGTCGAGTCGCACCACGAAGGACCTGCGGGTGACCAGGAAGCCGGCCACGAGCAGCGCGAGTACGGCCACGAGCACACCCGTGGTCAGCACCGCAGTCGGCAGGGAGAGCAGCGCCACCACCAGGGTCAGCACGAGGACGACGACCCCGAGAGCCGCGAGGAAGAAGCCCAGCATCCGGGCAACCAGGGCGCTGGGAGAACCGATAATCGGAGGGCACGACCCGATTAGACCCAATGCACCCGTCTGACGCCAAATAGCGGCCTCATGGCTCTTGTCACAGGACTGTGGCTCGGGTCACACTCTGAAGTCCACCCCTTTTTGCAGGACCCGGGTCGGAGGTGGCACCTTGACCGGACTTGAGCAATCGATCATCGGGCTTCAACAAGCGCTCGACAGCCCCCGTCGACACCACATGTGGCGCTGGTTGGTGCGGCACCGGATGGCCGGTGTGAAGGAAGCGTTGGCCATGGAGCACTCGCGCACCGGCGACGCGTGGCTCGCAGGGCGTCAGATCATGCTCACGCGGGAGCGGGACAGCCTGATGCGGAAGCTGGCCGGCCTGGGGCCACAGGTGCTCGACGCCAACGATGTGGAGCCGGTCCGCAAGCAGCTGCTGCGGCTCGTCGCGGACCTCGAACGGCACCGGCAACGGCTCAACGACCTGGTCTACGACACGGTTTCCCTGGAGCTCGGCGGCTCCGAGTAGCGCGCCACCACGCACGCGCTCGAGACATCACACGGCAGAGGGGGCGGGATTCGAACCCGCGGCTGACATCTCTGCCAGCGACCGCTTTCAAGGCGGTTCCGATCGGCCACTCCGGCACCCCTCCTTGGCCGCCCTGCGCACGGCATCGGCGGCCACGGTGGTGAAGTCTAGGCGACGCCAGGCAGCTCAGAGGTCGACGGTGACGAGGATGTCGCCCTCCTGGACGACGTCGCCCTCACCGACCTTGACCGCGGCAACCGTCCCGGGCGCCTCGGCGAGGACCGGGATCTCCATCTTCATGGACTCGAGAAGCACGACGGTGTCGCCGGTGTCGACCTTCTCACCGGGAGCAACGACAACCTTCATCACGTTCGCCACCATCTCGGCGACGATGTCTGCACTCTGCTTCTCGCGGGCCATGCGGGCGACGGTACACGCGCGGCTGCGTTACCCGCAGGTACTCAGGCTCACAGCAGCGGCTGCATCCGGCCCGGTTCAGGACGGTGCGCCGAGGCCTCCTCGAGCTGCCGCGCGCGACGACCGCGGGCCCCGGTCAGAAACTTGTCGGCGCGTATCACGAGGTAGCCGATCGCCAGGCCGAGCGCCGCGCTGTAGAGCACCGCGAGGCCGGACTCGAGCAGCGAGACCCGCGGGTTCAGCAGGGACACCGCGACCACCGCGAGCCCGGCGGCACCGAACGCACACACCCACCAGCCCTGCCGTCGCCGGGCCCGGGTCGACACGCCCCAGGCAAGTGCCGGGAAGCCGAGGAGCACGGCGATGGGCCGGGGCACCGCCCCGATCGCGGAGCGGATGTCGCGGACCGTCTCGTCGATGCCCTCGATGACACCTGGGGAGCCCCACCGCGACAGCGCCTCGGTGTACGCCAGGATCACGAACAGCAGGACGAGGCCGCTGACCAGCATGATCAGGCCGCGGCCGCCGAGTCCGTGCAGGCGGCCGCCCAGCCGGTACACCAGGCCGAGGGCACCGAGCAGCGAGAGCCCGAGAGTGAGGTAGCCGATCCGGCCGAGGGAGACCTCTGCCTGGTAGGCCTCCACCGCGAAGGCGCCCACAACGGCGACCGCCATCGCGATCAGGCACTCACCGACGACGGCGACGTACCCCGCGGCGGGTTTGGTGGCCATCACCCCGAGCACCGCGGCCAGCACCGCAGTTCCCACCGCAGCGCCCGCGACCAGCACGGGCACCCCGGACAGGACCGCGACCAGGGACAGCGCCAATGCCAGCCCGCCGCTGATCAGGGGGCGTCCGCCCATCCGGAACGCGAGAGCGTAGGCGTAGAGGGTGGTGGTGGTGACCGCACCTGCTGTGGGCACCCAGCCCGGCAGGTCCAGCGACGTCCAGCCGGAGCCCAGGGCCAGCCCCGCGAGCACGGCAACGAGGAGCAGCAGGGCGTCGTGGACGCGACCGGACGTGAGCCGGTCCACCAGGTTGCGACGACCCTGCGGCCGGGCCTCGGCCTGCTTCGCCCCTGGGCCTTCCGGCCGCACGGTGCGACGCGGCCGCAGCCGGCGACTCCTGGGTTCGGGTACTGCCCGACGGCGACCAGGCTTCTGGTCAGCACGAACCACGGTCGGTACCCCTAGCGAGAGATGCGGAAGTCAGAGCCCACCCCAACTGACACCGGGAGGATACCAACGCCGGTCAGAACCGCCGGTTGGCGAGGGATGGGTTCTGCGACCTCGCCTCATCGAGGAACGCCCGCTCGACCGGTGCCATCACCACCAGGTCACCGTCCTCGGCCTCACCCAGGTCGTCGCCAAGAGGGCTGACGATCATCGAGTGGCCGGTGTACCTCGGGCCCGGCTGGCCGGCCGCGGCGACGTACACCGTGTTCTCGATCGCGCGGGCCTTGACCAGCGTCCGCCAGTGGTCGACCTTCCGCTCTCCGGCGACCCAGGCGGCGGGTACGACGAGCAGGTCGGCGCCTTTCGAGACGAGCTCCCGGGCCAGCTCGGGGAAACGGAGGTCGTAGCACGTCATCAGGCCGACCTGGTAGCCGTCGACGTCGACGACGACCGGATGGAGCTCGCCGGCGAGCAGCCGGTCGGACTCCTTGTAGCCGAAGGAGTCGTAGAGGTGGATCTTGCGGTACTTGGACCTCAGGCCGTCGGGGCCGACCACCGCGAGCGTGTTGAAGGGGCGCCCCGGGTCCTCGCTCCGCTCGAACATCCCGGCGATCACCGTGACCTCGTGCCGCGCGGCGAGATCGGTCAGGGCCTGCACGAACGGACCGTCCATGTCCTCCGCGAACGGCGAGATGTCCGAGCCCGGCTTGCCGAAGTCGCAGGCGAACGCCTCGGGAAAGACGACCAGGTCCACCTTCGGTCGTCCGGAACAGACGTCGTCCGCCACCCGGAGCAGCTTCCGGTTCTCCTCGAGGTCGAGCGACGAGGCCAGCTGGACGACGGCGACGTGAAGGTTGGGCACGTCCCAAGACTGCCATCTGTGCTGAGAGACTTCGAGCGTGACCAGGTCAGTACCCCCAGAACCGTTGCGGCTGGCGTCCGTCGTACTCACAGGCGGCACCGGCGCGCGGCTCGGCGGTGTCGACAAGGCATCGATCGAGGTCGGCGGGGTCACTCTCCTGGAGAGGGCGCTCACCGCAACCGTCTCCGCGGAGGAGGTGGTGGTCGTCGGCGAGCAGGTGCTCACCTCGCGACGGGTCACCTGGACCCGGGAGGATCCGGCCGGTGGCGGGCCGGCCGCGGGGCTGCTCGCCGGGCTGGACGCGTTCTACGTCCGACCCGATCTGGTCTGCGTCCTCGCGGTCGACATGCCGCGCGTCACCCCGTCGACGGTTGCCCGGCTGGTCGACGCGGTCGTCTCGGACCCCGGAGCCGACGCGGCGGTGCTCGTGGACGCGGCCGGCGAGCGGCAGATGCTGGCCGGGGTCTACCGGTACGACGCACTGATGTCCGCCCGTCCGACCGACCGAGAACGGGAGCACGGCCTCTCGATCCGAGGACTCATCGTCCCGTTGCGCATCGTGGGGGTGGCCGCGGTCGGGGACGAGGCCCGCGACGTGGACACCTGGGAGGATCTGCGGATCCTCGACGAGTGAGGCCCCTGCTCATCGTCGCGTAGACGAACGGGCACAACTGCCCCCCAACCCGAGTTTGACCGATCCAATCGAGCCTTGTGCCCGTTCGTCTACGTGCCGGGAGCCGAACACGCTGCGGTGCCGACGGGGAGAGCCCCGGATCGATTGGGTCGAAACGGTTGCGAAGATCCCCATTGCGTAGAAGTCTGGGACGGTGACTCTGCACGACTGGATCGACGAACTCTGCGATGCCCTCGAGCTCGAGGACGCGGAGATCGACGAGGGACTCATCCTCGACCTGGCCCGCGACGCCGCGCACAAGGTGGAGCGGCCGGCCGCGCCCATCACGACATTCCTGGTGGGCTTCGCCGCCGCGAAACGCGGTGGCAGCGTGGAGGACATCGAGCTGCTCGCCGGAAGGGCACAGATCCTCGCGGAGAAGTGGGGCGGCGACGAGGTCTCCCCCGACGACTTCAACGAAGAGGACCTGGTCGGCACCGAGTAGACGCGCGCACATAACCTGAGGGCATGCGCGCCGTCATCGTCACCGAGCCCGGAGGGCCCGAGGTCCTGTCCGTCTCCGAGCTACCCGACCCGTCACCCGCCGACGGCGAGGTCGTCATCGACCTGGCCGGCACCGCGGTGAACCGGGCCGACACCCTGCAACGACGGGGGCACTACCCGCCCCCGCCGGGCGCCTCCGACGTCCTCGGCCTGGAGTGCTCGGGCACGATCAGCGCACTCGGCCCCGGCGTCACCGGCTGGTCGGTCGGCGACGAGGTGTGCGCGTTGCTGGCCGGCGGAGGGTACGCCGAGAAGGTGGTCGTACCGGCCGGGC
Source organism: uncultured Actinomycetota bacterium (assembly GCA_963831375.1). Lineage (GTDB taxonomy): Bacteria > Actinomycetota > Actinomycetes > Propionibacteriales > Nocardioidaceae > Nocardioides_C. Next base: position 255,256 of record CAWHPY010000006.1, on the reverse strand, counting down.
AGCTGATGCCGGTCCCGGCCGGAGTGGACCTGGTGACCGCCGGCGCCCTGCCCGAGGTGGCCTGCACCGTCTGGTCGAACGTGTTCATGATCGCCGGACTACAGCCCGGGGAGACCCTGCTCGTGCACGGTGGCTCGGGTGGGATCGGCACGATGGCGATCCAGCTCGCCCACGCCCTCGGTTCGCGGGTGCTCACCACCGCCGGCTCCCCGGAGAAGCTCGAGCTGTGCCGGTCGCTCGGTGCCGACGTCACGATCAGCTACAAGGATCAGGACTTCGTGGCGGCTGTGAAGGAGGCCACTGACGGGAAGGGCGCCGACGTCATCCTCGACAACATGGGCGCCTCGTACCTGGCCAGGAACGTGGACGCGCTCGCCACCGAGGGCAGGTTAGTGATCATCGGCATGCAGGGCGGTGTCAAGGGCGAGCTGAACATCGGCGGGCTGATGGCGAAGCGGGGTGCGGTGATCGCCACCGGGCTGAGAGCACGCCCGGTGCCCGAGAAGGCAGCGATCTGCGCTTCGGTCGTGGAGCATGTGTGGCCGCTGGTCACGGACGGCAGGGTGCGGCCCGTCGTACACACCACTCTGCCGCTGGAGAAGGCCGGTGAGGCGCACCGGATGATGGAGGCCGGTGACCACACCGGCAAGATTGTGCTGACTGCGTAAGGTGAACGGTATGACTGAACAGAGCCCAGAAGCTTCCGGCAACAGTGCCACCGAGGACCCGCGTGTCATGGTGATCGGGCCCGACGGCATGGCCAAGGCCGCCCCTCCGCGAGCCGAGACCCCGGACGAGGGCGACGAGGGCGACGAGGGCGAACGTCACATCACCGACCTGGTTGAGCAGCCGGCGAAAGTGATGCGTATCGGCAGCATGATCCGCCAGCTTCTCGACGAGGTGAAGTCGGCTCCGCTCGACGAGGCAAGCCGTGCGCGGCTCAAGGAGATCCACCAGTCGTCGATCAAGGAGCTCGAGCAGGGCCTCGCCCCCGAGCTGATCGAGGAGCTCGAGCGGCTGACGCTGCCGTTCACGGACGAGACCCCGTCGGAGGCCGAGCTGCGGATCGCGCAGGCGCAGCTCGTGGGTTGGCTCGAGGGCCTGTTCCATGGCATCCAGACCGCGATCTACGCCCAGCAGGTTGCGGCACGGGCACAGCTCGAGCAGATGCGCCGGGCTCTCCCGCCGGGGATGGTCCCGGACCAGGCGATGCAGGCCGCCCAGCAGGCCGCGCAGGCGCAGAACCCTCACGGCGACGACCAGCACGGTCGCGGAGGGATGTACCTCTAGCCGGCTTGTCAGGCGCAGTGCTCAGCCGGCGAGACGGTCGATGTCTCCGGCCAGCCGCAGGTCCATCGCGGTCAGCCCGCCCTTGGAGTGCGTCGACAGGGTGAACGTGATCGTGGTCCAGCGGATGTCGATGTCCGGGTGGTGGTTCAGGTCCTCGGCCACCGCGGCCACCTGTTGCACCAGCCGGATACCGTCCAGGAACCCGTCCGCGGTCACCGACCGGGTGATCGAGTCACCCTGCTGTGACCACTCCGAGAGATCACCGGCCAGGGCGCGGTCGATGTCCTCCTGACTGAGCAGCTCTGCCATGTCCGTCGTACCTCCTGTAGCCGTCGCAGACCCTGACAACAACTCGGTCACACCTCGTCGCGGCCGGCCCGGTCCCCTCGCCTGAAGATCTTGGAGCCCAGCCAGACCACCGGGTCGTACTTGCGGTCGACGACGCGTTCCTTCATCGGGATGATCGCGTTGTCGGTGATCTTGATGTGCTCGGGACACACCTCGGTGCAGCACTTGGTGATGTTGCACATCCCGATCCCCGCCGCGTCCTGGGCCAGCTTGCGCCGGTCGTTGGTGTCGAGCGGGTGCATGTCGAGCTCGGCGTACCGCAGGAAGAACCGCGGTCCGGCGTACGCCTCCTTGTTGTCCTCATGGTCCCGGATCACGTGGCAGACGTCCTGGCAGAGGAAGCACTCGATGCACTTGCGGAACTCCTGGCCGCGCTCGACGTCCTCCTGCATCATCCGCCGCTTGCCGTCCTGGTCCCGGGGCGCCGGTGAGAACGAGGGGACCTGCTTGGCCTTCTCGTAGTTGTACGACACGTCGGTGACCAGGTCCCGGACCACCGGGAAGCTGCGCATCGGCGTGACCGTGATCGTCTCGGTCTCCTCGAAGTCCGAGAGCCGGGTCATACACATCAGTCGTGGCCGGCCGTTGACCTCGGCGCTGCACGAGCCGCACTTGCCGGCCTTGCAGTTCCACCGTACGGCGAGGTCGCCGGCCTGCGTCGCCTGGAGCCGGTGGATCGCATCGAGGACCACCTCACCCTCCTCGACCTCGACCGAGTAGTCCTGGAGCGCGCCTCCGATCACGTCACCACGCCACACGCGCATCTTCAGGTCGTAGCCCATCAGCTCTCCTCGAACAGCGGTTTGAGGTCGTCCGGCATCTGCGGCAACGGCTGACGCTTCAGCTCGACCGACTCCCCGGCCATGGTGAGCACCAGGTTCAGCTCTCCCCAGGCGGGATCGGGTCCGGGGAAGTCGTCGCGGGTGTGGCCACCGCGGGACTCCTCACGTGCGAGGGCGGCCTTGGCGATGCACTCCGAGACGATCAGCATGTTCGTCAGGTCGAGCGCGAGGTGCCAGCCGGGGTTGTACTGCCGGTGCCCCTCGACGACCAGGTTCCTTGCCCTGCTCTTCAGCGTCGCGATCTCGTGGAGCGACTCCCGCAGCTCGTCGGCCGTGCGGATGATGCCGACCAGCCGCTGCATCACATCCTGAAGGTCCTTCTGGATCGTGTACGGGTTCTCGCCCCCCTCGTGCTCCTGGTTGGCGAACGGCACCAGCGCCGCATCGGCTGCCTGCCTCACCGCGTCGTCGGACACGGCGGGCCGCTCGTCGCGCAGCTTGTAGGCGTAGTACGCCGCGTTGTGCCCGGCCCGGCGGCCGAACACCAGCAGGTCGGACAGGGAGTTCCCGCCGAGCCGGTTCGAGCCGTGCATGCCACCGGCGACCTCACCGGCCGCGTACAGCCCCTCCACGATCGACCGCTCGGTGTCGGCGTCCACCTCGACCCCGCCCATGACGTAGTGGCAGGTGGGGCCGACCTCCATCGGCTCCGCGGTGATGTCGACGTCCGCGAGCTCCTTGAACTGGTGGTACATCGACGGCAGCCGCCGGCGGATGAACTCGGCGTCGCGGCGGGACGCGATGTCGAGGAACACGCCGCCGTGCGGTGAGCCGCGCCCTGCCTTGATCTCGGAGTTGATCGCACGGGCGACCTCGTCGCGGGGCAGCAGCTCGGGTGGCCGACGGTTGTTCTTCTTGTCGGCGTACCAGCCCTCGGCCTCCGCGATCGTGTCGGCCGTCTCGGACTTGAAGTACTCCGGGATGTAGTTGAACATGAACCGCTCGCCCTCGGAGTTCTTCAGCACCCCGCCGTCGCCGCGCACCGACTCGGTGACCAGGATCCCCTTCACCGACGGCGGCCACACCATGCCGGTCGGGTGGAACTGGACGAACTCCATGTTGATCAGCGACGCACCGGTGCGAAGGGCCAGCGCGTGGCCGTCACCGGTGTACTCCCAGGAGTTCGAGGTGACCTGGTAGGACTTCCCGATCCCGCCGGTGGCGAGTACGACGGACGGGGTCCTGAAGACCACGAACCGGCCCGTCTCACGCCAGTACGCGAAGGCACCCGAGACCCGGGAGCCGCCGGCGGTGTCGTCGGTGAAGATCTCGGTGACCGTGCACTCCATGAACACGTCGATGCCGAGCGCCACCGCCCGCTGCTGCAGGGTGCGGATCATCTCCAGTCCGGTGCGGTCACCGACGTGTGCCAGCCGCGCGTAACGGTGGCCGCCGAAGTCGCGCTGCGAGATCAGCCCGTCCGACGTACGGTCGAACAGGGCACCCCACTCCTCGAGCTCGAGCACCCGGTCGGGGGCCTCCTGCGCGTGGAGCTGGGCCATCCGCCAGTTGTTGAGCATCTTCCCGCCGCGCATCGTGTCGCGGAAGTGCACCTCCCAGTTGTCCTCCGGGTAGACGTTGCCCATCGAGGCCGCGATCCCGCCCTCGGCCATCACGGTGTGCGCCTTGCCCAGCAGGGACTTGCACACGATCGCCACTCGTGCGCCGGCGTCGTGGGCGGCAATCGCCGCACGTAGCCCGGCCCCTCCGGCACCGATCACCACCACGTCGTACTCGTGGGTCTCGAACCCGGTCCCGGAGCCGGGCCCAGCGTCTGCGCCTGCCTGGTAGTCCATCCGGTTGCCGGTCATCGGGTGCCGGGTCTCGCCGCTGGTCGAGCCTGTCGAAGCCATCTAGAAGAACCTCAGGTCGGTGATCCGGTCGGTGGCCAGGAGATACACGTACAGGTCGACGAGCGCGACCGAGAACAGGGACAGCCAGGCGTACAACGCGTGCCGCGCGTTCAGCTTCGTGACCAGCCCCCACGCGCGGTAGCGGACCGGGTGCTTGGAGAAGTGCCGCAACCGGCCGCCGATGATGTGCCGGCAGGAGTGGCAGCCGAGCGTGTAGAGCCAGATGAACGTCACGTTGATGAGCATCAGCAGCGTGCCGAGACCCATGTGGCCCCACTCGCCGTCCTCGTTGCGGAAGGCCAGCACGGTGTCGTAGGACAGGACCAGGCCGACCAGCACGGCCGCGAACCAGAACCACCGGTGCACGTTCTGGAAGATCAGCGGGAACCGGGTCTCACCGGAGTACTTCCCGTGAGGCTCGGCCACGGAGCACGCGGCCGGTGAGAGCCAGAACGCCCGGTAGTACGCCTTGCGGTAGTAGTAGCAGGTCAGCCGGAAGCCGAGCGGGAACACCAGGATGATCAGCGCCGGCGACAGCTTCCACCAGTCCCCGATCGGCTGTCCGAGGTCCGAGGCCTCGGGCACGCAGCTGGTCGCCAGGCAGGGTGAGAAGAACGGCGAGAGGTACGGCGAGGAGTAGTAGCTGTCACCGGAGAAGGCCCGCCAGGTGGAGTACACGATGAACGCGGTGAAGCCGAGGAACACCAGCAGCGGAGCAATCCACCAGTTGTCCTGACGCAGCGTCTTCTCGCGGACCTGAGCTCGTCCTGGACTGCTCACGCCTGTCGACATGCAGGGGTCTCCTTACGGGGCGTGCTGGGCCTCGGACTGGGCGTCCTGCCACATGCTCTCGTCGTACGGGTCGTCCGGGATCTCGAGCAGATCGTCCTTGTTCACCCCTGGGTGGTGGCCGGGGGCCGGAGAACCGAGCTCGTCGAGATCCGCGTGGAACCGGTCGACGTCCGAGGTGAGCCGGCGGACACCGAGCGTGTCGCCGTACTCGTTACGCACCCGGAGCACCGCAGCCGCCAGCGCCGTGAGCGCCTCGCGCGTCGCACCTACCGCATCGTGTGAAGACATCCTGTTCCTCCGTCTTCGGGATCACATCAGCCAATGCCCGAGTGTCGCGTGGATTCCCGTTTTCCGAAAGGGGGCGCGCAGAGATCGGACCAACCGAGGTCAGCGGTCCAGGTCGAACAGGCCCTCGAGCACGACGGCGACACCGTCGTCCTCGTTCGACGGTGCGACCCGGTCAGCCAGCTCACGGACCATCGGGTGCGCGTTCGCCATCGCGTACGACGTGCCCACCCACTCGAGCATCGGGAGGTCGTTGGGCATGTCGCCGAACCCGACCACGTCTGCCGGTCCGAGGTCCCGCTCGTCGCAGAGCAGCTTCAGCGTGCTCGCCTTGGTCACCCCGGTAGCACTGATCTCGACCAGCGCACCGGTCGACGACCAGGTGGTGGTGACCAGGTGGCCGACCTTCGACTCGACCCGGGCCCAGAACTCCTCGGGCTCCATCTCCTCGTGCCTGGCCAGGAGCTTCACCGCGGTGTCACCGAAGATCTCGTCCATGGTGCCGGTCACCAGGCCGGGCGGAGGCGGCAGCCGCGGCATGAAGTCGGCCTCCTTGGCGAACCCGTCGGTCTTCTCGACCGCGAAGGTGGTGCCCGGGATGGCCGCCCGCAGGACCTCGGCGACCTCGTTGCCCACGTCGACCGGGATCGTCCGGGCGCGGTCCACGGCGCGGGCGTGCACGTCGTACACGATTCCGCCGTTGGAGCAGATCGCCAGGCCGTGCCCGCCCACGTGCTCCCACAGGTCGTCCATCCAGCGGATCGGCCGGCCGGTGACGAACACGACGGTGATGCCCATGTCCTCGACAGCGGTCAGCACGTCACGGGTCCGTGCGGTGACGGTGCCGTCGGTGTGCAGAAGGGTTCCGTCGAGGTCGGTGGCAACGAGCTTCAGCACGCCGCCAAGTCTGTCAGGTCAGAACCAACGGTTGATCTCGAGTGCCGCCCCGTCGTTCTCGACGCTCTCGGTCACATAGTCGGCGATCGCCTTGACCTCAGCAGGAGCCTGCCCCATCGCGACACCGCGGCCGGCCCACTCGAGCATCTCGATGTCGTTGCGGCCGTCGCCGATCGCGAGCACGTGCTCGGCCGCCACCCCGAGCCGATCACAGATCTCGGCCAACCCGCTGGCCTTGCTGACCCCCTCGGGCGCGAGGTCGAGCCAAGCGGTCCAGCCGATGAAGTAGTTGGTGCCCTGCAGTCCGAGCCGTTCGGCGAGGGAGACGAAGTCCTCCGACGTGGAGTCCGGGTCTCGGATGATCACGCGGCTGACCTCGCTGGCGACGAGCTCCTCGAGCGGGGTCAGGATCATCTCCCCGTCGAGCTCACCGTCCGGGAAGTGCCGGTTCACGCGGTAGCCGACCCCGTGCTCCTCGACGGCGACCGCGGCCTCAGGTACGTGCTCGAGGACCGCCCGCACCGCCTCGCGCGCGTCGAAGGTGACCTCGGTGAGGACCTTCATCGGGGGGAACGAGAACGTCACAGCACCATTGGAGGCGACGACCAGCGCCTGCTCACCCGAGGCGATGTCACGCGGCAGGTCGAGGTGCTGGAGCACCTGGCTCATGCTGAGCGGCGCGCGTCCGCTGGCGAGCACGATGTGGCAGCCGGAGGCGTGCGCGCGGTCGATGGCGTCGCGGATCGCCGGAGTGACCTCCTCGGCGCTGAACCCGGAGTCGGGCAGCGGCGTGAGCAGCGTGCCGTCGATGTCGAGTGCGATCAGCTTCGGGTTGAAGCCGTTCGAGCTCGCTGCGAAAGATGTCACTTGACTACCGGCTCCAGAACTTCACGGCCCTGCAGGTAAGGCTGCAGTGCCTTCGGAACCTTTACTGAACCATTTTCCTGCTGGTGCGTCTCAAGAATCGCGACGATCGTCCGCGGCACCGCGACCAACGTCCCGTTCAGGGTGGCGATCGGCTTCACGCCGTCCGCGAAGCGCCCGCGGATGTCGAGCCGCCGGGTCTGGAAGTCGGTGCAGTTCGAGGTCGAGGTGAGCTCGCGGTACCTGCCCTGGGTCGGGATCCATGCCTCACAGTCGAACTTCCGCTCCGCCGACAGGCCGAGGTCACCCGCGGCCACGTCGATGACCCGGTAGGCCAGCTCGAGCTTCTCGAGCCATTCCTTCTCCCACCCGAGCAGTCGCCGGTGCTCGTCGTACGACTCCTCGATCGTTGTGTACGTGAACATCTCCACCTTGTCGAACCAGTGCACCCGGATGATGCCGCGGGTGTCCTTGCCGTGCGAGCCTGCCTCCTTCCGGAAGCAGGGGCTGAACGCGGCGTAGCGCAGTGGCAAAGATCCGGCATCAAGTATCTCGTCGGAGTGGTACGCCGCCAGCGGCACCTCCGACGTCCCGACCAGGTAGGTGTCCTGGCCCTCGATGCGGTACACGTCGTCGGCTGCCTGGCCGAGGAACCCGGTGCCCTCCATGGCGCGCGGCTTGACCAGCGCCGGCGGGATCATGGTCGTGAACCCGGTCTCGCGGGCCTGGTCCATGGCCATGTTCACCAGCGCGAACTCGAGGTCGGCCCCGACACCGGTCAGGTAGTAGAACCGCGAGCCCGACACCTTCGCCCCACGCTCGACGTCGATGGCGCCGAGGATCTTGCCCAGCTCGACGTGGTCCTTCGGTTCGAAGCCCTCGGCGACGAAGTCCCGCGGGGTGCCGACCTCTTCGAGCACGATGTAGTCGTCCTCACCGCCCTCGGGCGCCTCCTCGGCAGCCACGTTCGGGATCGTCATCACCAGGTCGCGGTAGGCCTGGTCGGCCTCGCCTTGTGCCGCCTCGGCCTTCTTCACGTCGGCGGAGAGGGCCTTGGTCCGCTCGAGGAGCGCCTGCTTCTCGTCGCCCTGTGCGTTCGCGACCAGCTTGCCTTGCTGCTTCTGCTCGGCACGCAGCCGCTCGAACTCCGCGATGGATGACCGCCGACGCTCGTCGGCGGCCAGCGCCTCGTCGACGACGGCAGCGGACAGGCCTCGCTTGGCCTGGGCTGCTCGCACACGGTCAGGGTCATCACGGAGTAGTCGCGGATCAATCACTCCCCGAGGATATCCGCCACCCCTGAGCGGCCTCGACCGGATAAGGAAGGCCCTCACCGGGGTACGGGCGGCGGACGTCATACTTTGTCGACTGTCCGCGTCCGCCCAGACCCGTGTGGGAGCACCGTGCCCGATCGCACCAGCACCAGGATCCACCTGCTGACCTGGGCCGCGCTCTGCCTCCTGGTCGTGGGCACGCTGTCGGTGATGGTGAAGACCGAGTGGCCGCCGCTCGAGGACTTCGACCGCTGGTTCGGGACCGGGCCGCAGGGCTGGACCTTCCGGCACGCGAGCGTGTTCCAGCTGTTCCAGGGCGTCGAGGTCGCGTTCGGCACCCTCCCCATGACGATCCTCACCGCCGTACTCGCCGTCGCCCTGTTCCTGCGCAGCCACAGTCGTGCGGCGTACTGGGTCGTGGGCGTGATGCTCGGCGCCTCCCTGACGACGTACTTCCTCAAGCGGTTCTTCCAGCGGGACCGGCCGGTGTGGGACGAGCCGATCCATGAGCTGAACACCTTCGCGTTCCCGTCCGGGCACGCCTCGGGCATCGCCTCTGCGATGGGTGTCGCGATCGTGCTCACCCTGATGCTGGTCCGTCGCCGCGGCCTGCGTCGGGGACTGGTCTCACTCTGGGTGTTCCTGCTGCTTCTCGTCGCAGCCGACCGGATCCTCCTGGGGGTGCACCACCTTTCCGACGTCGCCGCAGGCCTGGCCGTCGGGGGCTTCTGGGTCCTCGTCGGCATGGTCGTCTACCACCCCGCCCCGCGGACGAAGCAGGTCGAGCAGTTCACCAGTCCGGTGCCCAGCACGAAGCAGCTGGCCGTCGTGCTCAACCCGGTCAAGGTCGAGAACGTCACTGCCTTCAAGGAGGTCGTGGAGCGGATGGCCCGAGAGTCCGGCTGGGGCCGGCCGGAGTGGTACGAGACCAGGATCGACGACACCGGCAAGGCGATGGCCGAGCAGGCCGCGATCGCCGGCGCCGAGATGGTGCTGGTCTGTGGCGGCGACGGGACGGTCCGCACGGTCTGCGCCGAGCTCGCCGGAACGGGCATCCCGGTCGGCGTGGTGCCTGCCGGGACCGGGAACCTGCTCGCCCGCAACCTCGGTATCCCGCTGTACCTGCAGGCAGCGATCGACGTCGCCCTCAACGGTCAGGACCGCGCGATCGACCTGGTCGCGATCAGCGGCGACGGCCTCGATGACGACGAACACTTCATGGTGATGGCCGGGATGGGGTTCGACGCCGCGATCATGGAGGGCGCGAACGAGCAGATCAAGGCCAGGGTCGGCTGGCTGGCGTACGTCGTCTCGGGCCTGCGCAACCTGATGTTCCCCGCGGTCCGGCTGGAGATCTCCATCGACGGCGCACCGTTCACCAAGCACCGTGCCCGGACCGTGGTGGTCGGCAACGTCGGCTACCTGCAGGCCGGCATCCCGCTGCTGCCCGACGCCTCCATCGACGACGGCGTCGTCGACGTGGTGCTCGTGTCACCCAGCCGGTTCCTGAGCTGGTTGCCGCTCGCGGTCCGGGTGCTCAGCAAGAACAAGCGCACCGACGACAGCCTGAACCGGATGACGGGCCGCACGGTGACCATCCGCGCCGCCCACGACACCCCGCGTCAGCTCGACGGGGACTCGATCGGACCCGGCCGGGAGCTGCACGCCGAGTGCATCCACGGCCGCCTGTTGGTCCGGGTCCCCCGCTAGCCAGACGGCTACGGTTGGCCCTATGGAGCACGTGCGGACCTTCACCTCGTCGGTGCTGCCGGCGTACGAACGCGGCGTCGAGTTCGGCGAGCACCACCGGACCGACCTCGAGCGAACCATCGCGGCGTACCGACGCCTGTTCCTGGCCAGAGCCATCGTCCCGTTCGACGTGGACGAGTGGGCGGAGCGGGCCTGGCAGCTGATCTGCGCGCTTGCGCCTGAGGCGTCGCAGGAGATCCGCGGCATCGCGGACGGTGCCGGTCGACCGGTCCGCGAGATCGCCGCGCTGAACGCACGGACCGAGCTGCTCGCCGTCGCCAACCCGACCGGCGTGGACGAGTGCTCCACGGTGGTCTCGCTCCCCCCGGGCCGTCCGCCCGTCGCCGTGCAGACCTGGGACTGGTACGACGCGATGGCGGCGAACTGGCTGCACTGGACGATCCCGCACCCTGACGGACGGGTCGTCGAGACGGTCACGGAGTACGGCATGCTCGGCAAGATCGGCGTGAACTCGTACGGCGTGGGCGTGATGCTCAACATGCTGCACCACAAGGACGACGCCCCTGGTGGGCTCGGGTACCCGGTGCACCTGCTGAGCCGGCACATCCTCGACTCCGCGACCACCCTGGACGAGGCTCTCGTCGCGGCGCGCTCGGTGAGTACGTCGGCCTCCACGTCGCTGACCGTCGTGGAGGGCGGGGTCGGCGGCGGACTGGTCGTGTCCGTCGAGCTGTTCCCGGGCGGCCCAGGTCTGCTGGAGCCGGACGACGGTCTCCTGGTCCGCACCAACCACTTCGTCTCCGAGGACGGCCGTGGGGGGTGTCTCGCGAGCACCATCGGACCGGACAGCGAGATCCGGAGGGACAAGCTGCTGGCCGCGTTCGACGAGCCGCCGACCTCCGCGGCCCAGGTCGTCGCCGCGATGCACGACCACGACGCCGTCGGCGGCATCTGCGCCCATCCCGACCGGAGCACGGAGCCGGTGCTGCAGCACGCCACCCTGGCCACGGTCGCGGTCGACACCGTCAACCACACGCTTCAGGTGACGTCAGGCGGCCCCTGCGCAGGGGCAGGGGCCGCCGGCTAGCCGGCGAGGTCCTCGCACAGGTTCTCGGCCGTGCCTCGCGGACCCAGCACGAGGGTGCGCGAGCCGTCGTCGTTCACCGTTAGCGACGACCACCGTCCACCGACCACGAAGAGCCCACGCTCCGGCAGGCTGCCGGCCGGCAGGGTGCCGGAGAAGTGCCCGGACTGGATGGTGATCGACTTCCACGCGCCGTCCGCCGCGTAGTCCATCACCGCGCGTCCGCTGATGTCCCGCACGACGGAGTCCCCGGTCTCCGTGTTGGTGTACCGCATGACGAGCGGGCCCTTCCATAGCTGGGTTTTCGGCGTGCCATCCGCGTAGAAGGACACGTTGCGGAAGAACTCACGGTCGCGGACCACCTCCTCGAACACCTCGAAGTCGCACGCCCGCCCGGCAGGCACGGTGACGTCCGACTGGTGGTACCGCTGCCAGCTGGTGTCGTGACCTGCTCCCGTGCGTGCCGGCACTGCCGAGGCGGCTGACCCTGGAACCGCGAGCGCGGCCGCGGCTGCCGTCACCGACACCGCGGCGAGCCCGATCACTGAACGGCGCTGTCCCATCCCGAGACTCCTAACCTGTAAAATTATTTTGGCCGGTTAGTAGATCACCATGACGAACGGCCCCACGTCAAGACACAATTGATCCATGCATTGGACCGAGGTCGACGGACTGCTCCTGCCGAACCGCATCGGCGGACACCCCGCCCTGGACTTCTGCAACACCTGGGCCGGATGGGGCGAGCCGCCGGCACCCCGCCGGGAGTGGCTCAAGACCTACGACCAGCTCGCCGCCTGGAGCGAGTACGCGGGGCTGCTGCCGACCGGGGACTCTGCCCGGCTGCGTCGACTGGGCGTGCACGACGACGGGGCCGCCGGCCAGGTGCTGGGTGACACTCGTCGGCTGCGCACCGCGCTGCACACGGCGGTGCTGGACCCCACCGACCGGCGCGCGATGGCCGTGGTCACCGGATTCGCGCGTGCCGCCGCGGCCACGATCCGGCTGCGCCCGGGCGTCAAGCCGGCCTGGGAGATCGCCGTCACCGCGGGTGTTCGACAACCGCTGCTCGCGATCGCCTGGTCAGCGGGCGAGCTGCTCACGTCGGGTCGGCTCGACCAGGTCAGCGCCTGTCCAGGCGATGACTGCGGATGGCTGTTCCTCGACTCTCGGGGCCGCCGACGCTGGTGCAGCATGAGCTCCTGCGGCAACCGGGCCAAGGTTCGTGCCCATGCCGCACGGCAGCGCAACGACTGACTCACCGCAGGCGCTGCGGAACTTCACGGTCAGGCGTTCTTGGCGAACTTGACCGCTTCCTCCTCCTCCGGAGACAGCGCCTGGTCACACTTCCAGGAGGCGACGTTCTTCGCGTAGGTGCGGGCCTCGCTGCGGCCGTGGATCGAGGTGAGCACCACCCCGTTGCCGCCGTCGTCGAGCAGCGCCATCGACCACGACAGGTGGCCGCCCATGTCACCGAACGCGTCGTAGCGGACCACCGCGAGGTGCCGCAGCGCCTCGGACACCTCGACGCGCAGGGCCTGCACCTCGCTACGTAGGCCTTCGACGTCGGTGGGCAGCGAAGCCCCGCTCTTCCTCGCAGAGGTACGACGGGCGTGGCCGGGCGCACTTCGCTTCAGTGCGGCAGCGGCAAGGCCCACGGCAACGGCGCCCAGGACGAACGCGACGACGGCGACTGAGGTCGCCAGCTCGGTGGTAGTCATCGTCGCGCAGCCTAATCGCGAAATCAGGAACCGTTGCGCAGACGCGCGAGCCAGGCCGCCGCGTCGTTGAACTCCCTGTCCGACGTACCCACCCTGACGGTCGGCTCGACCCCGTCGTGCCGCTCGTAGGAACCGAGGAACCGGACGTCGGCGCAGACCCGGCGCAGGCCCATGAGCGCCTCCCCGACCCGGGCGTCCTCGACATGCCCCTCGCAGTCGAACGAGAAGCAGTAGTTGCCGAGCGCCGCACCGGTCGGCCGGGACTCGATCCGGGTCAGGTTCACGCCACGCATGGTCAGCTGTTCGAGGATCTCCAGCAACGCGCCGGGGTGGTCGTCACGCATGAACGCAACCAGCGACGTCTTGTCCCTGCCCGTCGGAGGGGCCGGTACCCCGGGCCGGGACACCAGCACGAAACGGGTGAGCGCGTCGGGGTTGTCGCCGATCCCCTCGGCCAGCACGGAGAGCCGGTAGTGCTCGGCGGCCAGCGGCGCGGAGATCGCGGCCTGCCACGGGGCGTCCGGCTGGGTCAGCACGAACGCGGCCTGCGCCGTCGAGGTGGCGTGCACCACCTCGGCCTGCGGCAGGTGCAGGGCGACCCAGCGACGGGTCTGCGCCGCGGCGTGCGGGTGGGTCGCGACCCGTCGTACGTCTTCTGGCCGCACCCCTCGTGGCGCCAGCAACGAGAAGGCGATCGGCACGGTCATCTCACGGGTGATGATCAGCGGCTCGCCGGTCGCCAGCTCGTCGAGCGTGACCGGCACCGAACCCTCCACGGAGTTCTCGATCGGCACCACCGCGCCGTCCGCCTCGCCGTTGCGGACCGCGTCCAGCGCCACCGTCACCGTCGAGCACGGCTGCAGCTCGGCCTTCGCGGCCGCAGGCAGGGAACGCAGCGCCTGCTCGGTGAAGGTCCCTTCGGGACCGAGGTAGGCGTAGCGGGCGGGCGGGACTCCGGGCACGACGCACAGCCTAGGGGAGATAGATTCGGCCCCATGACCGACAAGCCAGTTTCCGATCTCGGGTACGCCCGGCTCGACACCGACCGAGTCACGCGCACCGGCGACCCGGAGGTGGTCTACGGCGCAGGCAAGACCCCCGCGCAGATCGTCGAGATCCTGCACACCCTGCACGAGGCGCACCCCGAGCGCGCGATCCTCGCGACCCGGCTGAGTGACGAAGCGGTCGAGGCGGTGGTCTCGGCGCATCCGGACGCGGTCGTCGACGAGGTTGCCCGGGCGGTCACGCTCGGCCGGCTGCCGGCAGCGCAGGGCACGGTTGCGGTGGTCTCGGCCGGTACGTCGGACGCGCCCGTCGCCGCGGAGGCCGCACTGACCGCCCGTGTCTACGGCGCCGGCGTGAAGGTGATCAACGACGTGGGCGTGGCCGGCCTGCACCGGGTGCTCGCCGCACGCGAGGAGCTGACGACTGCGAACTGTCTGATTGTGGTGGCCGGTATGGAGGGTGCCCTCCCCAGCGTCGTGGGCGGCCTGACCGGGGTGCCGCTGGTCGCCGTGCCGACGAGTGTGGGCTACGGCGCGAGCTTCGGGGGCCTCGCCGCTCTGCTCGGGATGTTGAACTCGTGCGCGCCCGGCGTCACCGTGGTCAACATCGACAACGGCTTCGGTGCCGGGGTGTTCGCGGCCCGGGTGGCCAGGAACGCGCGGCCGCCGGCCAACGGTGCCGCCCGGTGATCGGGTGGGTCGACGCGTCGTCGGGGGCGAGCGGGGACATGCTGCTCGGCGCGCTCGTCGGGGCCGGGGTCCCGGTCGAGACGATCTCCGACGCGGTGCGCGCCGTCGCCCCCGAGCATGTCGCGCTGACGCCGGAACCCGTTACCCGCAACGGCTTCGCCGCCACCCGGTGTCACGTCGAGGTCGCCGACAGCCGGACCCACCGGACCTGGAAGGACATTGCCACGTTGCTGGCCGACGCCGACCTGACCGAGGGGGTGCGCCGCCGCGCGCATGCGACGTTCGAGCGCCTCGCGGTCGCGGAGGCGAAGGTGCACGGGACCTCACCCGAGGACGTGCACTTCCACGAGGTCGGTGCGCTCGACGCGATCGCGGACGTGGTCGGGGTCTGCGCCGGGCTCGCGCACCTCGGCCTGGACGAGCTCGTCGTGTCGCCGGTGGCAGTGGGCTCCGGGACGATCGAGGGCGCTCACGGCACGATGCCGGTGCCGCCTCCGGCCGTCGCCGAGCTGCTCAAGGGCGCCCCGTCGTACTCCGGCCCGGTCCGGATGGAGATGTGCACACCTACCGGCGCCGCGCTGCTGACCGGCAACGCCACCTCGTTCGGTCCGCAGCCGCCGATGTCGGTGCAGGAGATCGGGATCGGCGCTGGGGGACGTGACCCCCAGGGGCACGCCAACGTGCTGCGGCTGTTCGTCGGGACGGCGGTCACGACGGCATCGCACGGCACACACGCACCGTTACTGGTGGAGACGAACGTCGACGACCTCGACCCGCGGCTGTGGCCGAACGTGATCGCCGCCCTCCTCGCGGCCGGCGCCTCGGACGCCTGGCTGACCCCGATCATGATGAAGAAGGGCCGGCCGGCGCACACCCTGCACGTGCTCGTCTCCGGTGACCGCGCCGACGCGGTCCGCACGGAGATCTTCCGGCAGACGTCCACGATCGGGGTCCGCGAGATCCCGATCGGCAAGCACGCCCTGGACCGTGAGATGCGCACCGTCCTGGTCGACGGCCACACCGTCCATGTGAAACTTGCACTGCACAACGGGCTGGTGGTGAACGCCCAGCCGGAGTACGACGACGTGGTTCGCGCCGCGGAGGTGTTACAGCGGCCTGTGAAGGACGTGCTGGCCGACGCGGTCGCCGCGAGCCGCCACCTCGACCGGACCTAGGGAGACATGGACCTCGCCGCGTTTGCGCTGACGTTCGGTGCGATCTTCGTCGTCGAGCTGCCCGACAAGACCTTCATCGCGGCCCTCGTGCTGTCCACCCGCTACAAGCCGCTCGCGGTGTGGATCGGGGTGGGTCTCGCGTTCGCCGTGCAGACCCTGCTCGCCGTACTCATCGGCACGGTGGCCACGCTGCTGCCCGACGCGGTGTTCCAGGGGATCGCGATCGCGATCTTCCTGATCGGGGCGTTCGTGCTGTTCCGTACCGCACCGGGCGCCGAGGCCGAGGAGAAGGAGCAGGAGGCGGAGTACGCCGCCAAGGCCGCCGAGCCCAGAACCTTCCTCAGGGCTGCCGTCGCCTCGTTCGTGGTGCTGTTCGCCGCGGAGTGGGGCGACCTGTCGCAGCTGCTGACCATCAACATGGTCGCCCGCTTCGACGACCCCGTCAGCGTCTTCCTCGGCGCCTGGTGCGCGCTGCTCACCGTCTCGGGTCTGGCCGTGCTCGTGGGCCGGGTGCTGCTGCGCTACATGCGGCTGTCGCTGCTGCACTACATCGGGTCCGCCGTGTGCCTCCTGCTCGCCTGCCTCACCGCATTCGAACTGGTGAGCGCCTGACGGCCTTCTGGCGGCCCCCCGACGGCCGCTACGCTTCGGGCTATGAGGGAAAAGGACAGCGCAATGACGCGCTCGGCCAGCGGTCTGGGAGCCAACAGCGAGGTCGGCCGGCTGCGCACGGTGATGCTGCATCGGCCCGGCCCGGAGCTCAAGCGGCTGACACCGCGGAACAACGACAAGCTCCTGTTCGACGGGGTGCCGTGGGTGAGCCGCGCCCAGGACGAGCACGACGCGTTCGCGGAGGCCCTGCGCGAACGTGACGTCGAGGTGCTGTACCTGATGGACCTCCTCGCGGACTCGCTGCAGAGCGATTCGGCCCGCGAGCGCGCGATCACCGGCGCGATGTCGAGCCTGCACCTCGGTGACACGCTGCGGGCCTACCTCGACGAGGCGCTGCACGACCAGACCCCCGAGGAGCTCGCCGCGTTCCTCACCGCGGGCGTGCGCAACGACGAGGTCCGCGGCGGGCACGGCCTGGTGACCAGCCTCCTGTCGCACGACGACTTCCTGATCGACCCCCTGCCGAACCTGCTGTTCACCCGCGACTCCAGTGTGTGGATCCAGGACCGGGTGGCGATCACCTCCCTGGCGATGCCTGCCCGGGAGCGCGAGACCCAGCTGACCGACCTGATCTACACGGAGCACCCGCGCTTCTCGGCGGCCCCGAAGATCCACGGCTGGCAGCACGAGCACGTGGAGGGCGGCGACGTACTGCTGATGGGGCCCGGCGTCATCGCGGTCGGCGTCGGCGAGCGCACTACTCCCGCCGGCGCCGAGCGGCTGGCCCGCCAGGTGTTCGGCGCGAACCTCGCGCACACCGTCCTCGCGGTGCCGATCGCGCAGGAGCGCGCGACCATGCATCTCGACACCGTGTGCACGATGGTCGACGTCGACAAGATCGTGATGTACCCGAACGTGGCCGACCAGCTGCAGGCGTACGCCGTCACCTGCACGGCCCGCAACGGTGAGGTCGACAAGGACCTGGTGCTCGAGGTCGCCGAGGCCGAGCCGTTCCTGGTCGCTGCCGCCAAGGCGATGAGCATCGACACCCTGCACCAGATCGACACCGGTCTCGACCCGGTCACGGCCGAGCGCGAGCAGTGGGACGACGGAAACAACACCTTGGCCATCTCGCCGCGGGTGGCGGTGGCCTACGAGCGGAACATCGAGACGAACACCCGCCTCGAGGAGGCGGGCATCGAGGTGATCGCGATCGCCGGGTCGGAGCTCGGCTCGGGTCGCGGTGGCCCGCGCTGCATGTCCTGCCCGATCAGCCGCGAGCCCGCCTAACATCCAAGGCTGGTCCGGGGACGAAAAAACCCGGCCGTTGCTGACGGGGGATACAACAACGACCGGGCAGTGACAAATGTACGGGTGGTTGAGCCATCGATCAACTGGAAGCGTTCAATATGGCCCAGGTCACCCACAGAATCGTCACGATGGTCTAGTCATTCACCGGATCGTCAGTTGGCGGTTGGCCAGACCGGAGCGCGCAGAACGCTCCTCGGAGGCGAGCGGGGCGTCCTCGGCGAGGGTGGCGTCGAGGTCCTTCGCGAACTGCACGGCCGGCTGCTCGAGCACCTCGGCACCGGTCCCCACCGGCAGGTCCCAGACCGGGACGAGCAGGCCGTGAGCCCGGAACATGCCGACCAGCCGGGAGCCCTCCGCGATCTTGTCCTTGCCTGCGACATGGAGCTTCGCGAGCGCGGACAGCAGCTTCTCCTCGTCGTACGGCATCACCCAGCGCAGGTGCTCCTTGGTCCCGACGTTGGTCCAGTACGCCGCCTGGACCGACTGCAGCCGAGCGGTCGGCATGGCCGCCGCGTTGGCGCTCTCCAGCGAGGCGCCCATCGCCCCGGACGGGTCGTCGACGTCGCCGATCCAGAAGTCGAACCCGTCGTGCACGGTGATGTCGAGCTGCCCGTCGGCGACAAGATCTTGAAGCCGCGGTCCCTCGCCGGGAGGGTCGGTCAACCCGACGACGTTGCCGGGTTCGGTCACGAGCGCTTTCTCCAGCACGGCGGCGAGGTCGCGGCTGGGGTCGCCGAAGTTGTGCTGGACCTGCAGGCCGATCCAGATCGTGCCGTCCTGCCGCACGAGCGCGGGTGACGCCATCGGGAGCAGCGAGCAGAGCACCACGGGCCGGTCGGTCCTCACGCCGTCGGCCAGGGTGAGCGGCGCCGTCGCGGCGGGCACGATCTCACGTAGGGCGATCAGGTCGCACTCGTTGGGCAGTCCCTCGAACGGGCGTCCGACGTACAGCTGTGGAGGACCGGACGGGTCTCCGTGGCAGGCCTTGTAACGCCGACCGGAGCCGCAGGGACACGGCTGGCGCGGGCCGACCTCGCCGGCTGCGGCTGGCTTTGCTGTGACTCGTGACCGCTTTCCCATGACGGGAAGGCTACTTGAGGCCCGGGTCAGCTCATCGACAGGACGGCGTGCACCGTGGAGCGGGAACGGGTCTGCTCGGTCCACCACGAGATCGCGAGCGACTCGACGATCGCCATCCCCCGGCCGGCCAGAGCCGACGAGGGGGCGTGAACGGTGCGTGGACGGGTCGCACCGCCCCCGTCTGTGACCGAGAGCCTGAGCCCACGCCGTTCCACCGTCCAGGAGATCAAGAGGTCGCCGTCGGACAGAGGCTGGGCGTGGCGGACAGCGTTGGCGACCAGCTCGGAGATGATCACCCGCGCGTCCTCGATGTGCTCGCGGGAACTGCCATGGTCGGCCAACCACCGCTTCAGCTGCTGGCGGGCGATGGCAACCGAGGACGCGGCGAAGGGCACCCGCAGGGTCACAGTCGCGGGCTTGGTCCGCATGGAGCGTGTCGCCACGCCTGTCCCACCCTTTCTGTCCGCGGTCAAATTTGTCGTGAGCATTCCCGGCAGTGCGCCGCGCAGACTCACCGGGTCAGGTGACTCAGCGCCACCCCCGGCCTATCGGTGATGACGGCTTCGGCGCCGAGATCGACACAGAGGTCGATGTCCTCGGGAGCGTTCACCGTCCAGACGTGCATGCGCCGTCCGCTGCGCTGGAGTTTACTCCGGAACCGAGGGTTGGCGCGGAGCAGATCGATGCCTGGACCGGCGATCCAGTCCTCCCCCGCGAGGTTCTTGGTCAGCTGCCACGCGTAGAGCCGGTCGATGAGGAGAACGGTCTCCAGGTCGGGGGCCAGCTTCCTCACCCGGTTCAGCGCGACCCAGGAGAAGCTCATCACCCTCGCCGGCGATTCTTTCCCCGCCCAGCCGAACGAGTCGAGCAGCTCGACCAGGCGTCGCTCGACCAGGCCGCCGTACCTGGTCGGATGCTTGGTCTCGATCGCCAGGTCCACCGTCCGGTCGTAGTCCGACACCGCCTCCATCAGCCGCTGCATGGTGAGCACCTTGCGGGCCTCCGAGTCGATGTCGGGCGCCTCGTCGTCGAGGTCGGCCCACGGGTTCTTCCACGACGCGAAGTCCAGCTGGTCGAGCTGGGCCAGGTCCATCGTCGACACGATGCCCCGTGCGTTCGCCGTACGGTCGACCCTCCTGTCATGGACGCAGACCAGGTGCGAGTCGGCGGTCAGCCGCACGTCGCACTCCAGCGCGTCAGCACCCTCGTCGAGAGCCGCGATGTACGCCTCCAGCGTGTGCTCGGCCTTCATGTGGCTCGAGCCACGGTGCGCGACCACCTGGGGCCGGCCCGATGCGCTGCGCTGCATGCCTCCATCGTGGCACCTGGGGCAGCGGCGACCCATGATTGAGACGTGAACAGATGCCCGAGATTCCGCTGGCGACGAACTCGGGCTGCCCGCTCGCCGGGGACCATTCGGTGCCGCACCCGGAGCGGCTCGTCGCGGACGACCTCGGGGCCCGGGACGGGATTCGGCAGCTGCGGTGCGAGCATCAGCCGTGCGCCCGCAGGAACTTGCCGAAGTGCGGGACTGTGAAAGCGACCGTGCCCCGCTCGGACGAGTAGACCAGGCCCTTCTTGATCAGCCCGTCCCGGGCCGGGGAGAGGCTCTGCGGCTTGCGGCCCAGCGCCTCGGCCACCCGTGCGGTGGTCACCGCTCCGTCATCGTTGTTGGCCCCGAGGTCGGCCATGGCGCGCATGTAGTCACGCTCGGCGGGTGTCGCCCGGTCGTAGCGGGCACCGAAGAAGCCGATCGCGAGCTCCCCCTCGGCCTCCGGCGACGCCTCGTGGACGTCGGCGACGCGGATCGGGCTCTCGACGGCAACGTCCCAGGTGACCTTGCCGTAGGCCTGGACGAAGTAGGGGTACCCGTCGGTGAGCCGGTAGAGCTCGTCCAGCGCGTCGGGCTCGTAGTCGACGTCCTCGGTGCCGGCCGGGACGAGCAGCGCACGGTCGGCCATGTCGCGCGGGAGCCGGTCGACGACCACGTAACGGAACAACCGCTCGGCGTACGACTTCGATGCCGCGAGCGCGACGGGCAGGTGCGGGAGTCCGGCCCCGACGACCACGAGCGGCGCCCCCTGCTGGCTGATCTCGTGGCAGGCGCCGCAGAGCGCGGCGAGCTCGGCGACAGGGATGTCCTGCATCTCGTCGACGAACAGTGCGATCCCGACGCCGAGGTCGCGGGCCAGCTCGGCGACGTCGGTGAACAGCTCGGTCAGGTCGAGCTCGAGGTCGCCCGAGTCGGCACGGCCCCGGGTCGCCGGGACGTCGGTGGGCGGCTGCCAGCGGATGCCCTTCCGGTCCTCGAGCCGGGTGCGCAGGGCGAACGCCTTGACGACGCCGGCGACCTCGTCCACCCGCTCCGGGTCGCGGTGCCGGTGGGCGACCTCGCGTACGGCGGCGTGCACGGCCTGGGCCAGCGGCAGCCGGAGCGACCGGTCCGGGCGAGCCTCGATCTTGCCGGTCCCCCAGGCCCGTTTCACCGCGAGGCTGCGCAGGGCGTTCAGCAGCACTGTCTTGCCCACGCCGCGCAGGCCGGAGAGCACCATCGAGCGCTCGGGCCGTCCGGCGGCGACCCGCTCGAGCGTGACCTCGAACTGGCGCAGCTCTCGGTCGCGGCCGGCGAGCTCGGGCGGCCGCTGGCCGGCGCCGGGTGCGTACGGGTTCATCACGGGGTCCACGCGAGGACAGTATCCGGCTCTCTTGCGAAACCCGTAGATTTCCCTAGCGAGTCGTAGCCTCCCGTTCAAACCCGCCTCATTCGACGTTCAGATGCGTCTCGTTTCCGGGCGAGCGCGAATCTTGCGGGTTTGAACCGCGAATAAGGCGCATCTCAACGGGGACTGTCTAGTGGATTCACTAGAGGCGGCTAGCGCGACCTATCGACGCGGCTCCCGCGAACGAGGTCCTCAGCAGACCAGGTCGTCGGCTCGGTGCATCCCGGGAGTGAACGAGGCGTGCGCGTCGTCGTACGCGCGGGCCAGGCCTGCACGCAGCAGGTCGATCAGCTCGGGGACCTCGTCGATGCTCAGCCGGAACGTCCCTGCGCAGGTGCCGTCGCGCCACAGCGACAGCACGACCACGCCCGCCTCCGCATGCCACGAGACACGCAGCGCACGGGCACCACCACGGGCGTCGAGAAAGACCTCGCCCGAGGTCGGCAGCTGCGATGCGCTGTGCATACCCCCATTCTGCGCATTCGGGGCGTAGTTGTCAGTAGTCCATTCCAACCAGGTGAACTGCCTAGACTTGCTCCGTGCCCGAGCTACCCGAAGTAGAGGCCCTCGCCCAGGACCTCCGCGGCCGCCTCACGGACCGCGCCATCGTGCGTGTGGACATCGCCGCGTTCAGTGCGCTGAAGACGTTCGACCCTCCGCTGGCCTCGGTCAACGGCAGCCTCGTCGACGACGTCACCCGCTACGGCAAGTTCCTCGACGTCGACGCGTCCGGGCTGCACCTCGTCATGCACCTGGCGCGGGCGGGCTGGGTGCGCTGGCGGGACGAGGTGCCGAAGCTGCCGCCTAAGCCCAGCAACAAGTCCCCACTCGCCGCGCGGGTCGTCCTGGACGACGGCTCCGGGCTCGACATCACCGAGGCAGGCACCAAGAAGTCGTTGGCGATCTACGTCGTCCGCGACCCGCAGGACGTGCCCGGCATCGCGCGGCTCGGACCCGACCCGCTCGCCGACGACTTCACGGTCGACGTACTCCGCTCGATCCTCGCGGACGCCGGCCGCGCGCAGATCAAGGGGGTGCTGCGGCACCAGGGCACGATCGCCGGGATCGGCAACGCGTACTCCGACGAGCTCCTTCATGCGGCGAGGATGTCGCCGTTCAAGCCCGCGTCCGGCATCGACGACGATGACCTGCAGGTGCTGTACGACGCCATCCGCACCGTGCTCGGTGAGGCAGTCGAACGGTCGCGCGGACTGGCCGCCTCGGAGTTGAAGGGCGAGAAGAAGAGCCATCTCGCGGTGCACGGCCGTGCCGGCGAGGCGTGCCCGGTGTGTGGGGACACGGTGCGCGAGGTTTCGTTCGCCGACTCGTCGCTGCAGTACTGCCCCACCTGCCAGACCGGGGGCAAGCCCCTCGCCGACCGCCGGATGTCGAAACTGCTCAAGTAGCTACATTGGGGGCATGAACTACGGCCCGATCCCCACAGTCGACATCACCGGCCTCCCTGACCCGCTGCCCGAGGGCCTGCACGTCCTCGACGTCCGCGAGGACGTCGAGTGGACGCACGGGCACATCGAGGGTGCCACCCACATCCCGCTGGCACAGATCCCGGGCCGGGTCGAGGAGGTTCCCACGGAGCAGACCCTCGTCGTGTGCAAGGTCGGTGGGCGTTCGGCGCAGGCGGTCGCCTACCTCACGGCGCAGGGCCGGACTGTGGTGAACCTCGACGGCGGGATGCTCGACTGGTCCGCGGCCGGCCGCCCGATGGTCAGCGAGACCGACGCGGACCCCCAGGTCGTCTGACCCCCTCCCCCGGTTGAGATCCGCCTCAACGGAAGGGTGCGGGCAGGGGTACGTCGAGGGCAACCCGCAGCATCCGGACGTACGCCGGGCGGGGTACCTCGACCACGCCCAGCGAGGCCAGGTGCTCGGTCCGCCACTGCACGTCGAGCAGCCGCTGGTCGGCGTGCTCGTCACGCAGCATCCCCACCAGCCCGACCAGGGCCACCTTCGAGGCATCGCGGACCCGGTGGAACATCGACTCACCCGCGAACAGGCCGCCCGTGGCCACGCCGTACAGGCCGCCGACCAGCTCGCCGTCGAGCCAGGTCTCGACCGAGTGCACCCAGCCCAGCTCGTGCAGCCGCGTGTAGGCAGCCACGATGTCGTCGTCGATCCAGCCGGAGTCGCGCGAGGGATCGGCGCAGGCGCGGATCACCTCGCGGAACGCGGTGTCGACGCGGACCTCCATCTTCCGGACGGACTGGCGCAGCGACCGGGACACGCGGAGGCCATCGAGCGGGAGGACGCCGCGCTCCTGCGGTGACCACCAGAGCATCGGGATCTGCTCCTCGTCGGCAGGCATCGGGAACAGCCCCTGCCGGTAGGCCGACAGCAGCGTCCCTGGCTCGAGGTCAGCGCCCATGCCCACGAGGTCGTCGTCGTCGGCAGCGGCCGGGTCGGGGAAGACCCAGCCGGACGCAGGCGGTTCGGTCGGCACCGGTCCATCTAATAACAGTTGGGTACGAGTCGTAGGGTTCACTCACCGGCAACAAGCAACGGAGGACGACATGGGCATCGGTGGCTCACTGGGCTCGTCACTGGGCACATCACTGGGCAAGGCCCTCGCACCCAGCATGCACAAGATCGCCCCGGACCTCACCGCCAACTTCGTCCACGAGGCGCTGAGCCGGGCGATCGGCGGCGTGGGGCCGCTCCCTCCCGCGGCGAAGGCCGCGGACAAGCAGCTCGAGGAACAGCACGGCGACGTCGACAAGGCGATCCACGAGGTGATCGAGAACCATGTCCGCTACGCCGCCGCGCAGGGCTTCGCCACGAACCTCGGCGGACTGGTCACCGCGGCGCTCACCATCCCCGCGAACATCTCCGGGCTCGCGCTGCTGCAGTGCCGGATGGTCGCAGGCATCGCCCACCTGCGTGGCTACGACCTCGAAGACCCACGGGTCCGCAACGCGATCCTGGCCTGCATGCTCGGCGAGGACGAGATCAAGGAACTCCTCAAGAAGAGAAAGATTCCGGCGCCCCCGATGGCGATCGCCACCGCACCGACCCACGACCCGCACCTGGACCGGGTGATGGCCGCGGAGGTGACCTCGGAGCTGCTCACCAAGGTGGCCGGCAAGCAGGTCGCCAGCACGGTAGGCCGGCGGATACCGGTGGTCGGCGGGTTGTTCGGCGCCGGGGCGGACGGTTACTCCACGTGGCAGGTCGGGCGCTACGCGGACCGGGAGCTGCTGCGACGCACACTCCGGTAGGAACCGGGCCCGCGTCGGGTCACTGGCCCCGGATGGACTTCATCGCCTTGCCGACCTTGCCGGTCTGCTGTTCCGGGCCACGTCGCGCGGCCTCCTCAGTCATCACCGCGAGCGCTTGTAGGGCCGCGTCGAGCATGTCCTTTCGGTCCGGCCGGTCCGGGTTGCGCCACTTCTGGCCCTCCGGAGGTGGCGCGGGCCGCAGCTCGTCGACGCCACCCACCACGTGCACCCCTGACCCCTCGATCCACTCGACCCACTCCTCGGCGACCTCGTTCGCCCAGGGGAACAGGCGTGGCGGCAAGGTGGCCCTGGTCATGTCCGAGCGCCTCGCGAGGGTGTCGTGGACCAGGAGGTTCTTGACCAGAGCCACATGGTCCTCGGTTTCGAACCCGGAGTCGCGCAGGCGTTGGTTGAGTCGCCTGACCAGCGCGGTCTCGGCGATCCCCATCGACGGGTTGACCCGTTCACTCGTCCTGGGGACCCACGCCGGGTCGATACCGAACACCTCGCAGAACCGGTGGAGCAGCAGGTCGGGCGCGCCGCCCGCCGGCGGAACCGTCACGACATGGACCCGGTCCGGCGGGAGGCCGGCGCTCCATCGTCCCAGCACACCCGGGAGGCCCTGCGACCTCCAGAAGAAGGCGTCGGGTTTCTTCCGCAGCATCTTGACGTACCCCGAGAACCGCCAGCGGCTGCGTTGCTTGATGCTCTCCTGCCACGTGGCCGGTATCTGACGCGCCAGGTCACGGGCCGAGTACACGACGTGGACCTCGCTGTCCTCCAGGTCCCGCATGGCGCGCTGTACGTGCTCCGCCTTGGCCGTGCTGAGGATCTCGTGGCTGATGACCACAGTGCCGTCGTGCCTGCGGATCCGCTTGACCAGCGCGTCCCAGTAACCCTCGGCATGGCCTGGGGGGCCTCCCCAGTCGGCGCCCATCAGATCGAGGGCGGGCCGGAAGTGGTCGATGCCCCGGGGCGCCACGGCCGGGTAGTGGATGTCGTGCTCCGCGAGCGTGTCCCGGTTCAGCGCCAACCGGTCCTGGAGATAGGTCGTCCCGGTCTTCGGTGCGCCGATGTGGATGTAGACGACACGGCTCATGCGGGAATTGTGCCCTACCCGCTCACGCGTCGGTCATGGCGGCGACCACGCGTGACGGGCTGGGCCGGCCGAGCTGCTCGGCCATCCACGCGCTCGTCGCAACCAACCGGGCGAGGTCCACCCCGGTCTCGATGCCGAGCCCGTGCAGCATCCACACCAGGTCCTCGGTGGCGAGGTTGCCGGTGGCGCTCTCCGCGTAGGGACAGCCACCGAGCCCCCCGGCGGACGCGTCGAAGGTGGTGACCCCGGCGCGTAGCCCGGCCATCGCGTTGGACAGCGCCTGCCCGTAGGTGTCGTGGAAGTGCAGGGCGAGGCGGTCGTTCGAGAGCCCGGCGTCGTTGAACGCGGCCAGCAGGGCAGTCACATGGCCCGGGGTGCCGACGCCGATCGTGTCGCCGAGCGACAGCTGCGATGCACCGAGGTCGAACAACCGTTTCCCGACCCGGACGACCTGGTCGACCTGGACCGCGCCCTCCCACGGGTCACCGAAGCACATCGAGACGTAGGCGCGGACGTCGAGACCGTTCTCCCGGGCCCTCGTCACGGTGGGCTCGAACATCGCGAACTGCTCGTCGAGGGACCGGTTCAGGTTGCGCTGCGCGAACGTCTCGGTCGCGCTGCCGAAGATCGCGATGTGCCGGACGCCCTTCTCCAGCGCCCGGTCCAGGCCGCGCTCGTTGGGCACCAGCACGGGCATCGGAACCGGTCCCGAGCCCGCGGCGAAGCCGCCCATGGACTCAGTGACCAGGTCGATCAGCTCCGCTGCGTCGGCGAGCTGCGGAACCCACTTGGGGTGCACGAAGCTGGTGGCCTCCACGATCGGCAGACCGGCCGAGACCAGGCGGCGGATGAACTCGGCCTTGGTGTCGAGGGGTACGACGGTCTGCTCGTTCTGCAGCCCGTCCCGGGGGCCGACCTCGTAGATCGTCACGCGCTCCGGAAGGCTCGGGTCGCGCACCACCTGGGGCTCACGCATCGTCTCGCTCCTCTCTCTCCGACTTGTCAGGCCGGGTCCACCACGAACAGCGTGGCACCGAGCGCCACCTGGTCACCGGCACCCGCACCGACGGTGCCGACCGTTCCCGCGGTCGGTGCCCTCAGCGACAGCTCCATCTTCATCGCCTCCATCACGCCCAGGACGTCACCCTCCTCGACGACCTGGCCGACGACGGCAGAGACGCTGAGCACGGTCCCGGGCATCGGCGCGAGCACGGTTCCGTCCGAGGTCCCTGCGCCACTGCCCGGCCCGAACGCGTCCGGTCGGTCGAAGCTGAAAGTGTTCCCGATGTGGGCGACGTCGACCCGGTGCGGGGTGATCCGGACCGCGCCCTCGTGCACGAGGTCGTCGATCTCGAGGCGCAGCATCCCCTCGTCGGAGGCGATCGGATGCACCCGCCAGGTCCGGCCTCCGGAGGTGACCGAGCCGCCCCGGTCGACCTTGAACAGGGTCGGCTCACCGTCGACGACCAGCTCCACCGGCGTGGGTGCGGACGGCCCGGTCAGCCGCCACCCGTCGGCGGTCCCGAACGGATGGGTCGGGTCCCCGTCCTGCGAGGTGGCCAGCCCCCAGGCGCCGAGCACGCTCGCGGCCTCGGCCCCGTGGGGCCGGATCGCGTCGGCGTACGTGTCGAGGTAGGCGGTGTCGATCTCGTTGTCCCGGAACGCGTCACTGGCTGCCAGGCCGCGGAGGAACCCGAGGTTGGTGGTGAGACCGAGGATGGCGGTGTCGTCGAGCGCGGTGACCAGCGCGCGGCGAGCCGCCTCCCGGGTGGAGCCGTGCACGATCACCTTCCCTAGCATCGGGTCGTACGACGAGCTCACCTCCTGCCCGGACTCGAGGGCGACGTCGTTGCGCGCACGGGGGGACCACCGCACGGACTCGGCGACACCGGCCTGGGGCAGGAAGCCGTTGAACGCGTCCTCGGCGTAGACCCGTGCCTCGATCGCATGCCCGGTCAGGGTGACCTCGTCCTGGGTGAACGGCAGCGCGTGGCCGGCGGCGATCCGGAGCTGGAGCCGGACCAGGTCGAGGGCGCCGCCCTGCACGGATACGGCGAGCTCGGTGACCGGGTGCTCGACCTGCAGCCGGGTGTTCATCTCCAGGAAGAACGCGTCCTCGCCGGAGACGAGGAACTCCACCGTCCCGGCGTTGGTGTAGCCGACCTGCCGGGCCAGGGCCACCGACGACTCGGTGAGGACCTTGCGCACGCTGTCGGAGATGGTCGGCGCCGGGGCCTCCTCGATCACCTTCTGGTGCCGGCGCTGGGTGGAGCAGTCGCGTTCGAAGAGGTGGACCACGTTGCCGTGCTCGTCGGCGAGCACCTGTACCTCGACGTGGCGCCCGTGCTCGACGTACCTCTCCACGAGGATCGTGTCGTCACCGAACGCGCTGCGCGCCTCCCGTTGTGCGGAGGCGAGCGCCTCGGCGAAGCCGGCCGGGTCCCGGACGATGCGCATCCCCTTGCCGCCCCCACCGGCGGCCGCCTTGACCAGCAACGGATAACCCAGCTTGTCAGGCTCCTGCCCGGCAATAGCCGTGTCGGCGCCTGACAACTCGGCGGACGGTACGACGGGCACACCGGCCGCCATCGCGATCCCACGGGCGACGTCCTTGCGGCCCATCTGCTCCATCACCTCGGCGGTCGGGCCGACGAAGGTCAGCCCGGCATCTGTGACGGCGCGCGCGAACGCCGCTCGTTCGGACAAGAAGCCGTACCCGGGGTGGATCGCGTCGGCACCGGTCTTCCGGGCGGCCTCGAGGATCGCGTCGATGCTCAGGTAGGACTCGCTCGCCGGGGTCGGGCCGATCCGGATCGCGGTGTCGGCGGCCCGGACGTGCGGCGCCTCACGGTCGGCGTCGGAGTAGACCGCAACCGTGCGCAGCCCCATCTCCTGGGCTGTCCGGATGATCCGGATCGCGATCTCGCCTCGGTTGGCGACGAGCAGCGTGCTGATCGGGTTCATGGGACCTCACATCCGGAAGATGCCGTAGGACGGCTCGGGGATCGGGGCGTTGGCGGCGGCGGCGAGGCCCATGCCGAGGACCCGGCGGGTGTCGACGGGGTCGATCACGCCGTCGTCCCAGAGCCGGGCGGTGGAGTAGTACGGCGAGCCCTGGTGCTCGTACTGGGCTCGGATCGGCTCCTTGAACTGCTCCTCCTCGTCCACCGACCACTCACCTCCCTTGGCCTCGATGCCGTCCCTTCTCACGGTGGCGAGGACCGATGCGGCCTGCTCGCCGCCCATCACCGAGATCCGGGCGTTCGGCCACATCCACAGGAACCGAGGGTCGTACGCCCGCCCGCACATCCCGTAGTTGCCGGCACCGAACGACCCGCCGATCACGACGGTGAACTTGGGTACGACGGAGCAGGCGACGGCGGTCACCAGCTTTGCGCCGTCTCGGGCGATGCCACCGGTCTCGTACTCGCGGCCCACCATGAAGCCGGTGATGTTCTGCAGGAACACCAGCGGGATGCCGCGCTGGTTGGCCAGCTCGATGAAGTGCGCGCCCTTGAGGCTCGACTCCGAGAAGAGGATCCCGTTGTTGGCGACGATCGCCACCGGGTAGCCCCAGATCCTCGCGAAGCCGCAGACCAGCGTCTCGCCGTAGAGGGCCTTGAACTCGTGGAACCGGCTGGCGTCGACGATCCGGGTGATCACCTCGCGGACGTCATAGGGCGTGCGTGAGTCGGTGGGCACCACGTCGTACAAGCCCTGCGGGTCCTCGGCGGGCTCCTCCGGTGGCGCCTGCTCCAGGCTGCTTCCGGTGGTCGAGCCTGTCGTGGCCCGCCGTTCGAAGGTGCCCACGATCGAGCGGATGATCGCGAGGGCCTCGGCATCGTCACCCGCGAGGTGGTCGACGACGCCGCTCTTGCGCGCGTGCACGTCACCGCCGCCGAGCTCCTCGGCAGTGACGACCTCTCCGGTGGCCGCCTTCACGAGCGGCGGGCCACCCAGGAAGATCGTGCCCTGCTCCTTGACGATCACGGTCTCGTCGGACATCGCCGGGACGTAGGCGCCGCCGGCGGTGCACGAGCCCATCACCGCGGCAACCTGCGGGATCCCGGCCGAGGAGAGGTTGGCCTGGTTGAAGAAGATCCGGCCGAAGTGCTCCTTGTCCGGGAAGACCTCGTCCTGCATCGGCAGGAACGCCCCGCCGGAGTCGACCAGGTAGATGCAGGGAAGCCGGTTCGCGCGGGCGACCTCTTGGGCACGTAGATGCTTCTTCACGGTGACGGGGTAGTAGGTGCCGCCCTTGACGGTGGCGTCGTTGGCCACGATCACGCACTCGCGACCGCTGACCCGGCCGATGCCGGTGACGACTCCGGCGGACGGCACCGCGTCGTCGTACATCCCGGTGGCCGCCAGCGGGCTCAGCTCGAGGAACGGGCTCCCGGGGTCGAGCAGCTGGTCCACCCGGTCGCGGGCGAGCAGCTTGCCGCGGTCCAGATGCTTCTTGCGAGCCGACTCCGAACCCCCCAGCCGCGCCGCCTCCAGGCGTGCGCGCAGGTCCTCGACAAGCTTCTTCATGTCGTTGGCCACTCGAGCCTCCGGATTGTTAACGGTTACTAACCCTAGACAGATGTTAGCGATCGTTAACATCGCCGTCCACCTGGCTCGACTCCTAGCATGACCCCATGCCCCTGGCGAAGTACAAGTGCATGTGCGTCTCGCGAGGAAGTTAGCGATCGTTAACGCGCTGATCTAGGCTGGGCGGGTGAGCTCACGCCGAGAACAGATCCTGTCCACCGCGGCAGAGCTGTTCGCCGCCCGCGGATTCCACGGGGTCTCCGTGGCCGACCTCGGTGCGGCCTGCGGGATCTCCGGACCGGCGTTGTACCGGCACTTCGCCTCCAAGGACGCGATGCTCGCCGAGATGCTGGTCTCGATCAGCGAGGAGCTGCTCGAGGTCGGCCGCCAGCGTGTCGCCGAGTCGACCGACGGCAGGGAGGCGCTGCGCGCGCTGGTGAACTGGCACACCGAGTTCGCCCTCAGCAACAAGGCGCTGATCGTCGTCCAGGACCGGGACTGGGCCTCGCTGCCGGGCGAGGCGCGCGAGCAGGTCCGCTCGCTGCAGCGCAGGTACGTCGAGCTCTGGGTCGACCAGCTACGGAAGGTGAACCCCGGCCTTCCCCCGAAACGCGCACGGGCGATGTCGCACGCCGCGTTCGGCCTGCTCAACTCCACGCCGCACAGCGCGATGCTCTCCGAGCCCGAGATGCGCATCGTGCTCGAGCAGATGGCGATGCGCGCGCTCACCCCGGAGCGGGCATGAGGTGGGCAGCCGGGTCCGCGCTGGCCGCGCTGCTGGCGGTGTCGGGCTGCACGACGGCGCGGCCGCCGGTGACCCAGGTCGAGGCGATCGCGGCGTGCTACACGGCGGTCGTCGACGAGCAGCCGGCCCTGCAGATCGACCGGGACCGGACCCGGGCGCAGCAGGAGCGGGACCTCTGGACGGTCACCGGCGCTGGTGCATCCGACGCCGGCGCGATGGAGTTCAGCTGTGAGGTGACCGACGTGGGCGAAGTGGTCCGCGTCACGGTGCGCCCTGGGAGCCCCGGTTAGCCTGGGCGCATGAGCCTTCTCGACACCCCGATCGGCCGCCTCGACGGCACCTCCTCCACCCTCGGCGAGATCACCGGAGGGCAGCCGGCGCTGCTGGTCAACGTCGCCTCCAAGTGCGGCCTGACCCCGCAGTACTCCGCGCTGGAGGAGCTCCACGAGCAGTACGCCGGCCGCGGTTTCACCGTCCTGGGCGTCCCCTGCAACCAGTTCGGTGGCCAGGAGCCCGGCAGCCCGGAGGAGATCGCGGAGTTCTGCTCCGCCACTTATGGCGTGACGTTCCCGATGACCGAGAAGGTCGACGTCAACGGTCCCGGTCGGCACGAGGTGTACGACGAGCTCGTGCAGGTCGCGGACAACGAGGGCAAGGCCGGGGACATCGCGTGGAACTTCGAGAAGTTCCTGGTAGACGGCAACGGCAAGGTCGTCGCACGGTTCGCGCCGTCCGTCGTACCCGACGACCCGCAGGTGACCGGAGCGATCGAGCAGCTCCTGTCGTGACCGGGCACAGGGGTGTCCGACGTCACGGACGGAACAGTCCGTAATTCGTTAGACCGGTTGTTGCGGCTTACATAGAATTCCCGGGTGCTCACCCAGAACCCCGCCGCAAAGCCGACCGACAAGCTCGACAAAGACGTCCTGATGGTCGCCGGCGTCGTCGTCCTCTCCGCGATCATGTCGATCCTCGACGTCACCGTCGTGAGCGTCGCGATCCCGACCTTCCAGGCAGAGTTCGAGGCGACGTACGCCCAGGTCGCCTGGACCATGACCGGCTACACCCTCGCCCTGGCCACGGTGATCCCGCTGACCGGGTGGGCCGCCGACCGGTTCGGCACCAAGCGGCTGTTCCTGCTCGCCCTGGTGCTCTTCGTCGCCGGCTCCGTGCTCTGCAGCCTGGCTGACGACATCACCACGCTGGTCGCGTTCCGGGTGCTCCAGGGCCTGGGCGGCGGCATGCTGATGCCCCTGGGCATGACGATCATGACGCGCGCCGCCGGTCCTGCGCGGATCGGCCGGGTGATGGCGGTGCTCGGTGTCCCCATGCTGCTCGGCCCGATCGCGGGCCCGATCCTCGGTGGCTGGCTGATCGACACGGCCAGCTGGCACTGGATCTTCCTGATCAACCTGCCGATCGGCATCGCGGCGCTGGTCTTTGCCGCCATGGTGCTGCCGTCCGACTCGCCCGAGCCGTCGGAGTCGTTCGACTTCGTCGGGATGCTGCTGCTCTCCCCTGGCCTGGCGCTGTTCCTGTACGGCGTCTCCTCCAGCCCGGAGACCGGCACGCTGGTGGCGGCAAAGGTGCTCGTGCCCGCGGCCATCGGCGCGGTGCTCGTGGTCGCGTTCGTGTTCCACGCGTTCCGGACCGTGCACCCGCTGATCGACCTGCACCTGTTCAAGGACCGGCACCTCACCATCGCGGTGATCACGATGAGCCTGTTCGCGGTTGCGTTCTTCGGCGCGAGCCTGCTGTTCCCGTCGTACTTCCTGCAGGTGCGCGGTGAGACCACGCTGGCGGCCGGTCTGCTGCTGGCTCCCCAGGGTCTCGGCGCGATGGTCAGCATGCCGATCGCCGGCATCCTGGCCGACCGGACCGGTGCCGGCAAGATCGTGCTGGTCGGCATCGCGCTGATCACGGTCGGGATGGGTGTGTTCACGCAGGTCGGGCCGGACACGTCCTACACGTTGCTGCTCGGAGCCCTGTTCGTGATGGGTCTCGGCATGGGCGCCACGATGATGCCGATCATGACCGCGGCACTGCAGACGCTGACGGACCACAACCTGGCCCGCGGCTCGACGCTGATGAACATCGTCCAGCAGGTCGCCGGCTCGGTCGGGACCGCGGTGATCTCAGTGGTGCTGACCAACGCCTACCAGTCCCGCGCAGCCGCGGACACGCTGGTCAGGTCCGCTCAGGACCCGGAGGTCGCCGCGCAGCTGACACCGGGCGCGATCGCCCAGGGCCTCGGCGAGATGGCCGACTCGTTCGGCGTCGCGTTCATGGTCGCCACCGCGCTGATCGTGCTCACCTTGGTGCCGGCCGCGCTGCTGCCCCGGAGGAAGCCCCCGGTCCCGCTCGAGGTCGACGGCGACACCGCCCCGCCCGTCCTGATCCACTAGCCCCCCAGTTTCCCCAAGGCACCATGGCGAACCCGCACCTCCCACGACCTGCACGCCATGGGAAGTGCGGGTTCGACGTGGCACCATGGTGAAGCTGAGGGGGGCGCAGGGCGGCTACCAGATCCGGACGCGGTCCTCGGGGTCGAGCCACAGGCCGTCTCCGGGGGCAGTGCCGAACGCCTCGTGGAACTCGTCGAGGTTGCGCACGATGTTCGCTCGGAACTCCGCCGGTGAGTGCGGGTCGATGGTCAGGAACTGCTGCGCCTGCTCCTTGCGGCGTTTGGTGCGCCACACGTAGGACCAGTTCATGAACACCCGCTGCGAGCCGGTCAGCCCGTCGACGACCGGCGCCTCCGCACCCTCGAGGCTGATCTCGTAGGCCTTGTGCGCGATGGTCAGACCACCCAGGTCACCGATGTTCTCGCCCACGGTCAGCCCACCGTTGACGTGCTCGCCCGGCAGGTCACGCGGCGAGAACGCGTCGTACTGCCCGATCAGCTTGTCGGACTTCGCCTTGAACGCGGCCCGGTCGGTCTCGGTCCACCACTCGTTCATGTTGCCCTGGGCGTCGTACTGGGAGCCCTGGTCGTCGAAGCCGTGGCCGATCTCATGCCCGATCACCGCGCCGATACCGCCGTAGTTCTCGGCGGCATCGGCGTCCGGGGAGAAGAACGGCTTCTGCAGGATGCCGGCGGGGAAGCAGATCTCGTTGATGCCGGGGTTGTAGTAGGCGTTGACCGTCTGCGGCAGCATCAGCCACTCGTCCCGGTCGACCGGTGACCCGATCTTGTTCAGCTGCCGGTCCGTCTCGAACGCGGCGGCACGGGCCACGTTGCCGAGCAGGTCGGCGGGGTCGATCTCCAACGTGGAGTAGTCGCGGAAGGTGTCCGGGTAGCCGATCTTGGGACGGAACGTCTTCAGCTTCTCGTAGGCGCGGGTCTTGGTGTCCTCGCCCATCCAGTCCAGCTTCTCGATGTTGCGCCGGTAGGCCTCGATCAGGTTCGCCACCAGCTCGTCCATCAGCGCTTTCGACGTCGGCGGGAAGTGCCGCTCGACGTAGATCTCGCCGACGGCCTCGCCGAGCGCACCCTCGACCAGGCCCACGCCCCGTTTCCACCGCGCACGCAGCTCGGGGGTGCCGTTGAGGGTCTTCCCGTAGAAGTCGAAGTTCTCCTCGACGAAGGCAGCCGACAGGTACGGCGCGGCCGCTCGGACCACCCGGATCGCGAGCCAGGACCGCCACTGCTCGAGGGGGATCTCCTCGAGCGCCTGGGACAGGTGGGTCAGGTAGCTCGGCTGGCGGACGATCACCTCGGCGAACGTCGCGTCGGAGGCGCCGAGGCCGGCCGCCCACGTCGACCACTCGAAGTTCGGAGCGGCCTCGCGGAGCTTCTCCAGCGTGGTCAGGTTGTAGGTCTTGAGGACGTCACGGGTCTCCGAGCGCTCCCAGTGCCCGGCCGCGAGCCGGGTCTCCACGTCGAGGACGTGCCGTGCGGCCGTCGCGGCATCTAGGCGACCGGCGAGGCCGAGCATCTTCTCCACGTGCGCGACGTAGGCGGTGCGGATCTCAGCGAACTTCTCGTCGCGGTAGTACGACTCGTCCGGCAGGCCGAGACCGCCCTGGACGACATTCACCAGGTAGCGGTCGGAGTCGCGGGAGTCGGTGTCGACGTACGACCCGAACAGGCCGGAGCCACCGGCGCGCTCGAGCTCGCCGATGAACTGGGCGAGGTCGCGCAGGTCGCCGATCTCGTCGACCGCACCCAGGGCGGGGGCGATCGGGTCGGCGCCGAGCTCCTCGGCGCGGGCCTCGTCCATGAAGCTGGCGTACAGGTCGCCGATCTTCTGCGCGGGAGAGCCGCGATCCGCGGTGCTTGCGGCGAGCTCCTCGATGATGGCCCGGACGTGCTGCTCGGCGTTGTCGGCGAGCATCACGAAGGGGCCCCAGCTCGACCGGTCCGCCGGTATCTGCGCCGTGTCGAGCCAGCGCCCGTTCACGTGTCCGAAGAGGTCGTCCTGCGGCCGGATGTCAGGGTTCATGCCTTCTTTGGCGTCGTCGAGAGTCGTCACGCGGCAACTTTAGCCGGGCGGGAGCAACCAGGT
This sequence comes from uncultured Actinomycetota bacterium, assembly GCA_963831375.1. Lineage (GTDB taxonomy): Bacteria > Actinomycetota > Actinomycetes > Propionibacteriales > Nocardioidaceae > Nocardioides_C. The sequence continues at coordinate 219,589 of CAWHPY010000006.1, read as the reverse complement.
GGGTGTCATCATCGAGGTCATGAGCGAACACGCAAACGTCACGGTGCATGACAACCCGGACAAGAGCCGGTACGAGGCGATGATCGAGTCGGGTGTGGTGGCCGGCGTCTCGGAGTACGAGAAGCGCGACGGCCTCATGGTGTTCACGCACACCGAGGTCGACGACGCCTTCGAGGGCCAGGGTGTCGGTTCGGCGCTGGCCCGGGGAGCCCTCGACCACGCGCGTACGACGGGCCTCACGGTCCGGCCGCTGTGCCCGTTCATCAAGGAGTACATCGACCGGCACCCGGAGTACGAGGACCTGACCGCGGCCTGACCCGGTCTCCCGTGGGGGCCGGTCACCTCAGGGTGAGAACGGACTTCCCGAGCGTGCGCCGTGAGTCCATGTCCTCGAGCGCCTGCCGGATCTCGTCCAGTGGGTAGGTGGTGCCGACCGGCGGGTTCACAACCCCGGACCTCATCATCGGCAGCAGCTCGTCCCACTGCCGGCGCATGTAGCCCGGCCGCACCATCGCGTAGGCGCCCCACCCGACACCGCGGACGTCGATGTTGTTCAGCAGCAGCCGGTTCACCCGCACGGCGGGAATGTCGCCCGCGGTGAACCCGACAACGAGCAGCCGTCCCTGCGTGCCCAGGGCACGTAGCGAGTCGGTCATGATGTCGCCGCCGACCACATCGACCACGATGTCGACCCCCTGCCCGTCGGTCATCTCCTTGACGGACTTCAGGAAACCCTCGAGCAGCACGACCTCGTCGGCGCCGGCCGCGCGGGCCATCTCGCCCTTCTCGTCCGTCGACACCACCGCGATGGTGCGTGCGCCGTACCCCTTCGCCACCTGCAGAGACGCGGTTCCCACGCCACCGGCCGCGCCGTGCACCAGGACCGTCTCACCCTTCGTCAGCTGCCCGCGGGTGGCGAGCGCGAACTGCGCGGTCAGGTAGTTCATCGGCAGCGCGGCGCCCTGCTCGAAGCTGATCGTGTCCGGGAGCGGGAAGACGCTCTCCGGGCTGGTCGCCACGACATCCGCCCCGCCGCCGTACGGCAGGCAGCAGGCCACCCGGTCCCCGGAGGCGAAGCCGGACCCTGCCGGCGCCTTACTCACGACTCCGGCGAAGTCGACGCCGAGCTGGAACGGGAGATCGGGCTTGAGCTGGTACTCACCCTTGGACAGCAGCAGGTCGGGGAAGCTGACCCCCAGCGCGTGCACCTCGACCAGGAGGTCCCCATCGTCCGGTGTGGGCTCCGGTACGTCGACTATGTCGACGCCTCGCGGGCCCTCGAGCCGAGCGACCTGGACAGCACGCATCTACATCTCCTTGGTTCGACAGTGGTGTGAGCGGATCTAGCCGCCGGCCACCCGGAGGAACCACTCGAGCTCGCGCAGGTAGTCGTCCCTCTCCTCTGGAACCGGCTCGACGTCGAGCGAGGTGACCATGTCTTCGGGCGGAACGGGTTCGGGCAGCTTGGTGTACTTGCCTGCCTGCCGTGGATCGGTCATCGTCCCCACCCCGTCTCGCGGTCGCGTCGCTGTAGTTCCAGGCTACCCGGATCGCCGACCCATCCGCAGCCCCAGCGGGCGCGAACAGCCCACGTGACCCAGACAAGGACACAACCCAGGAAGCGGTACCTCGCCGGCGCCGGGGCAGGGCTGCTCGCCGGCACCGCCGCACTGGCGGCAGCCGAAGCCGTGGCCGCCCTGCTGACCGGTGTCACCTCGCCCCTTCTCGCGGTCGCCAACCGCGCGGTCGACGCGTCCCCGCGTCCCGTGAAGGAATGGGCCATCGCGACCTTCGGCACCGCGGACAAAGCGGTGCTCATCTCAGGCGTGGTCGCCACCGTGGCCGGCCTCGCGGTCGCCGCCGGAGTGGTCGGCGTACGTCGACCGCGCGCCGCGCTGGGTCTCTTCCTCCTGCTCAGTGCGGTGGCCACCGCTGCTGCCGTCACGGACCGGGCCGCGACCTCGTCGACCGTGACGAGGCTCCTCCCCGTGGCCGCGCTCATCGGCGTCGGCGTCGTGTCGCTCCTGGTCCTGTTGCGCCCGCTGCGTGGGGACGCCGCGGCAGCGGCTGAGCCCGCACGCCCCGCAACCGATGCGCCGGTCACAGCGCCGGGCGCGGTGGAGACACTGGAGAACGGCAAACCCAGGATGCTGCTGCCGAGCCACGTCCGCGGGGACGACCTCCCGTCGGCCTTCGACCGTCGCGCCTTCCTGAAGGCTGCCGTGGCCGTCGGCACGATCGCCGCGGCCGGTGGGGTGACCAGCAGGTACGCCGGCGGGCCGGCGGCCGCGGGCTCACGCGCCGACGTGCTGGTCCCGAGACCACAGAGCGTCGCCCCTCCCCTGCCTGCGGGTGCCAACCTCGACATCGACGGGATCACGTCGCACCTCACCTCGAACAAGGAGTTCTACCGGGTCGACACCGCGCTGCGGGTTCCCGACGTACCGGTCGAGGACTTCACCCTGCGTATCCACGGCATGGTCGACCGGGAGCTAGAGCTGTCCTTCGAGGACCTGCTCTCCCGCCGGCTCGTCGAGCGTCGGATCACCTTGACCTGCGTGTCGAACCCGGTGGGCGGTGAGTACGTCGGCAACGCGACCTGGATCGGCGTCCCCATCGGGGACCTGCTGAGAGAGGCCGGGATCCAGGACGGCGCCGACGCCGTGAAGTCCACCAGCGCCGACGACTTCACTGCTGGTACACCACTGCCGATCCTCCTCGACGAGGAGCGGGAGGCCCTGGTCGCCATCGCGATGAACGGCGAGCCGCTGCCGCTCGAGCACGGCTTCCCGGTCCGGATGGTGACCCCCGGCCTCTACGGATACGTGTCGGCCACCAAGTGGCTGGTCGACCTGGAGGTCAGCAGGTTCGCCGACTTCAAGGCGTACTGGACCACCCGCGGCTACTCAGCCGAAGCACCCATCAAGACGTCCTCGCGGATCGACGTACCTCGTTCGTTCGCGCGGGTGAAGGCCGGGAGGACGCCCGTCGCCGGCGTCGCCTGGTCACAGGACCGCGGCATCACCAAGGTCGAGGTCCGGGTCGACGGGGACGCGTGGAACGAGGCGCGTCTCGCCACCGAGGACAACGTGAACACCTGGCGGCAGTGGGTCTGGGAGTGGGAGGCCACCCCCGGCAACCACAAGCTCGAGGTCCGGGCGACCGACAGCACGGGCTACACACAGACGTCCCGCCGAGCGCCGATCGCTCCGGACGGGTCAACCGGTTGGGACAGCGTCGACGTGACGGTCGAATGACCAATCCTCGGCGGCCCTGACCACGAACCCTCAACGCACCACCACGCAGGACACCCAACCCGAAGGGAAACAAAGCACATGCGTTCACTCAAGAAGGTGGCCATCGCAGTGGCCGCCGTATCCGCACTCACGATGACCGCCGCCTGTGGTGCCGACGACGCGGCACCGGTTGCCGGCGACACCACGGCCTCCGAGTCCGAGACGCCCATGCAGGAAGAGACCCCCATGGACGCGGGCACCGAGGAGACGGACCCGGCCGCGAACCTGGTCGGTCCTGGCTGCGAGGGCTACGCAGAGCAGGTCCCGGACGGTGCCGGCTCGGTCGCCGGAATGGCCCAGGACCCGGTCGCGGTCGCCGCGAGCAACAACCCGATCCTGAAGACGCTCACCGCTGCCGTCTCCGGCCAGGTGAACCCGGAGGTGGACCTGGTCGACACCCTCAACGGTGACGAGTTCACCGTGTTCGCGCCGGTCGACGACGCGTTCGCGAAGGTCCCCGCCAAGACCCTGAAGACGCTCAGCAAGCCGGCCAACGCCGACGCGCTGAGCGGCATCCTGACCTACCACGTGGTCGCCGGGCAGATGACCCCGGACGAGATCGCCGGCCAGACCCTGACCACCGTGCAGGGCGACAAGCTCGAGATCTCCGGCTCCGGGGACGAGCTCAAGGCGCAGGACGCCGCCGTCATCTGCGGTGGCGTGCAGACCGCCAACGCGACGGTCTACCTCATCGACGCGGTGATGATGCCGCCGAGCATGATGTGACCGACTGACCCAGGACTCGGTTCACGCCGAGATGGGTGGATCAAAGGCATTGGCCCCGGCTCCGGTCGGGGCCACTGCTGTACCCACAGAAACCAGGCGCGTCTCAATGCCGAACGAGGCGGATCTCAACAAGGGGAAAGGGAGCGGGCACAATGCAGAACGTGATCACCTTCGAGCTCGCCGCACAGCTCCAGGAGGCCGGCCTGCCCTGGGCACCGGCCTCCGGGGACCGGTTCGCGGTCCCGGACCGGGACCTCGACGACCAGGTGTTCGTGATCAGCGAGATGACCATCGAGCCGCACCAGCTCGAGAGCGGTGGCATCGTCCGATTCAACGGCACCACGGAGTGGGCGCTGGACAGCATCGCCCAGAGCGAGGTCGTGTGGTTGCCGCACGAGGCGCAGATGCGCGAGCTGCTCGGGGCGGAGTTCGCGCGGCTCGAGGCCGTCCCCGACGGCTTCGTCGTGGTCCTCCGGGACGAACTGTTCGACGGGTCCGACGGGTACGACGGACGGGGCGAGCGTCACGTCGACATCGACGCCGAGCGTGCCTATGCCCGGGCGCTGCTGGCCGTCCTCCGCCGGCGGCGGCGGGACCGCCGGCCCGGTTGAGACCACCCGTTAGAGTCGCCGCCATGGGGGATGACGACACCAGACCGGCCGCCGCCGGGAAGGCCCCAACGCGCCGTGGCCTGAGCTGGTGGCAGGAGTCGGTCGTCCTGGTCGTGCTGGCGGTCGGCGTCTCCGTGCTGGTCAAGGCCTTCTTCGTGCAGATGTTCTACGTGCCGTCCGCCTCGATGAGGCCGGAGTTCGTGACCAACGACCGGATCCTGGTGGAGAAGATCTCCTACTGGAACGGTGACGTGCAGCGCGGCGACGTCGTGGTGTTCCGGGACCCGGGCAGGTGGCTCGGGGTGGCGCCGGAGCCGCAGGGCATCCAGAAGGTGCTGTCCACCGTCGGTCTCTACCCCGCGGGCGGGCACCTCGTTAAGCGCGTGATCGGCGTCGGCGGCGACCACGTCGAGTGCTGCGACGACCGGGGCCGCGTGATGGTCAACGACGTGCCACTCGACGAGTCGGAGTACCTCCGCGACGGCATACCGCCGTCCGAGGAGGAGTTCGACGTGGTCGTCCCCGACGACAGCCTGTGGATGATGGGCGACAACCGGTCGAACAGCCAGGACTCCCGCGCCCACCGGCGACTCGGTGACCGTGGAGCGGTCCCCGTCGTCGAGGTCGTCGGCAAGGTCTGGGCCATCGCCTGGCCGTGGGACCGGATCGAGGTGCTGGACGACCCCGCGGTGTTCCAGGACCCGGATCTCGACGCTCAGTCGGACTGAGCGCGGCTCGCGTCCCGGCGCCACCGGTACTCCACCTCGGGCCGGCCGCCCCCGCCGTACCTGACCTGCCGCTCGACCAGCTGGGCGTCACCGAGGTGCTCGAGATACCGGCGGGCGGTGACCCGCGACGAACCGATCGCCGCGGCCACCTCCGAAGCGGACATCGCCTCGTCCGAGCCGCGCAGGCTCGCGGTGACCTGTCGGAGCGTGTCGGCGCTCATCCCCTTGGGCAGCGTCGAGTCCGGCCCGCTCGTGCGGAGCATGCCGATCAGCCGGTCCACCTCTTCCTGGACCATCTCCTCCTCGGTGGACCCGAGCCGGTTCTTGTAGGCGGCGTACTGCTCCAGCTTCCTGCGGAACCCGGCAAAGGTGAACGGCTTGAGCAGGTACTGGACCACCCCCTGCGTCACCGCCTTCCGGACCACCTCCAGATCGCGCGCAGAAGTCACCGCGATCACGTCGGCCAGGTGCCCTTCGGCCCGGATCCGCTGCAACAGTGCCAGCCCGTGCGCGTCCGGCAGGTTCATGTCCAGCAGGACCAGGTCGATCGCCGGGTCGTTCCTGAGGTGCCGTAGGGCCTCTGCTCCGGACCGAGCCACTCCGGCCACCTCGAAGCCGGCCACGCGTCCGACGTACTCCGCATGCGCCTGCGCGGCCACCGCCTCGTCCTCCACGATGAGCACCCGCAACGTCATCGGTCTTCCCCGGGGCGAGCGATCCGGATGTCGAAGCGGGCGCCACCCAGCTCCGAGGTACCCACCTCGATGGTGCCGCCGTACCTGCGGACCACCTGCCCGACCAGGGCCAAGCCAAGGCCGCGGCCCACCGGGCCGGCCCCGGGCTTGGTCGACCAGCCGCGCCTGAACATCTGGTCGACCATCTCGGGCGGAAGTCCACGGCCGCTGTCGGCGACACGCACCGAGAGGGAGCCCTGGTCGGCGACCACCTCCACCTCGACCCGGTGCGTCTCACACCCGGAGACCGCGTCGAAGGCGTTGTCCAGGAGGTTGCCGAGCACCGTGACCATGTCCCGGGGTTCGACGAAGAGGGCGCTCACCCGGGTGGCCTCACCGATCCGGAGCTCGATACCTCGCTCCGTGGCCTGGGCGGTCTTACCGAGCAGCAGGGCAGCGACCACCGGTTCGTCCACGGCGCCGACCACCCGGTCGGTGAGCAGCTGGGCCACCTGGAGCTCCTCGGTCGCGAAGTCGAGCGCCTCCTCGGTGCGGTCCATCTCGATGAGGGAGACCACGGTGTGCAGCCGGTTCGCCGCCTCGTGGTTCTGGGAGCGCAGTGACTCGGCGAGACCGCGGACCGTGTCCAGCTCACCAGCGACGGCCTGGAGCTCGGTGTGGTCCCTCAGCGTCACCACCGAACCGACGCGGCGGCCCTCCCACCGGGCGGCCGCCTGGTTGACCACCAGCACGTGGTCGCCGACCAGGTGGATCTCGTCGGGCGCGGACCCCTCGGCGAGCAGCGACCCGGTGAGCGAGTCCGGAAGATCCAGGTCGGCGACCGGCCGGCCCACCACGTCCCCGCTCAGGCCGAGCAGCCGGCCGGCTTCGTCGTTGTGCAGCTGCACCCGGCCGTCGGTGTCGACGAGCAGCAGACCTTCTCGTACGGCGTGCAGCACCGCGTCGTAGTACTCGTACATGCGGGTGATCTCGCGCTCACCCAGGCCGTGTGTCTGACGACGCAACCGGCGGCTGATCAGCCAGGCGCCCAGGGCCCCGAGCGCGAGCACGAGCAGGCCGGCGAGGCCGATCGACACCAGCCGCGAGCGCAGCTGCTCGTCGATGCGGTCCAACGTGATGCCGACCGACACGAGTGCGACCACGTCGTCCCCGTCGAACACCGGGACGACCGCCCGCATCGACGGGCCTAGCGTGCCGGTGTACTCCTGGGTGAACACCTCCCCCTCCGGGGCGCCGCCGAGGTCGCCGACGAACCGCTCCCCGATGCGACTCGGGGTCGGGTGTGAGTACCGGGTCCGGTCCGGGTCCATCACCACGACGAAGTCGGTTCCCGAGTCGCGCCGCACCTGCTCGGCGTACGGCTGGATCGCCGCCGACGGGTCCTCGGTGGCGACTGCTTCGCGGATGGTCGGCGCGTCCGCCACCGCCTCGGCAACCGCCACGGAGCGGTCCCGTGCCTCGTCGATCTGGCTGCGTCGGGCGTCGGCGTAGGCCAGCGCCACCGCCGCCACCACGACCAGCAGCACGGTCAACGTCTGCAGAAGGAAGATCTGCTGGGCGACGGCGCTCGCGCGTCCGGTTCTCCGCCTCGCCATCTGGGCATTCTGCCCGAGTTCTCGTGAACTCAACGAACACAAGGGTGACCGCGGTCACATGAACTGCGCACGATGGGGAACGGATCAGTAACCGGACCGTCCATCGGAGGACATTCTCATGGCATCGCCAGAGTACGCACCAACGGCACCCCCGGCGAAGAAGGACCGCACCCACTACCTGTACATCGCGGTGATCGTCGCCGTCGGTCTCGGCATCGGGGTCGGCTTCTTGTTCCCCGACTTCGCGGTCAAGCTCGAACCCCTCGGCGAGGGGTTCGTGGCGTTGATCAAGATGATGATCCAGCCGGTCATCTTCTGCACGATCGTGCTGGGTGTCGGCTCGGTCCGCAGCGCCGCCCAGGTCGGCAAGGTCGGCGGCCTCGCGCTCGCCTACTTCATGACCATGTCGACGGTAGCGCTCGGCATCGGCCTCGTCGTCGGCAACATCGTGCACCCCGGTGAGGGGCTGAACCTCAGTGACGAGGTCGCCGCCGAGGGTGCCGCCCAGGCCTCAGGCGAGGAGGGTTCGACGACGGACTTCCTGCTCGGCGTCATTCCGGACTCCCTGTTCTCGTCGTTGACCTCCGGCGAGATCCTGCAGACCCTGCTTGTCGCCCTGCTCGTCGGGTTCGCGCTGCAGGCAATGGGCCGCACCGGCGAGCCCGTCATCCGGGGGATCGAGCACCTGCAGCGCGTGGTGTTCCGGGTCCTCGCAATGGTCATGTGGGCCGCCCCGGTCGGGGCGTTCGGCGCGATGGCCGCCGTCGTCGGCGCGACCGGGATCGACGCGCTCAAGAGCCTGGCCGTCATCATGGTCGCCTTCTACATCACCTGCTTCCTGTTCGTCTTCGTCGTGCTCGGCACCCTCCTGAAGCTCGTCACCGGGGTGAACGTCTTCACGCTGCTCAAGTACCTCGCCCGCGAGTTCCTGCTGATCGTGTCCACGTCCTCGTCGGAGACCGCGCTGCCCCGCCTGATCGCCAAGATGGAGCACGCCGGTATCGACAAGACGACCGTCGGTGTGGTGGTTCCGACCGGTTACTCGTTCAACCTCGACGGCACCGCGATCTACCTGACCATGGCGTCGCTGTTCATCGCCTCGGCGATGGGTGACCCGCTGAGCATCGGCGAGCAGATCTCGCTGCTGGTGTTCATGGTGATCGCGTCCAAGGGGGCGGCCGGGGTCACCGGCGCCGGCCTCGCCACCCTGGCCGGCGGCCTGGCCTCCCACCGTCCCGACCTGGTCGACGGCGTCGGCCTGATCGTCGGCATCGACCGGTTCATGTCGGAGGCACGTGCGCTGACCAACTTCGCCGGCAACTCGATCGCCACGGTCCTCGTCGGACACTGGACCGGCGGTCTGGACAAGGAACGGCTGCAGCACGTCCTCGCCGGGGAGGACCCGTTCGACGAGGCCACGATGCTCGACGAGCACGAGGAACCGGCCGCCGAGGAACGCGAGCTGGTCCGCACCTGACCTTCGGCACCAGTACGGCCCGGGCCCTCGAGGGTCCGGGCCGTTCTGCGTCACTCAGGCTCGTTGTCGGCCTTCCCACCGATCAGGTAGGGCGTGCGCACGCCGGTGTACATCAGGTGGGACACCAGGCCCTCGGCGGCGTGCGGCAGGTTGTGGCAGTGGTCCATCCAGACGCCGGGATTGTCAGCCAGGAACGCCACTTCGTACTCTTCGCCGTCCTCGACGTTCAACGAGTCGGTCCACCAGGGGCTTCCGGTCGCCGCCACCCCGTCCCGGCTGAGCACCACGATGTGGTGGCCGTGCATGTGCATCGGATGTACCTCGCCGCTGTTGTTCTCCAGTCGCACCGTCACGATGTCGCCCTGGGAGATCATGAACATCGGCACGTTCGGGAACATGTGACCGTTGATGGTCCACCAGAACCCGGGCCGACCGTCGACGAAGCCCGGCCGGCGGCCGATGACGTACTCGAAGCTGCGGGTTGCGTCCGCGGGGTCGAAGCCGATCTCTGACGGCGAGCCGTAGCTCAGCAGGTCGACGTCATCGGAGGGACGCTGGGTCTCCGGTACGTCGGACGCAGCCGACCCGAGTACGACGGCAGCGTTGCCGCCGAGCTCCACCCGCACCCCGGACCCGTCCTGCGGCATCACCACCTCGAGGTCGTAGCGGCCACCGGCCGTGAGCAGCGCACCCTCGCCGGTCACCGGGGTCGGTCGGTTGACGTCGTTGCCGTCCACGGCGACGAGCCGGTACGACGCACCGCTCACCCACACAGGCATCGGGCCGTTGTCGGTGTTGATCACCCGGACCCGGACCGTCGCACCGGGAGCGGCGGGTGCCCGGAACTCTCCGTCCCGGCCGTTGACCGTCCGGAGGCCGCCGTAGATGTGTACCAGAGCGTCCACGTCCACGACCTCGAGGTCGAGGTCCTTCGGGGTGACGACCAGGGCACCGAGCAGGCCGCCGCGCACCTGCTCGTGGGAGATCTGGTGGGAGTGGTACCAGTAGGTTCCGACCTGGTCGGCGACGAACCGGTACGTGTAGCTCTCACCCACCTTGACTGCGTCCTGGGTGACGCCGGCGACGCCGTCCATCCCGTTCGGGACATCGAGGCCGTGCCAGTGCAGCGTCATCCCGCCCGGCACCGACTCGTTCTCGAGGCGCACCTCGACGAGTTGTCCCTCGACGGCGCGGATGGTCGGGCCGGGGGACGCGCCGTTGAGGGTGTAGCCCGCCACCGAACGACCCGACGCGAGCTCGAACCGCTCCTTGCGTGCGACCAGCGGGACCGTGACGTCGGGTTCCAGGTCCGGGTCCGCGACGAGGTCGGTGACCGAGATCCCGCCGGCGTGCTGACCGGAGTGCCCGACCGCGTCGCCGACCGCGGCAGCCCCATCGACAGCTCTCGTGCCGCCACCGAAGTCGTCATACCCCATGTTCATCACGGAGTAGTCGTCCGGCATCAGGCTCGTGGCCCACAGGTAGAGCAGCGGGGCCAGGAGGACGGACGTGGCGAGGCACGCCAGGATCACCCGGAGACGACGACTACTCATGGACGTTGCAACACCACCCGCAAAGCTAGAGGTCAGACCATCTCGCGCTCGTGCGCGGCCCCCATGGTCGCCGTGTCCTGACGTCCCGCCCGCATGCCTGCCGTCACCGCCAGTCCGAACAGGATCAGCGCGTTGACCCCGTGCAGGGCGCCGAGGCTGGTCAGCTCGTGGGAGAAGATTCCGAGGAACACCTGGACCACGACCGCGAGCAGGACGAAGGCCGCCCACTTGGCGCCGCCGGGCACCTTGGCGAAGAACGAGAAGATCAGGAAGACGAGCGCGAGCACCGGGATGATCATCGTCCCGTTCATGCCGTGCAGGATCAGGCCGCCGAGGCCGGTGAACGTCGTCGACTCGTCCTCCATCACCGCCTTGTCGAGGGTGGCTCCTCCCTCGACCCACTTGGTGATCCCGAAGACACCGTAGGCAATCGCGGCCGCCTGGATCATCACCTCGAGCGCAATGAGATACGCCAGAACCTTGTACGCAGTCCTCATCTGTAACTCCCCAGTAAATGGACGTGACGGACACGTCGGTGTTCCGAGGCTAGGACCGCGGCCGGGACACCGAAAGTGAATATCCGACCGGCTAGGGGATTTGGCCCGAACGGGCTAGGCGTCGCGGCCCCAACGGTGCTATCCGGGCCATGCGGCCCGCCTGAGGAGAGCGCCCGGAAGGTCGGGACACCGAGCCCTACCGGTCGGGACACCGGGCGCACCAGCCTTGGGCTCACCAAACCGAAGAACTCGAGGAGAGTCTGCAATGAGCTACACCACCGCGCTCACCGACCACACCACGGTCACCGAAGCGAGCACAGCGACACCCAGCCGCACGTGGGCCATCGCCGGCGTCGGGGCCGGACTGGCCGGCATCGTCGGTATGATCGCGTCCGGCACCATCAACGCCGTCTACGACGAGAGGTACTCCGGCCAGCCGGACAAGATCGTGGGCCGGTTGGCCGACCTAACCGCGAACATCCTGGTCTTCCACACGGCGACCATGCTGTCCGTCGTACTCCTGGTCGTGTTCGCGGCCGGCCTGCGTCGCCGGCTCGCCGCCCAGGCCCCGGCCGGCAGCCTGCTGCCTGACGTCGCGTTCGGCGGGCTCGGTCTGGTCTCCGTCGCCGGTCTGCTCGGCGCCGGGCTCACCACGGAGTTCATCTTCGGGGTGCAGGACCCGGAGGGCACCCGCATGGTGCCCGAGACCGCGGTCTTCTTCGGGCACTGGATCGGCACCATCCCCTGGCTGTGGGTCGGTGCGGGCATCGCGGGGGTCGCGGTTGCGGTGGCCAGCCTGCGGAACGCAGCGGCTCCCCGCTGGATCGGCTGGACCAGCGTGGTCCTCGGAGGACTCACGCTGCTGCTCGGAATCTCGCCGCTGCAGTACATGGCCGGGATGACCGGACCGCTGTGGGTGCTGATCGTGGCGCTCGGCTTCACCCTCGGCGACCGCAGCCAGCGGTGACCGACCGACGGGTTCGGAAAATTCACGGCGGATGACAGTCGATCCGTCCTACAGTTCCCGCTCAATGGGACAACTCGACGGTCTACCCCGCGTGGCCACGGCAGCTGCCGTGGCCGCCTGGGGTACCGCCGTCCTCGCAACGGTGCTGCTGGTCGCCGCCCGGCCAACCTTCGACGTGGGCCTCTGGTTCTACCTCGTCGACGTTACCGTGGCCTGCGTCTACGGCACGGTCGCCGCGCTCACCCTGTCCCGGCGCAGACACCCGGTTCCGTGGCTGGTTGCGGTGGCCGCGGTCGGCGGCGGTCTGGCCGCCCTGGGCTACTCCTACGGGATGCTCGTGGCCACGCAGCCGGGCCTGCCCGCTCTCGGCTGGTTGGTGGCTCTGCAGGGCTCGGCGTGGGTGCCCGGCACGTTGGGGCTCTTCCTGGTCGTCCCCTGGCTGGTCCGTGACCATCCCCTGGGCCTGGCCCGGGTAGGTCTGGCGGCGGGCGCCGCAGTGGCACTCGCGGTGCTGCTCGCCCGGATCTTCTACAACACCTGGCCGGCCATGCAGCTCTACGCCGCGGCCGTCGTCATCGGCCTGGCCGCCGCCGCTGACGCCGAGTGGCGGCACCGTCGCGGTCCGGTGGGTGAACGCAACGGGCTGGGCTGGCTGGCCCTCGGCACCGCGGTTCTAGCGCTGTCGTTCGTGCCGCTGGCCCTGCCCTGGGGGATGCTCCCGCTGCCGATCTGGACGATGCCTGCGATGCACCTGGCATCGCAGGCGGTCTTCCCGGCAGCGGTGCTGGTCGCGGTGCTTCGGGGCCGGATGTGGGGGCTGGCTCTGGCGGTCAGCCGTGCGGTGCTCGCCGGGCTGCTGACCGTCGTGCTGATCGTGCTGTACCTCGGGGTGACCCTGCTGCTCAACGGCCTCCTGCCCGGGGAGGGCGCCGCCCAGCTCCTCGGTGCGGCCGCGGTGGCCGTCGCGGTCCAGCCGGCTCGGCTGTGGCTGGACAAGCGGGTGCGCCGGCTCGTGCACGGCTCGGCCGCCGACCCGGTCCGGGCTGTTCGTCGGCTCGGGTCGCAGCTCGGCCTAGATGGGTCCAGTGACGACCTGCTACGCGTCCTGGTCGAGGACGTCGGCGTCGCCATGCGGCTTCAGTCGGTCACGCTGGTGGGCGACACCATCGGCCCCGTCGTGTGGGGTGATCCCGCTCCCGGCGCGTCCGTCGTACCCCTGCTCCACCGGGGTGAGACGGTCGGCCGGCTGGAGGTGACCCTGCCAGGCGGTGAGACGCTCGGCCAGCGCGGGGAACGCGTGTTGCGGGACCTCGCGGCCGTGGTCGCCACCGCAGTCGCCGTCGCCCGTGCGGCGCACGACGTCGAGGAAGCGCGGGTCAGGCTCTCCCGTGCGCGGCTCGCGGAGCGGCGCGTCATCCGCCGCGAGATCCACGACGGACTGGGGCCGTCGCTGGCCGGCCTGCGGCTGGGGCTGCAGGGCGCACGGAACCTACTGAACACCGACGTCGCGGCCGCCGCCGAGCTGCTGAGCACGCTGCAGGCGGAGCTCGACCAGCGGGTCGCCGATGTGCGCACCCTCTCGCACCACCTGCTGCCGCCGGTGCTCGACGAGCTCGGTCTCGCGGCAGCACTCCAGGAGCTGGCCGGGCGGCACGCCGAGAACGGTCTGCGGGTCGAGCTGTCCACCGTCGGCACCGACGGCCTCGACCAGCGGCTCGCGGCGGCCGCGTACGCGATCGTGAGCGAGGCGCTGGTCAACGTGACCCGGCACAGCGGGGCGCACCGAGCGTGGGTGCAGGTCATCTCGGGCGAGTCAGGGCTGAGGTTGGTGGTTGAGGACGACGGGCACGGCGTTGCACCCGGAGCCCGCGCAGGGGTGGGCACCCGGTCGATGAGGGAGCGGGCCGAGGAGCAGGGTGGCCGGTTCGAGCTGCTGGCCCGCGACGGTGGCGGCACCCGGGTGGACGTGTCGCTGCCGGTCGCGGTGGGCGACCGTGGCTGAGACCCTGCGCGTCGCGATCGTCGACGACCACCCCGTGTTCCGGCTCGGCATGGCGGCCCTGCTCACCTCGCTGCCCGGGATCAAGGTGACCGCACAGGCCGCCTCACAGCAGGAGGCGTTGGCTGTGGTCGACGACGCCGTCGACGTGGTGCTGATGGACCTCCACCTCGGTGACGACTCCGGGATCGAGACCACGCGGGAGCTCGTGCGACGACTCCCCGGTGTGAAGGTGCTGGTGATCACGATGCGTGAGGATGACGAGTCCGTGGTCGCGTCGGTGCGCGTCGGTGCGCGTGGCTACCTGCTCAAGGGAGCATCACCGGAGGAGGTCGAACGCGCGGTGCGCGCGGTCGCCAACGGCGAGATGATCCTCGGCCCCAAGGTGGCCGCAAAGGCGATGGCGGTGCTGGCCTCGGGTCGGACAGCCGCACGCCTGCCCTTTCCGGAGCTGACCGACCGGGAGCGTGAGGTGCTCGACCTGGTCGCCCGGGGGTTCGACAACACCACGATCTCGCGTCGGCTGGTGCTCAGCCCCAAGACGGTGCGCAACCACGTCGCGAACGTGCTGAGCAAGATCGCGGTCCCGGACCGGTCCGCGGCGATCGTGCGGGCCCGCGAGCAGGGGCTGGGCCTGGACTAGGCGACATGCGGGTGTGCGTGGTCGTGGTCGTGCGAGTGTGCGCGGCCGACGATCTCCCAGCCGGTCGCGCCCAGGGTCACCACGGCGACGGGGAAGATCCCGAGGTTCTCCTTGTCGATGTGCTCGGACAGGTCGGTGAGGATCCGCTCGACCTGGTGCCCGAAGTCGGCCGCCTCCACCTCCAGCCCTGCCAGTGCCTCGTCAAGGTCGGTGTGCTCCTCCTCCAGGGCGAGCACGCTGTCCTCGAAGTCGCCCTGATTCTTGAGGGCCGTGAAGACACCAGCCTCCTCGCGCCGTACGTGCCGGTCCAGCTTGCGACCGAGCTCGGCGAGACCGGTCATTGCCGCCGCACGGTCGTTCGCGGCGAGACTGCGACGCACCGCGCCGCCGATGTCGAGCAGCTCGAGGTGCTCGTCCATCAGCTCGGCGATGGGCTCCACCCCGCGGCAGCCGCAGTGTTCGCACATGTAGGTCCTCTTTCCTGGGTCTCCGGATCCAGGATCGCTCCGTCCGGCAGCGTAAGGGAAGGTGCGTACGTCATCGCCGGTCGGGACCTTGGTCCCCGGGAGTGCCGCTACGCCGGATGGCCGTCCGCGACCCGTCCGAGCAGCGAGTCCGCGAACCCGTTCAACAGGTCGGCGGGGTCGTCGTAGACCTCGGCGGCCCCTGCCTCGAGGAGCTCGGCCCGCGAGATGCCGCCACAGGTCAGCGCGATGCAGGGCAGGCCGGCCCGCTGTGCCGCCTCCACGTCCCAGACGGTGTCTCCGACGACCACGGTCCGCTGCGGCGACAGGTGGTGCTGTTCCATGGCGACCGACAGCAGGTCCGGCGCAGGCTTGGCCTGCTCCACGTCGGAGGAGGTGGTGGCCCCGTCGAGGCTGTCCTCCGCGCCGGTAGCGGGTCTCATCCAGGCGAGGTCGGCCTCCTTGCCGCTGGTGGCGAGTACGACAGTGAGGCCGGCGTCGGCGCAGGCCCGGATCAGGTCGGCGGTTCCCGGGAACGCGACGACCTGGTCGCGGAGCGCCTCGTAACGTTCCGAGTGCGCGTCCACCGCCGTGTCGTCCTGCCTGCCGACCAGACGCTCGACGAGACCTTCGCTGGCGATCCCGATCGCACGGTGGATGCTCGCCATGCTCACGCCCTCGTGGCCGGCGTCGCGCAGCGCCTGCCACCACGAGAGGACATGCAGGTAGTTGGTGTCGAGAAGGGTGCCGTCGACGTCGAAGAGGACACCGGCCACGCCCGTCTTACTCGGTTCGATCACGCAGCGTGGGTTCCCCGTCCGTCATCCACGAAACGCCTCAGCGGTGTCCGGGACCGCGCCAGGCCACCCACGAGAGGGCCACCCCGAGGCCGGCGACGATCGGCCCGACCGTTGCCCAGAAGGACTCGCCGGTCATCGGGCTGCCCTCGAGGTAGCCCAGGCCCTGGAAGGTCCACACCGCTCCCACGACCAGCATCAGCAGACCGACGATGATCAGGCTCGTACGCACGCCAGGCTCCTTCGACATTCGGGTCTGACCAGGATAGGCGCCGGAACGACAGAGACCGGGCGGCCCCGTCTCTGGGGCACCCGGTCTCTGGTCCCGGGAGAATTGGCACCAGCTATCTCGAGCATGACCTTGTGTTCGCCCGACCCGACGGCAGTCCGATTCACCCGGACCGCTCCTCCAGAGCGTTCATTGAGCGCGCGAGGGTCTCGGACCTCCCGGTGATCCGATTGCACGATCTCCGTCACACGTGGGCCACGTTGGCGTTACAGGCCGGCGTCCATCGCAAGGTAGTGCAGCAGAGACTGGGACACGCCGCCATCAGCATCACCCTCGATACCTACAGCCATGTGGTGCCGGCTATGGCACCGACGCGGCCGACCGAGTGGCGTCGATGATTTTAGATGGTGCCGCCGGTGCTTGAGCAAGCTCCGGTCCCCGAGGATCTACAGGGCCTCTCTATCAGCCGGCTTGGCGCCGTCAAGGCGCTGCACGCAGGCATCGACGCGGCGCGCGCTGGCCTTCCGGGGAGCTGTTGCCCGTTCGAGGTAAATGGCGACGTGACACAGCAGTTTCTGGGCAATTGGTGGGTTAAGGGCTGGCGTCGTGCCGGGCAGTCTGCGCCGTCCGGATAGACCTGGCAAAGCGGCTTGCCGTGTCATGTCAGGCAACCAAACGTCCGGACATGCCTGCGAGTTGAGTGTGTTGGTTGGGTCCGCAGCCATGGCACTGAGGGTCAAGGCCGTGGACGACGGTCGTGCGTGCGCCAGCCTCGCATCCTCCTGCGAATCAGGCCGACCGCAATCAGGGCCAAACCGCTGACCGTGAAGACGATTCCGCCGCCGGTGAAGGCTCTGCCCCATTCGCCAGGCGCGAATGCTCCAATGCCCCACATAGTGGCGCCTAGCGCGAGGACCGCAAGTTCACCGCGCAGGTCACTGATCATGCCGCGAGGCTACGTCAGATGGTGGGCCTCACGATGGGTTTGCTCTTAGGCAAGCTCCCGCTGGCCCCGAGACGCCAGACGCTCGCCCGATTCTGCCGCTGTCCGGGCGGTCCTGCCGATGACAGTGCACACGGACGGATCCGGGGACTAGTTTTCCCGTCGCCTGCCAGTCTTCTGGGAGGTCGAGCGCCTGCCAGTGCGACGGCGGGGTCCAGTGGGCCCAGGAC
This sequence comes from uncultured Actinomycetota bacterium, assembly GCA_963831375.1. Taxonomy (GTDB): domain Bacteria; phylum Actinomycetota; class Actinomycetes; order Propionibacteriales; family Nocardioidaceae; genus Nocardioides_C. The sequence continues at coordinate 202,139 of CAWHPY010000006.1, read as the reverse complement.
TCGTCCCACCAGTTCGAGCCGGTGCTCAACATGTCGACCACCTGGCTCCCCGTGGATCGGATAGAGACAGCCTGCTCCTCCGAGTAGCGCCCTTCCTTGACACGTTGCTCGAACAATTCATCGTCTTTGACAGACCACGAGCCGGAGTCCTTGAGCCAGTAGTCGAGTTCGTGGTCCAAGGTCTCAAAGCCGCGTTCGTATCGCCGGATCGGGTCCTGCAGGTTGATGTACCAGCCCGAGAACTCCCTGTCGGTTCCCTCCCAGAAAAGGTCAACGGAGTAGGCGTCTGCGGGCCGATGGAGCATCAACTTCCCGTGGCCGAGCCATCCGCGGTGCGCCAAGGGTGCTGCCATTGCGCGAAGGGCCACTCCGGGAACGCCAAGGTTGACCCCTCGGCGAGATAGACGGCCAGAAGGTCGTCGGTGTCCTCAACCAAGTACGTGGAGAAGCCGATCCAGAGGTGCCCGTGCAACACCTCACGACGTACGAGCGTCTCGCCAACAGACAATCGAGTGATAGTCACCGGCGGCAGCCTAACCGGGACGATCTGAACGCACGGACATGCCGCGATGCGCGCGGTCATGCGGACGACAGTGCAAGTCCTACGTCCCTGGGTACCAGCGCACGCACAACGCGTCGTGGGTGAGGGGCGCGGTCGTCGCCCCCGCCGCCGCGCACGCCCGCGCGACCAGTTGCTCGGTCTCGTCGAGTGCCGCCTGGCACTCGTCCTCGGGGAGCAACCGGACGTGCGAGACCGTCGACACGAAACCTCGCCACTGCTGCGGCGTGAGTGTCCACGTCCAACGGAACGCACGCTGCTCGGCAAGGCCCGTCGAGAGGCCGAGACGGTCCAGAGGGTCGAGGTCGCCGGGAAGTTGCAGGGCCGGGTCAAGCCTTAGCGCCTGCCACTCCCAGCCGTGCTGCAGTACAGGAACGTTCCATACGCAGCCAAGCCAGCCGTTGGGCCGGAGCACGCGGGTCACCTCCGCAGCGGCCTCCTTCTTTGGGAACCAGTGCCACGCGTCCGCGACGACGACCGCGTCGACTGAGGCGTCACCGAGCGGGAGGCTGGTGGCTCCCGTCTCGTGGGTTCGCAGCCTCGGGTGGCGCTGGCTGATGATTCCCAGCATTCGCCCATCGGGCTCCACCACGTCGAGTTCGAGGCCACGCTCACTCAGACGATCGGTCAACTTCCCCGTCCCAGCACCGATCTCGGCAACGTGCGCTCCGTCCGGCGGTACAAGCCAGTCGACGGCGGCGTCGGGGTAGGTGGGACGCCAGTCGTCGTACTCATCGGCCCAGGCCCCGAAGGAGGTTGCGCGAGCGGTGTCCATGTCAGCGATCCTGTCAGTCGCCCGCGGCCGACCTCAACCGCACTCTCATCAGCGTGAGGCGTTTTGCGTCAAGAGCTGGGAGTGGGGTCCCCGGCTCGTCGTCGGTCCCTGCATAGCGGTAACGGAGCTGGTGCTCGGCAGCGTGTGATCGGGTTGTGGCGACGACGGGCCGGGGCGGCCTGTGATGAGCGACGAGATACCTCGGGGGTTCTCCATGCCGCGGAATCCTCGCCCCGACCCAGCTTGTGGACGCGCGACGCGTCGGATCAGGCGGCCACCTCCTGGATCGTCGTCGCTTGCGGCGGGCGTCGTGGTGCGTCGCAGCTGCGCTCGGGATCTTCTACAGCGACTGGGTGGGGAGCCTACGCTGAATCGTTGACTGGGCGCGCAGAGCTCATTCGCGCCCACTCAGAGGCAACCGGACTTTGTCTTCGAATCGGCCGCCGCGAGCGTCCAGGCGGGAATCGAGCCTCCCTGAGCGCCGTCCGTTCGCCGATGGTTCGACAGCACGGCTCGCGGCATGTGCGTGCGCTTCTATGAGTCTCGACGATGGAGTCATTCGGCCTGAGGCTGCGGCTTGAAGCGGCGAACCTCATGGGGCCAGCCGCATGCCTCCGCGATCTTGCCCGCCCACATCGTGGCGGCCTCGTCGTCGGCCACGTCCACCACGGCGAACCCGCCCAGGAACTCCTTGGTCTCGACGTAGGGTCCGTCGGTGATCACCACGGTGCCACTGGTGGGGTCGGCGCTGTAGACCGGGCCGTCCTCCTCCTCCAGCCCCCCGGCGAAGACGTACACGCCGGCAGCCTTCATCTCGTCCACGACCGCCATGGCGAGCGGTCCGCGCCCGCGGAACCACTCCTCGGTGTGGTCGCCCACCCACTGCTGGTTGAAGTAGATGAGGTACTCGGTCATGACTGCTCCTTCTGCTCTGGCGGACCCAGTGGACCGCGTTCACCTACCCCACGAACGGCGACGGGCGAATCCGACACGGTTGTACCGCAAATGAAACACTGATTTTGGCGTGGCAGCGGAGAGCACTCGCACCGCGGCATCGTCGTCGGCCTGGGCGGGCGCCGCGGACGTGGGCAGGCCGAGCGTGGCGGGGTCCAGCAGTCCTGCTGACAGCAGCTGCCTGACCGTGGCGATCGACGCGGTCAGCGCGTCGCGTCCGCGGCTGCCGGGTCCCCGGGTTCGTGGGGCTCGGGGGCGGCGATGGGGGTCGTGCTCATGATGACTCCTCGGGTGGGGTGGCTCCGGCCTTCTGACCGGCTGTCGAGAGGGAACGGTGCGTGGCCGGTGCGTCCGTGCAATCGGTGCACGCGTCGCTGCTAGGTCGCGGGGGCGAACGCTGCGCGGACCCGGGACGGGCGCCGCGGTTCGGTCTCGCCAACGGGCGCGGGCTCGGCTGCCCCGGTCTGGATGGGGGTGAGCGCGCCGGTGATGTCCTGTAGGGCATCGGCGGCGGCTAGGTGAAGCTCCCCGCGGTCCGGCAGGGTGATGGCGAGCACCTGGTCGCCCGGGCCGACCCGGAGTGCCCCGGTCAGCGTCGGTGGCAGGGTGACCCGGCCCGATGCCACCCGGACCGGGATCTGCCACGGGTGTAGGCGCTTCCCTTCGCGGACGACGGCGCGGTGTCCGTCGATCTGCGCCACCAGCGGGGTGGCCCTGTCCCAGCCGAGCGCACCCAGCGCCTTGGCCAGGCTGGCGCGATGGTCCTGGTCGAGCGGGACGACGGCGCCGACGCGGGCGACGCCGTCGCGGGGCGGACGGGTCGGCCGGATCGGCACCACCACGTCGTTGCCCGACCGACTGACGGACTCGGGCGCGAGATGGATGCCGCGGATCTGTCGCCGGGCGTGGTCGCTGCGGACCTTGGCGTTCAGGCTGTGTGTCATGGCCTGGTCCGTGCCGAACGCGCCCGGATCCGCAACCGGTGCACATCCACCTGCTGCCGCGGCCTCGTCGACCTCCGGTGCCGCCCCGTCCGCCGGCGCCCCGTCCTCTGGGGCAGCTCTGACCCGACCGGGGATGCGCGGCATGCCCGCGTCGATTCCGGACGGTGCAGTCGCGGGCCGGTCCCCGGGAACGACAGCGACCGGGCGCCCCCTCTGGGGGACACCCGGCCTCTGGTTCCGGGAAATCTCCCGGGTTGCGGTGCGCGAGGGGGGAGTTGAACCCCCACGCCCTTTCGGGCACACGGACCTGAACCGTGCGCGTCTGCCTATTCCGCCACTCGCGCTTGAAGCCCGCTCAGGTTATCCCACGAGGGCTGCGGTCCCCAAACCGGCTGGGGCCGCCCGATACGATGCGATTGAGCCGGAGATGCCTCCGGCTTAGTTGTCATGCAGAATGACGGGTTCGCACTGGGTCCGTGGGGGTAAAAGAGGTCACAAGGCAGAGAGGAGGCGACATGGGAGTGCTGCAACGGTTCGAGAACCGGCTCGAGCAACTCGTCTCCGGAGCCTTCGCCCGCGCGTTCCGCAGCGCCGTGCAGCCCGTCGAGGTCGCTGCCGCCCTGCAGCGCGAGGTCGACAACTCCGCCCAGATCCTGTCCCGCAACCGGCGGCTGGTCCCCAACAACTTCCATGTGGAGCTCTCCGCCACCGACCACGAGCGGCTCGCGCCGTACAGCTCGACCCTCGCCGACGAGCTCACCGACATGTTGCGCGAGCACGCGCACGAGCAGAGCTACGTGTTCACCGGCCCGGTCTCGATCACCTTCGACCGGACCGAGGACCTCAGCACCGGCCGCTTCCGGGTGCGCAGTGCAGCGCTGGCCAAGGTCACCCCGTCCGCGGAGCACAGCGTCACCGACACCGCCGTACGACGGGCGAGCGTGGTGCTCGAGGTGAACGGCATGAAGCACCCGCTGGACCCGCCCGGTCTCGTGATCGGACGTGGCACGGAGGCCGACCTGCAGATCAACGACCCCGGTGTCTCCCGCCGTCATGTCGAGATCCGGGTCTTCCCCGGCGACAACGTCCCGCAGGTCAGCGTGGTCGACCTGGGATCGACGAACGGGATGCTCGTCAACGGGCAGCGCGTCGAGCACGCCACCCTCGACGACGGCGCGACGGTGAAGATCGGGAACACCACGCTGACCATCCACCATGTCTCGCAGCGAGAGGGTGGATCGGATGTCTGAGCTGACCTTGATGCTGATTCGCTTTGCATACTTGGCGATTCTCTGGATCTTCGTGCTCTCCGCGATCTCCGTCGTGCGCTCGGACATGTTCGGCGCCAGGGTTGACTCGACACCGCGCGCCGAACGACGGGCGCAGCGGGAGGCCGCCAAGAACCGTCCCAAACCGGCCAAGCGTCCACGCGGCGCCCCGACGCACGTCGCGATCATCGAGGGCGCCAACGAGGGCGAGCGGATCTCCCTCGACGATGCACCCCTGCTGATCGGTCGTGGCAGCGACGCCCAGATCCGGCTCGACGACGACTATGTGTCCACGAGGCACGCCCGGATCGCCGCCGCGAACGACCAGTGGTTCGTCGAGGACCTCGGCTCCACCAACGGCACCTACATCGGCTCCCAGCGACTCTCTCAGCCCACCACCCTGCAACTCGGCTCTCAGGTGCGCATCGGCAAGACCACCCTCGAGCTGCGGAAGTAGGGCACGGCCCTGGTGACCCCGATGACTCTGAGCCTCCGGTATGCCGCGCTGTCCGACGTAGGTCGGGTGCGCAAGGACAACCAGGACTCCGGCTTCGCGAGCGAGCGACTGCTGGTCATCGCCGACGGCGTCGGCGGAGCCGCCCGGGGTGACATCGCGAGCAGCACCGCGGTGCAGATCCTCCGGCGCCTCGACGCGCCCGCACCCGAGGACCCGCTCGAGGCGCTCGCCGGCGCGATCCACCGGGCGCACGACCGGATCGCCGAGCTCGTCGACGAGGACCCCGAGCTCGACGGCACGAGTACGACGGTCACGATGGCCCTGTTCGACGGGCACCGGATCGCCGTCGGGCACATCGGCGACAGCCGCGGCTACCTCCTGCGCGACGGTGAGCTGAGCCAGCTCACCAAGGACCACACGTTCGTGCAGAGCCTCATCGACGAGGGCAGGATCACCGAGGAGGAGTCCCGGGTCCACCCGCACCGCAACCTGATCCTGCGTGCGGTCGACGGGGTGCACGAGACCGACCCCGACCTGTTCCTCGTCGAGCTCGCCGTCGGTGACCGGATCCTGCTGTGCAGTGACGGCTGCTCCGGGGTCCTCGACAACGACCGGCTGAGCGACATCCTGCGCACCGGCACCGTGGACTACGCGGTCGTCGAGCTGATCCGCGCGTCCCTCGAGGCCGGCAGCACCGACAACATCACCTGCGTCGTCGCCGACGTAGTGGACGCTGCGGGGCCCGTCGACGAGGAGACGGTCGCGGCGTTCACCACGGGTCCCATGCTGGTCGGCGCGGCGGCCGAACAGCCCCGCAAGGCCGGCGCCACCTCCAAGAGCTTCTTCCGCGGGCACCGGGGCGGCGACACCGGTGAGCTCGAACCGGTCCCCGGCAGCGGCCCGGAGTCGGTGGACCCTGAAGAGCTGCGCTACGCCCCGCGTCCCCCGCTACGGTTCGTATGGCTGCGCAGGACGGTCGTCCTCGTCGTCGTCGCGCTCGCGGTCTGGCTGCTCGGGATGATGGCCTACAACTGGACCCAGGACCAGTACTACGTGGCCGCCGACGGGGAGAACGTCGCGATCTACCGGGGCGTCCAGGCCGACGTGCCCGGCCTGACCCTGACCTCCGTGTTCGACGAGACCGACATCGACCTGGACACGCTGCCGGACCGGCGGGCCGACCAGGTGCGCGACGGGATCAGCGCCGACGACCCCGAGGACGCCCAGGCCATCGTGGACCGCCTGGAGACCTTCGTCCGGGTGTGTCCCGAGCCGGAGCCCGCCCCGTCCCCGTCCCCGTCTCCGAACGGGTCGGCCACCGCGACACCGAAGGCGGGCGGCGCCTCGACGGCGTCACCGCGAAGCTCGCCCACCCCGAAGGCGTCACCGTCCCCCTCTCCCACATCCTCTCCGAGCGCTAGCCCCACCGTGCCGGCAGCGCCCGCCGAGGACTGCGTCGAGGCGACCCCATGAGCACCGGCAACCCGCTGATGGGGTTCGTGCACCGCCGCCGGCGCGGGGCCGAGCTGTTCCTCCTCATCCTCAGCCTTCTGGTCGGCATCGGTGCCTACGCGGCGGTCGGGCTCGGCGTCAACGGCGACGTGCCGGCGAACCTGGTCGGCTATGGCGGCTGGCTTGCCGGCCTGTGCATCGTGTGCCACATCGTGGTGCGGATGTTCGCGCCGTACGCCGACCCGGTGCTGCTGCCGATCGTCGCCGCGCTGAACGGCCTCGGCCTGGCGATGATCCACCGGATCGACCTCGCGGAGCTCGCCCAGAACCCCGACGCGAACACGTTCGCCCGCGACCAGCTGGTCTGGATGACGGTCGGGGTGACCCTGTTCATCGCGGTCCTGGTGATCCTGAAGGACCACCGACGGCTCCAGGCGTTCACCTACACCTCGGGTTTCGCCGCGCTGGTCCTGCTGATCATGCCGCTGCTGCCCGGGCTCGGCACCGAGATCCACGGCGCCCGGATCTGGATCAACATCGGCCCGATGAGCTTCCAGCCGGGTGAGGTCGCCAAGGTCTGCCTGGTCATCTTCTTCGCCGGCTACCTGGTGCTGCACCGTGACGCGCTGGCCCTGGCCGGCAGACGGTTCGCCGGCATCGACTTCCCGCGCGGACGCGACCTTGGCCCGATCCTTGCCATGTGGCTGGTAAGCCTGGGTGTGCTGGTCTTCCAGCGCGACCTGGGCTCGTCACTGCTGTTCTTCGGGCTCTTCCTGGTCATGCTCTACGTGGCGACCGAACGCCCCGGCTGGTTGGTGGTCGGCACCACCCTGTTCGCGGCCGGCTCCTACATCGGGTTCCTCGCGTTCAGCCACGTCCAGTCGCGCGTGGACGCCTGGATCGACCCGTTCCACAGCGACAACAGCTTCCAGATCGTGCAAGGGATGTATGGCATGGCGTGGGGCGGGTTGGTGGGCCGTGGCCTCGGCCAGGGCGACCCGACACTGATCCCGTTCTCCTACTCCGACTTCATCATCGCCGCGATGGGCGAGGAGCTCGGTCTCACCGGCGTGATGGCGCTGATCCTGCTGTACGGCCTCATCGTCGAACGCGGCCTCCGCACCGCCCTGGTCTGCCGCGACGCGTTCGGCAAGCTCGTCGCGACCGGTCTCGCGGTCACCTTCGCGCTGCAGGTGTTCGTGGTCATCGGCGGCGTCACCAAGCTGATCCCGCTCACCGGCCTGACCACTCCGTTCATGTCGTACGGCGGCTCGTCGCTGGTCGCGAACTGGGTGATCATCGCGCTGCTGCTGCGCATCTCCGACCAGGCCAGGCGACCACTGCCTGACCTGTCCAAACCTAACGACGACGATGCGACCCAGGTGGTGATGATGCGGTGAACAAGCCGATCCGCACCATGGCGATCTTCTGCATGGGACTGTTCGTCGCGCTGTTGCTCAACGCGACCTATCTGCAGTACCTCCAGGCCGACGACCTCAACTCCCGCAACGACAACAAGCGGGTACGCGACGCCGAGTTCTCCCGGGAGCGCGGGGCGATCCTGGTGAGGGGGAACTCCATCGCCGAGAGCCGACCGGTCAACGACGAGTTCGAGTTCCAGCGGGTCTACACCGAGCCGCGGAAGTACGCCCACCTCAGCGGCTACTTCTCCTACACATACGGCCGCAACGCGGTCGAGCTCACCCAGAACGACATCCTGTCCGGGTCCGACCCGAGGCTGTTCGTGAACCGGGTCGTGGACCTGTTCGGCGACACGCAGAACAAGGGCGGTGACGTCTCCCTGACGATCAACCCCCAGGCACAGGAGGCGGCGTACGACGGCCTGCGCGGGCTCGGCGACAACGTGCAGGGAGCGGTCGTCGCGCTCGACCCGTCGACGGGGGCGATCCAGGCCATGGTGTCGTCGCCGACCTACAACCCGAACGGGTTGTCCTCGCACGACCTCAGCAAGGTGCAGGACGCATGGGAGCGGCTCGAGAGCGACCCGGACCAGCCGAGGCTGAACCGGGCGATCCAGGAGGTCTACCCGCCCGGGTCGACGTTCAAGCTGGTCACCGCGGCAGCCGCCCTGTCGAGTGGACAGTACGACCCGGACTCGACGGTTCCCGGCGGCACCGGCCTGAAGCTGCCGAACGTCGAGGAGCCGCTCCCGAACGAGAACGGCGGCGACTGCGGAGGCAGCAAGATCTCGCTCACCGAGGCACTGACGGTGTCCTGCAACGTCTCCTTCGGGTACCTCGGGATGACGCTGGGTGACGACGTCATCCGTGAGCAGGCGGAGAAGTTCGGCTTCGGCGAGAGGTACCTCGACGACCTCAACGGCCAGGTCGCGAGCCAGTTCACCGAGGACCCCGACGCTGCCCAGACCGCGCTGTCGGCCATCGGCCAGTTCGACGTACGCGCCACCCCGCTGCAGATGGCGATGGTCTCCGCCGGCATCGCCAACGGCGGCACCGTGATGAAGCCCTACCTCGTCGACGAGGTGCGCTCACCCGACCTCGAGACCCTGGAGAAGGCCGACCCGGAGGCGTTCCGCAGCAACGCGGTCAGCTCGTCAGTGGCCCGCGACCTGACCCAGATGATGATCGAGGTCGTGGACCGGGGCACCGGCACCACGGCGCAGATCCCTGGGATGAAGGTCGCCGGCAAGACCGGCACCGCGCAGACCACGCCGGACCGTCCGCCGTACGCCTGGTTCGTCTCCTTCGCGCCCGCCGACGACCCACAGGTCGCGGTGGCCGTTCTCGTCGAGGACGCCGGTGTCGAGCGCGACGCGATCTCCGGCAGCGGCCTGGCCGCCCCCATCGCCAAACGGGTTATGGAGGCGGTGATCAACCAATGACCGCTGCAGGGCCGTCCGCTCCCACCGGTTTCCGGCGGGGGAACGGCGACCGCTACCACCTCGACGCGCTGATCGCGACCGGCGGGATGGGTGAGGTGTGGCGCGGCACCGACACGCTGCTGGACCGTGAGGTCGCGGTGAAGCTGCTCAAGGCCGAGTACGCCGAGGACCCGACGTTCCGCGCCCGGTTCGAGGCCGAGGCGCGGCACGCAGCGGCGCTGCACCATCCCAACGTCGCCTCCATCTTCGACTTCGGGGAGCTTGCCGCCGTCGAGGGGGCGAGTGCTGGCCGCCCCTTCCTGGTCATGGAGCTGGTCCCCGGCCAGCCGCTGTCGTCGCTGCTTCACGGCGGTCGGCCGATGCCGCCGCGGAACGCGGCCGACCTCGTCGCGCAGGCAGCCGACGCGATCGCCGCCGCCCATGCCATCGACATCGTGCACCGGGACGTGAAGCCCGCGAACCTGCTCGTCACGCCCCAGGGCGAGGTCAAGATCACCGACTTCGGTATCGCCAGGGCGGCCGACGCGGTCGCGCTCACCCAGACCGGCCAGCTGATCGGCACCCCGCAATACATCTCTCCGGAGCAGGCCGAGGGACACACCGCCACGGCCGCGAGCGACGTCTACTCGCTCGGCGTGGTGCTCTACGAGGCCCTGTCCGGCCGCCGCCCGTTCGCCGGGGACACCCCGGTCACGACTGCGCTGGCGCATCTGCGTGAACCGGTGCCGCCGCTTCCCGCGGACATTCCCGACCACCTGCGTGCCGTCGTCGACACGGCGCTCGCCAAGAACCCCGCGGACCGGTTCGTCACCGCCGCCGACATGGCCGCAGCGCTGCGTGGTGGCCCGGTCGAACGCCCGGCGCCCACGCGGGTGATGGGCAGTGCTGCGGCGACGCGCGCGGCCACCGGCCGGGGTGGCCTTCCACACTGGCTGCCGTGGGCGGCGGCAGCGGCGGGGGTGCTCCTGGTGGTCGTCCTGGTCAGCGCCCTGGCCCGGGGTGACGCGGACAACACCGCGGACGACAACCCCGCTGCTGCTGACAGCATCCAACCCAAGGACGACCGGATCCGCGTACGGCGCGCGGCCTACCTCGGCATGGAGCGCAAGGAAGCCAGGGAGGATCTCGAACAGCGAGGCTTCGCCGTCGAGGAACGCAAACGGTCGGCCACCTCGCCGGACCAGCAGAAGGACACCGTGGCCGGTCTCAGCCCGGCCGGCCTCGTCGCGCCGGGGTCCACGATCACCCTGGCGGTCTGGCAGGAGTACGCACCCCCCGTGTCCAACCAGGACGAAGAGTCCGGCGACGACGACGAGGCCGACGAGGAGTCCGGCGACGGCGACGAGGCCGACGAGGACAGGAAGGGCCCGTCCGACAAGGGCAAGAAGAACGGCAAACCGAAGGGCAAGACGACGCGATGAGTAACGGACAGGGTCCCACGCGGATCGGCGGCCGCTACGAGCTCGGCGAGCTTCTCGGCCGCGGGGGGATGGCCGATGTTCGCAAGGGCCACGACGTGCGCCTCGGCCGGATCGTCGCGGTCAAGCGCCTGCGCACCGATCTGGCGAGTGATCCCACCTTCCAGGCCCGGTTCCGCCGCGAGGCACAGTCCGCGGCATCGTTGAACCACCCCGCGATCGTCGCGGTCTACGACACCGGCGAGGAGATGTCGAGCGACGGCACGGACGTCGCCCAGCCGTACATCGTGATGGAGTACGTCGCCGGCCGAACTCTGCGCGAGATCGTCCGTGAGGGTCGCAAGATCCTCCCGGAACGGGCACTCGAGATCACCTCCGGCATCCTGTCCGCGCTCGACTACAGTCACCGCGCCGGGATCATCCACCGCGACATCAAGCCTGCCAACGTCATGCTCACCCCCGGCGGCGACATCAAGGTGATGGACTTCGGCATCGCCCGGGCGGTCGCCGACGCGTCGTCGACGATGACCCAGACGGCCGCGGTCATCGGCACCGCGCAGTACCTCTCCCCCGAGCAGGCCCGGGGCGAGACCGTCGACTCCCGCAGCGACGTGTACTCCACCGGCTGCCTCCTCTACGAGCTGCTCACCGGTCGGCCACCGTTCGTCGGCGAGAGCCCCGTCTCGGTGGCCTACCAGCACGTGCGGGAGCAGGCGGCACCGCCGTCCAGCCTCGACCCTGAGCTTCCGCCCGAGGTCGACGCGATCGTGATGAAGGCGCTGGCCAAGTCGGTCGAGGACCGGTACCAGAGCGCCGCCGCGATGCGCGCGGACATCGAGCGGTTCCTAGCCGGCAAGCCGGTCGTCGCGCCCGTCGTACCCGTCGACGACGGGACCACCTTCCTCCCGCATGACGAGCCGCAGGAGACCTCGGTGTTCGCCGCGGCAGCGCCGGAGACGGAGGAGAAGAAGAAACGCTGGCCGCTGGTGCTGCTCGCGGTGGGGATCGCCGCGCTGCTGATCGGCGGGGCGATCTTCGGGTCGACGCTGTTCAACTCCCCGCCGGATGAGCAGTCCGTCCCCAGCGTGCTGAACATGTCGCAGGCCGAGGCGACCCAGCGGCTCACCGACGAGGGGCTCGCCCTCGGTGAGGCCGAGCGGCGAGCGTCGGAGGATGTGCCGAAGGGCAAGATCATCTCGCAGGACCCCGAGGCGGGCTCCTTCCTGCCTACCGGTGAGACGGTCGACGTGGTCGTCTCCACCGGGAGGCCGGACCAGGTGGTGCCCGACGTGCTCGGGGACAACAAGAACGAGGCCCGCAACGAGCTCGAGGATCTCGGGCTGAAGGTGAAGCTCGTCGAGGAGGACTCCGACAACGAGCGTGACACGGTCGTCAACATGGAGCCGCGTCCCGCGACGAGCGTGTCGGCGGGCACCCTGGTCACGCTGTTCTACTCCGACGGCCCCGAGGAGGTCCCGAGTGTGCTGGGGATGTCCGAGGACCGGGCCACCCGGGCGCTGCAGAATGCCGGCTTCACGGTGAGCGTCACCGAGGACTCGGAGACGCGGGCCGAGAAGGGCACTGTGCTCGAGCAGAGCCCGGAGGCGTTCAGTGAGCAGCCGGCGGGTACGACGGTCGTGATCACGGTCTCCACCTATGAGGAGCCCGAGCCACCGAGCGAGAGCCCGACACCCACCGAGACACCGGAGACACCGGAGGCACCGGAGTCACCGACGGAGAGCCCGACGATCACCGAGCCGAGCATTCCCCCGCCGGAGGACTAGCCACCCGACCGGTCAGACGTCGGAGTCGTCGGGCAGGCTCGCGTCTGCACCGGCGGGTCGGGCGTAGCCCAGCTCAAGCGATCCCTCGTAGCCGGGCAGCTCCACCTCGCTGTGCGCCTCCACCTCGAAGCCGAGCTGGAACTCCGGGCTCTCGACGTACTGCATGTAGATCTCGATGTACGGGCTCTCGTTCATGCTGGTGAGCATCGCGTCCGGGTCGCCCACCGCGGTGATCACGTACGGCGGGGCGTACGGCACGCCATGCAGCCGGACCGTGTTGCCGATGCACTTGATCCCGGTCGTGGAGATCACCCGCTGGTCCTGGAGCGTCATCGCCTCCGCCCCCCCGGCCCACAGCGCGTTGACCACCGCCTGGATGTCCTGCTGGTGCACCACGAACTTGTTCGCGTCGCCGTCCTCGGCGGCCTCCGCGACCTCCTCGGGGGCATCGTCGAGGGTGATGGTCAGCCCCGGCCCCTTCACGGGGACCAGGCCGGCAGGTGCGCGGAGAGCCTCCGCCTTCGCCTGCTCCTCCTGCGCGCTGGTGTCACCCACCTGCGCGGAGAGCCGGTTCACCTCTTCGGTCAGCCGTCTCGCCTCGGCCCGGCGCTGGTCGGTCTCCGCCTTCTGCTGGCTGAGCAGGCTGCCGAGGTCGGCGTACCTGCCCGCACGTAGGTCGGTTCCGTCGGCGTTGACGCCGCTGGTGATGAACAGCGCACCGGCGAGCAGGAACACCAGCGGGGCCAGCAGCCGCCACCCCATCGAACGGTTCCCGCGGGTCCGCGCCCGGAGCGCCAGGGCGGCCTGCACACGTCGCCTCCATGACTCGCGGCTCAGCGGCGAGGCACGGTGGCCGTTCTCCTGCTCGCTCATCGCGTGTGAACCATCTTGGATGCGCTTTCATGGGGAAGACTTACGGCGACTACGCTAGCCGACGACCAGAAACGAAGTACCGAGGAGAACCAGTGTCCGACTCGAGCCGCAACAAGACCCGCGGTAGCGCATCCAAGGGTCTGCCTTCCCGCGACCAGGGGCCGGCCACCTCCATCGTCCGCACCGGCCTCGCCGCACTGTTGGCCGCGATCGGGATCGCCTGGATGGCGGTCTACATCAACGTCGCCCAGGACGGGGACAAGCTGACCTGGATGGGAGACCTCGGGCGCTGGAACTTCCTGATCGGCTTCGGCCTGCTCTTCCTCGGTCTGTCCGTCGCCGCGCACCCCTCGACCCCGCTCGGCCGTGGCCGCGGTGTGGTGGTCGGGATGCTCGGCTGCTTCATCATCGGACTGATCTGGATCGTGGTCTACTACGTCGCCGGCTCCGGCACGTCGATCCCGGTGATCCGCAACCTCGAGCAGTACAACCTCGTGGTCGGCATCGGCTTCATGGCGGTCGGCTTCATGTTCGCGACCCGCTGGGAGTAACCCGCCACACCTTCACCTGCCCGGTGTCGTGCCCGCGCAAGGGGGTGCGACACCGGTTTTTCGTGTTGTCCACAGCCTGTGGACGGTCCCGTGGAAAGAAATCACACGGCTGTAGTTTCATCCACAGGACTTATCCCCAGTGTGGATATCTCGGACGGCTGCTGGCATGCCAACCCGACCGACTCACACCCAGGACCGGGTGCGCGTGGTGCCTCGGCCCGCCCCACGCCTCGTCTCAGGCGAGGGCGAGGGTGCGCGCGACGAGCGCAACCAGGACGAGTACGGCGAGCGCACCGAGGCCGATCCCCTGCCACAGCGGCCGCTGTTTACGCGGGGAGTAGGCGATCACGAACGCGATCAGGACACCGCCGACGAGGCCGCCGAGGTGGCCCTGCCAGGAGATGAAGCCGCGGCCGACGAAGGTGAGCACCACGTTGAGACCCAGCCACATCAAGATCGGGCTGAAGTCGGCGCCGACCTTGATCGCGATGACCAGCAGCGCCCCCATCAGGCCGAAGATCGCGCCCGATGCGCCGACGGTCGAGCTGTGCTCGGGGCTCAGCCAGTAGACGAACGCGCTGCCCACCAGTCCGGACAGGAAGTAGAGCGCGAGGAACCTGACGCGACCGATGGCCGCCTCGAGCTGCGGGCCGAGGAACCACAGCGCCAGCATGTTGAACCCGATGTGCAGGAGGTCGACGTGGGTGAACATCGAGGTGACCAGCTGCCAGTAGGCGCCGTCCGCGACACCGTCGACCGGGAGCAGGCTCCCGTCCGGCAGCCGGAAGATAGCGCTGTCGGGGATCAGGGCGAGCCGGTCGACCCATGGACTGGCCGCACCACCGGTCGCGGTGATCAGCAGCCACACCAGGGCGTTGATGCCGATCAGGATCTGTGACGTGAGGGCGGGGTTCGTGGACACCTGGCCGCCGTACGCCGCCCGGCCGGATCGGGTGGACTTCGCGCCCTCGCTCACGCACGAGGGGCAGTGGAACCCGACTGCGGCCGACCGCATGCAGTCGGGGCAGATCGGGTTCCCACAGCGCTGGCAGCGGATGTGGGTCTCGCGGTCCTTGTGCCGGTAGCAGACTGGAGCGCCCGTAGAGGACGCTCCAGTCGGGGGCACATCTGGTGTGCTCAGCGGCGTTCCACTTCGACGGACTCGATGACTACCGGGTCGGCCGGCCGGTCGCCGGGGCCGGTCTTGGTGGTCGCGATCTCGTCGACCACCTTCTGGCTGGAGGCGTCCTCGACCTCGCCGAAGATCGTGTGTCGGTTGTTGAGGTGCGGGGTCTGACCGACAGTGATGAAGAACTGCGAGCCGTTGGTGCCCGGGCCCGCGTTGGCCATCGCCAGGAGGTACGGCTTGTTGAACGACAGCTCGGGGTGGAACTCGTCCTTGAACTGGTAGCCGGGACCGCCGGTGCCGGTTCCGAGCGGGCAGCCACCCTGGATCATGAAGCCGTCGATGACCCGGTGGAAGCCCAGACCGTCGTAGAACTTGCCGGTCGTGCTCTGACCGCTCTGCGGGTCGACGTACTCCTTGGTCCCCTCGGCGAGGCCGACGAAGTTCTCGACGGTCGTCGGTGCGTGGTTCGGGAACAGGTGTACGACGATGTCGCCACGGTTTGTCTTCAACGTTGCGTACGTTTCTTCGGCCGCCATCTCGCTGCCTTTCGGTTTCGTGTCCAAGATTCCCTCAGATCTTCCCACGGCGACCAAACCTGGCGGCCAAGGGTTTGATTAGGATCACGATCCGGGCATGATCAGGACAGATGAGGGCATGACCTTCCGTGAGCAAACGAATGAGAGGACACCTCGACGATGTTGAAGTCGAAGTCGAAGTCGAAGAACATGCGTGACCACGCCACCGGGCTCGCCGACAGGCTGGCTCCCCACGTCGAGACTGCCCGGGAGAAGGCCGCCCCCATGATCGCCGAAGCCAGGGAGAAGGCCGCCCCCATGGTGGCGGAGGCACGCGGCAAGGCCGGGCCGGCCCTGTCGGACGCGAAGGACAAGCTCACCAACGAGGTGCTGCCGGTGATCACCGCGGCGATCGCCGCCGCGAGCGAGGCAACCGAGGAAGCCCGGGCCGAGGCTAAGAAGCGGAGCGCTGCCACCGCTGCCGCGCTGAAGGGTGAGGTCGAAGCTCCGAGGAAGAAGAAGCACCGCCTGCGCAAGCTGCTGATCGTGCTCGGTCTCGGCGGCATCGCGGCACTCGTCGCCAAGAAGCTCTCGGACCGGGAGGCGACCACCGCGTGGCAGTCGTCCTACCAGCCCACACCCGCGTCGACGCCGCCCGCGCGTCCGGCCTCGACGATGACCGACGAGACCCCCACGGCGACCGCCGCCGCTGCAGCGACCGGGGCCGGGGTCACCTCGCACGACGAGGGCGCCTCCGCACCGGACGAGGCGGCGTCCGACGCCGCGGAGACGCCGCACACGGCCACCACACCGGACAACCCGGTCGAGGAGGTCGACCTCAAGGACAAGTAGGACCGGTCATCCCACCCCGGTCCCGCGGGAAGACTTCCGCGTCGACCTTCGGGGCGCCAGGTCCACCGGACGGTGCTCGGCGATCCATCGATCGATCTCCTCCCAGCGGGAGAACAACCAGTCGATGCGGTCGTCGCGCCCGTCCGGTATCTCGTTACGGGGCACGCGCCACCAGCGCATGATGATCTGCTTGTCCATCGGGAGCTCGCGCCAGACGTCACCGACCGTCAACATGTGGTCGAGGCCGGTGTGCGCCACCAGGACGATGTCCGCATCCGGAGCTGCGTCGAGCGCCGCGATCAGACCACCCGGCCGCGGGGCCAGCACGTTCTCCATGTTCTCCGCCCGGCGCGCCATCGCCTCCAGCCCGAGCCGGCGCAGCTTCACGATCGCGCGGGTGCGCCGCTCCGGGGTGAAGTTCCCGCCCTCGGGAAAGATCACGAACGCGTCGTTCTCGTCGAGGTTGCGTGCCAGCTCACCGATCTGGGTCTCCAGGTCGTCCCCGGCCTTCGGGTTCGGCGAGATGAACCGGCTCGGCACCCGGTTGAGAATCACGTCGATGGCGGGGTCCCAGGCGAGGGTGTCCTTGAGAACCACGCGGGGCTCGCGTCCGTACCAGTGCATCAGCGCATACATCAGCGTGAACGAGTCACCGGGGCCGGCGTGCCTGCAGCAGACCAGCAGCGGCTCCCCCGGGAACGCGTCCGGGCTCGGCCCCTGGGTGACGATCTTCAGCCGCAGCACCCGGCGGGCCTCGCGGAAGAAGATGATCAGGTAGGTCTGCGCGATGTCGTAATGCACGCGTTCGAACCATGGCCGACGGATGAAGTAGCCGAAGCCAGAGGCGATCCAGAGCCCGAACAGCTCGACGAGCATGATGCTCTCCAGCACGAGGTGCATGATCACCAGCCACAGCAGCCGCAGCGGCCGCATCCGGCCGGGGAACAGCGGGGACAGCACGGCCGCGACGATGAGCCAGATCGGCACCGTGGTGAGCAGCAACACGGTGACCACGATGACCGCGGGCGCGAGGACCACTCGCCGGAACAGCGCCCTCATTCCAGGTGCTCCTCGAGGTACCGGACCGATGCCTCGTAGGCAGCATCGATCCGTCCCTGGACAGCGCCGAAGTCGCGGTAGGCCAGCAGCGAGTCGTCCTTCGCGGAGCCGCCACCGGTCGGCAGCACGTGAGCCGTGACCTGCTTCGGAACCGCCGCCATCTCCCGGATGAACCGGTGCCGGCGGGCGATCTCGAAGGAGACGCGGGCGACCTCCCATGGTTTCCGGGGCACGGTCAGGGGCCGGTCCACGCGGCCGACCTGCAACACGAAGATCCGGTCCGCACCGCACTCGACGGCCCGTCCGACGGGGATCGAGTTGACGATGCCGCCGTCCAGGAAGTGCTCACCACCAACCCGTGCGGGCCGGAGCAGTCCCGGCACGGCCGCGGATGCCATCACGGCGTCGACCACCCGACCCTCGGTGAACCAGTGCTCGGCGGCGCGTTCGATGTTCGCGGCGCAACACTGGAACGGGATCCGCATCTCCTCGAAGGTCAGGTCGCCGAGCTCCTGGTGCAGCCGTTGACGCAGCGGCTTCGACGAATGAAGGTGTGTGCCTGTCCGGACGGCGCGGGTCACCTGCCGTACGGCGCCGTCGCCGTACACGTCCTTGCCGCCGACGGCGCTCTCCCAGAGCGCGACGAGCCGCTCGATCACCCCCGGCGACGGGTCGGCCGCGACGAGGGCACCGTTCAGCGCACCCACCGAGGTGCCCAGGATCAGGTCCGCGTGGATGTCTGCCTCGAAGAGGGCACGAAGCATGCCGACCTCGACCGCGCCGAGCACGCCGCCGCCACCGAGGACGAGGGCGGTGCGCGGTGGGCTCATGCCGCCGCCGGCTCCTGCTCAGCGAGCTGGGCCCGGACCTGCGTGGTGGCGCGGTGCTCTGCCCAGAACGACAGGATCGGGATGGTGCCACACGCCAGCGTGACGATGGTGAACCTCAGGTCCCACGAGGCCTTGCGGGACAGCACGAACGCCGCGATCAGGAAGATCATGTAGAGCCAGCCGTGCGCGACGCCGAGCGTCGCGGAGATGTTCGCGCCGAGCGTCTCCGCGCTGCCACCCTTGGGGAACAGGTCCTCGTGCAGTAGATGGCCCCAGTGCAGGGGCAGTCCGATGAGGCACAGGATGACCAGCAGGACCCCGACGATGGTGGCCATGATCCGGTAGGGAGTGAGCGCGGCTTTCACGGGCTCGACGCTACCTCAGCGTCGTCCTGGTCCGAGCCGGTGGTCGAGGCTGACGGGGTCGACCGCGCACCCCTCATCTCGTCGGAGCACCAGCGCCACCAGACGAAGGCCGCGAAGGCACCGAAGACCCACCACTCGAGCGCGTAGAGCAGGTTCCGCAGGGCGGTGAACCTCTGTGGTTCCGGAAGCGAGTCGGGCGTCACCGGAGCGAGACCGGTCGTCGCGTTGTCGGAGATCACGAAGCCGCCGTACAGGTCCTGGTCGACGTGCTGGATCACGCCGGCGATGCGGACCTCCGGCAGGACGTCGTCTTCGGGGTCGGGGTCCGGTCGGCCGGAGCCCTCGGACGGCTGCAGCCATCCGGTGAGCTCGACCTCACCGGGGGGAACGGCGTCCCCGGATCGCGGCTCCGGGGTCCAGCCGCGTACGACGAGCATGGCGGGGTTGTCCGGGGCGCAGGTGGAGGTACACACGGCGACCGGCGTCACCACCCAGTAGCCGTTCTCGCCGTCGTGCTCCCGGTCCGATACGTAGAGCGTCGATCCGCTCACCCAGACGCCCCGGAACTCCACCGGTCGGCCGACCGAATCTCCGGGGAACGGCTCGTCCGGCGACAGCACCCGGCCCAGGGGCTGCGGGGCGACCTGGGCGAGATCGGTGGCCTCTGCCTCGCGACGCGTCTGCCAGGCGTCGTACTGCCAGAAGCCGAGCCAGCCGGCCACCGTCACCGCCACCAGGCCCAGCAGGTGCAGGGCGACCATCCGGGGCGAGAACATGACGCGAAGCACGCGGATCAGCCTACGTTCAGGGATGAAGTCGCTGCGCGCTGCGGTGCAAGAGTCCCGTCGGTGGAGGTCGCCACCCCCGACCATGTGCTCGCCCCCAGGACGGTCGCGATCGTCGCGGAACTGAAGGACGAGACCATTGGTGTCCAGGCCGGTGAACCGCATCCCCTGGTCGACGTCGTCCTGGGTGAACCCGTAGTCGCTCGAGCCTCGAGCTCTCTCCGCAGCGCCCCCTCGTTCGCGACGGTGACCTAGCGTGGGCGCATGCCTCGGACGATCGGCTTGCTACCCAGCCCCCTGCTCGCGGCCGTTGCCTGGGAGCCGGTCGCTGAGGCGCTTCGCGTGATGGGCTGGCGCGCCACGGTTGTGGGGCTGCCGCGCGGACTCCGAGACCCTGATGACGTCATGCGCGGGTTCCTTTCCGGGCTGCCGCGCGACGACGTGGCCCTGGTCCCACATAGCAACGCCGGGTTGTACGCCCCGGCCCTTGCTGACGCCATAGGGCCTGTGGCAACCGTGTTCGTGGACGCGGCCTTGCCGATGTCTGCGGGCGCTACCCGCCTGGCCCCGCCGCAGTTCTTCGAGTTCCTGACCGGGCTCGCCGACGACGAGGGGCTGCTGCCGCCGTGGACCGAGTGGTGGGGAGAGGCTGACCTCGAGCGGCTGCTCCCGGATCCGTACTGGCGCAGACGAGTCGAGGCCGAGGAAATCCGCTTGCCGCTGTCCTACTTCCGGTCCACCGTCCAGGTGCCGTCAGGCTGGGCCGACAACCGGTGCGGGTACCTCGCCTTCGGCGACACGTACGCAGAGGAGGTGGACCTGGCCCGACACCATGAGTGGCCTGTCGCAATGCTCGGCGGAGGCCACCTGCACATGCTGCACGACCCCGCAGGGGTGGCGAACGGCATCATCGAATTGCTCGACCAGCTGGAGTCCGGGTAAACCGGTCAGACCCTTGCGTTCCGAAAGGTATCCGTGTCGGCTTCCACGTCACCTCTCCCCCGGTCCGTCGTCGTCACCAGGCTTCGGGCCGCCGGCTGTGTCTTCGCCGAGGACGAGGCACGACTGCTCACTTCCGCGGCGAGTACGTCGGACGAGCTCGCCGCCATGCTCGACCGGCGCACAGGCGGTGTTCCCCTCGAGCATGTCCTCGGCTGGGCGGACTTCTGCGGCATGCGGATAGCTGTGGACCCTGGGGTCTTCGTACCCCGCCGCCGCACCGAGCACCTCGTACTCCAGGCCGCCGCCCTGGCCCGGCCGCGGGCCGTCGTGGTTGACCTGTGCTGCGGCTCGGGAGCGGTGGGCGCCGCAGTGGCGGCGACCCTGGACCGGATCGAGCTGTATGCCGCCGACATAGACCCCGCCGCGGTGCGGTGCGCCCGCCGCAACCTCACCGGCCGCGGTGAGGTGTTCAAGGGCGACCTGTACGAGCCGCTACCCGCCACGCTTCGGGGCCGGGTCGACATCCTGGTTGCCAATTCGCCCTACGTACCCAGCGAGGCGATCGGGATGATGCCCCCGGAGGCTCGCCTGTATGAGGCGCGGGTGGCGCTCGACGGTGGCGCCGACGGGCTCGACGTCCAGCGGCGGGTGGCCGC
This sequence comes from uncultured Actinomycetota bacterium, assembly GCA_963831375.1. Taxonomy (GTDB): domain Bacteria; phylum Actinomycetota; class Actinomycetes; order Propionibacteriales; family Nocardioidaceae; genus Nocardioides_C. The sequence goes on along the minus strand of CAWHPY010000006.1, from coordinate 181,108 downwards.
ATCTGCGCACCTGTGGCTGGCACCGGGTGGCCACCTACTGGTCGAGACCAGCGAGCGCCAGGCGCCGCACACCGTCGAAAGCTTCGCCCACAGCGGGCTGATCCCGCGGGTGGCGAGTTCCGACGAGCTGCACGCCACGGTCGTCATCGGAACAAGGAGCACCTGATCGACGATCCCGCAGCGACCGCACGCAGTACGAGCGGTCAGGCTGAGCGATGCTCAGGGTTCAGGAGGCGGCGTGCCCGGGCGACGAACTGGCGGGGGTCGTCGGTCCAGAAGCTGATCTCGGCGATCTGCACGTCGCCCTTCCGAGTCCGCACCGTGATCGGCCGATGCAGCACCGCGTGCACGTTCACCCGCCCGGACACCCCCACCTGGAGATCGGTGCCACGTGGTGTCTCGCGGGGCTGGAGCGTCCACATCGACGAGTCGAGGTCGCGGTCGTGAAAGGTGATCGTGTCGATCGCGGCCCAGGGGACGTGGATGTCATGCATTGCGCCGTTGCGGACGCGCAGCACCTTTTCGCCGATCAGGTGAGGGTAGGAGTTGAGACCGCCGAGCACGCCGAGCATCCACAGCAGGCCCCAGACGCCGATCACCAGGCCGATGATCCGGACGGTTTCCCAGGGGACGAGGACGTGGATCAGGGGCACCTCCATCGCCGACGCGAAGATCCACAACCACATGACCGGCGTGACGGTCTGCGCGTAGCGCACCGGCTCAGTCCCCTCGGGGATGCTGGGGCGACGGAACACCCAGCGGAGCAGGCTCTTGTAGATGTTGAGCTCGAAGACCACCGCGTGCCTCACGAAGGACGCGGACCGCCGCAGGTCAGACATGGCTCTCCGCCTCCGTCGTGACCAGACTGCGCATCTTGGACAGCACCGTGACGAGGCCCTTCGTGAAACCGTCGAGCTGCCGGGCAGACATGTCACCGAAGAGCAGCTGGGCGAACTCCTGGTGCCCCACCTTCATCTCGGCCATGACGGCCGCCCCATGTCCGGTCAAGGTCACCAGCGTGGCGCGCCGGTCGGTGGGGTGGGGCTCCCTCGTGACGAACCCGGTCTCGACTAGTCCGTCGACCAGCCCCGTGATGTTGCGGGCGCTCACCCTGAGCGCCTCGGCCAGCACCCGCTGGGTCGACGGACCGCGGTGGAGCAGCTCCCAGAGCAGATGCGTGCGCGAGGCGGTCAACCCTTCCCTGGCCAACGCCCTCGTCATGTCCTCGTTGAGGAGCACGGCGAGCTCGAGCACCTGGTCGAGCGCCTCAGTGCACTTCCCCTGCTCTGCCATATCGTGAGGATACCTCACGAAGTATGTACTTCACCAAATCTCAGCGAGCAGTAAGCCCGGGCACTCGGGGAAGAACCACCTTTGTCTGACATTTCGCCTCGCGGTTCAGTCGAGTGGCTTATGTTTTTTCTACTCGGTGGTTTGCGTCGAACCAGTCCGTCCACAGACTCATCGCGTTCACAAGGGGGACCCGTCATGCTCATCTCTCGGAAGACAAGCTTTGCCGCAGGTGCAGTCGTGGCACTCGTGCTCGGAAGTGGAAGCGCCTACGCCGCGACAGGTGGAACCTTCCTGTTGGGCAAGTCCAACGCAGCGGGGGCCAGCACCGTTCTCAGCAACAAGAACGGGACTGCGCTCTCCCTGAAGTCCAAGAGCGGAACTCCGTCGCTGAAGGTCAACCGAAGCGTCAAGGTTGCCAACCTGAACGCAGACAAGCTGGACGGGCTGAGCAGCGAGTCGTTTGCGCTCGCTCGCGGTAAGACTGGGTTTGTTTACGCGGAAGGCGCATGGGTTGATGTGGACGAGGACGGGACCGACGACCTGATCTCTGCATTCGCCACGTGCCCGACGGGCACCATGCTGACCGGTGGCGGAAGGTCGGACTGGACCGAAACCGGGTTCCTCGTCGACAGTCGTCCCCTGGGGCAGGGCACCTGGGCGGTTTCAGCCTTCGCCGATTCGACCGACCAAGGCTCAGACCTTGAGGCGTACGCAGTTTGTTACAACCCGAAGGGCGCCGTGCCAGGTGCCTCCACAGCGCGCACGTCGCCTGCCGGCACCTCTGGAGTGGTTGCGGACTACCTCGGCGAACTGGAGCGCCGGGTCGCGGACCGCGACTGACAGAGAATCAGCCGGGAGCGTGCAGGTCCCTGACTCGGTAGTGGTACGTCGAGACCTCGGTGAACCCGGCGGCCGCGTATAGGCGGCACGCGGCGGTGTTCGACCGCTCGACCTGGAGGTAGAGCCGCGGCGCGTCCTGCTCGCATGCCCAGCGTGCGATCGCCGAAAGCACCAGCCGGGCGGCACCTCGCCTGCGAGCCCCGGGCGCGGTGGCCATGGCGAAGACACCGGTGAAGCCGTCGTCGGCGACTGCCCGGCCGATCGCGACCGGCCCCCCGTGGGCGAACACGGTGACATACGCGCTGCGCAGGCCGACACGGTTGAGAAGCCGGGTGTCGTGCTCGACGAGCGTCCCAGGCCCGCCGGTCATCGCAAGCCCCGCCAGCCATCCCGGGTCTGGCCCGGAGCCAACGCGTACGTCCAGTCCGGGCGCCGCCCGCGCCTCGACCGGTTCCGCGACGTCCATCGTCTGCAGCGAGATCGGGGCGTCCCACCGGTAGCCGCGATCGGCGAGCATGCGGTCGAGGTCCTGCGGGCACCCGGGGCAGACCTGGAACCGCGCCGGGGCGTCGCGCTGGGCGTAGAAGTGCTCGGCGGCCTCGATGCGCTCGTCGAGGCGGCCGTCGTCCGAGCCGTTATGCGCCAGTACCGCGCCCGACCACCATGCGTTGCCGTCGGTGTGACGAAGCCACCACCCACTTCCGCGATCCTCGACCGCCGCGGGCGTTGCGCGGGCTGCTCGCTCCAGGAGTTCTCCGGTGAGGTTCACCCGCCGATCCTCGCAGTCGTACGCACCGGACGGAGTCGGCGGCTGTGAGCTCATACGTGCCATCCAGCCGGAGGGTCCTCACCGACCAGACCGTCCACGGCCTCGCGGAGCAGGTCGGCGTGCCCGGTGTGCCGGCCGTACTCCTCGATCAGGTCGCAGAGGAGCCGGCGCAGGCTGGCATGGCGACCGTCCGGTGAGGAGACGTGGACCAGCTGGTCGAGTCCGCCGTCGGCCAAGGCCGCGTCGAGCCTCACGCGGGACCGTTCGACGGCGCCGTCCCAGAGCGCGTAGAGCTGTTCGGGGGTGTCGTTGGCGGCGGAGGTGAACTCCCAGTCGTTATCGCCGGCCCAGTCGGTGGCATCCCACGGCGCGCCGAGCGGTTCTCCGCTCAGCTTGGTGCTGAAGGCGTAGTCCTCCTGGACGGCGAGATGCTTGAGCAGGCCACCGAGGGTCACCGAGGAGGCACCGATACGGCTCTGCAGCCCGGCCGCGTCGAGGTCGTCGGCCTTCCATCGGAAGGTCGTGCGCAGGCGGCCGAGCGCACCGACGAGGTGCTCGGTCTCGGTGCCGGCGAGGGGGGGTTCCCACGGGTAGTCGCTGTTCGTCATGGCGACACCGTAGACCTCTTGGCATCGACAGCATGGTCACCTTGGGAATCGCCACGATGCGCGGCGCGAAGAGTACTGCTCAGGTCGGCGCTGACTGCGACACGTGCGTCTCTTCCTCTGGATCAGCTCTGAATCCCTGCCCGGCGAGGGCAATCACGACCAGCGCGACCGCACACCACAGCAGCGCTCTGACCCATCCCAGCAGCTCGGCGTCATTGCCCGAGAAGAGCGGGGAGACAAACTCGCCGGAAACCGCGTTGTTGACGGCGTGCATCACCATTGCCACCAACACGCTTCCTCCGCTACCGATCACCAGCCAGGCGAACACGACGCTGGCCGCCATGACGAAGACCACATCGGAGAGTGGGATGTCGCCGGTGAAGAACAGGGGGATGTGGAAGCCGACGTGGATCACACCCACGAGGAGGGCTGCCGTCAGGGACGAGTGCTGCTCCCTGAGCCGCGACAGGGCGAACCCTCGGAACCCAGGCTCCTCCCAGGGCCCGAACAGCGGAATGATGAGGAACAGTGCAAAGGTGAATGGAATCTCGGTCCAGGCTGCGAGTTGGGCGCCTGTCGGCTCTGGAGCACCAAGCGCGACCGTCAGTACCGCCGCCAGCCCGGCGGCACCCGCTGGCACCAGGACCGCTAAGGCCCACCATCCCCAACCAACCCGCCACTGCACCATGCGCCGTATCAGTGCCGTCATGCCGGAGCGACCTTCCAGCATCCACAACACAGCCAGCGCGGCCAGGAACGGACCAGAGCCAAGGAGGCCGCCGAACGGGACAAGGGTCCACGACAACGCATAAGCCAGGACCACAAAGGCAGCGATGGGATGTGTTCTGACGAACTCAGTCAAGCTGCGCATGATGCGTCCTGACACCGAAGCATCGACGACTCGTACTTCTTGCCGTCTTCCGTCGACGGTGCTCCTCTCGCGGACCGTTCGCCATAGCCCAACTTGAGGGTTTCGGAGTCGGACCCCTACCGGTCATCTCGGCGAAACCTGGGAGCCCAGATCAGGTCAAGCCTGCGGCGCCAGGTGAGCCCGCTCGCAAGGGTCGCCCCGAGTCCGCTCGGCTCGTTGAGCGGGGAAACTGGTGCGGCGAAAGGTCGGGACTCGCCGGCCTCGGGCTGGGCATCTCCAGCAGGTTGATGCTCAGCCAAGCTGGGCGTGAGGTGTTCCCTGGTCGATCAGGGCGACCTCGGACGCTCCGCTCCCACTGCCGGACATCTGCGTCCAAGCTTTGGAGCAACGCCGGGTCACCGAGGCTCGATGGCGACCCGCCGCGGGGAGGCCCGGGCTGGGTCCGGGCTGGTTCTGACGACACGGCTCGGCGGACGAGTGCCACACTCCTGGTGGCCCTCGATGTGCACCCCCGCGTGGCGGTGGCGATCCTGCGCCACATGCAGATCGCCGTGACGATGGACATCTACTCGAAGGTGTCTTCGGCGTCGAGGCAGGAAGCGGTGAAGCGGCTCGGGAGCCAGCTCAGAGAGGGGTCGGCGTGAGATCCACTGCCGTACATTTCTGGGGTACGGGGACGAAAGAGCCCCGCTTCCAGAATGGAAAAGGGGCTCTGACCTGGGGTGGAGCCAAGGGGACTCGAACCCCTAACCCCCTGCTTGCAAAGCAGGTGCGCTACCAATTGCGCCATGGCCCCTCAACCGCGTCGCCGCGGCGAAGGTGTCAGGCCTTGTCGACGGTGTCGGTCGCCTCGGCCCACAGGGCCTGCTCGTGCTGGCTCGCCTTGACCTTCTTGCTCGCGAAGGCGGCCGCCGCGGCGGCAAGGACAACGAGAAGTAGCTTCTTCATGGTGGATCCCTTCGTATGCTCTCGCGAAGATGGTGGTGGGCCTAAGAGGACTTGAACCTCTGACCTCTTCCTTATCAGGGAAGCGCTCTAACCGTCTGAGCTATAGGCCCGGGTGCGACAGATGCTGCGGCGATGCCGCGCCGACATTGCAGTGTTGCCGCCGGGGAAGATTACCCCATCGCGTCGGCGCCGCCCAAACCGAGGATCGGTCAGCGGTCGTCCTCGGCCAACGTCACCTCGACGCCGCCGAGCAGGGCCGCGGCGAGGTTGTACAGAAAGGCACCGAGGGTGGCGATCGCGGTGATGAGTATGACGTCCACGACGGCCACGATCATCGTGAAGCCCATCACCCGGCTCGTGCCGACGTAGTCCTCCACGTCGAACGTGCTTCCCGAGTCACCACCGAGGACATCCTGGACGGTCCGGTTGATCGAGTCCCATACGCCGGCTGCACCGAGCACGGACCACACGACCGCGACCGCGATCACGGTCACGATGCCGAAGGCGATCGAGAGCAGGAAGGCAGTCTTCATCACCGACCACGGGTCGACGTGGGTCAGTCGCAGGCGTGCCCTGCGGGTTCCCCGGGGGCGGGTCGGGGCCGCGCTCGAGCTGCGGGCGCCCGGCGACACCGTGCTTCGTCCTGCGGCACGGCCCCCGCCCGTCGTACCCGTGCCCGTCGTACTCGTGCCCGTCGTACTGCCTCCCGAGCGTGACGCAGAGGACGACACGGCGCTTCCAGCCGACGAGATCGCCGCGGACACGCGCTCCGAGAGGGGACGCTTGGCCGTGCCCTGCTCGTCGCGTGGGGCCGGGCCGCTCAGCGTGCGCCGCGGCGCGAGCGGTGAGTCGTCGGTACGACGGTCAGCCATCAGGACTCCTCGGTCTCCGAGTCGGCATCATCTACGTCAGCGAATGGTGTCTCGGTGCTAGGTACCCCATCTGCCTCGACACCATCATCCTCGATTGTTGCACCGTCGGGCGAATTGACCGCGTCCTCGGCTGCATCGGCCGCCACTTCGACGGCCTCGTCGATTTCCGCTGCCCGCTCGACGCTACGCGCGACCACGGCGACACTGTCACCGTTGCTGACGCCAACGAACTTCACACCCTTGGTGTCTCGACCGGTGGGACGCAGGTTCTCGTCGATGGCACTGCGGGTCACCTGGCCGGACTGCTTGATGCAGAGCACCTCGTCACCCTCGACCACGATGAATGCGCCCACCAGGTTGCCGCGATCGTCGTCCTGCTTCATGGCCTTGATCCCGATGCCGCCACGGCTCTGCAGTCGGTAGTCGGAGATCCGGCTGCGCTTGGCGAAACCACCGTCGGTGATCGTGAAGACGTACTGCTCCTTGACCCCGGGCAGCCCGGGCTCATCGGTCGCCTGCGCTGCCTGCTCGGCAGCCGCTTCGGCAGCGACCTGCTCGGCACGGATCACCGACATCGACAGCAGCTCGTCCCCGTCGCGGAACTTCATACCGGTCACACCGGAGGTGGCGCGGCCCATCGGGCGGAGCTGGGAGTCGTCGGCGCGGAACCGGATCGCCTGGCCCTTCCGTGAGACCAGGAGGATGTTGTCGTCCGCGTTGGCCAGCTCGGCGCCGATCAGCTCGTCGTCGTCCTCGCGGAAGTTGATGGCGATGACACCCGCCTGCCGGGGGCTGTTGTAGTCGCCGAGCCGGGTCTTCTTGACCAGCCCGTTGCGGGTGGCGAGGACGAGGTACGGCTCCTGGTCGTAGTCACGGATGGCCAGCACCTGGGCGATCTTCTCGTCCGGCTGGAAGGAGAGCAGACCTGCCACGTGACCGCCCTTGGCGTCACGGGACGCCTCGGGCAGGTTGTAGGCCTTGGTCCGGTAGACCCGCCCCGCAGTGGTGAAGAACAGCAGCCAGTTGTGGTTGCTCGTCGCCATGAAGTGTTCGACGACGTCGTCGCCCTTCAGCGTCGCGCCGCGCACACCCTTGCCGCCCCGCTTCTGGGTGCGGTAGAGGTCCGCGCGGGTGCGCTTTGCGTAGCCGCCCCGGGTGATCGTGACGACCAGGTCCTCGTTGGGAATGAGGTCCTCCATGGACAGGTCACCGTCGGCCGGGATGATCTGGCTGCGGCGGTCGTTGCCGAACTTCTCGACGATCGCGGCGAGCTCGTCCGAGATGATCCGCCGCTGACGGGCCTCGTTGGCGAGGATGTCCTCGAGGTCGGCGATCTCCGCCTCGAGCTTGGCCAGGTTGTCCATGATCTTCTGCCGCTCGAGGGCGGCGAGGCGACGCAGCTGCATGTCGAGGATGGCCTGCGCCTGGAGCTCGTCGATGTCCAGCAGGTCCATCAGACCGGTGCGGGCCTCGTCCACGTCGGGGCTGCGGCGGATCAGCGAGATGACCTCGTCGAGCGCGTCGAGCGCCTTGACCAGCCCCCGGTAGATGTGGGCCTGCTCCTCGGCCCGGCGCAGGCGGAAGCGGGTACGTCGCTGGATGACCTCGACCTGGTGGGTCACCCAGTGCGAGACGAACTGGTCGAGGGTCAGTGTGCGCGGCACCCCGTCGACCAGGGCCAGCATGTTCGCCGAGAAGTTGCTCTGCAGCTCGGTGTGCTTGAACAGGTTGTTGAGCACCACCCGCGCGACCGCGTCGCGCTTGAGCACGACCACCAGCCGCTGGCCGGTGCGCGAGGAGGAGTCGTCGCGGACGTCCGCGATCCCCTGGATCTTGCCGGAGTCGGCGAGCTCGGCGATCTTGAGGGCCAGGTTGTCGGGGTTCACCTGGTAGGGCAGCTCGGTGATCGAGAGCATGGTGCGGCCCTTGCTGTCCTCGTCGATGTCGACGATGGCGCGCATGGTGACCGAGCCGCGGCCGGTGCGGTACATCTGCTCGATGCCCTGCTGGCCGACGATCAGCGCGCCCATCGGGAAGTCGGGGCCCTTTACCCGCTCGAGCAGCGCGCGGAGCAGCTCCTCACGCGTGGCGTCGGGGTGCTCGAGCGCCCATTGTGCTCCCGCCGCGATCTCCCGCAGGTTGTGCGGCGGGATGTTGGTGGCCATCCCGACCGCGATGCCGGCGGAGCCGTTGACGAGCAGGTTCGGGAACCGTGCCGGCAGGATCACCGGCTCCGAGGAGCGACCGTCGTAGTTCGGCTGGAAGTTGACCGTCTCCTCGTCGATGTCGCGAACCATCTCGAGGGCCAGCGGTGCCATCTTCGACTCGGTGTACCGCATCGCGGCCGCCGGGTCGTTTCCGGGCGAGCCGAAGTTGCCCTGACCGTCGATCAGCGGCGCGCGCATCACCCAGGGCTGCGCCAGGCGGACCAGGGTGTCGTAGATCGCGGTGTCACCGTGCGGGTGGTACTGGCCCATCACGTCGCCGACGACGCGCGAACACTTCGAGTAGCCGCGGTCGGGTCGGTAGCCGCCGTCGTACATCGCGTAGAGCACTCGCCGGTGCACCGGCTTGAGGCCGTCGCGGACGTCGGGCAGGGCGCGGCCGACGATGACGGTCATCGCGTAGTCGATGTACGACCGCTGCATCTCGACCTGGAGCTCGACGGGCTCGATCCGGCCGTTGTTGCCCGGCTGGCCGTACTCGATGGTGTTGTCAGTCACTGGCTATCTCTCTTCGTCGTACGACGGACGTGGTGGCTGGGCCTCAGATGTCGAGGAAGCGAACGTCTTTGGCGTTCCGCTGGATGAACGAGCGACGCTGCTCGACGTCCTCGCCCATCAGCACCGTGAACATCTCGTCGGCCTGCGCGGCGTCCTCGAGGGTCACCTGCAGCAGCAGCCTGTTGTCGGGATCCATCGTGGTGTCCCAGAGCTCGTCGGCGTTCATCTCGCCGAGACCCTTGTAGCGCTGGATCGCGTTGTCCTTGGGCAGCTTCTTGCCCGCCGCGATCCCGGCGTCACGCAGGGCGTCGCGCTCCGCGTCGGAGTACACGAACTCGTGCTCGTGGGGCTTGTTCCAGCGCAGCCGGTAGAGCGGTGGCTGGGCGAGGTAGACGTAGCCGTGCTCGATCAGAGGCTTCATGAACCGGAACAGCAGGGTGAGAAGCAGGGTCCGGATGTGGTGGCCGTCGACGTCGGCGTCAGCCATCATCACGATCTTGTGGTAGCGCACCTTCTCGATGTCGAACTCTTCGTGGATGCCGGTGCCGAGTGCGGAGATGATCGCCTGCACCTCGTTGTTCGCGAGCACCTTGTCGATGCGCGCCTTCTCCACGTTCAGGATCTTTCCCCGGATCGGCAGGATCGCCTGGATGCGCGGGTCGCGCCCACCCTTGGCGGAACCACCGGCGGAGTCACCCTCGACGATGAACACCTCGCACTCGGCGGGGTTGCGCGACTGGCAGTCGGCCAGCTTGCCGGGGAGGCCACCACCACCGAGGAGACCCTTGCGGTTGCGCGCCAGGTCACGAGCCTTGCGCGCAGCGATCCGGGCCGAGGCCGCCGCCTGCGCCTTGCGGACGATGTCCTTGCCCTCGGCCGGGTTCTTCTCCAGCCACTCGCCGAGCTCCTCGTTGACCAGCCGCTGCACGAAGCCCTTGGCCTCGGTGTTGCCGAGCTTGGTCTTGGTCTGGCCCTCGAACTGGGGGTCACCGAGCTTTATCGAGATGATCGCGGTCAGGCCTTCGCGGACGTCGTCGCCGGAGACCCGGTCCTCCTTCTTCTTGATCAGCCCCCACTCCTCGCCCCAGATGTTGACCAGGGACGTCAGCGCGGCGCGGAAGCCCTCTTCGTGGGTGCCGCCCTCGTGGGTGTTGATCGTGTTCGCGAAGGTGTGCACCGACTCGGTGAACGAGGTGTTCCACTGCATCGCGATCTCGAGGCTCATGCTCGTCGACGGCTGCTCGGCCTCGAACGAGATGATGCTCGGGTGCGCATGCTCCTTGCGCCGGTTGAGGTGCTCGACGTAGTCGATCAGGCCGCGGTCGTACTTGAAGATCTGCTCCAGGGCGCCGTGGCCGTCGGACTGGATGTCATCGGCGGCGTCGAGGTCGATCTCGTTCGCTATGGTGTCGTCGGCGACCGCGTTCGCGATCTCCTCGGCCTGCGGTCGCTCGTCTCGGACCACCATCTCGAGGCCCTTGTTGAGGAAGGCCATCTCCCGGATCCGATGTGTGATCGTCTCCAGGGAGTACGTCGTGGTCTCGAAGATCTCCTTGCTTGCCCAGAACGTGATCGTGGTCCCGGTCTGGTCGGTCTCCTCTAGCTGCTCGAGGGGACCGTCGGGCTCGCCGTACGTGAACGTCTGTCGCCAGTGGTGGCCGCGGTTCCTCACGTCGACCTGGAGCTTGGTGCTCAGCGCGTTCACGACGGAGACTCCGACGCCGTGCAGTCCACCGGAGACCTTGTAGCCACCGCCACCGAACTTGCCGCCGGCGTGCAGCATGGTGAGCGCCATGGTGACGGCGGGGATGCCCTCGACGGGGTGCACGTCGGTGGGGATGCCGCGCCCGTTGTCGGAGACCCGGACCGAACCGTCCGCGCACAGGGTGACCTCGACCCGGGTGCAGTAGCCGGCCAGCGACTCGTCGACCGAGTTGTCCACGACCTCCCACACCAGGTGGTGCAGGCCGCGTTCCCCGGTGGAACCGATGTACATGCCCGGCCGTTTGCGCACGGCCTCGAGGCCTTCGAGGACCTGGATTGCGGAGGCGTCGTACATGCCCTCCTCCACGGCGTGCCCGGAACCGACCGGTGCCAGGGCAGCAGCGGCGTCGGCCACTTCCTTGGCGGTGAGGTCTGTCTCGAGGTTGCTTTCGGGGTTGCTGGAGGGCTGTGCGGAACTTTCCTCTGGAGCCACGAGGCGCTACCTCTTCGATCCTCAGAGCCGCGTGGTGACCGAGCCGCCGATCGCGGCCCGCACACAGCTGATGACATGACGAAGGTCGATCCCGAACCTGGCCCGGAAGGGCGTCTCTGCAGGTCCATACGTGGGGAACGACCCAACGCCCAGTGTACCCCGTAACGCCCCGAATTCGAGGTTGCCATCCACAGGAACCGGGGCCCACGACGGGTGAGGGGTGGTTTTCCGGCCTCACAAGGTGGCGAGCAGCGCCGCGCAGGGGTGGCGATGACTCCCCATACGTCCAGGGCCGCCGCAGATCGGCTCTGGCGGCTGTGGCCGGATGCAGCCGTAGGTGTCGCGGGGGCCCCTGCCGTCGCGCACCGATCGCCGGCCCTTGCGCCAGGTCGGCCCGGACGGGCCCTGGACGTCGATCAGGGTGACCGTTCCGTCGCCCAGCTCCTCGTTCAGGCGGCGCAGCGCGGTCGGCGCGAGCAGCCGCATCTGGGTCGCCCAGGCGGTGGAGTCGGTGCGCACGACCAGCTTCCCGTCGGAGAATGACTCGGGGTGGCAGTGCTGGGCGACCTCGGCGCCGACCAGGTGCTCCCACCGGGAGAACACCCCGTGCACCCGGACGTCGGTGTCCCAACCCTGCTCGTTGATCAGGCGGCCGATCGTCGAGTCGAGCAGCTGCGGGTCGCGGTCGTCGGGATGCGCGCCCGAGGCCTCCGGGTCGGTACGCCGGGGACGGCTGCCCCGGACGCGACGGGACCTCTGCTTGCGTGCCGGCCGCTTGTTGCTCCCGGCCAGCGACCGGGCGATGCTTCGGGCGAGCTCGAGGCCGGTGTCGTCGTGCTCGGGAGGTCTCGGTCTCGTCAGGCACGTTCTTGTCAGGCACTGGTGACCTCGCCGTCCGCGACGTCGAACCGGGTGCCCATGAGTGCCTCGGGGACGTCGGCCGGCACCGCCGCGGTCACCAGCACCTGCTCGGCGTCGGCGACCATCTCGGCCAGTCGCTGACGGCGTTCGGTGTCGAGCTCGGCGAACACGTCGTCCAGGATCAGGATCGGGTCGTCGCCTCCGGCACGGAGCAGGTCGTACGACGCGAGCCGAAGCGCGAGCGCGAAGGACCAGGACTCGCCATGGCTCGCGTACCCCTTCACCGGCAGCGGGCCGAGCATCAGCGCCAGCTCGTCCCGGTGTGGGCCGACCAGGCTGATTCCCCGGTCGAGCTCGTCGGTGCGCCGCCGCTCGACCTCCACCAGGATCGCCTGCGCGAGGTCGTTGCGATCGAGGATGCGTCCCTCGTGCTGCGGGGACTGCTGGGGAAGCTCGAACGAGGACTTGTAGGTCATCGTGGCGTCGGACCTGGTGGCGCCTCGGGCGACGGCCTCATATGCCTTTCCCACGAGGGGTTTCAGGTCCTCGACCAATGCGATCCGGGCCGCGAGCAGCTCCGCCCCGGTGCGCGCGAGGTGTGAGTCCCACACCCCCAGGGTGGAGAGTGCCGACTCGGCGCTCGACGAGCCGCGCCGGGCGGCGCCGGCGGTCTTGAGCAGCGAGTTGCGTTGCTTGAGGACCCGGTCGTAGTCCGAGCGGACCCCGGCGAACCGTGGTGCGCGCAGGATCAGGAGGTCGTCGAGGAACCGGCGGCGGTCCGACGGGTCTCCCTTCACCAGGGCCAGGTCCTCGGGCGAGAACAAGACGGTGCGGACCATGCCGAGCATCTCGCGCGCCCGGGGCAGCGGTGACTTGTTGATCCTGGCCCGGTTGGACCTGCCGGGGTTGATCTCGATCTCGAGCAGAGCCTGGCGCTCGTCGCGCACCACCGAAACCCGGACGACTGCCTGCTCGGTGCCGTGGCGGACCAGGGGTCCGTCGCCGGCGACCCGGTGCGAGGACAGCCGTGCGATGTAGTCGATCGCCTCGACGACGTTCGTCTTGCCCTGGCCGTTCCGGCCGATGAACGCGGTGACGCCAGGGCCCAGGGCGACCTCGACGTCGCCGTACGACCGGAAGTTGTGAAGGGACAGATGGGAAACGTGCAAGGAGGACGACGACCTAGCTCTCGCCCGCGGGCGAGTCCGACTTCGCGGACTCGGCCGCGCCGGTCTGCTCCGGCGTGCCCGAGGTGGTGTCCGCCGTGGTCGGCGGGGTTCCATCGCCCTGGCCGGTGGTGGCCGGCGCGTCCGTCTGCATCGCGTGTCCCCCGAACTGGTTGCGCATCGCGGCGACGGCCTTCATCGCCGGGCTGTCGTCCTGGCGGGAGGCGAACCGCGCGAACAGCGACGCGGCGATGGCGTTCATCGGGACGGCGTGCTCGATCGCGGCCTCGACGGTCCAGCGGCCCTCGCCGGAGTCCTCGGCGTACCCGCGGATCCCTTCGAGGTTCGGCTCGTCGTCCAGCGCCGCGACCAGGAGGTCGAGCAGCCAGGAGCGGATCACGGTGCCCTCGCGCCAGGAGCGGAACACCTCGGTCACGTTGTCGACCATGTCGACCTTGTTGAGAAGCTCCCAGCCCTCCGCGTAGGAGTGCATGAGGGCGTACTCGATGCCGTTGTGCACCATCTTCGAGAAGTGGCCGGCGCCGACCTTGCCGGCGTGCACCCAGCCGAACTCGCCCTCCGGCTTGAGCGCGTCGAAGATCGGCTGGATCGTCTCGATGTCCTTGGCGTCACCGCCGGCCATCAGCGCATAGCCGTTCTCCAGGCCCCAGACGCCACCGGAGACCCCGCAGTCGACGAAACCGATCCCCTTCTCGGCGAGGATCTCCGCATGCACCTGGTCGTCGGTCCACCGCGAGTTGCCCCCGTCGATGACCACATCGCCTTCGTCGAGCAGGTCCTTGAGCGCACGAACGGTCTCCCGGGTGGGATCGCCGGCCGGCACCATCACCCAGACGACCTTCGGCGAGGGCAGTTTCTGCACCATGGCCTCGAGGCTGTCGACGTCGCTGACCTCGGGGTTGCGGTCGTACCCCACGACGGTGTGGTCTGCGCGGCGGATGCGCTCGCGCATGTTGCCGCCCATCTTGCCGAGTCCGATGAGTCCGAGTTCCATGTCCATCCTCTCCCGAGCATTCCCTGTCAGGCTAGCTGTTGCGAGCAGCGGAGGTACCCGGGCGCTACGACAGCAGGCGCCGGGGCATCAACAGGTAGCGGAAGTCCAGGTCGGCGTCGGCGTCCAGCGACGAGGTGCCCGCCATCACCGCCGGCTTCGACGCCTGGGTGAAGGCCATCTCGACGACCGGCGAATCGATCGCACCGAGCCCGTCGAGCAGGAACTGGGGGTTGAACCCGGTGGTGATGTCGTCGCCGTCGACGGATGCCTCGATCGACTCCGACGCCTGCGCCTCGTCCCCGGAACCGGCGTCGAGTGTGAGCAGGCCGTCGCTGAACGCGAGCTGCACGGCCGTGTTGCGCTCGGCGACCAGCGACACCCGTTTCACCGACTCGATCAGCGACCCCTTGTCGACCCGCGCGATCGTGACGTGCTCGCTCGGGAACAGGGTGCGGACCTTGGGGAACTCCCCGTCGAGCAGTCGGGTCGTCGTACGACGGACGCCGCCGCCCGCCGCGCCCTCGAAGCCGATGATCCCTTCACCGGCGCCGGAGGTGGCCAGAGCGATCGTGACCTCGCTGCCGGAGGTGAGCGACTTGGCGGTGTCGGCGAGCACCTTCGCCGGCACCAGCGCAGCGGCCGATGCGTCGGTGGCGCCCGGCTCCCAGGTCAGCTCGCGGTGGCTGAGCCGGAACCGGTCGGTGGCGAGCAACGAGATCTTCTCGCCCTCGATCTCGATCCGGACACCGGTGAGCACCGGCAGCATGTCGTCCCGGCCGGCGGCGGTGACCGCCTGGGCGACTGCCGCGGCGAACACGTCGCTGTTCACGGTTCCGGTCGCGGCCGGCATGTCCGGCAGCGCGGGGTACTCCTCGACCGGCATGGTCTGCAGGCTGAAGCGGGCCGAGCCGCAGGTCAGCGAGACCTTGGCCCCGTCGATGGTCATCTCGACCGGTTTGTTCGGGAGGCTGCGGCAGATGTCGGCGAGCAGCCGGCCGGAGACGAGGGCGCGGCCCTCGGCGGAGACGTCGGCCGGAATGGTCGCCCGGGCCGAGGTCTCGTAGTCGAACGTGGACAGCTGGAGGCCGTCGGCTCCGTCGTTCGAGCGGGTCTCGATGAGCAGGCCGGCCAGGACCGGGACGCTTGGCCGGACCGGGAGGCTGCGCGCAGCCCAAGCGACGGCATCGGCAAGGACGTCGCGCTCCACGCGGAACTTCACTGGTGTTCGCCTCCATGGGTGTTCAGATCTGCGGGGGGAAATCCTGCCATGAGCAGCAGCGGAGTGGCAGAGGTAGGTACGAATCCGGGCAACTTCGCCCGCTCACCGCTGAGCACCGGCTTCCAGGTTGTCCCCAGGGAAGGGGCCGGGGAGAAGTTCACCGAGGATGGGTAGATATCTGGACTCATCGTGTTCGTAGCAACCGTGGATACTGTGGAGAACCCGTGTTGTCCCAGGTCAGCGCGGGCTTCTTCGTCCCGAGCGGTTGTGGATGACCGGTGCGAAGCTACGGATCGGATGTGTACGGCGGCCCGGTGCTGCTCGGCGTTCCCCAGGTTGTCCACATGCCGTCCCGGGGGAAACGACACGACTCCACACCCGCGTCCCCAGCCAGAACCTGTCGCGTCAGCCGCCGACGGGGCCGCCGGTGGGGCGATCCGTCGCGACCCCGGCATCACGGTTGACGGGCTTGCTGCTTGATCCGGTTGGTCAGCTCGGTGACCTGGTTGTAGACGCTGCGTCGCTCCGCGAGCAGCTGACGGATCTTCTTGTCGGCGTGCATCACGGTGGTGTGGTCGCGGCCGCCGAACTGCTGGCCGATCTTCGGCAACGAGAGGTCGGTGAGCTCACGACACAGGTACATCGCGATCTGTCGTCCGGTGACCAGGACCCGGCTCCGGCTCGAACCGCACAGGTCGTCGATCGAGAGCCCGAAGTACGCGGCGGTCTGGGCGATGATCAACGCCGCCGTGATCTCCGGCTCGCCCCCCTCGGGGATCAGGTCCTTGAGGACGATCTCGGCCAGGGTGAGGTCGACGGGCTGCCGGTTCAGACTGGCGAACGCCGTCACCCTGATCAGCGCGCCCTCGAGCTCACGGATGTTGGTCTGGATCTTGCTGGCGATGAACTCCAGGACGTCCGGCGGTGCCGTCATCCGCTCGGTCGCGGCCTTCTTGCGGAGAATCGCGATCCGGGTCTCGAGGTCCGGCGGCTGCACGTCGGTGATCAGGCCCCACTCGAACCGGTTCCGGAGCCGGTCCTCGAGCGCTTCGAGCCGCTTCGGTGCGCGATCGGAGGTGATCACGATCTGCTTGTTGGCGTTGTGCAGGGTGTTGAAGGTGTGGAAGAACTCTTCCTGGGTCTGGATCTTGCCTTCGAGGAACTGGATGTCATCGATCAGCAGGACGTCCACGTCGCGGTAGCGACGCTGGAAAGTGGCCGCCTTGTCGTCGCGGATCGCGTTGATGAACTCGTTGGTGAACTCCTCGCTGGACACGTACCGCACGCGGGCGCCGTTGAAGAGGCTGCGCACGTAGTGACCGATGGCGTGCAGGAGGTGGGTCTTGCCGAGGCCGGAGTCGCCGTAGATCAGCAACGGGTTGTACGCCTTGCCCGGCGCCTCGGCGACCGCGACCGCCGCGGCGTGCGCGAACCGGTTCGAGGAGCCGATGACGAACGTCTCGAAGATGTACTTGGGGTTGAGGCGGGTCTCCATCACGCTTCCGCCGACCTTGGCGCCAGCTGCGTTGGGGCCGGGCTGGAACGGGGTGGGGACATCCAGGGGATTTGTCGACAAATCGATTTGTTGATTCATTGGGAGCTCGTCGGTGCCGTCCGCCGACATCCCGGCCGGCTCCGCGGAGCGAGCCGAGGGTGCACCCGTCTCCAGCTCCGGGTCGACCGTGACCGCGAGTCGGACCTGGATCCCGAGCGAGACCGTCAGCGAGTCCTCGAGCCGGGTGCGCAGCCTGCCCTCGAGCTGGTTGCGGGTGAACTCGTCGGCCACCGCGATGATGGCGGTGTTCTCGTGAAGAGTGACCGGCCGGCTCGCGGCCAGCCAGGCCCGCTGGTTCGGGGGGAGGTCGTCGACGAGCTTGCCCCACACGGACGCGAGGTCCGGTTGCGCCGGTGTCCCTGCGCTCTGCCGTATGTCCTGCTGATTCGTCCACGCGGGTCTCCCCACTCCATTCACGCTACGTCGTTCGGGGCCACCGGATCGGGCGCCGGTGACAGGCAGAACATCAGGTCTGGACCAGTTCCTTGATAGTCCACACCTTTGTCCACAGGTTGTGCATGTTGCCCACGGTCTGATATTCGGGGCCGAGAGCGGTCGTTGCCCCCTCCAGAACCTCTGTTCGACCAGGTCAGAGGCGTTGTCGAAGGACTGCTCGGGACGGAGCAGGCCATGTTGAGCCAGGAGGAGAGCGGCCGCGGGGAATGTCGGGTGGCGCTGACGCTAACAAGCATCGCACCTGTGGATCAAGCGGTTGTCCACAGGTGATCGTAGGCAATGAGATGTCTGGAGACGACCGGTTTGCAAAGATCGTCCCAGCGTGGCAACTTTGCGGCCCACGTATCGGTCGTGCGATGGTAGGCGATTTGCTCAGCTACCGGCGCCACCGCTCTCGGTGTCGCTTCGGTTTGCCCTCGTCCCGCGCAACGCGTACCGTTGAACGGTCGAACCGGTGTCGACCGGTGCCGCATGTCCACGGACAACGACCACGACCCGCTCACCCGAGCGGGAAGCGGTGGTTCGCCGCGGGTGGGCGGTGCCAGCCGAAGTTGTTTGCAGTCGCCCAGACCCGGTCCGAGAACAGGTCTCGATCCACCCCCGACACCCGGAGAGCCCACTCGTGAGCAAGCGTACGTTCCAGCCGAACAACCGTCGTCGCCACAAGACGCACGGTTTCCGTCTGCGGATGCGCACCCGCGCCGGTCGCGCCATTCTGGCGTCGCGCCGTCGCAAGGGCCGCACCCGTCTGGCCGCCTGATCCAACGTCCCCACCACCGTTGACCCTCTGGTCGCGCCGGGGTTCGTTCGCAGTCGATGTACCGGGGCACCACGTGCTGACGCGGGGCCACCGGCTGACCTCGAGCCGGTCCTTCGCGCAGACGGTTCGTCGAGGGCGCCGGGCAGGCACCAGCACGCTGGTGCTTCATCTAGCTGTTCCTGCAGCGGAAGCAGTCGATGCCCGCGTCCAGGTCGGATTCGTCGTCAGCAAGGCCGTTGGGCCGTCGGTGACCCGGAACCTGGTGAAACGCCGCCTCAGACACCTCGCCCGGGAACGACTCTCGTCGTTGCCGGGCTCTGCTGTGCTCGTGGTCCGGGCGCTGCCTGCCTCCGGATCGGCGTCCTACGCCGCGCTGTCGGCCGACTTCGACTCCGCACTGGACCGCCTGGTGGGCCACATCGCCCGGTCGTCGGCATGAAGTACGTCCTGATCGGCCTGCTGCGTGCCTATCGGCTGCTGATCAGTCCGCTTTACGGCCAGGTGTGCCGGTATCACCCGAGCTGCTCCGCTTATGCGCTCGAGGCGGTTACCGTCCACGGCAGCATCCGCGGCAGCTGGTACGCCGTACGACGAATCGCACGCTGTCACCCGTGGGCCGCCGGCGGGTACGACCCGGTGCCCGCGAGGCGCGGGTTGTCCGCTCCCCAAGTTTCCGACCGCCAGACACACCAGACTCGAGGAGCCTGAGTGATCGACTTCTTCACTCCAGATCGGCAGCTTCATCATGGAGCCGCTGTACTGGGTCACCTCCATCATCCTCTCCGGTTTCCACCAGGTGTTCGGGTCGCTGCTCGGACCGGAGTCCGGGTGGGCCTGGGCGCTGTCGATCGTGGGGCTCACGCTGGTGATCCGCGCGGCGCTCATCCCGCTGTTCGTCAAGCAGATCAAGTCCAGCCGGAACATGCAGCTGCTCCAGCCCAAGGTGAAGGAGCTGCAGAAGAAGTACGGCCACGACCGGGAGCGGCTCGCCCAGGAGACGATGGCGCTGTACAAGGAGACCGGGACCAACCCGTTCGCCTCCTGCCTGCCGATCCTGCTGCAGATGCCGATCTTCCTCGCCCTGTTCCGGCTCCTCGACAACGCCGCCCACGGTGAGGCCAAGGGTGTGCTCACCGATCAGCAGGCCGAGCAGTTCGGCAACGCGACGCTGATGGGCGCCCATCTCGCGGACACCTTCATCAAGGCCGAGGGCAGCGTCAGCGTCCGGATCCTGGCCGCGTTCCTGGTGCTGGCGATGACCGCGACCACCTTCTTGACCCAGCGCCAGCTGATGAGCAAGAACATGCCGGCGGACGCGATGACCGGTCCCTACGCGCAGCAGCAGAAGATGCTCCTCTACGTGCTGCCAGTCGTGTTCGCCGTCGGCGGCATCGCGTTCCCGATCGGTGTGCTCCTCTACTGGACCACGTCGAACCTGTGGACGATGGGCCAGCAGTTCTACGTGATCCGCAACAACCCTGCTCCCGGTACCCCCGCGGCGAAGGCGAAGGCTGAGCGGGATGCGAAGAAGGGAAAGTCGGCGCAGCCGCCGGCGGAGGAGACGGTGACCGACCCGGAGCCTCCGAAGCCGCAGCCGCGTCAGCAGCCGAAGAAGCAGCCGCGCAGCAAGCGCAAGCCCCAGAACCCGAGGCAGAACCCGAGGCAGAACCCGAAGGCGCGGGTTCCCCCAAGCCGAAACCGGACCCGTCGGCCCATGGCGACGAGCCTGCCGACCCCGACAAGCCCAGCGCGTGACCAGCGCGCGCCCGACGTGTGACGCACAAGGAGAGAACGACGTGAGTGACGAGACCAAGGCCCCCGAGGACGAGACCGTGTCCGCGGAGCCCGCCGAGTCCTCGGAGACGAGCCGGATGGAGCTGCTGGAGCAGGAGGGCGACATCGCCGCCGACTACCTCGAGGAGCTGCTCGACATCGCCGACCTCGACGGCGACCTCGACATGGACGTTGAGGGCGACCGGGCGGCCGTCTCCATCGTCGGTGCCGACCTCAGCCAGCTCGTCGGACCCAACGGCGAGGTGCTCGAGGCGCTCCAGGAGCTGAGCCGCCTCGCGGTGTACCGAGAGACCGGTGAACGGTCGCGCCTGATGCTGGACATCGGTGGGTACCGCGCGAACAAGCGGACCTCCCTCGAGCGGCTTGCCGCCGAGACCGCCCGGCGGGTCACCGAGACCGGCGAGCCTGTCCCGCTCGACCCGATGACACCGTTCGAGCGGAAGGTCGTGCACGACGCGGTCGCCGCCGCCGGCCTGAAGTCGGAGTCCGAAGGCACCGAGCCCCGTCGGCACGTCGTGATTCTGCCGGCCTGACGTGCAGCCGTGAACGATGCTGTTTCACGTGAAACACCCTCCGCGCCCGACGTGGCCCGGAGGGTGTTTTCGGATTCGCTTCCGCTCGCTCAGCGCTACGCGGAGCTGCTCGCCACCGATGGGGTGGTCCGTGGCCTGATCGGTCCACGTGAGGTGCCTCGCCTGTGGGAGCGGCACCTGGTGAACTGCGCCCTGCTGGGTGAGGCGATCCCTCAGGGCGCGGGTGTGTGCGACATCGGCACCGGGGCGGGGTTGCCGGGGCTGGTGCTCGCGATCGTGCGGCCGGACCTCTCGTTGACCCTGGTCGAGCCGCTGCTCCGCCGTACCACCTTCCTCACCGAGGCCGTCGAGACGCTCGGGCTCGACAACGTCGAGGTGGTCCGGGCTCGCGCGGAGGAGCTGCACGGCACCCGGGCGTTCGCCATAGTCACCTCCCGCGCGGTCGCGCCGCTGGACCGCCTGCTGGGCTGGTCGCTACCCCTGGTACGGCGTGGCGGCTGGCTGGTGGCCATGAAGGGGTCCTCGGTACATGACGAGATCGTGGCGGCGGAGCGGACGTTGCGGCGGCATGGCGCCGGCACCGTCGACGTCCTGACGCTGGGCGAGGGCCTGATCGACCCGCCGACGACGGTGGTCCGGGTGGAGGCGGTCAGGTCCACCCCGTTAGGTTTGGGTGCGCAGGGCACGGCCAAGGCCGGCCCGGACAAGAAGACGAAACCGAAGGCACGCGGGAAGGGCCGGTAACTGGTGACCACGTCCGATCTGGATGCGACCCCCACCGTCGATGTGATTCCGGGTCTGGGATGGCCCGAATCGTCGGTTCTCTACACGAATCGGGCGCTGGGTTGGCCGGATCCGGAGAGATACCCACAGAATCCACAGCTTCATCCACAAGGTGCACGCACCGGGGCAGCGGGCAATGTTTCACGTGAAACTACCGACGCTGAGGCGAGCCGCCAGGATCCTGCCGTTTCACGTGAAACCATGAAGTCTCCGACCGGAACCCCGCTCGTCGAAGCCGCACGGTCCGCAGTATCCGCAATCGAGGAGATGCCCGTGAGCCAGTCCGACCAGCTGGACACCTCTCGCTTCGGGCCACATCCAGCACCGGGAACGCCGTACCGGACAGCGGGTGACATCGCCGCCGGCTCGGCTGTCGGAGGAGACGGGTCCACGCCGATGGCCCGTGCCGTCGAGCACCAGCTCCTGGTGCGGGAGGGGCGTCGCCTGCGCGAGCCGCTGCCCCGCCCCGCGCGCACCCGGGTGATGGTCGTCGCGAACCAGAAGGGTGGCGTCGGCAAGACCACCACCACCGTCAACGTGGCCGCTGCGCTCGCCCAGCACGGCATGCGCGTCCTGGTCGTCGACCTCGACCCGCAGGGGAACGCGTCGACGGCATTGTCGATCGACCACCACCGGGGTACGCCGTCCACCTACGACGCGCTGGTGGACGGGATGCCCCTGGTGGACATCGTCCAGCCCAGTCCGGAGATCGACGGACTCTTCGTGGTACCCGCCACGATCGACCTGGCCGGAGCGGAGATCGACCTGGTGAGCCTGGTGGCCCGCGAGGGTCGGCTGCGCAAGGCGATCCACGCCTTCCCGCCGGTGTTCGGCGATGGCGACGACCGGTTGGACTACGTGCTGATCGACTGCCCACCGTCGCTCGGCCTGTTGACGCTGAACGCGCTGGTCGCCGGCGACGAGATGTTGATCCCGATCCAGGCGGAGTACTACGCCCTCGAGGGGCTCGGCCAGCTCTTGGAGACCGTGGAGATGGTCAAGGCGCACCTGAACCCGGATCTCGCTGTCTCCACGATCCTGCTCACGATGTACGACGCCCGGACTCGTCTTGCTGCGGGGGTGGCCGACGAGGTGCGCAGCCACTTCGGCGAACAGGTGCTGCGGATCGCGATCCCGCGCTCGGTGCGGATCTCCGAGGCGCCCAGCTACGGCCAGACCGTGATGACCTACGATCCCGGCTCCCCCGGTGCGCTCAGCTACCTGGAAGCCGCCCGCGAAATGGCTCTCAAAGGAGCGACCGTATGAACCAGAAGCCCCAGCAGCGACGTGGACTCGGCCGCGGGCTCGGCTCGCTGATCCCGACCGCACCCGCACACCAGGACCCGGCTCCGCCGACCTCGGGCAACGGCGTGTCGCAGGCGGACGCTCCCACGAACGGTTCCGGCGCCAGCGGCGCCCTGAACGGCAATGCTGACTCGAGTGCTGCCGCGCCCAGCGCCGCCTCGGAGATGACCGCCGTGGCGGGGGCCTACTTCGCCGAGCTCCCGGTCACCGGGATCTCCCCGAACCCGCGTCAGCCCCGCCAGGTCTTCGAGGAGGAGGCGATGGCCGAGCTGGTGCACTCGGTCAAGGAGGTCGGGCTGCTACAGCCGGTGGTCGTCCGGCGGACCGGCGACGACACCTATGAGCTGATCATGGGTGAGCGTCGCTGGCGGGCGACCCAGCAGGCGGGTCACGACACGATTCCGGCCATCGTGCGGGAGACGGGCGACGACGACCTGCTGCGTGACGCGTTGCTGGAGAACCTGCACCGGGCTCAGCTGAACCCGCTGGAAGAGGCCGCGGCGTACCAACAGCTGCTCGACGACTTCGGCTGCACGCATGAGGAGCTCGCCTCCCGGATCGGGCGCAGCCGCCCGCAGATCACCAACACGCTCCGACTGCTGCGTCTCTCGCCGCCGGTGCAGCGGAGGGTGGCCGCGGGCGTGCTCTCCGCCGGTCATGCGCGGGCGCTTCTCGCCGTCGAGAACGGCGACGTCCAGGACCGGCTGGCCGGCCGGGTGATCTCCGAGGGGATCTCCGTGCGCGGCCTCGAGGAGATCGTCGCGGTGGGCGACCACGGATCGGACCAGACGCCCCGCCGGCGGACCAACAAGCCGACCGCCCCGGCCCTCGCGGACCTCGCCGCGCGGCTGTCCGACCGGTTCGAGACCCGGGTGAAGGTCGACCTGGGCAGGACCAAGGGCAAGATCACCGTCGAGTTCGCCTCGATCCCCGACCTCGAGCGCATCGTGGGGCTGATGGATCCCCGCAACGACAGGCCGATCTAGCGACATAGCGATTTGTCGACAAAGCGACTTGGTGATCTCGGACGGCGGGGTCGCGTCTGAGGGAGGCGCTACTCCACCGCGTCGCCCAGCAGCTCTTTGATCAGGGCGACCTCACGCTCGGAGCTCAACCCAGCCTGTCGGTCGCGGGCCAGGCCCAGCTCCCGCTCCCAGGCCAGCGCGCTTTGCACGGTCTCGCGTAGCGGCCTGAGCTCGAGGCCTGCCTTCTTGGCCGCATCGTTGGCGTGCGAGGTCATTCGTGCATAGTCCGGGACGGGCAACCACAGGGGTAAGGACTCGGGACCGGCCCAGGGTTCGACGCCCTGCTCGAGCAGCCAGTCCTGCTCCGGGGAGGCGAACGTCGGGTCCTTCTTGGTGATGTCGGCGCATTCGCCCAGCAGGTCCTCGAAACCGAACACGTCCCCCGCGACGTCGTACGTGCCCGACGTACCCGCCGCGGCTGCCGAGACCAGCCAGCGCGGCGAGATCCTCGACGTCGATGACCTGGACCGGGGTCTCCATCGGGGGCACCAGCACCACCGTCTCGGGCGAGTCGGTGACAGCCACCCGGGCGGGCCAGTAACCGAACCGGTCGCTGCGGTCGCCGTACCCGGCAATCAGCCCCACCCGGGCGACCAGCAGTCGCTCCGCCGGCATCGCCTCCGCGCACGCGGTTTCACAGGAAACCTTCGCCGGCCCGTAGTCCTCGCCGGTGGCCGCGCCGGCGCCGGTCCAGGCTTCGTGCAGCTCGTCGGAGCCATCCGCGGAGTGGTCGCGGTAGGCCGAGATCGAGGAGACGTAGACCCAGTGCCCCGCGCGGCCCGCCAGCGCCGCCAGTGCAGAGCGGACCAGTTCCGGTTGCCAGCTCACGTCGATCACGGCGTCCCAGTCCTGGTTGGTCACCGGGTCGTATGCCCCGGCCTCCCAGCGGTCGGCCTTGATGAGGTGGACACCCTCGGGGACGTCGCCGGACTCACCGCGCGCGAGGCAGGTCACCTCGTCGCCGCGGTCGTGGGCGATGCGCGCCATCGTGCCGCCGAGCCAGGAGGTGCCGCCAAGGATCAGGATGCGTCGTGAGTTGGTCATGGGAACCAGCAGACCACTCCGCGAACCGGGTTAGCCACCTCGTTCTCTGCCGGCGAACAGTCCCCTCGGGTCGTGGGCAGCGGATCACGCACTGACGGACCGGGAATCTGACGCGACTCAACGCCGAACGAGACGAGTCTCAACGGGGAATGAGGCGGAACTCAACGAGTAGTCGAGGTAGGTTATGGAAAGGAGTCTTTCGAAAGAGTAGTAACCAGGGGGAGTCCCGATGATCAGGGCAGCGTTCCGCACCAACGGCTTCAAGCGGCCTCACCTTCCTGTTCCTGGTGCTGCCGGCGTTGATGGCACCGGCACTCGGCTACGTGGACGTCTAGCTGTCCGGGGCGCCCTCGGTCCGACGCTGCCGGCGGCGCTCGGCCCGCTCCCGCTGTTCGGCCGCGTCCAGCTTCCGGGCCTCTTCCGGAGTCGGTGCCGCCCCCCCGCGCGACGCCGGCAGCCACCACGACCCCGGGGGCTGCTCGTCGGCCGGGTAGGCGCGGATGGTCCGGTCCAGGAGGGTGGCCATCGCCTCACGCAGCTGCGCGGTCTCCTTGGCCGGGTCGGCGCCGGTCGGGTGCAACGGCTCACCGACCGTGATCGCGATCGTCTTGCCTCGTGAGAAGTCACGCGGATGGTCCTTGGTCATCATCCGCTGGGTGCCCCACAGGACCACCGGGATCAGGGGTACGCCGGCCTCGGCGGCCATCCTGGTCGCGCCGGTCTTGATCGCCTTGACCTCGAAGCTGCGCGAGATCGTCGCCTCGGGGAAGATCCCGACCACCTCGCCCAGCTGCAGGTAGCGGATGCCCTCGTTGTAGGACCCGATCCCCTCGGCGCGGTCGACGTTGATGTGGTGCAGCGACCGCATCAACGGTCCGGCGATCTTGTGGTCGAAGATCTCCCGCTTGGCCATGAACCGGACCAGCCGCTTCGAGGGCTGCGCGGCGAACCCGCCGAGGATGAAGTCGACGTAGGAGATGTGGTTGAACGCCAGCAGCGCGCCGCCCGTGCGGGGGATGTGCTCGGTCCCGGCCATCTGGAACCGCAGCCCGAGCGCCTTGAAGGCGATCCTGGCGGTGACGATGATCGGCGGGTAGGTGATGTCGCGCACGGGGCTCCCAGGGGTGAGTGCTGTCTCAGCGGGTCGATCGGGCGGTTGCCGTTCGCACCAGGTCGGCCATCAGCTGGCCCAGCTCCAGTCCGGCGGCCTGCACCGCCAGCGGAACCGTCGAGGTCTCGGTGAGACCCGGGGCGACGTTCACCTCGAGGAACCATACGGTCCCTGCGGCGTCGATCATCAGGTCGGACCGGGACAGGTCCCGCAGGCCGAGCGCCTCGTGGGCCCTGACCGCGACCCTGGCACACTCGGCGGCCAGCTCGTCGGAGAGCTTTGCCGGCACCACGAACTCGGTGCTGCCGGCGGTGTAGCGGGCGGTGTAGTCGTACACCCCGCCGTCGGGCTCGATCGAGACGACCGGCAGCGCGCGGGGACCGTCCCCGGTGTCGATGACGGGTACGGCGACCTCATCACCCTCGATGAGCTGCTCCACCAGCGCGGTCTCGCCGTACGCGTAGGCGTTCACCATGGCCCCGGGCAGCCCGCCCGCCTCACGGACGACGGTGCATCCGAGCGCGGACCCGCTCTTCGCGGGCTTCACGATCAGCGGGAGGCCGACCGAGGCGACGATCGCCTCCATCACCGCGGCCGCACCCAGCTCCCGGAACGTCTCGTGGGGGAGCGCCACGCTGTTCGGGGTGTGCAGCCCGCTCCGGGCGACGACGGCCTTGGCGACCGGCTTGTCGAACGCCGCGCGACAGGCGGACGGGACCGACCCGACGTACGGGACACCGAGCAGCTCGAGGACCTCGCGCAGGGCCCCGTCCTCACCGGTCTCGCCGTGCAGAAGCGGCAGCACGCAGGCGGGCGGGTCGTCGCGCAGCGCGGGGAGCAGGGAGGCGTCGACGTCGCGCTCCTCCACCTCGGCACCGGCGTCGCGCAGAGCCTCGGCGACCCGACGACCCGAGCGCAGCGAGACGTCCCGCTCGTGTGACAGGCCGCCGGCGAGGACGACCACTCGGCCCTCGATCAGGTTCTCCATGTCAGCTGCTCCTGCTCAGGTGAGGTCGGTGTTGGGTGCTTCGTAGCCGCGGCGCAGGGTCGGGGTGGACGCGCCGAAGGTCTCGCGCAGGTCCATCTCCTCCTCGATCACGCCGACCAGTCTGCGGACACCCTCGCGGATCTTCGCCGGCGTCGGGTAGCAGTAGGACAGCCGCATGCTCTGCGCGCCGAAGCCGTCGGCGAAGAACGCGGTGCCGGGGACGTAGGCGACCCGGGCGGTCACCGCGCGCGGCAGCATCGCCTTCGCGTCGAGGCCGGCGGGCAGCGTGAGCCACACGTAGAACCCGCCGTCCGGAACGTTCCACCGCGCCCCCGTGGGCATCATGTCCTCGAGCGCGTCGATCATCGCGTCGCGCCGTTCCCGGTACATCTCCCGGAACTGCTTCACCTGGCCCTGCCAGTCGTGGTTCGCGAGGTAGGTCGAGACCGCCATCTGGGAGAAGGACGGCGGGCACAGCGTCGCGGACTCCTGGGCGAGGACGAGCTTCTCGCGTACGGCGTGCGGCGCGAGGGCCCAGCCCACCCGGAAGCCGGGGGCGAACGTCTTGGAGAACGAGCCGAGGTAGATCACGCCCTCGGCCTCGTCGGCGCGCAGCGCACGGTACGGCTCGTCGTCGAACCCGAGCAGTCCGTACGGGTTGTCCTCGAGGATCAGGATGTCCGCCTCACGGCAGATCTCGAGGACCTCAGCCCGGCGTGCCGAGGCCATCGAGACACCGGCCGGGTTGTGGTAGTTGGGGATCGTGTAGAGGAACTTGATCCGCTTCCCGGCGGCCCGCACCGCGGCGATCGCCTGCCGCAGGGCATCCGGCACCAGGCCGTGCTCGTCCATCGCGGCGTGCACCACGTCGCACTGGTACGCCTTGAACACACCGAGTGCTCCGACGTACGACGGGGCCTCGCAGATCACCACGTCACCGGGGTCGCAGAAGATCCGGGTGACCAGGTCCACCGCCTGCTGCGAGCCGACGGTGACCACGACGTCGTCGGGGTGCGCCTCGATGCCCTCGAGCCGCATCACGTCGCAGATCTGGTCACGGAGGGCCGGGTCGCCCTGCCCGGAGCCGTACTGCATCGCCGTGGCGCCGTTGGCCATCACGAGCTCGTGGATCGCGGACCCCACCACGTCCAGCGGGAGTCCGGAGATGTTCGGCATCCCGCCGGCCAGTGACACCACCTCGGGCCGGCTGGCGACCGAGAACAGGGCGCGGATCTCCGAGGCGGTCATCCCCTTCGTGCGTGCTGCGTACCGGTCGACATAGCTGTCGAGCCGGGTGGCGTTGCCGGGTTGCACTTCTCGGGTCATGCGCTGCTCCTGCGCCGGTCGCGAGGCCTGCGGTGCCAGGCCGTCGAACTACTAGAATGAATCATCAGGGCACGATCGTCTGTATTGGGGTCACGACATGGGATGGCATCGCCGGATCTGGACGGGCGGCTGAGCATGTCGCGGCGCGTGGCTCGGCTCACCCTCGACAACCTCTGCGACCTGCCGGTCGGCTGTGGGTCCTGCACGTTCTGGGAGCTCGACCCGGTGCGTCGGCAACGCGCGATGCAGGCCGACGAGAGCGCCGCCGAGAAGGAGGCGTGGGTCTCCCGGGTGATGCTGGAGTGGGGTTCCTGCGGCCGGGTGCTGTACGTCGACGGCGAGCCCGCGGGGTACGCCCTCTACGCGCCGCCGTCGTTCGTGCCCGGGGCGGACTCGTTCCCCACGGCGCCGGTCAGCGAGGACGCGGTGCTGTTGATGACCGCGATGGTCTACC
Source organism: uncultured Actinomycetota bacterium (assembly GCA_963831375.1). Taxonomy (GTDB): domain Bacteria; phylum Actinomycetota; class Actinomycetes; order Propionibacteriales; family Nocardioidaceae; genus Nocardioides_C. The sequence continues at coordinate 152,592 of CAWHPY010000006.1, read as the reverse complement.
CGGAGTACGCCGGGGGCGGCCTGGGCCGGGTGCTGCTCCAGGCCGTGGCCAAGGACCTCCTGAAACGGGGCGGGATCCGGGCGTTGGAGGCCTTCGGTGACCTGTCGGCGCCGCGGGAAGGGTACGGCGGCTGCGTGATCCCGGCCGACTTCCTGCTCAGGGTCGGCTTCAAGACCCACCGGTCACACCTGCGGTACCCACGGATGCGGCTGGAGCTCAAGTCGATCCTGACCTGGCGCGAGGAGGTCGAGCACGCGCTGGAGAAGCTGATGGGTGCGGTGCGGCCACACGCGGTCCGGCCGGCCGCCGAGCGGGGCCCGTCCACTCACCGGCGATGACGTGAGCCGGCTGCGTTACGGCCGCCGGTGCTCGGCCTCGGCCTGGCGCATCGCCGCGCGGAGCTCACCGAGCCGGAGCACGCCGGTCTTCGCGTCGGTCTCCGGGGAGAGGTACACCCGTTGCACCGCCACCACGATCGCTTCGGCGATCACGTCGCGGAACTGCGCGTCCTCGAGCCGGGCCGCGTCGCCGGGGTTCGTGATGTAGCCGACGTCGATCCGCACCGCCGGCATCCGGGTCCGGAGCAGGAAGTCCCAGGTCTTGGTGTGGATCCGCAGGTCGGCCAGGTCGGTGCGGGCCACGATCTCCCGCTGCAACAGGCTCGCGAACCGCTCACCGACCGAGGAGCGGACCCCGTGTGAGTCGAGACCGTAGAAGTACGTCGAGACTCCCGACGCCCCCGGGTTCTTCGACGAGTCGACGTGCAGCGACACCGACAGGTGGGCGTCCGTGCGGTTTGCGAACTCGGCGCGCTCCGCCTCCGTCTGGGGCGCGGTGGAGCCCTGGGTGGTGAGAAACGCCTGTACGCCGGTGGCAACCAGCCGTCCCTCCACCCGGCGGGCGAGGTCGTGGGTGATCTCGGCGGCACGCCGGTCCAGGTCGGGGTCGTCGGCCAGGCTCTCTGCGGGATCGATCACCACGATCTTGCCGGTCAGCTGTGGGCCGGCGCGGCGGATCCGCTCCTCGGCGCGCATCGCGTTCGGCGCGCCGCCCTTGACCCTGGGCGCAAGGCGCTGCAGCGCCTTCAGCGTCGCCGGACCGCAGGTGCCGTCGGGTGGAATGCCGATGTTGCGCTGGAAGTCGCGCACCCCCTGCTCGGTCTGGTGGCCGAACCGCCCGTCGACCCGGCCCACCTTGAAGCCGAGGTCGAGCAGACGTTGCTGCAGCGCCACCACGTCGTCTCCGGACACGAGGCTTCCGGGGATGTGGGTGAGCAGCCGGTCACCGAGCCGCCAGCGTGCCTCGTCGAGCACCCGGTAGGTGGCGGGGCCGACCACGCCGTCCGCGGTCAGGCCGCGGTGCTGCTGGAACGCCCGGACGGCCAGGTCGACCTGCTCGTCGAACACGTCCGGACCGGTCCGTGCGTGCGCCCCCCGGGGCGGGTCGGGCCCGTCCGCGTCGGGCTCGAGCAGGCCCAGGCCGGTCAGCCGCGTGCGGATCTCGGCCACGGCGTCTCCTGAGTCGCCGAGACGGAAGGCCGAGGGGGTCTTGGTGCGTACGTCGGACACTCAGCCTCCTCGGCGAGAAACGGGTCGGTGTGTCAGGTCTACCCAATCGGACACCGGTCTACTCAAACAGACGCGGTGGCCGTGCCATCGGTTCCGTCCGGCCCGGGACAGGCAACCGGGGCGGCCTCCCTCAGGAGACCGCCCCGGTGATGTGCCTGTCCTTGTGACCGTGCTCGTGCCCCGCACGGTCAGGCGATGAACTCGCTCAGCTCGTTGAGGAGCGCCGCCTTCGGCTTGGCGCCGACGATCTGCTTCACGACCTCACCGTTCTGGTACACGTTGAGCGTCGGGATGCCCGTGACGCGGTAGGCCGCCGGCGTGACCGGGTTCTCGTCGACGTTCATCTTCACGAAGCTGATCTTGTCGCCGTGCTCCTTGCGGATCTCGTCCAGGATCGGCGAGACCTGGCGGCACGGACCGCACCATTCGGCCCAGAAGTCGACCAGGACTGGCTTGTCGGACTTCAACACCTGGGTGTCGAAGTCGGCATCGGTTACAGCTTGCATCTCGGCCACGAGGTGCTCCTTCGCGTTCGTGTGTGCTTGTGGACTAGTTAACACCGTTCCGGGGACATTTCTTCCCGGGTCGTCAGGCGCCGGCGACCTGGACCTGTTCGCTGAGCAGCTCGGTGGAGACCTCGTCGGAGCCGGTCCGGCTCGCGTGCTCGAGGTCGGCGAGGAACCGTTCCGCGTCCAGGGCCGCCGCGCATCCCGTGCCGGCGGCGGTGATCGCCTGACGGTAGATGTGGTCGACGAGGTCGCCGGAGGCGAACACTCCGGGCAGGTTGGTCCGGGTGGACGGCGCGTCCACCAGGACGTAGCCCTCCTCGTCGAGGCGCACCTGGCCGGGCAGGAGCTCGGAGCGAGGGTCGTGCCCGATGGCGATGAACAGGCCGGTGGCGTCCAGCTCACGCTTCTCGCCGGTGACGGTGTCCACCAGGGTCAGCCCGGTGAGCTTGTCATCGCCGTGGATGGCCTCGACCGCGGAGTTCCAGGCGAACTCGATCTTCGGGTCGGCGAACGCCCGGTCCTGCATGATCTTGGAGGCACGCAGCTCGTCGCGGCGGTGAATGACGGTGACCTTGGAGGCGAACCGGGACAGGAACGTCGCTTCCTCGATCGCCGAGTCGCCGCCGCCGACGACCGCGATGTGCTGTTCCCGGAAGAAGAAGCCGTCACAGGTCGCGCACCAGCTGACGCCGTGACCGGAGAGCCGGTCCTCGTTCTCGATCCCGAGCTTGCGGTAGCCCGAGCCCATCGCCAGGATCACGGCGAGCGCCTTGTGCGTGGCGCCGGCTCCGTCGACGACGACCTTCACCGGACCCGTCAGGTCGACCTCGGTGACGTCGTCGGAGACCAGCTCGGTCCCGAACCGCTCGGCCTGCGCGCGCATCTCGTCCATCAGCTGCGGACCCATGATGCCGTCGCGGAAGCCGGGGAAGTTCTCCACCTCCGTGGTGGTCATCAGTGCGCCACCCGCGGTGACCGAGCCCTCGAACATCAGGGGTGCGAGGTTGGCGCGGGCGGCGTACACCGCTGCGGTGTATCCAGCCGGGCCCGATCCGATGATGATGACGTTGCGTACGTCTTGGTCCGCCATGGTGATGAGGTACTCCTGGTTCGGTGAGGCTGTTTGCCCGGCACAACCGATCCTAGGCAGCAGACATTCCCCGGCGACACCCGGGCGCGCCGGGCAGCGTGCGGGTTCACCGTGCCTGGACGCGCGTCACCAGGACCGGCGAGTCACTGTCGTCACAGGAGTACACCTGCGCCTCACGCTTTCCGCCCTCCTTCGCCCGGAAGAGGAGGGTGGCTCGCTTTCCGTCGAGGCTTACGGCGACCAGCGTCTCGCCGGGCGCGGGGGCCGGCACCTCGCAGGCCGGGGCCTGCGAGCTCCCCTCGCGTTGCTGCGGCTCGGCGAGGGCCGACCTGAGGGACAGGTCGTGGATCCGCTGCGCGTCCAGGGTGGCCGAATCGGTCCGCATCCGGGGCAGGGTGCTTGTGGCTTCGCCGGTCAGGAACGGCCCACCCTCCTTGGGCGGCGCCTGGGGCAGGCGGGCGTCCTCGTCGTCGGTTGCCCCCAGCTCCGCACCGCCTTCTCCCTGCGTCGAGGCACCGGCGTCCGTTGACTCCGAGGCCGCGTCGCCGCCACCGGAGGTGTTGTCCATCACGTTGCCGACACCGACGCCGACCACCGCCACGGCTGCGGCGGCGACGAGCACCGTCGGCCAGCGACGGCGACGTCGAGCGGTGAGGTCGGTGACGTGGGTGGACGCGGTGCCGTCCCGTTCCGCCTGGAGTCCGGCGAGCACCTCGTCGAGGTGGGTGGCGACATCCTCCGGCAGGGTCACCTTCCCGCCGGCGGCGACGAGCAGCCGACGTACCGTCTCCTCGTCCTCCGGGCTCAGCGGCTCGTCGACATGCTGAGGGTCGAGGTCCTCAGGCGTCACTGTTCGTCACCTCCTCGGGGGAATGTCTGCGGGGCTGGTCCTTGGCTTGGACGCGGGGAGGTGCGTGCAGGTTCCCCTCGCGCAGGTCCGACAGCAGCGGCGCCAGCCGTGCGCGGCCTCGCGAGCACCGGCTCTTCACCGTCCCGGCGGCGCAGTCGAGGATCCGTGCCGCCTCCTCGACCGGGTAGCCCTCCATGTCCACGAGCACCAGCGCAGCCTTCTGGTCGGGTGGTAGCGAGTCGAGTGCCTGAAGTACGACGGACCGCTGCTCGTCGTCGAGGACGAGATCCATCGGGTCGGACGAGTCCGCGGCGGTCGACGTACTCGTGGCCAGCGAGCCACGGCCGGCGTACTCCTCCAGATCGTCCGGTAGCGCGTCGGCGGACCTGACCTTGCGGCGGCGCAACCGGTCGAGGCAGGCGTTGACGACGATCCGGTGCAGCCAGGTGGTGACCGCAGCATCACCGCGGTAGGAGCCGGCCCGCCGGAACGCGGACACCATCCCGTCCTGCAACGCGTCGGCCGCCTCCTCCCGGTCGCCGGTGGTGCGCAGGGCCACCGCCCACAACCGGTCCCGGTGCCGCACGAACAGAATGCCGAACGCGTCGGGGTCGCCGCCGAGATGGGCAGCCAGCAGTGCCCGGTCGTCCGGGCCGTCCGCCGGCTCCCCCGGGCCGGTGCTCATGACCGGACGACGATCTCGGCGACCTGGCCCTTGTACCCGTCCGAGAAGGGCGGCAGGGAGGTGAGCCAGACCACGAGGTACCGGGTCGAGACCGGGTCGTCGAGCTGCAGGTCCAGCTTCGGACCGGCCCCGTTGGCTGACGCCACCCGGTTCAGCCCGTCGGCGCTGGTCGGCGCGCCCGCACCTTCGTCCGCGGCAAGGATCTCGAGGCTGGTCGGCCGGCCGATGAGCGTGAGGTTCACGCTGGACACGTCGACCGGCTTGCCCAGGTCGACGACGAGGCCGACGCCGTCCTTGAGCAGTCCCAGCTTCGGGTTGCCCTGGTAGGTCAGGGTCTGCCAGGCGGTGCTCGGGTCGCCGTCGACGGCGAGGTCGACGAGCTCGGGATTCTCGTCCTGTGGTGCGTCGCCCTGCGGGTCGAAGTCGTCGACCTCCGGCGATCTGGACCGGTCTGGCGGGCTGGTTCGCGGCCTGCCCGGCGGAGAGGTCGTCGTCCGGGGCGGTCCCCGGCTGCTCGGAGTCGCGGCCGAGGTTGAACGCGACGATGGTCGCGAACACGAGCAGCACGCAGCCGGCCACGATCGCGGCGAGCTGCAGCCAGCTCTTGCCGGCGTCCCGGGTCTCCCAGCCGCCGGTGGCTTCGGCGTCGTCCGTCCGGTCGGCGTCGGGGCCCCAGACCGACGGGCAGCGACCCGGTCCCCGGGCCGGCTGTCCGGCTGCAGTGTTCGCCGCGGCGCCGGGTCCTGGAGCGCGGGTCGCGCGGCCCGGGGTCCTGTGGCCCGGGGTCGCTTGGCCCGGGGTCCTGCGGCGCCGGGTCCCGCCGGGTGCGCCCGCCCGGGGGGTCGGGTGCGAAGAGTGGCCTCGGCTCGGGCTCGGGCAACGGCGGGGGTGGTGGCGGCGCGGCCCGGTACCCCTGGTCCTCGTCGCTGCGCAGGCCGCGGCTCCTGGTGGGGGAGACCCAGCCGACGCCGGTGTCGTCGTCGAAGAACAGCGGCGCTCCCGCCTGGGTGGCCTCGGGGTCCGGTCCGACGGCCGGCATGGGCGCCCTGTGCTCCCCGCCCGTGCTGCCGGCACCGGACGCGGACACGGGCGCATCGGGCGCAGAGGGGTCGGCGGCGTGCGGCGCCGGTGGCGGTGTTCCACAGGGAGGTGGCCTCGAGGCCGTCGTCGACGGTGGTCCCCGCGGTCAGCTCGTCACGGTCGATGACCGAGGTGGCCTCGTAGCCGACCTGCGCCCCCGTGGGGTCGCCGATGAAGTCGCTGAGCGCGGCCGCGATCTCGTGGGCGGTCTCGATCGGCATCGTGTGCTGGTTCGCCTCCGCGTTCAGCACCCGGTCGCAGATGGCGTCGAGCGGGCGGGGGACGCCCGCCCGGACCTGGCGCGGCCGCAGCGCACGGTCGTGCTCCCGGGGGGCGTCGGGCAGGCTCGAGCCTTCGGTCCCGGGCCAGCGGCCGACCAGGGTGGCGTAGAGCAGTGACGCGAGGTTGACCACGTCCGACTCGTGCTCGCTGAGCGGCGCACCGCCGGCCTGGGGCCTTGCCCGGACGTTCAGCACCGCGTCCACCACGAACCCGATCAGCTTGACCGACCCCGCCTCGGTGACCATCACGTTCTCGGGAAGCAGCCGCCCGTGCGCGATGCCGTGTCGGTGCGCGGTGGCGATCGCCTCCGCGACCTCCTTGACCAGCCAGGCGGCGCGGCGCGGCGGGAGCGGACCGTCACCGAGCATCTTGTCCAGCGAGATGCCCGAGCCCCACTCGTTGACGACGTAGACGAAGCCGTCCTCCTCCGCGGCGTCGAGCACGCGGAGGAAGTGGCCGTCGGTGACTGTGGCGGAGGTGCGGGCGGCCTGGAGCAGAGCCTGCGCGCGCGGGTCGGTGGCGTCGACAACGTTGACCGCGACGCTGCGGGCGAGCGTCCGGTCGGTGGCCCGCCAGAACTTGGCGCCAGCGGTCTCCTGAACCAGGTCCTCGAGCCGGAATCGTCCGGCCAGAACGGTCCCAGGTCCGATCGAATTCTCGGCCACGTCCCTCCTTGCTCGGCTGTCCGGGGGCGCCTCCTGTCGAAACTACATGCTAGGTGTTGCGATTCCTCCTCGCTCGCCCAGGGAGACGGGCCGCGACCAGGTCCATCACAGCGGTCACCTCGGTGATCCGCATCATCCGGGCCAGCACCAGGAACAGCACGACGTCGACGCCCGTGGTCATCACCAGCATGGTCAGCGCCTGCAGCTTGCTGTCGTCGGCGGGCCACAGCTGGTGCACGCCGTACTGCAGCGCCCCGGCAGCCGCGGTGGCGATGCCGGCGGCGACCAGCAGCCGCGCCAGGAAGCGGACCAGCACCGGGGTCTCCAGCCCGCCGAGCAGATGCCGCAGCAGCAGGTAGGAGACCATCGCGCCGATCGCGTAGGCGCCGCCGTAGGCCAGCACGAGGGCGCTCGCGGTGTCGCGGGCGTCGAACGCCCGGGTCAGGCCGACCGCGAGCACGATGTTCGCGGCCGAGATCACGCACTGGACCCAGAACACGGTTCGGGTGCGCTCCAGCGAGTAGTAGCCGCGCAGCATCAGATAGTGCACGGTGAAGAACACCAGCCCGATCGCGAACAGGGAGAGCGGAGCTGCGTAGTCCGGGAAGGCCTCCGAGGCGGCGAGCCAGCCGTAGACCACGTTCGACAGGTCGTAGGCGATCAGCGGCAGCAGCAGCGCGAACGGGATGATCAGCGTGAGCGTCGTACGCAGGGTCGAGGACACCCCGCGGGCGACCTCGGCCAGGTCGTGGTCGGCGGCGTACCGCGACAGTCTGCGGCAGCACCGCGGTGGCCAGGGAGACGGTGGCGATCGCGTGCGGCACCATCACCAGCAGGAACGTCTGCGAGTAGATCGTGTAGCCGGTGCCGGGGTCCTCGCCGGTCAGCCCGGAGGCGGCACCGTTCGAGGCAAGGCGTACGACGACGGTGTAGGCGATCTGGTTCACGATCACGAACAGCACCGTCCACACACCGAGCCGCAGGGTGTGCCCGAGGCCCGAGCCGCGGAAGTCGAACCGGGGGCGGTACCTGAAGCCGGCCGCCTTCAGGTACGGCAGGAGCACCAGGAACTGCACGACGATGCCGAGCGTGGAGCCGACCCCGAGCAGGACCTCCTGGCCGGTGGTGTACCCGCCGAAGAGCTCCGAGTCCTTCGCGGGGCCGAACACGACCAGGTACACGACGAGGACTGCCACCGAGATCACGTTGTTCGCGATCGGCGCCCACATCATCGGTCCGAACCTGCCGCGGGCGTTGAGCACCTGCCCGACCAGCACGAACATGCCGTAGAAGAACACCTGCGGCAGGCAGTAGCGGGCGAAGTCGATCACCGACTCGCGTTGGGCGGCCATGTCGGGGGAGAAGAAGTCGCTGGACGAGGAACACCCGCATCAGCCAGGGTGCGGTCAGCACCATCACCGCAGTCACCCCGGCCAGGAACAGCCCGGCAAGCGTGATGATCCGGTTGGTGTAGGCCTCCCCGCCGTCCGCGTCGTTCTTCATCGCCCGGACCAGCTGGGGGACGAGCACCGCGTTGAAGATGCCGCCCGCCAGCAGGATGTAGAGCATGTTCGGGACGGTGTTGGCGATGTTGAACAGGTCGGCGTGCAGGTAGGCACCGAGCGCTGCGGCGAGCAGCGTGCCGCGGACGAACCCGCTGAGCCGGGACACGATCGTCCCCGCAGCCATCACCGCACTCGAGCTCAGGATGCTGTTGTTCTCGGACGTCTCGTTCGACTCGGGTGTCGAGCCGCCCAGGTCCTGGGTCATTCGGTGGTTTCCTTCAGCAGTGGGCCGTGCGTGGCCTTGCGTCCGCGGACGCGGCGGACGATGCGGACTGCCGAGGCGATCAGCAGGACGGAGGCACCGACGCCCATGATCACCCAGATCACCAGGCCCACCTGGCTGCTCCGGACGTTGAAGTTCGTCGAGCTGCCGAGCCGCACACCGTTGGAGTTGGTGGGCACCAGCGTCACAGAGTGCACACCGATGTCCTGCGCCGTCGCCCGCAGCTGCACCGACGCACGTTGGCCGGGCCCGATCGAGACCGGGTCGGCGGGCCGGATCTCGAGGTCACCGCTGGCGGTGTCGCCGACGATGGCCTCGATGCCGACGGTCACCGGCTCCTGGAGGCCGTTGACGATCGTCACCCCGATCGGACCCTCCTCGCTCGACATGGTCACGAACGACGGGCCTTCGATCGTCACCTGCCCCATCTCCGCCCGGATCGCCTGGCTGGTGTTCCGGGTCCGGGTGACGGCCGCCCGCGGCCGGTTGCGCACCCGGTACGACGACCCGAGCATCGCCGACTTCGCGAGGAACTCGTCGACCGTGTCGTTGCGGGTGAGCAGGTCGGCGTACGCACCACCGACACCGGTGAGCTCCTGGGTGGCGAGCGGGTTGGCGATCGGGAGCTCGGCCCGGACCTCGCGTCGCGGGTAGACCAGCCGTTCCTCGGCCGGCGTGTCCGAGACGGTGCTGGTCGGGAGGCCCACCATGCGCAGCCAGGGCACGTCGAGGCCGGAGAAGAAGTCTGCGATCTGCCAGTCGCCTCCCGGGTTCCAGCTCTGGGGCGTGGACACGACGAGTGGCTCGTCCCTTGTGCCGCCGAGGGCGTGCACGGCTGCCTCGCTGAGGAGTCGCTGGCGGATGGCCAGGGCACGGTAGGGCCGGGTCGGGCTGGGACCACCCGCGCCGGCCGAGGTGTCCGTGAGCACGATCCGGTGGCCATGCCTGCTCTGCGTGACCGGGCCTTCGGCCTCCGGGGCCGCCGCGTCCCGGAGGAGCAGCGGGGTGTCGGGGTCGATCTGTGGCAGGGCCGGGTTCGGCAGGTAGCCGCTCGGCGGGGCGACCACCGGGTCGGAGTCGACGCCGAGGCCCTCCATGGTCCCGGCGCTCAGGTCGATGGCCTGCTGGTAGGTCTGCGCGAAGTCGCCCCGCAGCATCGCGGCCGCGTCGACGTCGCCGTAGGGCGTGGAAAGCACGGTGTGCTGGACTGCCTGCTCGACGAACGCGTCCAGCCAGTCCGCCGCGACCTGGGCCTCGTCGGACAGCTCCGGTGGCTCCTCGCCCGGGGGTTCGTCGGTGGTGCCGTCGCTGGGGGAGGGGCTCGGGCTGCTGCCCGGGGAGGCGGGAGCGGTCTCGTCCTCGTCGGTCGGTCCGGTGTCCATCGGCGGGTTGTCGCCGGCGACGGTGGTTGCGGCGTCCAGGACGGCCGGGTCGAGCACCCAGGTCAGAGGTGCGTCGAGGGAAGTGCCGCTGAGCTCCAGGAGCCGCCCGAGCCGGCCCTCCGGCCCGAGCAGCTCCTGCCATCGCTCCAGGTTGCTGAGGCTGCCGTCGACCTTGCGTTTGACCGTGGCGCGCAGCGGGACCAGCAGGGACATCGTCGTACTCGGCCCGTTGGGTTCCATCAGCGGGACGAAGGTGCGCGCGCGGCCGTCGGCGACGGAGTCGCGGGCCCCGTCGAGCGCCCCGAGCACGTGCACGCCGACCCAGTAGACGCCGGGGGCACCGGTGACCTGGAGCTCGCTCCTCGGGATCGACAGCGTGTAGCTGGTGCTCGCCCCGGGCCGCAGGTCGCCCACCTCGTCGTAGAGCCCCGGCTGGAACAGGCGTTCGCCGATCTCCAGCGCGGGGTCGGTGGCGGTGGCGGCCTCCAGCTCGCCACTGGTGGTGAACGGCTCCGCCGAGGACAGCATGTAGACATTGAGGTCGGTCCAGGTGTCGTCGGAGCGGTTCGTCACCTGGCCGGTGATCGTGATCGTGCCGCTTCCGGGGATCACCGACGGTGACAGCGAGTCGATGCTCACGGCGAGCGGGGTGTCTCTCTCGGCCGCTGCTGCGGGAGTGCCCAGGACCGGGGGCAGCACAGTGACGATGAGACCCGTCGCAAGGCATGCAGCGAGGCGCGTGAGTACGGGTCGGGTCACGTCGTCGATGCTAACGGCCGGCTGGGCGCGTCGGAGGGACGGCCGGACCCACAACTAGAGTTGTCTCTCGTGTCCGACGAGCCCGAGTCCAATCTCCGGATGAGCGACGTGCAACGCACCGCCGTCCGGGAGCTGCTGCGCATCGCCCCGGTGATCGACGAGCTCGGTGCGCGCTTCGAGGCGGCCGGCGAACACATCGCCCTCGTGGGTGGTCCGGTGCGTGACGCGATGCTCGGTCGGCTGCACAACGACCTCGACTTCACCACGTCCGCACGACCGGAGGTCACCGAGCGGCTGCTCGAGGGCTGGGCGGACGCGATCTGGGACATGGGCCGCGCGTTCGGGACGATCGGCTGTCGCAAGGACCAGTGGCAGGTGGAGATCACGACGTACCGGTCGGAGAGGTACGACGCCTCGTCGCGCAAGCCGGCCGTCGACTACGGGGACTCGCTGACCGGGGACCTTGGCCGGAGGGACTTCACCGTGAACGCGATGGCGGTCGTGCTGCCCGGCCGGGAGTTCGAGGACTCGTTCGGGGGGCTGGTCGACCTGGCGCACCAGGTGCTGCGCACCCCGGGCACCCCGGAGGACTCGTTCTCCGACGACCCGCTGCGGATGATGCGGGCCGCGCGTTTCACCGCCCAGCTCGGCTTCACCGTCGACCCGGCGGTGAAGGCCGCGATGACCGACATGGCCGCCCGGATCGAGATCGTCTCGCCCGAGCGGGTCCGCGACGAGCTGGTGAAGCTGGTCGTCGCGCCCTGGCCGCGGCGCGGACTGGAGCTGTTGGTGGAGACCGGGCTGGCCGACCACGTCATCCCCGAGCTCCCGGCGCTCGCTCTCGAACGCGACGAGCACCACCGGCACAAGGATGTCTACGAGCACACGCTGACCGTGCTCGAGCAGGCCATCGAGCTGGAGTCGCGACTCCCCGGCGGCGGGCCGGATTTCGTCTCCCGGTTCGCGGCACTGATGCACGACGTCGGCAAGCCGCGCACGCGCAAGTTTCAGGACGACGGCACCGTCACCTTCCACCACCACGACGTGGTGGGCGCGAAGATCACCCGGAAGCGGATGAAGGCGCTGCGGTTCTCCAACAGTGACATCGACGCGGTAGCCGAGCTCGTCGAGCTGCACCTGCGGTTCCACGGGTACGGGTCCGGCGAGTGGACCGACTCCGCGGTCCGGCGGTACGTCCGGGACGCGGGTGACCAGCTCGAGCGGCTGCACATCCTGACCCGGGCCGACTGCACGACCCGGAACCGCAGGAAGGCGGAGCGGCTGCGGCGGACCTATGACGACCTCGAGGCACGCATCGACCGGCTGGCCGAGGAGGAGGAGATCGCCTCCATCCGCCCGGACCTCGACGGCAACCAGATCATGGAGATCCTCGGTATCGGGCCCGGTCGCGAGGTGGGCCAGGCGTACCGGCACCTGATGGAGCTACGGATGGACCATGGCCCGATGTCCTACGAAGACGCCGAGGCAGCCCTGCTGGAGTGGTGGGCCTCGCGCTCCTGACGTCGCTGGTGTTTCCCCAAGGCACCATGGTGAACCGACACTTCCCATGGACTGCATGTCGTGGGGTGTGCCGGTTCGTCGTGGGAGGTGGCGGGGTCGCCCGTCGTACCGGCCAGAAAGCCTCCACAGACTCGGGGCTGCGCCGGATCTCCCCAGCTGACACCGCATGGGCGCCGAAGTCGTCCGCCGGCCGCGACCATCCTGGAATGGATGCACTGAGAGTCATCGCGGAGGCCGACGGCGTCTTCCTGCGCAGCGAGGCCCGTGACATGGGGTACGACGACCGCGCGGTCCATGCCGCGATCCGGTCGCGGGAGTGGGTGCGTGTACGCCGCGGCGCCTACACGTTCCGCGACATCTGGGAGAACACGGACCAGGTCGGGAGGCACCGCATCCTGAGCAGGGCGGTGATGCGCTCGCTCGGGGGCGTGGTGGCCCTCAGCCACACCAGCGCGGCGCTCGAGCACGGTGTCGCCACCTGGGGCGTGGACCTGCGCCGGGTCCACGTCACTCGGCTCGACGGTGGAGCCGGCCGGATCGAGAAGGACGTCGTCCACCACGAAGGGCGGTCCCTCGACGGCGACGTCGTCGAGAGGAACGGGATGCGGCTGATGGTCCCGAGCAGGGCGGCCCTCGAGACGGCGACGCTGACCACGGTCGAGTCCGGACTGGTCACTCTGGACTCCGCGCTGCACCTCGAGCTGTTCGACGTGCGGGAGCTGGCCGTCGCGTTCCACACCATGGAGCGCTGGCCGAACACGCAGAGGCTGCATCTCGTCCTGGGGCTCGCTGATGGGCGTGCGGAGTCGGTCGGTGAGTCGCGCTCCCGGTACCTCTGCTGGGCGCACCGCCTGCCGGCGCCGGAGCTGCAGTTCGAGGTTTACGACGGACGAGGCACCCTGATCGGGACCACCGACTTCGCCTGGCCCGAGCACCGGCTGCTCGGAGAGTTCGACGGGAAGGTGAAGTACGGACGGCTGCTCAAGCCTGGAGAGGAGCCCGGGGACGCGGTGTTTCGCGAGAAGCGGCGCGAGGACATGCTCCGCGAGACCACCCTGTGGGCCCTGGTTCGGTTGATCTGGGCCGACCTGTACCAGTCGGCCGCGACCGCAGCCCGGATCCGGCGGCTCATGTCCCAAGCGGCCTGACCCCGCTCGGCCCTCTCGGTCCGCTCGGCCCGCTCGGTACTTCCCATGATCCGCCCCCACTTCCCACGACGAACTCGCCGAGGTAAGTGGGGCTTCACCAGGGCACCATGGTGAAGCTGCGGCCCACGGGACCACCCGGCCCACATTAGAGTGCCCGCATGAAGAGTGAGCTTTTCGCGGAGTCCAACCTCGAGGTCGAGGGCCGGTCGCGGTTCGCGCTCCAGAACAGTCAGATGCTGCGGGTCGCGTTCGGGCCGGATGCACTCGCGGTCAAGGGCGCGATGGTTGCCTACCAGGGGCAGATCCAGTTCCACCACGAGAAGTCGGGGAGCGTCGGCAAGCTGCTCAAGAAGGTGATCACGAGTGAGGACATGCCACTGATGCGGGTCAGCGGCCAGGGTGAGGTGTTCTTCGCGAACGAGGCCGGCTACGTGTACCTGCTCGAGCTGGCTGGGGACGGGATCAGCGTCAACGGGCGCAACCTGCTCGCGTTCGACGCGACGATGCAGTGGGACATCAACCGGGTCAAGGGCGCGGGGATGATGGCCGGCGGCCTGTTCAACACCACGGTCTCGGGCACCGGCACCGTCGCCATGTGCACGGTCGGGCACCCCGTCGTACTCGACTGTTCCCAGCAGCCCACATTCGTCGATGTCCAGGCCGCGGTCGCCTGGTCGGCCAACCTCGTGCCCCAGGTGGTGTCCAGCCTGAACATGAAGTCGATGCTCCGCGGCGGCTCCGGCGAGGCGTTCCAGTACTCCTTCCACGGACCTGGCTTCGTCGTCGTGCAGCCCAGCGAGTGGTCGTCTCCGGCGCAGAAGTCCGGCGGAGGCGGCTCGGTCGTCGGGGACCTCTTCGGCGGCTGACACGTCAACCCGGCTCGGCGATCGCGCGGACCTCAGCGCAGCGTCGACCGGTCGTCCTCCGGCAGCCCGGGGGTCTCCTCCAGGCGCGTGTGGCTGAGGACGCCGTACGCCACCGCCGTAGCCAGGTAGCCGACGGCAACGGCCGCCAGCACCGGGTAGGACTTTCCGTTCTCCGGGAGTACGACGGACGCCGCTGCCGCTGCGGCCACGAAGGCCACGTTGAAGATCACGTCGTACAACGAGAACACCCTGCCTCGGAACGCATCCTCGACGTAGGCCTGCACGAGGGTGTCCACGCAGATCTTGATGCCCTGGGAGGCGACGCCGAGGATGAACGACGCGACGAGCAGGGCCGGCACCGTGTACAGGACGCCGGGGAACACCTGGGTGACCGCCGCGAGGCCGAGCAGGGAAAGGATCCAGGCGCGCGAGCTGACCCGTTCGGTCACCAGCGGGGTGAGCACGGCCGCGGTGACGTAGCCGACGCCGCTGACCAGGATCGCGACCGAGAGTCCGTTGAACGCCGCGTCCACGTCGTCGGGGTAGAAGTAGTTGCGGTAGAGCAGGATCAGCGCCACCGTCGAGATGCCGTAGAAGAACCGGTGCGCGCCGATCGCGAGGAGGCCATGGGCCGCCGGGCCACGGTGGGCAAGATGACGCAGCCCGTCGACCATGCCGCGGGCCACGTGACGCACCGCCTCGCGGACCGCGGGCCGCTCGGGGTCGAAGTCGGGGCCGAGCAGACCCCGCGGGATTCGCAGCGCGAGGCCACCCGCCACCGCGTACAGCACCGAGGCCGAGGCCAGGACCCCGACGTCGCCGTCTGCGCCGACCGACTCCCAGAGCATCCGCAGGCCCGTCCCCGTCGCAAGCCCGACGATGAACGCGAGCGTCCCGCCGGTCGGGGTCAGCGCGTTCGCCACGATCAGGTCGTCGCGCCGCACCACGTGCGGCAGGGCCGCCGACAGGCCGGCGAGCAGGAACCGGTTCACCGACAGGCAGACCAGGATGAGCAGGAACAGCCACGGTCCACGCAGGTGGGAGGCGAAGCCGAGCGCGAGCAGGACGAGCAACCCGACCCGGACGAAGTTGGCGACCGCCAGCACCTGCCGTCGCGACCACCGGTCAAGCAGCACCCCGGCGAAGGGGCCGAGCACGCTGAACGGCAGCAGCACGGTGGCCAGCGCCGCCGCGATCGCGGTCGGTGAGGGCTGCTGCTCGGGGGAGAAGATCACGTACGACGCCAGCGCGACCTGGAACACGCCGTCGGCGAACTGGCTGGAGACGCGGACGGCGAACAGCCGCCGGAACCACCGACCCCGCAACAGGTGGATCAGCTGGCGGGCGGCTTGCATGGGGGACTTTCGGGTGCTCGGGGTCGGGTGTACGACACTAGCCGGGCGATGGTCGGAACGGAGAGGCGATGGAGCAGATCGTGAATGCACAGGACGCGTTCGACCTGGCACCGGGGCAGGTGCATCTCAACCATGGTTCGTTCGGGGCGGTCCCGCGTCAGGTTGCCGCCCGGCAGGACGCGATCGTGGCGGAGCAGCGCCGCAACTTCCACCAGTTCTACGACCGGTCGTTGTTCGGGTTGCTCGAGGACGCCCGTGTCCTGGTGGCGGACTGGCTGGGGGCACAGCGTGAGGGGTTCGTGTTCTCACGCAACGCGACGACCGCCCTCGCAACGGCAATGGGCTGCGTCGGTCTGGGACGCGACGACGAGGTGGTGACGACGAGTGTCGAGTACCCCTCGACGTACGCCAACCTACGTCGCGCCTGCCATCGGACCGGCGCCGACCTGGTCGTGGTGGAAGTCGCGGGGCTCGACGATGCCGCGGTGCTTGACCGGCTGATGGATGCTGTGGGCCCGCGCACGGCAGCGGTGGTGGTCAGCCACGTGACGTCACCGTGGTCGACGATGCTGCCGGTCGGGGCGCTGCACGACGCCCTGGTCGGGGAACGGGCGGTGCTGGTCGTCGACGGCGCTCACGGCCCCGGGCTGGTCGACCTCGACCTCAGCACGCTGGGATCCGCGTTCTTCTGCACCACCCTGCACAAGTGGGCCTGCTTCCCGCGCGGGACCGGCGGCCTCTATGTTCCGGAGTCACACCGCGAGCAGGCCCGGCCGCTGGTCGACGCGCTGTTCGCGAACTCGGCGACGATGACCGAGCGGTTCTCCTGGTCGGGCACCGACAGCTACAGCGGCTTCCTGGTCGCACCGGAGGTCCTCGCGGTGCACGGCGCCGCCCGGGCGCAGGGCTGGACCGGGGCCGCCGAGGCTGTCGCCGACCATGCCCGGGTACGTATGGAGCAGGTCTGGCCGGATGCCGTGCCGGTCAGCGACCCGCGGGTACGGCGGATGCTCACGTGGCAGCTGCCAGACGTTGCGGAAGCGGAGCTCAAGGCGTTCCTGCGGGACCAGCACATGTGGACCTGGCTGGGCACCGCCTCCGGTGACACACACATGAGGGTGAGCGCCGCCTGGTACAACACCGTCGAGGATGTCGAGAAGCTGATGGGTCTGCTCGAGCGGTTCCACCGGTCCGGCTGAAACGCCCCCACATCCCATGACGAAGCCCCACTTCCCACGACGTGTTCGCCGTGGGAAGTGGGGCTTCCCCATGGTGCCCTGGTGAAGCTGGGGCAAGAGGGGGCTAGCGGTCGACCTCGCCGCGGATGAAGGCCTCGACCCGCTCGCGGCCGAGGTCGTCGGCCATCTGCACCGGGGGTGACTTCATCAGGTAGGTCGACGCGGACAGGATCGGTCCGCCGATGCCCCGGTCGAGGGCGATCTTCGCGGCCCGGATCGCGTCGATGATGATGCCGGCGCTGTTCGGGGAGTCCCAGACCTCGAGCTTGTACTCCATGTTCAGCGGGACGTCGCCGAAGGCGCGACCCTCGAGGCGGACGTAGGCCCACTTCCGGTCGTCGAGCCACTGCACGTAGTCGGAGGGGCCGATGTGCACGTTGCGGGCACCGAGGTCGTGCTTGAGGTTCGAGGTCACCGACTGGGTCTTGGAGATCTTCTTGGACTCCAGGCGTTCGCGCTCGAGCATGTTCTTGAAGTCCATGTTGCCGCCGACGTTGAGCTGGTAGGTGCGGTCGAGGACTACCCCGCGGTCCTCGAACAGCTTGGCCAGCACCCGGTGGGTGATGGTCGCGCCGACCTGGGACTTGATGTCGTCGCCGATGATCGGCACGCCGGCGTCCTCGAACTTCTGCGCCCAGACCGGGTCGGAGGCGATGAAGACCGGGAGCGCGTTGACGAACGCGACACCGGCGTCGATGGCGCACTGGGCGTAGAACTTGTCGGCATCCTCAGAACCCACCGGCAGGTAGGACACGAGGACGTCGGCCTTGGCCTCCTTGAGCGCGGCGACCACGTCGACCGGCTCGGCGTCGGACTCGTCGATGGTTTCCCGGTAGTACTTGCCGAGGCCGTCGAGCGTGTGTCCGCGCTGCACGGTGACCCCGGTCGGCGGCACGTCGGTGATCTTGATCGTGTTGTTCTCGGAGCTGTTGATCGCGTCGGACAGGTCGAAGCCGACCTTCTTCGCGTCCACGTCGAACGCCGCCACGAACTCGACGTCGGAGACGTGGTACTCCCCGAACTTCACGTGCATGAGCCCAGGCACCGAGCCTGCGGGGTCGGCGTCCTTGTAGTACTCCACGCCTTGGACCAAGGAGCTGGCGCAGTTGCCGACTCCCACGATTGCTACACGTACCGAACCCATCGGGCTCTCTCCTTCACTTGGCTTCTCTATCGGGGGTCCACGAGGGCGGAGCCCCGGTGGGTGCGTTTTCCGTTGGTTTGCTGTCCACGGGCTTGCGCTTGAGGTCAGCGGTGCGCTCGGCGTTGATCAGCTCCGAGAGCCATCTGACCTCCCGCTCGACGGACTCCACTCCATGCCGCTGGAGCTCCGTCGCGTAGCGGTCCATCTGCTTCTGGGTGCGGGTGAGCTGCGACTGCACACGCTCCAGCCGTTCCTCGAGGCGAGCCCGACGCCCTTCTAGGACGCGCAGCCGGATCTCCATGTCGGTGCGACTGAAGAACGCGAACCGTACGTCGAAGTTGTCGTCCTCCCAGGAGGAGGGACCGGACTCCGACATGATCGCGGTGAAGCGTTCGTTCCCTGGCTCGGTCAGCTCGTAGACGATCCGCTGCCGCCGTGAGACAGCGACGCCCGCCGTCGTACCCTCCACGTGCTCCGCGATCCAGCCGGCCTTGAGCATCTTCTTCAGCGCCGGGTAGAGGGAGCCGTAGGAAAGCACCCGACCCCAGCCGAGCACCGCGTTCAGCTGTTTGCGCAGCTCGTACCCGTGCATGGGCGCCTCGTGCAGCAGTCCGAGGACTGCCAGCTCAAGGGTCTCGCCACGTCGGGCCACGGTCTCACCTAGGTGTTGTGTTTCGAGTTTCTCTATCGGACGGACCTATCGTACCGATATATCGGCCGCGGTACCTAGTCGCCGACCGGCGCGTTGCGCCGGTCACACCGCCGCCTGGGGGGCATGCCTGAACTGTCCCGAATTCGGCGCCCACCCGTACTCTCTGTACTGCAGTAGTCCCGTCTTCCCCGTTCCGGAGAGTCTCTTGAGTGCAAAGCGCAAAGCTACGAGCGCGCCGAACGGCGCGCGCGGTAGCAAGTCCAACGGCGCCAAACGCAAGGACAGCAGGCCCCAGAAGAGCCTCGGCAGGCGGATCCTCAGGTGGTTCCTGCTGGTCGTGGTCGCCGGCTTCCTTCTCGGCGTCGCGATGTTTGCGTACGGCTACGCCTCGACCGACATTCCTGACCCGAACGAGGACTTCCAGACCCAAACCACCTACGTCTACTACGCCGACGGGAAGACCGAGCTCGGCCGGTTCGCGACGCAGAACCGGGAGAGCATCCCCCTCGCGGACGTGCCGGAACACGTCCAGGACGCCGTGATCGCCGCGGAGGACCGCAGCTTCTACACGAACCGGGGTCTCGACCCCAAGGGGATCGTCCGCGCGGCGTTCAGCAACGCGACCAGCGAGTCCACCCAGGGCGCCTCGACGATCACGCAGCAGTACGTCAAGGTGCTCTACCTCTCGCAGGAGCGGACCCTCACCCGCAAGGCGAAGGAGGCGTTCCTGTCCCTGAAGATCCAGAACCAGATGTCGAAGAAGGAGATCCTCGAGGGCTACCTCAACACGATCTACTTCGGCCGCGGCGCCTACGGCATCCAGGCGGCGGCGCAGGCGTTCTTCGACAAGGACGCGGCGGATCTCACCGTGCGGGAGGGAGCGGTCCTCGCCTCGGTACTGAACTCACCGGGCAACCTCGACCCCGCCGAGGGCCCGGAGGCACGTGAGCGGCTCACCGGTCGCTACGAGTACGTCCTCGCCGGCATGGTCGACAGCGAGACCCTGGACCCGGCGGCCGCCGAGAAGGCGGCCCGTCGGCTGCCGAAGTTCCCCAAGATCAAGCAGCAGGACTCCCTCGGTGGGCAGCGTGGCCACATGCTCACGCTGGTGAAGAAGCAGTTGCGCGCGCGTGGCTTCAGTGACTCCGAGATCGAGGGCGGCGGCCTCCGGGTGACCACGACATTCACCAAGAAGGCCACCCGGGCCGCCGCGGAGGCGGTGCGCGAGGAGCGACCCGACGGCCTCAAGCAGCTGCACGCCGCGGTCGCATCGGTCCAGCCGGGCACCGGTGCCCTCCGCGGGATGTACGGCGGCCAGGACTTCCTGAAGAGCCAGATCAACTGGGCCTCCGCCGGTGGCCAGCCGGGTTCGACGTTCAAGGCGTTCGCGGTCGCGGCCGCGATCAAGGACGGGTTCAGCCTCCGCGACACCTTCGACGGGAACTCGCCCTACACGTTCCCGGACGGGTCGGATGTGGAGAACCAGGGCAACCAGAGCTACGGCAGTGCGATCAGCATGCTGACCGCCACCGAGAACTCGGTGAACACCGCGTTCATCGACATGGCCGTCAGCATGGACGACGGGCCGGAGAAGATCATCGAGACCGCGAACGACCTCGGCATCCCGAAGGAAGCCAAGGGACTGAACCCCACCCCCGGGGTCGCGCTCGGGTCGGCGACGGTCAGCCCGATCGACATGGCCAACGGCTACGCCTCCATCGCCAACGATGGCGAGGCGAACAACTGGTACGTCATCCAGAAGGTCGAGTCGGTCAAGGGCGAGCAGATGTTCAAGGAGCCGAAGAAGTCCGAGCGGGCGATCTCCGCGGACGTCGCGGCCGACACAAGCTACGCCCTCCAGCAGGTGGTCAGCAGCGGGTCGGGCACCGCCGCCCTCGAGCTCGGCAGGCCGGCCGCGGGCAAGACAGGTACGGCGACCAGCGACAACGGTGACATCTCCTCGTCATGGTTCGTCGGCTATACCCCGCAGCTGTCGACGGCGGTGATGTACGTCCGCGGCGACGGCAACGACCAGCTCGAGGGGTACATGCCTGAGTTCTTCGGCGGCTCCTACCCCGCGCGCACCTGGACCACCGCCATGCAGAAGGCGCTCGAAGGTACCGAGGTGATCCCGTTCCCGGAGCCGGTCTTCCTCGACGGTGACGCCCCGGACAGCGGCCACGAGCCGGCCCCGACGTTCACCCCGGAGCCGGAGCCGGAGCCAGAGGCACCCGAGCCCTCCGAGGAGCCGACCCCGACCGAGGAGCCGACCCCGACCGAGGAACCGACCCCGACCGAGGAGCCGACCCCGACCGAGGAACCGACCCCGACCGAGGAACCGACTCCCACCGAGGAACCCAGCTGCCTGCCGGGTCTCTGCCCCGGGGACGAGGACACGTCAACCCCACCGCCCGAGGAGGGCGATCAGGGCACAGGGGGCCGCGATGGCGGCAGTGGTTAAGACACGATGAGCCGCGTCGCGCGGCCCTCGCACGATGACCCACTGGTGACCGCTGCCAGTGAAGGCATCGGCGGGCCGGTCGGGGACCACGCCGCACCGCACCCGTGGTGGACGCCGGTCCGCGTCGTGATGGCGGTCGCCTGTCTGGCGTTCCTGCTGGGCATGGTCCAGAAGTCGCCGTGTGTCAGCGCGAACTGGGCGGGAGGCAACGTCCGCTACGCCCAGATGTGCTACTCCGACATGCCGTACCTCTACAGCGGTAGGGGCTTCGCGGAACGGTCGGTTCCGTTCAGCGACACCGGTGGGCGCTGGCAGGTGATGGAGTACCCGGTCACGATCGGCTACTTCGCGTACGGCGCGGCGCTGGTCACCCATGTGGTCACGGGATGGCCGGACGTCGAGGAGCGGCGCCGGCTGCCACCCGACCAGGTGTACGGGTCGCCCGGCGTCGCGGATGAGAGCGGCTACTACTTCATGGTGACGGCGGTCCTGCTCGGCGGAGTCGCCTCGCTCTCGGCGTTCTTCATGGCCGGCGCACATCGGGGCCGGCCGTGGGACGCGATGCTCTACGCGGCGTCACCGGCGCTGGTCCTGACCGGCCTGATCAACTGG
This sequence comes from uncultured Actinomycetota bacterium, assembly GCA_963831375.1. Classification (GTDB taxonomy): domain Bacteria; phylum Actinomycetota; class Actinomycetes; order Propionibacteriales; family Nocardioidaceae; genus Nocardioides_C. Next base: position 130,937 of record CAWHPY010000006.1, on the reverse strand, counting down.
GACCTGCTCGCGGTCGTGGCCGTGGCCGGTGCGATGTGGTCGTGGGCGCGCGGCCGACCCGTCCTCAGCGGGATCTTCATCGGGCTCGGCGCAGCCACCAAGCTCTACCCGTTGTTCCTGCTCGGCGCACTACTCGTGGTGTGCCTGCGCAACAAGCGGATGCGGGCCTTCCTCCTGGCCACGGGTGCGGCGGTCCTCACCTGGCTGGTCGCCAACCTGCCGGTGCTGGTCCTTGGGTTCGACCAGTGGAAGGTGTTCTGGTCGTTCAACTCCGACCGCGGCGCGGACCTCGGCTCGCTGTGGCTGATCTGGCAGCAGATGGGTCACACGGTCACCCCGGCGCTGATCAACACGGTGTCCTGGGCCTTCTTCATCGGGGTGTGCGTGGCCGTGTTCGTGCTCGGGATGTTCGCCCGTCGTACCCCACGGATCGCCTCGCTGGCGTTCCTGGTCGTGGCCGGGTTCCTGCTGGTGAACAAGGTGTACTCGCCGCAGTACGTCCTGTGGCTGCTGCCGCTCGCCGTGCTCGCCCGGCCGCGGTGGCGCGACATCCTGATCTGGCAGGCCGGCGAGGTGTTCTACTTCGCATCGGTGTGGCTCTACCTCGGTGAGTACACCGCACCCGGTGCCAGCGGGGAGCCGGACCGGTTCTACTGGGTCGCGATCATCGTCCGCGTGGTGGCCCAGCTGTACCTGGTGGCGGTCGTCGTGCGCGACATCGTCGTTCCGTGGCGCGACCCGGTGCGTGCGGACGGCGTGACCGACGACCCGATGGAGCCCGTCGAGGCATAGGCCTGACCGCGGATGGGCACACTCGCCCCATGCGCGCGCTCACCACCCGTCCCCTCACCGCCGACTCGCTCGAGGTCTCGGAGGTCGCAGATCCGGTGGCAGGCCCCGGCGAGCTGCTCGTGCAGGGGCTCGCGGTGGGGGTGTGCGGCACCGACAAGGAGATCGCGGCCGGTGAGTACGGCCAGGCACCTCCCGGCCAGGTGCGCCTGGTCCTCGGCCACGAGTCCCTGGGTCGCGTGCGCGAGGCGCCGCAGGGCAGCGACTTCGCACCGGGAGACCTGGTGGTCGGGGTGGTACGCCGGCCGGACCCGGAGCCATGCGGCGCCTGCGCTCATGGGGAGTTCGACATGTGCCGCAACGGCCGGTACACCGAGCACGGCATCAAGGAGCTCGACGGGTTCGCCAGCGAACAGTGGACGTGCGACGCGGACTACGCGGTGAGGATCGACCCGCGTCTCGAGGACGTCGGCATGCTGATGGAGCCCACGACCGTGGTCGCGAAGGCCTGGGAGCAGGTCGAGCGGATCGGTCGGCGTGCCTGGTTCGAGCCGGCATCGGTGCTCGTCACGGGAGCCGGCCCGATCGGGCTGCTCGCCGCCCTGCTCGGGACCCAGCGGGGGCTCGACGTGCACGTGCTCGACGTCGTCGACGACGGCCCCAAGCCCGACCTGGTCCGGGACCTCGGCGCGACCTACCACCACGACGGCCTGGACGCCGTGACCGGGAAGGTCTGCCCCGACGTGGTCATCGAGGCCACCGGCGTCGGACAGCTCGTCTTCGGTGCGCTGTCCGGAACCTCGTCGTACGGCATCGTCTGCCTGACCGGGGTCTCGTCCGGCGGCCGCACGATTCCGGTCGACGCGGGCGGACTGAACCGGGATATCGTCCTCGAGAACGACGCGGTGGTCGGGTCGGTGAACGCGAACCTGCGTCACTACGCGCAGGCGGCGCAGGCACTCGAACGGGCGGACCTGGACTGGCTGAACCGGCTGGTGACCCGCAGGGTCCCGTTGGCCCGGTTCGCCGACGCCTTCGAGGCCCTCCCCGACGACGTGAAGACCGTGATCACGCTGTGAGGTCGGCGCACCGTACCCCCGGCGATGAGTTTCGGTGCCACCGGCAGTCAGAGGGTAGACGGTGGAACTGACCTGAGGAGACCTCATGCTCGACCTGGAACCGGCGGCACAGCAGATGTCGCAGCTGCTCGACGGGATTGCCGACACGCAGCTGGCGGCCGCGACCCCGTGTCCCGACTACACCCTGGGTGACCTCGTCGACCATGTCGGCGGGCTGGCCCTGGCCTTCACGATGGCCGCCACCAAGGAACGCCTTCCCGGTCCCCCGCAGGGCCCGTCCGGTGACGCCACCCGGCTCGAGGCGGACTGGCGCACCCGGATCCCCGAGCGGCTCGACGCCCTGGTGGAGGCGTGGCGCAACGGCGACGCGTGGGAGGGCATGACGCAGGCCGGAGGCGTGGACCTGCCCGGTGACGTCGCCGGCCGGGTTGCGCTCAACGAGCTCGTCATCCATGGCTGGGACGTGGCGGCGGCCAGCGGCCAGCGGTTCGAGGTGGACCCGGTGTCGCTGGAGGCCACCCTGGAGTTCGTCGCCCCGATGTCGGAGCCGGGAGCGGACCGCGGCGGACTTTTCGGTCCCGTCGTCGAGGTCCCTGCCGACTCCCCGCTGCTCGACCGGGTGATCGGCCTCAGCGGCCGCGAGCCGTCCTGGTCGTCCGGGTCGGCGCGCCGAACTGTCAGCTGATCACCGTCTGGTCGAAGTGCGACGTCGTGAAACGGACCCGCACGTCGACCTCCTCGCCGACCTCCGGCACGTCCGCGCCGTGCGGAAGGAACAACATCGACGCCTGCATGTGCGGGGGCTCTGCGAACAGCCGGTGCTTGCCGCCGATCGTGTACGGCGAGCGCACGAACCCGGCAGCGTCGAGGCCGCCCTTGGCGATCGTCGCGGCCCGCTGCTTGAGCGTCGACCCGGCGGTCGGCGCCTCCAGCCCGATGCCGTTCGCGGTGCCTCCGGAGACAACGAGGATCGTTCCTGACCGGGGCGCGGTGCGGCCACGGTAGCCGAACACGTCCCCGCGCTCTACGGGGTGCGCGTCGAGGATCGTTGCCTTCACCTTCAACGCCCGCCGGTCGCCTAGCCAGAGGGCGGTGCCGATCCGCGGACGGAACTCGAAGTCCGGGTACGCCGCCCGCACGGTGTCGAGCTCGGTGTCGGTCAGATGAGACACGTAGATCCGGTTGGTCTTGACGCCTGCCGCCACGATGTCAGTCATCACCCGCTCGACCTCGGGCAGATGCGCCCCGTGCGACATCGGCAGATGTACAGCGATGCCCTCGACGGCCACGCCCGAGCTCCGGACCAGCCCGGCGGCCTGCCGCAGCTCACGCGCGGTGAACCCGTGCCGGAGCATCGACGTCATCCGCTCCAGTACGACGCGCGGCCGGTCGTCGCGCGCGGACAGCTGCTCGAGGTCCTCGATCCGGCCGACGGTGTGGATGATGTTCTCGTCGAACACGACCCGCTGCGCGAACGGTCGCCACGGCGACAGGACCATGACCGACCCAGGGAACCGTGACACCACGTCGGGGACCTCGTCATACGTCCCGACCGCCAGGGTGTCGACGCCGAGCCAGGCTGCCTTGCGAGCCAGCTGCCCGATGCCGAACCCGTACCCGTTGCCCTTCGCCACCGGGACGATTCCCGGATGCGAGGCCAGCACGGACTTCAGGTGCGCGCGCCACCGGTCCCCGTCGACGTACAGCGTGAGACCCATGGCTAACTCCGCGACCTCATCGGCGCTGCATGTAGAGCGAGAACGCCTTGTAGACCAGTCCGCTGATGGGCAGGTCCCACTCCCCGGCGTACTCGACCGCCTCGCCCCCGGTACCCACCTTGAACTGGATCAAGCCGACATGCGAGTCGTCGGGGTCCAGGGTGTCGGTGATGCCGCGCAGGTCGTAGACGTCGGCGCCCGCGGCGAGCGAGTCCCGGATCATCGCCCACTGGGCGGCGTTGGACCCGCGCACGTCACGCTTCTCGGTGGACGAGGCGCCGTAGGAGTACCAGGTGTGACCGCCGACCCGGACCCAGATCGTCGCCGCGACCAGGTCGCCCTCGTGGCGAGCGAGGTAGAGCCGGATCCGGTCCGGCTCCTCGGCCAGCAGGGCTCGGAACATGGTCTGGAAGTACGACAGCGGCCGGGGCGTGAAGTGGTCGCGCTCGGCGGTGTGCTTGTAGAGGTCGTGGAACAGCTTCAGGTCGTCGGTGCTGCCACGGGTGACCTCGACTCCGGCCTTGTCCGCCTTCTTGATGTTGCGCCGCCACTGCTGGTTCATCCCCTTGAGTACGTCCTCCTCGGTCCGGCCGGCGAGCGGGATCTGGAAGTTGTACTGGGGCTGCCCTGCGGCGAACCCGCCCTCGACCGACTGCTGCTGCCAGCCGAGCTCACGTAGCTGGGACACGACGCCTGCGCCTGTCTGGGACCGGTCCGAGGGAGGGATCTCGCCCAGTCGGTCGACGGACGCGTCGGCGACACCCTGCTTCACCAGGTCGGCCGTCCACCGGCGGGTGATCACCGGGGGACCCATCCGGACCCCGAACGCACCCTGCGCGGCGAGATGCCTCGTCATCGGCGCGAGCCAGTCGGAGAGGTAGTCGGTGGACCAGTCGATGACCGGTCCCTCGGGGAGGTAGGCGAGGTACCGCTTGACCTTCGGCAGCTGCCGGTAGAGCACGAGCCCGGCCCCCACGAGAGCCCCCTGCCCGTCGTACCAGCCGATGGACTCGCGCCGCCACTCGCTCTTGACCTCACCCCAGGCGGGGGTCTGCAGGAAGCTCGCCGAACGCTGGGTCCGGAGGAAGTCGAGGTGCTCGGCGGGGGTGATGGTGCTGACGGAGAGAGTTCGGGCGTTCACGGTCACCGACCCTAGCCGACCGCCGCGGCCCTAGACTCGCAGCCGTGGTGAGCCTCGAGAGCACGAAGCCGGCCGAGCCTGCGGGCCGGCCCCTGCGGGTCGTGGTTGCCGACGACTCGTACCTGATCCGGCAGGCCGTGACCGGGCTCGTCGCAGACGAGGAGGACCTCGAGACCGTGGGCGTCGCCGCCGACCTCGACGAGCTCCTTGGCGCCGTGGACGAGCATCACCCGGACGTGGTCGTCACCGACGTGCGGATGCCGCCGGGCAGCTCCGACGAAGGCATCCGCGCCGCCGAGCACATCCGTGTCCGGTCTGAGTCGATCGGGGTCGTGGTGCTCAGCCAGTTCGTGCGAAAGGAGTACGCAGCCCAGCTGTTCGCTCGAGGCTCCCAGGGCAGGGCCTACCTGCTGAAGGACCGGGTGGCCGAGGCGGGTCAGCTCGCGCACGCCATCCGTGAGGTGGCTCGCGGTGGGTCCGTGATCGACCCGCTGGTCGTTGACGCGTTGCTGTCCGGTGGCGAGGACCAGGCCACCGTTCTCGCCCGGCTCAGCCCACGCGAGGGTGAGGTGCTGCGTGAGATGGCCAGGGGCCGCAACAACGCCGGCATCGCGGAGGCACTGACACTGACCGAACGTGCGGTGGCCAAGCACATCAACTCGATCTTCACGAAGCTCGACCTGCGGGAGGAGGAGAGCGCGCACCGCCGGGTTCAGGCTGTGTTGCTGTACCTCGCCGCATCGTCGTAGGCGACGCCGCGGACCCGGGCTCCCTCGCCCGGGCGGCCGGCCAGCTCCAGGTGGCCGTCGAAGACCCCGAGCCGGTCCGAGATCCCGGTCAGACCGGTGCCGTCCGTCCGTCCGTCGACGTCGAACCCGGTCCCGTCGTCGGTGACCGTGAACGAGAACGCGCCGGGTTCGTCCTCGGCCAGGGTCACGTCGACCCGGGTGGCCCCGGCGTGCTTGACGGCGTTGGTGAGCGCCTCGAGACAGGCGAAGTAGAGCGCACTCTCGACCTCGGGGGCCGGGCGGCCGGAGAGGTGGTCGTTCACGGTGACCTCGGGTTCGGCGCCCTGGATGCGTTCGCGCAGTGCCGCTGCGAGACCGAGCTCCCGCAGCACGGACGGGTAGGTTCCCGCGGCGAGGGCCCGCAGGTCGACCAGCGTGCGACGGGCGAGCTCCTGCAGCTCGGTGAGGCGGCGCAGCGTTCCCTCCGGGTCCGCGGCGACCTTGCGCTGAATCCGGCCGGCCTCGACCGTGATCGCGAGCAGCCCCTGCTGTGCGCCGTCGTGCAGGTCGCGTTCGATGGACCGGCGGGCGGCGTCGTGCGCGGTCACGATCCTGGCGCGTGAGGAGCGCAGCTCCGCGGCCTGTTCCACGGCATGGGCCAGCTGCTGCCGGAGCTGCGCGGTGAGGGCGACGTTGTGCAGTGCGGGGCCGGCCTGCGCGACGAGGACCTCGAGCAGCGCGTCCTCCTGTGCGGTCAGGGCCGCGTCCCGCCGGATGTCGATGGTGCCGACCTGCTCGCCCTGGTGGATGACCGGGCGTACGACGTGCGCCATCGCGTCCCGGTCCACGAGGTCGGTCTCCACAGGGACGCTGCAGGACGTCGTCTCACCGTCGGCGAGACGGGTGGTGACGGTGACCCGGTCCGCGCGGAGCGCGGACACGATCGCGTCGGCCATCTGCGGCATGGTGTCGTCGAGGTCGACGGCGGCGCCGACCCGGCGGGCGAGGTCTGCGAGCGTGTCGTACGGTTTGCTCCGCCTGCCATGGACCAGTCGGTGTGCCAGCGCCATGAACCGGTCCCGCAGTGGATGGATCAGCAGGACGGCCACGACGATCGCGAACGCCTGCAGCCTCAGGCCGTCCTCGACGCCGAGGAGCTGGTTCGCGCCGAGCATGATGGCGACGTAGACCACCGCGGCTGTCGCGGCGAGTCCGCCGTACAGGATGGTTCCGGTCAGCAGCCGCTCCACGTCGTAGAGCCGGTACCGCAGCACCGCCACGGCGATCGACGCCGGGAGCAGCAGCGCGAGGACCAGGCCGCTGCCCGTGAGCAGGTAGTAGGCGACGCTGACCGCGACGGCAACCAGGACGCAGAGCACCTGGATCCGGGCCAGGCCCTAGGACCGGACGAACCGGTGCACCAGCGACACCACGCCGAGAACGACCAGGACCGCCATGCTGACCCAGATCACCGGCTCCACGACAGCGAGAACGTCGGTGACCGGCCCCACGACGAAGGGGTTGGCGACGTCGGGCTCGATCGACTCCTCGGAGCCGAAGGCGAGGAGCACGGACTCGCACACGAGCAGACCCGTGCTGACCCAGATCACGGGACGCCAGACCTTCGTCACAGGTCGTCCGTCGGGGAAGAGCATCGGGACGAACAGGAACGCGACGAGGTAGCTGGGCATGAAGACCCAGGCCGAGAGCCAGGCAGCCAGGTCAGACAGGACCGAGGGGAGCGCGACCGACTCCATCACGACCAGTGCGCTCGCCCCGAACAGGGCACTCGAGAGCGCGATGGTGAGCAGCAGCCACCCGACAGGATTGTGCGGGACCCGCCGGACGATCAGCCAACCGACCACCGATGCGGCGAGTGGCATGAGGGCGTCGGGGGAGGTCAGGAGCTCCCCCCGCCCGACGCCGAGCAAAGTGGCGACGTTGAGGAGCCCGACTCCCAGGGCGAGCAGAGCAAGCGCGGATCCGGCGACGTGGAGAGCTGACCTCTGGTTCATGCCGACGACCCTTCCCCTTCATCGGTCGCCTCGCGGGGGCACCAGCAGGCCAGTTCGAGGGGGGTGCTGGTGTCACCTCCGGGAGGCCTCACCTCTGAAGGTAGACGGCCGCTCTGCTGCTCGAGGGAGAAACGTCGGGACCCGTCTCAGCCGACACGCTCGCGGAGCCAGGCGAAGTCGGCTGTGTGACCCTCGGCGCCCCCAGGGGTCTCGCAGACGACGGGTGCCTTCGCGTCGCGGACCACCGCGGCCAGCTCGTCGGCGTCGATGTTGCCCTGGCCGAGGTTGGTGTGCCGGTCGGCGCCCGAGTCGAAGGCGTCACGGCTGTCGTTGGCGTGGACCAGGTCGATCCGGCCGGTGATCTTCAGGACGTCGTCGACGATCGTGGTCAGGTCGTTGCCGCCGGCGTGTGCATGGCAGGTGTCGAGGCAGAACCCGACCATGTCGCTGCCCTCGGCACCGGAGATCGCGTCCCAGACCCCGCTGATCCGCTCCAGGTAGCGGGTCATCGCGTTGGTGCCACCGGCGGTGTTCTCGATCAGTAGCGGGATCTTGATGTCCGTGGCCTCGACGGCCTTGCGCCAGTTGTCGAAGCCCTTCGCCGGGTCGTCGTCCTTGTTGACGTGGCCGCCGTGCACGATCAGGCCCTTGGCGCCGATCGAGGCCGCCGCGTCGATGTGCTGCTGGAGCAGCTTGCGGCTCGGGATCCGGATCCTGTTGTTCGTGGTGGCCACGTTGATGATGTACGGCGCGTGCACGTAGAGGTCGATGCCGTGCGTCTCGGCCGCCTGGCGCAGGGCATCGGCCCCGCCGTCGTACTGGAACTCCGGGCCCTTGTAGCCCTGCGGGTCGCCGAGGAAGAACTGGCTCAGACCGGCATCGCGCTCGATCGCCGCGCCGATCGGGTCGGCCTGGTCGACGTGGGCACCGATGTGAAGACTCATGACGTTCACCCTATGACCGTCCGCGGACACTCAGAGCCTGTGGACGACGATTTCCTCGCCCAGCCGGTGCGCTGTTACCCTTGAGCGTCGATCGGCTCGACCCCAAAAGGTGGGTGTCGGGCCGTTGACACGCCAGAGGCTGACCACCGGTTCACCGGCGCCAGGCCCGAGGCGGACGCACAGCCCTCCTGTCACGGAAATGCCGTGGCCGCCCGAGTCCGAAGGAGGTGGAGACCGCTTTGCGTGCATATGAAGTAATGGTCATCCTCGACCCTGATCTCGAAGAACGTACGGTCGCGCCCTCGCTCGACACGTACCTCAACGTCGTCCGCAAGGACGGCGGCTCTGTCGAGAAGGTCGACGTCTGGGGACGTCGCCGGCTTGCCTACGAGGTCAACAAGAACGCCGAAGGCATCTACGCCGTCATCGAGCTGCAGGCCGAGCCGGACACGGTGAAGGAGCTCGACCGTCAGCTCTCGCTGAATGAGTCGGTGCTCCGCACTAAGGTCATCCGTCCCGACGTTCGCTGACGTAGCTCACGTTCAGAACATCGGTAATTCCGACCGATTCCCCCGGTCGCCCAAGAAACGACCTGAGACCAGGGAGGCCTGATATGGCAGGCGAAACACCCATCACCGTCGTCGGTAACCTGACCGCCGACCCCGAGCTCCGCTTCACCCCGTCGGGTGCCGCGGTCGCCAACTTCACGGTTGCGTCGACCCCGCGCACGTTCGACAAGCAGACCAACGAGTGGAAGGACGGCGAAGCGCTGTTCCTCAACTGCTCGGTGTGGCGCCAGGCGGCCGAGAACGCCGCCGAGTCACTTCAGCGCGGTATGCGGGTGGTCGTTCAGGGCCGGCTGAAGGCGCGCTCCTACGAAACCCGTGAGGGTGAGAAGCGCACCGTCTTCGAGATCGATGTCGACGAGATCGGCCCGAGCTTGAAGTACGCCACCGCGAAGGTCACCAAGACCACCCGCTCCGGCGGCGGTCAGGGTGGCGGCTTCAGCGGCGGTGACGACCCGTGGGCCTCGAGCGGCACCCAGGGCGGCCAGCAAGGTGGAGGCTCCGGCGGAAGCTGGGGCGGCCAGCAAGGTGGCGGCCAGGGTGGCCAGCAGGCCCCTGCCAACGACCCCTGGGCCACCGGCGGTGCCGGTGGCTCCTCGGACGAGCCCCCGTTCTGATCTGTCCAACTGACCACAACTGGCTGCTCACCAGCAGCTGACCATTCCGGCAACAGTCCAGTCCCTGGGCGCCGGGCTTCACGAAAGGAAGCACCACAATGGCCAAGCCAGTACTCCGCAAGCCGAAGAAGAAGGTTTGCCAGTTCTGCAAGGAGAAGGTGTCGTACGTCGACTACAAAGACACGACACTGCTTCGCAAGTTCATCTCCGACCGCGGCAAGATCCGCGCGCGTCGGGTGACCGGCAACTGCGTGCAGCACCAGCGCGACGTTGCGACCGCGGTCAAGAACGCCCGCGAGGTTGCCCTTCTGCCCTACACGTCCACGGCTCGCTGAGAGGAGACTGACTGATGAAGCTCATCCTGACTCAGGAAGTCACGGGGCTCGGCGCTGCCGGTGACGTGGTCGACGTCAAGGACGGCTACGGCCGTAACTTCCTCATCCCGCGTGGCTTCGGTATCCGCTGGACCAAGGGCGGCGAGAGGACGATCGAGTCGATCAAGGCCGCGCGTTCCACGCGCGAGGTCCGCGACCTCGACCACGCCAAGGAGATCAAGGCCAAGCTCGAGGGCTCGGCCTTCAACCTGCCGGTTCGCGCCGGTGAAGGCGGTCGCCTCTTCGGTGCGGTCACCGTCAACGACATCGCCACCGCCATCAACGATGCCGGTGCCGAGGTCGACAAGCGGAAGATCATCGTCGGCAACCCGATCAAGTCGCTCGGTTCGCACCAGGTGACGGTGAAGGTCCACGACGAGGTCGACGCGACGGTCAACCTGAACGTCGTGCCTGCCTGACACAGCTCGGACGAAAGGGCCGCTCCCATGGGGGCGGCCCTTTCTGCATGTCCGAGCTAGGTCAGCGGTCAGCGGTGCCGGTTCGGGCGGCGAGGAGAACGGCCACGACGGCAAGACCCTGGATACCGCCGACGATCACGGCGACGGCTTGACGCAGGTCTCCGAGCGGTCCGGAGTACGCTGACGGGCTCGCGACCAGCGGCGCCGACAGCGCGGCGGCGACCAGGTACGTCGCGGCGACGAACGGCAGGGCTCGAACCGGCCAGGGCTCTCCGCCTGACGTCGACCGCGCCTGGGTCCGCACCACCAGCAGCAGTCCGGTGACGACGCCGGCGGTGGTGGCGGCGTCCAGGTAGGTCGTCGCGGTCCAGAGCCGGTAGGTCATCGGCACCACCTGACCGGCCGGTCCGCCGTACGTGAAGACGGAAACCAGCGCAGCAAGGCCGGCTGATACCGCGGTGAGCCGCGCCCAGGGGCGTCCGGCCGTCGCGGGGAGCCGCGTTGCCCCGATGCAGACCAGGCCGAACCCGACGGTGTCGTCGGCGACGTCGAACCCGAAACCGTTGAGCTCGATGACGGTGAGGAGCAGCCCGACCCCGCAGAGCAGCAGCGGAACGGAGGTGTGGGCGTCGGCGTCAGCCGGCATGAGCATCGACCGGGGCCAGGGCGTACGGGCGCTTGGAGATCTTGAACAGCAGGTAGATCAGGTACACGTTCGCAGCGACCGTCACGACCGCGACAGGGACCAGCAGGACATCGACCCCGCCGCCGTACAGCAGCGCCGGAGCGAGGACGAGCGCGACGAACACCCAGCGCAGGAGGACGAAACGGCGGGCGACGCCTCCGTCGGGGGTGACGGCCAGGGCCGCCGCCGAGCCACACAGCGCGATGCAGAACGCCAGCTGCGGAAGGCTGAGCAGCCAGCCCGTGCTCTCCGGGAACGAGTCGGCGAGGCCCGGCCACAGCAGCGCGACCGACACGGCAGTGGAGACGCCCGCGAGTGTCACCAGGGTGCTGAAGCCGGCCAGCGCCCTCCGCAGGTCGCGGACGCCGAGCAGCACGAGCACCCAACCGAGGACATCGGGCACCGCGTCGAACCCGCCCAGTTGGGCATCGAGCACCACGATGACGAGACCCATCGCGATCTTCTGCAGTGGGGTCATGGACTCAGAGCCTAGGTGCTACGCGCCTGTGACCATCCACCGCTCACCACGCGCCCGGTGCAGGAGTACGACGGCCCGGCTCCCCATGAACCCGACACCGAAGGTGACCCACAGCCACAGCAGACCCGCCCCGCCGTCCGGGCCGAGTCCCGCCACGAGCAGGGCCATGGGCGCGAACACGCCGAGGACGACGACGCCGCCCCAGGCGAGGTACCGGCCGTCGCCCGCACCGATCAGGACGCCGTCCAGGACGAACACCACGCCGGCGACGGGCTGGAACACGGCGGCGACGAGCAGCACCGGCCACAACATGTCGCGCACCGCGGGATCGTCGGTGAACAGGGCTCCGAGGAACGGGGAGCTGGCCGCGAGCAGCAGACCGGTGACGCCGCCGCTGACCACGCCCCACCAGATCATCCGCGTGGTCACGCTGCGGGTCCGCTCGACGTCACCGGCCCCGAGGTACCTGCCGGTGATCGCTTGAGCCGCGATGGCGATGGCGTCCAGGGCGAAGGCGAGGAACGTCCACAGGGTCAGGGCCAGCTGCTGGGTGGCCACCGCGGTCGCCCCGAGCACAGCGGACCCGTAGGTCATCACGAGCAGGGACGCTCGAAGGGTCAGCGTGCGAATCACCAGGGCAACCCCCGAGTGCGCGGCGCGCCGTACACCCGGGAGGTCCGGCGTCAACGGCGCGCCTTCCCGGCGTGCGGCCCGGACGACCACGAAGACCATCACCGCGGCAGCGGCGAGCTGGGCGAGGTCGGTGCCGATGGCCGAGCCGGCGATGCCGAGGTCGAGGCCGTAGACCAGCAGGTAGTTGAGCGCGATGTTGACCAGGTTGGCGCCGACCGCGACGTACAACGGTGTACGGGTGTCCTGGAGGCCGCGCAGGATCCCGGTAGAGGCCAGCATGACGAGCAGGGGGATGGTCCCGACGAAGGCCCAGCGGAGGTAGGTCGCCGCATGCGCCCCCACCTCCTCGCCGGGCTGGAAGATCCCGACGAGCGGACCGGTGAGGGCAACCCCGATCACGGTGGTGACCGCGCCGATGAAGACCGCGAGCCACACCCCGTCGATGCCCTGCGCGAGGGCACCCCGCATGTCTCCGGCACCGATCCGCCGCGCGACGGAGGCGGTGGTGCCATAGGCGAGGAAGACACACATCCCGACCGCGGTCTGGATGATTGCGGCGGCGATGCCGAGACCGGCCAGCTCGGGGGTGCCCAGGTGGCCGATGATCGCCGCGTCGGCCAGCAGGAACAGTGGCTCGGCGACGAGCGCGAGGAATGCGGGGACCGCGAGCCGGAGGATCTCCCGGTCGTGCTGGCGGTGACCGGCCTCGACCGAGTCCACTGGCTGCCCGAACATGTGGACAAGAGTACTCAGGGTAATGGCCAAACAGCCGATGTGCACCTGACAGGACTACCAAACCGATAGTTGTGTGTAACTAGACCCTTGCTGTGCGTATCCGTGGTATGGGCGAATTCTGCCGACATGTGGGCTTCGGTCACGAACGTGACATTCAGGTGAACAATTACTTTCCACCTTTCTTGAGTCCACACGACGCGGACGGCGTTTGCGCAGGTCAGAGGCGGTTTCATGGTTCCGGTCGAAAGGTTCTCCACAGCTGTATAAACAGGCTGTGCACATGCACGGTGGCGTGTTCCACACCGCTTGCGCGGTTATCCCCAGGCCCTGTGGATATCGGACTACCAGGAACGCACCTGATGCACGTAGCGTCACCCTTCGCGCGTGCGTGAGCTTCCACCCCACGAGTGCGGCCAGGCCCACATTCCGTCGTGCTCCCTGGCCGGTTTTGGGGGTGGATGTCCGTAGCGTCGTCAGCATCCGACGGAAGGACATCGAGTGAGCATCGCGGAGTTTCCGAGCAACCCGGGTCCGGCGCTTGATGCGGGCGCGGGCTGGGCGCCGGCGTACGACGGTGGCGGCCCCGGCGGCGGGGGCGGCGACCGGACTCCTCCGCAGGACAACAACGCCGAGCAGAGCGTGCTCGGCTCGATGCTGCTCTCCAAGGACGCCATCGCCGACGTCATCGAGTCGGTGCGCGGCACCGACTTCTACCGGCCGGCCCACGAGACGATCTTCGATGCGGTGGTGGACCTGTACGGTCGCGGTGAGCCGGCTGACCCGGTCACCGTCTCCGCCGAGCTGCAGCGCCGCGGGGATCTCGCCCGCATCGGCGGCGCCCCCTACCTTCACACCCTGTCGGCGAGCGTGCCGATCGCGGCCAACGCGGGCTACTACGCCGAGATCGTCCGGGAGAAGGCGATTCTGCGCCGGCTCGTTGATGCCGGCACCCGGATCGCCCAGTGGGGCTACGCCGGCGAGGGTCAGGTCGACGAGACCGTCGACCGCGCCCAGGCCGAGGTGTACGGCGTCACCGACAAGCGGACCTCCGAGGACTACGCGCCGCTGAGCGACATCATGGAGGCCACCCTCGACGAGATCGAGGCGATCTCCAACCGTGACGGCGAGATGGTCGGTGTGCCGACCGGCTTCGCGGACCTGGACGAGCTGACGAACGGGTTGCACGGCGGCCAGATGATCATCGTGGCGGCTCGACCCGCGGTCGGCAAGGCTCTCGCCGTCGACACTCCGCTGCCCACACCAACGGGCTGGACCACCATGGGGGAGGTCGAGGTTGGGGATCAACTGTACGGCGCCGATGGTCTGCCGACGACCGTAGTGGCGGCGACGGAGATCATGGTCGACCGGCCCTGCTACGAGGTGGTGTTCTCCGACGGTTCGACGATCGTGGCCGATAGCGAGCACCAGTGGCTGACGGAGACCCGAGCCGCCCGCAAGTCCGGCTGGGCCGCGAGGAACAGCTACAACCGGGTGAGGAACCAGCAGAGCTTCGCTTCCGTGGTGACCACCGAGGACATTGCTGCGACTATCCGCATCAACGACGACCAGCGGGCTAACCATGCAGTGATCAACGGGCGGGCTCTCCATGCACCCGCTCAACAACTTCTCCTGCCTGCGTATGTCTTGGGGGTCTGGTTGGGTGACGGGCACTCAGCGAGCGGTCGGATTACCAGTGAGACCCCTGAGATCCCGATGTTCATCGAGGCACACGGGGTCGGCTGCACGTCTCGCGGTGCAATGCTCTACTCGCTCAGCCTGAATGAAGGCGAGGCACGCCACGACGACCACGGGACCATCACTGCAGTCCTTGGAAAGTTGGGAGTGTTCAACAACAAGCACATCCCGACCGAGTATCTCCGGGCCGCTGAAACCGACCGTCGCGCCCTGCTGGCCGGTTTGCTGGACACTGTCGGCTCGGTAGTCCGTTCCAGCGGATCTGTGCAGATCGCGCTCACCACCCCGCGAGTCGCTGAGGATGTCTACGAGCTGATCGTCAGCCTTGGCTACCGCTGTACTCGCAAGACCAAGAGGGTGAAAGGTCGCAGCGAAGCGTCTTCCACCTGTCACGTCTTGACCTTCTCCACCAGCGACGACGTCTTCCGACTGCATCGCAAAGCGGTTCTCCACAAGGAGCTGCGTCCCACCAACGCTGCCCGCATCAGCAGGCGTTACATCACCGACGTGCGCAAGATCGACAGCGTCCCCGTGCGCTGTGTGCAAGTTGACAACGCCGACCACCTGTACCTCGCGGGCGAGGCAATGATCCCGACGCACAACTCCACACTCGGTCTGGACATCTGTCGCAGCGCGTCGGTGCACCACAACCTGGCCAGCGTGATCTTCTCCCTCGAGATGACGCGCAACGAGATCACGATGCGTCTGCTGTCGGCGGAGGCGAAGATCCCGTTGAACCACATGCGCAACGGCCACATGAACGACGAGGACTGGGCCAAGCTCGCTCGCAAGATGGGGGAGGTCTCCTCGGCGCCGTTCTTCATCGACGACTCACCCAACATGACGATGATGGAGATCCGCGCCAAGGCCCGCCGGCTCAAGCAGCGCCATGACCTCCGGTTGATCGTCATCGACTACCTGCAGCTGATGTCGTCGGGGAAGAAGGTCGAGTCCCGCCAGCTCGAGGTCTCCGAGTTCTCCCGTCAGATCAAGCTGCTGGCCAAGGAGCTCGACGTCCCGGTCATTGCGCTCTCGCAGCTGAACCGTGGCCCGGAGCAGCGCTCCGACAAGCGCCCGATGATGTCCGACCTGCGTGAGTCGGGGTGCGTCACCGCCGACACCCGGGTGATGCGGGCGGACACGAACGCCGAGATCACCATCGGCGAGCTGATGGAGTCCGGCGCCAAGGACATCCCGGTCTGGGCGCTCGACGACCGGCTGAAGCTGGTGCCGCGCACGATGACGCATGCCTTCCCGAGTGGGACGAAGAAGGTCTATGAGCTCACCCTCGCCTCGGGGCGCAAGGTCAAGGCGACCGCTAACCACCCGTTCCTGACCCACGACGGGTGGAAGCCGCTCGGAGAGCTCGCCCCAGGCGACCGGATCGGCTCCATCCGACACGTGCCGCCGCCACTCGAGATCACTCCTCGCGATCCCGACGAGATCGCGATGCTCGCGCATCTGATCGGCGACGGATCGTTCGTGAAGCGACGAAACCCCGACGCGCAGTGGCTGGACGAGATGGGACTGTTCGGACTTCACAGTCACGAGATGTTCGTGCCCGACTGGGTCTTCTCCCTGCCGAAGGAGCAGGTCGCGCTGTTCCTGCGCAACCTGTGGGCCACGGATGGGTGCGTCGCCTGGGACCTTCACGCAAAGACGGGACGCATCTACTACGGGTCGACGAGCCGACGGTTGGTCGACGACGTCGCCAGACTCCTGCTGCGCTTCAACGTCTTCAGTCGGGTCAAGCGCACGGAGAAGGGCGAGTACCGCGACTGCTACCAGCTGCACATCGATGGATGCGAGAACCAGCTGCGCTTCCTGGAGGACATCGGCGTGCATGGGGCGCGCAGCGACCAGGCAGATGAGCTGGCCGAGCGCCTTCGTGATACTCGGCCGAACACGAACCTGGATACCGTCCCCTCGGACGTCTGGGAGCGGGTCCGCGAGGCACTCGCCGAGAAGCAGATGAGCCAGCGAGAGCTCGCGCTCTCCACGGGGACTAGCCAAGCAGGCGCGAGGATGTGGCAGCACTCCCCGAGTCGTCCGCGGCTGAGGCGAGTCGCGAGCATCCTTGGCGACGCCGAGCTCGATGTGATGGCAACGAACGACGTCTTCTGGGAGAGCATCTCCTCCATCGAGGCCCTCGGTGAGCAGCCGGTGTACGACGCGACCGTGCTCGGATTGCACAACTTCGTCGCCGAAGGCGTGGCTGTCCACAACTCGATTGAGCAAGATGCGGATATGGTCATACTTTTGCACCGCGAGGACGTGTACGAAAAAGAGTCGACCCGTCCCGGCGAGGCCGACCTGATCGTGGCCAAGCACCGCAACGGCCCGACCCGCGACGTCGTGGTCGCGTTCCAGGGCCACTACTCGCGCTTCGTCGACATGGCTCACGGATAAGAAGTGTGTGTAGCTGCTCGCGTCCAGGAACCTTGAACCACTCACCGGTCTTCCAGGGTCACAGCCACCACCGCGCGGCCAAGGGCTGAACCTCCCAACCTCCCAACCTCGCGCCGGAATCTGATTGCGGCGCAGTCGGGCATCGGCAACCATGACGCGCATGGAAGGCTTCAGCCCCGAGACCAGTTTCGGCCCCGACGTTGCTGCACGCTACGACGACCACCTTCGTGGCGACGAAGACGACGCAGTGGGCTTCCTGTTCGAACTGTCGGGCGGAGGTCCAGCGATCGAACTGGCGATCGGCACAGGTCGCATCGCCCTCCCTCTGGCTGCGCGAGGAGTCGAGGTCGACGGGATAGAGCTGTCTCCAGCAATGGTTGACCGATTGCGTGAGAAGCCCGGCGGTGCGGATCTGCACGTCGTCGTAGGAGACATGTGCGAGGCAAGAGCGAGGGGGCCATATCGCTTGGCGTTCATCGTCTTCAACTCGATCTTCAACGTGCTGAGCCAGGACGACCAGGTGCGATGCTTCCGCAACGCCGCACGTCAGCTCAGCCCCGACGGAGTAATGGTCGTGGAAGCCGCCCCGCCGTGGGCGTGGGTGAAACCCTCCGAGGGCGGTTATGTGCGGCCCGAGCACGTGGCAGGGCAGGCCGTCCGACTGGATGTGGCTCGATATGACCCTGTCACCCAGCACCTCGACGAGAACCACATCACTTTCGATCAGACGGGCATCCACTTCGGTCCGATTGCCTGCCGGTTGATCACTCCGGCAGAGATGGATCTCATGGCGAGACTCGCTGGCCTGCGGCTGCGGGATCGTTCAGGTGGGTGGCATGGGGAAGCCTTCAGTGGCGCGAGCACGATGCACGTGTCGGTCTACGAGAAGGCTGCGTCGACGTAATCAACGTGCTCATGGGGCGACTGACCGAGCAGCAGTTTGCGAAGCGACTGCGGCTGCGCACCGCCTTGGGTGTCCGCGAGAGTGGGCGGTGGCGGTCGCCTCAGTTCGCAGCCAGGACCACAGGCCAGCCGGCGAGAGGACTCAGATCTGACGGGGCTCAGCCGTCGTGCCCGGTAGCGGTGGCACCGGCACCGGCGGCGGGTTTCCCCGCAGCAGGATCGTGACGCCTAGCGCGGCCACCCACAGGCCCCAACCGGTGCTGCCGATCAAGCCAGCCAGGTCCCAGACCGGGAAGTCGGGCACGGCGGTTGCCAGGATGTCGCCCTGGTTGAGCAGGTAGAACACGTTGACCACGAGACCGGCAACGCCGAGCCAGAGCGGCAGGAGCCGGGTGCGCAGGATGACCACGCAGAGGGTGACCGACCAGCCGATGGCGAGCAGCTCACCCAGGTGTTCACCGAGCAGTGCACCGCCGAACTGGTGCTGGGCGGTCCATGCGGCATCCACCGCCGCCTTCGTGGTGGCGTCGCCGTCCACGTATGAACGGGCCAGCGGTGGGACGACGAACACCCAGCGCAGGAAGCCGACCAGCGAGAGTACGACCGACGTAGCACCCAGGTACGTGGCAGCTCTGAGAACCGGGTCACTCTGCCTGCCGAGCGCCGCCGGAAGCAGCAAGATCGGCACGACGAGGATCGCATACGTCCAGGCAACCGCGAACCAGGTCCAGACCAGGCTTGTGCCACCGTCCACGAACGCAGGCAGCACCACATCGGCCGGCTCCCGCAAGATGTCCGGCCACTCGAACGTCGAGGACAGCACCGTTGCCGCCGCTCCGAACGCGAGTGCGCCGACCAGGAACAGCGCCCCCGTTGCCCGACTGAGCGCACTGCCTGAGCGTGAAGTCGTCACGGCACTCACCTCAGCTCTCCACGCTACGCATGAGCCCATTTCCTGGGCATAGCGCATCGGGGTCATTCATTCCCTTCGAGGGGAACAGGCTGAGCGCGGCGAATCACGAAGTGACGCCGTCGTACGCCTTCGGGGTCGTCGCTGTTGAGCAGGTCGTAGAGCCGGTTCGGCGTGACCTGCCACGCGACGCCGTGACCTCGAACGAGATCGCTTCATTGAAGGCGCCGTCACCAAGCGCGGCTATAGTGCTGCACGGCCTCCTCGGCCTGCGTGCTGAAACAGAGGCCGGGAGTGGTGCGGGGCATGGCCGATCTCCTAATCGTGTCGTCGCATGAGGCAGGGTAGTCACATGTACTTCGTCGGCGTCGACCTCGCATGGGGTGAGAAGAGACCCACCGGAGTGGCCGTCCTGGACTCCGCCGGTCGGCTGCTCCACGTCTCGACGCAGGGGACCGACGAGACCATCGTGGCTGCGCTGGCGCCGTACGTCGACGCAGACTGTCTGGTGGCGATCGACGCTCCGCTGGTGGTCGCCAACGCCACCGGCAACCGACCCTGCGAGGCCGCGCTCAACCGGGACTTCGCTCGTTTCGACGCCGGCGCGCACCCGACCAACACCGGCAAGCCAGAGTTCAGAGGGACGCCGCGGGGCGCACGGCTGACGGCCACCCTCGGCCTCGACATGGATCCGACGTCCCGGTCTCGGCGGCGGGCGATCGAGGTCTACCCACATCCCGCGACCGTGGCGCTCTTCCGACTCGGACGGACGCTGAAGTACAAGCACAAACCGGGCCGTCCGCTGCCGCAGCTCCGGTCCGATCTGTTGCGGCTCATGGGGCTGCTCGAAGGGCTGGCGGACGCGCCCGTCTCCCTACGCGTCACCGAGCATGAGGACTGGAAGAAGCTCACCACCCGGGTCGAGTCCGCGGAGCGCAAGAGCGACCTGCGTCGGGTCGAGGACCAGGTCGACGCGGTGGTATGTGCCTACATCGCGATGTTCGCCGACCGCCGGCCAGACCTCACCACGACGTACGGCGACTTCCGGACCGGCTACATCGTGACCCCCACACTCCCGGAGGGGCATGAGCCGTCGCCGCGAGAACCGGGAGAACCGAGAGCCTCCGACGAGCCCGTCCAACCGACCACGGTCGAAGCCGATCCCGTGCGGCTGGCGGTGCAGCGGTACGCCGAGACTCACGCCGACCTGCGCGATGCGACCGACCGTTTCGTCGCACTGGTCACCACCCTGCTCGATGACGCGGGCATCAACTACCTCAGCGTCACCGGACGGACGAAGAGCGTGGCCTCGTTCGCGGCAAAGGCCGATCGGAGGGTGGACGGCAGGCCGGTCTACGCCGATCCGCTCCACGAGATCACCGACCAGATCGGCGTCCGCGTGATCACCTACCTGCACAGCGACGTCGCGGCGGTGGCGGGGCTGCTGTCCGACCAGCTCACGATCCTCGCCGACCGGGACATGGGGCAGGAGACGGCGAGCGAGGGCCGGTTCGGTTATGCGAGCAGACACCTGCTGGTCGCGCTCGATCCGACCCGGAGCGCCCCGGCGGCGTACGAACCACTCCACGACCTCAGCGCGCAGGTGCAGGTCCGGACCGTCCTGCAGCACGCCTGGGCCGAGTTCGAGCACGACATCCGCTACAAGGGCACGGTTCCCGAGGAGCATGCGCCGGACCTCGACCGAAGATTCACCCTGGCTGCCGGGCTCCTGGAGCTCGCCGACCGCGAGTTCTCCACCATCCGCGATCGGCTTCAGGCCACCATGACCGACCAGCGGCCGGAGCCCGATGCCAGTGACCCGCGGATCAGCGCACAGGATCTCGCGACGTTCCTCGCCCGCCAGTACGCCGACGCCGGCTGGTCCCGAACCGACCACTACGCATGGATCTCCGGCCTGCTTCTCGAACTGGGTATCACCTCGCTCGACGAGCTCGCCGGGCTGCTGAACTCGATCGACAGCGAGGCGATCAATGCCCGGATGGGCTACCGGTACCCAGCCGGGGCGGTCAGGCGTCTCGATGACGCCCTGCTGGCCGTGTTCGGCAACCAGTACCTGGGTCTGCACGGGAACTCCCACCGTGAGGCGCTGCTGAGGGCTCGCCTTGAGAAGCTGCGCCCGCCGGCCGACCACCCGGAGCCCTAGCCTCAGTCGTCGATGACCGCTACGTCGAGCTCGCAGGTGCGTCGAGTCGGCGAGCAGGTCGATTCCGACGATCTTCCCGTGCATGAGCGTGAAACCGAACACGACACGGGGCCGTCCACCCGGAGCCCACACGCAGCGAGAAACGCCTCGACGACCCGTCGCTGGAGGGTGCTGTCGGCATCCGGGCGGGTGCGATGCCCTGCACCCTTCGACGCGCCCGGCTGGCCAGCTTCCGGGTCGCCGCAGGGGAGCGCCCCACGAGGGGAGCGATCTCCTCGAACGGCACGGCGAACATGTCGTGCAGCACGAACGCGAGACCCGTGTACGTCCAGTGGCTCCTCGCGCCGCGACGTACGAGAGCGCAGCACGTCCAGGCATACCCGGGCGACCACTGTTGTCAGCCATCCGCCCAGGTTCTGCACGTCGCTGGCGCCGGTGCGGCTGAGCCGCAGCGTGGCCGCGGTGAGCCTCAAACCGCTCCGCCAGCCAGTCGTCTTCGTCCATCGGTCACATTCCTCGGTCGCGTTCCGTCACACCAGTGACGAGCAGAACCAGCTCGATGTGACACAACCAGGATGAGGAGCTTTCCATGACGTCAGGTATGCGCACCGTGATCTATCCCGTCAAGGACATTGCCCGGGCGAAGACGCTGTACGGCAAGCTGCTGGGGGTCGAGCCGGACATGGACGAGGAGTACTACGTCGGGTTCAGCGTCGAGGGCCAGCACGTCGGGCTGGATCCCCACGGTTACAGCAAGGGCATGACCGGTCCGGTCGGCTACTGGCACGTCGACGACATCGAGGCGAGCCTCGGGCTGCTGCTCGACTCCGGCGCCGAGGCGCAGCAACCGGTCAGCGACGTCGGTGGGGGCAAGCTCGTCGCATCGGTGACCGACGCGGACGGCAACGTCATCGGACTCGTCCAGTCACCGTGACCGCACTCGGGCACCGGCTCAGTCGACTTGGAGCACCGAGAGGATGTTGCCGGCCGGGTCCTTGAACCAGGCGATGGCCGGTCCGCGCCCTCGCATGACTCCCTTCTCGTCGACCCCCTCGTAGCTCTCGAAGACGACTCCATGCCCGGCGAGCTGATCGACTGCGGAGTCGATATCGTCGACCGGGAAGTTGAGGATCGTGAACGTGGCCGGTGTGTGGTTCTCCTTCGGATAGACCAGCGTGTCCCGGTCTCCGGCGATGTGCAGACTGAGCATCCCGTACTCCTCGGACACCCGCAGGCCGAGCGTCTCGCTGTAGAACTGCCTGGCCTTCGGGATGTCGTCCACGGAGAACCCGCTGAATGCCTTGGTGTGTTCGAACATGATGCTCCCTTCGTCACCAGTGGCAGACCCGGCCGACGCCCCAAACTCATCGTCCACGGGGGGCACCGGTGCCGATTCGGCCGGTTGCACCGCGGCGAGGACGTCGCCGGTGGATGATGTTGCCCTCAGACACAGCACGTTGGGTGCGAACCAGGGGGAGCCAGGATGCGTCGTACTCACCTCACCACTGTCAGCCTGGCACTGTCGGGCGTCCTCGCCCTCACCCTGGCAGCCACCAGCGGTGTCGCGCTCGCGGAACCCGCGAGTACGACGGGCAGGGCCGATGAGCCCGGGACCGGGAACCGGGGGACGTGGGACGTCGTCAGGCAAGGTGGCCGGACCTACCAGGTCTCGTGGACGTCTCCGGGGCGTCTGCCGGTCACCGATGCCCGCCCCGAGATCGTCCGGGACGGCCGACCACTCGGCACCGCCACGGTGTCGGGCCGGACCGTGTCCGTCACCGCGGTCACGGACCGTGCGCCGGACATCGACGACCTCGACGTGGTCCTCTCCGGCCGTCGGCTCGACGAGCCGGCTGGGCGGCAACCGTCCGGGACACCAGCGCCCCGGTACTCGGCGCCGCCACAACCGGCCCCGCTGCTCGACGTCGATCCCGGCCTACCCGGCGACCTCGAGATCACCACGAGCGACTACCGGCTGCCCGGGTTCAAGGTGCGCCGGATGCCCGGACTGGTCGAGATGGTCGGTCACGTCGTGCGACCGGCCGACGGCCAGGTTCGTGCTGAAACACCTCTCGTGCTGTTCCTGCACGGCCGGCACGAGTTCTGCTACGACCCGGACGGGTCGGGTGGCATCACCTACAGATGGCCGTGCCGCAAGGGGATGAAACCGTTGCCGAGCCAGCTCGGCTACGACTACGTCCAGCGGCTGCTCGCCAGCCAGGGGTACACCACCGTCTCCGTCGCGGCCAACGGCATCAATGCCCAGGACGACCGGGTTCTCGACGGTGGCGCGTCGGCCCGCGGCCGGTTGGTGCGGCTCCATCTGAGTCAGTGGGCGGAGTGGGCCGCCGACGGCACCCATCGCGTCGACATGCAGAACGTGGTCCTCGTCGGGCACAGCCGCGGCGGTGAGGGCGTGAACCGGGCGTCGCTCGAGACGCCGCTGGGTGCGCCGTACCGGATCACCGGTCAGGTGCTGCTCGCTCCGACGAACTTCGCGCGGCAGACAACGGCCTTCGTGCCGACGGTGACGCTGCTGCCCTACTGCGACGGCGACGTGGTCGACCTGCAGGGGCAGGCATACACCGACCTGGCGCGCGACCTCACCGCCGGCGACACGTCCCTGAAGAGCTCGGTCCTGGTGCTCGGCGCCAACCACAACTTCTTCAACACTGAATGGACGCCGGGGATCTCCGCCGCGCCGTCCTCCGACGACTTCGGTGGGCGGCCAGACCAGACCTGTGGCAGGAATGACCCGGGCAGACTGACCGCCGGTGAGCAGCGGCAGGTCGGCAAGGCCTACATCGCCGGCGCGGTGCACCTGATGACCGGCAACGATCCGGCCACCCTGCCGATGTTCGACGGCAGCCGGGCCCGGGTCGGCTCGGCCGGGGACGCCGATGTGCGCACCCAGGCGATCGGCGCCGGGCGCGTGCACCGCAAGCCCGGCATCAACACCGTCCTCGCCCCGGCCGTCGGCGCCACGACGCAGCTCTGCTTCGGACGGGCGGAGACCCGCCGGCCACGTGCCTGTGGGAGGCACACGAGCCAGGTCCGGACCCCGCACTGGGTCCCCGACTCGCCACAGGGCGTGCCCTCCTTCCGGGCGTTCGAGATGAGCTGGGACGCCGCCGGAGAGCGTGGTGGGCTGGTGTTCGCCAACCCGCTCGACGCGAGCGGCGCCGGTTCCCTGGATCTGCGCACCGTCGTCGACCCGAAGCTCGGCAACGTCCGCGTCGCGGTGCGACTCGTCGACCGCGACGGCCAGGAGGTCACCGTGACACCCGCTGAGGGCGGGTTGCTGCGGGCGCTCCCGCGCGGACGCCAGTTCTTCCTCGGCAAGCTGTTGGCCCAGACTCTGCGAGTCCCGCTGGACGCCGTGACCGGGATCGACCTGCAGCACATCACCGAGGTCGACGTGATCGGGACAAGTGCCGATGGCCACGTGTGGGTGCTCGACATCGCGGCGGTGCAGCCGGGTCCGCTGCCCGACGTACCTGGTAGGCGACTGCCGTTCGTCAGCCTCGGAGAGGTCGAGAAGGTCGAGGGCAACCGGACCGGTCCCGCGGTGATGGAGGTGCCGTTCAGGCTGTCCGCACCCGCCGCAGGTCCCGGTGAGTTCGTGGTCATCGGCCAGAACCTGTACGACGGGCGCGCGATCGACGCACGACGGGTCGTGGTGGAACCGGGGCAGACCGGCGGCACGGTCCGTTTCAGGTACCGCGCGAACCGCATCGACGACCAGCGGGTGCGCGGCCTCCTGCTGGCGGCCTTCCCGCTCCGCAACCTGATGACCCGGCACAACGTCGCGCTGGCCCGGATCATCGATGACGACCCGCGGCCGAGGCTGACGGTCAGACGGACCCCGGCGCGGCTGGTCGAGGGGGGCACCCTCACCTGGACCGTGACCCTGTCCCGGCGGGTGGGTTACGACGTGTTCCTCAGCGTTCGCCCGGTCGCCGGCGCCGTGTCGGCCAGACCACGCCTGACCGTGGGCGACCTGCGGGAGAGGTTCCGGATCCGGCAGGGGCTGCGGCGCGTCGCCCGGGGCACCGTGTTGAGCCGGTCCGGGCTCTACCTCTTCAAGGTGCTCCCGGCGGGCCGGACCACGCTGCAGGTGCGGATCCCGACGCGGCGGGACTTCATCCAGGAGGCGACCGAGTCGGTGTCGCTGCGTGTCCGGGTGTTCCCGTTCGGCCGGCGCCAGCCTCCCGCCAGTTTCGTGAAGGATGCCCGATAACGCGTCAACCACCCGACTTTTCCCGTTCTGCCCCGGTGTGACCCGGTCTCTTGCCACACTTTTTGGATGCCGATCCTCGACGCCTCGCCCTGCTCGCGTTCCCGTCGGGTCGGTCTCGCTGGAGCCGTGGCCCTGGCCCTGTTGGCCGTTCCGCTGTCCGCGCCGACGGCCGCCTCGGGTGCGGCTGGCGCGGACACCCTCCGGCTGACGGCATCCTGGTCCGGGTCGACGTTCGTCACGGGGAAGCGGGCACGGGTCTCCGGGTCGGTGCGCCCGGCCGGGTCGGTGAAGCGGGTCGTCCTGCAGCGCCGGATGCCCGACGGCTGGGAGACGGTGGCGTCGGGCAACCCGTCGACGGCAAAGTACTCCCTGCGCGTGCCCACCGGCTGGTACTCGAAGCTCTCGTACCGGGTGAAGGCGGTCGGCGGCGCCGGGACCCGGTCAGCCTTCAGCCCCACGAAGAGCATCCGTGTCGTCCCGGCGTACGAACCGCGTGGCGCAGCGAAGTCGCACGCACTGGCCGACAAGCCGGTCGCCCGGTGGGACTCCTGCGAGCCGATCGGCTACCGGGTGAACCGCAAGTCGGCCAGGGCCGGGGCGTTGCGGGACGTCAACGGCGCGTTGCGAAGGGTCTCGGAGGCGACGGGGCTGCGGTTCAGGTACCGCGGGGGCACCGGCATCATCCCGAGGCAGGACGCCGGCAACTACCCGGACGACACCGACCTCGTGATCGCCTGGGCCAAGCCCTCCCAGTCGGCACTGCTGGGTGGAGGGCCGATGGGCGTCGGCGGCGCCACATGGAGCTACGGGTTCCGCAACGCGGACGGGACGCCGGCATCGAAGATCCAGTCGGGTTTCGTGGTGATCGACGCGGCCCAGCAGGGTCGGACGCCGCGCGGGTTCGGCAAGGGGCAGACCAGGGGCGAGCTGCTGATGCACGAGCTCGGGCACGCGATCGGGCTCCAACACGTCAACGACCGGCGACAGCTGATGAACCCGATGATGCAGCCGGGCCGGGCCCGCTGGGGTGCCGGCGATCTTGCGGGTCTCCGGGCCCTGGGTGCTGGCCGCGGCTGTCTCAGCTAGACGCGCACCTCGAAGAGAGTCTCGAGGCCGTCCTCGTCGTCCCACTGCTCGCCGACCTTCTCGAAACCGAAGCCGGCGATCGTCCCCAGCGACGCCACGTTCTCGGGGCTGATCGAGGCACGCACGGTGTGCACGCGCTCGTCGTCCGCGCACCGGCGCAGGAGATCCCGGAGCATCTCCCGGGCGTACCCCCGGCGGCGGAACGCCGGGTCGACGCTGTACCCGACCTCCACCATGCCGCTCTCGTCCGGCGGAGCATGGAACCCGGCGTGCCCGACGACGGCTCCGTCCGGTTCCGAGACGGCGGCGCGGGCCACCCATTCGGCGCTGTCCGGGTCCTCGGCCATCTGCTCGAGCCGGATGCGCCAGAGCCACGCGCACTCCTCGCTTGCGAGGTACTCGCTGATCGCGACACCGGTCGCCTCCGATGCCGCGGTCCTGTCGCCGGCGACGAGCAGCCTCATCACGGCCGGCGAGAGCTGCACGAAGCGGATCTCCACGAACGAACGATGACACAGGCCGTCGCCGACCGGCCAGCAGATTTCCACTCCGGCCCGTCAGTCCGACCGGTGATGCTCAAGCCGCTTCATCGCCGGGGTGGCCGCGATGCCGTGCACGAACACGGACAGCGCGATCGTGAACCCGACGGTGGCCCAGAGCAGCTCATGGTTGCCGAACTCGGCCTGCCCCGTGGCGTAGGCGAGGTAGTACAGCGAGCCGACACCACGCACGCCGAAGAAGGCGACGGCCCATCTCTCCTTCGGTGGCAGCGACCTGTCGCCGACCCGGTCCTCTCCGTGCCCGACCCACAGCGCCACGAGCCCGGCGAGCGGCCGGACCAGGAAGACCAGCGCCACACCGACGAGCGCTCCTTCCCAGGTCAGGTGGCGCAACATCCCGTTGGTCATCGCCACACCGAGCAGGAGGAGAACGACGAGCGTCAACAACCGTTCGAGTCGCTCGATGATCTCGTGCATGTGCACGTGGTAGTCGTGCCCACGTTCGGCTGAACGGAGCGTCAACGCGCACGCGAAGACGGCCAGGAACCCGTAGCCGCCGACGGTCTCGGCCGCCCCGTAGGACAGCAGCACGGCAGCGAGCGCAAGCAGCGGCTCACCGGTCTCGGCCAGCCGCAAGGACGGCCTGGGTGCACGGAACGCGACCTTCGAGAGCGCCCAGCCGACCGCGGAGCCGACCAGGGCACCGAGGGCGACCCGGCCGATGAGCTCCCAGCCGACCCAGCGCAGTCCCCATTCGGAGACGGGGCCGAGAGTGACCATCAGGATCGCGAAGTAGACGAACGGGAAGGCCAGCCCGTCGTTGAGTCCTGCCTCGGAGGTGAGCGCGAACCGGACCTCGTCACTCTCGTCGATCTCCTCTTCGTCCGCGGCCTCGGCCGGGGTGGGTCCTTCGACCTGGACGTTCGAGGCAAGCACCGGGTCGGTCGGTGACAGGGCCGCGCCGAGCAGCACGGCCGCGGCAGGGGCGAGTCCCATCACCCACCAGCCGAGCAGGGCGACACCGGCGATGCACAAGGGCATCGCAAGGATCAGTAGCCGCCAGGTCGCGCCCCACCGTTTCCAGGTGACCCACTGTCCCCAGCTCAGCCCACGGTCGAGCGCCAGGCCGACACCCATCAGTGCGATGAGGACGGTGAACTCGGTGAGGTGCTCGGTGAACTCGCGATGGTCGACCGGCGAGACATCCATCCCCTCGAACGTGGGGAGCAGCCCGATCAGGGCACCGACCGCCAGCAGCACCATCGGCGCGGACACCGCGATGCGGCTCAACGCCACGGGAAGCACCACCGCCAACAGCAGCGAGCCCCCGCCGAGGAGATAGAACAGCTCGGTCGACATACGCCCTCTCCGCCGATATCGGGACCAGTCTGCCCGTGCCCGGTGGGAGAACGTTTAACGACCCGGGCTTCGGTTACCTCCGGGATGGCCCCGGAGGCACGGGCGCCGACCATGTACCCGCAGCAGGACGAGGTGAACCGGCATGACCAGCGTCAACGTCTCCGTCATCTACTACTCCGCGACCGGCACCACTCAGGCGATGGCCGAACGGCTGGCGCAGGCGGCGGAGAAGTCCGGTGGCGAGGTGCGAATGCGTCACGTCGAGGAGCTGGCACCCGACGAGGTCATCGAGCAGGTCGGCGAGTGGGCGCAGCACCGCGAGGAGATCAAGGACGAGCCGGTCGCCACCCCGGACGACGTGGTCTGGGCCGACGTGGTCCTCTTCGGGTCGCCGACCCGGTTCGGCAACGTGGCGAGCCAGCTCAAGCAGTTCATCGACATGCTGGGGCCGCAGTGGGGCCAGGGTCTGCTCGCCAACAAGGTGTACGCCGGCTTCACGTCCTCCCAGACGACGCACGGCGGCCAGGAGTCGACGCTCCTCGCGCTGTACAACACGATCCACCACTTCGGCGGGCTGATCGTGTCGCCCGGCTACACCGACCCGGTGAAGTTCGAGGACGGCAATCCGTACGGCGTCAGCCATGTCACGGGACCGAACAACGACGAGGAGCTCGGCAAGGCCGAGTACAACGCGCTGGACCACATGGCCGAGCGGGCCGTCCACGTCGCACGCATGCTCAAGGCCGGCGAGAACAGGGGATGATGGCTGGGTGACCTCGCCCCGTCGACCGCATGTCCGCGCAGGAGCGCAGGTCGTCGCGCTCGGTCTCCTGGTCTGTGCTTCGGTGCTGGGCTGTTCCGGGGACGGGTCGGGTCGTGCGGAACCACCGGTAGCCTCGCCGTTGCGACCGACTGCGACACCGTCGGAGACACCGCAGTCGATCGAGAGCCGGAGGTCCGAGGCGGCCGTGTCACCCAACGATGAGCAGCAGGCGGAGCTGGACCGGAGGCTGATCGACGCCGCCTGGGCCAACGATCTCGCAAAGGCGCGTCTGCTGATCCCGGCCGGCGCCGACGTCAACGCCAAGGACGAGACGGAGCAGAGTGCCTACCTGATCTCGACCAGCGAGGGCCACCTCGACCTGCTCGAGCTCACCCTGCGCCAGGGTGCCGACGTCGATGCCAAAGACAGTTTCAACGGCACCGGCCTGATCCGCGCCGCCGACCGCGGCCACGCCGACATCGTCGGTCGGCTCGTCCGGGTGGGCATCGAGATCGACCACGTGAACAACCTCGGCTGGACCGCCCTGCACGAGGCGATCGTCCTCGGCGACGGCGGCCAGCGGTACGTCGACACCGTGCGCGTCCTGGTCGCGGCCGGCGCCGATGTGGAGCTGCCGTCCGGACGCGACAACGTGACACCACTGGCGCACGCCGAGTCGCGGTCCTATGAGACGGTCGCGAGCACGCTGCGCAGGGCGGTCCGCGACGACACGAGCCGCCGTCGTGCGAACGACATGCTCCTCGCCGCGGCGGAGGCCGGTGACGCGGACGGGGTGGCGCTGGCCCTGCGCGCAGGGGCCGCGATGGAGACGCGTGACACCCACCGGCGTACGCCGCTCCTGCTCGCCGCCACCCACGACGAGGTGGATGTTGCGCGCCTGCTCGTCGCGCTCGGTGCCGACCCGGACGCGCTCGACGACCGGCACGACACCCCCTGGCTGGTCACCGGTGTCACCGGAAGCGTGCCGATGCTGGAGACCCTGCTGCCGGCGGACCCCGACCTCACGATCCGGAACCGCTTCGGCGGCATCTCGGTGATCCCGGCAAGCGAGCGCGGGCACGTCGACTACGTGCGCCGGGTGGTCCGGACGAAGACCGACGTCAATCACGTGAACGACCTCGGCTGGACGGCGATGCTCGAGGCGGTGATCCTGGGCGACGGGTCGAAGCCCTACCAACAGATCGTCCGGATCCTGCTCGATGTGGGCGCAGACCCGTCCATCGGCGACAAGGACGGCGTCACCCCGCTGCAGCACGCCGAGGCCCGGAGCCAGATCGCGGTGGCCCGGATCCTCGACGCCGCGGGCTGACTGTCGGCCGAGCCTGACATGCTGCCCGCATGGGATTTCAGATCACGTGGGACTGCGCGAACCCGGCCCGGATGACGCGGTTCTGGTCGCAGGCACTGGGCTATCGCGTCGAGGACCCACCCACCGGGTTCGCCACGTGGAACGACTACTGGCTCAGTGTGGGGGTCCCCGCCGCCGAGCTCGACCCCGAGGGAAACGGCAGTGACTCGCTCGTGGACCCGGAAGGGCGCGGCCCGCGGATCTGGTTCCAGCAGGTTCCCGAGGGCAAGACCGCGAAGAACAGGCTGCACCTCGACATCCGCGCCGGAGGTGACCGGACCATGCCGCTCGCGCAGCGCAAGGCCCGGATCCGGGCCAGGGCCGAGGAGCTGATCGCGGCAGGAGCCACCCGCGTGCGGGTGCTCGAGCAGGAGGGCCTCGACCACTACGCCGAGGTGATGACCGACCCGGAGGGCAACGAGTTCTGCATCAACTGAGCTGTGTCCGCCGCAGACCGGTTGTTACCGAAGTGTGGAACCGGCGAGGGCCAGACGTTGCCATCTCGTGGGCGCGACATAAATAGCGTTACTCCTACAAGCTCGACGAAACCGGGAGAAACGCTCATGACCCGCTCGACCACCACCCGCCGCAAGGTCCTCGTGCCGCTCGCCACCCTGCTGGCCGCCGGTGCGATCGCGATCGGTTCTGGCGCCACCTTCACCTCGACCTCGACGAACGTCGGCAGCAGCTACACCACCGGCACGCTCACCCAGGAGAACAGCAACGACAAGGCGGCCGTCTTCAAGCTGGACAACCTCAAGCCGGGCGACACCCTGACCGGGACGGTCACGATCACGAACTCAGGCTCTCTGCCCGCCCTCTTCGAGCTCACCGAGTCGGGCGTGACGAACGAGTTCGCGGACCACCTGTCGATGGCGGTCACGGAAGGGGCGTCCCCGGTCTGGGCGGGCGGCTTCGGCTCACTGGACACCATTCCCCTTGGCACCTCCGCCTGGGCCGCGGATGAGGCACGCACCTTTACGTTCGCCGTGACGCTGGCCGGTGCTGCCGGCAACGAGTTCCAGGGCAAGACCGCCGGCGCGACGTACACCTGGAACGCCACCCAGACCGACGGCGAGACCAAGACCACCTCCTGAGTCGTCGTCGAGGCCGGCCCCTGCCGGCCTCGACCACGCTCTCGGCGGGGCCGTCCCGGGGCGGGAGGCGGCCCCGCCGACACCATGCAGTCCACGTTCGAACTGACCATGCGGGTGAACCATGAGCACGAAGAACAGAGCCAGGATCATCGGGATCACCGACCGGACGACATCCGTCCTGGTCAACATCGCCTCGCTGCTGGTCGTCCTCGGAGCGGTCGCGTTCATCGCGCCCAGCCTGATGGGTTACGAGCGCTACGTGATCGTGGGGAACTCGATGTCGGGAGCCTTCGACCGCGGGTCGATCGCCTTCGAGAAGCCTGTGCCGGTGGCGGAGCTCGAGGTCGGCGACGTGATCACCTACATGCCGCCCGCCGAGTCCGGACTGAGCAACCTCGTGACGCACCGGATCACGAGCATCCGGCACACCCCCGGCGGCGCCACCGTCTTCCGGACCAAGGGCGATGCCAACGCCGCGCCCGACCCCTGGAAGTTCCGGCTCGACGCACTGACCCAGCCCCGGGTGGAGCTCACCGTCCCCGACGTCGGGTACCTGTTCATCGCCCTGGCCGACCGGTCCCAGCGGATCCTCCTGATCGGTGTGCCCGCCGGCCTGATCGCGATGTACAGCCTCGTCGAGCTGGTCCGGGCGCTTCGCCGCCCCCGACCGACACTTCGTCCCATCGACCCAGCCGGAGTCTGAACCGTCATGTCCCAGCGCCCGCTTCTCCTGCTCGCGACGCTCGCGCTCGCGCTGCTCGGGATCGGGCTGCCCGGGATGTCCTCGGCTAGTTTCACCGCCAGGACGGTCAACGGTGCCTCGATCAGCGCGGCCGACGACTGGACCCCGCCGACGGTGTCGATGAACGACCCCGGCGCGACCGTGTCCGGGACGGTCGACGTCTCTGCTGCCGCTGGTGACGCCGACAGCGGCATTGCCGGCGTGACGCTCCAGTACGCCGGGTCCGGCGGTAGCTGGGCCAACCTGTGCACGACGACCACGGCGCCGTACCGCTGCTCCTGGGACACGGCCGCTGCCGGTGACGGGGCCTACACCCTGCGGGCGGTCGCCTCCGACCGTGCGGGGTACACCGCCACGTCTTCCACGGTCTCGACCACCGTGATGAACACGGCCCGGGTCGTGCTGACGCACCCGGGTGACATCGTCCGAGGCACCGTCCCGCTCGCCGCCACCGTGTACGACGCCGGCGCCCTCCCGGTGAACCTGAACATCCAGTACCGCGCCGTCGACAGCACCGGAGCCTGGTCCGCGATCGGCTCGTGTGCCGGCGCCACGTCCACGCTGACCTGCAGCTGGGGCACCGCTGCGGTGGCCTCGAACCCCTACGACCTCCGGACCGTCGCGGTCATCGGGGGTACGACCTACACCGATGTCGTCACCGACGTTCTGGTCGACAACGACCTGCCGGTGGTCACGATGACCGATCCCGGTTCGCCGTTGCGCGGCACCATCACCCTGGTCGCAGGCGCTTCGGACGACGAGTCCGGTGTGGCGCATGTCGCCGTCGATTACGCCCGCACCGGCACGTCGACCTGGACTCCTGCGTGCACCGTCGAGGCAGAGCCGTACTCCTGCAGGTTCGACTCCACCAAGGTCGTCGACGGCAGCTACGCGTTCCGGGCCGTGGCCACCGACGCCGCCGGCAACACCCGTACGTCGGCCGTGGTGTCGTCACGGACCGTGGACAACAACGTGGCCTCGGTGTCGATGGAGGACCCCGGCGCCTACCTCAATGGCATCGTGACCCTGGCCGCGAGCGCCAGCTCGTCGCGGGGCGTCGCGACGCTCACCATCCAGAGGCGAGGCGGCACCGGCGGCTTCACCGACGTGTGCGTCGACACCACCGCGCCGTACACCTGCGGCTGGGACACCACGACCGAGGCCGACGGGCTGTACGACCTCCGGGCCGTGCTCAGGGACGGCCAGGGCGAGTCGCTCACCTCCGCCTCGATCACGGGTCGGCGCGTGGACAACAACCCGCTGCGCGGCACCGACGTGCAGAGCGTGAACGGTGCCACCAAGCCGGGGCAGCTGGACGCCGGTGACCAGATCGTCTTCACGTACAGCGACACGGTGCTGCCGGGGAGCCTCCTGGAGAACTGGGACGGCGCTTCCCGAGCGGTCACGGTGACGGTCCGGGACGGCGGGCAGGTCGGCGGCTCGAACAACGACGACCAGCTCAGCGTCGACGGCGTCAACCTGGGCACGGTCAACCTTCGCCAGAACTACGTCAAGCCGAAGAAGAAGTCGTTGACCGCCGCGTCGAGCATGACCGGCTCCACGGTAACCGTGAACGGCATCGCACGCACGGTCATCACGGTTACCCTCGGGCTCCCGACGAACGGCGCAGGTGCCTTCGCGTCCGCAGCCGCTGCCATGGTCTGGGCACCGTCGAGCTCCGCGACCGGCCTGGCGGGCCTGCCTTGTTCGCCCGCTCCCACCACGGAGTCCGGCACGAGCGACAGGGACTTCTGATGGTGATGTCGGTGCGCACCTGGCGTGCGCGAACCGCCGGGATCACCGTGTTCCTGCTCGGCCTGACGTACCTGGTGCAGCTCCCTCGGCTCTCCGGCGTGGCGTCCTACCTGGGGGTTCTGGTCGCCAGCGGGGTGGCGGTTGCGTTCTTCGCCGGGGTCCGGCTCTGGTCCGGGGGCCACGTCGAGGGACGGATCCTGGCGGTCACTGTCAGCGTCGCCGGGCTCACGGGTCATCTGCTCAACCTCGTGGCCGGTCTGCCGGGGGCCAGCGTGATCGAGGGGCAGGTGAGCTCGCCGAGCATTGCTGTCCATCGGACTCGAGCTGATGACGGTCGGGCTCCTGGCCGCCGACGCGGCGCGACGCCCTGCACCACAGCCACGGAGGCACCCCTATGCTCTCTGAGATGCCGCACCGGGTACTTCTTGTCGAGGACGATGACGGGATCGCCGTCCCCCTGGTCCGCACCCTCGAGCGTGAGGGCTACGAGGTCGAGCGCGTCGCGGAGGGCCTGGCTGGTGTGGACCGGGTCCGTGCGGGCGACATCGACCTCCTCATCCTCGACCTGGGGCTGCCCGACATCGACGGCCTGGAAGTCTGCCGGCGGGTGCGCGCCGACGGCTCCGACTGCGTCATCCTCATCCTCACGGCGCGGGCCGGTGAGCTGGATCGCGTCGTCGGCCTGGACGTGGGCGCTGACGACTACATGGCCAAACCGTTCGGGTTGGCGGAGCTCCTGGCCAGGACACGTGCGTTGCTCCGTCGTCGTGCCGGCGCGCCGGGGGTCGAGCGGCTGCCGGTCGAGTCCCCCTCTCAGGGACTTCGGCTCGACGTCCAGGCGCGGCGCGTGTGGGTGGAGGATGACGAGGTTGCGCTGACCACCAAGGAGTTCGACGTACTCGCCCTGCTGAACGAGGAACGGGGAGCCGTGGTGACCCGGGAACGTCTGATGGACGAGGTCTGGGACGCCAACTGGTACGGCTCCACCAAGACCCTGGACGTCACCATCGGACGACTGCGGCAGAAGCTCGAGGAGAAGAGCTCCCCGGCCGCCGTGGTCACCGTGCGCGGCGTCGGGTTCCGGCTCGAGGACCAGCAGACCCATGCGTGAACGGCTCGTAGCCGGGTTCGTCGGTCTGGCTGTCGTCTGTGTGGTCGTCTTCGCGATGTTCCGGGTGGTCGTCGTCCTGCAGGTCGTCCCGAACGACCTCGAGCAGGATCTGGACAGGTCCACGGAGCTGGTCGCGTTGAACGTGGCCGACCGGCGCGCGGCCGGCATGCCGGTCACCGCCGCGTACCTCGACACGCTTGTCGAAGACACTGAGCACGTCTCGCTCAGGCTGTCCGGCGGTCGGCCTCTGGACGCCGGGATGATCGTGGATCCCGAGCTGGACAACATCGTCTCGACGATGCCGGTCCGCGGGGGCGGGACGGTCACGGTGACCCTCTCCGGCGACGTGCTCGACGAGGAGGTGGGCAACCGGCTCCTTCCGCTCGCAGTCACCGGGATCGCGATGATCATGTTCGCCGGGACCGTCGGTTACGTCCTGGCCCGCAGGATGTCGCGGCCCTTCCGTGAGCTGGCGACCTACGCCGACGAGTTCGGACGGGGCCGGTTCGATGTCGACATCCCCCACTACTCGATCCCGGAGGCGGAGGAGATCGGCGCGGCTATGCGCGAGGCCGCGAACGAGGTGAGTGAGCTGGTCCGGCGGGAGCGTGAGTTCGCGGCGAACGCCTCGCACCAGCTCCGGACCCCGATCACCGCGATGCGGCTCGAGCTCGAGGACCTCACCATGTGGCCGGAGACCCCGCCCGCGGTCGCAGCCCAGCTCGAGAGCGCGATCATCGAGGTTGACCGGCTCAGCGCCACAGTCAACGACCTGCTCCACCTCGCCCGGGGCAGGCGGCTCAGCACGCTCACCGACATCAGCCTCACCGCCCTGGTCGCCGACACCGTCGACCGCTGGCGGCCGCTTGCGAAGACCGCCGGCCGCGACATCGAGTACGGCGGACGCGGCGTGGTCGCTGTCCGTCTCGCGGCCGGGCCCGTCTCGCAGGTCATCGACGTGCTGATCGAGAACGCCCTGAACCATGGTGCAGGAACGATCACGGTCGATGTGGCCCAACCCGACCACTACGTGCGGGTCTCGGTGCGCGACGAGGGACGGCGAACGCTCGGCAACGACATCTTCAAACGGCACGTGCAGGGTGTGGCCAGCTCCGGAGATGGGATCGGGCTGGCGGTAGCCACGGAGATCGCCGAGGCGATGGGTGGTCATCTCGCGCTCGAGCCGGATGACCGCACCACGTTCAGCCTGATGCTTCCGAAGTCGTCCGGCGCCTGAGGCCGACGTAGCCGCACCACCCAACCACGTGGAAGTCTGAGCGCATGAGCGCGCAGAGTCCCGGGGACAGCACCGAACGCAACGTGATGGGCGGCGAGCTCGAGCCGTGCGGGACGGACCCGGTCACCGGTTTCTACCGCGACGGCTGCTGCAGCAGCGGCCCCGAAGACATTGGCAGCCACACCGTGTGCGCTGTCGTCACGCGTGAGTTCCTGACCCACCAGCAGTCGGTCGGGAACGACCTCGTGACACCCCGTCCCGAATGGCGTTTCCCCGGCCTGCAGCCAGGAGACCGCTGGTGTGTCGTGGCGGTGCGGTGGCTCGACGCCTACCGGGAAGGTACGGCTGCGCCCGTCGTACTCGCCTCCACGCATGAGCGTGCGCTCGATGTGATCCCGCTCGAGGCTTTGCGCGAGCACGCTGTCGACGTGCCAGCAGATCCAGGTGCCCTCGGCAGCTGAGCGCGTCGTCGCCTGACCCGTTGAAACCCGCATCATTCCCCGTTGAGAAGCGCCGGATTTTCCGGTGAGACACGCCTGGTTCGACAGCACAGGAAAATCAGGCGCATCTCATCAGCGAACGAGGCGCATCTCAACGAAGCGGGAAGAAGTTCTTCGATTCTGCTTGGGGGAAGCCGGATCGGGGCCGACGAAGTCGGTGTGGCCCATAGGACTACGAGTGCACCCTCGCGGCGTAACGGTCGCTAGGCCTCGTCGGCTGCCAGCTCGGCGACGAACCCGTGGACATCGCGCAGCTCCTCGACGCCGATCCCGTGGCCGAGACCCGGGTAGTGCCGCACAGTCAGGTCGGCACCCGAGTCCTGGCGCAGCCACTCCTCACTGCGTTCCATCAGTTCGCGGGGGATCACCTTGTCGGCCTCATCGTTGCCCCAGAACACCTTGATGCCGTCGAACCGGCCAGGGCTGCAGTCCAGACCCGCGTCCCACGGCAGGGTGCCGGACAACAGGACAGCTCCAGCGAATCTCGTCGGTTGCTCGAACAGCAGGCCACCGGCCATGGCGGTGCCGCCGGAGAAGCCGAGGAGCACCACATTGCGATGACCGGTCGCCACCTGACCCAGCCAGCCGAACATGGCTCGCGCAGTGTCTCTGATCGAGTCCTCGAGAGGGCGGCCGATCCCGCGGTTGGCGAACCATGCGTACCCGCCGCCCTCATTGATCGGTGCCCGGACCGACGCGAGTGTGATGCCGCTGGGCAGGTGCTCCACGAGACCTGCCATTCCTTGTTCGTCGGCCCCGCGGCCGTGAAGCGCGACCACCAGCGTGGTGCCTGCGCGGGCCTCTTCAGGAGCGGACCAGCTCACGTGGTCGATGGTTGTGGACACGCAGATGAGTATGTACCTAGGTACAACGGCTCTGGGACTGCAGTCTCGGCGGAGCGACGATCGACACATGACAACGAATGTGCAACCACCGGTGCGCGACACCCGGGCCGCCGCGGTCGTGACAACCCTGGTCGACGGCGGCTTCGTCGACCCGAGCCGTGCCGAGGCCGCGGTCGTCCTCGTCGACGGAGTGCTCTCCGGACCCGCAAGCGCCTCGGTACCGCTTCGGAACAGGTTCGCGGAGCTCGCCGGGTATCTCGGTGGTGCCCTGGTCGTCTCAGCCGCAGGCATCTTCGTCACCGCTGAGTGGGCCAACCTCGAGCACGCACAACAGATCGGGCTGCTCGTCGGCAGCACCGCTCTCCTGGGCGTTGCCGGAGCGATCCTCGTGCTCACCGGAGGGGGGCGGGGAGCGCTGCGCGAGGCTCGCGGAGCGGTACGCCGCAGGCTTGCCGGGTTGCTGTTCACGGCCATGGCTGGGACCGCTGCTGCCGCTGTCGGGCTGCAGACGAGCCACGCGCTGCAGTCTCGGGACTCGACGGAGGCTCTGCTCGCCTCGCTCTCCTTCCTGGTCGTCTCGGCTCTCGGTTATCTGGTTGCGCCGACGGTCGTCGGGCAGCTGGGGATCGCCGTTGGGGCATTCCTGACGGTGCCCTGGGCGCTCGACGAGAACGGCGACATCGCGCCGGTCGCCTTCGGGCTCGTCGTGCTCGCGATCGGGGTGGCCTGGCTGGCCATGGCCGAGCGGGGTGTTTGGCGGGAGTCCGCGTCCGCGCGGGTGATCGGCTGCACGCTTGCCCTGGTCGGAGCCCAGATCCCGTTGTTCGGGTCGGGTGACCAGTGGGTCGCCTACGCAGCCACGGCGGTCGTCGCAGGCGCCGCCTTCGGGGTCTTCGTGGTCAGGCCCGGGTGGCCGTACCTCGCGACCGGCGTGATCGGTGTGACCCTGGCGGTTCCGGAGGCGCTCCTGGACTGGACGGACGGATCGCTGGGTGTCGCGGGCGGCCTGCTGATCGCCGGCGGTACCCTCCTCGGCGCCGCGCTGCTCGGCCTGAGGCTGCGTCACGAAGTCCAAGAGGACCAGGCGGGCTGAATCACCCACCTACCGGCGCAAATGTGTCATACCTCACTGTAGGGTGACGCCACCAAGCGCCGGTCACGATCTGGGCGTCGGCGCGTATACGAACTAGGGGAACGCATGAGAGTTCGACGATCGGCTGGTCGCCCTCAACGGGCGGTCTTGACGGCGGCAGTCACTGGAGCGTTGGCGCTGGCCGGGCTGGGCACGGTGTCCGTGCTCCCAGCCAGCGGGGCGACATCCGCGTCGTACCAGAGCCAGGCAAGCCACAGTGGCAGTGACCGCGCCGCCGACCACGGCAGGGGCAAGGGGCACGGTCAGCGCGGCAAGAAGGTCGACGTGCAGATCCTGTCGTTCAACGACTTCCACGGTCACCTGGAAGCGAACGACGCCCCCCAGTCGCCTCTGCCCGGTTCGTGCGAAGTCACGCCCAAACCCAACCCGTGCACCCCACCGGTGGGTGGCGTCGAGTATCTCGCATCGCATGTCGAAGCCCTGCGCGCCGACCAGCCACGGTCCACGCTGACCGTCGCTGCCGGTGACCTGATCGGCGGCTCGACGTTCCTGTCCGGGCTGTTCCAGGACCAGCCGGCGATCGAAGCCCTGAACGAGCTCGGCCTCGACGTCAGCAGCGTCGGAAACCACGAGTTCGACGAGGGCACCGACGAGCTGCTGCGGATGGTGAACGGCGGATGCCAGGCCAGCGGCTGCTTCAAGGACAGCGCCGGGAACGACATCCCCTACGCCGGTGCGGACTTCGACTACCTCGCCGCCAACGTCGTGAAGAAGTCCAACGGCAAGTCGCTGCTGCCCGCCACGTCCATCAAGAACGTGAAGGGGGTCAGGGTCGGCTTCATCGGCATGACGCTGGAGGCAACTCCTTCGCTGGTCCGTCCGGACGGCGTCGCGAGTGTGAGCTTCCTCGACGAGGTGGAGACCGCCAACAAGCAGGCACGCGCACTGAAGAAGCGTGGCGTCGAGTCGATTGTCGTGCTGCTCCACGAAGGTGGCTACCAGACCGGCACCTTCAACGACTGCGTGGGCATCTCGGGTCCGATCGTCGACATT
This sequence comes from uncultured Actinomycetota bacterium, assembly GCA_963831375.1. Lineage (GTDB taxonomy): Bacteria > Actinomycetota > Actinomycetes > Propionibacteriales > Nocardioidaceae > Nocardioides_C. Next base: position 91,185 of record CAWHPY010000006.1, on the reverse strand, counting down.
GCCGGCGACCTCCACTCCGAGATCGACCTGGTCGTGACCGGCCACACGCACCAGCCCTACATCTGCAACGTCCCGGACCCGGCCGGAGACCCCCGGATGGTGACGAGCGCCTCGTCCTACGGGCAGGTGCTCACCGAGACCCACCTCGCGATCAACAAGCGCACCGGGGACGTCATCCGCGACGAGGTGACGGCGGCCAACCACCTCGTGACCCGAGACTTGGCGAAGGACGCCGGCGAGACCAAGATCATCGAGTTCTGGAACGCGCTCGCCGCACCGCTTGCGGCACGGGTGGTCGGGACGCTGGCCCCCGACACCGACATCACCGGTGACTCGTCCACGTGCCGCTGCGAGGAGACGCCCATGGCCGACCTCGTTGCCGACGCGATGCTCTGGGGCACCCGAGCTCCCGAGGACGGTGGGGCCCAGATCTCGTTCATGAACACGGGTGGCGTGCGGGGAAGCCTGCGCTACAACGGAATCCTCAACGGTGAGCAACCCGGCGAGATCACCTTCGCCGAGACGTATGCCGTCGCACCGTTCAACAACATCCTGGTCACGGTCGACATGACCGGGGACCAGATCGAGGCTGTGCTGAACCAGCAGTTCCAGCGCATCCCGGCACGAGGGTCTCGACCGATGCTGTCACTCGGTGTGTCGAACGGCTTCACCTACGAGTGGGCATGGGAGGGCGCCACGCCTGCCCCGAACGCTCAGCCCACGGCAGCGACCACCGGGGGTCACGTGGTGCCTGGCTCGATGAAGCTCAACGGAGTGCCGTTGGCGGGTTCCCAGACCTACCGGGTCGCGACGCTGAACTTCCTGACCGAAGGTGGTGACTCGTTCTCGGTGTTCACGCAGGGCACGAACAAGGTGGGTGGAGCTGAGGACCTCGAGAACCTGGCCGACTTCTTCACCGCGCACCCGGGCCTCACTCCTCCGGCGGACCGGGTCGGTGGGCTCTAGGTAGCAGCACAGTCGGTCGTCAGCGACCACGGGAGGCAGCCGGTGACCGAGGTCATCGGCTGCCTTTCGTTTGCTCAGATCACGCCGAGGGCAAGCATGGCGTCCGCGACCTGGATGAAGCTGGAGATGTTCGCGCCCACCACGTAGTTTCCGGGGGAGCCGTACTCGTCGGCGGCGGAGGCGCAGCGCTCGTGCACGCCACGCATGATCTCGGCGAGGCGACCCTCGGTGTACTCGAAGGTCCACGAGTCACGCGACGCGTTCTGCTGCATCTCCAGGGCACTGGTCGCCACCCCACCGGCGTTGGCGGCCTTGCCGGGCCCGAACAGGACGCCGGCCTCCTGGAACATCCGGACCGCGTCCGGGGTGCACGGCATGTTCGCGCCCTCGGCCACCGCGACCACACCGGACTCGATCAGGGTCCGGGCCGCGTCGGCGTCGAGCTCGTTCTGCGTGGCACAGGGCAGGGCCACGTCACAGGGGACCTCCCAGACGCTGCCGCCGTCGACGTACTTCGCGTTCGGCCGGCGCCGCGCGTACTCCGAGACCCGGAGCCGCTCGACCTCCTTGACGGAGATCAGCTCGTCGATGTCGAGCCCGTCGTCCTCGATGACGTACCCGTTGGAGTCCGAGCAGGCAACGACGACCGCGCCGAGCTGCTGCGCCTTGCGGGCCGCGTACAGCGCCACGTTGCCGGAGCCCGAGACGACCACGCGGCGCCCCGACAGGTTCGAGCCGGTCGTCTCCAGCATGTGGTCGACGAAGAACACAGTCCCGTAGCCGGTGGCCTCGCGGCGCACCCGGGACCCGCCGTACGCCATTCCCTTGCCGGTGAGCACGCCGGACTCGTAGCGGTTGGTGATCCGCTTGTACTGCCCGAACAGGTAGCCGATCTCTCGTTCGCCGACGCCGACGTCACCTGCAGGGACGTCGGTGTACTCCCCGATGTGGCGCGACAGCTCGGTCATCAACGACTGGCAGAACCGCATGACCTCGCCCTCGCTGCGACCCTTCGGGTCGAAGTCAGAGCCGCCCTTGCCGCCACCGATCGGCAGGCCGGTGAGCGCGTTCTTGAAGATCTGCTCGAAACCGAGGAACTTGACCACGCCCAGGTAGACCGACGGGTGGAACCGCATGCCGCCCTTGTAGGGGCCGAGCGCGGAGTTGAACTCGACGCGGAAAGCGCGGTTGATCCGGATCTGGCCGCTGTCGTCGACCCACGGGACCCGGAAGATGATCTGTCGCTCCGGCTCGCAGATCCGCTCGATCACGGCCTTGTCCACGTAGTCGGGGTGCTTGGCCGCCACCGGGTTCAGTGACTCGAGCACCTCGTGCACCGCCTGGTGGAACTCGACTTCACCGGGGTTGCGCTGGAGCACGGTGTCGAAGACGGACTGCAGCGGTGTGTCAAGGCGGGACATTCCTGCACTTTAGCCGCTGTGCCGACGGCCCCCGGCACCCGGCCGAGGCGCGAGAACCCTGCAGGATAGGGGCATGACCGCATCACTCCCGCACATCGGAACCCTCGAATCGCTCCCTGCGCTGGAGCACCCGGAGCTGCTCGGTGAGTCCGTCGCCGCCGCTCTGAAGGGCTGGGAGTTCGGCGACCAGGTGGCCGTCGTGGAGATCGACCCTGAGCTCGCCGACACGGCGGCGATGACCGAGGCGTACTCGCTGTCGATGGAGGCCAGCGCGAACTGCGTGGTCGTCGCCGGGAGACGTGCCGGAGAGGAGCGGGTCGCGGCCTGCGTTGTCCGCGCCGACACCCGCGCCGACGTGAACAATCTGGTGAAACGAGCGCTGGACGTGCGGAAGGCGTCGTTCCTGTCGATGGACCGCGCGGTCGAGGAGACCGGCATGGAGTACGGCGGGATCACCCCGGTCGGCCTTCCCGAGTCGTGGCGGCTGCTGGTCGACGCGGCGGTGATCGACATCCCGGTGGCGATCGTCGGCAGCGGCGTACGACGGTCGAAGCTGCTGCTCTCAGGGGCCCACCTCGCGCAGCTACCCCGGGCGGAGGTGACGGAAGATCTCGGCATGTGACCTGTCGGTGAATTGTTCGGCGTCTCCCGGGTACGTGCACCGCCTTACAACGCGGAGGTCGCAACGATGAAGGCAGTGACGTGGCAAGGCAAGAAGGACATGCGGGTCGAAGAGGTGCCCGACCCGATCCTGAAGGAGCCTGACGACGCGATCATCAAGATCACCTCGACCGGTCTGTGCGGCTCGGACCTGCACCTCTACAACATCCTCGGGCCGTTCATGACGCCGGGCGACATCGTCGGCCACGAGCCGATGGGCGTCGTCGAAGAGGTCGGCGCAGGGGTGTCCAACCTCGCGGTGGGCGACCGGGTCGTGATCCCGTTCAACGTCTGTTGCGGTCGGTGCTGGATGTGCGAGCGACAGCTTTTCAGCCAATGCGAGACGACCCAGAACCACGAGTACGGGACCGGCGCCTCGTTCTTCGGGTACAGCAAGCTCTACGGGCAGGTGCCGGGTGGTCAGGCGGAGTACCTGCGGGTGCCGTTCGCTGACTTCCTGCCGATCAAGGTCCCGGACGGCCCGATCGACGACCGCTTCCTGTTCCTGTCCGACGTGCTGCCCACCGCCTGGCAGGCCGTGGAGTACGCCGCGGTGCCGGAGGGCGGCACCCTGCTCGTGGTCGGTCTCGGCCCGATCGGCGAGATGTCTGCCCGGGTCGCCCTGCATCGTGGACTACGGGTGATCGGCGTGGACCTCGTCCCTGAGCGCCTCACCCGCGCCCAGGGCAGAGGCGTCGAGGTGGTCGACCTCAAGGCGGTCCCCGACGTCGCCGACGCGGTGCGCGACATGACCGGTGGCCGCGGCGCGGACGCGGTGATCGACGCGGTGGGCATGGAGGCCCACGGCTCGCCCGTTGCGGCGCTCGGCCAGGCCATGGTGGGCCTGCTGCCGAAGTCCGTGTCGGCGCCGATGATGCAGCGAGCCGGCCTCGACCGGATGGCCGCGCTCTACACCTCGATCGACGCGGTCCGTCGTGGCGGGACGATATCGATCGTCGGCGTGTACGGCGGACAGTCCGACCCCATGCCGCTGCTGACCATGTTCGACAAGCAGGTCCAGGTGCGGATGGGACAGGCCAACGTGAAGAAATGGGTCGACGACCTGATGCCGCTGCTCACCGACGACTCGGATCCGCTCGGCGTGGAACAGTTCGCCACCCACCGGCTTCCGCTCAGCGACGCACCGGCGGCGTACAAGAAATTCCAGGACAAGACCGATGGCACCTTCAAGGTGGTCTTCACGCCCTGAGCCGTCGGAGTAGCAGCCGGCTGCTCGGCGCGGTCGACGGAGCCTATGCGCTCTGCGTGGGCGCCTGACAGTCGGGACCTCTGCCCGTCGAGTCGGGACCTTGGGCCTTGACCGTTGACCTCCGGGTTCGGAGACGATTGCCTGTGTAGAGGACAGGTGCAGACCGGACCGGTTTGTCGGAGCGCGGGAGAGCGATGAGCAGAACAACTGCCGAAGCAGGTAACCGGGTGACCCGGGGGACGAGCGGGTCACCCGGCGTGATGCTGGCGATGGCGACGATCGGCTTCGCGGTGAACTTCTGGGCCTGGGCGTTGCTCAGCCCCCTGGGCCCGCTGTTCCGGACCGAGGGCACCCTGGGCGAGCTGTCGGAGTCCGACGTGGCCCTGCTGGTCGCCGTCCCGGTCATCGTCGGGTCGCTCGGTCGGATCCCGGTCGGCGCGCTGACCGACAAGTTCGGTGGCCGGGTGATGTTCCCGCTGGTCTCCGCGGTGACGATCGTCCCCGTCCTGTTCATCGGGTTCTTCGGGCTGAGCTCGTACGCCGCACTCCTGGTCGGTGGCTTCTTCCTGGGCATCGGCGGCACGGCCTTCGCGGTCGGCGTGCCGTTCGTGAGCGCCTGGTTCCCACCGGAGCGCCGGGGCCTCGCGGTCGGCATCTTCGGAGCGGGCATGGGCGGCACCGCGATCAGCGCACTCACCACCGTGAAGCTCTACACCGACGTCGGAGATAAGGCCCCGTTCCTGATCACGGCAGCGTTCCTCGCTGTCTACGCGGTCGCCGCCTGGCTCATCCTCCGCGACGCGCCCGGCCGGACGGCTCCCGCCGGTTCGCTGATGAGCCGGCTCGCGGCGAACGCGAAGCTGCCGATCAGCTGGCAGGCGTGCATCCTCTACGCCGTCGCCTTCGGCGGGTACGTCGCGTTCTCGGTCTACCTGCCGTCGTACCTGAAGACCGCCTACGAGCTCGACGCCGCTGACGCCGCCAACCGGATGGCCGGCTTCGTGGTGGTCGCCGTCGTCATGCGCCCCGTCGGCGGCTGGCTCTCGGACCGGTTCGGTGCGATCCCCGTTCTCGCCGGTGGGTACGCCGTCGTGGTGGTCGGTGCCGCGGTTGCCGCGACCACCCCTCTCCTCGAGCACGTCGGCACCGTGGCGTTCCTGGCGATGGCGGCCGCCCTCGGGTCCGGGAGCGGTGCCACCTTCGCGCTGGTCGCGAAGGTCACCGACCCCTCGAGAGTGGGTGGAGTCACCGGCCTGGTCGGCGCCGCCGGCGGTCTCGGCGGGTTCGTGCCACCGCTGATCATGGGTTACATCTACGGCCGCACCGACTCCTACGGGATCGGCCTGGCCCTGCTGTCGGTGACAGCTGCCCTCACCCTGGTGCTGACACTGACCGTCGTCCGCCGTACCGCATCGAGACACTCCGCGGGGTGAACCCACCCCTGCCCTTCCGTGCGGTTCGTGAGTAAAGTCCGAGTCCGGACGCCCCCGACGTGAGGAATCCTGTGAGCACCGACGTTCAGCCCGAAGGAAATCGAGAGGTCGGACTCGACGGAGGGGTGAGCGATGCGCTGGTGCGCAGTCGCAGGTTCTTCACCAGATCCGAGGTTTCCGAGGACCTGCGCACCCTGCACAGGACGGGTGGTCGCGAGGCGGACGACTTCTACCGGGACCGGTGGAGCCACGACAAGGTGGTGCGCTCCACCCATGGCGTGAACTGCACCGGGTCCTGCTCGTGGAAGGTCTACGTCAAGGACGGGATCATCACCTGGGAGACGCAGCAGACCGACTATCCGTCGGTCGGCCCGGACTCCCCGGAGTACGAGCCTCGCGGCTGCCCACGCGGTGCGGCTTTCTCCTGGTACACCTACTCGCCGACCCGGGTCCGCTACCCGTACATCCGGGGTGTCCTGCTGCAGATGTACCGGGAGGCGAAGTCGCAGCACGGCGGTGACCCGGTCAAGGCCTGGGCGCACATCGTCGACCACCCCCAGCGGGCGAAGGCCTACAAGTCGGCGCGTGGCAAGGGTGGCCTGGTCCGCGCCACCTGGGAGGAGGCCACCGAGATGGTGGCCGCGGCCCACGTGCACACGATCAAGAAGTGGGGCCCGGACCGGGTGGCCGGCTTCTCCCCGATCCCGGCGATGTCGATGGTCTCGCATGCGTCCGGTGCCCGGTTCGTGAACCTGATCGGCGGCTCGATGCTGAGCTTCTACGACTGGTACGCCGACCTCCCGGTGGCGTCGCCGCAGGTGTTCGGGGACCAGACCGATGTGCCCGAGTCCGGCGACTGGTGGAACGCCGGCTACCTCGTCATGTGGGGCTCGAACCTGCCGGTCACCCGCACCCCCGACGCGCACTGGATGACCGAGGCGCGCTACCGGGGCCAGAAGGTGGTGGCGGTCTCACCGGACTACGCCGACAACGTGAAGTTCGCCGACGAGTGGCTGCCGGCCAGGCCGGGCACCGATGCCGCACTCGCCATGGCGATGGGGCACGTGGTGCTCAAGGAGTTCTTCGTCGACCGGCAGACTCCGTACTTCGCCGACTACGTCAAGAAGTACACCGACCTCCCCTACCTGGTACGTCTGGATGAGACCGCGGACGGCCTCTACCGCGCGGGGAAGTTCCTCACCGCAGCGGACCTCCCGGCCTACGAGCACGAAGAGAACGCCGCGTTCAAGACGGTCCTGATGGACACGCGCACCGACGAGCCCGCGGTCCCGAACGGGTCGCTCGGCCACCGGTACGGCGAGAGCGGGGTCGGGCGCTGGAACCTCGAGCTCAGCGCCGTCGACCCGAAGCTCTCCCTGATCGACACCTCGGGTGACTCGGTGCTGATGCGGCTGCCCCGCTTCGACACCCCGGACGGCGCGGCCGCCGACCTGCCGCGCGGGGTGCCGGTCCGTCGCGTCGGCGGTCACCTGGTGACGACCGTCTTCGACATGCTGCTCGCGCAGTACGGCGTCGCCCGTGCCGGCCTCCCGGGTGAGTGGCCCTCGTCGTACGACGACGCCTCGGCGCCGTACACGCCTGCCTGGCAGGAGCAGATCACCGGTGTCCCCGCGTCGGCCGCGGCGCGGATCGGTCGGGAGTTCGCGCAGAACGCCGAGGACTCCCGGGGCCGCTCGATGATCGTCATGGGCGCCGGCACCAACCACTGGTTCCACTCCGACACGATCTACCGCTCGTTCCTCACCCTGACCACGCTCACCGGCTGCCAGGGTGTCAACGGTGGCGGATGGGCGCACTACGTCGGCCAGGAGAAGGTCCGGCCGATCACCGGCTACACCCAGATCGCGAACGCGCTCGACTGGAACCGCCCGCCGCGGAACATGATCCAGACCGCGTTCTGGTACCTGCACACCAACCAGTTCCGCTACGACCAGTTCGGTGCCGACACCCTGTCGGCGACGACCGGATCGGGGCAGCTGGCCGGGAAGAGCACCGCCGACGTGATCGCGCAGAGCGCACGGATGGGCTGGATGCCGTCGTACCCGACGTTCAACCGGAACCCGCTGGATCTCAGCGACCAGGCAGCCGAGGCCGGGAAGCCTGTGGCCGAGTACGTCGTCGACCAGCTGAAGTCGGGCGAGCTCGACTTCGCGGGCGAGGACCCGGACGCACCGGAGAACTACCCGCGCATCCTCTCGATCTGGCGGGCGAACCTGCTCGGCTCCTCGGGCAAGGGCAACGAGTACTTCCTCAAGCACCTGCTCGGCACCGACTCGTCGCTGCGCGCGACCGAGACCCCGGAGGCGAACCGGCCCAAGGACGTGAAGTGGCGCGACGAGGCTCCCGAGGGGAAGCTCGACCTGCTGATGACGATCGACTTCCGGCAGACCAGCACCACGGTCTTCTCCGACGTCGTGCTCCCGGCGGCCACCTGGTACGAGAAGCACGACCTGAACACCACCGACATGCACCCGTTCGTGCACTCGTTCAACCCGGCCATCGCGCCGCCATGGCAGACCCGCACGGACTGGGACGCCTGGCAGACGATCGCGGCGAAGTTCAGCGAGCTGGCCGCCGAGCACCTCGGTGTCCGCAAGGACGTCGTCGCCGTGCCCTTGATGCACGACACCCCGGACGCGATGGCGAACCCGCACGGTGTGGTGCGTGACTGGAAGGCCGGCGAGTGCGAGCCGGTCCCCGGGGTGACCATGCCGAAGCTGGTCGAGGTCGAGCGGGACTACGCAGCCGTGAGCGACAAGATGAACGCGCTCGGCCCGCTGATGGACACCCTCGGTGCCACCACCAAGGGCGTCACGTTCGAGCTCGGCAAACAGGTGGACTACCTGCGAAGCAAGAACGGCGCCGTCAGGGGTGGTGCTGCGGACGGGCGGCCGTCCTTGAAGCGTGACGTGCACGTGTGCGAGGCGATCCTCGCGCTGTCGGGGACCACGAACGGGCACCTGGCCACGCAGGGCTTCAAGACGCTCGAGAAGCGCACCGGCACCAGGCTCGCGGACCTCGCCGAGGAGCACGAGGGCAAGCAGATCACCTTCGCGGACACCCAGGGCCCGCCGGTCCCGGTGATCACCTCGCCGGAGTGGTCCGGGTCGGAGTCCGGGGGGCGCCGCTACTCCCCGTTCACGATCAACGTGGAACGGCTCAAGCCGTGGCACACGCTGACCGGCCGGATGCACTTCTATCTCGACCACGACTGGATGACCGAGCTGGGTGAGGGGCTCCCCGTCTACCGGCCACCGCTGAACATGGCTGCCCTGTTCAGCGAGCCCGTGATCGGCAATGTCTCCGACGGCGGCTCGGGCGACGTCGCGGGCGTGACCGTGCGCTACCTGACCCCGCACAACAAGTGGTCGATCCACTCGGAGTACCAGGACAACCTGTTCATGCTGTCGCTCTCCCGGGGTGGCCAGAACATCTGGATGAGCGACAAGGACGCCGAGAAGGTCGGGATCAAGGACAACGACTGGATCGAGGCGGTCAACCGCAACGGTGTGGTGGTCGCCCGTGCGATCGTGTCCCACCGGATGCCCGAAGGAACGGTGTACATGTACCACGCGCAGGACCGGCTGATCGACGTACCTCTCGCCGAGACGTCGGGCAAACGGGGTGGCATCCACAACTCCCTGACCCGGCTGCTGGTGAAGCCGAGCCACCTGATCGGCGGCTACGCCCAGCTGGCGTTCGCCTTCAACTATCTGGGTCCCACCGGCAACCAACGCGACGAGGTGACCGTGATCCGCAAGCGCAGCCAGGAGGTGACCTACTGATGAAGGTCATGGCCCAGATGGCGATGGTGATGAACCTCGACAAGTGCATCGGCTGCCACACCTGCTCGGTCACCTGCAAGCAGGCATGGACCAACCGGTCCGGGACGGAGTACGTCTGGTTCAACAACGTGGAGACCAAGCCCGGGCTCGGCTACCCGCGGACCTACGAGGACCAGGAGAAGTGGAAGGGCGGCTGGGAGCTCAACAAGCGCGGCCGGCTGAAGCTCAAGGGCGGTGGCCGGTTCAAGAAGCTGGTCACGATCTTCTCGAACCCGAAGCTGCCGTCCATCAACGAGTACTACGAGCCGTGGACCTACGACTACTCGACGCTCACCGACGCGCCCGCCCAGGAGCACACTCCGGTCGCCCGGCCCAAGTCGCTGATCTCGGGCGACAACATGAAGATCGAGTGGTCGGCGAACTGGGACGACGACCTCGGAGGATCCACGGCCACCGCGCACATGGACCCGATGCTGAAGAACATCGCGGACAAGGTGAAGTTCGAGTTCGAGCAGACCTTCATGTTCTACCTCCCGCGGATCTGTGAACACTGCCTGAACCCGTCCTGCGCGGCCTCGTGCCCGAGCGGCGCGATCTACAAGCGCGAGGAGGACGGCATCGTCCTCGTCGACCAGGACCGCTGCCGCGGCTGGAGGATGTGCGTCTCGGGCTGTCCGTACAAGAAGGTGTACTTCAACCACCGCACCGGCAAGGCCGAGAAGTGCACGTTCTGCTTCCCGCGGATCGAGGTGGGCCTCCCCACCGTCTGCTCGGAGACTTGCGTCGGGCGGCTGCGCTACATCGGCCTGATGTTGTATGACGCGGACAGGGTGCTCGCCGCCGCCTCCGCACCGGACGACCACGACCTGTACGAGGCACAACGCGGCGTGTTCCTCGACCCGTACGACCCCGAGGTGGTCCGCGAGGCCGAGAAGGCGGGCATCCCGCGGGACTGGGTCGACGCCGCGCAGCGGTCACCGATCCATGCGCTGATCACCAAGTACAAGGTCGCGCTGCCGCTGCATCCGGAGTACCGCACGATGCCGATGGTCTGGTACATCCCGCCGCTGTCCCCGGTGGTCGACGTCGTGAAGGACACCGGCTACGACGCCGAGGACAAGACCAACCTGTTCGCCGCGATCGACGCGCTCCGGATCCCGGTCGAGTACCTCGCCGAGCTGTTCACCGCCGGTGACGTCGCTCCCGTCGACCGGGTGCTGAAGAAGCTTGCAGCGATGCGCTCCTACATGCGCGACATCAACATGGGCCGCGACCCGAACGGCTCGATCCCCGAGGCCGTCGGGATGAGCGAGGAGGACATGTATGACATGTACCGCCTGCTGGCGATCGCGAAGTACGACGAGCGGTACGTGATCCCACCGGCGCACGCCGAGCAGGCGCACTCCCTCGAGGAGCTGGCCACCGAGTGCTCCCTGAACTACGAGGGCGGCCCCGGCATGGGCGGCTCCGGACCGTTCGGTGAGGGCTCCGGAGCGCCGACGCCGATCGCGGTCGAGAACTTCCAGATGCTGCAGAACCGACAGACGTCGGAGAGCATGGCGGCGCCGGGCGACAAGGCGTCGCGGGTCAACCTGCTCAACTGGGACGGCAAGGGTGCACCGAGCGGGCTGTTCCCGCCGCGGTCCGAGGAAACCGACGACGGTGGGGCTGACCTCAAGTGAGCCGCAAGTACCCGAAGCCGACGCTGCCTGCCGAGCAGCTGATGATCACGTGGCAGTCGGCGTCCCTGCTGATGGACTACCCCGACGAGGCGCTGCTCGGGCAGCTCGACATGATCCGGTCCGCGTCACACCGGCTGCCACCGTCCATCGGTGAGCCGATCCGCGCGTTCGTCGTACATCTGTCGGAGACCCCGCTGACCGTCGCTGCAGCAGGACTACGTCGAGACCTTCGACACCCGGCGCCGCTGCAACCTGTTCCTCACCTACTTCGCGCACGGGGACACCCGCAAGCGCGGCGTGGCCCTGCTGAGGTTCAAGCAGACGTACCTCCGCTCGGGATTCGTCCTCGACGCCGGTGAAGATGGTGGTGGTGAGCTGCCCGACCATCTGTGCGTCGTGCTGGAGTACGCCGCGACGATCGACCAGGGGCTCGGCCGCGGGTTGATGCTCGACCATCGCGCGGGTCTCGAGCTGCTGCGGCATCTCGCTGCGGGACATGGGCTCTCCCTGGGCCTCGGTCCTCGACGCGATCACCGCACCCTGCCGCCCCTGCGCGGTGACGAGCGCGATGCCGTACGTCGGCTCGCCGCCGAGGGACCGCCCGAGGAAGAGGTCGGTCTCGCCCCGTTCGCCAACCGCCGACGGTGAGCTCCTGCCGATGCCCACGTTCCCAGGAGCACGCGCATGAACCAGTTCCTCTGGGTGGTCTTCCCCTACATCTGCCTCACGACATTCGTGGTGGGTCACTTCTGGAGGTACCGCTACGACAAGTTCGGCTGGACCACGCGGTCCTCGCAGCTCTACGAGAACCGGCTGCTGCGGATCGGCAGCCCGCTGTTCCACTTCGGGATCATCGGCGTGTTCCTCGGGCACGTGGTGGGGCTCGGCGTCCCCAAGAGCTGGACCGAGGCGGTCGGCGTCTCGGAGGGGATGTACCACTTCATGGCTGTCTCGCTCGGCGCCGTGGCCGGCGCGGCAACAGTGATCGGAATGGTCATCCTGATCTACCGCCGCCGCACCACCGGCCCGGTGTTCTCCGCGACCACGAAGATGGACAAGGCGATGTACCTCGTCCTCGCCACCGTGATCGTGCTCGGCCTGGTCAACACGGTGGCCGCCAACATCTTCGGCCACTACGACTACCGTGAGGGTGTGTCGATCTGGTTCCGCGGCATCTTCCGGTTCGACCTGCACCCCGACCTGATGGCCGAGGCGCCGCTGGGCTTCCAGCTGCACGGTCTCGCCGCGATGTTCCTTTTCGCGCTGTGGCCGTTCACCCGGCTGGTGCACGTGTTCAGTGCACCGCTGGGCTACGTCACCCGGCCGTACATCGTCTACCGCAGCCGCGACTACGAGGAGCTCGGGAGCCACTCGCCACGCCGAGGATGGGAACGAAGCAAATGACCGACAACAAGCCCCACGAGGCCGCCGAGATGGTGGTGCTCTCCGAGCTGGCTGATGCGCTGATCGCCGACCTGCGCAACCACCCGGCCGGCCGGACCGCGAAGACGATCCTGTCCGGGACGGTGATGCGGGCGGTGGTGATCGCCCTCAAGGAAGGTGCGGAGATGAGCGAGCACGACTCGCCGCCCGCCGCGACCCTCTACGTGATCAAGGGGAAGGTCACCCTGCGCGCAGGGGACCGCGACTGGCCGGTGTACCCGGGCCAGCTGGTGCCGATCCCGCCGCAGCGGCACTCGGTGGAGGCACACGCCGACTCCGCGATCCTGCTCACCGTCGCTCTTCGCTGAGGCTCAGCTGCGCGCCGAGCTCGAGCGCGCGGCCGGCTGCCGGTTCGGCGGCGGCACGGTCCGCGGGGACGAGGCCGATGCGGGTACGACGGTCGAGCAGATCGGCCACGTCCAGGGCGCCCTCGTGGGTCACGCCCCACAGGAGCTCGGCCATCGTGACGGGGGTCCCATCGGCAATCGGTTCCAGGTCCTCCATGCGGGCGTTCCGCACGACGGCCGGTGCCTCGGTGCCGTAGCGGCGGACCAGGCGTTGCGCCGCGGGGTGCGATGCCTCGAGTCCTGGTAACTCGATCCTGGCCAGGTCGGCCCGCGGTGCCGCACCCAGGAGGGGGATCCGCCGCGTCGTGCACGCCGCCGCGACCAGCGAGCGCTGGCGTACTGCCGTGTCGACGGCGTCCTCCGCCATCTGCCGGTACGTCGTGAGCTTCCCGCCGACCACGGTCACCACCCCGTCGGGTGAGGTGAGCACCGCATGCCGCCGGGACAGGTCCGCGGTGCGACCTCCTGCGGCAAGCAGCGGCCGCAGCCCGGCGTACGCACCGACCACGTCCGTTCGCCTGAGCGGTTGGTCGAACACCGCACCCACCACGTCGAGGAGGAAGCCGATCTCGGCCTCGCTCGGCTCCGGCACGTCCGGAATCTCGCCCTCGACGGGCTCGTCGGTGAGCCCGACGTAGACGTGCCCGTCCGGCTGCGGGAGCACCATCACGAACCGGGCGGTCTGTCCGGGGACCGGTGCGGTCACCGCGACGCCGAGCCCGGGAAAGGACTCACCGCGCAGCACGAGGTGGGTGCCCCGTGAGGGCCGGAGCGTCACGTCCGGCACCAGATCGCCGGCCCAGACCCCGGTCGCGTTGACGACGGACCGGGCTCTGATCGTCGAGGTCGTCCCGGTGAGCTCGTCGCGGACATGGGCGGCTGCGCCGGTCAGCGAGAGCACCCGTGTGCGGGTGAGCACCCGGGCGCCGTATGAGGCGGCGGTGCGGGCCAGCGCGACCACCAGCCGGGCGTCGTCCTCGAGTCGGCCGTCCCAGGACAGCAGACCGCCCCGCAGGCCGCGGCTGCGCAGGCCGGGCGCCATCGCCGCCACCTCGGTCGGGGAGAGCCGGCGGGGGCGGGGCAGCACCTTGCGGGAGGTGTGCGCGGACGTCCGGAGCAGGTCGCCTGCCCGGACACCGGCCCGGACCAGAGCGGCCTGGGTGTGCGACACCATCGGCAGCAGGGGCAGCAGCATGGGCAGCGGGTGAGTCAGGTGTGGCGCGGTCGTGCCCATCAGGATGCCGCGTTCGACGGCACTCTCGTGGGCCACGCCGAGCTGACCGTTGGCCAGGTAGCGCAGGCCGCCGTGCACCAGCTTGGAGCTCCAGCGGGACGTGCCGAAGGCGACGTCGTGGGCGTCGACAGCGACCACGTCGAGCCCACGCGCGGAGGCGTCGAGGGCGACGCCGGCCCCGGTGACCCCGAGACCGACCACGAGCATGTCGACCACCCGGCCGTCGGTGGCCTCGACCAGCTCGCGCTCGCGTCGGGCCGGGGCGTTCAGCGCGGTCATGGGCGGAGGTACCTCTCGGTCAGCGTCCGCAGCTCGGCGTCGAGCTCGGCGACGGTCGGACCCGGACTCGTCGGTCATGGTCTCGGCGGAAAGCACGAACCCGTGCGCGGCGAGCAGCAGCGCTCGGGCGAGCAGCGTCGGGTTCCCATCGCGGACCGAACCGTCCCGCTGCCCGTCGCGATCGCTGCCTCGAGCAGGGCGAGGACCGAGTCCTGGGTGCGCCCCCGCCGGTCGAGCAGGTAGGGCAGCAGCAGCTCGGGGTCGACGTGCACGATCTTGCCGGAACAGGTCGTTGTCCCGCAGCGCCGACGCGGTCGCCGAGCCACCCGCGGCGAGCCGCTCGAGCGGGGAGGCGCCCTCACCGACGGCCGCCCGGGAAACCACCCCGGACCACTCCCGGGTCATCAGGTCCGAGAGCAGCGTCTGCATGTCCGGCCAGCGCCGGTAGATCGTCATCCGGGAGACGCCCGCGCGCCGGGCGACGTCGGTCAGCGTCGTCCGCTTCCAGCCCACCGCGAGGATGCAGTGGCGGGCCGCGTCGAGGAGCGCGTCCTCCGAACCAGTGTTGTGACGAATTGACGTCATGTGTCACAGTGTAACGCATGACCACTCCGATGCACTGGGCACGCTGGGGCGACCCGGACCGCGCGCAACCCCTCGCGGAGGCAGCCCGCGCCCTGGTCGAGGCCGCCTTCGGGCCCGCGGTCGAGGACACGCCGGCTGCCCTCACCGCAGTCCGGGTCCCGGAGGTGGCGCTCGCACCTGCGCTGCTGGCCGAGCTGCGGGATCTGCTGGGGGAGGAGCACGTCCATGTCGACCGCGAGGCCCGGGTCCGGCACACCCGCGGCAAGTCCACGCCCGACCTGCTCAGGATGCGCGCCGGCGACGCGGACGACGCCCCCGACGCCGTCGTGCTGCCGGCCGACCACGACGAGGTGGCCTCGGTCGTCGAGTGGTGCAGCGACCGGCAAGTCGCGCTCGTGCCGTTCGGTGGCGGCACCTCGGTGGTCGGCGGCCTGGTCGCCCGGAAGCGACGGGTACGCCGGGGTCGTCGCCCTCGACCTGCAACGCCTGAACCGGCTCCTCGACGTCGACGCGTGAGTCGGGGACCGCCACGCTCGAGGCGGGGCTGCTCGGCCCGCAGGCAGAGGCGCTGCTCGCCGAGCACGGCCTCACCCTCGGCCACTTCCCCCAGTCGTTCGAGTACGCGTCGATCGGCGGGTTCGCGGCCACCCGGTCCAGCGGCCAGGCGTCGTCCGGCTACGGCCGGTTCGACTCCCTGGTTGTCGGCATCCGGGCCGCCACGCCGATCGGCAGTCTCGACCTCGGCAGTGCACCGGCGAATGCCGCAGGCCCGGACCTCCGCGAGCTCGTGCTCGGGTCCGAGGGAGCCTTCGGTGTGATCACCTCGGTCCGGGTCCGGGTCCGCCCGCGGCCGGCCGTCGCAGGTCTACGAGGCCTGGCGGTTCGGCTCGTTCACCGAGGGCGCGTCCGTGCTGCGCGACCTCGCCCAGTCCGGCACCGCGCCGACGGTGCTGCGGCTCTCCGACGAGAACGAGACCGCGATCAACCTGGCCAGGCCGGACGAGGTGGGCGGTGAGTCCCCGGGTGGCTGCCTGATGATGACCGGCTACGAGGGCGACCGGGTCACCGTCGACACGATGCGTGCCGCGGTCACCGCGCGGCTCGAGGCATCCGGTGGCGCGTGCATCGGGGAGGAGACAGGAGCCGCCTGGGCCGAGGGCCGCTTCGACGGCCCCTACCTGCGCGACTCCATGCTTGACCTCGGCGTTCTCGTCGAGACGCTGGAGACGGCCAGCTTCTGGTCGGACCTCCAGCCCGTGTACGACGGGGTGCGCACGGCGCTCGAGGCCTCGCTGTCCGAGCAGGGCACACCCCCGATCGTGCTCTGCCACATCTCGCACGTCTACGCGACGGGTGCCTCGTTGTACTTCACGGTCGCCGCGAAGCAGGCCGAGGATCCCCTTGCCCAGTGGGCGAAGGCCAAGTCGGCGGCGTCGGACGCGATGGTCTCCGCCGGGGCGACGATCACCCACCACCATGCGGTCGGCCGCGACCACCTGCCCTGGCTGGTCCAGGAGATCGGGCCGGTCGGCGTGGAGATCCTGCGTGCGGTCAAGCAGCGGCTCGACCCCGCCGGTGTGCTCAACCCCGGCGTCCTGGTCCCATGAGGTCCTTTCACCTGCTGGTGAACCCCGCGTCCGGAGGTGGGGCTGCCCCTGCCGCCGTCGTACCGGTCGCCCGGGCCCTGCGCGAGGCCGGCGCCGCCGTCGAGGTCACCTACAGTCCCGGGCCGGCCGCGTGTCGGTCACTCGTTGCGCATGCCGTCGACCGCGGCCATGTCGTGGTGGCAGTCGGCGGCGACGGCATGGTGGCCTCGCTGGCCGGGTCGGTTGTCGCCGCGGGCGGTGTGCTGGGCATCGTGCCGAGCGGCCGCGGGAACGACTTCGCCCGCGAACTCGGCCTTCCCACGGAAGCGAACGCGGTCGCCGCCACGTTGCTGCGCACCCCGCCCCGCTCGGTCGACGTCATCGAGGTAGGAGAGCACCTGGTGGTCGGCAGCGTCTATGCCGGGGTGGACTCACGGGCGTCGGAGCTGGTGGACAACGCCCACCGGCTGCCCGGCGCACTGCAGTATCCCTACGCCGCGGTCCGGGCACTCGCGACCTTCCACCCGGCCAGGTATCGGATCGAGGTCGACGGTGTGCTGCACGAGCACCGGGCCGCGACCGTCGTCGTGGCGAACTCCGGCTACTACGGGTCGGGGATGCACATCGCACCCCACGCCTCACTCACGGACGGGCTGCTGGACGTGGTGATGATCCGGGCAGCGTCCAGGCTGCGGCTGATCAGGTCGATGCCGAAGCTGTACGACGGCTCGCACGTCGAGCTCGACGAGGTCATTGTGATCCGTGGCCGGTCGGTGTCTGTCGCGTCCGCAGAACCCGTCATTGCGTACGGCGACGGGGAGCTCCTGTCACGCCTACCGGTGACCGCCACCGTGCGACCCGGCGCCCTGCAGGTCCTGGCCTGACACCTTCACGTCAGCACCTCGAAGGCACAGCGGGGGCCTGTTGCCCTGGCCAGGTGCGCGTCCGTGGTCACCAGCGGGACGTCGAGGGCCTCGGCGAGCGCGACGTAGGCCGCTTCGTACGGGGTGACGTTGTGGCGGAGCTGCCAACACCGGTCCAGCAACGGGGAGTGCGTGTGCCGCTCGATCGACAGCCGGGCCAGACGGGACATGGCCGTCGTGGCGGTGCCTGTCGGAAGTCGGCCGGCCAGGTCGAGCTGTCGCAGTGCCGAGCAGGTCTCGATGTCGATGAGCTCCGGTGCGGCGAGCCGATCGACGTTCAGATGCTCTCGAGCTCGATCACCCATCCCGTCGCGCTCGATGAACGCCGCGATCAGCGTTCCGGCGTCAATGACCTTCACGGCCGAGCCTGATCGCCGCGTTGATCTCATCTGCGGTCAGGGAGACGAGGTTGTCACGATCGCGCTCGATCTCCTCGACGATCTCGGCTGCCGTCGGTTTCTGGGCTTCGTCGATGAGCTTTTTCAACAGGTACTCCTGAAGTGACTGGTGAGCCGCGGCAGCCCGCCGCCGGAGAATCGCGTGCGTCTCCGCCGGGACGTGCTTGATCTGCACACTGGGCATGGCGCCATTATGGCGCCATGCGTTCTTGCGCTCAACAACGTGGTTGCCAGGGTGGATAGCGTGGCCCTGGAGTGACGCCGACGACGGGAGTGCACGATGAGCGACAACGTTGCGACCGAGGCCTACCGGGCAGCACGTGACCAGCTGCTCTCCCTGCGGGGCGACCCCGAGCGGGCTGTCCGCGAGTTCGCCTGGCCGGACGTGGGTGACCGGTTCAACTGGGCCGTCGACTGGTTCGACGCCTACGCGCGAGGCAACGCCCGGCCGGCTCTGGTCATCGTCGAGGAGGACGGATCGCGGGCCGAGCTGTCCTTCGACGAGATGTCGCGGCGCTCCGACCGGGTGGCCGCCTGGCTGGCCGAGCAAGGCGTGGCCCGGGGCGACTCGGTGATCGTGATGCTCGGAAACCAGATCGAGCTCTGGGAGACGATGCTGGCGATCATGAAGCTTGGTGCGGTGATCATGCCGACCACGACCGCGGTCGGCCCCTCCGACCTCGTCGACCGCATCCAGCGAGGCGATGCCAGGCACGTGATCTGCAACCCGGCCGACGCCGCAAAGTTCGAGCAGGTGCCCGGTGACTACACCCGCATCTGCGTCGGATCGGACGAAGGTACGACGGACGGCTGGCTCGACCTGCGCCGGGCCCAGGAGCTCGGTGACGTCACGGTTGATCATCCTGGAACGGCCCCGGACGACCGACTGCTGCTGTACTTCACGTCCGGTACGACCAGCCGCCCGAAGCTGGTGGAGCACACCCAGGTGTCATACCCGGTCGGGCACCTGTCCACGATGTACTGGCTCGGCCTCCAGCCCGGTGACGTGCACCTCAACATCTCCTCGCCCGGCTGGGCAAAGCACGCCTGGTCCTGCTTCTTCGCACCGTGGATCGCCGAGGCGACGATCTTCCTGTACAACTACACCCGGTTCGACGCGCCCGGGCTGCTGAAGCAGCTGCGCGAGCAGGAGGTCACGTCGTTCTGCGCACCCCCGACGGTGTGGCGGATGCTGATCAACGCAGACCTCTCCGGTGGCCCCGGGACGCTGCGTGAGGTGATCGGCGCGGGTGAGCCCTTGAACCCGGAGGTCGTCGAGCAGGTCAGGAAGCACTGGGGGTTGACGCTGCGCGACGGGTACGGCCAGACCGAGATGACCGCCTGCGTCGGGAACACGCCCGGGTCCACGGTGAAGCCGGGATCGATGGGCCGCCCGCTCCCCGGCTGCCCGGTCGTGCTCGTCGACCCGATGACCGGAGACCGCATCGCGGCCGGGGAGGGTGAGATCTGTTTCGACCTGTCGGCCGAGCCGCTGCCGCTGATGACCGGCTATCAGGGAGACGCGGCGCGCAACGAGGACGCGATGGTCGGAGGCTGGTACCACACGGGTGACGTCGCGACCATCGACGACGAGGGTTACATCACCTACGTCGGCCGCACCGACGACGTGTTCAAGGCCAGCGACTACAAGATCAGCCCGTTCGAGCTCGAGAGTGTCCTCATCGAGCACCCCGCGGTGGCCGAGGCCGCCGTCGTACCCGCGCCCGACGAGGTGCGGCTCGCGGTGCCCAAGGCCTATATCGTGCTGGCACCCGGCTACGAACCCACCCGGGAGACGGCGTTCGACATCCTCAGGTTCGCCCGCGAGCACCTCGCGCCCTACCAACGGGTGCGCCGGATCGAGTTCTTCGACCTGCCCAAGACAATCTCCGGCAAGATCCGCCGGGTCGAGCTGCGGGCCCGCGAGAACGAGCTGGCCGGCGGTGAGGCCGGAACCGTTCACGAGTCGGGGGAGTGGCGCGACGACCAGTTCCCCGAGCTCAAAGGCAGCTGAGAGTCCCGGCTAGCCATCGGGTCAGGTGGGTCACCCTCTGCGCTGCGGCTGGTCGTCGGGAGGTGCGGTCCTGCGTAGACTGGTGGCGGAGCTCGTCGTACGGCGGCTCCCCTGACGAGCGCGTCGTACCCGGTCAAGCAAGACGACGCAGTAAGCAACCACAGCTCACTGCGGAGGTACACCATGGCGTGGCTCGTTCTCTTCCTGTCCGGCCTGCTCGAGACCGTCTGGGCGGCGGCGCTCGGCGAGAGCAAGGGCTTCTCCAAGCCGTTCCCGTCGGGTGTGTTCGGCGTGAGCCTGGTGCTCAGCATGGCCGGGCTGGCCTACGCTCTGCGGACCATTCCGATCGGCACCGGCTACGCGGTCTGGGTCGGCATCGGCGCGGTCGGCACCGCGGCGTACGGGATCGTGGCACTCGGTGAGCCGGCTACGGCCGGCCGGCTGCTGTGCCTGGTGCTGATCGTCGCCGGCGTCGTGGGGCTGAAGGTCCTTTCCTGAAGCGACCCGTGACCCTGTGACGTACTCGCAGGCGGCTGACATCATGTGCCCATGACCGCAGCCACGATGCGGGGCTGGCGCACGGCCGGAGACGGGATCGGGCGGATGCGCCTGGTCGACCTTCCGGCGCCCCGGCCGGGCCCCGGGGAGCTGTTGGTCAGGGTGCACCTGTGCGGGGTCTGTCGCACCGACCTGCACGTCGTGGAGGGCGATCTTCCGCAGCACCGGTCCCCTGTCGTGCCCGGTCACGAGGTCGTCGGCACGGTCGTCGACGCAGCGGCGGACGTGACCCGTTTCTCCGAGGGCGCCCGGGTCGGTGCCGCGTGGCTGCGACAGACCTGCGGTCACTGCCGGTGGTGCCGCGCGGGCCGCGAGAACCTGTGCGCCGCGTCGAGGTACACCGGGTGGGACGAGGACGGCGGGTACGCGGAGTACACACTCGTGCCGGCTGCCTTCGCGTACGCGGTACCGGACGCGCTCAGCGACGAGCAGGCAGCGCCACTGCTGTGCGCGGGGATCATCGGTTACCGGGCGCTGCTGCGGGCCGCACTTCCGCCCGGTGGCAGGCTCGGCATCTACGGTTTCGGCGCCAGCGCACACATCACCGCCCAGATCGCGATCCGGCAGGGGGTCGAGGTGCATGTGCTCACCCGCGACGCCTCCGCCCGACGACTGGCGCTCGAGCTGGGGGCCGCCTCGGCGTCGGGTGCCTACGAGGCACCGCCGGTGCCGCTGGACTCCGCGATCCTGTTCGCGCCGGTCGGTGACCTCGTGCCGGTTGCGTTGGCGGCGCTCGACCGGGCCGGAACCCTTGCGGTCGCCGGGATCCATCTCAGCGACATCCCGGTCCTCAGCTACAGGGACCACCTCTTCGAGGAGCGGACCTTGACCAGTGTCACCTCGAACACCCGCGCCGACGGCGAGGCGTTGCTGAGCCTGGCGCCCCGTCTCGGCGTTACCGCCACCACGACGCCGTACCCGCTCGTCGACGCCGACCGGGCGCTGCGGGACCTGCACGCGGACCGGGTGCACGGCGCGGCGGTTCTCCGGGTGGGCAGCAGCAGTCCCGACTGAGCGGCGCGTTTGCGACCCAGTCATCGGGGAACATCGCGGGTACGTCGCCGACCGCCACGAGAGTGACCTGACATCCTGTCCGACCCGCAGCTGACCGACACGATGTGGGGCTTCCAGCACCACTTCCGGATCTCCCTGGACGGGGCCGCTGACCGCGCCCTGGACCAGATCGGTGCGATCCCGGCCCCGGACGGGCACAGCTGTGTCGCGTCGCGGTCCGACTCCGCGTGCCCATCTCGGTGCGCGAGCGGCTCCAGTTCCGCAAGCTCCTCGAGATCACTGGGGGCGACCTCAGCCTGCTTGTGGACGGCACGACCATCTACGGGATGGGCGCGGTGTCGGAAGAGTACGACGGATCCACGGAGGACGTCTTCCGGTTCGCCATCATCGAGCAGGGCATCTGGCAGATGTCGCACAACGGCTCACCGCTGCTGCGTGTTGCCAACGGGCACCCGCAGCTACCCCGCCCGAGGATGTCGCCCTCGCTGTTCGTGGAGTCCATGCGCCGCGTGTTCGCCAGCGTCAGCGACGACAACATCCGCGCGATCTGGCGGCTCGGCCAGACCGCGGTCGGCCAGTCCAAGGGGACGATGCTCGTGGTGACCACAGCCGCGGCCCAGGAAGCGAAGCGGCTCGCGCCGCAGGCCCTGGCGATCGAGCCCCAGCAGATCGACAGCCGGCTGCTCCGGTCCCTGACCCGGATCGACGGAGCCGTTCTGCTCACGCCCGACGGCACCTGTCACGCGGTCGGGGTGATCCTCGACGGGATCGCCACCGGTGTGGGTGACCCCGGCCGCGGGGCCCGCTACAACTCCGCGGTCCGCTACACCGCGGCGTCGCCGGCTCCGTGCCTGATCGTGATCGTCTCCGAGGACGGGATGATCGACGTGCACCCCGAGCTGCGGCTGTTCGCGTTCTACCTGTCGCTGAGCCAGTGCAACCGTGCGAACGAGGTGGTGGCCCGGGTGGAGCAGGTGCGTTTCGCGCAGACGGGAATGCGGCTGGCCGTCGTACCCTTCGCACCCGACTCGCGGATGAACGAGTCGTTCTTCTCCTCCTGAGCGTCGCTTACGTCGTCACTGCCAGCCGGGTTCGATGACGACGAAGTCGCTCCAGCTGATGCACCCCTGGAGCTCGTTCTGCGCCATCGTGCTCCCCCAGACGGTCCCGCCCTGCTCCTGCTGCGCCTTCAGCGTCGAGGACCCACCGGAGTTGTCGCCGAGGTAGGTGCCGTAGTGCTGCAACGTCCTCGCGATCACCAGGGCCTCGGGAGAACAGTTCCGGGTGTCGAGGTTCACGCCCGGTGCGACCGCGATCCGGGTGCCCTCCGCACCCCAGCCGGTCTCGCTCTTCTCATAGCCGACCATCGGGTGGACGAAACCGTCCGCTCCGTTGGTCTCCACGAAGAACATCTCCAGCGTGTGGCCGAGACCATCCGGCGAGTTGTTCGCCTTGGCCCAGGTCATGAGGTCCTTGCGGATCGGGATGGAGTCGGGGATGACGCCCCGGCTGCGCTCGTTGACCGATGAGTCGGACAGCGGGTTGCGCCGGTCGATTCCGTTGCTCGCATGCGAGAAGGCGCCGAACGACTTGGCACTGACCACGTTGTTCGCCTGCGCGGCCGCGTTGGACGCCCAGACCGACAGGCCGTTGCACATGTCGATGATGGAGAACGGGCTGTCGTTGGTGCCGGTGAACATCGAGCCGAAGTTGCTCGGCGCGTGGAACCCCGTGCCCGCCGTGGTCAGCCGCTCCCACTGTGCGGGGAAGGCCGCCGAGCCCTTGGTTCCGGAAGGGCTGAACTTCCAGACCGGGTCGCTGCATTGACTCATCACGTGGGTGACGCCCCACTTGCTCGAGCCGACGCCGTTGACGCGTGGGTAGTTGGTTGAAGCCTGCTCGGGGTGGCTCGCCATGAACGACTTGAACGACGAGGTCAGCTCCGCGTTGACGGGCGCACCGGTGACCTCGGACTGGAGGAAGGACGACTCCCCGTAGGCGATGAACGGCCTGCCCGACGGCGGCGCCGTGGCCGTGACGCTGACGGCTACGTCGTCAGACGACGTCAGCTCACCGTCGGAAGCGGTCAGCCGCAGCACGTAGGCCCCGGTCGTGGAGAACGCGGCAGTGGTGTCCACCGCGGACGCGTTGCCGAACGTGACGGTGCCGGGGCCGCTCACCTTCGACCACGTGGTGGCCACGGTCGAGCCGGCCGGCCGGCCGTCGTCGGTGACGGTCCCGTCCAGGTCGGCCTGGTTCGGCTGCACGACCGACTTGTCGGCCCCTGCTGACACCACGGGTGCCGTGTTCGTCGGCGGGTTCGGGTCCGACGAGCCGGTAGCGACGGCGTTGCAGAACGGCCCGCCGCCGCTGCTGTTGATCGCTCGCACCTGGAAGGTCAGCGGGGCGGTCCCGACGTTCGTCGGCGTCGTCCAGTCGTACGACCGGCCGGCGTACTCGGTGGTCTTGTTGGCCGCCTCGAGGCGCACCACGGGAGCGGTCGTCCCCTTGATCCGGATGGCGTACGCCCAGATGGGGAAACCGCCGGCGTTCACCGGCCGAGTCCAAGTGACGCGGTAGTCGTCCCCACTGCCGGTGATCAACGCTGCGGCACAGGGGGAGGGTGCTCCCGGTGTAGCCGCCTGCGCGGGGGCGGTGAGGCCGATCACCGAGGCGGCGACCGCAAGGATGCCCGCCAGCGAAATGGCGACGGCTCGACTGCGTGGTGGCATAGGGGTTCCGTTCCTCAACACTTCTTGGATCCACCCGGGCAGAGCACGACCGCACCGCATTCCGCAGGCGGCATAGACACGACATGATGCGCCGCCTCGACTGGCGAGGGGCATCCCCGTGATGGTGGAATTCGGCCGGCTGTGTGTTCAACTCGGCCACAGATTGGCATTTATAGTGCGGCATGATCTTGCTCATGTCTAGCGGCGGGACCTCGCGACGTCCCTGGCGGGTCCAGATGCGACCCCGGGAGATCGGCGAAGTGCACCGCTCGGCGACGCCCCTCGAGCTGCTGTTCGACCTGGTGTTCGTGGTCGCGATCGCGAGGCTGGCCGCCGAGCTCGCGCACGCGGTCGCGGACGACCACGCAGGCGAGGGCATCGTGGCCTACGGGATGGTCTTCTTTGCGATCTGGTGGGCGTGGATGAACTTCACCTGGTTCGCGTCCGCCTATGACACCGACGACGTTCCGTACCGGCTGCTGACCATGGTTCAGATGGCAGGCGTGCTCGTCCTCGCCGCCGGTGTGCACGAGGCCTTCGAGTCGCGGGACTTCGCGGCGGTCACCATCGGGTACCTCGTCATGCGGGTCGCGCTGGTGGCGCAGTGGCTACGTGCCGCCGCGAGCGACCCTGAGCGCCGCAACGTCGCCCTGGCCTACGCGGTGGGCATCGCGGTCGTGCAGACAGGCTGGCTGCTCCGGTTGTTGCTGCCCGAGTCGCTGGGCCTCCTCGGTTTCGGGGTCCTGGTGCTCGCCGAGCTCGCCGTACCGGTGCTCGCCGAGCGCCGCGGGACGATGACGCCATGGCACCCCCACCACATCGCCGAGCGGTACGGGCTGTTCACGATCATCGTGCTCGGGGAGTGTGTCCTGGCCGCGACGGCGGCCGTACAGACCGCACTCGCCGAGGGCGGAGTGACCACCTCGCTCGTGGTCGTCGCCGGCTCCGCGCTCGTCATCCTCTTCGCGCTCTGGTGGGTGTACTTCCTCAAGCCCGCCGGAGCCGGGCTCGAGCGTCGACGGCATCTGTCGTTCTGGTGGGGCTACGGGCACTACTTCGGGTTCGCGTCGCTGGCCGCGCTCGGTGCCGGACTGGAGGTCACCGTCGAGGCGATCGGCCATCACATCGACGCGGACGACGGGCTGGTCGCGTTCGCCGTCGCCGTGCCGATCGCGCTGTTCCTGCTCATGCTCTGGGCGCTGGACGCTCCGTTGGGGGCGACGAGCCCAGCGTCTGGTGTTCTCTTTCTTGCGGCCGCGCTCGTGGTACTCACGGTGGCGGCGTTCACCGCCGCCGGACTCCCGCTGGTCTGGGCGCTTCCCCTGTACGCCGTGCCCTTGGTCGGACTGGTTGCCGCCGGAGTGGTCACTGCTCACCGGGGCTGAGCGACGAGGACCGTCCTCGGCAAGCCGGTGGTGGGTCAGCCCATACGTGCGGCGGCGTGCATCTCCCAGACCAGGACCTCGGCAGCCGTTCCCGTCGCGGTGACCCTCTGCCCGCCGGTCGCGGTGAACCGGACCGCATCGCCCTCCTCGAGGCGGCCGGCGCCGTCCAGGTCAACGGTGCCCTGGGCGACGAACAGATGGAGGTACGGCGCCTCCGGGAGCGTCACGGTCGCGCCGGGCCTGAGGCGCGCTGCGTAGAGGGCTGCATGCTTGTTCCTGATCCGGATCGCGGCGTTGTTCGCGTGCTTGTCCATGCCTGAGGCAACGGCGACCAGGTCTCCGCGCATCAGCGCGTCGTCGATCTCCAGCTGCTCGTAGCCCGGCGTGATCCCAGGCTCGTCCGGCAGCACCCACATCTGCACGAAATGCACCGGCTCGTCGTGGACGGCATGCTCGTCGGAGATCATCCAGGAGTCGTTCTTCTCCGAGTGCAGGATCCCGGTGCCGGCGCTCATCCGCTGCGCCAGCCCTGGGTAGATGACACCCGCGTGCCCCGTCGAGTCCTGGTGCACGAGGCTGCCGCGCAGGACCCAGGTCACGATCTCCATGTCCTGGTGCGGGTGGGTGTCGAAGCCGGTCCCGGGTCGGACGACGTCGTCGTTGTTCACGAGCAGCAGGCCGTGTCCGACGTTGTCCGGGTCGTAGTGGTGCCCGAACGAGAACGAGTGCTTGGAGTCGAGCCAGTCGACCTTGGTCGTGAACCGGTCTGCTGCCCGTCGTACGTCGATCTTCTCCGCGGTCGGCATCTGCCCAGCATGCCCGATACTCGGCCGCCAGTCGCGTCAGGTGTCGGTCAACCACCACACCGCCTCGTCAACGGTGCGGCAGAGGACGGGGGGGTGCGCGGGGTCGAGCAGGTCGAACAGTCTGCGGACGGTTCCTGCCAACCCGACAAGGGCCACGCGGGTCTGATCGCGCGCCCGGAGGACGATCCGGCAGCAGCCGACGTCACAGAACCCGACGCGGGTCAGGTCGACGACCAGGCCGTCGGGTCGGCCGGCCAGGGACTCAGTGAGGACGTCGCGGAGCAGGTCGCACGTCGCGAGGTCGAGCTCGCCGACCAGCTCGAGCACCTCGATCGGCCCGACGTCGTAGCGGCGAGCCTCGAGGTTTCTCGGGTCGACGCTTTCAACACGTGCGGTCATGTCGTTTCGCCCGCCTCACCATGGGTGTGGCGAATATTGGGGCCCGGCGGTCAGCGCCCGAAAGCCCGCCGGGGGCTGCTGTCTTTCCAGCCGTGGCCAGGGTACTGCGGACGAGTCGCAAAGGCTATGGACAAACTACTCGTCGGAGCTTCTTGTGAGCTTGTGGGCTCGTGCTCCTCACAGCATCCGACTGAGGAGGCGGTCTCGGTCGACCAACTGGTGCTTGATGACGACTCCGACGTGGACGGCAAAAGCGGCGAAGAACGTCAGATAGGTGTGATGTGGGCCATGAGCGGCGCGTCGTCGCTGCCAAGCTCGAACGGGGCTTGCCACTCGCCGCGTCAATCGCGGACCAGGCACAGATGGCCGCAAGGACGTGCACTCAAGGCGTCAACGCTTCTGTCTCGAGCCTGATTCGGCGCTGAAGCCCCGGCAAATGCATGTCCGACGGTCCCACGTGCGGGCTCTCAACCCACGTTCGCCGAGCGGGGGGAGCGCAGCGTCCACATCGAGGTCCCGGGCCCTGACGGTGCCGTGAAAACCTGGAAGGGTGAGCGCATGGCCGATCCCCGACAGCTCCCGCACCTCCCTGACGGGTTCGAGTTCGGTGCGAGCACCGCGGCGTACCAGATCGAGGGAGCCACCACCGTGGACGGGCGGGGCCCGAGCACCTGGGACACCTTCTGCGCCGAGCCCGGACGGATCATCGACGGCAGCAGCGGTGAGGTGGCCTGCGACCACTACCACCGGTACGCCGAGGACGTCGCTCTGATGCAGCGGCTCGACCTGGACGGGTACCGGTTCTCCATCGCGTGGCCGCGCATCCAGCCGGAAGGCAGCGGCAAGGCGAACCCCAAGGGGCTCGACTTCTACGACCGGCTGATCGACGAGCTCCTCGCGAGAGGTATCAAGCCGATGGCGACGCTCTTCCACTGGGACCTGCCGCAGGCGCGCGAGGACGACGGGGGCTGGCTGAACCGTGACACAACGGAGCGGTTCGCGGAGTACGCCACCCTCGTCGGCCTCCGTTTCGCCGACCGCGTCGCGCACTGGATCCCCGTCAACGAGCCGAACGTGGTCACCATGCTCGGCTACGCCCTCGGTGAGCACGCGCCGGGCAGGCAGCTGATGTTCGACGCGCTGCCGGTGGCGCATCATCTGCTTCTGGCGCACGGAAAGGCCGTCAGCGCGCTCCGGGCGGTCGGCGGGCAGAGCATCGGCACCGCCAACAACCACACCCCGGTGTGGCCGGCCACCAGCAGCGACGAGGACAAGGAGGCCGCCAACGCGTACGCCACCTTGTGGAACCGGCTCTTCGCAGACCCTGTGTTGCGCGGTGGCTACCCCGAGGGGTTCGACGCCCTGATGCCCGGGCCGGTCGAGGACGATCTGCGGGTGATCAGCGCACCGCTCGACTTCTACGGCGTGAACTACTACAACCCCACCTGTGTCGCCGGACCCAACAGCACCCTCCCGCCCGACCGGGCTGTCCCGGACATGAAGGGTCTGCCGTTCAGGATCGTCGCCGTCGAGGGGTACGACCACACTGACTTCGGTTGGCCAGTGGTCCCGGACGGGCTACGCGACCTGCTGGTGATGATGAGCCACGAGTACGACGGGCTGCTCCCGCCGGTCTACATCACCGAGAGCGGCTGCGCCTACAACGACGAGCCCGACGCAACCGGCCGGGTGACCGACGGTCCGCGGGTCGACTACCTCGACGGACATCTTCGCGCCGTCGGCCAGGCGATCGAGGCAGGCGTGGACGTGCGCGGCTACTACACGTGGTCGGTCATGGACAACTTCGAGTGGGCCCAGGGATACACCAAGCGGTTCGGGCTGGTCCATGTCGACTACCAGACCCAGCAGCGGACGCCGAAGGACTCCTTCCAGTGGTACGCCGACGTGATCGCGGCCCACCGGACGGGGCGATGATGCCGGTCAGGCGGCCGTCGTACCGAATGTGAATGTCTCGAGAGTGCGGGACTTGCCCGCCTCCCACCAGAACAGCGAGGCCTCACGTGCATGCGCATCGATCGGCAGCCGTGGCTCGAGCTCGAAGCGCATGGTGTCGACGTCCTCGCTGTCGGGGATGGGCACAGACACGTGTGGGACCACGTCGTCGAACTCGCCGCCGTACGGAGGGAACTCCGGGAAGCGCTTGAACAGCTCATGGGTCAGCTGCCGGAAGGGGGCGGACGGCTCCGGAGTCAGATAGGTCGTGCCTCCCGGGAACTCGCTGATTCCCGTGAGGCGGAATGCGAACGGGAGCACGTCGGCGAAGAAATCCCTCAGCTCGGCGACCAGTCCGTCGTCGATGTCGGCGAGGTCCGCGAACGGGCCGAGCAGGGTGACGTGGGCGAGGATCTCGTCGGGGTCGGACGGGAGGTACTCAGGGGAGCGTCGCTCCAGGCGCGGGCGCACCACGAAGTCGGCCTCACGGACCGGGACCAGGAGAAGCGAGTGCGCCATGTCTCTTCATACCCGAGTTGACCTCCGACGCGCACCTAGGATCTTGGTCGACCCGATCGCCGGACCGGGCCACGTCAGGCGTTGGCCTCGGCGGTGCGGCGCCAGATCTCTGCGTGGATCCGGCGCATGTTCGTTAGCTGCCAGGGAGCGAAGAGGATGCAGAAGGGGTAGTCCGGGCGGGCGACCTCCTCGTCCGAGAACCCGAGAACGCTGACACAGAGCCGGCCAGCGGTGAGACCGCGCGGCTCACGAATGCTCACTCCGACGACTCCCTCGAACGGCACCGTTGCAGGGTGGTAGCGGGGATGCCGGAACTTGCCCCGGCCGTTGCGTACGAAAACCACGCAGTCGTCCTCGATTCGCACGAACCCGCCCTTGCCGACAGCACGCATGTCAGGAGGAGTTCCCCGTCCTGGGTCGAGGATGCGACCGCTGCGGCACATCAGCCCATCGGTCTAGTCAGCGCCGGAGCGCAGGTCGTTGTAGGCGGTTCCGGCGGCGTTCAGCTGTCTCCTGCCCTGTGCGACAGCCCACCGCGATCTCGTGCAGGATCCGAGAGGGGACCCGATCCTTCCGAGCCCGCGCTGCGACGGCAACGTGTCTGCACCGCTCGGGCGTAGCGTGACGTGTTGTGGACGAGCTACTGCATCGGGCCGCTCAGCATGCGGCCGACTACCGGAGGAGCCTGCCGGACCGACGGGTGGTCCCGACGCGCGACATGGACGCCCTGCGGCGCGCGTTCGGCGGTCCGTTGGCGAAGCAGCCCACCGCGCCGTCCGACGTACTCCAGGACCTGGTCGAGGCCGCCGACGGTGGCCTGATGTCCAGTGCCGGGCCGCGGTTCTTCGGGTTCGTCATCGGGGGTGCGCTGCCGGCCGCGACGGCCGCGGACATGCTGGCCTCGGGATGGGACCAGTGCGCGTTCAACCCCGTGCTGTCCCCGGCCGCAGCGGCCGCGGAGGAGGTCGCCGGCGGCTGGCTCAAGGAGCTGCTGGGGATCCCTGACCCCGCGTCGGTCGGCTTCGTCACGGGGGCGCAGGAGGCGAACACCGTGGGCCTGCTGGCTGCACGGCACCACGTGCTGGCCGGGGCGGGCTGGGACGTCGAGCGCGACGGGTTGTCCGGGGCACCGAGGATCCGGGTCCTGGCGAGCGTCGAGCGGCACGCCACCATCGACCGTTCGCTGCGGGTGCTGGGTCTCGGCTCGGCGTCCATCGAGGACGGTCCGGGCCGGTGCCAACGGTGCCATGGACGTCGCCGACCTGGAGCGGGTGCTGGCCACCGGGCCGGACGGGCCGACGATCGTCTGCGCACAGGCCGGCAACGTGAACACCGGCGCCTGCGACGACCTCCGCGGGGTCTGCGACACCGCTCACCGTCGGGACGCCTGGGTCCACGTCGACGGGGCGTTCGGGTTGTGGGCCGCGGCCAGCCCGCTCACCCGGCACCTGGTCGAAGGGGTTGAGTACGCCGACTCGTGGGGCTGTGACGGGCACAAGTGGCTGAACCTGCCCTACGACAACGCCTTCGTGTTCTGCTCTCGGCCCGAGCTGCATGCCGCGGCTGCCTCGTACACCGCGGCGTACCTCGTGGGGTCGGGAGGGGGCACGGGGGGTTCGGCCGACTTCACCCTCCAGTCCTCGCGCCGGGCCCGTGGGTTCGCGGCCTGGGCGGGTCTTCGCCAGCTGGGCCGTGATGGTGTTGCGGATCTCGTGGAGCGCTGCTGCCGACTGGCCCAACGGTTTGCTGAATCGTTGGCCGAGGGTGGCGCCGAGATCGCCAACGACGTGGTGCTGAACCAGGTCCTGGTCGGGTTCGGGGACGACGCACGCACCGACCGGGTGGTCGAGGCGGTGCAGGCCGACGGCACCTGCTGGATGGGCGGCACGACCTGGCGCGACCGGCGCTACGTGCGGATCTCGGTGTCGAACTACACGACCACCGAGGCCGACGTCGACCGTTCGGTGGAGGCAGTGCTGCGCGCCGCGAAGCAGTCCTGAGTCAGGCGCTGACCGGCTGGTCCGACGAACGTGCACGAATGCGCACGTACTCCTGCGCGGCTACCCTCGTGGGGTGCCCGAGGTACCCGTTCGCTACCGGTCCGACGACGAGGACAGCGCCCGGTGGGTGGGCTTCCCGTTCCGACTGGGCGACATCGTGATCAGCACGCGGTCCAAAAGCGGGACGACGTGGATGCAGATGATCTGCGCGCTGCTTGTCTTCCAGACCCCGGAACCGCCGGCGCCGTTGTCCGAGCTGTCGCCCTGGCTGGACTGGCTGGTCACCCCACGTTCCGAGGTGTACGCCCGGCTGGCTGCCCAGGAGCACAGGCGGTTCATCAAGACACACACCCCGCTGGACGGCGTACCCCTCGACCCGCGGGCGACGTACATCGTGGTCGCCCGTCACCCGTTGGACATGGCCGTGTCGTTGTACCACCAGGGCGACAACCTGGACCGTGAGCGGATCCGGCTGCTGACCGGCTCACCGGAGCCCACCGAACCACCTGCGCCCCGACCGCTGCTGCCCGACTGGCTGCTCGGATGGGTCGACCACGACGTGAGCCCGCGGGAGCAGCTGGACTCCCTGCCCGGCGTGATGTGGCACCTTCGCGACGCCTGGGACCGGCGCAACCGGGAGAACGTGGTCCTCGTCCACTACGACGACCTCTCCTTCGACCTCGACGGCGAGATGCGCCGGCTGGCGGACCGGCTGGGGATCACCGTGCCGGGGGACGTGTGGCCGGCACTGGTAGAGGCGGCAACCTTCGAGCAGATGCGCGCCGGCGCCGCCCGGCTGGTGCCGAACACCTCCGGCGTCCTCAAGGACACCGCGGCCTTCTTCCGGCGGGGCACCTCCGGCTCGGGCGCCGAGCTGCTCAGCGACGAGGAGCTCGAGCGGTACCACGCGCGTGCCGCGCAGCTGGCGCCGGCGGACCTGCTGGCCTGGCTGCATCGTGGCGCGGCCCAGGTCTGAGGGCGCCGCTGTCTAGGCTGCTGCCATGGGAGCCGGACAGGGCCACGGGCACAGCCACGGCCACGCCGCCGGGCGGGCCGAGGACCGGTCCCGTCTGAAGCTGGTCCTGTTCGTCACCTGCGCCGTGATCGCGGTCGAGGTGTTCGGCGCCTGGATGAGCGGGTCGCTCGCCCTCCTCGCCGACGCCGGGCACATGGTCACCGATGCGGCCGCGGTGGCGCTCGCCCTGTCCGCGTCGTACGTCGCGACGCTGCCGCCCACCTCGCGCAGGACGTTCGGGCTTCACCGCGCTGAGATCCTGGCCGCTCTGGTGAACGCGGTTGTGCTGCTCGTGGTGTGCACCTACCTGGCGTACGCCGGCGTCACCCGGCTGATGGAGCCGGTGGAGGTCGACGCGACCCCGATGCTGGTGTTCGCCGCGGTCGGCCTGCTCGCTAACGTCGTCTCGCTCGGCGTCCTGTCCCGACGCAGGAACGAGTCTCTGAACATGAAGGGTGCCTACCTCGAGGTGCTCAGTGACCTGATGGGCTCGGTGCTGGTGGTCATCGCCGGTGTGGTGGTGGCGACGACCGGTTTCACCCGTGCTGACTCGATCGCCTCGCTCCTGATCGCGGCGTTGATCCTGCCCCGGTCCTTCTCGCTGCTGAGGAGCGCGGTCGACGTACTCCTGGAGGCCACCCCGGAGCACGTGGACCTCGATGACGTACGCGAGCACCTGGAGCAGGTGCCCGGAGTGGTCGACGTGCACGACCTGCACGCATGGATGATCACCAGCGGGATGCCGATGCTGTCGGTGCACGTCACGGTGACCGACGCGGTGCTCGCGGACCGCGGGGTCGGCTCGCTGCTCGACGAGTTCAGCGACTGTGTGGCGTCGCACTTCGACGTCGAGCACGCCACCTTCCAGATCGAGCCGGCCACACACCGAGGACACGAGCATCTCGGCGAGGTCGAGCACAACTGAGCCCCTAGAGCTGAGCCCCTAGAGAAGGGCGGCGACCTCGGTGCCCTGACGGATCGCCCGCTTGGCGTCCAGCTCGGCGGCTACGTCGGCCCCTCCGACCAGGTGTACGACGGGCGTAGCCGCACCTTCCTGCGACCGGGTGACCAACTCGTCGTACAGACCGCGCACCGACTCCTGGCCCGCGCAGATCACCACGTGATCAACCTCGAGCAGCTGCGCCTCGCCCGGGTCACCGACCCGGATGTGCAGGCCCGAGTCGTCGACCCGGTCGTATGCGACACCCGGAAGCATGGTCACACCGGAGTCCTTGAGCACCGCGCGGTGCGCCCAGCCGGACGTCTTGCCGAGGTCCTTGCCGATGCGGGTGGTCTTGCGCTGCAGGAGGTACACCACGCGGGCCGGGGTGCGCGGCTTCTTCTCGGTGACACCGCCCGGATGCACGCCGGGGTCACCGACTCCCCAGTGCGCGAACCAGTCATCGATGTCCTCCGACTCGTCGTGGGTGAGGAAGTGGCTGACGTCCACGCCGATTCCTCCTGCGCCGACGACGGCGACCCGGCGGCCGACCTGCACCGACCCGTTCAGGACGTCGGCGTACGACACCACCTTGGGGTGCGAGATCCCTTCCAGGGCAGGGATCCTGGGCGTCACCCCGGTGGCGACCACGACTTCGTCGTACCCAGCCAGACCCACCGGGGTGGCACGGGTGGAGGGGCGGACGTCGACACCGAGCACCTCCAGCCGGCGGGCGTAGTAACGCAGCGTCTCCGCGAACTCCTCCTTGCCGGGGACCTGCATGGCGAGCCGGAACTGGCCGCCGATCGCGGGGGCGGCCTCGAACAGGGTCACCCGGTGGCCACGTTCGGCCGCGGTGACGGCGGCGGACAGCCCGGCCGGGCCGGCGCCCACCACGGCAACGTCCTTGGCGCGCGGCTCCGGGACCGGCAGCAGCACCAGCGCGGTCTCCCGGCCGGCTCGCGGGTTCACCAGGCAGGACGCGCGCTTGTTCGCGAAGGTGTGGTCCAGGCAGGCCTGGTTGCACGCAATGCAGGTGTTGATCTCGTCCGCCCGGTCCGCGGCCGCCTTGTTCACGAAGTCGGCGTCGGCGAGGAGTGGCCGCGCCATCGACACGAGATCCGCGCCTCCGTCGGCGAGGATCCGTTCCGCGAGGTCGGGTGTGTTGATCCGGTTGGACGCGCACACCGGGATGGTGAGCTCGGGCTTCAACCGCGCGGTGGTCCACGTCCAGGCGCCACGCGGGACCTGGGTGAGGATCGTCGGCACCCGTGCCTCGTGCCAGCCGATACCGGTGTTGATCACCGACGCGCCGGCCCCCTCGAGCGCCTTGGCCAGGGCGACCGTCTCGTCCCAGGTCTGCCCGTTCCTCACCAGGTCGAGCAACGACATCCGGTACATGATCAGGAAGTCCTCGCCGAGGGCCTCACGGGTTCGTCGGACGATCTCGACGGGGAACCGCATCCGCCGCTCGGCCGTCCCACCCCACGCGTCCGTGCGCCGGTTGGTGTGTGCGGCGAGGAACTGGTTGATCAGGTAACCCTCGGACCCCATCACCTCGATGCCGTCGTAGCCGGCCCGGCGGGCGAGCTTCGCGGAGCGGACGTAGTCGTCGATGGTGCGCTCAACGCCCTTACTGGACAGGGCTCCGGCCTTGAACGGCGTGATCGGTGACTTGGACGCGGAGGCGCTCACGTTGAGCGGGGTGTACCCGTAGCGACCGGCGTGCAGCACCTGCAGCGCGATCGCGCCGCCCTCCTCGTGCACCGCGTCCGTGACCAGCCGGTGACGGTCGGCGTGCTTACCGCGGGTGACCAACGAGCCGAACGGCAACAGCCAGCCGCGCACGTTGGGGGCATAGCCACCGGTGACGATCAGGCCGACACCGCCGCGGGCGCGTTCGGCGAAGTAGGCCGCGAGGTCCGGCAGGTGCCTGGCGCGGTCCTCCATCCCGGTGTGCATCGAGCCCATCACCACCCGGTTGCGCAGCGTGGTGCCGCCGACGGTCAGCGGAGTGAGCAGATGCGGGTACGGCGCCGGGGTAGGGGTGTTCGCGGCGGTCATCGGATTGCCCCTTCGTGTGAGTCTGCGTGTGCGTCCAGGTACTCGGTGAGCCAGTCCACCCAGAACTGCTCCAGCCGGATGCCGCCGCGGAGCACGAGGTAGACGTCCAGCTCCCGGCCGGCCAGGCCGGTCGGTTCGGGGAAGTCGCGGGCGGCCAGCTGCTCGTAGTGGGCCAGCCGGGTCCGGTGGTCGGCGAGGTGCTCGCGGACGATGCCGAGGACGGCCGGCCGGGCACCGTAGGAGGCGCCGCGGAGCTTCACCGCGATCTCGCTGCGGAACTGCTCCATCGGGACCGGCGCCTCGAGCCACCTGCGGAGCTCGACCGCTCCAGCGGTGGCCACGGTGTAGATCCGCTTGTCCGGCCGGCCCTGCTGGGTCACCGTGCTCGAGGCCACCCAGCCGTCGGCCTCCATCCGACGCAGCACCCGGTAGATCTGCTGATGGGTGGCGCTCCAGAAGAAACCGATGGACCGCTCGAAGCGCTGCGTGAGCTCGAGTCCGGATCCGGGTCGCTCGCTCAGCGATACGAGCATCGCGTGCTCGAGCGCCATGGCGGTGGTCCGTTCGCGGGTGGATGCGGGGTTCCTGCTGTTCCGCGACCAGCATCACCCTGTCCGCCGTACCTATGCAACTAGTTGCATGGGTGATCTCGCCCACTCGGCGTGGAACCGGGTGCCGGGTGCGCGCGTCCAACCGCCATGCGTGTTCCCGTGCTCCTCACCGCCTGCCTGCTCACGCTGGGCCTGGCCGGCTGCGGCAGCGCGGGCGAATCGTCGGGCACGGCGTCGCCCGGGAACACGGCCGAGACGCACACGGAGAGGCCTCCCGACCAGGGACCTGACGGACCGCCGCCGGTGACCGTTCGGTACAGCGGGAGCGCTGTCGACCTCGAGCCGTACACCTACTGCTACGGCACCGGGTGCGTCGACGGCATCCCCGCGGATGACCCGCCGCACGTGGGCAGCCCGGGCGAGGTCGTCGTCACCTTCCCGCTCGAAGGGTGGTCGTTCCAGGCGTTCTTCTCATCCACGGGGCCGGAGCGGTGCCCCCGGAGCCAGACCGTGACGCCGGAACGGAGCGGCGACGGGTCCTTCGTCCTCCGCCCGGCGGGCCATGCCGGGACCTACGACGTGACACTGTTCGGCCGCGGGAAGGGTGACCTGGCCACCGTCTTCCGCTGGACCACCCCGTCCGACGGCCCGCTGGCGAAGCCGACGTCACGGTTGGCGGTGCTGGCCGGGAACGACGGCGAGGTCGACAGCTACGGTGTCGAGCTGTCGTTGTCGAACCTGGCCGAGGCACCCGAGATGGCCAGCGCGACGATCACGGTCTCGGCCGCCGACGGGGAGACGCTGACCTTCGAGGCGGACCGCGCCGGGGGCTGCCGACCGGAGGGCACCGTCTACTGGGACGGCCCCGACGACAGGGGTCTGGCGGCGGCCGCGCTCGGGCGGCCGCCGTTCACCTACCAGGTCGAGCTGGTCCTCGACGGCGTGCGACACGTCGCCGCCGCCACGTGGCCCGAGGACGTGATCCGGGGGAACGAGCCGTCCGTTCCACTCGCCTTCCACCCGCCCCTGCCGGCGCTGGGCTGATCACGCTCGGCCGGCCCACTCTGTGTGAGAAATGATCCGCCGACCGGGCCGGGGAGCAATAGCATCGAGGTATGCGTATCCCCCGCGGCATCACCGTCCTCGCCGTACCGCTCCTTCTCGCCGCGGTCGCGTGCGCACCCACCGAGGAGGCATCCGACGAACCGACGGACACCGCTACGGCTGCCGGGTCGCCGACCGGCGACGCCAGCGCTGCTGATGAGTGTGCGACCGGAGAACCTTCCGCTGCAGACGGTCGGGAAGCTGACCATCGGCACGGACTCGCCGGCGTTCGAGCCGTGGTTCGTCGACAACGACCCGACGAACGGTGAGGGGTTCGAGTCGGCGGTCGCCTACGCGCTCGCGGAACAGATGGGCTTCTCCGAGGACCAGGTGACGTGGGTCAAGGTCCCGTTCAACACGTCCTATGCGCCGGGTGAGAAGCAGTTCGACTTCGACATCAACCAGATCTCGATCACCCCGGCGCGGGCCGAGGTCGTCGACTTCTCCGACGGCTACTACTCCGCGGCCCAGGCCGTGATCGCGCCCAAGAAGGCCGACATCGCCGACGCCACCTCCCTCGCCGAGCTCCGGGACGTGAAGCTCGGCGCGCAGACCGGGACCACCTCGCTCACCGCGATCCGCGACGAGATCCAGCCCTCGCAGGACCCGCTGGTCTTCGACGACACCAACGCCGCCAAGCAGGCCCTGAACAACGGCCAGGTCGACGCGATCGTCGCTGACCTGCCGACCGCGTTCTTCATCACGGCGGTGGAGATCCCGTCGGCCACGATCGTGGGGCAGTTCCAGCCGACGTCGGGCGAGCAGGAGGAGTTCGGCCTGCTGTTCGAGAAGGGCAACCCGCTGGTGACCTGCGTCAACGCAGCACTCGAGGAGCTGAAGAGCTCCGGTGAGCTCGAGGCGATCGAGCAGGAGTGGCTGGCCGAGGCGGCCGACGCGCCCGTCCTCGACTGAGCCACCCCGTGGACGCGTGGACGCCTAGCGAGCGGCAGCTCGAACGACAGGCCGTCCGGCGGCGGTTGTCGCGTCGGTCGGCGGCTGTCGCCACGGTCGCGACCGTCGTACTGTTCGCGGTCGCCGGCATCGTCATCGTCGGCTCGCCCGGCTGGGAGACGGTCAAGGAGACGTTCTTCTCCTGGGAGCATGCGAAGGCGTCGTTCCCCACGATCGCGGAAGGCTTCTGGATCAACGTCAGGCTGTTTCTGATCGCCGAGCCGCTGATCCTGGTCGTGGGTGTGCTGGTCGCGGTGACGCGGACGACCACCGCGCCGGCGCTGTTCCCGCTCCGCGCGCTCGCCGTGTTCTACACCGACCTGTTCCGTGGCCTGCCGACGCTGCTGGTGGTCTTCCTGGTCTGCTTCGGTGTTCCGGCGCTGCGGCTGCAGGGGGTCACCAACAGCCTGTTCTGGCTGGCGCTCGTGGCCCTCGTGCTCTCCTACGGCGCGTATGTGGCCGAGGTCTTCCGGTCCGGGATCGAGTCGATCCACCCGTCCCAGCTGGCGAGCGCCACCTCGTTGGGCCTCTCGCACGGCAAGACCATGCGGTTCGTCGTGCTCCCGCAGGCCGTGCGCCGGGTCGTCCCGCCGCTGCTCAACGACTTCGTGTCCCTGCAGAAGGACACCGCGCTGGTGGCGTCGGTGGCGTTGTTCGACGCGCTGTTCAGCGCCCGTGACTACGCCAACTTCAACTTCAACTACACGCCGTACCTTGTGGCTGCGGCCTTCTTCGTGGCGCTGACGATCCCGCTGGCACGGTTCACCGACTGGGTCGGACGACGGGTGGCCCGGCGCGAGCAGAGTGGGGTCGTGCGATGAGCCTGCTGAGCGTCGAAGGACTGCGGAAGGCGTACGGCGACAAGGTCGTCCTGCGCGACATCGACCTCACCGTCGAACCCGGGGACGTGGTCTGTCTGATCGGGTCGTCGGGCAGCGGCAAGTCGACGCTGCTGCGCTGCCTGAACCTTCTGGAGACCGTCGACGACGGCGCCATCTTCTTCGAGGGCAACGAGATCACCGATCCGCGGGTGGATGCCCGGGCGGTGCGGCGTCGGATGGGGATGGTCTTCCAGGCGTACAACCTGTTCCCGCACATGACGGTGCTGGACAACATCACCCTGGCGCCGCGCCAGGTGCACGGCATCCCCCGGGCCTCCGCCGAGGCGCGGGCACACGAGCTACTTTTCCGGTTCGGCCTTGCAGACAAGGCCTCTGCGCATCCCGACCAGCTCTCGGGCGGTCAGCAGCAGCGCGCCGCGATCGTGCGCGCCCTGGCCACCGGACCGTCGCTGGTGCTCCTCGACGAGGTGACCTCGGCGCTCGACCCGGAGCTCGTCGGCGAGGTGCTCGACATCGTGCGTGACATGGCGGTCGCCGGCACGACGCTGGTGCTGGCGACCCACGAGATGGCGTTCGCCCGGGACGTGGCGACCGCGGTGTGCTTCCTGCACGACGGGGCGATCCTGGAACAGGGTCCGCCGGCGCAGATCTTCAGCGATCCGTCGCACGACCGCACCAGACAGTTCCTCCGCCGGGTGCTGCCCTCTTGACAGATACCCCTAGGGGGTATAATTTCGGCGGTATGAACCACTCCGAACACATGCACACCGACGTCGCTGCGGATGCTCCTGGTGCTCCCGGCGCTTCCGGCGCTTCCTGGCAGACCGCGATCTCGGCGACGTTGCACTGTCTGACCGGCTGTGCGATCGGCGAGGTGCTGGGCATGGTGCTGGCCACCTGGTGGGGCTGGACGACCGTGCCGAGCGTGGCCCTCGCGGTCGCACTAGCCTTCTTCTTCGGCTACCTGCTCACGGTGACCGCGGTACGACGGGCAGGGCTGAGCTGGCCACAGGCGGTGAAGGTCGCCCTCGCCGCGGACACCGTCTCGATCTTCGTGATGGAGGTCGTCGACAACGCGGTGATGGTAGGTGTCCCGGGCGCGATGGGGGCGGGGCTCGCGAACTGGGTGTTCTGGGCCGCCCTCGCGTTCTCGCTGGCGGTGGCCTTCGTGGTGACCGTGCCAGTGAACCGGTGGATGATCTCGCGCGGCAAGGGGCACGCAGTGGTCCACGAGTACCATCACTGACCCGCGTACCCGTGACCGTTGCCCCGCTTGCTCGTTGATGATCACATGACCCGGACGGCCGCCCTGGCGACTGCTCTCCTGCCGGCGTTCCTCGGCGGTTGTTCGGCGTCGTCGGGGACCGCCGCTCCGACCCGCGGCAGCGCCCCGTCCGTCGTACGCCCCACTGAGGTGTCCGCCGACCACAACGACACCGACCTTGCCTTCGTGGACCGGATGATGTCGCAGCACCAGCAGGTGGTCGACATGGTCGCGATGGTCGCAAACAAGGACGTCCCGCCGCGGCTGCGCAGCATCGCCCGGACCATGGGTGACGACCGCACCGCGGAGATGAAGGT
Organism: uncultured Actinomycetota bacterium; assembly: GCA_963831375.1. GTDB lineage: Bacteria > Actinomycetota > Actinomycetes > Propionibacteriales > Nocardioidaceae > Nocardioides_C. The sequence goes on along the minus strand of CAWHPY010000006.1, from coordinate 50,784 downwards.
GCTGCGGACGATGGCGAGGGCGTGGGGGGTGCCGGCGCACCTGCCTGACTACCACGCTAACCCCGGGCGAGATGACGATGGACCAGCTCGTGGCGTTGTACGAGCTCGACGGGGCCGGCTTCGCGAAGAGCTGGACGCAGCGGCTGGTGGACAACCAGCGGGGTGCTGTGGCGATGTCGAAGGCGGAGGTCGACGACGGGCTCAACCTGGGGACGCGGGAGTTCGCCCGGGGGCTGATCAGGCTGCAGGAGTCCCAGATCTCGCAGCTGCGGGACCTGTCGACGCCGTGACGCGATCGTCCGGGCGTCACAATGGCGGGCATGACTGACTACGCACTGGGGCAGGGGACCGGTCCGCTCAAAGGGGTCCGCGTCGTCGAGCTCGCCGGAATCGGCCCTGGCCCGCACGCCGCGATGCACCTGGCGGACCTGGGCGCGGACGTGATCCGGGTCGAGCGGCCGGGTGGCGCGACGAGTGCCGGCGCCCGGGAGACCGACCTGCTCACCCGTGGGCGACCCAGTGTCGCGATGAACCTGAAGGACCCCGCCGCGGTGGCGACGGTGCTCGACCTGGTCGAGACCGCCGACGTGTTGCTGGAGGGGATGCGGCCCGGTGCTGTGGAGCGGCTCGGGCTGGGTCCCGCTGAGTGCCAGGCCAGGAACCCGCGCCTCGTCTACGGGCGGATGACCGGGTGGGGCCAGGACGGTCCGCTGGCACAGGCGGCCGGGCACGACATGAACTACATCGCGATCTCGGGTGCCCTGCACGGCCTGGGACAGACCCCGGACCGGCCGCAGTTCCCGTCGAACCTGGTGGGCGACTTCGGCGGCGGGGCGTTGTACCTCGTGGTCGGAGTCCTCGCGGCGCTGCTCGAGGCTCGCGGCAGCGGCACCGGGCAGGTGGTGGACGCGGCGATCGTGGACGGGTCGGCGCACCTGAACGCGATGTTCGCGAGCATGCTCGCCGGCGGGGACGCACGGGAGGAACGGGCCGCGAACCTGCTCGACGGCGGGATGCCGTTCTACGACGTCTACGAGACCGCAGACGGGAAGCACATGGCGGTCGGCGCGCTGGAGCCCCAGTTCTACGCGGCCCTGCTCGAGGGTCTGGGCCTCACCGGCACCGCGCCGGACCGGTATGACCCTGGCGCAGCATCCGGCACTGCGGTCCGTGCTCGTTGCCCGGTTCAAGGAGAAGACCCAGGCGGAGTGGGCGGAGGTGTTCGACGGCACCGACGCCTGTTGCACGCCGGTGCTGCCGCTGTCCGAGGCGGCCGAGCACCCGCACCTGAAGGCCAGGTCCACCTACGTGACCCACGACGGGCTCCTGCAGCCGGCGCCCGCGCCGCGGTTCTCCCGAACGGCGCCGACGCTGACCACCGGACCGTCCTCGCCGGGCGGCCAGTCGCGGTCAGCACTCGAGGCCTGGGGAGTACAGGATGTGGACGCCCTGGTCGACTCCGGCGCCGTCGTCCAACCCTGAGTCGCCGACCCGTCACTTTCTGCGCGGCCCCTGCCGACGAGCCGTCAGTTTCTGCGCGGCCCCCTGCGTCGACCCGTCAGCTCCTGCGCGGCCTATGGCGTCGAGGGGTCACTCTCTGAGCAATGGCGCGATCCCCAGAAACTGACGGGTCGGCGGGGCCTGGTGGCTCAGAAGGTGACGGGTCGGCGGGGCCTGGTGCTCAGAAGGTGACGGGTCGGCCAAAGCTGCTGCTCAGTTGGTGACGGGTCAGCGGGTACGACGGGCGACGGTCTCGCGCTTGGTCTCGTTGACCGCGCTCTCGTACGACGCGATCAGCGCCGCGACCGTCACGGGCTTGAACTTCTCCACGACTTCACGCAGCTCCTCCGGCGAGGCACCGGTCTCCTTGTACGCCGGCCACACCTGGGTGCGGAACAGCTCGGTGAGCTCGTCGGCGATGGCTCGACCGTGCGCGGTGAAGATGTCCTGCGCGGCCAGGGCCGCCTCGAACGGCATCCCGAGGTCGAGCAGTGCTACGCCGACGGACAGGTGGGCCACTGCGACCTGGTACTTGCCCTGCTTCGCGGGGTAGACGATCCCCAGTGCGTTCAGCGTGTCCAGGTCGTCCTCGGACAACGGCCGCCCCGCCCGTCGTACCAGCTCTTTCCGGGAGATGGTCTCGGGCAGCTCGGCCATCCACGGCGCCAGCAGAGTCCGATGCAGCGCGATCGTCTCGGGGGAGGCACCCGGAGGGATCCGGGTCATGTACCCCTCGATCGCGGACAGCGTGAACCCGTGCGCCTGCAGCTCCCGGACCAGCTCGAGCCGGACCAGGTGCTCGGAGGAGTAGTAACCGGACCGGCCCCGTCGGATCGGCGGCGGCACCAGGCCGCGGGTCGTGTAGAAGCGGACGTTGCGGACGCTCATCCCCACGCGCTTGGTGAGCTCGTCGAGCGTCATCAGCTCGTGTACGGCCTCGGCGGGAGCAGACATCGGTGGCGTTCCTCAGGGTCGGGAGCGACGGAGATCACATGACGGAGTCGGTTGACGACGCTAACAGTATGAGTGTCACAATCGAGTAGTTCCACCCGACCCTCCTCGCCGGGTCCTCCGATTCAGCTGCCGAGAAGTTTGGACGTCGCAATGGCCGATCTGCCGCAAGCATTCGTGTACGACGCAATCCGCACGCCGCGCGGGAAGGGCAAGAAGAACGGCTCGCTGCACGAAGTGAAGCCGGTCGACCTGGTGGTCGGCCTCCTCGACGAGATCAAGGACCGCAACCCCGGCCTCGACCCCGCGCGGATCGACGACGTGGTTCTCGGTGTGGTCACCCCGATCGGCGACCAGGGCAGTGACATCGCGAAGACCGCCGTACTGAAGGCCGGCTACCCCGAGACGGTCGCCGGCGTCCAGCTCAACCGCTTCTGTGCCTCCGGCCTCGAGGCCGTGAACCAGGCCGCCGCCCGGGTCCGCTCCGGGTTCGAGGACCTGATCCTCGCGGGTGGCGTCGAGTCGATGTCGCGGGTGCCGATGGGCTCCGACGGTGGAGCGTGGGCATCCGACCCGGACACCGCGTTCACCACGTCCTTCGTCCCACAGGGCATCGGCGCGGACCTGATCGCCACCCTCGAGGGGTTCTCCCGGGAGGACGTCGACGCGTTCGCCGCCGAGTCGCAGGCGCGCGCCGCGAAGGCGCAGGCCAACGGCTACTTCGACGGCTCGGTGGTCCCGGTCAGGGACATGAACGGCGTGACCGTTTTGGAGAAGGACGAGTTCATCCGGCCCGGCACGACGGTGGAGTCACTGGCCGGGTTGAAGCCGTCGTTCGCGGAGATCGGTGACCAGGGCGGGTTCGACTCGGTGGCGCTCGAGAAGTACCACTGGGTGGAGAAGATCAACCACGTCCACCACGCCGGCAACTCCTCGGGCATCGTCGACGGTGCCTCGCTCGTCGCGATCGGCACCGAGCAGGTCGGCACGGACCTCGGCCTGACCCCGCGGGCACGGATCATCGCCACCGCGGTGTCCGGAGCGGACCCGACGATCATGCTCACGGGTCCCGCCCCCGCGTCCCGCAAGGCGCTGGCCAAGGCCGGACTCGACGCCGGTGACATCGACCTCTACGAGATCAACGAGGCGTTCGCCGCCGTGGCGATGCGCTTCATGCGGGAGCTCGACCTGCCCGCGGACAAGGTGAACGTCAACGGCGGTGCGATCGCGATGGGTCACCCGCTCGGGGCGACCGGGGCGATGATCCTCGGCACCCTCGTCGACGAGCTCGAGCGGCGGGACCAGAGGTACGGCCTGGCCACCCTCTGCGTCGGTGGCGGCATGGGTATCGCCACCATCGTCGAGCGCATCTGACCTTCCCGGACCAGCTAAGGACTCTCGAACACATGACTGAGCAGGCAACCCAGAGCGCCGTCCGGTACGACCGGGACGCCGACAACATCGTCGTACTCACCCTCGACGACCCGACCTCGAGCGCCAACACCATGAACGACCTGTACCTGCAGTCCATGGGTACGGCGATCGATCGGCTCGAGGCCGAGAAGGAGGAGATCGTCGGCGTCGTGGTGACCAGCGCGAAGAAGACGTTCTTCGCCGGCGGCAACCTGCACAAGATGATCCAGGCGGGCCCGGACGACGCTCCCGAGATCTTCGCGATCGCCGAGGCGGTCAAGGCGCAGCTGCGTCGTCTCGAGACGCTCGGCAGGCCGGTCGTCGCCGCCGTCAACGGTGCCGCGCTCGGTGGCGGCCTGGAGATCACGCTGGCCTGCCACCACCGGATCGTCGTGGACGATCCCAAGGTCGACCTCGGCGTCCCCGAGGTCTCACTGGGGCTGCTCCCGGGCGGCGGCGGCGTGACCCGCACGGTGCGGATGCTCGGCATCTCGACCGCGCTCACGGATGTGCTGCTCACCGGCAGGCGGTTCAAGCCGGCCGAGGCCAAGGAGAAGGGCCTCGTCGACGAGCTCGTCGGTTCCCGAGACGACCTGCTGGCCGCCGCGAGGGCCTGGGTCCTGGACAACAAGGACGACCGAGGAGGCGGCCACCCAGCCGTGGGACCGTCCCGGGTACAAGATGCCCGGTGGCACGCCGACCACCCCGAAGCTGGCCGCGTTCCTCCCGGCGTTCCCGGCCAACCTGCGCAAGCAGAGCAAGGGCGCGGACTACCCGGCGCCCCGGGCGATCATGTCCGCGGCGATCGAGGGCGCCCAGGTCGACTTCGACACCGCATCGCGGATCGAGTCCCGCTACCTGACCAAGCTGATCGTCGGTCAGAACTCCAAGAACATGATCCAGGCGTTCTTCTTCGACATGCAGACGATCAACTCCGGCGCGCTGCGTCCCGACGGCGTACCCCCGTTCCGGGCGGCGAGGCTCGCCGTGCTCGGCGCGGGCATGATGGGCGCCGGCATCGCCTACTCGGCGGCCCGTTCCGGCATCGAGGTCGTGCTCAAGGACGTCAGCCTGGAGTCCGCCGAGAAGGGAAAGGCCTACTCCGCGAGGATCCTCGACAAGGCGATCGAGCGCGGCAGGATGACGTCCCGAGAAGCGGGACGAGATCCTGGCCCGGATCATCCCGACCGACAACGCGGACGACCTGACGGGCTGCGACTCGGTGATCGAGGCGGTCTTCGAGGACCCGTCGCTGAAGGCGAAGGTGTTCGGTGAGGTGCAGGACGTCGTGAACGGTGACGCGCTGCTCGCCTCGAACACCTCGACCCTGCCGATCACCGGTCTCGCCGAGGGCGTGAACCGGCCCGAGGACTTCATCGGCATGCACTTCTTCTCACCCGTCGACAAGATGCCGCTGGTCGAGATCATCAAGGGCGAGACGACCTCACCCGAGACAATCGCCCGCGCAATCGACGTCGTACAACAGCTGAGGAAGACCCCGATCGTCGTCAACGACAGCCGCGGCTTCTACACGTCACGGGTGTACGGCACGCTGATCACAGAAGGCGTCGCGCTGCTCGAGGACGGGGTCGACCCGCAGACCATCGAGCGGGCGGCGACCATGGCCGGCTTCCCCGCTCCTCCGCTGGCGATGCTCGACGAGGTCTCGCTGACCCTGCTCGCAGAGCATCCGCAAGGCCGCCGTCGAGGCCGCCGCGAAGGAGGGCAAGCAGCTCCCGGACCAGCCGGGCGCGAACACGATCGGCCGGATGATCGACGAGTTCGGCCGCAAGGGGAAGGCCGCCGGCGCCGGGTTCTACGAGTACCCGAAGGACGGGAAGAAGTACCTCTGGCCGGGCCTGCGGGAGCACTTCGCCAGGGCGCACGTGGATGTGCCGCTCGTGGACATCCAGGAACGGTTCCTGTTCATCATGGCGCTGGAGACCGCGCGCTGCATCGCCGAGGGAGTGATCGAGTCGACGGCCGCGGCGAACATCGGCTCGATCCTCGGCATCGGCTTCCCGCCGCTGACCGGCGGCACCGTGCAGTACATGCAGGGGTACGACGGGGGGCTGGCCGGCTTCGTGGCGAGGGCCCGTGAGCTCGCGGACACGTACGGTGAACGGTTCGCGCCGCCGGGGATCCTGGTGGAGAAGGCCTCGAGGGCCGAGTCCTTCTAGGCCTCAGCTTCACCAAGGCCCCATGGTGAAGCCGCACTTCCCATGCTCTGCATGTCGTGGGGAGTGCCGGCTCACCAAGGCACCATGGGGAAGCTGTGACCGGACGAGCACAGCGTGGATTCGGTCGTTCACGGGGCGAACCGGGCCTTTACTTGGGAGACTTCTCCCTGTGACGAACCCCGTTGTCGATGTCACCGCGCTCTGGGTGCGGTTCGGTCCGGTCGACGCCGTACGCGGCATCGACCTGCGCGTGCGGGCCGGGAGCGCCACCGCGCTGCTCGGCCGCAACGGCGCCGGGAAATCCACGACGATGCGAGTGCTTGCCGGCGTGATCCCGCCGACCGGTGGCCTGGTTCGGGTCGCCGGTCACGACATCCGCACGGACACCCTCGCCGCCAAGCGGGTCACCGGCTACTGCCCCGACGTGGGCGGCCTGGTCCCCCGGGCGACCCCGTGGGAGCACCTGCAGCTCGCCGCCCGTCTCCGCCGGCTCCCGGAGGGCTGGGAGGAGCGGGCCCGTGACCTGCTCGAACGGTTCGACCTCGGCGGCGCCGCGCACCGGGTGACCGCCGGCTTCAGCCACGGCATGGGCCGCCGGATGTCGGTGATCCTGGCCGCCTTCCACGAGCCGGCGGTGCTGCTGCTCGACGAGCCCTTCGACGGCGTGGACCCGCTCGGCGTCGAGGCCACCATGGACGTGATCGCCGACGCGCGTGCCCGCGGGGCCGCCGTACTCGTGTCCACGCACCTGCGCGAGCTCGCCGTCCAGGCCTGCGAGGAGGCGCATCGTGCTGCGGGGCGGGTCGGCGGTGGCCGAGATCCCCGCCGCGCGAGATGAGCGGTGAGGAAGGTGCCGGTGTCTACCGCGCGCTCCTGGACTGAGAGCCGGTCCGGGGCGGCTGGCTCGACGGCAGCGAGGCCACCCGCGACGTCGTACCGCTGCTCCGGTTCCGGCGGCGCGGGGCTGCGCGGCCGGAGCAAGAGGGCCGCCCTGGTCGCGTTCGGCGTGATCGCTGTGCTCACCGTGCTGGCCGCCGTGGCTCCCGGCGTACATCCCTGGCGCCGCGGGCAGCGAGGGCCAGACCCAGATCCTCTCGTCGGACGTGCTGCTGCTGCTGCCGAGCGCGTACCTCGGCGTGCTGGCGATCGCCGATCGTCTCCGCGGCGGCGTCCGGAGGTGGCCGCGAGCTGCTGCCGCGTGAGCAGGCGGTCGCGTTCCCGGTCAGCCCCACCACCGACCACCTCGGCGCGCTGCTGATGGCACCGCTGAACATCGCCTGGCTGATGCAGAGCTGGACGCGTGCTCGGCGCCACCGCCTACGTGGTGGGCACCGAGGGCCTGCTCGCGGCCCAGGTGCCGGTGCTGATCTGGCTGCTCGTGGCGACCACGCTCGCGCAGGTCGCGGCCTGGGTCGCGGAATGGGTACGCCGTGGCCCCCAGGGTGCCTGGACGCTGCGGATCCTGGTCTTCACGCTGACCGTGGCCATGGCGGCTCTGATCGCCACCGACCGGCTCGTCCCGCTGCTGGACCAGTCGCCGACCCTGCAGATCGCGCTCGGCGCCGCTGTACGGGGCCGGCGGGGTCTGGGTGAACTGGTTGACGGTGATCGCCTGGCTGGTCGGCATCGGCATCGCCGCGGTGGCCGCGGGCGCATTCATGGCGCACGCGGTGACGCGCCGGCCCGCCGCGCGACGAGCTGCGTGTGGAGAGCTCGGTGCGACGCGCCGCGGCCGCAACCCGGCGACCGACTTCGTCGCGCTGCTGCGCACCGACCGGGTCGGCATCTGGCGCTCGGTCCCCCTGCGACGCGGCCTCGCCGTGCTGGCGATCCTGCCCGGGCTGGTCGCGCTGGCCGGTGCGCTGGACTGGGAGATGCTGTGCATCCTGCCCGGGCCTGGTCGCCTCCGGTGGGGCGCTGCTGTTCGGCGTGAACTCGTGGTGCCTGGACGGCCGGGGCGCGCTCTGGCGGGACAGCCTCCCGGTCTCCCCGAAAGCGGTGTTCGGGTCCCGGGTGTTCGTGCTGGTCGAGGTGCTCCTGCTGGCCACCTTCTTGACCTTGCTGCTGGCCTCGCTGCGTGCCGGGCTGCCGACCGTGTCGCAGCTGGTGGCGGTGGTCTGCGCCGCCGTCGTGGTGACTCTGCAGGTGGTCGGCGCCTCGCTGCGCTGGTCGGTGCGCCGGCCGTTCTCGGTCGACATGCGCAGCGCCCGGGCGACGCCGGCGCCGCCGCTGGTGATGGTGGGCTACTCCTCCCGGCTGGCGCTGACCACGACGCTGACCGGAATGCTGTTCACGATCACGGCCCGCATCTCGGACTGGCACTGGTCCGTGCTGATCGCGATGCCGTTCCTGCTGTTCTCGGCCTACAAGCTGGTCGCCACCTCCAACGAGTGGGCGAACCCGGAGACCCGTTCCCGGGTCATCGCCACCGTCGCCAGCTGACCCCCCGCCCCCGTTGAGATTCGCCTCGTTCGCTGGTGAGACGCGCCTCGTTCCACGTCGAGATCCGTCTTGTTCGCCGCGCCTGTGGACAACCGCCGGTCGCGACGGAGGTCTGTCCATGGTCGGTGTCAGGGTCTGGGGATTCCAGTCGACCCCACAGAATGGTTTGCGACATGACTGAACAGATCCTCGCCAAGGTCCGCAAGATCCTGGCCAAGGCCGAAGACCCAGCGGCCACAACCGCGGAGGCGGAGACCTACACCGCCAAGGCGGCCGCGCTGATCGCGGAGTACGGCATCGACCGTGCCCTGCTCGCCCAGGTCGACCCCGACTCGGACATCGTCGGTGACCGGGTCGTCGTGCTCGACCCGCCCTACGCCCTCGACAAGGCCGGCCTGCTCAACACCGTGGCCATCCGGCTCCGCTGCCGGTCGGTGCAACGACGGAACTACGTCGACGGCGCGAAGCAGATCTCGCTGCACCTGTTCGGCTACGAGTCGGACCTGCTCCGCTCCGAGCTGCTCTACACCAGCCTTCTGCTCCAGGCGACATCCACACTCACCCGCACCCCGGTGCCTCGCGGTGAGAGTGCCGCGGCGTTCCGTCGGTCGTGGCTGGCCGGGTTCACCTCCGCGATCGGCCGGAGACTGGTCGACTCCGAGCAGCGGGCCCAGCGTCACGCGGAACGTTCCGCCGAGCCGGCCGGTCCCTCGGTGGCACTCGTGCTGGCCGACCGGTCCGTCGTGGTCCGCGAAGCCGTCGAGAAGGAGTACCCACGGCTCGGCCGCGCCCAGGACCGGCGGCTGTCCGGAAGCGGCGGGATGGCCGGCTGGCAGGCAGGTCAGCGCGCCGACCTCGGCGGTGGCTCCCGGCTGGGTCGTCGACCCCGCGGCCAGATCGCCGGCTAGCGACGAGCGGCGGCCGCCGTACGACGGGCGCGGTGATGCCGCTCAGACCAGACGCCGACTGTCCCGCGACACCACCCGCAGCCACCGGTACCCGTACCCGTCCAGCGTGATCTCGGCGCACCCCTTCGCGTCGAGCGGGGTGCTGCCGTCCTGGAGCAGGTCGGCCAGCCGGAAGCTGTCGTCACAGTCATCGAGCTGCAGGGGCACCGCGCAGCTGTCCGGGCTCAGGTTGTGCAGAGCCACCAGCCGCCGGTCGTCCCAACGGCACTGGTGGGCGAACACCGGCTGATTCGGCTGGTCGAGCACCTCCAGGTCCGCCCAGCCGAGCTCCGGCGACTGCCGGTAGCGGTGGATCAGCAGCGAGATGAAGTTGAGCAGCGAGTCCGGGTCGCCGCGCTGGTCCGCGACGTTGACGTGCTCGGGGCCGAACGCGCCAGTGGTCACCGGCCGAGGCAGCCGGGACGGGGCAGCCTGCGAGAAGCCGCCGTTGCGCTGCCGGCTCCACTGCATCGGTGTGCGCACGGAGAGCCGACCGGGGACGTCGAGGTTCTCGCCCATCCCGATCTCCTCGCCGTAGAACAGCACCGGTGTGCCGGGCAGCGAGAACATCAGGCTGTAGGCCATCCGGATCCGCCGCGGGTCGCCCTCGAGCATCGGCGGCAGCCTGCGCCGCAGACCACGGCCGAACAGCTGCATGTCCGGCTCGGCGCCGAACGCGTCGAACACCTCCTGCCGCTGCTTGTCGGTCAGCTTGTCCAGGGTCAGCTCGTCGTGGTTGCGCAGGAACGAGGCCCACTGGCTGTCGGAGGAGATCCGGGGCCGGCTGGTGATCGCGCGTGCGAGCGGTCGGGCGTCCTGGCGCGCGAGCGACAGGTAGAGGTTCTGCATTCCGATGAAGTCGAACATCATCGTCAGCTCGTCGCCGTCCTCGTCGCCGAAGAACTTCTTCTGCTCCTTGTGTGGCAGGTTGACCTCGCCGAGCAGGATGCCGTCGCCGGTGCGCCGGCCGAGGAACGCCCGGAGATCGCGCAGATAGTCGTGCGGGTCCGGAAGGTACTGCTTCTCGGACTCGGAGAGCCCGGTGGTCCCGATCAGGAACGGGACGGCGTCGACCCGGAACCCGGAGATGCCGAGCTCGAGCCAGAACCCCATCGCCTTGGCGATCTCGTCCCGCACCGACGGGTTGGCGATGTTGAGGTCGGGCTGGTGCCGGTAGAAGTGGTGCAGGTAGTACTCCCCGGTCCTCTCGTCGAGCTCCCAGATGCTGTCCTCCTTGTCCGGGAAGACCACCTGGTCCGAGGTGTCCGGGGGCGGGTCGGAACGCCACACGTAGAAGTCGCGGTACGGCGAGTTCGTGCTCGACCGGGCCGCTCGGAACCATGGGTGCTTGTCGGAGGTGTGGTTGACGACGAGGTCCGCGATCACTCGCATCCCGCGGTCCCGCGCGGTGCGCACCAGCTCGACCAGGTCGCCGTGGCTCCCGAGCCGGGAGTCGACCCCGCAGTAGTCGGTGATGTCGTACCCGTCGTCACGGTCCGTGGTCGGGTAGAACGGCATCAACCACAGGCAGGTCACGCCGAGGTCGGACAGGTAGTCGATCCGCTCCGTGAGCCCGGTGAGGTCGCCGACCCCGTCCCCGTCCCAGTCCATGAACGTCTGGATGTCGAGGCAGTACACCACCGCGGTCTTCCACCACAGGTCGCTGGTGTCACTGACCCTCATGCCGCAGTCCCGGCGCAGCTACTCGTGCGCGTGCTTGCTTCGCGCGCCGCTCTCGGCGAGGTAGGCGAGACGTTTGAGGGTCTCGATGTTGCGCACCTTCAGGATCGCGTCCTCGATCTGCTTGGGGATGAGCTTCGCCGGCCCAGAGACCGCGGTCTCCACGATGGTGACCTTGGTCTGGTTGCCCTCCGGTTCGCAGATGATGTTCACCTGGCCCTCGCCGGTCGGCCAGGCCCGCACCCGCAGCTGGATCTCGTGGGGTGGTTCGACCTTCTCGACCTCGGTGTTGTCACTGATCAGCACCGGCCACAGGCCGACCGAGTGGTGGATCTTCGTGCCGTGTGCCGGGAACCCCTCGTCGACCTTCCGGATCCGGGCGGCGCCAACCACCCAGGTGGCGTAGGTCCAGCCGTCGCTGAGCACGTCGAAGACGGCTGTGGGGCTGCAGTCCATAACTCTGCTGACTTCGCTCATGCGGCAGATGTACCCCGCCGAAGTCAGACCACACGCTTGATGGCGATTGCGCCCACCCGCCGGCCGATCCGGCCGCCGAGCCTGGCAGTGGCACCCAGCGGCGTGTGACGCAGCCACTCCTGGGTGGACGACGCCCTGGCCTGGTCGTCGAAGGAGCCGTGGCAGCCGTGGTCGCCGGGCAGCGGTTCGAAGAGGTTGTCGCCCGAGCCGCGCGGCCGGTCGGTCACCTGCCCGGAGTAGCCGGTCCCGGCGAGCACCCTGTCCAGGGCCCCGGGCGCCACCTTGTTGCCGAGGATGGTCCGGGTGGTGGTGAACGTGACGTTGACGGCCCGGTCCCCGGTCTCCGCGGCCTCGACGATCGCGGCTGCGGGGATCTCCGGCTGGTAGATCGGAGGCACCGGTTGCGGTGCGCCGTCGAGCAGGTTCTTGCACATGTCGAACTGCGGGGTGTTCACCGCGGGCAGGTTCACCTCGCTCAGGGTGATCTCGCTGCCGTCGTGCAGCAGCTCGGAGCGTAGCGAGTCGGAGAGCCCCTGCACCGCGTGCTTGGCGGAGCAGTACGCCGCCTGCAGCGGGATGCCTCGGTAGGCCAGCGCTGACCCGACCTGGATGATCCGGCCCCGGTTGCGTGGCGACATGCACCGTAACGCCGTACGGGTGCCGTTGGCTGTGCCCCGGAACACGACGTCGTGGACCCGGTCGAAGTCGTCGGCCTCAACGTCCTGGAAGGCGCCGAGCACGGTGACCATCGCCGAGTTCACCCAGACCTCGATGGGTCCGAGCTCCCGCTCGACCCGGTCCGCGGCGGCGTCGACCTCAGCCCGGTCGGTGACGTCGACGGAGATCGCGAGCGCCTGGACGCCCCGGGCCTGGAGCTCCTGCGCGGTGGCGTCGAGGGAGTCCTTGCCGCGGGCGAGCACGACCACCGGGTGTCCACGGTCGGCGAAGGCGCGAGCGGCCGCCCGCCCGACACCTGAGGAACCTCCGGTCACGACGACAACGCCTGGGTCCTGCATCGCTTCACCTCTCCTGGTCGGGCGGTCGGGCTGGTCGGGCTGGTCGGGCCGCGGCTGGTCGCCTCGGCCGCCCGGCACGAGCCGGCGTAGCCGCGCGTGGGCGAGCGCCGCACGGGCCGCGTTCGACCCGCAGGCACCGTGCACGCCGCCGCCGGGGTGGGCGGACGCCGAGCCGAGGTACAGGTTCTTCACCGGGGTCTCGGCGCGGCCGAGCCCCGGCACCGGGCGGAACACCAGCTGCTGGTGCAGGCTGGAGGTGCCGCCGTTGAGGGCGCCGCCGTGCAGGTTCTCGTCCCGCTCCTGCATCTCACGCGGACCGAGCACCCGCCGCGCCACCACCCGGTCACCGAAGCCGGGGGCGTACTCCTCGATGCGTCGCTGCATCCGGTCGGCCATCATCTCCGTGTCGTCGTGGTCCCACACCCCACGGATGCCCTCGCCGCCGGCGTCGCGCTCGGTGTGGTGCGGAACATGGGTGTACGCCCACACCGACTCGCCGCCCTGCGGTGCCCGAGTCGGGTCTGCCTCCGCCATCTGGCCGACGAGCAGGAAGGGTCGGTCGGGGATGCTGCGTGAGAAGACGTGGTTCATCGAGTCGGCCAGCTCGCCGACCGACTCGGCCAGATGCACCGTCCCGGGCGCCTTCGCCGGTGCGTTGTTCCACGGGATCGAGGAGTCGAGCGCCCAGTCCACCTTGACGGTTCCGGGGTCCCACTCGAAGCGTCGCATCTTCTGCGCGCAGCTTGGCCGGGAGCGCGTCCCACCTGACGCAGCTCGCCGTAGAGCTGGGGAGCGGCGACGTCGGCGACCACGGCCTGGCGCGCCTCGATGACGTCACCGTGCTCGGTGCGTACGGCGACCGCCCGGCCGTCCTTGACGACGACCTCTGTCGCTCGGGTGTCGACCCGGATCTCCCCGCCGGCTGACCGGAACCGTCGGCCCATCGACTCGGTCAGCATCCCGGCGCCCCCCTTCGGGACGGGGTAACCCATGTGCTGTCCCAGCATCACCAGCAGCCACCCCATGACGGCCGAACCCGGTGCGTCCATCGGGATGTCCGCATGCGCGGCGTTGGCAGCCAGGAGCATCTTCGGTCCGGGCCCCCGGAACTGTTCGTCGGCCGAGCGTCCTGGCGGGAGAGAGCAGCATCCGGACGAACGACAGCCCACCGACGCCCCGGAGCTTCGTGAGTGCGCCCAGCCCGTTCTTCACCGGAGGGAACGGGGACAGCAGTGCGCCGACGACCTGGTCACCGATCTTCTCCCAGGCGCGGCACATCTCCAGCCACGCCTCGCCGTCACCAGGTGCCAGCTCGTCCAGGCCTGCGGCGGTCTCGTCACGGTCCCGGTGCAGCACCGCCCAGCTGCCGTCGGAGAACGGCGTCCCGACCACCGAGGGGGCGTGCACCCATTCGAGCCCGTGCCGCTCGAGCTCCAGCCGCTGGATCGTCGGGGAACCTGCCGCGAGGGGGTAGAACGAGCTGAACGTGTCATGGACGTACCCGTCGCGCACCGACGAGTCGCTGCGCACGGCACCCCCGATGTCGGGCTGCGCCTCGAGGACGACCACGTCCCAGCCGGCGTCAACCAGCAGGTTGGCGGCGACGAGCCCGTTGGGGCCGCTCCCGATCACGACTGCGTCTGTGCTGGCCATGGGCCGATTGTGGTCCCTCCGGTCGTGGGCGCGGTGCCCTGGGCCGACCCGTACCCGCAGCCGCGACCCGAAAACCCCGGTGGCTACTGGGAGGCTCGGCGAGGCGGGGCCGATCCCGACCGCTGCCCAGCACGTGCCTAGGGTCAGTTCATGTACTTCTCACCGTCGCCGCGCTCCGCCAAGCCGGCTAGGTACGCCGGGGCCCTCGCATGAGCATGGTCCTGCTGGTCCGGCACGGCCAGGCGTCGTGGGGGGCTGTCGACTACGACGTGCTCTCCGAGACCGGGGAGGAGCAGTCCCGGGTCCTCGGCGCCGCCCTCGCCGCGCGGGGGATCGTGCCCGACGTCGTGTTCCGGGGGGCGATGCGGCGGCACCGGCAGACCGCCGAGATAGCGGTCGCCGCGGGGGACTGGCCGGCGGAGGTGGTCGAGGACGACGGCTGGAACGAGTTCGACCACCGGCAGATGCTCGAGCTTCACCCACCGGCTCCCGGCGAAGGTGAGGAGATGACCCGGGCCAAGTTCCAGCGGTGGTTCGAGGAGGCCACCTTGCGCTGGACCGGTGGCGCGTACGCCCACGAGTACGACGAGAGCTTCGTGGACTTCGGCTCCCGGGTCGATGCGGCACTCCGTCGTACGGTCGAACGCCTCGGCCCGAAGCAGACCGCGGTCGTCTTCACCTCCGGCGGCCCGGTGTCCTGGGTGGCCGCGCTCCTGCTCGAGGGCGGCGCGCACCTGTGGACGCAGCTCAACCCCGTCACCGTCAACGCCTCGGTCACCAAGGTCGTCGTCGGCCGGCGAGGGTCGACCCTTGTCTCGTTCAACGACCACAGCCATCTCGAGGCCCCCGACGGCGGCCTGGTCACCTATCGATAAGGACAGCCCTGATGAACAAGGCGACTCTGATCACCGGCGCGAGCTCGGGGCTCGGCGAGGAGATGGCGCGACAGTTCGCCGCCCTCGGCTACGACCTTGCCCTGTGCGCCCGTCGTACCGACCGTCTCGCCGCGCTTCGAGCCGAGCTCGTCGGCCGGCACCCCGACCAGCGGTTCGAGGTGCGGGCGCTCGACGTCAACGACGACGCGCAGGTGTTCGACGTCTTTCGTGCGTTCGCCGCCGACCTCGGGCACCTCGACCGGGTCGTCATCAACGCAGGCATCGGCAAGGGCGCACCGATCGGCACCGGAAGGCACGACGCCAACAAGCAGACCGCGCTGACGAACTTCGTCGCGGCACTGACGCAGACCGAGGCCGCGATGGAGATCTTCCGGGAGCAGAACGCCGGCCACCTGGTGATGATCTCGTCGATGTCGGCGATGCGCGGTATGCCGAAGGCTGGTACGACGTACGCCGCCACGAAGGCGGGGGTCGCACACCTCGCGGAGGGTCTTCGGGTGGAGATGATGGACACGCCGATCAAGGTGTCGGTGATCTACCCCGGGTACATCCGTTCGGAGATGAACGAGCGGGTCAAGAACGCGCCGTTCATCGTCTCCACGGAGAGGGGCGTGCGCTCGATGGTCGACGCCATCGAGAAGGAGAGGGCCCGTGCCCGCGTCCCCGCGTGGCCGTGGGTGCCGGTCGGTGCCGCGATGAAGTACCTGCCCCTGCCGCTGGCCAGGAAGCTCATGTCCTGAACCGTCGCAGATTCTGCATCTTCGTGCATCGCAGAAGCATGCAGGGCGCGATCGTGTTTCCGCTGTTGTCACGCACGACAGCCAGTGCTTACGGTTCGGCTCCGCGTCGAACCCGCGACGTGGCCGACCGGGGGCCAGGGCCCTCGTCCGGAACCCTGATCAGGGAGCATCCGTGACGCCACACCGTCATCAAACCCGCCGTTGGCTCCGTATCGGTGCCACCGCCGGCGCCGCTCTGCTGCTGGCCACCACCGTGACACCAGCCGATGCGGATCCCAACAACAACACCTCCCGCAAGCTCCGGGCTGCGGTGACCCCCGCGGGGATCGCCGAGCACCTGACCGCGCTGGACCAGATCGCCGACGCGAACGGCGGGACCCGCGCCTCCGGCACGCCGGGCTACGCGGCCTCACGCGACTACGTCGTGGAGACGCTCGAGGCGGCCGGCTACTCGCCGACCGTGCAGGAGTTCGAGTTCCCGTTCTTCCAGGAGCTCAGCCCCGCGATGCTTTCCCAGGTGACGCCTGACCCGACCACCTACGCCGACCCGGCGGACTTCTCGTCGATGACCTACTCCGGCAGCGGAGACGTCACCGCCGAGGTCGTCCCCGTCGACACCACGCTGACTCCCACCGAGGTCTCGACGAGTGGCTGTGAGGACACCGACTTCGACGCGTTCCCGGCGGGGGCGATCGCCCTCGTGCAGCGCGGAACCTGCACGTTCGGGATCAAGGCCGTCAACGCGGAAGCCAACGGGGCGGCCGGTGTGATCGTGTTCAACCGCGGCACCGCTGGGGCCACCGAGTCCGTCGCCGGGACGCTCGGCGCACCCGACGTGACGATCCCGGTCGTCGGCGCCAGCTTCGCCCTCGGCCAGGACCTGGCGGACCCGGCAGGCACGACCGTGCGCCTGGTGACCGACACCGAGTCCGAGTTCCGGACGACGTACAACGTGCTCGCGGAAACCGCGGCGGGTGACTCCGGGAACGTCGTGATGGCGGGCGCGCACCTCGACAGCGTGGTCCCCGGCGCGGGAATCAACGACAACGGCAGCGGCTCCGCGTCCCTGCTGGAGGTCGCCGAGCAGATGAGCAAGGTCAAGCCGAAGAACCAGGTCCGCTTCGCCTGGTGGGGCGCCGAGGAGCTCGGCTTGCTCGGGTCGACGCACTACGTCGCCGACCTCGCCGAGAACGATCCCGCCGCTCTGCAGGACATCGCGTTGTACCTCAACTTCGACATGGTCGGGTCACCGAACTACGTCCGGTTCGTGTACGACGGCGACAACTCGAGGTTCCCGGTGGGGCCGGCCGCTGCGGAAGGACCCGCAGGATCCGGGTCCATCGAGGCGATGTTCCACGACTACTTCGGCTCCCAGGGGCTGGCGTCGGAGGAGACTCCGTTCAGCGGCCGCAGCGACTACGGCCCGTTCATCGCGGAGGGCATCCCGGCCGGTGGACTGTTCACCGGCGCTGAGGGAGTCAAGACCGCGGCGCAGGCAGCGGTCTTCGGCGGTGAGGCCGGAGTTGCCTACGACGTGTGCTACCACCAGGCATGCGACGACATCTCCAACGTCAGCATGAAAGCGATCGACGAGATGTCCGACGCCGTCGCGCACGCCATCCTGACGTTCGCGATGGACACCCGCTCGGTCAACGGCGAGGGCAAGGGCCACCCGGTCTCCCCGCCCGGCCAGCACACCACCGGCGTCCCGGCCGGAGCCGGCACCACCAGCGGTGGCGGCCTGCACGACGAACACGGTCACGAGCGCGACGCGAGCTGACCAACCTCCACGCGAACGGCCGGCCCTGCTCCCGCGGGGCCGGCCGTTCCGCATCCCGGCCCGGGCCACTTCGGGCCATTGACCGTTCGATACGTACGGAGTAAGCCTGTGCTGTCGGCGCCAACTCGGTGCCGCCCGATCCCAGGAGGCACCCATGGCAGGTCGCGTTGTCCACTTCGAGATCCCGTACGACGACGGCGACCGGGCGCGGGCGTTCTACGCCGACGCGTTCGGCTGGAACCTGATGCACCTGCCGGAGATGAGCTACACGATGGTCTCCACCGGCCCGACCAGCGAACAGGGCCCGCCGAGCGAACCGGGGTTCATCAACGGCGGCATGCTCGAGCGTGGGGCGCCGATCGGCTCGACGGTGATCACCGTCGACGTCGACGACATCGACGCGGCGCTGGAGAAGATCGAGAAGCTCGGCGGTACGACGGTGACGGCCAAAACCGTCGTCGGGGAGATGGGGTTCTCGGCGTACTTCAAGGACCCCGAGGGCAACCTGATGGGCCTCTGGCAGAACGCCTGACCCGTTGAGATCCGCCTCGTTCGCTGTTGAGAAGCGCCTCGTTCGGCGATGAGATCCGCCGGATTCACCGCCGTCAGCGAGACTCCCAGTTGGCGACGCCGACCACGATCAGCCGCAGCTGCTTCTCCGCGGTCCGGATGATCTCGCGCTCGGCATCCGGTCGTTCCGGTGGCGCGCTGATGATCCCCTCGGCGGTGGACACCATCGCGTTGACGATCAGGTTCGCGATCACCCTCAGGTCCTCCGACGTCCATGTGTTCAGGTTGGGCAGCCGGGCGAGATCGGTGGCCAGCTCGCGCTCGAAGAGTGACAGCTCGTACCGGATGGCGTCGCGTACGACGGGCACGCCGCCGAACCGTTCACGGCCGATGAAGCGGAAGTGTGCCCGCTGCTGGTGCACGTGCTGCACGAGCACGGCCACCGAGCCGCGGATCACCGCGCGGAGCTCCGGGTTGCCCCGGCGGGCGTCGCGGATCATCTCGCGCAGCGATGCGAACGACTGGTCCACGAGGGCCAGGCCAAGGTCGTCGACCGAGGCGAAGTGTCGATAGAACGCGGTCGGCACGATGCCAACCTCCCGGGTGACCTGGCGCAGTGAGAGCGACGCGAGACTCTGTTGCTCGACGATCTCGAGGGCCGCGTCCAGGATCGCCTGGCGGGTTCGCTCCTTGCGTACCCGTCGGGTCTCGTTCGCGGTGGCCACGAGGTCAAACTACCTGCCTATGACCTGTCGGTGAACAGTCATGTACCGAACCAGGTGCGACTCGGCGAACGAGGCGGATCTCAACCGCGAATGAGGCGCGACTCAACAGGTAATGAGGCGGATCTCAACGGGGGAGGTGGGCCAGGTCACCCGGCGCGCGGGTTGACCATACCGTCGGTATGCTGCCAGGCTTTGAGTGTACGGCTGTTCACTCAATAGAGAGGCGAAACACGATGAGCCTCACCCAAGGCGTCTCCCTGGGAATCTCCCAGGGAATCTCACAGCGCATCTCACAGCGCATCCTGAGGTCACCCGCCGTCGCCGCGCTCACCTCGCCGCACGGCATCGACCGATATCTCGAGGTCGTCAACCCGATGTGGGCGGTCGACGACGTCCGTGCCCGCGTCCTCCGCGTCCAGCGCGAGACCACGGAGCGTGAGCACGCTGACCCTCCGTCCGACCAACACCTGGCGGGGCTTTCGCGCGGGACAGAACGTGCTGGTCGGCGTGGAGATCGACGGCGCCCGTCGTACCCGCTGTTTCTCGCTCTCCTCCTCCGAGGTCCGGGGCCGTGACGAGCTCACGATCACGGTCCGGGCACACGAGGAGGGGCTGGTCTCCAAGTACCTCGCCCGCCTGACCGAACCCGGCCTGGTCGTGCACCTGTCGCAGGCCGAGGGCGCGTTCACGCTGCCCGAGCAGCTGCCGGACCGGCTGCTGATGATCTCCGGTGGATCCGGGATCACGCCGGTGATGTCGATGCTGCGGACGCTGGTCGACCGGGAGTACGACGGACGCATCACCTTCATCCACTACAGCCAGACCCCGGAGCTCACGATCTTCCGCGACGAGCTCGGACGGATGGCCGTCGACCACGGCATCGACCTCACCGTCGTACACACCCGCGCCGGTGGCGCCCGCTTCACGACCGAGCAGCTGAAGGAGCTCGCACCCGACTACGCCCGCACCGACACGTTCGCGTGCGGGCCGGCCGGGCTCGTCGAGCAAGTCCAGCGGACCTACGCCGACGTGGGTGCCGAGGACCGGCTGAAGGTGGAGTACTTCAAGACCTCCACGATCACAGCCGATCGCGACAGTGCCGAGGGTAGCGTGCGCTTCACCCGGGCCGGCCGGACCGCCGAGAACACCGGCGCCACCCTGCTCGAGCAGGCCGAGGCGCTGGGTTTGGAACCGGAGTACGGCTGCCGGATGGGGATCTGCTTCTCCTGCACGTCCCGCAAGAGCGAAGGAACCGTCCGCAACGTCGTGACCGGTGCGGAGTCGAGCCTGCCCGACGAGGACATCCAGATCTGCGTCAGCACACCCGTCGGCGACTGCGCCGTCGGCCTCTGACTTCCCGAAAGGAGCACCATGTCTGAACACATCACCCTCACCGACGAGCAGCTCGAGGCGTTCGGCGCAGAGATGGACGCGATCCGCCAGCGGCTGATCGGCGAGCTCGGCGAGGAGGACGCCACCTACATCCGCGGTGTCGTCAAGACCCAGCGCCAGTTCGAGGTCGCCGGCCGCGCGCTGATGTACCTCGGGTTCCTCCCGCCCGCCTGGGTCGCCGGGGTCGGGGCACTGAGCATCAGCAAGATCCTCGACAACATGGAGATCGGCCACAACGTCATGCACGGTCAGTACGACTGGATGGGTGACCCCGGGCTGAGCTCCAGGATGTACGAGTGGGACAACGTCTGCCCGAGCGACCAGTGGAAGTACTCCCACAACTACATCCACCACACCTACACGAACATCCTCGGCAAGGACCGCGACATCGGGTACGGCGTGCTGCGGATGGACGAGGACCAGAAGTGGAGCCCCTACTACCTGGGGAACCCGGTCTACGCGTTCCTGCTGATGATCTTCTTCGAGTGGGGCGTGGCCATGCACGACCTGGAGTTCGAGCGGATCGTGGCCGGTGAGCGCACCTGGGCTGACACCAAGCACCTGCACAAGGGGATGATCCGCAAGATCCGTAACCAGACGCTGAAGGACTACGTGCTGTTCCCGGCGCTGACCGGTCCGCTGTTCGTCCCCACGCTGGTGGGCAACGTGACCGCGAACCTGGTCCGCAACGTGTGGGCGTTCGGGATCATCTTCTGCGGCCACTTCCCGGCCGGTGTCGCGACGTTCACCGAGGAGGAGTCCGAGAACGAGTCCCGCGGGCACTGGTACTTCCGGCAGCTTCTCGGGTCGGCGAACATCACCGGCAGCAAGCTGTTCCACCTGATGACGGGGAACCTCAGCCACCAGATCGAGCACCACCTGTTCCCCGACATTCCCGCGCGCCGCTACCCGCAGATCGCAGCCGAGGTACGTGCGGTCTGCGAGCGGTACGGCGTGGACTACAACACCGGCCCGCTCACCCGGCAGCTGGGCAGCGTGGCGAAGAAGATCTGCAGGCTCGCGCTGCCCGGCCGCACCAGGTCTCATGACCCGGAACCGGTTGTGGAGCTGCGTCCCGCCGCCTGACACTGGGACGGAACCGCACGGTCAGCCCCCGAAGGTGAGCCGGAAGTCCGACATCCGGAAGGACGCGACGGCTCGGCGTCCCCGCAGCCAGCCCAGCGGTCCGTCGGTCCCGAACCGCCAACCACCCAGGCAGGGCAGCGACCTCGCGGTCCCGCTCACCCGGGTCACCACGGAGCTGCCGTCGGCGCGCTCCTGCGCCGTGGTGAGCACGAACGGTGTCCTGAGCGCTGCTCCGGGGAGTCCGGTGAAGCTGGCTGCGGCGATGGGGCGACCGCCGATGTTCGAGCTCCAGGCTGTGCGTGCCGCCGGCCCGACCCGCCGATCGTCCACGTGCAGGTCGGCGAGCTCCTTGGGCATCGCCCACAGCGAGCGGCCGCCGTCACGGGAGGTCTCCGAGGTGACCCACATGTCGGTGACGGTCACCCGCGGGACCGCGCCGTCACGAACCAGGCGTGCGACGAACAGCTCCTGGTAGGTGAGCACGCCACCCTCCTGGTAGTCCACGAACGCGGCGCCGTACAGGCCGGGGGGACGGTCCGTCGTACCACCGGAGCGGACCGGGAAGAGGGACAGCCACAGGTCGCCCTGGAGCTTCCAGGGTGGTGAGGGGAAAGGCACAACCGAACAGTATGCCGCCGCCCGGACCGGCGAGCCCGGTGTCCGAGGACGAAGAACTTCGCGGGCGGGCGATGAGAAAACGGCGTGAGAACTGTCGGTAGGGTATGACAGTCTCCTCAATTGTGAAGAACGCAGTTATCGCCGAAGGCCTGGTCAAGCACTACAAGGACGTCAAGGCGCTGGACGGGGTGGACCTTCGGGTCCCGCAGGGGTCCGTGCTCGCCCTGCTCGGCCCGAACGGAGCCGGCAAGACCACCGCCGTGCGGATCCTGACCACCCTGCTCAAGCCGGACGCAGGCCGCGCAGAGGTCGCCGGGGTCGACGTCGCGGCGGACCCGCGTGAGGTGCGCCGGAAGATCGGGGTGTCCGGGCAGTACGCCGCGGTCGACGAGTACCTCACCGGTTTCGAGAACCTCGACATGGTCGGCCGGCTCTACCACCTCGGCCGCAGGCGCAGCCACGAACGGGCCCGGGAGCTGCTCACCCAGTTCCGGCTCGACGACGCCGGCGACCGGATGGCCAAGACCTACTCCGGCGGCATGCGCCGTCGGCTCGACCTCGCCGGGGCGCTGGTCGCGAACCCGCCGGTGCTGTTCCTGGACGAGCCCACCACCGGGCTCGATCCGCGCAGCCGCACGGACATGTGGGAGGTCATCAAGGGCCTCGTCGCCGGCGGCACCTCCCTGCTGCTCACCACCCAGTACCTCGAGGAGGCTGACCTCCTCGCCGACAACATCGTCGTGATCGACCACGGCCGCGTGATCGCCGAGGGCACCGCGGACGCCCTCAAGTCTCAGGTGGGCGGCGAACGGCTGGAGATCACCGTCTCCGATCCGACCCGGTTGTCCCAGGCGGGGGAGGTCCTGCGGCCGCTCGGCGTCGGCCCGGTCGTCGTCGAGGAGCACCAGCGTTCGCTGGTGGTTCCGGTGACCGGAGGTGCCGCCGTGCTCACCGACGCCCTGCGCCGGCTCGACGGGATCGGCGTCGCCGTGGACGACGTCGGGCTGCGGAGACCGACGCTGGACGACGTGTTCCTCTCCCTCACCGGTCACACCGCCGACGACTCGGACGAGACGCCCGCAACCGAGACTGAGCTGCAGGAGGCGTCCCGATGAGCATGTCCCACGCCGTTTCCGACGGCTTCGTCGTCGCCAAGCGCAACCTGATCAAGATCAAGCGTGTCCCCGACATGATCGTGTTCACGACGATGTCGCCGATCATGTTCATCCTGCTGTTCGCCTACGTCTTCGGCGGGGCGATCGGGCAGGCGGGCGACCCGGAGGGCTATCGCGAGTTCCTCATCGCCGGCATCTTCGCGCAGACCGTGGTGTTCGGCGCGACGATCACCGGCGCGGGCCTGGCCGATGACATCAAGAAGGGCATCATCGACCGGTTCAGGTCCCTGCCCATGTCGCCGTCGGCGGTGCTGACCGGACGCACGTTGTCCGACGTGGCGAACAACGTGATCGTGTTGATCGTCATGGGGATCACCGGTCTGCTGGTCGGCTGGCGGATCCGCACCTCGTTGGGGGAGGCGCTGCTCGGGTTCGTGCTGCTGCTGGTGTTCGCCTACGCGATCTCGTGGGTGATGGCGTGGGTCGGCATGCTGGTGCCGAGCCCCGAGGTCGTCAACAACGCGGCGTTCATGGTGATCTTCCCGCTGACCTTCGTGGCCAACACCTTCGTGCCGCTGGAGACCCTGCCCGAGCCGCTGCAGACCTTTGCGGAGTGGAACCCGGTGTCGGCGGTGACCCAGGCGGCACGGGACCTGTTCGGCAACCCGGATCCGAACCCGGCGGCGCCCGAGCCGACGTCGTGGGCGCTGCAGAACCCCGAGTTCTACACGGTGCTGTGGGCGGTTGCCGTGCTGGTCGTGTTCGTTCCGCTGGCCAACGCGCAGTACCGCCGCTCGACCAGCCGCTGACCGCAGAGAACCGCGCCCGCTTTCCCGAACTGAAACAGGTTCTGGCAGCCTGGGGTGCCTGTCCCGGGGAAGGTCCGCACATGGGTGAGCGCGTCTGCATCATCGGGGCCGGGTCGTCCGGCATCGCCGCGGCACAGGTCCTGCACGCCCGCGGGATCCCCTTCGACTGCTTCGAGATCGGCAGCGCGATCGGCGGGAACTGGCGCTACCGGAACGACAACGGCATGTCGTCGGCGTACCGATCGCTGCACATCAACACCTCGCGGCAGATGATGCAGTACCGCGCCTACCCGATGCCGGACCACCTGCCGGAGTACCCGAGCCACTGGCAGGTCGCGCAGTACTTCGACGACTACGTGGACCACTTCGGCTTCCGGGACCGGATCACGTTCCGCACCGAGGTGGTCAAGGTCGTGCCCCTCGGGAACCGCTATGCCGTCACCGTCCGCGGCAGAAACGCGCACGGCGAGCCGAACGACCCGGAGACCCGCGAGTACGAGCACGTGATCGTGGCGAACGGCCACCACTGGGACGCGCGCTGGCCGGAGCCGTCGTTCCCCGGGGCGGAGTCGTTCCCGGGCGACCAGATCCACGCCCACTACTACAAGACGCCGGACGTCCTCGTGGGCAAGCGGGTCCTGGTCCTCGGCATCGGCAACTCCGCGTGTGACATCGCGGTGGAGTCGTCGCGGGTGGCCGACCAGACCTACCTCGCGATGCGTCGCGGGGCGCACATCGTGCCCAAGTTCATCCTCGGTGTGCCGACCGACCACCTGACCGACTCGCCCATCGTGCGGATGCCGCTCAAGGTGCAGCAGCTGAGCATGGCCGCGATGCTTCGACTGGCCCGGGGCAGGGTCACCGACTACGGCCTGCCGAAGCCGGACCACGCGGTGCTCCACGCCCACCCGACGGTCAGCGACGACCTGCTCACCCGGCTCGGGCACGGCGACATCACCGTGAAGCCGAACATCGACAGGTTCGAAGGGTCGAAGGTCTTCTTCGAGGACGGCTCCGCCGCCGACGTGGACACGGTCGTCTACTGCACCGGCTACAAGGTGACGTTCCCCTTCCTGGACGAGACGGTGGTCGGCACCGCGGACAACCACATCGACCTGTACCGGCGGGTGGTCGACCCCGAGCACCCGGGGCTGCACTTCCTGGGCCTGGTCCAGCCGATCGGCGCGATCATGCCGCTCGCCGAGGCGCAGGCCGAGTGGGTCGCCGACCTCGTCGAGGGCGTGGGACAGCTGCCGTCGTACGACGAGATGCGGGTGCAGATCCGGAAGTACGACGAGGCGATCCGCCGTCGCTACGTGGCCTCGAAACGTCACACCATCGAGGTCGACTTCCGTGCCTACCTGCTCGAGGTCGAGCGGGAACGCCGAGCTGCGCGCGACCGGGCGGCGGGGGTCACTCGGCGAAGACGGTGGCTTCCCGGCGCAGCCCGACGAAGCTGACCACGCCGCCGCCCACCAGCAGCACGCAGCAGATCGCGAGTGCCGCCTGGTATCCGGCGGTGAACGCGGCCGGGCTCTGGTAGTCGTCCCCGGACAGTCCGACCGCCGCGGGGAGGGCCGCGACCGCGAGCAGGGACCCGGTCCGCGCGACCGCGTTGTTGATCCCGCTGGCCGTCCCGGCGAACCGGTCGGGTGCCGCCGCGAGCACGGTCGAGGTGAGCGGAGCGACCAGGGCGGCGAGTCCGAGCGCGAACACGGCCACGCCCGGCAGGACCCCGGACACGTAGCTGCTGGTCGCGTCCACGTCGCGCAGCAGCAGCACCCCGATCCCGCACAGCACCGGCCCGGCCGACATCTGCAGGCGAGGCCCGATCCGCGCGGACAGGGAGGCCGACCGTGAGGACAGCACCAGCAGGAACAGGGTCACCGGGAGCGTGGACAGGCCGGCCTGCAGCGGGCTGAAACCGGTCGTGACCTGGAGCTGGAGCACCAGGAAGAACATCACCGCGCCGAGCGCGCCGTAGACCAGGAAGGTCATCGCGTTGGCCACTGAGAACACGCGTGACCCGAACAGGGCCAGGGGGACCAGCGCGTTGACGGCGCGGCGCTCGACGGCCAGGAACAGCACCAGTGCGGCGACGCCCACGACAGCTGCCCCGACGACGTACGACGGATCGGCGACACCGGCCTCGATCATCGCGTAGGTGAGCCCGCCCAGGCCGAGAGCTCCGGCCGCGCTTCCGGCGACGTCGAACCTCCCCCCGGCGTCGGGGTCGAGTGTCTCGGGGACGTGGCGGACCGAGATCAGGAGGACGGCGACGGCGAGCGGCACGTTGATCCAGAAGATCCACCGCCAGCTGGCGTTGGCGATCATCCACCCGCCGAGGAGCGGGCCGAGCGCGGCAGCGATACCCCCGAGCCCGGCCCAGCGACCGATCACGCTGGCCCGGTCCCGGACCTGGAACGAGCCCTGGATCATCGCCAGGCTGCCGGGGGTGAGCAGGGCCGCGCCGACGCCCTGGACCAGCCGGGCAAGGATCAGCTGCATCGGGGTCTGCGCCACCGCGCACAGTGCGGACGCGACCGCGAACCAGGTGACGCCGGCCACGAACACGCGGCGGCGGCCGAACCGGTCACCGAGGGACCCGCCGACCAGGATCAGCGAGGCCAGGCTGAGCAGGTAGGCGTTGACCACCCACTGGAGCTGCGAGACCGATGCGTCCAGGCTCTCGCCGACGCTGCGCAGGGCGATGTTGACCACTGTGCCGTCCAACATCGCCATCCCGGAGCCGAGCACCGCGGCGGTGAGGACCCATCTTCCCTGCGCGCTGTCGCGGGTGATCAGCTGCTCCACACCGTCCAGCGTGGCACGGTTTCGGCCGGTCAGCGCTCCGACGCGTTGATCAGCCGGTCGTAGCGCATCTCGGTCGGGTGCGGTGGCCAGGGCGCCTCCCGTTCGTCGTCGGTCGCTGCCCAGCCGAGGTACTCGTAGAGCCTGCGCGCACGGTGGTTCTGCTTGAGGCACCACAACGAGACGGCCGTGGCACCGCGTAGGTCCATCGCATGCAGCACGGTCTCGATCGCGGTCGTCGCCAGACCCTCGCCCCAGTGGTCGGGACGCACCGCGAGATGGCGCAGGGTCGTGTCGTCATATGCGGCGTAGGCGATGAGGTCGTCGGTGACCGGGTCGTCGGCGACCATCACCGCGGCCGTGGGGTCGTCCAGCACCAGCCGCCAGCGGGCCAGTACGTCGTCCTCGGGGAACGGGTACCGGTCCGGGGGGAACACGTGGCTGAGCGCGGCCAGGTTGGCTGCTCGTTCGAGGTCGGTCAGCGCCAAGAGGTCGTGCTCGTCCGCCTCCCTGAACATGTCCTCATCCTGACACCGCCGGCCCCGCCCGTCGTACCGCCTCCCTCGTTGAGTCGCGCCCCGTTCCCGGTTGAGTGGCGCCTCGTGCATGGTGAGACACGTCTGATTTCCGACTCCAAGCGAACGAGGCGCGTTTCAACAGTGAATAAGGCGGATCTCAACAAAAAGACAGGTTTGACTGTTTGTTTGGGATGCAGCACGATGGGCGCATGACGACGGCTCCGGCGAACCGCCCCGCCCAGGTGGAGCGTGCGCGGGTCCCGCAGGAGGAGCGCAGCCGGGCCATGCGGCAACGGCTGCTCGAGGCCACCGTCGAGTGCCTGGTCGAGCAGGGCTGGAGCGGTACGTCGACGACGCTGGTGTCCAGGCGGGCCGGTGTCTCGCGGGGCGCGCAGCTGCATCACTTCCCGACCAAGAACGACCTGGTCTTCGCCGCTGTCGAGCACCTGACCGAGGTCCGCGGCGCCGAGATCGCCGAGGCCTCGGAGCGGCTGCCCTCGGGTGCCCGTCGCACGCGCGCGGTCCTCGAGATGCTCGCGGACCACTTCACCAGCCCCGTGTTCACGGCTGCGCTCGAGCTGTGGGTGGCGGCGCGTACCGACCGGCACCTGCACGACGCGGTGGGGCCGCTCGAGCAGCGGATCGGCCGCGACATCCACCGGCAGACCGTCGAGCTCCTCGACGTCGACGAGCGGGACCCCGGGGCCCGTGAGCTCGTCCAGGCCACGCTCGACCTGGTCCGCGGGCTCGGGCTGGCCAACACGATCAGTGACGACACGGCGCGCCGCAAGCGGATTCTCGACGAGTGGGCACGTGTGCTCGACGACCGGCTCCGGCCGCCCCGCCCAGAACCAGGAGAGGCAACACGATGACCGACGCGCTCACCGAGGTCCTCGCCGATCTTTCGCTCGAGGAAGATGCGCTGGACCGGATGGTCGAGCCTCTCGACGAGTCCGGCTGGCGCACCGCCACGCCTGCAACGGGCTGGGACATCGCTCACCAGATCGCCCATCTCGCGTGGACCGACGAGGTGGCGGTCATCGCGGCCACCGACAAGCGGGCCTGGGACGACGTGGTCCTCTCCGCGATCAACGACCCCGCAGGGTTCGTCGACGAGGAGGCCACCCGGGGTGCCGCGGCAACCCCGAACGACCTGCTCGCGCGCTGGCGGCGGGCGCGCGTGGCGCTGGTGGAGACGCTCGCGAACCACCCTGCGGGGGAGAAGATCTCGTGGTTCGGCCCGCCGATGAGCGCCACTTCCATGGCCACAGCCCGGTTCATGGAGACATGGGCCCACGGCCGGGACGTGGCCGACGCGCTCGGCCGACCCGTCGTCGCGACCCGGCGGATCCGGCACCTCGTCCACCTCGGTGTGCGGACCAGGAGCTTCGCGTTCTCCGCGCACGGGCTCGAGCCGCCGGCGGAGGAGTTCCGCGTCGAGCTGGATGCGCCGGACGGCGAGCGGTGGACGTACGGCCCGCAGGACGCGCAGCAGCTGGTCCGCGGGTCGGCGTACGACTTCTGCCTGCTCGTGACGCGGCGGCGACACCGGGCCGACCTCGACCTGACCGCGACGGGCGCCGACGCCAACCGGTGGCTGGACATCGCCCAGGCCTTCGCCGGTCCGCCCGGGGCCGGCCGCGCGCCCGCCACGTCGGTCCTGGGCACCGCCGGAACGGAGGCCCGATGAGCGTCGAGATGCTCCGGGTCGCCAACTGCAGCGGCTTCTACGGCGACCGGCTGTCCGCGATGCGGGAGATGCTCGAGGGCGGCCAGGTCGACGTGCTCACCGGGGACTACCTCGCCGAGCTGACGATGCTGATCTTGGGCCGGGACCGGATGAAGGACCCGACGCTCGGCTACGCCCGCACCTTCCTCCAGCAGGCCGAGGACTGCATGGGGCTGGCGCTCGAACGAGGCGTGAGGATCGTGTCCAACGCGGGCGGCCTCAACCCGGCTGGCCTGGCCGAGAAGCTGCGTGAGGTCGCGTCCGCGCTCGGCCTTGCGCCTCAGGTCGCGCACGTCCAGGGTGACGACCTGATGGGTCGCGCCGACCAGCTCGGGCTGGGGAAACCGCTGACCGCCAACGCGTATCTCGGTGCGTTCGGGATCACGGCGGCGCTCCAGCGCGGCGCCGACATCGTCGTCACCGGACGGGTGACCGACGCCTCCGTCGTCGTCGGGCCGGCCGCCGCCCACTTCGGGTGGGCAAGGACCGACTACGACCGGCTGGCCGGTGCCATGGTCGCCGGCCACGTGATCGAGTGCGGCGCGCAGGCCTCGGGCGGCAACTTCTCCGGGTTCCGCGCGCTCGGCCCGGACACGACTCCGATCGGGTTCCCGCTGGCCGAGGTCGCCGCGGACGGCAGCTCGGTGATCACGAAGCACGCAGGCACCGGTGGCGCGGTCACCCTGGACACGGTCACCGCTCAGCTGGTCTACGAGGTGCAGTCGCAGATCTACCTGGGTCCGGACGTGTCCGCGCACCTGGACACCGTCGAGCTCACCGACTACGGCGACGACCGGGTCCGGATCTCGGGGGTGCGTGGGCAGGCCCCTCCGGCCCAGCTGAAGGTCTGCGTCAACGAGCTCGGCGGGTTCCGGAACACCATCGAGTTCGTGCTCACCGGTATGGAGATCGACGCGAAGGCGGACTGGGTCCGCGCGCAGATGGAGGCCGCGCTCGCCAGGAACCCCCCCGCTTCCGTCGAGTGGGCCCTGGCCCACACCGAGCGCGAGGACGCTTCCACCGAGGAGGCCGCGAGCTGCCGGCTCCGCGTCACCGTGCGCGACCAGGACCCGCACGTGGTGGGCAAGGCGTTCACCGCGGCAGCCGTCGAGCTCGGCCTCGCGTCGTACCCCGGCTTCACGCTGACCGGTCCACCCGCGCCGGCCACCCCGTACGGCATCTACCGGCCGGCGTACGTCGACCAGGCCGATGTCCCGCACACGGTAGTGCATGCGGACGGGGCCAGCCAGCACATCGACCCGCCGCAGGAGACCAGGTCGGTCGGGGAGGGTGTCGCGGGCAGCGACGACAGCGGCACCAAGCCCTCGCCGGACGCTGATGACGGAGCCGCCCGGGTCGCCGCGGAGGCGAACCGGGACGTGGTCACCCGGCGACTGCCGCTCGGCACGTTCGTCCATGCCCGCAGCGGCGACAAGGGCGGGGACGCGAACATCGGTCTCTGGGTGGACCGGAGCCGCAAGGCCGACGAACGCGTTGCCTGGCTGACGAAGTTCGTCACGCCGAGCCGGGTCAAGGAGCTCGTCCCGGAAGCCGAAAACCTCGATGTCGAGGTGTACCCGCTCCCCAACCTGGGCGCGGTCAATGTCCTGATCCGCGGCCTCCTCGGGGAGGGCGTGGCCGCGTCGAGCCGCTTCGACCCGCAGGCGAAGGCACTCGGGGAGTGGATCCGCTCCCGCCATGTCAGCATCACGGAGGACCTGCTGTGACGCTTCTGGACCGAGGAGCAGCTAGCGCTCCGGGAGAGCGCGAAAGCCTTTGCTCAGAAGGAGATCGAGCCATACCTGCAGGAGTGGGAGGACGCCGGTGAGGTGCCCCGGTCGCTGCATCTCGCTGCGGCCAAGCAGGACTTCCTGGGGCTCGGCGTCCCCGAGGAGCTGGGCGGCAGCGGCGGCACCTTCCTGGACGCGTTGGCGCTCACCGAGGCGCTCGCCGAGGCGGGTGCGTCGTCCGGACTGCTTGCCGCGCTGTTCACGTCCGGCATCGCGCTGCCGCACATCATCGCCTCCGGCAACGCCGACCTGGTCGACCGGTTCGTCCGACCCACGCTGGCCGGAGAGATGATCGGCGCACTCGGTGTCACAGAGCCCGGAGGCGGGTCGGACGTCGCCGGGATCACCACCACCGCCAGGCGCGAGGGCGACCACTACGTCGTCAACGGCGCCAAGACGTTCATCACCTCCGGGATACGCGCCGACTTCGTCACCACCGCGGTGCGCACCGGCGGACCCGGGTACGGCGGGCTCAGCCTCCTCGTCGTCGAGAGGGGTGCCGCCGGGTTCGAGGTGACCCGGTCGATGTCGAAGCTGGGCTGGCACTGCTCCGACACCGCCGAGCTGGCGTTCGTCGACTGCCGGGTGCCGGCGGCGAACCTGGTCGGCGAGGAGAACGACGGGTTCGCGATGATCGCCCAGCAGTTCGTCACCGAACGGCTCGCGCTGGCCGCGCACGGGTACGCCATCGCCGACCGCGCCCTCGCCCTCACCGTGGACTACGCGAAGGCCCGCGAGACGTTCGGGAAGCCGCTGGTCGCCCGCCAGGTGGTCCAGCACAGGCTGGTCGAGATGCGGCGCCGGGTCGAGGTCGCCCGGAGCTACACCCGGGACGTCGCCCGGCGGTACGTCAACGGCGACGACCCGATCGCGGAGGCACTGATGGCGAAGGCCACGGCCGTCGACACGTGCAGCTACGTCGTCGACCAGGCGGTGCAGCTGCACGGCGGCACCGGATACATGCACGGGACCGAGGTGGAACGGCACTACCGCGACGCCCGGATCCTCGGAATCGGAGGAGGAGCCACCGAAGTGCTCAACGACCTGACGGCCCGGCTTCTCGGGTACACCCCATGACCGCGGCCGGCGTGACGACTCGACGGGGTGCCATGCTCGAGAAGCTCGCCGACCTCGAAGCCGAGCACGCGAAGGCCATCGAGGGTGGCGGCCAGAAGTACGTCGACCGCCACCACCAGCGCGGGAAGCTGCTGCCGCGGGAGCGGATCGAGCTGCTCATCGACGAAGGGTCCGCGTTCCTCGAGCTGAGCCCGCTGGCCGGCTGGGGGTCGGACTACACGGTCGGCGCGTCCGTGGTGACCGGCATCGGTGTTATCGAGGGCGTCGAGTGCATGATCATCGCGAACGACCCGACCGTGCGGGGCGGCGCGAGCAACCCGTGGACGGTGAAGAAGGTGTTCCGGGCGGCGCAGATCGCCCGCGAGAACCGGCTGCCCAGCGTGAACCTCGTCGAGTCCGGCGGCGCGGACCTCCCGTCCCAGAAGGAGATCTTCATCCCCGGCGGCGACCTGTTCCGCGGGCTGACGAAGGCCAGTGCGGCCAAGACACCCACGATCGCGCTGGTCTTCGGCAACTCCACGGCCGGCGGCGCCTACGTGCCGGGCATGAGCGACTACGTGGTGATGGTCAAGGAGCGGGCCAAGGTGTTCCTCGGCGGCCCGCCGCTGGTGAAGATGGCGACGGGTGAGGAGTCCGACGACGAGTCGCTGGGCGGTGCGGAGATGCATGCGCGCACCTCGGGGCTCGCCGACTACCTCGCCGTCGACGAGTACGACGCGCTGCGGATCGGTCGCAGGATCGTGGCCCGGCTCGACTGGCGCAAGGCGGGACCCGCGCCCAGCCCGTCGTACGCCGAGCCGGACAAGGAGGCCGAGGAGCTGCTCGACCTGATCCCGGAGGACCTCAAGGAGCCGTTCGACCCGCGTGAGGTGATCGAGCGGATCGCGGACGGGGTCAGCGCCGGCAACGGCGTGGTGTTCGACGAGTTCAAGCCGTTGTACGGGCCGTCGCTGGTGACCGGTTGGGCAAGGGTGCACGGCCAGCAGGTCGGCATCCTCGCCAACGCGCAGGGCGTGCTGTTCTCGGAGGAGGCACAGAAGGCGGCGCAGTTCATCCAGCTCGCGAACCAGGTCGACGTACCCCTGCTGTTCCTGCACAACACCACCGGGTACATGGTCGGCGCCGAGTACGAGCAGGGCGGCATCATCAAGCACGGCGCGATGATGATCAACGCGGTCTCCAACTCCACGGTGCCGCACATCTCGATCATGATGGGCGCCTCCTACGGTGCCGGTAACTACGGCATGTGCGGCCGGGCCTACGACCCGCGGTTCCTGTTCACCTGGCCGTCCGCGAAGGCCGCGGTGATGGGCCCCGCCCAGCTGGCCGGGGTGCTGTCGATCGTGGCCCGCGCGGCCGCGGAGGCGAAGGGCGAGGTGTACGACGAGGAGGGGGACGCCGGGCTGCGGAGGTACGTCGAGGACCAGATCGAGGCCGAGTCCCTGCCGTTCTTCCTCTCCGGACGGTTGTACGACGACGGGGTGATCGACCCGCGGGACACGCGCACCGTCCTGGGCATCTGCCTGTCCGTGATCAACAACGCCCCGATAGAGGGCACCGACCGCTTCGGCGTCTTCAGGATGTGAGCCCAGCCATGACACAGCCGATCATCCGCAGAATGTTGGTCGCGAACCGGGGCGAGATCGCCCGGCGGGTGTTCCGCACCTGCCGCACGCTCGGGATCGAGACGGTCGCGGTGTTCTCCGAGGCCGACGCCGGACTGCCGTTCGTGGCCGAGGCAGACGTCGCGGTGGCCCTGCCCGGCAACACCCCCGCTGAGACCTACCTTCGTGCCGACCTGGTCCTGGACGCGGCCCGCCGCACCGGCGCCGACGCGATCCACCCGGGCTACGGCTTCCTGTCCGAGAACGCCGACTTCGCCCGCCAGGTCATCGGTGCGGGACTCACCTGGGTCGGCCCGGGTCCGGAGTCGATCGAGCAGATGGGCTCGAAGATCGAGGCCAAGAAGCTGGTCGCCGAGGTCGGCGTTCCCGTGCTCGGCGAGCTCGCTCCCGGTGAGGTCACCGAGCAGGACCTGCCCCTTCTGGTCAAGGCATCCGCAGGTGGCGGCGGTCGCGGGATGCGCATCGTGCGCAGCATCGACCAGGTCGCCTCGCAGGTCGAGCTGGCCACGAACGAGGCCGCCTCGGCGTTCGGCGACTCAACCGTGTTCTGCGAGTCGTACGTCGAGCACGGCCGGCACATCGAGGTCCAGGTCGTGGCCGACACCCACGACGCCACGATGATGCTCGGCGAACGGGACTGCTCGATCCAGCGCCGCCACCAGAAGGTGGTCGAGGAGACACCGGCCCCCGGCCTGACTCCCGAGACCAGGCAAGCGATGCACGACGCCGCGGGCCGTGCGGCACGGTCGGTCGGTTACGTCGGGGTGGGGACCGTCGAGTTCCTGTTCGACCCGGCCTCGGAGCGGTTCTGGTTCCTGGAGATGAACACCCGGCTCCAGGTGGAGCATCCGGTCACCGAGTGCGTCACCGGGCTGGACCTGGTCGCCTTGCAGGTCGCGGTTGCCGAGGGCAGGCACCTCGACGAGGTCGTCGAGGCCGGACCGCGGGGCGCGGCGCCCGGGTCGAAGGGGCACGCCGTCGAGGTCCGCCTCTACGCCGAGGACCCGGCCTCCGACTGGCAGCCGCAGAGCGGCCGGCTGTCCCGGTTCGAGGTCCCGGGCGTCGACGCGACGTTCGCGGTACTCCCGTCGTACGGCCTCCGCCTCGACTCCGGGTTCGAGTCCGGCGACGAGATCGGCACCCACTACGACGCGATGCTGGCAAAGCTGGTCGCGTGGGCGCCGACCCGGGAGCAGGCCCTGCGTCAGCTCGCCGGGGCACTCGCCAGGGCCCGGTTCCACGGGGTGCGCACGAACCGTGACCTGCTGGTCAACGTGCTGCGCCACGAGGCCTTCGTCGCCGGCGACGTCAGCACCGACTTCTTCGAACGGCACGATCTGGCCACCCTCGCCGCGGCTCCGGCCGGTGAGGAGGCGGTCCGGCTCAGCTCGTTCGCGGCCGCCGTCGCCCTCGCCGAACGGGACAGGGCGGCCCGTCAGCAGCAGCGGCGGATCCCGGTCGCCTGGCGCAACGCCACCTCGCAGCCGCAGACAACCAGGTTCACCGTCGGCGACGAGGAGGTCACGTCCTCCTGGTACGGCGGACGCACCGGCTACCGCTGCGCCGACGACGAGCCGGTGCAGGTGCTCGAGTCCAACGCCGAGCGCGTCATCCTCAGCTCGGGGGGCAACTCGGGGGTGAGGCGGGTGTTCGAGGTGTTCGTGGACGGGGACCGGGTCGATGTCGAGTCGCCCCTGGGTCATGTCGCCCTCACCCGTCAGCCCCGGTTCGTCGACCCCGCCGACCAGCTCGCGAGCGGGTCGCTGCTTGCCCCGATGCCCGGCACCGTGGTCAGCGTCGCGGTCGGCAAGGACGACGAGCGTCACCACCGGCCAGGCCGTGCTGGTGCTCGAGGCGATGAAGATGCAGCACACCGTGTCGGCCCCGCATCGACGGGGTCGTCACCGACCTCCCCGTGACGGTCGGCGACCAGGTGGCCTCAGGGGCCGTCCTCGCCGTCGTACACGCAGCAACCGAAGACGCCCCCGAAGGAGAGACGCCATGACCGACAACGCTTTCACCGAGACCGAGGAGCGCCAGAGCCTGCGCAAGGAGGTTGCCAAGCTCGCGTCGGGCTACGGACGGGAGTACTTCGTCAAGCAGGCCCGCAGCGGCGGCAAGACCACCGACCTGTGGGCCGACATGGGCAAGCACGGCTACCTCGGCGTCGCCATCCCGGAGGCGTACGGCGGCGGTGGTGGCGGCATCGGCGACCTCGCGGCGGTCTGCGAGGAGCTCGCCGCGGTCGGCTGCCCGCTGCTGATGATGATCGTCTCCCCGGCGATCTGCGGGACCGTGATCGGCCGGTTCGGCACCGAGGAGCAGAAGCAGAAGTGGCTGCCGTCCATCGCCGACGGGACGCTGACGATGGCGTTCGCGATCACCGAGCCCGACGCCGGGTCGAACTCGCACAACATCACCACGACCGCGCGTCGCGACGCGGACGGCTGGGTGCTCAAGGGCCGCAAGATCTACATCTCCGGCGTCGACGAGGCAGGTGCGCTGCTGGTGGTCGCCCGGACCGAGGACGCCAGGACCGGCAAGCTGAAGCCCGCGTTGTTCGTGGTGCCCACCGACGCTCCCGGCTTCGAGTACCAGCCCATCGACATGGAGATCGTCAGCCCGGAGAAGCAGTTCACGGTGTTCATCGACGACGTGAAGCTGCCCGCGGACGCGCTGGTCGGCGACGAGAACGCCGGCATCATGCAGCTGTTCGCCGGGCTCAACCCGGAGCGGATCATGGCCGCCGCCTTCGCCACCGGCATCGGCCGGTTCGCGATCGACAAGGCAACCGACTATGTCAAGGGACGCGAGGTGTTCGGCGTCCCCATCGGCGCGCACCAGGGTGTGGCGCACCCGCTTGCGCAGTCCAAGATCGAGGTCGAGCTGGCCCGGCTGATGACGCAGAAGGCGGCCGCCCTCTACGACTCCGGTGACGACCTCGGCGCCGGCGAGGCCGCCAACATGGCGAAGTACGCCGCCGGCGAGGCCGCCTGCGCCGCCGCGGACCGAGCGGTCCAGGCCCATGGTGGCAACGGGATCACCACCGAGTACGGCATGGCCGGCCTCCTGGTCGCTGCTCGCGCCACGCGGATCGCGCCGGTCTCGAGGGAGATGATCCTCAACTTCGTCGGCTCGCATACGCTCGGGCTGCCCAAGTCCTACTGAGGAGCCGCAGATGTCAGAGCTCGTGCACTACCGCGTCGACGACCATGTAGCCTCCCTCGTCCTCGACGCCCAGCACAACCGGAATGCGTTGTCCCGGCAGCTGGTCGGCGAGCTGCTCGCGGGCCTGGACCGTGCGGAGGCCGACGACTCCGTCAAGGTCGTGTTGATCAGGGCGGAGGGATCCACGTTCTGCTCCGGGGCGGACCTGTCCGAGGCACGTGAGGACGGGATGGAGAAGGCGGCCGGTGTCCTGGTCGACCTGCAACGCAGGATCGCCACCTTCGGCAAACCGGTGGTCACCCGGGTGCACGGGAACGTCCGCGCCGGTGGCATCGGCATCGTCGCCGCCTCCGACATCGCGGTCAGCGCGAAGGACGCGACGTACGCGTTCACCGAGGTCCGGCTCGGCCTCACCCCGGCCGCGATCTCGCTCAGCGTGCTCCCGCGGATGACGGACCGCTCGGCTGCGCTGACCTTCCTCACCGGTGAGGTCTTCGACGGCACGGCCGCGGAACGCACTGGACTGGTCACCAAGGCGGTTCCCACAGACGAGCTCAACCTCGAGGTCGACGAGATCTGTGCGGCGCTCGCCAAGGGCAACCCGCAGGGGTTGCGGGAGACCAAGAAGCTGATCGGGCAGCCGCTCGTCGAACGGATCGACCGGTACGGCGACGACCTCGCGAAGCTCTCCGCGCGCCTGTTCGGGTCGGAGGAGGCGAAGGCCGCGATGCTGGCCTTCCTCAACCGGAAGAAGTGACAGGCAAGGACAAGTGAGCACTCGTGGTGCCACGACCAGGGCGCAACAGCTCGGACCTGCGTCCGAACGGGGGAGTCTGATGGGGGCGAGACCGGAGTTCGGCGCGGTCCAGCCGGCTGCTGCACACGGCGTACCTGCTGGCCCGTGACCACGCGGGCGGGGACCTGCTCCAGACGAGCCCGTCGTACCCGCCTCCGTCATACTGTGCGCATGCACAGTGACGCCGTCACCGTCGAGGAGTACCTCGCAGGCCTTCCCGAGGACCGCCGTGCGTCGATCAGCGCCGTACGCGACGTGGTCAACGCGAACCTCCCCGCGGGGTACGTGGAGGCGATGGGGTTCGGGATGATCGGCTGGGGGATCCCGCTCGAGGACTACCCGGACACCTACAACGGGCAGCCGCTCGGGATCGCAGCCCTCGCGAGCCAGAAGAACCACATGGCGCTGTACCTGATGGGGCTCTACGGCAGCGAACCCGAGGAGACCTGGTTCCGTGAGGAGTACGCCAGGCGTGGCATGAAGCTCGACATGGGCAAGTCCTGCGTCCGCTTCAAGCGCCTCGACCAGGTTCCCCTCGACGTCATCGGCGAGGTGATCGCGAAGATCACACCCGAGATGTTCATCGAACGCTACGAGGCCTCCCGCTCGCAGACGAAAAGCGGCAGATAACCCCTGTTCGCCGGGGTAGAGTTGGCGACTTGCTTTTTCTACACGGGAACTCGTCCAGGAGACGGTGAAGTCGCTTGTCAGCAGAGATCGCTGAGCAGGAAATTGCCCACGAGCAGGAGTTCGTCGACCGGGTCTACCGGCAGCTGGAGCAGTCGGCGAAGAACGCCGAGGCGTTGGCCAAGGAGGGCCACGGCCGGGGCCGCCTCGGCCACGAGGGCGGCCTCGTCGAGCGTGACGCCATGGTGTTCCAGGCCGCGAAACGCCTTGCCACGCTGAACGCTGCCCACGAGGGCCTCGTGTTCGGCCGGCTCGACCTCGACAACCTCGAGGAAGCACCCCGCTACATCGGCCGGATCGGTCTGCGCGACCACAACCGTGACTCGATGCTGATCGACTGGCGCGCCCCCGCGGCCGCCGTGTTCTACCAGGCCACCGCCGCCGACCCGCAGGGCGTGGTCCGGCGCCGCGTGCTGCGATGCGCCGGGCCGACG
Source organism: uncultured Actinomycetota bacterium (assembly GCA_963831375.1). Lineage (GTDB taxonomy): Bacteria > Actinomycetota > Actinomycetes > Propionibacteriales > Nocardioidaceae > Nocardioides_C. Next base: position 12,219 of record CAWHPY010000006.1, on the reverse strand, counting down.
GTGGTTGCCGTGGAGGACGACCTGCTCGACTCCGAGGCCGACTCCGACCTGCCGATCGTGGGTGAAGGGGCGCTGATGGCGCAGCTGTCGCGAGCCCGCGACCGCAGCATGCACTCCATCGTGGCCACCATCCAGGCCGAGCAGGACGAGGCGATCCGCGCGCCCGGGCGTGGCGTGGTCTCGATCTCCGGCGGTCCCGGCACCGGCAAGACCGTCGTCGCCCTGCACCGTGCGGCCTACCTCCTCTACACCGACCGGCGGCGCTACGAGAGCGGCGGCGTGCTAATCGTCGGCCCGTCCGGCGTGTTCATGCGCTACATCGAGCGGGTGCTGCCGTCCCTGGGTGAGACCGCAGTGGCGCTCCGGTCGCTCGGCGAGGTCGTGGACGGGGTCAAGGGTGTACGCCACGACGACCCGGCCGTCGCCGACGTCAAGGGTTCGGCCCGGATGGCCGAGCTGATGCGGCGTACGGCGCGACAGGCCGTCCCGTCCGCACCTCGCGAGTTCCGGGTGTTCTACCGCGACGACAACATCGTGCTCAGCGGCCGGGAGCTGTCCGCCCTGCGCCGGCAGCTCCTGTCACAGGGCAAGCGGAACCGGCAGCTGCCGCGGGTGGCCTCGACGCTGCTCGACGCGATGTGGCGCCAGGTCCGCGGCGAACGTGGCCGCGCGCGTAGCAAGGAGGAGTTCATCGACGTCATGCTCGGCGACCCCTCGTTCGTCAGGTTCGCGTTGTCGTGGTGGCCTTCGCTGGACGCGACCGAGGTGCTGCGCTGGCTGCACGACCCGGACTTCCTCGCCGGTGTCGGCGACGGTGTGCTCTCCCAGGAGGACATGGCGCTGCTGTCCAAGTCCTGGAGCCCGGTCGGCAGTCCGACGGACACGGCGCCCCCCGCGAAGGTCCCAGCCGGTCCGCGGTCACCGCGTGCCCGTGCCACTGTGTCGGACGAGTGGTCGGTCGAGGATGTGCCACTGCTCGACGAGCTGCGCTATGCGCTCGGCGACCTTCCCGAGCCGACCGAGAAGGAGCACGACCCGCTGGCCCACCTCGTAGACGAGAACATGCCCGAGGTCACCACGATGAGCGACCGGGAGTACGCCACCGGCCCGCGCACGTCCACCCGCACGGAGGACGACGGGTACGCCCACGTGCTCGTCGACGAGGCCCAGGACCTCACCCCGATGCAGTGGCGGATGGTCGGCCGGCGTGGCCGCGGTGCCAGCTGGACGATCGTCGGCGACCCGGCCCAGTCGTCCTGGCCGGTCCCCGACGAGTCCGCACGCGCCCGGGAGGAGGCCCTCGGCGACAAGCCGCGGCACAGCTTCCATCTCTCCACGAACTACCGGAACAGCCAGGAGATCTACGACTACGCCGCCGCGTACGCCTCCCGGGTCGGACTCGACGCGGACCTGCCGAACGCTGTGCGCTCCACCGGCATCGAGCCGGCCCAGCAGATGGTCGAGGACCTGGAGTCGGGCGTCCGCGCGGCTGTGGTCGAGCTCGCCGGATCCGTCGAGGGGACGGTCGGCATCGTGGTCCCGATGGCCAGGCGTAGCGAGGTGAAGGGCTGGCTGGACTCGTGGACCGAGCTCGGCTCCGCGTCCCGGGGCGGCTACGACGCGCGCATCGCGGTGCTCACCGGCCTCGACACCAAGGGCCTCGAGTTCGACGGGATCGTCGTCGTGGAGCCCGCGGAGATCGAGTCCGAGTCCGCGACCGGCCGGGCCACCCTGTACGTCGTACTCACCCGTGCCACCCAACGGATGGTGACCGTCTCCACCGGCTGACGGTTGGTAGCGTTCGCGCATGACCACGCCCGTCAGCCCGTCAGCCACGGCCGCGCTCGATGCGTTGGTGAGGCATGAGGCGTGGGCGGCGATCCGGCTCCGTGACTCCGCGACAGTCACCCTGGTGGGTGGGTCCCGCAGCGAGCTCGAGCGGCTGGTCGACGTACCCCTCGAGGGCGGTGCTCCCGAGCCGGGCCGACGGTTCGACAGGCTGCTCGCGGTGCCGTACCGGCAGGTCGCCGAGCGCGGGTTCGAGGTGCACGACGACGGCGCCCCGCTGACCGTGGTCACCATCGACTCCGAGACCGAGGTGCGGCTGCCCGACCTGCTCGAGGTGCTGCCCGACGAGCCGGTGGAGTTCGAGGACCGCGGTGGGTTCGACTCGTCCGACGAGGAGTACGGCGTCGTGGTGGACCGGATCATCACCGACGAGATCGGCAACGGGGAGGGCGCCAACCTCGTCGTCGGGCGCCACTACCGTGCGAAGCTCGCCGGCTGGGACACCCGCAAGGCACTCACCGTGTTCCGCCGGCTGCTGGAGAAGGAGCGCGGTGCCTACTGGACCTACGTGTTCTTCACCGGCGACCGGTTCCTGATCGGCGCCAGCCCGGAACGGCACGTCAGTGTGCACGGCGGTGACGTCCGGATGAACCCGATCAGCGGTACGTTCCGGCTCCAGGGACTCGGAGATCCCGTTCTGCGCAGGGAGAAGCTGCTGGAGTTTCTCGCCGACGAGAAGGAGATCTACGAGCTCTTCATGGTCGTCGACGAGGAGCTGAAGATGATGTGCGACATCTGCAACGAGGGCGGTCAGGTGCTCGGTCCGTTCCTCAAACCGATGACGCACCTGGTGCACACCGAGTACCTGCTGGCCGGACGCACCTCGCGGGACGTGCGGGAGGTGCTGCGCGACACCATGTACGCCGCGACGGTCACCGGGTCACCGGTCGAGAACGCCTGCCGGCTGATCAAGAAGTACGAGACCGAGGGCCGCGGCTACTACGGGGCCGCGCTGGCCCTGCTCGGCCGCGACGCGCAGGGGCAGCCCACGGCCGACTCCCCGATCGTGATCCGAACCGCCGACGTCTCACCCGACGGCACCCTCAAGGTGACCGCGGGAGCCACCCTGGTCCGCGACTCGGATGCCGCCTCCGAGGTCGCCGAGACCCACGCGAAGGCGGGCGGGATCCTCAGCGCGTTCGGCCTCGTGCCCCCGGCGGGCTCCGCACCCGAGGGAGTGGCCGAGCTGGCGCAGGACGAGGACGTGCTGATCGCGCTCGGGTCAAGGAACCAGCGGCTGAGCAAGTTCTGGCTCACCGACCAGGGCGGCTCTCCGCCGGCGCCCGAGCTCAAGGGGAAGAGCGCGGTCATCCTCGACGGCGAGGACGACTTCGTGAACATGCTCCGGCACGTGCTGTCCGTGATGGGGATGACCTCGAGCGTGGTCCGGCACGAGGACTTCGCCCCCGGTGCGCTCGACGGCTTCGACCTGGTCATCGTCGGCCCCGGACCCGGGGACCCGCGCGAGTCCGCCCACCCGAAGATCGCCGTGTTCGAGTCCGCGGTCGACGACCTCCTGGCGTCCGGGCAACCCTTCCTGTCGGTGTGCCTGGGACACCAGGTGCTGTGCAGCAGGCTCGGCATCGACCTTGCTTACAAGGACATCGTCTTCCAGGGCACGCAGTCGCGGGTCAGCCTCGACGGCCGCGAGGAGAACGTCGGGTTCTACAACACCTTCGTCGGCCGCGCGTCGAGCCAGCTGCCCGAGGGTGTCCGGGTTGCCGCGGACCCGGAGTCCGGTGACATCCACATGGTGGTCGGTCCGCACTACCGCGGGGTCCAGTTCCACGCCGAGTCGATCCTCACCGAGCACGGCTACGAGCTGATCCACGACCTGGTCCTCGAGCTGCTGTCATGACGCCGGGGCGCAACAACGGGTCGCACCGACCTGCTGTTGCGCGGAACCGGCCCTTGAGGTCGCAACAGGGGGTCGCCACGACCGGTTATCGCGACCGTGCGTTTCAGCGCTGCCGGAACCGACCGCGATGACCGTGCCCACCGCGATGACCACGCCGACCGTGGTGGTCGTCGACCACCACGACTCCTACACCTACAACCTGGTGCACCTGATCGCCTCGGTCAGCGGCGTGCTCCCCGACGTCGTAGAGCACGACGAGGTGAGCGCCCTCTCCCTGCTCGACGCGGGCTTCTCCCACATCGTGCTTTCCCCCGGCCCGGGAACCCCGGACTCGGACAGCGACTTCTCGATCGGCCGGTCGCTGTTGCTCGGCGCTACGGTGCCGGTGCTCGGTGTCTGTCTGGGGATGCAGGGCCTGGTCTCGGTGTACGGCGGACACGTGGCCCAGGTGGAGCCCGCGCACGGCGAGGTCGCCGTCATCGAGCACCGGGGGACCGGCCTGTTCGCGGGGGTACCGCAGGGGTTCGCCGCGGTCCGGTACCACTCCCTCGCGGCGACCACCCTGCCCGTCGTACTCGAGGAGACGGCGTGGTGCGAGGGTGCCGGAGGTCGTGTGGTGATGGGTGTCGCGCACCGCACGAAGCCCTTGTGGGGCGTGCAGTTCCACCCCGAGTCGATCCTCACCGAGCACGGTGCGGCGATGGTCGCGAACTTCCTCGAGCTCTCGTGACCTGGCCCGATCCGGTCACCGCGTTCCGCGACGTCGCGGGCAGCCATCAGCGGATGTTCTGGCTCGACGGCGGTGGCTCACGCGACTGGTCGGGTCGCCGGTCCCTGATCGGCTGGCTCGAGGACGACGACGTCTCGCTCACCTACGACGCCGCGCGTCGCGAGGTCAGCCGGCACGCCGGCGGCGTGGACGAGGTCGTGGGCGACGACGTCTTCGACGTGCTGACGACCGAGATGGCGCGCGACGACGGCGACCCGTCGGTGAGCTGGGTCGGCTACCTCGGCTACGCCTGCCGGCCCGACCTCCCCGCCCGGGTCACGGCAGCCTCGACCGCCTCAACAGCCTCGACAGCCGAGCTGCGGGTGCCCGACGCGATGTGGATGCGGGTACGCAACCCACTGGTCTTCGACCACCCGTCTCCCCCCGAGCTGCCAGGCGGCGGCGGTGCCGTAGGCCCACGGGCGCCCGACAACTGGGGGGAGTACGTCGGCTGGTTCGACCGGGTGCAGGAGCAGCTGCGGCTCGGCAACTCCTACGAGGTGAACCTGACCTACCGGCAGGCCCTGCGGTCCACGGTGGATCCGGTGACGGCCTACCTCCGGCTGCGCGACATCAACCCCGCGCCGTACGCCGGTTTCCTGCAGCACCGCGGGGTCCGCGTGCTCAGCTCCAGCCCGGAACGGTTCGCCACCATCGACCGGCACCGGTGGGTGGAGACCAAGCCGATCAAGGGCACCACCCCCCGCGGCGATACCCCGGAGGAGGACGAGCGGCACCGGCACGCGCTCGCCACGGACCCGCGGTTCCGAGCCGAGAACCTGATGATCGTGGACCTGCTGCGCAACGACCTGTCCATGGTCTGCGAGCCCGGCACGGTGACGGTTCCGGCGCTGATGCAGGTGGAGTCCTACGCCAGCGTGCACCAGCTCGTCTCGACGGTCCGGGGTCACCTACGACCGGGCATCGGCACGGTGCAGGCGTTGCGGGCACTGTTCCCGGCCGGGTCGATGACCGGTGCGCCGAAGCTCCGGACGATGCAGATCATCGCCGACGTCGAGACCACACCGCGCGGCGTGTACGCCGGCGCGCTCGGCTGGGTCAGCGGCGATGGGCGTGCCGACCTCGGCGTGGTGATCCGGACCCTGGTCGCGACCCCCGGCCCGGAACAGGACTGGGGGTACCTGCTCGGCACGGGCGGTGGGATCACGGTGCGGTCGGACGCGCAGAGCGAGTACGACGAGACGCTGTGGAAGGCCGCCCGCCTCCTCACCGCCTTGGACTGACCGCGCCCCCGCCCGGGCATGGGCCGGCCCGCCGACGAGGGGGCCGGCGGGCCAGGTTTGCGGGGATGGCTCAGGAGGTGGGCGAACCCTCGTCGCTGTCCAGGGTGACGTCGACCGTGCTGGTCTCGTCGCCGCCGCGTACGACGGTCAGGGTGACCGTGTCGCCGGGACGGAAGCCGCGGATCGTGGCGACCAGGGAGTCCGAGCTCGAGATCAGCTCGTCGTTCACCTTGGTCACCACATCCCCTGTGCGGAGGCCTGCCTCGTCGCGGCCGAGCCGTTGTTCACCGACGAGATACCCGCGCCGCTGAGCAGCCCGTTCTCGCTGGAGGCGTCGGTGACGGTGACCCCGAGCCGGGCGTGCGTGGGCGTCTCGCCGTCGCGCAGCTGCTGCACGATCGGCAGCACCTTGTCGATGGGGATCGCGAAGCCGAGACCGATCGAACCGCCCTCCCCCATCGAACCCGAGGTGCGGATCGAGGAGTTGATGCCGACTACCTCGCCCTGGCCGTTCACCAGCGGGCCACCCGGAGTTGCCGGGGTTGATCGCGGCGTCGGTCTGGATCGCCGGATAGGTCGTGGCCGTCGCGTCTGGACCGGACGACCCCACGGACACCGGGCGGTTGAGGGCCGACACGATGCCGCTGGTCACCGTGGCCTCGAGCCCGAACGGTGAGCCGACCGCGACCACCTCCTCGCCGACGTCGAGGTTGCCGGACTCGCCGATCGTGGCCGGGGTCAGCCCGGACACGTCCTGCGCCTTGATGACCGCGAGGTCCGTCACCGGGTCGGTCCCGACGATCTCGGCCGTCGCGGCCGACCCGTCGTTGAAGTTCACCGAGAGGGAGCCGCCGCTCGCCGCCACCTCGACGACGTGGTTGTTGGTGAGGATCTCCCCGTCGGAGCTGATGATGACGCCCGATCCGGAGCCTTCGCCCTGCGCCCCCTGTACGGAGATCTTCACCACGGAAGGGAGCACGGAGTTCGCGACATCCTCGACGGAGCCGGGCTCGGCGGTGGTGTCCTTCCGGTCCGACACCTCGGCGTTGCTGACCGGCGGGGACGCCGCGGAGGTGCCGTCGCCGTTCAGGTAGTCCACCGCGGCGAAGCCTGCGGCACCGGCCAGGCCACCCAGCCCACCGACGACCAGGGCAGCGGCGAGGATGCCGGCGGTGAACGCACTGCTCGGCTTGGTCTGGCGGCGGGGTCCGCTCTGTGACGGCTGCCCGTAGAACCCGAACGGACCCGGCTGCTCCCCGAGTTGGTCTGCGCCGTGCGGTGGCTGGGAGTACGACGGAGGCGGCCCTGCCTGCGGGTAGGACTGGCCCTGCTCGGGAGGCCCGTACCGGTGGGTGTTCTCGGTGGCAGGGATCTTCTGGGTGTCGTCGTTTTCCTCGTTCATACATACAACAATGGGGCAGCAACCTTAGACCGCGCTGAGAGTGCCCTTACGACTCGGCAAAAGTCACGGTGTCGTCGACGTCCTGGGGAGACGGCGGCTCCTCTGAACCGGGAATCTCCAGGAAGAGCGCCGCGCCGCCGTCGTCCCACCGACCGGCGCGGACCACGCCGCCGTGGCGCTCGGCGACCTGCCGGACGATGGACAGTCCGAGCCCGGACCCGGGCAGGGTGCGCGACTCCGCGGACCGGTAGAACCGGTCGAACACGTGCGGCAGGTCCTCCTCGGCGATGCCGTGGCCCTGGTCGGCGACCATCAGGGTGCCCTGGTCGAGGGTCACCGTGACGACGCCGAGCGGCGGGCTCCACTTGGCGGCGTTGTCGAGCAGGTTGGTCAGGGCGCGCTCGAGGGCGTGCGGCTCACCCATCACCCACCAGGGGTTGGTGCGTACGTCGAAGTCCAGGCTCGACGCGCGACGGCGTACCCGTGCCACGGCCCGGTCGGTGATCTCGGCGAGGTCGACCGCCTCGACCGTGACCGGGAGCGGCTCGTCCCGGGCCAGCTCGACCAGGTCGCCGATCAGGGTGGTGAGCTCCTCGATCTGGAACCGGACGTCCTCGAGCAGCTCGTTGCGCGAGGTCTCCGACAGGCCACCGCGCTTGTCGGCCTGCACCAGCAGGTCGAGGTTGGTGCGCAGCGAGGTCAGCGGGGTGCGCAGCTCATGACCAGCGTCGGCCACCAGCTGTCGCTGCCGGTCGCGCGACGCGGACAGCGCGGCGAGCATCGCGTTGAACGCCGACGCGAGCCGGGCGATCTCGTCGTTCCCCTCGACCTCGATCGGGTTCAGCTGCTCGGTGCGGGCGATCTCCTCGGCCGCGGAGGTGAGCCGCCGTACCGGTCGGAGGCCGTTGCGGGCCACCGCCCAGCCGGCGAAGGTGGCGGCGATGACACCGGCCAGGCCGAACAGCGCCAGCACGATGCCGAGCTTCTCCAGGGTCCGTTCGGTCGACCTCAGCGACTGTGCGAGGACGAGGGCTACGCCGGGCTGCTGGGTGGGAACCGCGACCACGCGGTATCGACCGTCGTCGGCCGCGATGGTGCGGATCGAGTAGCGGGCCTCGCCGCGGGCGACGGCGATCTCCGGTGTGCCGAGCTGCAGCTGTGAGCCGCGGTCGACGGTGGACGCTCCGCGTTCGACGTCGACGAAACCGATGCGTACGTCGGCCGCGCCGAGCATCCAGGACGGCACCTCTCGCTGGCTCAGCACGCTGAGCGTGTTGCTGCTTGCCGCGGCACTGGCCCGGTCGAGCAGGGACTCGTCGAGGGTCTCGTGCATCTGCACGCGCACGGTGATGAACGCCGCCGCCGCCACGAAGGCCACGGCCAGGCCGACCGCGATCGTGGCGAGCAGGGTGACCCGGCTCGCCAGGGATCGTCTGTAGTGCAGGCCCATCAGGCCATCCTTGAGCACGTAGCCGACCCCACGGACCGTGTGGATCAGCCGTGCCTCACCCTCGGCCTCGGTCTTGCGGCGTAGGTAGCCGACGTACACCTCGAGTGAGTTGGCGGTGGTGGGGAAGTCGTAGCCCCACACGTCCTCGAGGATGAACGAACGGTCGAGGACCCGCCGGGGCCGGCGCAGGAACATCTCCAGCAGGGCGAACTCGGTGCGGGTCAGGTCGATCGACCGCCCCGCCCGTCGTACCTCCCGGGTCGCCGGGTTCAGGGTCAGGTCGGCGAACGCGAGCAGCTCGTCGATCTCGTTCTCGGCCGGGTTGTGCGCACGCCGCAGCAGCGCGCGGAGCCGGGCAAGCAGCTCCTCGAGTGCGAACGGCTTGGTCAGGTAGTCGTCGGCGCCGGCGTCCAGGCCCTCGACCCGGTCACCCACGGAGTCGCGCGCGGTGAGCACCAGGATCGGCAGGTCGTTGCCCGCGGTGCGCAGCGCGCGGGTGGTCTCGATGCCGTCGAGCCGCGGCATCATCACGTCGATGACCAGCGCGTCCGGGGGGCTGCCGCCGATGCTGGCGAGCGCCTCCGCTCCGTCACTGGCCAGACTGACCCGGTAACCGTTGAACTCCAGGGAGCGGCGCAGCGACTCCCGCACCGCGCGGTCGTCGTCGACGACGAGGACACGGTGTGCGTTGTCGGTGCTGGGTGTGGCCACGGAACCAAGAGTGCCATCTCGACCTGAGACCTGCCTTAGAACCTCAGCCGGCTCCCCCCAGTTTCACCATGGTCCCCTGGTGGACCTGCACTTCCCACGATGAGTTCAGCGAGGGGAGTGCCGCTCCACGATGGTGCCTTGGGGAAGCTGGGGCCAGCTCAGAGCAGGGAGCGGGCGGCCTCAGCGGCGCGGGCACCGTACCCGCCGCCGAACATGCAGGCGTGCGCCAGCAGCGGGAACAGCTGGTGCAGCGCCACCCGGTCCTCCCAGCCCTCGGCGAGCGGGGTCGCCTCCTGGTAGGCGTCGAGCATCCGCTGCAGCTGCGGCAGCCCGAACAACGCCAGCATCGCCAGGTCGGTCTCCCGGTGCCCGCCGTACGCCGCGGGGTCCACCAGCCACGCCCGGGAGTCCTGTCCCCAGAGCACGTTCCCGGACCACAGGTCGCCGTGCAGCCGGGCCGGCGGCTCACCCGGTCCGGCCAGCCCGACGATGCGGCGTACGACGGACTCGACCACGTCGGCATCGGCCGGGGAGATCATGGACCGGTCCCGGGCCAGCTTGAGGTACGGCAGGATCCGTCGGGTGGCGTAGAACTCCGGCCAGGTCGCGGCGGCCCGGTTCGGCATCGGGAGCGTGCCGATGTACCCGTCGGTGCCCGCCTGGGTGCCGAAGACCGGCGACCCGGTCTGGTGGGTGACCGCGAGCGCGCGGCCGAGGTGCTCGGCTGCCTCCGCCGACGGTCGGCCGGCCTCGACCCACTGCAGGATCAGGCAGTCCTCCTCGACGGCGAGCACCTCCGGCACGTCCGCCCCGGACGTCGAGCCGAGCCACTGAAGGCCGCGCGCCTCGGTGCGGAAGAAGTCGGCCGGTGCGTGCGCCCGGGTCTTGACCAGGGCGGACCTGCCGTCGGACAGCCGGAGCCGGGTCGCGGTGCAGATGTCCCCGCCGGCGACCGGCGTGGTGGCGACCACCGCCGTCCCGAGCAGTGCCTCCGCCCGGTTCGCGATCGTCCCCATCCGCGCCATGTCAGCCCTCGGCCACCTCGTGCTCGAGGGCGGTGACAAGGGTTGCCGCGGTTCGCTCCACCATCGCCAGCACCGCGTCGAAGCCGTCGTCGCCGCCGTAGTACGGGTCCGGCACGTCGCGGTCGGCGGCGCGGCGCGCGCGGGTCGAAGTCCCGAAACATCCGGACCCGGTCGGCGCCGGCCGCACCTGCCAGCGCCGTGATCTCGGACCGGTTGTCGGCGTCCATCGCCAGGATCAGGTCGCACTCGTCGAACCAGGCGGTCGTCGAACTGCTGCGCGCGGTGCCGCGACGCGTCGTACCCGTGCGCGGTCAGCGCTGCTGCCGCCCGCCGGTCCATCGGGTTGCCGACGTGCCAGTCGCCGGTGCCGGCGCTGACCACCTCCACCTCGTTGCTGAGCCCGGCCCGCGCCAGCCTTCCCGCGAGCACCACCTGAGCCATCGGTGAGCGGCAGATGTTGCCGAGACAGACCACGGCGATGCGGTACGGCGGACGGGGCGACCGACGCGGGGGCAGCGCCTGAGCCGTGGCGGGCTGTCCCATCGGGTCAGTCACCGGAGGGGAGCACGGCTTCGAGGATCCAGGTGGACACCGTCACGATGATGGCACCGAACACCGCGGTCCAGAACCCGTCGACGTGGAAGCCCAGGCCGAACTCCTCCGAGATCCAGCTGGTCAGCATCAGCAGCAGGGCGTTGATCACCAGCAGCAGCAGGCCGAGCGTGAGGATGATGAACGGCAGCGACAGCAGCTTGATCGACCGGGCCGAGCACGGCGTTGATCACGCCGAAGATCAGCGCGACGAGCACCAGGGTGAGTATCCGGTCTTCGTTGGAGCTCCCGGTGATCCGGATTCCCTCGAGCAGCCATGTCGCGATGGCCAGCGCCAGCGCGTTGACCACGACCCAGATCAGAAACTTCACGTTGCCGATACTGCCAGGTCAGGACGAATGTGACAGGTGCAGCGCGTCGAGCATGGAGGTCTCGGCGTGTTCGAGGTGGTGCTGCAGCTCGGTGGCGGCGGTCTCGAGGTCGCCGCGTTCGAGCAGGTCGAGCAGGGCGCTGTGCGAGGTGACCTGGTCACCCACGTTGCGGCGGATCCGGTCGACCTTGGCCAGCCCGAGCCGCACCTCGGCGGACAGCGAGTCGGCCAGCGTCATCAGCCGTTGTGACTCGGTCAGCGCCGACCAGGGACCGGTGGATCGCGAGGTGCGCGGCGGTCAGCTCCGCCCGGCTCGCGTCGGACCGGGCGGCGGTCGTGAAGTCGAGCAGCGCCTGGCGCACGCCCTGGCGGGCCTCCTCGCTGGCCGTCGCCCACCGACGCACACCGGCGATCTCGAGGACGGCCCGGGAGCGGCACACGTCGCGCACGGACTCGGGGTCGAGCTCGGTCACGTAGACGCCGCGGTTCGGGGCGCGGGTGGCGACCCCTTCGTTGACCAGGACGGCCAGGGCCTCCCGGATCGTGGAACGGGAGACCCCCATCGCCTCCGCGAGCGCGATCTCCCGTAGCGGCGTACCGGGTTCCAGCTCGCCGTCGAACAGGGCCCGGCGCAGCTCGTCGGCGACCCGGTCGACCGTGGAGGAGTGTTCCAGGCTCAGGTTGTCGAACGGGCCGCTGGACGCGTTGCCGGCTGTGCTGGGTCCTGCCATGACGGGTCGCCTGCCTCCTCGGCTCGGGCTGAGAGATCCATCCCACCACACGCACACGTGACGTTGAACAAGTTGTCCGACAAAGAGTTGCAATGTGCCCCCAGCCCGCCACACAATGAATCTCGTCGGATTGTCCGACAATCAGTCAGAGTCATGCAAGCGACCAGATGAGACCTGAGGAGGCGAAATGGGCAAGCAGCTGCAGTGGGGCCACCGCTACGTGATGGTGGAGCCGAACCACTTCCGCGTGGACTACGCG
>CAWHPY010000005.1:0-7198 GCA_963831375.1 uncultured Actinomycetota bacterium | reverse complement strand
AGCAGCTATGATGACGACAGTTGGACGGCCGTTCGTGATCGTTGTGGCGTTCGTGAGTCGCCTCAGCAGAGGCTACGATCTGGAGCAGCGCGCCTTGGCGTTGGCGAACGTTGTCACGGTCATGACCACAATTATGATCACTCGGCGGCAAAGCTCAGACCACATGCCCTGCTGAGCTTGTCTCTCTCGCTGTCTGCCTCGTCTCTCGCACGTCATTTCTCGCCGTGCCACTGTTCTTCTCGGGTAGTTGTCATCTGCGGCGATGCTTCGGGTATGGCGTCGCGAGGCCTGCTGGATGTCGAGGTTCGCTACCTTGACGAGCGCGGCGACGAGGTGACCGGCCCGTTGGCTGGTGTGGACGTCGAGGCTGTGGTGGCGGGCCGGCCGGTGCGGCCTTGGTGCTCCCACATGTCGCCTGGCGATGAGTTTGGGCCGCAAGGCAGGTCGAAAGTGGCATGACCGAGACGCATCAGCCCACCGTCACCACTCACACCATCGGTGAGGGTGAGGACACCATCAACTACGACGTGTACGGCGACCTGTCCGCCGCGACGCCCGACCGGCCCGCCCTCCTGGCCTTCGCCAACCCGATGGAGGCAGCCGCCTTCGCCGCGCTCGCCGCCGAGATCCAGGACCGGCCCGTGGTGACCATCGATCCACGCGGGGCGGGCCGCAATCCGACCGGCACCAGCCCGCTGACGCCCGGGCAGCACGCGGACGACCTACACCGCGTCATCGAGGCGCTCGGGGTGGGTCCGGTCGACGCGTTCGGCTCCAGCGGCGGGGCGATCTGCCTCCTGGCCCTGCTCGAGGCCCACCCCGACGACGTCCGATGCGCGGTCGTCCACGAGCCGCCGTTCGTCGACGCGCTCGCCGACGGCGATGTTGTGCTGGCCGCCTGCACCGACATCCGCAACACCTACGACCGCGCCGGCAACGGCCCCGCCATGGCCAAGTTCATCGCACTCGTGATGCGACCCGAGCCGCTGCCGGCCGACTACCTCGACCGCCCGGCGCCCGACCCGGCCGCATTCGGCATGAGCGCCGAGGACGACGGGGACCGCACCAACCCGCTGATGCGCAACATGCCGGCCTGCAACGCCTACGTGCCGGACTACACCGCGCTCGCCGCCCTCGGGAAGCGTCTGCATGTGGCGGTCGGCGCCGACTCCGGCCAGGAGATCGCCGCGCGCGGCGGATACGGCCTGGCCCAGCGTCTGGGCCGCGAGGTGGACCTCTTCCCCAGCCACCACGCCGGCTTCACCAGCGCCGAGGGTGACTTCCCCGGCCAGCCAGAGGCGTTCGCGGCCAGGCTCCGCGAGGTGTTGGCCTGAGACCGACGGGTCACAAGGCCGCATGCATGCCGCGCCATGACCCACTGCCCATCCCTCTCCCCACCGCAACGCCTGATGGCGAGGCATCGGCGACGCCCTCGGCCCCCTCATGATGGTCTGTCCCGCCATGTTCCCGCTGCGCGATCCCTCCACGGATCGAGGCTCAGCCGCTCCCCGGCGGGGTACGACCGTGCGGAGGAGTTCGATGTCGAACTGGAGACGAGCCTTGAGGTAACAGAGGAACTCCGACCAGCCAGCCGCCGGCTGAACGGCGAGGGCGCCCCCGTCCCCGTCCTCCGAGCACGGCGACTCGGTTACCGAGACCCGGGTCGCCGAGCCATCGGCGTCGGCCTCGAGGTCGAACGTTACGGTCTTGAACGCGTCACCCGCCGCGTCCCAGTCAAAAGTCGATGCTGTCGGGTCGCTCGACGGCTGTCACGTGCAGATGCACCTGCGCACCCACATGGTCGAACTCCCATGCCACCTCTGCGCCCTCAACCAGATCCCCAGACGCTCGATCGGGGAAGAACGACGCGACCGCAGCGGCACCCCACCCTGCGCGGCAGTCCTGTCACGCGCCGCGTGCGCGCTCGTGCTTACTCTGCGCATGTCATACGACGTCTGGATCTCCCTGGAGGCCACACGACCAGTCGGCAACCCGGACGTCGAGCCGGACCCCTGGACGCGAATCGGCAGTATTGACACGAGCGTTCCCAGCGACATCGCGAAGGCTGTCGGAAAGCGCACCGCAGCTGGCGTCCGCGGATACGCATGGGTGACATGTCTGTGCCGTGGGTCGCCGAGATGGTCGGGAAGTATTCGCGGATGAAGTGAGGCGGCGGCATGCCGGAGGCAAGGGAGCGGTTCTGGGTGGCCGTCTCGCAGTCGGTCAAGGGCGGCCGGGACGTCTACGTCAGCAACAAGGCGGCGAAGTTCGGGACCGGCAAAGGCAAGCCCCCCAAGCAGCATCCGGGCTGGATTGACAACTTCAAGCCGCTTGGTCTTCAGCTCACCGGAAGTCGTGATGAGCTGCTCTTCACCCGCAGGTAGCCGCTTACTGGTCGCTCTGCGTGCGTCCCGCACGACGGTCCGCTAGTGACGATGAAAACGCTCGCCAGGCAATGATTCAGAACGAACAACGCCCATAAATGATCGATCCAGAGCTTCCGTGGTGGGCGAAGCTGCGCCGATCCGCGCACCTGATCGACGCGATACGCGTTCGGTTTCAGCCCTGAACACGTCTGGGCCGGCTGGCGGATCAGCCCGCGAGACCGACGGCTTACGGACGGTTGGTCAAGGGCTAAGGAGCACAGCTGTGCGGTGTCAAATGTTCGAGTCTGTGTCAGCTTCCGGGCGTAGCGTGGCTTTGAAACAACCCTCGACCGAAGCCGACCGGGAGCATGCGATGGGTCATCTACTTCGTGACAGTGACGCTATGACGATCACTATCGGGTGTCCCGACACGATCGATGGCAGAGAGGGCCGTCAGGTCCTGGACGACGTGGCCAGCGTGGTCGGGGCAGAGGTCACACTTCTTAGTCGCCTACCCGGAGGTCTCAATGGGGGTGCCATGCGCGTCCAGTTGGCCGGAAGGGAATATGCAGTGCTCAAAGCAGTGCCCCGGGCACACCCCAACCAACTGGACGAGACGTTGCGAGCCCAGAGAGTGGTCGAGCACATGCGTAGGCACGGCTATCCCACCCCGGCCTGGCTCGGAGTGGGGGCCACAGCCACTCATGTATGGCATCTGATGGACTTCGTTGACGCGGCTCCCGCGCCAGCGCTGACCCCGTCCCTCGTTGAGCAGCTGATGGAGATCATCGAACTCCAGGCTGGCCAAGCCTCCGAGCCCTACGACCACTGGTCGTACGCCTGGCGGGTCGCCACCGGTCAGGAATCGGCTGTCGCCGGGCTGGATTTCAACGAGACGCCGGAGCAGTCGCTTCTCCGCCAGTCCGTGGCCGGGCTCTCGGGGTATTCCTCCGTGGTGTCGGCCTTGGTCGAGCGCCTGCGGCTCGTGTGTGCCGACGTCCCACCACCACGAGAGGCACCTGACATGGTCCATACCGATCTCAACCCCAGCAATGTCCTGGTCCGGGACGGAGCGGTGGTGGCGGTCGTGGATATCGGGAACGCAGGTAGCGGCACGCGGGCGACTGATCTCATCAACCTCGTGTGGTTAACCTTCCAGGATCCGCTGGACGGTGTCCGAAGACGGCTGTGGACGAGAATCCTCGACCTGGTCGGCTGGGAGGGGGCGGCGGTGCTCGCAGCGACACAGATCCTCCACATGCTCGAGGTCCCCATCCGTGAAGGGCGCCACGATGTCGTTCCAGGGGTGGTCAAGCGCGGCCATCGCACCCTCGACGAGCTGAACGCGCTTCGCTAACTGGGGTCGAGGCAGTAGTGGCGCGGCTCGGTGGGGTCGAAGTCGGGCACTACGGCAGCGCGTCCGGGGCAGTTGGCGTGCTCCTTGACCGTGCGTTCTCGCCGAGATGTTGTTCGACCCCCGTTCTGCACTGTCAGCGGCAACACGACTTCGGGCATGCGCGCCGCCCTGTCGCCTCGGCCGAGAATCTGCCAGCGGTTTCTAGCCGTCGGAGATCCGTGGGCGGCCCGGTGGACGATGGTTGAGCGCCAAGTGCTCAACGGCTGCCGCTCGCCGCCCGCTAGACGGTCGTCTTGCGCTCCGAGCCACGGAGGCTCGCGGCTGATGTACAGGAGCGCTATGGACGAGCCTGTTCGCGGGTGGAGTCTTCGGACCACTCCTCGTGGAGGACGCGTAGCGCCTCCTGCGACTGGCACTACGGCGACCGGCTGCGACACCTCCCACAGATAGCCGAACGGGTCGATGCACTCGAAGACCCTGTCGCCGTAGGCGGTGCCGGCTGGTTCCGCGGTGATCGTGCAGCCCTGAGCGCGGCAGTAGACGTAGGTGGCCGCGAGATCGTCTACGCCGAGCCCCAGCGCGACGCCCAGCCCGCGGGGCCCGTTCTGTACGTTGCGTTCGCGCTCCGTCGGGGCGAACGGCATTCCGACTAGGGCGTCGACGAGCAGCAGCACTCCCTCCCGCTCCAGGATCGTCATCACCGCTCGACCGTCGTCGCCGGGGACAGTCCCGACCTCGGTGAAGCCGAGGCCACGGTAGAAGCGCGCCGCCTCGGTGACGTCCGACACGCGCAGCCCGACCCTGAATCGTCCCTGCTCCACAAGGGCTTCCTATATCAAGGGCGAGGCCACGGCAAGATCTGAGTTCGCGCGAACGACCTCGGTTGCCCAAGGTCGCACGAACGAGCCCTCGGCTCGTGACTTGTAGCTGGGTCAGGCTAGATCAAAGCGGTCGAGCTCCATCACCTTCGTCCACGCGGCGACAAAAGCGGTGACGAACCGGTCGGTGGCGTCCTGGCTGGCGTAGACCTCCGCGAGGGCCCGCAACTGGGAGTTGGAGCCGAAGATGAGGTCGACCTCGGTGGCCGTCCACTTGACCTCTCCGGTCGTCACGTCACGGATTTCATAGATGTGCTCGTCGGACTCCGACGCCTTCCACTGAGTGCCCGGGGAGAGCAGGTTGATGAAGAAGTCGTTGGTCAGCACACCCTGCCGGTCGGTCAGGACCCCGTGCTGGGCACCGCCGACATTGTTGCCGAGGGAACGCAGACCGCCGACGAGGACGGTCATCTCGGGCGCGGTCAGGTTGAGCATGTAGGAGCGATCGACGAGCAGCGTCTCCGGCTGGAGCTTTTCGCCACTATGCAGGTAATTGCGGAACCCGTCGGCGCGCGGCTCGAGAACTGCAAACGACTCGACATCGGTCTGCTCCTGGGTGGCGTCGGTGCGTCCCGGATGGAACGGCACGGTCACCTCCACGCCGGCGTCGCGCGCCGCCTTCTCCACGGCCGCGGAGCCGGCCAACACGATCAGGTCGGCGAGAGAGATCTGCACGCCGCCCGATGCGTTGAACTCACGCTGGACGCTCTCGAGGGTGTCCAGCACCGCCCCGAGCTGCGCCGGCTGGTTGACCTCCCAGCTGCGCTGCGGCTCCAGCCGAATCCGTGCGCCATTGGCGCCGCCGCGCTTGTCGGTCGACCGGTAGCTTGCAGCGGAGGCCCAGGCGGTGGAGACCAGCTGTGCGGTCGTCAAGCCTGAGTCCAGGATCTTCGCCTTGAGTGCGGCTATTTCGGCGTCGCCCACGAGCGGGTGGTCGACTGTCGGCACCGGGTCCTGCCACAGCTGCGGCTCAGCGACCCAAGGTCCCAGGAAGCGGCTGACCGGACCCATGTCACGGTGCAGCAGCTTGTACCAGGCCTTGGCGAAGGCCAAGGCGAACTCGTCGGGGTTCTCCATGAAGCGGCGGGAGATCGGCTCGTAGACGGGGTCGAAGCGCAGCGACAAGTCGGTGGTGAGCATCGTCGGCTTGTGCTTCTTGGCCGGGTCGTAGGCGTCGGGAATGATGTCCTCGGCGTCCTTGGCGACCCACTGCTTCGCCCCGCCGGGGCTGGTCTCGGGTTCCCACTCGTGGCCGAAGAGGATTTCGAAGAAGCGGTTGCTCCACTGCGTCGGCTTGTCGGTCCAGGTGACCTCGAGGCCGCTGGTGATGGTGTCGGGGCCCTTGCCGCTACCGCTGGTGTTCAGCCAGCCCAGGCCCTGCGTCTCCAGCGGAGCGCCCTCAGGCTCCGGACCGATGTGGTCGTCGGCCGGGGCTGCGCCGTGCGTCTTGCCGAAGGTGTGGCCGCCGGCGATCAGGGCCACGGTCTCCTCGTCGTTCATGGCCATCCGGGCAAAGGTCTCCCGGATGAAGTGGGCCGCTGCCCGGAAGTCGCCACTGCCGCGAGGACCTTCGGGGTTGACGTAGATGAGTCCCATCTCGGTCGCGCCGACGCCTTCGGCCATCGAATCGTCGGAGACGTAGCGCTCGTCACCCAGCCAGGCGTCCTCCGGACCCCAGAAGATCTCTTCGGGCTCCCAAACGTCGACGCGGCCGAAGCCGAAGCCGTAGGTCTTGAACCCCATCGACTCCAGAGCGACGTTCCCGGCGAGCACCAGCAGGTCGGCCCACGAGATCTGCTGGCCGTACTTCTGCTTGACCGGCCACAACAGCCGGCGGGCCTTGTCGAGATTGGCGTTGTCGGGCCAGCTGTTCAACGGAGCGAACCGCTGGCCGCCGTCGCCGGCCCCGCCGCGCCCGTCGCCGATCCGGTAGGTGCCTGCCGCGTGCCAGCTCATCCGGATCATCAGGCCGCCGTAGTGGCCGAAGTCGGCCGGCCACCAGTCCTGGGAGGTGGTGAGCACTTCGGTGATGTCCCGCTTGAGCGCCTCGACGTCCAGCTTCTTGAATTCTTCTGCGTAGCTGAAGCTCTCGCCCAGCGGGTTGCCCTTCGAGGAGTGGGCGTGCAACACCGAGAGATCGAGCGAGTTGGGCCACCAATCCCGGTTCGAGTGCGGGCGACCACCGGTCTTCGGCTTGGGCGAGTCGATCGCCGGGTTTTCACTCTCGCTGCCGGTCGCGGTCGCGGAGTCATGCGCGACCGGGCAGCCGCCTGCCTCGCTATCGTCCACGCCCTGGGCGCTGGACGAGACGTCGTTCTGGGTGTCGGTCATCTCTTTCCTTCGGAACTGGGTGGCTGGGCAATTCTTCTTAGCGGCGCACTCGGGGCAGGTGCCCCAGTAAACGACTTCTACCTCGTCGACCACGTAGCCGTTGTCGTCAGAGGCGGTCAGGCAGGGAGCGTGGCCGACGGCGCAGTCGACATCGACGATGCCGCCGCAGGACCGGCACACGAGGTGGTGGTGGTTGTCTCCAACCCTGGACTCGTAGTGGGCGGTCGCACCGGCCGGCTGAATGCGTCGAATCAGCCGCGCCTCGG
>CAWHPY010000004.1:0-404615 GCA_963831375.1 uncultured Actinomycetota bacterium | reverse complement strand
ACAAGGTGTCGAAGAACAAGACGCCCGCTCTGAAGGGTTCGCCCCAGCGACGTGGCGTGTGCACGCGTGTCTACACGACCACTCCGAAGAAGCCGAACTCCGCCCTCCGCAAGGTCGCCCGCGTGCGCCTGTCGAGCGGCATCGAGGTCACGGCGTACATCCCCGGTGTCGGCCACAACCTCCAGGAGCACTCGATCGTGCTCGTGCGCGGCGGTCGTGTGAAGGACCTTCCCGGTGTCCGCTACAAGATCATCCGCGGTTCGCTCGACACGCAGGGCGTGAAGAACCGCAAGCAGGCTCGCAGCCGTTACGGCGCGAAGAAGGAGAAGAGCTAATGCCGCGCAAGGGTCCCGCCCCGAAGCGTCCGCTCGACGTAGACCCCGTCTACGGCAGCCCCGTCGTCACGCAGCTCGTCAGCAAGGTGCTGCAGGACGGCAAGAAGCAGGTTGCCCAGCGCATCGTCTACGGCGCCCTCGAGGGTTGCCGAGAGAAGACCGGCACCGACCCGGTCGTCACCCTGAAGCGTGCGCTCGACAACGTCCGCCCCGCCCTCGAGGTCCGCAGCCGCCGCGTCGGTGGCGCGACCTACCAGGTCCCGGTCGAGGTCCGCGGCGCGCGTCAGACCACGCTCGCCCTCCGCTGGCTCGTCAGCTACGCGCAGGCCCGTCGTGAGAAGACCATGTCGGAGCGTCTGATGAACGAGATCCTCGACGCGTCCAACGGCCTCGGTGCCGCGGTCAAGCGTCGCGAGGACACCCACAAGATGGCCGAGTCCAACAAGGCCTTCGCTCACTACCGCTGGTGACACCGGGGTACGACGACCAGGCAGATGCCCCACAAGGGCGAGCCAGTCGTCGTACCACCACTGCCGGCAGGCAAACAGCCCACACATACAACCCGAGTAACAAAACTCCGAGGGGATCACTCAGGTGGCCGTCGACATCACCACCGACCTGAACAAGGTCCGCAACATCGGCATCATGGCGCACATCGATGCCGGTAAGACCACCACGACCGAGCGGATCCTGTTCTACACCGGTATCACCTACAAGATCGGTGAGGTCCACGAGGGCGCAGCCACGATGGACTGGATGGAGCAGGAGCAGGAGCGCGGCATCACGATCACGTCTGCCGCGACGACCTGCTGGTGGAAAGACCACCAGATCAACATCATCGACACGCCCGGCCACGTTGACTTCACCGTCGAGGTCGAGCGCTCGCTGCGCGTCCTCGACGGCGCCGTCGCCGTGTTCGACGGCGTCGCCGGTGTCGAGCCCCAGAGCATGACCGTGTGGCGCCAGGCCAACAAGTACTCCGTCCCGCGGATGTGCTTCGTGAACAAGCTGGACCGCACCGGTGCCGACTTCTACCGCTGCGTCGACATGATCGTCGAGCGGCTGAACTCCACCCCGCTGGTGCTGCAGATCCCGATCGGCGCCGAGGGTGACTTCATCGGCGTCGTCGACCTGGTCGGCATGCGGGCGCTCACCTGGCGCGGCGAGACCGCGATGGGTGAGGACTACGAGATCGAGGACATCCCGGCAGAGCTGGCCGACCAGGCCGCCGAGTGGCGCGAGAAGCTGCTCGAGACGCTCGCCGAGGCCGACGACGAGATCATGGAGATGTACCTCGAGGGCGAGACCCCCACGGTCGCGCAGCTCGAGGCCGCGATCCGTCGCGCCACCCTCGCCGACAAGCTGAACCCGGTCCTGACCGGCACCGCCTTCAAGAACAAGGGTGTGCAGCCGCTGCTGGACGCCGTCGTGAAGTACCTCCCGTCGCCCCTGGACATCGAGGCCGTCGAGGGCCACAAGCCCAACGACGAAGAGACCATCCTCCAGCGCAAGCCGAACGACGAGGAGCCCTTCGCGGCCCTGGCCTTCAAGATCGCTGCGGACCCGCACCTGGGCAAGCTGACCTACCTGCGCGTGTACTCCGGCAAGCTGGAGACCGGCTCGACCGTGCTCAACTCGGTGAAGGGCCGCAAGGAGCGGATCGGCAAGATCTACCAGATGCACGCGAACAAGCGTGAGGAGATCGCGTCGGTCGGCGCCGGGCAGATCGTCGCCGTGATGGGCCTGAAGGACACCACCACCGGCGAGACGCTGTGCGTCCAGAGCGACCCGGTCGTGCTGGAGTCGATGACGTTCCCGGCCCCGGTGATCGAGGTCGCCATCGAGCCGAAGACCAAGGGCGACCAGGAGAAGCTGGGCATGGCGATCCAGCGGCTCTCCGACGAGGACCCGACCTTCACCGTCAAGACGGACGAGGAGACCGGGCAGACGATCATCGCCGGTATGGGTGAGCTGCACCTCGAGGTGCTTGTCGACCGGATGCGTCGTGAGTTCCGCGTCGAGGCCACCGTCGGCAAGCCGCAGGTGGCCTACCGCGAGACCCTCCGCAAGGAGGTCAAGAGCCACTCCTACACGCACAAGAAGCAGACCGGTGGTTCCGGCCAGTTCGCGAAGGTCGTCATCACCCTCGGTCCGAACGTCGACGAGGAGACCGGCGCGGGCGCCGGCTACGAGTTCGTCAACAACGTGACCGGTGGCCGCATCCCGCGTGAGTACATCCCGTCGGTGGACCAGGGTGGCCAGGAGGCCATGGAGTTCGGTGTGCTCGCCGGCTACCCGATGGTCGACGTGAAGTTCACCCTCGAGGACGGTGCCTACCACGACGTGGACTCCTCGGAGCTCGCGTTCAAGCTGGCCGGCAACCAGGCCTTCAAGGAGGCCGCCCGGATGGCGAAGCCGGTTCTGCTGGAGCCGATGTTCAAGGTGGAGGTCACCACGCCCGAGACCTTCCTCGGTGACGTGATCGGTGACATCAACTCCCGCCGTGGTCAGGTTTCGTCCATGTTCGAGCGGTCGGGCGACCGTGTGGTCGAGGCGCTGGTTCCGCTGTCAGAGATGTTCGGGTACGTTGGCGATCTGCGGTCCAAGACCTCAGGTCAGGCGTCGTACTCGATGGAGTTCGACTCGTACGCCGAGGTTCCTCAGAACGTCGCCGACGAGATCATCAAGAAGGTCCGCGGCGAATAACTGTTCGTCCGGCGTAATCAGCGTAGACAACAACGAGTCAAGTACTAACGAGGAGGAGCCCCCGTGGCTAAGGCGAAGTTCGAGCGGACTAAGCCGCACGTCAACATCGGAACCATTGGTCACATCGACCACGGTAAGACGACGTTGACCGCAGCAATTACGAAGGTGCTGCACGACAAGTACCCGGACCTGAACCCCTTCACGCCGTTCGACGAGATCGACAAGGCCCCTGAAGAGCGTCAGCGCGGTATCACGATCTCGATCGCACACGTCGAGTACCAGACCGAGAAGCGTCACTACGCGCACGTCGACTGCCCGGGTCACGCCGACTACATCAAGAACATGATCACCGGCGCGGCTCAGATGGACGGTGCGATCCTCGTGGTCGCCGCCACCGACGGCCCGATGCCGCAGACCCGCGAGCACGTCCTGCTCGCGCGCCAGGTCGGCGTGCCGGCGATCGTCGTCGCGCTCAACAAGTGCGACATGGTCGACGACGAGGAGCTCATCGAGCTCGTCGAGCTCGAGGTCCGCGAGCTCCTCACCGAGTACGAGTTCCCCGGCGATGACATCCCCGTGGTCCGCGTGGCTGCATTCCCGGCGCTGAACGGCGACGCGAAGTGGGGCGAGTCGATCATCGAGCTGATGAACGCGGTCGACGAGTCGATCCCGCAGCCGACGCGTGAGATCGACAAGCCGTTCCTGATGCCCGTCGAGGACGTCTTCACGATCACCGGTCGTGGAACCGTCATCACCGGTCGCATCGAGCGCGGCGTCGTCAAGAAGGACGAGACCGTCGACCTGATCGGTATCCGCGAGACCAAGCAGACAACCACGGTCACCGGCATCGAGATGTTCCGCAAGCTGCTGGACACCGGTGAGGCCGGCGAGAACGTCGGGCTGCTGCTTCGCGGCACCAAGCGCGAGGACGTCGAGCGCGGCATGGTCGTCATCAAGCCGGGCACGACCACCCCGCACACCAACTTCGAGGCGAGCGTCTACATCCTCTCGAAGGAGGAGGGCGGCCGCCACACGCCGTTCTTCAACAACTACCGTCCGCAGTTCTACTTCCGCACCACGGACGTGACGGGTGTGGTGACCCTCCCCGAGGGCACCGAGATGGTCATGCCGGGCGACAACACCGACATGTCGGTCGAGCTGATCCAGCCGATCGCCATGGAGGACGGTCTCCGCTTCGCGATCCGTGAAGGTGGCCGCACCGTCGGCGCCGGTCGCGTCACGAAGATCATCAAGTGATCTAGCAGAGCTCAGCCGAGAGGCCCCGTCCCGTTCTGGGCCGGGGCCTCTTGCTTGTACAGGGCCGCCCGCCGCCCTGTCGATCCGCACCGGCCGCCCCGTTGCTCCGCCCGCCATGAGAGGACGACCACTCGCCATGACTCAGCACGACGCGGCGGTCCGGCCTGCGCGGCCGCACACCGGGTTCACCGACGACGGTCGCCGACTCTCGCAGGTGCTCACCTACGCGCGGCGCGGCAGCCGGCTCAGTGACCGTCAGGCCGAGGCATGGGGTCGTCGTCGCGGCCAGTGGTGGGTGCCGGACGAGGCGGCGGACGCCCCCGCGTTCGACGTCACCGAGTGGTTCGGCCGCACGGCCCCGCTCGTCGTCGAGATCGGCTCGGGGATCGGTGAGGCCACCGCCGCTCTCGCCGCTGCCCGGCCCGAGGCGAACGTGCTGGCCTTCGAGGTCTGGCGGCCCGGGATCGCCGACACGTTCCTCCGGCTCGAGGAGAACGGCGCGAGCAACGTCCGGCTGATGAGCGTGGACGCGGTCTGGTCACTGGAGCACCTGTTCGCCGTCGGCAGCATCAGCGAGCTGTGGACCTTCTTCCCCGACCCGTGGCCCAAGCAGCGGCACCACCGCCGCCGGCTGGTGACCCCATCCTTCGCGCACGTCGCAGCATCCCGGCTCACGCCGGGGGCCCTCTGGCGGCTGGCCACCGACTGGCCGGCGTACGCCGCACAGATGTCCGTCGTACTGTCCGCGGAGGAGCTGCTCGAGAACGCGTACGACGGACCCGCGCCGCGCTGGGACGACCGGCCGGTGACCCGTTTCGAACGGCGCGGGATCCGGGCGGGGCACCCGATCACGGACTTCGCATTCCGCCGGGTCTGAGCTTGGGCGGGTCACCTGGACCGGAAGATTCCCGGCTCGTGCGGCGGTTCACGGCGTGACAGCGACCTCGATTTGATAAGGCCGCCCCATGTCTGACAAGATAGTCCGGTTGCTCCGGCGAGGTTGCCGGGGTGCGCCACATATGGCCCGCTGCTCATGAACGGGTCCGGTTGCACCGAACCAGGAGACCTCACTCAGCCCGACAAACCCGTCGGGTGCCACCCCAACAAGACACTTCGCGGTCTTGTGTTGCGCTCAGTTTGCGCGACACGCCCGACCTCGGGGGTCGGTGGTGGGAGAGCAGTGGGCGGAGTGCTCCTCCCGGAGTACGACGAGATACTCAGCGGTACGAGTAGAAGGACGAACTGAGAGCTATGGCGGGACAAAAGATCCGCATCAGGCTCAAGGCCTACGACCACGAGGTGATCGACACCTCGGCGCGCAAGATCGTTGACACGGTCACCCGTACGGGCGCGAAGGTTGCCGGCCCTGTGCCCCTCCCGACCGAGAAGAACGTCTACTGTGTCATCCGCTCGCCCCACAAGTACAAGGACAGCCGCGAGCACTTCGAGATGCGCACGCACAAGCGTCTTATCGACATTATCGACCCCACGCCGAAGACGGTTGACTCGCTGATGCGTCTCGACCTGCCGGCTGGTGTCGACATCGAGATCAAGCTCTGAAGGCCCAGATTCTTATGAGCACTTTTGAACGTAACGTCCGTGGGCTGCTGGGCACCAAGCTCGGCATGACCCAGACATGGGACGAGAACAACCGCGTCGTGCCCGTGACGGTTATCGCAGCCGGCACCAACGTGGTCACGCAGGTCCGCCAGCCCGAGACGGACGGCTACAACGCCGTCCAGGTCGGGTTCGGTGAGATCGACGGCCGCAAGGTGACCAAGCCGATCGCCGGGCACTTTGAGAAGGCCGGCGTCACGCCGCGCCGCCACCTGCTGGAGATCCGCACCGCGGACGCGGCGTCGTACTCCGTCGGTCAGGAGCTCAGCCCCGAGCTGTTCGCTGCCGGTGAGGCCGTCGACGTCACCGGCACGAGCAAGGGCAAGGGTTACGCCGGTGTCATGAAGCGACACGGGTTCCACGGTTCGCGTGCCTCGCACGGTGCACACCGTAACCACCGCTCGCCCGGCTCCATCGGTGGCTGCGCAACGCCTGGTCGTGTGTTCAAGGGCATGAAGATGGCCGGTCGGATGGGTGGCGACGTGGTCACCACCCAGAACGTGACCGTGCACGCCGTTGACGCCGAGAAGGGCCTGATCCTCATCAAGGGCGCCGTCGCCGGCCCCAAGGGTGGGCTCGTCATCATCCGTTCCGCCGCGAAGGGCAAGGAGGCCGACAAGTGACGACTAACGCAAAGGTTGTCGACGTCACGTTGCCCGCCGAGATCTTCGACGTCCAGGTCAACATCCCGTTGATCCACCAGGTCGTCGTCGCGCAGCAGGCTGCTGCGCGTCAGGGCACCGCCTCCACCAAGACGCGCGCCGAGGTGCGCGGCGGTGGTCGCAAGCCGTACAAGCAGAAGGGCACAGGTCGCGCCCGTCAGGGTTCGACCCGCGCACCGCAGTTCGCCGGCGGTGGCGTGGTGCACGGGCCGACGCCGCGCAGCTACGACCAGCGCACCCCCAAGAAGATGAAGGCTGCCGCCCTGCGTGGCGCCCTCTCCGACCGGGCCCGCGCCGACCGCATCCACGTGGTCGACGGCTTCGTCTCGGATGACGCCCCGTCCACGAAGTCGGCGCTGTCCGTGCTCGCCGGTCTGACCGAGCGTCCGCGCACGCTCGTCGTCGTGGAGCGCGAGGACGCCGTCACCTGGCTGTCGCTGCGCAACGTGCAGTCCGTGCACCTGCTCGCCGTCGACCAGCTGAACACCTACGACGTGCTCATCTCCGACGACGTCGTGTTCACCAAGGGTGCGTTCGACAAGCTCGTCGCCGGTGCTCCGGCCGGCAAGTCGGTCAAGGCTGTCGCCACCTCCACCGAGGCTGAAGAGGAGGCCACCAAGTGACGACCTTTCACAAGGACCACCGCGACGTGCTGCTCGCGCCGGTCGTCTCCGAGAAGAGCTACGGCCTGCTCGACGCGAACAAGTACACCTTCCTGGTGCACCCGGACGCCAACAAGACCCAGATCAAGATCGCGGTCGAGAAGGTGTTCAACGTCAAGGTCACCTCGGTCAACACCCTCAACCGTCAGGGCAAGACTCGTCGCACCCGTTTCGGTATCGGCAAGCGAGCCAACACGAAGCGCGCGATCGTCAGCCTGGCCGAGGGCCAGCGGATCGACATCTTCGGGGGTCCGGTCTCCTGACCGGGCTGGATTTAGAGGACTGAGAACTCATGGCAATCCGTAAGTACAAGCCGACCACGCCGGGCCGTCGTGGCTCGTCGGTCGCCGACTTCGTCGAAGTGACGCGGTCGACGCCCGAGAAGTCGCTGGTTCGTCCGCTCCCGAAGAAGGGCGGCCGCAACAACCAGGGCCGGATCACCACCCGCCACCAGGGTGGTGGTCACAAGCGCGCCTACCGTCTGATCGACTTCCGTCGCTACGACAAGGACGGCGTTCCCGCCAAGGTCGCCCACATCGAGTACGACCCGAACCGCACGGCGCGCATTGCACTGCTGCACTACGCCGACGGCGAGAAGCGCTACATCATCGCGCCGCACGGGCTGAAGCAGGGCACCGCGGTCGAGGCCGGCGCCAAGGCTGACATCAAGCCGGGCAACAACCTGCCGCTGCGCAACATCCCGGTCGGTACCACCATCCACTGCATCGAGCTTCGGCCCGGTGGCGGTGCGAAGATCGCCCGCTCCGCCGGCGCATCGGTCCAGCTGGTCGCCAAGGAAGGCAGCCGCGCGCAGCTGCGCATGCCCTCCGGCGAGATGCGGTACGTCGACGTACGCTGCCGCGCCACCATCGGCGAGGTCGGCAACGCCGAACAGTCGAACATCAACTGGGGCAAGGCCGGCCGCATGCGCTGGAAGGGCAAGCGCCCGACCGTCCGCGGTGTCGTCATGAACCCGGTCGACCACCCGCACGGTGGTGGTGAGGGTAAGACCTCTGGTGGTCGCCACCCCGTGTCCCCGTGGGGCAAGCCGGAGGGCCGTACGCGCAAGCGCAAGGCCTCCGACGCCCTCATTGTCCGTCGCCGCAAGTCCGGCAAGCGTCGCTGAGAAAGGGCCTGAGTACACATGCCACGCAGCTTGAAAAAGGGTCCCTTCGTTGACGACCACCTGATCAAAAAGGTGGACGGGCAGAACGACAAGGGAACCCACAACGTGATCAAGACCTGGTCTCGTCGCTCGATGATCGTGCCGGCCATGATCGGCCACACGATCGCCGTGCACGACGGCCGCAAGCACGTTCCCGTGTTCGTGACCGACTCCATGGTCGGCCACAAGCTCGGGGAGTTCGCACCGACCCGCACCTACCGCGGGCACGTCAAGGACGACCGGAAGAGCCGCCGCCGCTGAGTCGCGGGGGTCCGATGAAGTGTCAGCGACGAGAGAGATAGAGCAATGAGTGTTATGGAGCGTAGGCGCGTAAGCGCCCGACGCGTGAGCCTGCTGGGTGACGAGCCCGGTGCTTTCGCCAGTGCACGCTTCGTCCGGATTACCCCGATGAAGGCCCGCCGTGTCGTCGACATGGTGCGTGGCATGCGGGTGGACGAGGCCCTGGCACTGCTGCAGTTTGCGCCGCAGGCTGCCAGCGAGACGGTCTACAAGGTCCTGGAGAGTGCAGTCGCGAACGCGGAGAGCACCGAGGACCTGGACCGCAACACACTGGTCATCAGCAAGGCACTGGTCGACGAGGGACCGACGATGAAGCGTTGGCGTCCTCGCGCCCAGGGCCGTGCGTCGCGGATCAACAAGCGCACCAGCCACATCACCCTGGTGGTGCAGCCCGCGGCTGATGACACCAATGACAAGAAGGGACGGAAGGCCTGATGGGGCAGAAAATCAACCCGAACGGTTTCCGCCTCGGCATCTCCACCGACCACAGGAGTCGTTGGTACGCCGACAAGCTCTACAAGTCGTACGTCGGAGAGGACGTCGCGATCCGTCGCCTGCTGTCGAAGGGCATGGAGCGCGCTGGCATCTCCCGCGTCGAGATCGAGCGCACCCGCGACCGCGTCCGTGTGGACATCCACACCGCGCGTCCGGGCATCGTGATCGGTCGCCGTGGCGCCGAAGCCGACCGCATCCGCGGTGAGCTCGAGAAGCTCACCGGCAAGCAGGTCCAGCTGAACATCCTCGAGGTGAAGAACCCCGAGGTCGACGCACAGCTGGTTGCCCAGGGTGTCGCTGAGCAGCTCTCTGGTCGTGTGGCGTTCCGCCGTGCGATGCGCAAGGCGATCCAGACCTCGATGCGCAGCGGCGCCAAGGGTGTCCGGATCCAGTGCTCGGGTCGTCTCGGTGGTGCCGAGATGTCGCGCTCGGAGTTCTACCGCGAGGGCCGCGTGCCCCTGCACACCCTCCGCGCGGACATCGACTACGGCTTCTACGAGGCTCGGACCACGTTCGGCCGCATCGGCGTGAAGGTCTGGATCTACAAGGGCGAGGTCGCGGGCACCCGCGCTGAGCGTGAGGCTCAGGCAGCCGCTCGCGCCGGCGCTCCCGGTCGTGGCCGCCCCTCGCGTGGCGGCGACCGTCCGAACCGTGCGAGCGACCGGCCCAGCCGCAGCAGCCGCTCGGACCGTGGCTCGCGCGCGCCGCAGACCACGGAGACACCCGCTGAGGCGACGGCTCCTGCTGGGAACCCAGCGCCGGCAGCCGACGCCAAGGCCGCGCCGTCCGGACAGGAGGGCTGACCGAGATGCTGATGCCCCGCAGGGTCAAGCACCGCAAGCAGCACCACCCCAAGCGGACCGGTGCCGCCAAAGGTGGAACCAAGGTCACCTTCGGTGACTTCGGTATCCAGGCTCTCGAGCCGGCGTACGTGACCAACCGCCAGATCGAGTCCGCGCGTATTGCGATGACCCGTCACATCAAGCGTGGTGGAAAGGTGTGGATCAACATCTACCCCGACCGCCCGCTGACCAAGAAGCCCGCCGAGACCCGTATGGGTTCCGGTAAGGGTTCGCCCGAGTGGTGGGTGGCGAACGTCAAGCCAGGCCGCATCATGTTCGAGCTCTCGGGCGTGGATGAGGACATTGCTCGCGAGGCCATGCGCCGCGCGATGCACAAGCTCCCGATGAAGTGCAAGTTCGTGACCCGTGAAGGTGGTGATTTCTGATGGCTACCACTGCACACGAACTCGACTCGATGACCAACGTCGACCTCGAGCAGCAGCTGCGAGAGGCCAAGGAAGAGCTGTTCAACCTGCGGTTCCAGGCCGCTACCGGCCAGCTCGAGAGCCACGGCCGTCTTCGCACGGTCAAGCGCGACATCGCGCGCATCTACACCGTGGTGCGTGAACGAGAGCTCGGGATCCGTCAGACCCCGGGCAGTGAGGACGGTGCCGCATGAGCGAGAAGGCAGCTGAAGTGAACGACCGCAACTACCGCAAGGTCCGCGAGGGCCTCGTGGTCAGCGACAAGATGGAGAAGACCGTGGTCGTCTCCGTCGAGGACCGCGTCAAGCACGCGTTGTACGGCAAGGTCCTACGTCGCAACGAGAAGCTCAAGGCACACGACGAGCAGAACCAGTGTGGCATCGGCGACCGGGTCCTGATCATGGAGACCCGTCCGCTGTCGGCCACCAAGCGCTGGCGCATCGTCGAAGTGCTCGAAAAGGCCAAGTAACCGAGGAACCGTCGAGCGAAGCGAGAGCTTGGTTCGGCGGAACCGACAGACAGCCCGGCGCAGCCGGACAGATCCCCAAGGCTCGCGCGAAGCGTGAGAACCAGGGCGACAACCAGGAGATAACCGATGATCCAGCAGGAGTCGCGGCTCAAGGTCGCCGACAACACCGGTGCGAAGGAAATCCTTTGCATCCGTGTTCTCGGTGGCTCGGGTCGGCGCTACGCCGGCATCGGCGACGTCATCGTCGCCACCGTCAAGGACGCAATCCCCGGTGGCAACGTCAAGAAGGGCGACGTCGTCAAGGCCGTAGTTGTGCGGACTGTCAAGGAGCGCCGCCGTCCCGACGGTTCCTACATCCGCTTCGACGAGAACGCCGCAGTGATCCTCAAGACTGACGGAGAACCGCGCGGAACCCGCATCTTCGGCCCAGTGGGCCGCGAGCTGCGTGAGAAGAAGTTCATGAAGATCATCTCGCTGGCTCCGGAGGTGCTCTGAACCATGGCGAAGAACCTGAACATCAAGAAGGGCGATGTCGTACGCGTCATCGCCGGCAAGGACAAGGGCGCCGAGGGCAAGGTCATCGTCGTCCTGGCCGAGCAGGACCGCGTCATCGTCGAGGGCGTCAACCGCGTCAAGCGGCACACCAAGGTCGTCAACCAGGGCGGCCGCGACGGCAGCACCGGGGGCATCGTGACCGCGGAAGCCGCGATCCACGTGTCCAACGTGATGCTGCTCGTCGACGCTCCCAAGGGTGAGAGTGACGAGAAGGCGCCCAAGGGACGAGTCACCACGCGCGTCGGCTTCCGCCGCGACGAGGTCGAAAAGCGTCGTCCCGACGGCTCGACGTACACCGCGCACCGCAGCGTCCGCGTCTCGCGGAAGTCCGGTGAGGAGATCTGATGAGTACCACCAGCACTGAAACGCGTGAGATGCCGCGCTTGAAGAAGCGCTACCGCGAGGAGATCCTCCCCGCGCTCCGCCAGGAGTTCGACTACGGCAACGTCATGCAGGTGCCCGGCCTGACCAAGATCGTGGTCAACATGGGTGTCGGCGAGGCCGCCCGCGACTCGAAGCTGATCGAGGGCGCCGTACGCGACCTGACCGCCATCACCGGCCAGAAGCCGCAGGTGACCAAGGCTCGCAAGTCCATCGCGCAGTTCAAGCTGCGTGAGGGGATGCCGATCGGCGCGCACGTCACGCTGCGCGGCGACCGGATGTGGGAGTTCCTCGACCGTCTGCTGGCGCTGGCGCTGCCGCGGATCCGAGACTTCCGTGGTCTGTCGGGCTCGCAGTTCGACGGCCGCGGCAACTACACCTTCGGTCTGACCGAGCAGGTCATGTTCCACGAGATCGACCAGGACAGGGTCGACCGGTCGCGGGGCATGGACATCACGGTCGTGACCACCGCCACGAACGACGACGAGGGTCGCGCGCTGCTCAAGCAGCTCGGGTTCCCTTTCAAGGAGCAGTGACCGATGGCTAAGACAGCACTGATCGTCAAGGCGTCGCGCAAGCCGAAGTTCAAGGTTCGCGGTTACACCCGCTGCCAGCGCTGTGGCCGGCCCAAGGCCGTCTACCGCAAGTTCGGCCTCTGCCGCATCTGCCTTCGCGAGATGGCCCACCGCGGCGAGCTGCCAGGTATCACCAAGAGCTCTTGGTGACCACCGCACGGGGGCGCCGCCCCCGTGTACCCCCGGTGTCGCGGTGCAGCCCGCTGCGCGACCGGGACCGATGATTCGAAAACACGAGAACACTGAAGGTCGGCCCGAGCGGAGCTCGGTCCCGAAACCGCGGTGGGAAAGAGGCCTCAGGCCATGACGATGACTGACCCGATCGCAGACATGCTTACTCGTCTGCGTAACGCCAACCAGGCGTACCACGATGCGGTGTCGATGCCTTACAGCAAGCTGAAGGCCGGCGTCGCCGAGATTCTCCAGCAGGAGGGGTACATCACCTCCTGGAAGGTTGAGGAGGCTCCCGACAACGCAGCGGGCGAGGCCACCGTTGTCGGCAAGACGCTGACCCTCACCCTGAAGTACGGCCAGCACCGGGAGCGCTCGATCGCAGGCGTACGCCGCATCAGCAAGCCCGGTCTGCGTGTGTACGCCAAGGCCACAGGCCTCCCGAAGGTGCTCGGCGGCCTCGGCGTCGCGATCATCTCGACGAGCCAGGGCCTGCTGACCGACCGTCAGGCCAACAAGAAGGGCGTAGGTGGGGAAGTCCTCGCCTACGTCTGGTGACGAAGGACCAGGAGGAGAACTAAGCATGTCGCGAATTGGCAAGCTCCCCATCACGGTCCCGTCCGGTGTTGACGTGGCCGTTGACGAGAGCGTCGTGACCGTCAAGGGCCCCAAGGGCACCCTGGCGCACACCGTCGCTGCACCGATCACGGTGGCTCGTGGAGAGGACGGGGCCGTCGAGGTCTCCCGTCCCGACGACGAGCGCATCAGCAAGTCCCTGCACGGTCTCACCCGCACGCTGATCTCCAACATGGTGACCGGCGTGACGGAGGGCTACGAGAAGAAGCTCGAGATCGTGGGTGTTGGTTACCGAGTCCTTTCCAAGGGCCCGACCCAGCTCGAGTTCCAGCTCGGATACTCGCACTCGATCACGTTCGACGCCCCCGAGGGCATCACGTTCACGGTCGAGGGTCCGACGAAGCTCGGCGTGCAGGGCATTGACAAGCAGTTGGTCGGCGAGGTCGCCGCGAAGATCCGCAAGCTGCGCAAGCCCGAGCCTTACAAGGGCAAGGGCGTT
The DNA here is from genome assembly GCA_963831375.1 of uncultured Actinomycetota bacterium. Lineage (GTDB taxonomy): Bacteria > Actinomycetota > Actinomycetes > Propionibacteriales > Nocardioidaceae > Nocardioides_C. Next base: position 390,923 of record CAWHPY010000004.1, on the reverse strand, counting down.
CGCTATGCGGGCGAGCAGATCCGCCGCAAGGTCGGAAAGGCTGGTAAGTGACGATGGCTATCGCACTCAAGTCTGGCAAGCACACCAGCGCCCGCACCGCGTCGCGCCTGCGTCGCCAGGTCCGTGGCCGCAAGAAGGTTGCGGGTACGTCGGAGCGTCCGCGCCTCGTCGTGACCCGGTCGAGCAAGCACATCACCGTGCAGGTCGTCGACGACGTGGCCGGCAAGACGCTTGCCTCCGCAAGCACGATGGAAGCGGATCTTCGCTCCATCGAGGGCGACAAGTCCGCCAAGGCGAAGAAGGTCGGCCAGCTCGTGGCCGAGCGTGCCAAGGCGGCTGGCGTCGAGGGCGTAGTCTTCGACCGCGCCGGCAACAAGTACCACGGGCGGGTCGCCGCCCTCGCTGAAGCTGCCCGTGAGGGCGGCCTCGCGTTCTGATCGCGAAGACTAGAAGGAAGAGGTAGTTCGAATGAGCGGACCCCAGCGTCGCAGTGGCGGTGCCGGTGGCGAGCGCCGTGGCAACCGCGACGACCGTCGTGGTGGCCAGGCTGCTGACAAGACCGCCTACATCGAGCGTGTCGTCGCGATCAACCGTGTCGCCAAGGTCGTGAAGGGTGGTCGTCGCTTCAGCTTCACCGCCCTCGTGGTCGTCGGTGACGGCGATGGCATGGTCGGTGTCGGTTACGGCAAGGCCAAGGAAGTCCCCGCGGCGATCGCCAAGGGTGTCGAGGAGGCCAAGAAGTCCTTCTTCAAGGTCCCCCGCAGCCAGGGCACGATCCCGCACCCCGTCCAGGGCGAGAAGGCGGCAGGCGTCGTCCTGCTCCGTCCGGCTGCTCCTGGTACCGGTGTGATCGCCGGTGGCCCGGTGCGCGCCGTGCTCGAGTGCGCCGGCATCCACGACGTGCTGAGCAAGTCGCTCGGCTCGTCGAACCAGATCAACATCGTGCACGCGACGGTGGCGGCTCTGCGCGGGCTCGAGGAGCCCGAGGCAGTCGCCGCGCGCCGTGGCCTGGCCGTCGAGGACGTCGCCCCGGCCGCTCTGCTCAAGGCCCGCGCGGAGGTGGCCCGGTAATGGCTCGCCTCAAGGTCCAGCAGAGACGGTCGACGATCGGCTGCAAGAAGAACCAGCGGGACACCCTCCGCACGCTTGGTCTCAAGCGCATCGGCGACGTTGTCGTCAAGGAGGATCGCCCGGAGATCCGCGGAATGCTCGCGACGGTCAGGCACATGATCGTCGTCGAGGAGGTCGACTGACATGACGCTCAAATTGCATCACTTGCGTCCTGCCCCGGGAGCCAAGACCGCCAAGACCCGTGTGGGTCGTGGTGAAGGCTCGAAGGGCAAGACCGCTGGTCGTGGTACCAAGGGGACGAAGGCTCGTTACCAGGTGCCCGCCAGCTTCGAGGGTGGCCAGATGCCCCTTCACATGCGCCTGCCGAAGCTCAAGGGCTTCAAGAACCCGTTCAAGGTCGAGTTCCAGGTGGTCAACCTTGACCGCCTCAACGAGCTCTTCCCCGATGGTGGCACGGTCGGCGTGCAGGACCTGGTCGCCAAGGGCGCCGTTCGCGGCGGCCTGCCGGTCAAGGTGCTCGGCTCGGGCGACATCTCCGTGGCGGTGCAGGTGAGCGCTCACGCGTTCTCCGCCTCCGCCAAGGAGAAGATCGCCGCCGCCGGTGGCAGCACCACCGAGCTCTGACCATCCGGCTAGGCTCATAAACAGGGGCCCGAACAAGGAAATGCGGTTCATCCGCCAGTCCAGTTGTTCGGGCCCCTGTTAGGCTTCCGGGGTCTCGGCCGCACACGGCCAAGATCTCGTACGTGAAGAAAGAGGACCAGGTGCTAGGCGCTTTCGCCAACGCTTTCCGGACGCCGGACCTGCGCAAGAAACTGCTGTTCGTTCTGCTGATCATCGTGATCTTCCGGCTGGGTTCGCAGGTTCCGACCCCCGGGGTGCACGTCGCGAACGTCGAGGCGTGTTTCCAGCAGATCGAGAACGACGGACTCTACGGGCTGATCAACCTGTTCTCCGGTGGCGCGCTTCTGCAGCTCACCGTCTTCGCGCTCGGCATCATGCCGTACATCACCGCCAGCATCATCCTGCAGCTGCTCGTCGTCGTGATCCCACGCCTGGAGACCCTCAAGAAGGAGGGCCAGGCCGGTCAGACGAAGATCACGCAGTACACCAGGTACCTCACGCTGGGCCTCGCGATCCTGCAGGCTACCGGCATCACCGCGCTGGCCCGCAGTCGCCAGCTCCTGCAGGGCTGCGACCTGCCGCTGCTGCACAACGAGGACAGCCTGACGACCTTCATGGTCATGGTCGTCACGATGACCGCCGGCACCACCGTCATCATGTGGCTCGGTGAGCTGATCACCGACCGCGGCATCGGCAACGGCATGTCGATCCTGATCTTCACGCAGGTCGTCGCCACCTTCCCCGCATCCCTCTGGGGCGTGAAGTCGACCAACGGCTGGTTCATCTTCGGCGCAGTCGTCCTCATCGGACTCGCGCTGGTGGCCGCGGTCATCTTCATCGAGCAGGCGCAACGGCGGATCCCGGTGCAGTACGCCCGCCGGATGGTCGGTCGCAAGATGTTCGGCGGCTCGTCGACGTACATCCCGCTCAAGGTGAACCAGGCCGGCATCATCCCGGTCATCTTCGCCTCGAGCCTGATGTACCTGCCCGCGATGGCGGCCCAGTTCGACCAGAGCGGCAACTCGCCGATCACCCGGTTCGTCGCGACCTACCTCGCGGACGGCAGCCACCCCATCTACATGGCGACCTACTTCGCCCTCATCATCTTCTTCGTCTACTTCTACGTCGCCATCACCTTCAACCCGCAAGAGGTGGCCGACAACATGAAGAAGTACGGCGGCTTCATCCCCGGGATCCGGGCGGGCAAGCCGACCGAGGAGTACCTCAACTACGTCCTGTCCCGCATCACGTTCCCGGGCTCGCTCTACCTCGGTCTGATCTCTCTGATCCCGTCGGTCGCCTTCGTGCTGATCAACGCGAACCAGAACTTCCCGTTCGGTGGCGTCTCCATCCTGATCATGGTGGGCGTCGCGCTGGACACGGTGAAGCAGATCGAGAGCCAGCTCCAGCAGCGTAACTACGAAGGATTCCTTCGCTGATGAGAATCATTTTGATGGGTCCCCCGGGTGCCGGAAAGGGCACCCAGGCCAAGGTGATCGCCCAACGCCTCTCGATCCCTGCGATCTCGACCGGTGACATCTTCCGCGCGAACGTGTCGGCGAGCACCCCGCTCGGCGTCGAGGCCAAGCGCTACATGGACGCCGGCGACTACGTGCCCGACGAGATCACGAACGGCATGGTGCGTGACCGCATCGCCGAGGACGACGCCAAGGGCGGGTTCCTGCTCGACGGCTACCCGCGCACGGTTGCACAGGTCACGGAGCTCGACAGCATGCTCAGCGAGACCGGCCACGCGCTCGACGCGGTCGTGGTGCTCACCGTCGACAACGATGAGCTGGTCGCTCGCCTGCTTAGGCGCGCCGAGGTCGAGGGGCGCACGGATGACACCGAAGAGGTCATCCGGTACCGCCAGGACGTCTACAACGAGCAGACCGCGCCGTTGCTCGAGGTGTACGCCGGACGCGGCCTGCTGCTCGAGGTCGACGGGATGGGCGAGGTCGACGAGGTCACCGCCCGCGTGTTCTCCCGGCTGCAGCGGGCCCGCGGCGAACACGCCGTCTAGGAGCCAAGGACCATGTGCTGTGGCGTTTAGAGAACGCGGCATCGAGATCAAGACTCCCGCTCAGATCGACAAGATGCGGGTGGCCGGTCTGGTGGTCGGTGAGACCCTCGAGCTGCTGCGGACCTCGGTCCGCGCCGGCATGACCACCCTGGAGCTGGACGCGGTCGCCGAGGACAACATCCGCTCGTCGGGCGCGACGCCGTCGTTCAAGGGTTACCACGGCTTCACTGGGTCCATCTGCGCCTCGATCAACGACGAGGTCGTGCACGGCATCCCCGGCGGACGGGTCATCGAGGACGGCGACATCGTCTCTATCGACTGCGGCGCGATCGTCGAAGGCTGGCACGGCGACGCCGCGGTCACGGTCGCGGTCGGCACGGTCCCGGACGAGGTGCTCGAGCTGATGCGGGTCACCGAGGAAGCGATGTGGCGCGGGTTCGCCGCGGCCGCCCTGGGCGGGCGGGTCACCGACATCTCGTACGCCGTGGAGTCCTACGTCCGCAGCCAGGGCGACTTCGGGGTGGTCGAGGACTACGTCGGCCACGGCATCGGGACCGCGATGCACCAGCCGCCGAACGTGCCCAACTACGGCCGGCCGGGCAAGGGCCCCAAGCTGGTCGAGGGCCTCGCTCTCGCGGTCGAGCCGATGGTGGTGCTCGGTGACGCGGCCACCCACGTCCTCGCCGATGACTGGACGGTCAAGACCGACGACGGTTCGCTGGCCGCACACTTCGAGCACACCTTCACGTTGACCCCTCAGGGGACCTGGATCCTCACCGCAGTCGACGGGGGAGAGGCCAAGCTCAAGGAGCTCGGCGTCCCCTTCGGCGGCCGCTGAGCGGGTCCCACCCGTCACAGTTTCCCGGGCGAGCGCGCCTGCGCCGATTAACGGTCGGCCGGGGTTGTGCCGTAGACTTGAACGTCGGCCCAACGTGGGCCTGTTTCGTGGTGCCCTGCGGCTGCCCGGTCAACACCGTGATTCGGATTCCGAACACGGTTGCGCCCGGGATGGGGTGCTTCGGACGGGCTTCGCGAGGTCCACGTGGAATGTCCGTTCAGGGCAGCCCGCGAGGTTCCCGGGCCAACGGTAGACCAGTCATCAACAGATTGCGGAGGACATGCCGAAGAAAGAAGGCGTGATCGAGATCGAGGGCACGGTTGTCGAGGCTCTCCCGAACGCGATGTTTCGGGTCGAGCTGAGCAACGGGCATAAGGTCCTCGCCCACATCAGCGGCAAGATGCGTCAGCACTACATCCGAATCCTTCCCGAGGACCGAGTCGTCGTCGAGCTTTCGCCCTACGACCTCACCCGCGGGCGGATCGTCTACCGGTACAAGTGAACTAGCAACACTGTCAGCCGTCCGCATCGCCCGCGCGCTCCACGAGCGCCGGGGGATCCACATGGAAGAGCTTCGAAACATGAAGGTCAACCCGAGCGTCAAGCCGATCTGTGACAAGTGCAAGGTGATCCGTCGCCACGGCCGAGTCATGGTGATCTGCGAGAACCCGCGCCACAAGCAGCGCCAGGGCTGAGTCCAGCCGCTGGAGCACACAACTGAACAAACCGGGCCGCAAACATGGGCCCACCAATCGTGACCGCTCATCGCTGAGTCGAGCAACCACGTCCGTCGTACGACGGGCAGGGGAGTCGACCCGGTGGATGTGACCCCCGGACTGGAGGCTGGGGCCTGATCACAACACAGCCGAGGCGGGCTGTGTTCAATGCAGGACGCGGCACGAACAGACACCTCCAACGATTGAAGGGAAACCGCCACTTCATGGCACGCCTCGTTGGTGTGGACCTCCCGCGCGATAAGCGCATCGAGGTCGCACTCACCTACATCTACGGCATCGGCCGTACCCGCGCCCAAGCGCTCCTCACCACGACCGGGGTTAGCCCGGACCTGCGTGTGCACGAGCTTGGAGACGAGGAGCTGGTCAAGCTCCGCGACGCGATCGAAGCCAACTTCAAGATTGAAGGTGACCTCCGACGTGAGGTCCAGGCCGACATCCGACGCAAGATCGAGATCGGTAGCTACCAGGGCCGCAGGCACCGTCAGGGTCTGCCCGTCCGTGGTCAGCGCACCAAGACCAATGCGCGTACCCGCAAGGGTCCCAAGCGCACCGTCGCCGGCAAGAAGAAGGCCAAGTAACCCGACACACGGGGGCTCCGCCCCGTGGCCCCCGGACCGTGGTTGCGGTTCGCAGGCAGGGACCCAGGCCCGATTCATCGAAAAGCTTGAACCAGACAATCCTCAGGAGTTACTGAATGCCTCCCAAGAGCCGTCAGGCTGCCGGCGCCAAGAAGGTGCGCCGCAAGGAGAAAAAGAACATTGCTCAGGGCGAAGCCCACATCAAGAGCACGTTCAACAACACGATCGTCACGATCACTGACCCCACGGGCGCAGTGATCTCGTGGGCCTCGGCCGGCACCGTCGGCTTCAAGGGCTCACGCAAGTCCACCCCGTTCGCCGCGCAGATGGCAGCCGAGGCTGCTGGTCGTCGGGCGATGGAGCACGGCATGAAGAAGATCGACGTCTTCGTCAAGGGCCCGGGTTCGGGCCGCGAGACGGCGATCCGGTCCCTGGGTGCGATCGGCCTCGAGGTCGGCACCATTGCGGACGTCACGCCCACGCCCCACAACGGATGCCGGCCGCCCAAGCGCCGTCGCGTCTGAGACCCGACCCCAGAATCTAAGGAGCTTCCCTAACCATGGCCCGATACACCGGACCCATGACGAAGAAGTCGCGCCGCCTGGGTGTCGACCTCGTCGGTGGCGACCAGGCTTACGAGCGTCGTCCCTACCCGCCCGGCCAGCACGGCCGCGGCCGCATCAAGGAGAGCGAGTACCTCCTCCAGCTTCGCGAGAAGCAGAAGGCTCGTTTCTCCTACGGTGTGCTCGAGAAGCAGTTCCACCGCTACTACGCGGAGGCCAGCCGCCGTCCCGGCAAGACCGGTGACAACCTGCTGCAGCTGCTCGAGTGCCGCCTCGACAACGTGGTGTACCGCGCGGGCTTCGCTCGCACACGCAGCCATGCCCGCCAGCTCGTGAACCACGGGCACTTCAAGGTCAACGGCAAGAAGGTCGATATCCCGTCCTTCCAGGTGACCGCCCACGACGTCATCGACGTCCGGGAGAAGTCCCTCGAGATGACTCCGTTCATCGTGGCCCGCGAGACCCACGGCGAGCGCATCGTCCCGGCCTGGATGGAGGCACTGCCGAACCGGATGCGGATCCTGATCCACCAGCTTCCGGTCCGTCAGCAGATCGACATCCCGGTCCAGGAGCAGCTCATCGTCGAGTTCTACTCCAAGAAGTAACCACCCGCTCGGGGGGCTCCGCCCCCCGAGCACCCCCCGGGCGGTGGCCGATTCGGTCCCCTCCGGGATTCCCATCCATGAAGTTCGAGTCCGTCATATAGCGGGTGGGCTCGGAAAGGAAGCATCAAGTGCTTATCGCTCAGCGCCCGACCCTATCGGAAGAGGTCGTCGACGAGTTCCGCTCGAGGTTTGTGATCGAGCCCCTGGAGCCCGGCTTCGGCTACACGCTTGGCAACTCACTTCGCCGCACCCTGCTGTCCTCGATCCCTGGCGCCTCGGTGACCAGCATCAAGGTCGACAGCGTGCTGCACGAGTTCTCGACGATCGAAGGTGTCAAGGAAGACGTCACCGAGGTCATCTTGAACCTCAAGGACCTCGTGGTCTCCTCCGAGCACGACGAGCCCGTCACGATGTACCTGCGCAAGCAGGGTCCCGGTGACGTGACCGCTGCCGACATCGCGCCCCCGGCCGGTGTCGAGGTGCACAACACCGACCTGAAGATCGCCACTCTGAACGACAAGGGCAAGCTCGAGATGGAGCTCGTTGTCGAGCGCGGTCGTGGCTACGTGTCCTCGGTGCAGAACAAGGCCGGCGACGTCGAGATCGGGCGGATGCCGGTCGACTCGATCTACAGCCCGGTCCTCAAGGTCACCTACAAGGTCGAGGCCACCCGTGTCGAGCAGCGCACCGACTTCGACAAGCTCGTCATCGACGTCGAGACCAAGCCGTCGATCCGTCCCCGCGACGCGATCGCCTCGGCCGGTAAGACCCTCGTCGAGCTGTTCGGCCTCGCCCGCGAGCTGAACGTCGAGGCCGAGGGCATCGACATCGGCCCGTCGCCCGTCGACGAGCAGCTTGCCGCCGACCTCGCCCTCCCGGTCGAGGACCTGCAGCTCACCGTCCGCTCCTACAACTGCCTCAAGCGTGAGGGCATCCACACCGTGGGTGAGCTCATCTCGCGCTCGGAGCAGGACCTGCTCGACATCCGCAACTTCGGTGCGAAGTCGATCGACGAGGTCAAGGCCAAGCTCGTCGAGATGGGCCTCGCGCTCAAGGACAGCGCGCCGGGCTTCGACCCGCAGGCTGCTCTCGCGGCGTACGAGGACGACGACGACAGCTTCGTCGAGGACGAACAGTACTGACAAGCTCGGCTCGGGGGCTCCGCCCCCGGGCACCCCGCTGGGGCTCCGGCCCAGACCCCGGACCGTGGTTGGTCCGGGGGGACACCTGAAAATCTATCCGGGTACCTGATACGGCCCGGGAGAAATGAGAAGAAGCAATGCCTACCCCCAAGAAGGGCGCGCGTCTCGGCGGCAGCCCGGCGCACCAGAAGCTGATCATCTCGAACCTTGCCACGAGCCTGTTCGAGCACGGTCGGATCACCACCACCGAGGCGAAGGCCCGGGTGCTGCGTCCGGTCGCCGAGAAGCTGATCACCAAGGCCAAGAAGGGCGACCTGCACAACCGTCGCCAGGTGCTCTCGACGATCCGTGACAAGGGCGTCGTGCACAACTTGTTCGAGGAGATCGCTCCCCGGTTCGCCGAGCGTCCGGGTGGCTACACCCGGATCACGAAGCTCGGTCCCCGCAAGGGCGACAACGCCCCCATGGCGGTCATCGAGCTGGTGACTGAGGAGTACGTCGCCAAGGCCAAGACGGAGAAGCCCGCCAAGACGGCCGCGGCTCCGGCTCCCGCCGCTGACGAGGCCCCGGCCGCTGAGGCAGAGGTCAACGAGGCCGAGGAGACCGACACCACGACGGTCGTCGACGTCGAGGTTGCCGACGAGGCGACCGAGACCGAGGCCCCCGAGGCCGAGGCCGCGGACGCCTCCTCGGAGGAGTCTGACAAGAAGTGACCTAGTCACGTCCCGCGAGGGCCCGCCACCTGATCCCAGGTGGCGGGCCCTTTCGCATCTGCGGACGGACCGGCGGGGCAGCCTTACGGGGACCAGGCCCGTTCCACCAGCCGGACCGCCTCGGCGCAGGTCAGGCCGGTCCGACGCGCGGCGGCAACGTAGTCGGCGGCGACGGTGCTCAGCGGTCCTTGCTCCAGGTCGAGTGCGGCCGAGCTGACGAAGGTCCCGCGCCGGCCGTGGGTGGCGATCACGCCGTCCGCCTCCAGCTCCCGGTAGGCCCTGGCCACGGTGTTGGCGGCGAGGCCGAGGTCAGCCGCCATCTGCCTGACCGTGGCGAGCTTAGTGCCTGCGGGTAGGTCGCCTGTAGCCACCTGCGCCGCGATCTGCACGCGCAGCTGCTCGAAGGGCGGGACCGAGGATGCCGCGTCGATCGTGATGGTCATCTCCCGATGACCAAACGTTTCCGAAGGTACGGCGGACGCGCCGGCTCCTCAGGTGCGCGCACATGCCTCACGACGGTCCAAACGCCGCCGACGAGGAGGGCCGCAGCCGAGCCGAGCAGGAACCGCGGCAGGTCGTTGCGGGCCTCGAAGGTGGCGTACACCGCGATCCCGCCACTCACCCAACCGACCAACGCCGCCTGGAATGCCAGGGGGCCCACGGTCCACGACAGCAACGTGTCATGCCAGATCAGGTCGCCCTCGGCAGGGCTGCGCATCGGGCGCCGGACGAGTCCCCTCTGCGCTACGAGCGAAGCGCCAACGAGCACGCATGCAAGCGTGCCGACCACGAGCGTTGCAACGCCCAGCTCATGACTGCTGTGGCGCAGGATTCCCAGACCCAGCGCGACGGTCCCGAGTGACAGATACACCGCCGAGCGCTGCGACCGGTGCTCGGCCAGGGGCACGTAGGCACAGGCACATGCCGGCCAGGAAGCCGAGTCCCACCCGCCGGCTGCGTCGAAGGAGCCGGGGTCGTAACCAGCGTTCCGCGTCCTGCGACGGCACCGAGCCTGTTGCCTCCGCGAGGCCAGCCACACCAGGAACTTCACAGACACGCCTCATTTGTCACTGGGTTGTAGCAACTGTAGCGCTACAAAGCCTCTGCTGACCGGGGAAGCGCACTCGGCGGACGTTCATCGCGCGAGAGGGGTCTGGGAGGATACCCGGGTGCGGCTTCGACTCGACCTCGCCTACGACGGCACCGACTTCCACGGCTGGGCCATCCAGCCGTCGCTGCGCACCGTCCAGGGCACCCTGGAGACGGCACTCGAGCAGGTGCTGCGCGTCGACTCCGTGTCGGTCACGTGTGCCGGCCGGACGGACACCGGTGTCCACGCCAGGGGTCAGGTCGTCCACGTCGACGTCGACGACGAGCTGTTGGTGGCTGCCGCCGCGAGGAGCACGGCGCCGCCGGCCGATGCGCTGCTGCGGAGGCTGAACGGGATCCTGCCCGACGACGTACGCATCCTCCGCTCAGGGGAGGCCGCCGAAGGGTTCGACGCCCGGTTCTCCGCGAGCTGGCGGCGCTACGCCTACCGCATTGCCGACGCCCCGGCGCTCGTTGACCCGCTGTTGCGCAGGACGGTGCTGAGATGGTCGAGGACGCTGGACCTGGACGCGATGAATGAGGCGGCAGCGCTGCTCCGGGGCGAGCACGACTTCGCCGCGTTCTGCAGGAAGCGGGAGGGCGCGACCACGATCCGTACCTTGATCGACCTGTGCTGGACCCGTGATGACCGCGGCCTGGCCGTGGCGACGGTGCGTGCCGACGCGTTCTGCCACAACATGGTGCGTTCCCTCGTCGGGTGCATGATCGCCGTGGGGGACGGCCGCCGGGAGCCGGCGTGGGCCGGTGCGGTGCTGCAGCGTGGGGAGCGCGACCCCGGCGTGACCGTCGTCCGCGCACACGGCCTGACCCTGGAGGAGGTCGCCTACCCGGCCGACGACGAGCTGGCCGCGCAGGCGCGGGCGGCACGGAGTGTGCGCACCTTGCCGGGTGTCGACGGGCTCGGCCGACGAGGTGCCGATGGATGAGCACTACTTCTCCGCCGACCCCACCGTCGCGTTCAAGCGGATCCCGGTGCGGGCGAGCGTATGGGGGCTCGAGCTCTCGCTGACCTCCGGGTCCGGCGTGTTCGCCCAGGGTCGTCTCGACATCGGCACCGCGATCCTGTTCCGCGAGACCGAGCCCCCGGCCGCGGGGACCTTCCTCGACCTCGGCTGCGGGTACGGCGTGATCGGCCTCGCGCTCGCGACCGCCGTGCCCGGTGCCCGGGTCTGGGCGGTCGACGTCAACGAGCGCGCGGTCCTGCTCGCGAACGAGAACGCTGCAGCGCTCGGGGTCGCGGACCGGTTCACCGCGGTCTCGCCGGAGCAGGTCCCGGTCGACGTGGCGTTCGACGAGATCTGGTCGAACCCGCCGATCCGGATCGGCAAACAGGCGCTGCACGCGCTCCTTCTCACGTGGCTGCCCCGACTCACACCGGAGGGTCGCGCGGTGATGGTGGTGGGCAGGAACCTCGGCGCAGACTCGCTGCAGCGATGGCTGGCGGAGCAGGGTTACCCGACCGAGCGGCTGGCCAGCGCGAAGGGCTTCCGGGTTCTCGAGACCCAATCCGTCAACAAGGGTTGACACATGGAAGCCGTCAACGTAGGTTGACAGACATGAGCGAAGCGGGCGACCTCACCGACGCCGCAGCCAACCCCGACCCGCAGATCGGGCTCCGTGCGGTGCGCGCGCTGCGGCGGCTGCTCGACCGGCTCGAGGCCTCGCAGGTCGCCAGTGCCCGTGCCCAGGGGTGGTCCTGGCAGGAGATCGCCGAGGTGCTCGGGGTCAGCCGGCAGGCGGTGCACAAGAAACACTGGGCCGCGGGCCGCGGCCGCTGAGTCAAGAGGGAGCGAGCATGTTCGAACGGTTCACCAAGGCGGCACGTGCAACGGTCACCAACGCCCAGGAGAAGGCAGTCGCCACCTCGTCCTCGGAGACCCGGCCCGAGCACCTGCTGATGGCCCTGCTCGACGACGACTCCTGCCTCGCCGTACGGGTGCTCGAGGCCCAGGGGGCGTCCCGGACGTCGCTGAGCGACACCCTCGATCGGCACCGGACGCGCCACATCGACGGGCTCGACGACGACGACGCGGAGGCGCTGCAGGCGATCGGCATCGACCTCGACGAGGTGGTCCGCCGCATCGACCGGAACCTCGGCGGCCTCGCCGGCCCCACCCGCCGCGGCAGGGTCAGCTGGTCGCGCGCGTCGAAGAAGGCCCTCGAGCTCTCTCTGCGGGAGGCGATCTCGCTGAAGCACAACTACATCGGCACCGAGCACATCCTGCTCGGGCTGGTCCGCGGCGGCGACCGGGTCGTTGCCGACACCTTCGCCGAGGTCGGTCTCACCCACCGCGCGCTGCGCAGCGCCGTCGCCGACGCGGTCCGCAAGGCAGGCTGAACGCTATGCACGAACCCCGCTCACGCGGCCGCGCCCCGGTCGCCTGGCCGCCGCCGGCCGTGCGGCAGGTCACGGACATGTTCCTCTCGCTGGTCGACGAGGCCGCGCCCGGCCTGGTCGAAGGCTTGTACCTGCACGGTTCGCTCGGGTTCGGCGAGTGGTACGACGGACGCAGCGACATCGACTACGTCGCCGTGCTCGCCCGACGTCCCGACGACACCCACGTGGACCTGCTGCGAGACGTGCACGCCGCGGTCGGCGAGACGTTTCCCCGGCCACCGTTCGACGGGTTCCACATCACCTGGGACGACCTGGCACGTCCGCCGTACGACTGTTCCGACGTGCCTTGCACCCAGGCCGGGTACTTCCACGACGAGGCCCGACTCGACGTACACCCGGTGACCTGGCACGAGCTCGCGCACCACGCTGTCACCGTTCGCGGTCCCGCCCCGGCCCAGGTCGACATCTGGACCGACCAGCGGATCCTGAGGCAGTACACCCACGACAACCTCGCGTCGTACTGGGCGCGCGAGGTCGAGCAGCTGCGCAAGTTCCCCGAGGAGGCCGGCAAACCCGACATCGTGGCCTGGTTCGTGCTCGGCGTGAGCCGGCTGCACCACCTGCTCGCCACGGATCAGCTGACGTCGAAGACCGGAGCGGGCCGCTACGCCCTCGACACGTTCGGTGAGCGTTGGCGTCCGGTGATCGCCGAAGCCATCGTGCACCGTGAGCTCGACGAGTCGACCGGGGCCTATGACGGTGAGCCCGCCCGTCGCGCGCAGGACACCATCGACTTCTCCGCGATGGTCGTCTCGTCCGGACTCGCGATCCCCGTCTGAGCACGACTCTGCGAACGAGGCGGGTCTCACCGGCGAACGGGACGCATCTCGACAGGGAACGAGACGCATCTCAACAGGGATGCGTCCAGGGCGCGAGTGTGGGCACTATGACCTCATGACCGACCCCATGAACGCCTACGAGGCTGCCCCGGACCGCTACGACACGATGGAGTACCGCCACTCCGGGAGGAGCGGGCTCAAGCTGCCCGTGATCTCGCTCGGCCTGTGGCAGAACTTCGGTGACGACAAGCCGGAGGACACCCAGCGGGCGATCCTGCGCAGGGCGTTCGACCGCGGCGTCACGCACTTCGACCTGGCCAACAACTACGGGCCGCCCTACGGCCGGGCCGAGACCAACTTCGGGCGGTACCTGCGCGAGGACTTCGCGTCCTACCGCGACGAGCTGGTGATCTCCACCAAGGCCGGCTACGACATGTGGCCCGGACCCTACGGGCAGGGTGGCGGCTCGCGGAAGTACCTGCTCGCCTCCCTCGACCAGTCCCTGACGCGGATGGGCCTGGAGTACGTCGACATCTTCTACAGCCACCGTTTCGACCCCGAGACCCCGGTCGAGGAGACCATGATGGCGCTCGACCACGCGGTGCGGTCGGGGAAGGCGGTGTACGCCGGCATCTCGTCCTACTCGGCGAAGCGGACCCATGAGGCGGCGACGATCGCCCGCGAGCTGGGCACACCGCTGCTCATCCACCAACCGTCGTACTCCATGCTCAACCGCTGGCTCGAGCGGGACCTCCTCGACGAGCTCGAGGAGCAGGGCATGGGCTGCATCGTGTTCAGCCCGCTGGCGCAGGGTCTGCTGACCGACCGCTACCTGACGGCGTGCCCGCGGACTCGCGGGGCGCAAAGGACGGGTCGCTGCTGCCCGAGCACCTCGACGAGTCGGTGCTCAAGCACGTGCGGGCGCTCCACGAGATCGCCCAGCAGCGCGGCCAGAAGCTCGCGCAGATGGCGCTGCAGTGGGCGCTGCGCGACCAGCGGGTCACCTCGGCCGTGATCGGGGCCTCCTCGGTGGAGCAGCTGGACATCAACCTCGACGCGCTGGCCGGGCCCCGCGTTCACCGACCAGGAGCTCGCCGCCATCGACCAGGACGCGGTCGACACCGGCATCAACCTCTGGGCGGACTCGACCCGCGAGTGACCGGGGACACGGGTACCCGTGGAACCAACTGCCCGTGATCATTCCGGCGAACGTGGGGCATGATCGGCACATGACCAAGTACGTGTACGACTTCTCCGAGGGCAGCAAGGACCAGAAGGACCTGCTCGGCGGCAAGGGTGCGAACCTCGCCGAGATGACCAACCTGGGGCTGCCGGTGCCACCGGGCTTCATCATCAGCACCGAGGCGTGCCGTGCGTACCTCGAGGAGGGACGCGAGCCGGAGGCGCTCTCCCCGGAGGTGACCGAGCACCTCGAGGCGCTGGAGAAGGAGATGGGCAAGCGGCTCGGTCAGCCCGACGACCCGCTGCTGGTCTCGGTCCGCTCCGGCGCGAAGTTCTCGATGCCCGGGATGATGGAGACCGTCCTCAACGTCGGCCTCAACGACGAGTCGGTCAACGGGCCTCGCCGCCAAGGCGAACGGCGACGAGCGGTTCGCCTGGGACTCCTACCGCCGGCTGCTGGCGATGTTCGGCTCCACCGTGCTCGGCATCGAGGCGATGGCCTTCCACGAGGCGCTCGAGGACCTGAAGGACGACCGGGCGACGAAGAACGACCTCGACCTGACCGTCGAGGACCTCCGGGAGCTGGTCGCGACGTACAAGCAGCTGATCAAGGACCACACCGGCCACGACTTCCCGCAGGAGCCGCGCGAGCAGCTCGACATGGCGGTCCGCGCCGTCTTCGACTCGTGGAACACCGAGCGCGCGGTGCTGTACCGCCGGCAGGAGCGGATCCCCTCCGACCTCGGCACCGCGGTCAACGTCTGCAGCATGGTGTTCGGCAACGTCGGGATGGACTCCGGCACCGGTGTCGCGTTCACCCGCGACCCCGCGTCCGGGGCGCAGGGCATCTACGGCGACTACCTGCAGAACGCGCAGGGCGAGGACGTGGTCGCCGGGCATCCGCAACACCGTCCCGCTCGCGGACCTCGAGGACCTCGACAAGACGTCGTACGACGAGCTGCTCGGCATCATGCAGACCGCTCGAGGAGCACTACCGCGACCTGTGCGACATCGAGTTCACCGTCGAGCGCGGCAAGCTGTGGATGCTGCAGACCCGGGTCGGGAAGCGTACCGCCGAGGCCGCGTTCCGGATCGCCTGCCAGCTCGTGGACCAGGGCCTGATCGACATGGACGAGGCGGTACGACGGGTCACCGGCGACCAGCTCGCGCAGCTGATGTTCCCGCGGTTCGACCTCGACGCCGACCGGAAGCTGATCGGCAAGGGCATGAACGCCTCGCCCGGCGCTGCCGTCGGCAAGGCGGTGTTCGACTCGACGACCGCGGTGGAGTGGAGCGACCGGGGCGAGGACGTGATCCTGGTCCGCCGCGAGACCAACCCCGACGACCTCAAGGGCATGGTGTGCGCCAAGGGCATCCTGACCTGCCGGGGCGGCAAGACCTCGCACGCCGCGGTCGTGGCCCGGGGCATGGGCCGCACCTGTGTGTGCGGCGCCGACTCGCTCGACGTCGACGTGAAGGCCAGGAAGTTCACCAACGCCGACGGCGTCACCGTCAACGAGGGCGACCTGATCTCGATCGACGGCACCACCGGTGAGGTCTTCCCCGGCGAGGTGCCGGTCGTCGACTCCCTGGTGGTGCGCCACTTCGAGGGTGACGACGCGGCCGAGGACGACGAGCTGGTGGCAGCCGTCGCGCGCCTCATGGAGCACGCCGACGCCACCCGCCGGCTCGCGGTCCGGGCGAACGCGGACACCCCGGACGACGCCGCCCGGGCCCGCCGCTTCGGCGCGCAGGGCGATCGGGCTGTGCCGCACCGAGCACATGTTCCTCGGCGAGCGGAAGGCCCTGGTCGAGCACCTGATCCTCGCCGAGACCACCGAGGAGCAGGAGGAGGCACTGTCGGCGCTGCTGCCGCATGCAGCGCGAGGACTTCATCGGCATCCTGGAGGCGATGGACGGGCTGCCGGTGACGATCCGGCTGATCGACCCGCCGCTGCACGAGTTCCTGCCCGGACCACACGGAGCTCTCGGTCGCGGTGGCGCTGGAGGACGAGCGCGGCAACCGGGACACGAAGCAGCACAAGCTGCTGGACGCGGTCACCCGGCTGCACGAGCAGAACCCGATGCTGGGGCTGCGCGGCGTCCGCCTCGGTATCGTGATCCCCGGCCTGTTCGCGATGCAGGCACGGGCGATCCTCGAGGCGAGCGCCGAGCGGACCAAGGCCGGTGGCGACCCGCAGCCGGAGATCATGATCCCGCTGGTGGCCACCGTCCAGGAGCTGGAGCTGGTCAAGGCCGACATCGTCAAGGTTGCCACCGAGATCGAGGACGAGCGGGGCGTGAAGCTGAGCTTCAAGGTCGGCACGATGATCGAGCTGCCGCGCGCGGTGATGGCAGCGGCAGAGATCGCGGAGGCCGCGGAGTTCTTCTCCTTCGGCACCAACGACCTGACCCAGATGACGTGGGGGTTCTCCCGCGACGACGTGGAGGCCTCGTTCTTCAGCACCTACCTGGAGAAGGGTGTGTTCGGGGTGTCCCCGTTCGAGACCCTCGACCGGGACGGGGTCGGGGAGCTTGTGCGGCTGGCTGTCGAGAAGGGCCGCGCCAGCCGCCCTGACCTGCATCTCGGCATCTGCGGTGAGCATGGCGGGGACCCGGACTCCATCCACTTCTTCGACGAGGTCGGGCTCGACTACGTCTCCTGCTCGCCGTTCCGGGTCCCCGTGGCCCGGCTCGAGGCCGGCCGGTCGTCCGCCATCGGTGAGATCGGCGACTCCGCCTGACCAACCCGCCGGGAAACCGGGTGCGCCACGCGGCAACCTGAGGGAGCATGGCCCCTGTGGGCCATGTAGATGTCGCAGGTATCCGGTACGAGCTTCCCGACGGCCGGGTGCTGCTCGACGACGTGTCGTTCCGGGTCGGTGAGGGCGCGAAGGTGGCGCTGGTCGGCGCGAACGGTGCCGGCAAGACCACCCTGCTGAGAATCATCACCGGCGACCTGGTGCCGCACGCCGGCGCGGTCACCCGGTCCGGCGGCCTCGGTGTGATGCGCCAGATGGTCACCCACGGCAACGAGGGGAAGACCGTCCGCGACCTGCTGCTGTCGGTCTCACCCGAGCGGGTCCGCGCCGCAGCCGACCACGTCGAGGCCTGCGAGCTCGCGTTGATGGACACCGACGACGAGAAGACGCAGATGCGGTACGCCTCCGCGCTGGCCGAGTGGGCCGACGCCGGTGGCTACGACATCGAGGTGGTCTGGGACGTGTGTACGACGGCCGCCCTCGGTGTCCCGTACGACCGGGCGAAGTACCGCGAGCTGACCACGCTCTCGGGCGGGGAGCAGAAACGGCTGGTGCTGGAGTTCCTGCTCCGCGGACCCGACGAGGTGCTGCTGCTCGACGAGCCGGACAACTTCCTCGACGTGCCCGGCAAGACCTGGCTGGAGGAACGGATCAACGAGTCCGCAAAGACGATCCTCTACATCAGCCACGACCGGGAGATGCTCGACAACACCGCGACCCGGGTGGTCACCGTCGAGCTCGGCGCGGCCGGCAACACCGCCTGGGTGCACCCCGGCGGGTTCGCGTCCTACCACGAGGCCCGCCGCGAGCGGTTCGCCCGGTTCGAGGAGCTGCGCAGGCGCTGGGACGAGGAGCACGCAAAGCTCAGGGCGCAGATGCTGATGTACAAGCAGAAGGCGGCGTACAACGCCGACATGTCCTCCCGCTACCAGGCGGCGACGACGCGGTTGCGAAAGTTCGAGGAGGCAGGGCCGCCGACCGCGCAGCCCCGCGAGCAGCAGGTCAAGATGCGGCTCAGGGGAGGCCGCACCGGCAAGCGTGCGGTGATCTGCGAGAACCTCGAGCTCACCGGGCTGATGCAACCGTTCGACCTCGAGGTCTGGTACGGCGAGCGTGTGGCCGTGCTCGGCTCGAACGGGTCGGGGAAGTCGCACTTCCTGAGGCTGCTCGCCGCGGGCGGCAGCGACCCGGACGTCGAACACCGCCCGGTTGGCGAGGTCCCGGTCAAACCCGTGCTGCACACCGGCCGCGCCCGGCTCGGCGCCCGGGTCCGTCCCGGCTGGTTCGTGCAGACCCACGAGCATCCCGAGCTGATGGGGCGCACCCTGCTCGAGGTGCTGCACCGCGGGGACGACCACCGCGACGGGATGCCGCGGGAGCAGGCCTCCCGGGCCCTGGACCGCTACGAGCTCGCGCATGCAGCGGAGCAGAAGTTCGAGTCGCTGTCCGGCGGGCAGCAGGCGCGGTTCCAGATCCTGCTGCTCGAGCTCTCCGGCGCCACCCTGCTCCTGCTCGACGAGCCCACCGACAACCTCGACGTCGAGTCCGCCGAGGCGCTCGAGGAGGGTCTCGAGGCGTTCGAGGGAACCGTGGTGGCGGTGACCCACGACCGCTGGTTCGCCCGCGGGTTCGACCGGTTCCTGGTCTACGGCGCGGACGGCGCGGTCTATGAGTCCGACGGGCCGGTCTGGGACGAGGGCAGGGTGCAGCGGGTCCGCTGACCGGCGGCGGAGTGGCCTGGGCGCGGCTAGGCCTCGGCCCAGACCCCCAGCTCGTTGCCGCTGGGATCCTGGAAGTGGAACCGGCGGCCCCCCGGGAACGGGTAGGGACCGTTCACGACCTTGCCCCCGGCGTCGTTGACCGACGACAGCGTCTGGTCGAGGTCGGCCGAGTAGAGCAGCACCAGGGGACCCCCCGACCGCACCTCCTTGTCCAGGCGGAGGCCGCCCACCTCGGCTGCCGTCCCACCCTGCAGGGCCTGGATCCCCGCGTACTCCGGTCCGTAGTCGTTGAAGCCCCATCCGAAGGCGGCCGCGTAGAAGCGCTTGGCCCGGTCGAGGTCGGTGACCGTGAGCTCGATGTAGTCGATGGCGTGGTGACGATGTGTGGGGGTCTCGGGCATGAGCCCATTCTGCCCCTCGGTCACCGGGTCACGTCGTAGGCCTCGGCCAGCCACCGGGCGACGTCGTCGTCGAGCTGGTCGAGCGAGCCGATCTCGAGATGGTGCATCCACCACTTGCGGCCGGCCTGGACGACCTCCTTCCAGCGCGGGTCCGGATCCTGGTGGCCGAGGACGATGGACAGCACGACCTCGGCTCGGGGCCTTGCCAGGTACATCCCGGGCAGCCAGACGAACGCGAAACCGATCCGGCGCCGGAACGCCAGCTGGCTTCTGCTGACGCGGACCGTCACCGGCCCGAGCGGGTCGACCAGCTCGACCACGCGGCGGTACACCTGCAACCCGAACGGGTGCTCGGCGAAGAACGCCGCGACCATGGCCTGGTCCGATTCGACCATGGCCCCATGGTGTCAGGGAGCAACGTCGAAGACACCGTGCGCGCCGCGTTCGGCGTCGACCATCACGTGCGACACAAAGGGGTAGTGACCAGCGGTGGGGAAGGTCAGCTCCACGAACCCGCCCTGCGCGGCCTGCAGCCCGAGGCTCTGCGCACCCCCGGTCCCGGGCTTCAGCAGGTACGCGCCCTCGGCGTACATCGTGTCGAACTGGCCACCCACCACGTGGAACGAGGTGGCCCGGTTCGGTCCGGCGTCCAGCACCCAGACCCTGACCCGTTCCCCGACGCGGGCGGGCAGTGGGCGGTTGTCGTACTGGTTCGCGTAGCCGTTGAACACCACGGCGTCCGGCTGCTCCGCCTGAACCTTGTCGACGTCGACCGGTTCGCCGTCCGGCCCGAGGTACAGCTCGGACTGCACCAGCAGGAAGCTGCGGTCGACCTCGGGCAGGTCTCGTGGCTCGATGACCACGCCACCGAACAGCCCGTTCGCGATGTGCGCGGACATCGGCATCGAGGAGCAGTGGTACATCCACACACCGGCCCGGGTCGCCCGGAACCGGTAGACCAGGGACTCGCCCGGCGCGATCGTCCGCATCGGCCGGTCGGGGGCCAGCGCGCCGGCGTGGAAGTCGATCGAGTGGCCGATGCTGCCGTCGTTGACGAGGGTGATCACGAAGACGTCACCGACCCGCCCGTGCAGGGTCGGCCCGGGTGCGGTCCCGTTGAACGTCCACAGGCGCTGGCTGACGCCGGGCGCCACCTCGCGGTCGAGCTCCTGGACGGTGAAGGTACGACGGTGCACCTGCTCGTCACGCAGCGGAGGGAGCTCCGGGTCATGAGCTACGAAACCCGGATCTGGTTCCGCCATGAAGTCGAGCTCTCCTGCAGCTCCGGGCGAGGCCGGTGCGGAACCGTGGTCGTGGCCGCTGCGCTGGTCCGAGGTCGACGCCGCGACTGTCCTCGCGGCCGCGCCGGTGACCTCGATCTGCAGCACCATCCCCATCTGTCGGTGACCGACCACCGAGCACCAGCCGTCGAGGTCGCGTCCGACGACGCCGACGTCCAGGGTCGTGGCGGCGCCGGGCGAGAGCCGGCCGCTGTCGTCACCGGAGTCGAGCACCAGGTCGTGCACGTCCTCGTCGTCCGCGTTGACCAGCTCGATCACCAGCCGGTCGCCGGCCGGGACCTCGATCGTCGACGGCGTGAAGCGCATGTCGCGGGCCTCGACCTCGACCGTCGTGGTCCGTCCGGTCGCGGTCACGCCGGCGGAGGCGGCCACAGTCTCGCGGGCACCGGCCAGCGCCCCCGGGTCGATGGCGACGCCGACCGCGACCGCGAGCACCACCGCCGCGAGGCCGGTGGCAGCAAGTCCGGTCACCTGACCGCGGGGTCGTTCGCCGTTCGGGCTGGCGGGCCGTCGCTGGCCCGGCGCAACCGGAACCGTCGGTGCCACAGGTGCGCTCCTCACCCGTCGTGCGGCCCGGATCGCCAGGAAGAGCAGGGGGATGAAGGACGCGAGGGCGACCAGGACGAGACTCGAGCCGATCACCCGCACCGAACTGGGCACCGGCAGCGCACAGATCAGCAGGCCGGCGTTAGCCAGGACGATCCGCAGCGCACCGCCCGTGTCCAGCACGGTGTTCGCGGCCCGCACCGGAGCGGGTCCGCCACCGAGCGCCATCGGCACCAGGTACGACGACGCCCCCAGCAGCACCTGGGCCCCGAAGCCGGCGGCCAGGAAGGGGGTGACCCAGCCGAACCGGTCGCCGGCCGCGGCCCACGACGAGGTGGTGCCGATGCCGACCGCGAGGACCACCAGACAGCCGACCAGCCACACCAGCGCGGCCATCACCGACCAGGTCGGGTACGCCGCCGGCGCCTTCCCGCGGGCCGCTGTCACGAACGGAGCGGCCACCAGGCCGAGCCCACCGACATATCCGACGACCCCGAGCGCGGCGAGCAGCTGCAGACCGGAGAGCGCCGCGCCGGCGGCGACCACGACGGAGGTCACCAGCACCGGCAGTGCCCGTTGGGTGGCTCGCTCGGCCCCCTTCGCGATCCGGGTGCGGAGCATGGTCGGCCACAGGGTGACCAGCGTGCCGACCACGGTGAGGCCCATCCAGCCGAGCACGTTGACCACGGCGTGGGCAAGCATCACACGCTCGTGCAGGGGATCCGCGAGACCGTAGGCGAGCGTCACGCCGAGCATCGCCCCCACCGGCAGCAGGCAGGCGGCGGCGATGTAGTAGCGCACCGTCGTGCCGAACCGGGACGGCAGTGCCCGCCGCATCTGCCGCAGCAGAGCGACACCGTGCCACCCCACCGCCGAGGTGACGGCGGATGCCCCGGCGACGGTCACCGGCCAGGCGTCGCTGAGCACACCGGCCACCACCGCGATGACGCCGCCGTTGAGCAGCAGGAGCCGCCAGGACTGCTCCCGTCGGTCGCCGGGTCGGGGCCCGGTGTGCAGCAGGGCATCGGCGAAGTACCTGCTCCACACGAGGATGGCGTGGCTGACCGCGCCGAGCAGGAGGAGGTGGATCATCAGCCAGCGGGGCGCGGGCACGAACGGATGCAGCAGGATCGCGACCACGAGCGCCAGCAGCCAGACCACGACCGGCAGGTCGCGCAGCGGCCAGAATCCCCTGGTCGCGCTCGGCCCGCGGCTCACCGGTCGCCCGTCCGGGTGCGGGGCGCGGTGCCCACCGACCAGGCCGCGAGCAGGACGAACAGCAGCAGCGCCGCGATGTTCAGGACCCCACCTGTCTGCCAGGCAGTCCGGTAACCGAGCCCATCACCGACCCACAGCCGCAGCACCAGGGACAGGTGCAGCAGCGCCGCGGGCACCACGAGCACCGGGTGGTAGGGGAGCGGTCGGCGCAGCACGGCGGGCAGGATGACCGGCGCGTGCGCCATGATCATGGACAGGGTGAACCCGAGGAAGACCGCGTGGATCACCACGTCGTACGCCGTACCGTCGAGCGCGGGCCCGCGGACCAGCCAGGTGGCGCCCGCCGCCGCGAGCCAGAAGTAGCCGGCCAGCATGCAGCCGGCCATGAACCGCACCAGGCCGGCCGCGCGGATCGTACGACGGGCCACGTCGTGGACCGCAAGCCAGCCCACGAGGACGAGGAGCACGAGGCCCAGCAGGGGATACCCGACCGGTGACCACAACAGCGAGGCCACAACGCCGGTGACCAGGGCGGCCGAGAGCAGCACGAGCGTCCGACCGGCGTGGGCGCTCATGGCGATCCGGGCCAGCTCGAGGCGTTCCCCGCCGATCGTCAGCACGATGAAGCCCATCAGCCAGGGCAGGAGTGCGGCGACCGAGACCCCGCCCAGCCACAGGGTGAGCGCGCCGACCCCCAGCACGGCGCCGAACGCCTGGACCAGCACGGAGTCGTCGCGCTGGCGTCGCCAGAGCGGCACGTAGACCACCGTCATCGCGACCATGCCGAGCAACAGCACCACCTTGCCCGCCGCGATCGGCGCCGTGGAGAGCAGCAGCAGACCGCCGGTGCCGAGCAGCACCGGCGCTGCGTAGCCCGCGCGACGGCGCAGCGCGACGGACCGCTCGAGTGAGATCAGGGTGCCGACGAAACCGAAGACCAGCAACATTCCGTGCACGCCGGGGAGCCGGTCGCTCGTCACCGGGGCCGGCAGGCCGAGCAGCATCAGGGCGGCGTCGAGGCCCGCGAGGAGGGCGATCCCGGCGGGCAGCAGGAACGCGGCGCGACGCAGCGGTGCCGGTCCGCCGGCGGCCGGCGCGGTGGTGGTCATCAGGTCTCCGGCCCGCTGCGGGGGAGGTGCAGCAGGCAGGCGCCAGGCTCGGAGAACGGCAGAAGGTCGGTGCCCTCGGGGTCCGCGCCGTACTCCGCCAGGGCGCCCCGCACGATGCCGAGGTGCACGCCGCAGACCACGTCGGGGTACTTGTGCGCAGCCTCCAGCAGCGGGCAGCGGGTGAGGCGTACGACGGACGGGGGGTCGTCGGACTCCGGGGCAAACCCGATGTCGCCGAGCAGCTCGACGACCCGGTGTCGGGCGGAGACGTCGCCGGACGAGGAGGGGGCGGCCATGCCGCGCGCCAGGTCGTGTCCCCATTCGGTGCCCGCGATGATCGCGTCCTCGCGGGGGAGCTGCTGGTCCGGTGGATCACCGACGCCAGGGTGGCGGCGAGGCCGGCGTACTCCGATCGGCCCGCATCGTCCGCGTCGGTCGCCTCGTAGAGCCAGGCGGGCCGGCCCCGGCCGTGGGGGGAGTCGCGGTGCCGGCGGACGAGCCCGCGCCGGACGAGCGCCTCGAGATGGTCGCGAAGCGTGTTCACGTGCAGGCCGGTGGACGCGGCCAGTGCAGCCATCCTGGTGGGCTGGGGCTGTGCCCGCAGGGTCGCCAGCACTGCCGCGCGGGAGCGGGAGAGCGGCTGCCGCGGGCTCGCGGGGCGGGGCCCCAACCCGGGGTCTGCCGCGGCCGGCACACCTGGATTATTTTCCACGGAATGAAGTGTAGTAAAATCCGGGGGAAGTCGCCAACCGGGCGACCACACAGCAGTGGTGCACAGGCCACGAAGTCGGAGGACCCTATGAACAACGTCGTTCTCGCCTCGAGCGAGGCGGATGCAACCGCTGCCGCCGCCGTCGAGCAGCACCACGCGCAGATGGCCGGCACGCTAGCCGTTCGGGTGGAGGCCCTGGTCGCTGCCGCCTCTCGCGGCGACGAGGTGTCGGCCGGTGCAGCCCGGGCCGACCTGGTGGCCTGGTGCGAGCGCGAGCTGGTGCCGCACGCGCTGGCCGAGGAGAAGGCCCTGTACCCGGCAGCCCACGCGAAGCGCGAGGGCCGGCTTCTCGTGGACGGCATGCTCGCCGAGCACGAGGTGATCACCGGCCTGGTCCGTGACCTCGGCGGCCCGACCGACATGGTCCGCGCCGCCGCAACGGCGCGGGCGCTCCAGGTGGTGTTCGACAGTCACCTAGCCAAGGAGAACGAGCTGGTCCTGCCGCTGCTGACAGCGGCACCCGACGTGTCCGTGGCCGACCTGCTCGGCGGCATGCACGAGCTGTTGGGCGAGGGCGAGCACCCCGACGCGCAGGCGGCCGGGTCCGAGGGTCATGGTCACGGCTGCGGCTGCGGCGAGGTTGACGGCCCCGGTTTCCCCGAGCTCGACGCGCGTGCGGTCCCGCACGCCATCCGGCACGCCACCATCTTCGGGGCGCTGGACGCGGTCCGGCCCGGAGGTGGTCTCGTCCTCGTGGCGCCGCACGACCCGCTGCCGCTGCTCAAGCAGATCGAGCAGCGTTCGCCGGGTGTGTTCGAGGTGGACTACCTGGAGCGTGGGCCCGAGGCGTGGCGGCTGACCTTCGTCCGTCGTACCGCCGCCTGACCCTCGCGTCCCGGTTCCGGGTCTGTCGTTTCCCCAAGGCACCACGACGAAGCCGCACTCCCCACGATGAGCTCATCGTGGGGAGTGCGGCTTGAACAACAGACCTTGGGGAAACTGGGGCAGGAGGGCTACTTCCAGCGGTCGGTCGCCGGCACGAAGTCGAGCGTCCGGGCGCCGGTGTAGATCTGCTTCGGCCGGGCGATCTTCTGCTCCGGGTCCTGCACCAGCTCGAGCCACTGCGCCAGCCAGCCCGACGTGCGTGGGATGGCGAACAGCACGGTGAACATCTCCGGCGGGAACTGCAGGGCCTCGTAGATCAGGCCACTGTAGAAGTCCACGTTCGGGTAGAGCTTGCGGGAGACGAAGTAGTCGTCCTCGAGGGCGATCTTCTCCAGCTCGACTGCGATCGTCAGCAGCGGGTTCACCCCGGTGACCTCGAAGACGTCGTCACACGCCTTCTTGATGATCGTGGCCCGCGGGTCGTGGTTCTTGTAGACGCGGTGCCCGAAGCCCATCAGGCGTTCCTTGCCGTTCTTCACGCCCTCGATGAACTCGGGGACCTTGTCCACCGAGCCGATCCTGCGGAGCATCCGCAGCACGGCCTCGTTGGCGCCGCCGTGCAGCGGACCGTAGAGCGCGGCGATCCCTGCGGACACCGCCGAGTAGGGGTCGACCTGGCTGGACCCCACCGAGCGAACCGCGTTGGTGGAGCAGTTCTGCTCGTGGTCGGCGTGCAGGATGAACAGGACCTCGAGGGCGCGGACCAGCCGCTCGTCGGCGTTGAACTTCTGCTCGCTCATCTTGAACAGCATGGCGAGGAAGTTCGCGGCGTAGCCGAGGTCGTTGTCGGGGTAGATGTACGGCTTGCCCTGCGCGTGCCGGAACGCCCAGGCTCCCAGGGTCGGCATCTTGGCGATCATCCGCACGATCTGCATGTGCCGGTTGTCGGCGTCGGAGATGTTGCGCGACTCGGGGTAGAACGTGGAGAGCGCACCCACGGAGGCCATCAGCATGCCCATCGGGTGCGCGTCGTACCGGAAGCCCTGCATGAACGTACGGACGTTCTCGTGCACGAACGTGTGGTAGGTGATCTCGTGCGCCCAACCGTCGTACTGGTCCTTGGACGGCAGCTCGCCGTGGATCAGCAGGTAGGCGACCTCGAGGTACGACGACTTCTCGGCAAGCTGCTCGATCGGGTACCCGCGGTACTCGAGGATGCCCTTGTCGCCGTCGATGAAGGTGACCGCGCTGCGGCAAGAGGCGGTGTTCACGAACCCGGGGTCGTACACCGCGAGACCCGGGGTGTCCTCGGTGGACTTGATCTTGCCGATGTCTGCGGCCCGGATCGCCCCGTCGGTGATCGGTACGTCGTACTCCTGCCCGGTGCGGTTGTCCCGGACGGTCAGGCTCTCGCCGTTGGTGGACTCGGTGGTGCTGGAAGCAGTGGCCGTGCTCTCGGTCACGTCGGCTCCTCGCTGTTCGGGGCCCGGGACGCGGCCACAGGTCGGTGCACACGCTCGGGGGACGTCATACTCTGATGTGTAGTTAGGGTCCCCCCAACTTATGCCCGAACCCCGCCGGGTGGGAAACCGGGGCCGTTTTGACCCCGAGGCCGACCCGCCGGTATTCTTAACCGCTGCGGCTGACCACTGGTGATACGGCGTGAGTTCGACTCGTGTCGCCGGCAGGCTTATGAACGAGCCGTTCAGCGCGATGACAGACAAACCGATTCGATCAGAAGGCAAACAACCGTGCGTACGTACAGCCCGAAGCCCGCTGACATCCAGCGCGAGTGGCACGTCATCGACGCCACCGACGTGGTGCTCGGACGCCTCGCCGTCCAGACCGCGACGCTGCTTCGCGGCAAGCACAAGCCCACGTTTGCCCCGCACGTCGACGGTGGTGACTTCGTGATCATCATCAACGCCAGCAAGGTCGCGCTGTCCGGCAACAAGAAGGTCACCAAGATGGCCTATCGTCACTCGGGTTACCCGGGCGGTCTGTCCTCGACCCCGTTCGGCGACCTGCTCGACAAGAACCCTCGCGCCGCGATCGAGAAGGCTGTCTGGGGCATGCTCCCCAAGAACCGTCTCGGCCGTCAGATGCTCAAGAAGCTCAAGGTGTACGCCGGTCCGGACCACCCGCACGTGGCGCAGACCCCGAAGGCCTTCGAGATCACCCAGATCTCCCAGTAACTCCAGAACCAGTAGTCGTTAAGTGAGGAACATCCGTGGCTGAGACCACTACCGAGCAGGGCACCGAGCAGGCAAGCGAGGAGACCTTCGAGGTCAACGAGCAGGGTGTCGCCTACAGCTCCGAGAGCGCGCCCTCCGAGGATGCCCCGGCGCGCCCGGCGACCATCGCTCCGGCAGCTGCCACCGGCCGCCGCAAGGAGGCCGTCGCTCGCGTCCGCCTCGTTCCCGGTTCGGGTCAGTGGACCGTCAACGGTCGTCCGCTCGACCAGTACTTCCCGAACAAGCTGCACCAGCAGGTCGTCAACGAACCTTTCGTGACGACCGACCTGGTCGACCGCTTCGACGTGATCGCCCGCATCCACGGTGGCGGCATCACCGGCCAGGCCGGCGCGCTGCGCCTCGGTGTGGCCCGTGCGCTCAACGCCATCGACGTCGATGCGAACCGTCCGTCGCTCAAGAAGGCCGGGCTGCTCACCCGCGACGCCCGTGTCATCGAGCGTAAGAAGGCCGGCCTCAAGAAGGCCCGCAAGGCGCCCCAGTTCAGCAAGCGGTAACAGGGACGACAGCGGTGTCATCCCACGGGGGTCGTATTTTCGGCACCGATGGTGTTCGCGGGCTGGCGAACGGTCTGCTGACCGCGGAGCTGGCCGTCGACCTGTCCGTTGCTGCAGCACATGTACTCGGCGAGGCCGGTGTCTTCAACGGACACCGGCCCGTTGCCGTTGTCGGCCGGGACACCCGCGTCTCCGGGGAGTTCCTCGAGGCCGCGGTCGTCGCCGGTCTGGCGTCCGCCGGGGTCGACGTGCTCCGGCTCGGGGTGCTGCCCACCCCCGGGGTCGCCTTCCTCACCGCCTCGCTCAACGCCGACCTCGGCGTCATGCTCTCGGCCAGCCACAACCCGATGCCGGACAACGGGATCAAGTTCCTGGCCCGCGGCGGGGTGAAGCTCGACGACACGATCGAGATCGCGATCGAGAAGCGGCTCCGCGAGCCGTGGGACCGGCCGACCGGCGGCGGTGTCGGACGAGTCCGGACGTACGACGACGCGGTGGCCGACTACACCCGGTATCTCGTGGGCACGCTTCCCCGGGGCCTCGACGGGATCAAGGTCGTCCTGGACTGTGCGCACGGCGCCGCATCGGTTGCCGGCCCGGAGGCGCTGTCCGCCGCGGGCGCCGAGGTGGTCGCGATCTGCGCCGAACCGGACGGCCTCAACATCAACGACGGCTGCGGATCCACGCACCTCGACCTGCTGCAGAAGGCGGTCGTCGAGCACGGTGCGGACGTCGGGTTCGCCCTCGACGGCGACGCCGACCGGTGCCTGGCCGTGGACCACGAGGGCAACGTCGTCGACGGAGACCAGATCCTGGCCATCCTGGCCCTCGCCATGCGTGACGCCGGCACCCTGAAGTCCGACATCGTGGTGGCCACCGTGATGAGCAACCTCGGGTTCGTGCAGGCGCTGCGCCGCGAGAACGTCGGTGTCCGGCAGACCAAGGTCGGCGACCGGTACGTCCTCGAGGCGATGAAGGCGTTCGGCTACTCCCTCGGTGGTGAGCAGTCCGGCCACGTGATCATGAGCGACCACGCGACCACCGGGGACGGCATCCTGACCGCGCTGCACGTGCTCGGCCGGATGGCCGAGACGAGGACGTCGCTGGCCGTCCTCGCGAACGTGATGACCCGGCTTCCACAGATCCTGGTGAACGTCCCGGACGTCGACAAGGCGCGTGCCGACGACGACGCCGTGCTCGCGGCTGCCGTTGCCGAGGCCGAGGCGGAGCTCGGTGAGACGGGCCGGATCCTACTGCGTCCGTCGGGCACCGAAGCGCTGGTGAGGGTGATGGTCGAGGCGTCGACTGCCGAGCACGCGCAGGCCGTGGCGAACCGGCTCGCGGCCGTGGTCCGCACCCAGCTCGCCCTGTAGCACCGAGCGGGATCGGCAAGCGACCGCCGAAAACCCAGTGCGCGTCGGTGCCGCATGTCCGTAGCCTCGTCCCTTGTGGAGATACGCGAGATCGACCCCGGGGACGAGACGCTGACCCGCCGGCTCTGGGAGATCGGCAAGGCCGCCGACGAGGTCGACCGGCCCTGGTCGACGTACTGGCCGTGGGAGAGCGCCCACGCGGCATTCACGCACCCGAGCACGTCGATGTACAAGAAGCTGCTTGCTGCCTTCGAAGGGGACGTGATGGTCGGCTGCGCGGAGATCTCCTTCCCGATGCTCGACAACACACACCTGGCCGGGCCGGAGCTCTTCGTCCATCCCGACCACCAGCGCCGCGGCGCAGGCAGCGCTCTGCTGCAGGCCATCGAGTCGGTCGTCCGCGACACCGGCCGCCGCCTGGTGATGGGCGAGGTCGCTACGCCGATTACCGCCGACTCGCCGGGGATCCGGTTCGCCCGCAAGCACGGGTACTCCACCGGACTTGTCGACGAGGTCAAGGTCGTGGACCTGCTGGAGACCGAGCCGCTGTGGGAGCCGCTGATGGCCGAGGCCGCGGCGCACCTCGACGGCTACGACATCCGCGGCTGGCTCGACGTGCTCCCCGAGGACCTCGTCGACGGCTACTGCCGGCTGTTGGAGACGTTCAACAGCAACGCGCCGATGGGTGACCTCGACGTCGAAGCGGAACGGTGGGACAAGGGCCGGGTCCGCGAGAAGGAGCAGCGGTTCCGCAACTCCGGCCGCCACGAGGTGGCGCTCGTGGCGATCGCACCCGACGGCAGTGTTGCCGGACTCACCGAGGTGATGGTCAGCGAGCACCGGCCGCAGCTCGGCCACCAGGGCGGCACCCTCGTCGCGCAAGCGCACCGCGGGCACCGGCTCGGCATCACCATGAAGGTCCTCAACCATCAGGCGGTACGACGGGCGCACCCCGACTGCGCACGCCTGATCACCTACAACGCCGACGTCAACGAGCACATGAACGCGGTCAACGAACGGTTCGGCTACCGCACCGTGGAGCGAGTGGCCGAGATGCAGAAGGCTCTGCGCTGATGTCGCTGATGATCAAGCAGGTCGACGCCACGAACGCCGAGGACCTGAGGGCCTGGCACGACTGATACCACGCCTCGCACATGTTCGGCCGGGAGATCGGCACACCGTGCATGCTCGAGGAGGGGGTCGTGGTCGCCGTCGCGATTGTCGGCTTCCCGCTCAAGGACAACCTGCACCCGGGGCTCCTGCGCGGGCTCGCCGACGAGGCCGCGGCGCACCACGAGGGCTACGAGATCCGGCAGTTCGTGGGCGCCGTACGGGAGGGGATCATCGACTCTTTCGGGGGAGCTTCTCGGAGCGTTGATCACCGAGGCCTCGGTGGGCGAGCTCGAGCTCGAGGTGATCGACGGCGAACGGAGCCGCGCCCATGAGCGGGTGCTCGAGGAGTCGGGCCGGACCCGGTACACCACGGTCGCCCTCGCGCAGGACGGCACGGTCGCGGCGTACTCCGAGCTGGTCGTCCCCAAGCACGACCCGGGCCGGGTCTACCAGTGGGGGACGCTGGCACGGCCGGACCTCCGGATGCTGGTCACCTTCAACGCTGAGGTGAACATCCACATGATCGGGGTCAACGACGCGTTGGGCTTCCGGCGCGCCCTCGTAGACGAGCATCAGGTCCTGTGCGACGTCCCCCGGCCGGCGGCATCCGGCGGCCCGGGCGCGGGCCCGGACAAGTTCGACATCCATCGCTTGTGCTCGATGACCGCCGCATGCCCCGGATGCCCGGGGTCGAGCAGCTCCGCGTGCGCATTGACGAAGCTGCACCCCCGGTGGCTGTCGACGCGGCTCCACCGAGCGAGTGCGGTGAACACATCGAGAACCTGGTCGCGCGGACCGGACGGGTTCGTGGCCAGGAAGGGCTCGAGGAAGGAACGCCAGTTCCTGTCCCGCTCGCGCAGGTACTCGGCGACGAGGTCGTCCTTCGAACCGAGCCGGTTGTACAGCGTCTTCCTGGTGACCCAGACAGGCAGAGCCGCCCAGCGCCTCCCCTTTCTGGGTCAGCCTGGTGTGGCTCGTCGTGCTCTCTACGTTCGGCGGGTACGGGCTGTGCTGGCTGGTGCTTCGCCGACAGGGCGTCGCCCGGGTCAACGCACTCATGTTCCTGATGGCGCCGACCACCATCGTCTGGGGCGCGATGATGTTCGGCGAGCCGCTCGGCCCGCAGACCGTCATCGGTCTGGCGATCTGTCTCGCGGCCGTGCTGATCGTGCATGGACGAACCGCCGAGCCGGCGGCGGTCAGCCGAGCTTCCGCTGGAACTCGGCGTTGACCTCCACCGGGTGGAACCCGATCCGCTCGTTGATCGCCACCATCGGGCCGTTCGCCTGCGCGTTGCTGGTGTGCACCAGCCGCCGGTCCGGGTGTCGTTTCTGGACCTCACGCAGGTTGGTCGCCTTCGTGGCCATCCCCAGCCGGTGGCCGCGGTGCGCGCGGTGCACGAGCGTGGCCCACTGGTACACGTTCGGCTCGTCCAGACCGTCCTGCGGCACGGCGAGCACCGAGTGCGCGACCGCCCGCTCGGCGTCCCCGCTCCCGACCGTCGCGACCGTGACGTAGACGCTGCGGCCCTGCTCGCGCAGCATGTCCCGACGCTGCTTGAACACGTCGACGGTAAGGGCCTCCTCCTCGAAGTCGAGGTCACCGGTCGGGGCGTCGACGGCGAGCTGGTTGAGCAGCTCGACGTACGACGGAAGGATCACCTCGGGCAGGTCGTTCTGGTAGGTCTGGATCCGGTAGCCCGGGTGGTGCGGGGCGGACTCGTCGAGCCAGTCCTGGATCTTCTCGTCGGGCACCGGCAGCTCCAGGATCCGGTGCAGCTCGGTGTTGCCCAGCTCGAAGCCACAGCTGGCGGCGAACTGCCGGTAGGGGTGGCTCTCGTCTGCGTCGACCGGGTAGTGGGAGTCGCCGATCAGCACTGTGCGTCCCGCGCTCCTGGCCCGGTCGACGATGTGGTGCACCAGCATCGTGCCGATCCCGCGCCGACGCATCTGTGGCGGGACATCGACGGTGAAGTAGACCTTGTCCCGGTTGTCGAGGAGTGGGAGTGCGACGATCGCAGCGCCGACCATCCGGTCCCCGTCGAAGGCGCCGAAAGCCTGCTCGTCCTCAGAGTCGTCAGGGGACCGGAAGGTGACCGCGGCCTCCTGCTCGGTCCAGAGCACCGCGTGCCGCCGTTCGAAGCGGCGTGACGCCTCGAGGATCTCGTGGAAGGCGTGGAACTCTTCGTCGTCGAACACGTCGACGGGACGTATCTGCATGCGATGACCGTAGGGACTCGGCGTCAAGCGCGCACCTCATTTAGCTCAGAGCTTGCGCAGCCGGACGTAACGGACCGAGTGGTCGGCGTCCTTGCGCAGCACCAGCGTCGCGCGGCTCCGCGTCGGCTGCACGTTCTGCTTCAGGTTGGGGCCGTTGATCGAGTCCCAGATGTCGTGCGCCTGCTGGACCGCGTCGTCCTCGGTCAGCCGGCCGTACCGCGCGAAGTAGGACGCCGGGTTCCGGAAGGCGGTCTCGCGCAGCCGGAGGAAGCGGTCGGTGTACCAGCGCCGGATGTCGCCGGTCGCGGCGTCGACGTACACCGAGAAGTCGAAGAAGTCGCTGATCGCCAGCCCGGTCCGCCCGTCCTCGCGGACCCGGGCCGGCTGGAGCACGTTCAGCCCCTCGATGATCACGATGTCCGGTCGCTTGATGACGACCTTCTCGTCCGGCACCACGTCGTACACCAGATGGGAGTACGTCGGAGCCTCAACCTCGTCCTTGCCGGACTTGATGTCCACCACGAAACGCAGGAGCGCCTTCCTGTCGTACGACTCCGGGAACCCCTTGCGGGTCAGCAGGCCCCGTAGCGCGAGCTCCTTGTTCGGGTAGAGGAAGCCGTCGGTGGTGACCAGCGACACCGACGGGTGCTCGGGCCAGTGGGCCAGCATCTGCTGCAGCACCCGGGCCGTCGTCGACTTGCCTACCGCGACCGATCCCGCCAGCCCGATCACGAACGGCGTGCGCGGTGGGTGCGGCTGGTCAAGAAACGTCTCCTGTGCTCGGTGCAGGTCACCGGCGGTCTTGACGTACAGGCTGAGCAGCCGGGACAGCGGTAGATAGACCTGCTGCACCTCGTCGAGGTCGAGCTCGTCGCCGAGGCCACGCACCCGATCGATCTCATCGGGGGAGAGGGGCTGCTCGGTGGCCGCACCGAGGGCTGCCCAAGCCGCCCGGTCGAGCTCGACGTACGGCGAGTACTCGCGGTCGCCGCCGTTGGCGTGCGCTGAGGGCATACGTCGCATTGTTCCGCACCCTGTCGTCCCACCGCCGGCTGGGTCGTGCGGGCGGCGGCGCTGCAGCGCGGGCGGTGTGTACGGCTGCACGGGCGGCTTGCCTACCATCCGGCCTCGCTCCGCTCGGCCTCCCGCCAGACCCAACCACGGCTGCGCCGCCCGTTCCGTCGTCCACGCCGCCGCCCGCGAGGCGGTCAACGCGCCCTCCACGGCGCCGGTAAAGTGGCCCGCATGTGTGGAATCGTGGGATACGTCGGCCCGAGACAGGCCCAGGGCATCGTGATCGAGGGCCTCAGGCGGCTCGAGTACCGCGGCTACGACTCGGCCGGGATCGCGCTGGTGCACGACGGGCAGATCGCCTCGGACAAGAAGGCCGGCAAGCTGGCAAACCTCGACAAGGCCATCGCCGTCAATCCGCTTCCCCAGTCGTCAACGGGGATCGGCCACACCCGCTGGGCCACCCACGGCGCGCCGAACGACCCCAACGCCCACCCGCACCTCGGTCAGAAGGGCCGGGTCGCCCTGGTGCACAACGGGATCATCGAGAACTTCGCCGCGCTCCGGGCCGGGCTCGAGGCCGCCGGGCACGACCTGCTGTCCGAGACCGACACGGAGATCGCCGCTCACCTGCTCGAGGTGGAGCTGGGGAGGGCAGCCAACCTCACCGAGGCGATGGAGGCCGTCTGCCGTCAGCTGCAGGGCGCGTTCACCCTGGTCGCTGTGGACGGCCAGGATCCGGACCGGGTGGTGGCCGCGCGCCGCAACTCGCCGCTCGTGGTCGGCCTCGGTGACGGCGAGAACTTCCTGGCCTCCGACGTCGCCGCGTTCATCGAGCACACCCGCGACGCCCTGGAGCTCGGTCAGGACCAGGTCGTCACGATCACCCGCGACGGTGCCTCGGTCACCGACTTCGACGGCAACCCCGCGGAGGGCACGCCGTACCACGTGGACTGGGACCTGTCGGCCGCCGAGAAGGGTGGCTACGACTGGTTCATGCGCAAGGAGATCTACGAGCAGCCGCAGGCGGTCGCGGACTCCCTGCTCGGCCGGCACGACCAGACGGGGCAGCTCGAGCTCGACGAGATGCGGCTCTCCGACCAGGACCTGCGCGAGATCGACAAGATCATCATCATCGCCTGCGGCACCTCGTTCTATGCCGGGCTGGTGGCGAAGTACGCCATCGAGCACTGGACCAGGATCCCCTGCGAGGTCGAGCTCTCCCACGAGTTCCGTTACCGCGACCCGATCCTCACCAGGGACACCCTGGTCGTCGCGATCAGCCAGTCCGGGGAGACCGCGGACACCCTGATGGCGATCCGGCACGCCCGGGAGCAGCGGTCGAAGGTGCTGGCGATCTGCAACACCAACGGTTCGACCATCCCGCGTGAGTCCGATGCGGTGATCTACACCCATGCCGGACCCGAGATCGGCGTCGCATCCACCAAGGGGTTCCTGACGCAGCTGGTCGCCTGCTACCTGCTGGGCCTCTACCTGGCGCAGGTGCGGGGGACGAAGTTCGGTGACGAGATCTCGCAGATCATGGGCGAGCTCGAGCAGATGCCTGCGCACATCCAGCAGGTGCTCGACAACGCCGACCAGGTGCACGACCTGGCCCGGGAGCTCGCCGACAGGAAGTCGGTGCTGTTCCTCGGCAGGCACGCTGGGTACCCGATCGCGCTCGAGGGTGCGCTCAAGCTCAAGGAGCTCGCCTACATCCACGCGGAGGGCTTCGCCGCCGGGGAGCTCAAGCACGGCCCGATCGCCCTGGTCGAGGAGGGGCTGCCCGTCATCTGCGTGGTTCCTCCGCAGGGCCGCGACATGCTGCACGACAAGATGATCAGCGGCATCCAGGAGGTCCGGGCCCGGGGTGCGCGCACGATCGTGCTCGCCGAGGAGGGCGACGAGGAGGTCACGCCGTACGCCAACACGATCATCCGGTTGCCGAAGGTGCCGACCCTGCTTCAGCCGATGCTGTCCGTCGTACCCCTGCAGCTGTTCGCCTGCGAGCTGGCCACCTCGATGGGCCACGACGTCGACCAGCCCCGGAACCTCGCCAAGTCCGTCACCGTCGAATGATCATCGGCGTCGGCATCGACGTGGTCGACATCGGCCGGTTCGAGCAGTCCCTGGACCGGACGCCGGCCATGCGCGGACGGGTCTTCACCGAGCAGGAGCGGAGCCGTCCGCTCGCCTCGCTGGCCGCCCGGTTCGCAGCGAAGGAGGCCCTCGCGAAGGCCCTCGGAGCCCCGGTCGGGATGGGCTGGCACGACGCGGAGATCATCAACGAGTCGACCGGCAACCCGCAGTTCGAGATCCGCGGCACCGTGCTGTCGCGTGCCAACGACCTCGGCGTGCAGACCGTGCACGTGTCGCTGTCCCACGACGCCGGGATCGCGTCGGCCGTGGTGATCCTCGAGTCCTGACCGGTCTAGCCTGAGCACATGCGGAGTGCGCACACGGTTGACGAGGTACGGACTGCCGAGGCCGCGTTGATGGCTGTGCTCCCGGCGGGCGCCCTGATGCAGCGTGCCGCGGCCGGGCTGGCCCACGCGGTGCTCGAGCTCCTCGGTGGCGGGTACGGCAGGCAGGTCCTTCTGCTGGTCGGGTCCGGCGACAACGGCGGCGACGCGTTGTACGCCGGCGCGCGGCTGGCCCGCCGAGGGGTCGGCGTCCAGGCCCTGCTCCTCAACCCCGCGAAGACCCATGCCGCGGGTGTGATGGCGTTGACTGCCGCCGGCGGGCGCGTCGTCACCGACCTGGCCGATGCGAAGACACCGGGCGTGGTCGTCGACGGGATCGTCGGGATCGGTGGCGCGGGCAGCCTGCGCCCCGATGCCGCTACCGCCGTGGACCGGCTGCGGGGCATCCCGTTCGTCGCCGTCGACGTGCCCTCCGGGGTGAACGTCGACACCGGCGAGGTGGCCGGGACACACGTCGAGGCCGCGGTTACCGTCACCTTCGGCACCCACAAGGTCGCGCACCTGGTCGACCCGGCCGCTCGGGCCTGCGGCGCGGTGCACCTGGTCGACATCGGCCTCGACCTCCCGGCCGCGCAGGTCACCGCGCTGCAGGCCGCCGACGTCGCCGCCCTGCTCCCGGTTCCCGACCCGAACGACCACAAGTACACGCGCGGCGTGGTGGGAGTGCGGGCCGGCTCGAAGGAGTTCCCGGGCGCGGGCGCCCTCTGCGTCTCCGGCGCCGCGAGCGGGCTGGCCGGGATGGTGCGGTACGACGGGGAGGCGGCCGACCTGGTCCGGGCACGGCACCCGGAGGTCGTGGTCAACGACGGGCAGGTCCAGGCCTGGGTGGTCGGCTCCGGCGGAGGGGCCGACGCCGAGCAGGCGCTGACGGCCTCGCTCGAGGACGGTGTCCCGGTCGTCGTGGACGCGGACGGGCTCAGCTTCGTCAAGCCGCCGGTGGTCGTCCCCGCCCTGCTCACCCCGCACGCCGGCGAGCTCGCCCGGATGCTCGACGTGGAGCGTGAGCAGGTCGAGGCCGAGCAGCTCCGGTTCGCCCGCGAGGCCGCGCGACGGTTCGGCTCCGCCGTACTCCTCAAGGGCAGGCACACCCTGGTCGCCGCACCCGACGGGGACGTGCGAGTCAGCACCGTCGGCGTCCCCTGGCTCGCGACGGCAGGTGCGGGCGACGTGCTGGCGGGCCTCTGCGGCGCGCTGCTCGCGAGCGGGCTCACACCCTTCGACGCCGGCTCGGTGGCCGCCTGGGTCCATGGCGCGGCGGCGGCGCAGGCCGGTCAGGGTGGGCCGGTCACCGCCTCCGACGTGGCGAGAGCCCTCCCGGACGTGTGCCGGACTCTGCTCGACCCCTCCCACGTCTGACCCGGTCACAGTGGGAGGATGGACCCGCCATGAACGACTCCGTCGCCTCGCGCCCACGCGCCGAGATCGTCGTCGACCTCGACGCCATCCGGCACAACGTCGCCGCACTCAAGAGCCGGGCCGACGGACGGCTGATGATGACGGTCGTCAAGGCCGACGGGTACGGCCACGGCCTGGTCGCGGTCGCCCGCGCAGCCCGCGACGGCGGGGCCGACTGGCTCGGCGCGGCCACCATGGAGGAGGCACTCGCACTCCGGGAGTCGGGTGACACCGGCCGGCTCCTGACCTGGCTGACCGTTCCCGGTGAGGACTACCGCACCGCCGTCGCGGCAGGTATCGACGTGACCGCCTACACGGTCGCCGAGCTCGACGAGATCGCCGCCGCCGCCCGCGAGGCCGGCGCATCGGCGCGGGTCCAGCTCAAGGTCGACACCGGGCTCAACCGAGGCGGTTCCAGCGACGACCTGTGGCCCGCGCTGGTTGCTGCCGCTGCCCGGAGGGAGGAGGAGGGCACTCTCAGGATCACCGGTATCTGGTCGCACTTCGCGTGCAGCGACGAGCCGGACCATCCCGCGAACGACGCGCAGGAGCAGGCATTCCGGTCCGCGCTGAAGGTCGTCGAGGCGGGCGGCCTGACCCCTGAGGTGCGGCATCTGTGCAACTCGGCAGGAGCAGTCACCCGGCCCTCGTCGTGGTTCGACATGGTCCGTTGCGGCATCGCGACGTACGGCCTCACCCCGGTTCCCGGCGTCATGTCGTCGCCGGAGCTCGACCTGGTTCCGGCGATGACCGTGCGCGGCCGTCTGGCGCTGGTCAAGCGGGTCCCCGGCGGCTCCGGTGTGTCCTACGGGCACACCTACGTCACCAGCCGCGACACCACCATCGGCGTGGTTCCGATGGGGTACGGCGA
Source organism: uncultured Actinomycetota bacterium (assembly GCA_963831375.1). Classification (GTDB taxonomy): domain Bacteria; phylum Actinomycetota; class Actinomycetes; order Propionibacteriales; family Nocardioidaceae; genus Nocardioides_C. The sequence continues at coordinate 352,691 of CAWHPY010000004.1, read as the reverse complement.
CGGCGTCCCGCGCCATGCTTCGTCGAAGGCTCCTGTGCTTGCCGCCGGACACGTGCGAACCATCGCCGGCCGGGTGTGCATGGACCAGTTCGTCCTCGACATCGAGGACGACGAGGCCGAGGCTGGCGACCCCGTCGTACTCTTCGGCACCGGCGACGCCGGAGAACCCACCGCCCAGGACTGGGCGGACGCGTGCGACACCATCTCCTACGAGATCGTGACCCGGATCGGCGGCCGGGCGGCCCGGCGGTACGTCGGCGAGCGACCGGCAACCGGGTCGGCCACCGAGGAGGACGGATGAGCTCACGCAGGAAGCTGCTCGGCCTCGCTGCCGGCGGCCTCGGGGCCGCGGTCGCTGTGGCGACCGGCGTGGTGGTGGAGCGGCGGGTAGTCAAGGCGCGCAGGTCCGGCGCCCTGGGTGCGGAGGAGTTCACCCGTCTGCGGTCCGCCCCCGTCGACGTGACCACCTCCGACGGTGTGCGACTCCATGCCGAGGTCGACGAGGTCGCGCCGTACGTCACCGGGACGCCGGCCGAGGACGACGTGACGCTGGTGTTCGTGCATGGCTACGCGCTCAACCTCGACTGCTGGCACTTCCAACGCGAGCACTTCCGCGGCAAGCACCGGATGGTCTTCTACGACCAGCGTTCGCACGGCCGGTCCGGCCGCTCGACGCCGGGTCACGCCACGATCGACCAGCTGGGGCACGACCTGAAGACGGTCATCGACCAGCTGGTGCCCGAAGGCAAGGTGGTCCTGGTCGGCCACTCGATGGGTGGCATGACGATCATGGCGTTCGCCGAGCACCACGCTGAGCTGTTCGGCGACAAGGTCGTCGGCACCGCGCTCGTGTCCACGCTGCCCGGCGGGATGAAGACGAGCCGGATGTTCACCGGCCGGGCCGGTGACCGGATGCTGGGCCAGCTCATGCCGAGAGTGGTCGCCGGCCTGGCCCGGACACCGGAGCTGGTGGACAGCGCCCGGCGCCGCGGCTCGAACCTGGGCTTCGTGGTCACCGACCGGTTCGCGTTCGGCGGAAAGGTGCCCTCGTCCTACGTGGAGTTCGTCGACGAGATGCTCGCCGCGACCCCGTTCGAGGTGCTCGCCGAGTTCTTCCCCAACTTCGACACCCTAGACAAGTTCGCTGTCCTCCACGCGTTCGAGCACGTGCCGACCGTCATCATCTGCGGCGACAAGGACGTGCTCACCTCCGTCGGCCATAGCCGGAAGATGGCTGAGCTGATGCCCTGGGCCACCCTGGTCGAGTGCGCTGGCGCTGGCCACATGGTGATCCTCGAGCGCAAGGACCAGGTCAACGCGGCACTCGACCGGATGATCGAGGACGCCGAGTCCTCCGGGTCGGCGTCGAGAGCCTCGTGACCGACCGGCTCGTCACCGGGTCGGTGACCGTGCACGAGGTCGGCCCGGAACACGCCGCCGACGTGGTGTCGGTGGTGCATGCCGGCTTCGGCGCCCGCGAGGTGCTCGACCCGCCGTCGACCGCCACCGACGAGACCTCTTGGTCGGTTGCATCCTCCCTCGCCGAGCACGGTGGGCTGCTCGCCCTGGCGGGGAGCAGTCCGGTCGGCGCCCTGCTGTTCGCGGACCACGGTGAGCTGCTGGCGATGCGACGGGTCGCGGTCCACCCCGACGCGCAGGGCATGGGGGTGGCCGGCGCCCTGGTCGGCGCCGCGGAGCGGGTTGCCCGGGAACGTGGGTACGACGGGCTCCGTGTCGCCGCACGCAGTGAGCTGCCCGGGACGGTCCGGTTCTGGGAGCACCTGGGCTACGGCGAGACGGACCGGGCCGGGACCGACCTCACCATGGCGAAGCTGCTTCCCGTGGAGCGGGTCGCCGAGTCCGCCGACGAGGCACGGGCCCTCGGCGAGAAGCTCGCCGGTGTGCTGCGAGCCGGGGACCTGGTGATCCTCACCGGCGACCTCGGGGCAGGGAAGACCACGTTCGCCCAGGGGCTGGGGTCGGGTCTCAAGGTGCGCGGTGACATCACCTCACCCACGTTCGTGATCTCCCGGGTGCATCCCTCGCTCACCGGTGGCCCTGCCCTGGTGCACGTGGACGCCTACCGGCTCGGCGGAATCGGCGAGCTGGACGACCTCGACCTGGACACCTCCCTCGACGAGGCCGTGACCGTCGTGGAGTGGGGAGAGGGTGTGGCCGAGGGTCTCGCGGAGACACGGCTCGAGGTCACCATCACCCGGGCCCGTGGCGGCGATGCCCTCGACGACACCGATGCCCGGCACATCCGGTTCGCTCCGGTCGGCGCCCGCTGGATCGACTCACGGCTCGCCCAGACCCTCGCGTAACCTCTGCCTCGTGCTGCTCGCGTTCGACACCGCCACCCCTGCCGTCACCGTCGCCCTGCACGACGGGGAGCGGGTCGTCGCGGAGTCGACGACGGTCGACGCGATGCGTCACGGCGAGCTGCTCGCCCCCGCCATCAGCATGGTGCTCGAGGAGGCCGGCATCGTCCGGCAGGACCTGACCGCGATCGCCGTCGGTGTGGGCCCCGGTCCATTCACCGGACTGCGGGTCGGCCTCGTCACCGCGCGCACGCTGGCCTCGGTGCTCGAGCTCCCGGTGTACGGCGTGTGCACGCTCGACGTCCTGGCCGCCGAAGCAGTGGCCTCTGGTGCGGTGACCGGCGGGTTCCTGGTGGCGACCGATGCTCGTCGCAAGGAGGTGTACTGGGCGCCGTACGACGGGCAGGGCAACCGTCTAGAGGGGCCGCACGTGTCGAAGCCGGCCGACGTGGCCACCGAGGACCCTGTTGTCGGGCGCGGTGCCCTGCTCTACCCCGACGCGTTCCCGGGCTTCGTCGCTCCGGAGCACCCGAGCGCCGGAGTGCTGGCCGACGTGGTCACCGACGAGCGGGTCGGGTTGCTCGACCCCGAGCCGTTGTACCTTCGCCGCCCGGACGCCGTCGAACCCGGTAAACCGAAGCGGGTCACATGATTCTCCGTGCGGCAACGGGCGGCGATGCGGTTCGCGTCGCGGGGCTCGAGCGGTCCCTGTTCGGCCCGGACGCCTGGCCCCTGCCGGCGGTGGTGACCGAGCTCTCGGGCGACGACCGGTTCGCGGTGGTCGCGGTGGCCGGCGGGGAGCTTCTCGGGTATGCCGTGACGATGCGCGCCGGCGACGTGGTCGACCTGCAGCGGATCGGTGTGCACCCGTCCCGGCGGCGAGAGGGGATCGCCCGTGCCCTGCTGGCCGCGGCTGTCGAACGGGCCGGCGACGACGGCGCGCACCGGATGCTGCTGGAGGTCAGCGCGGACAACGCGTCCGCGATCGCGTTCTACGCCACGGAGGGCTTCGTGGAGATCGACCGCCGCCGCCGCTACTACCGTGACGGCAGCGACGCGCTGGTGCTGTCCCGGTCCGTCGACCCCTCGTCGCTCCGAGCCCGGTGTGGCGGGGGAGGATAGGCGAATGGCTTCCGTGGACGGCCCGCTGGTGCTCGGCATCGAGACCTCCTGCGACGAGACCGGTGTCGGCGTCGTGCGCGGGCACACACTGCTCGCCGACGCGGTCGCGTCCAGTGTCGAGGAGCACGCCCGCTTCGGCGGCGTCGTACCCGAGGTGGCGTCCCGCGCGCACCTCGAGGCGATGGTGCCGACCATCGAGCGGGCCTGCGAGACCGCCGGCATCAAGATGTACGACGTGGACGCGATCGCGGTCACCAGCGGACCCGGCCTCGCGGGTGCGCTGCTCGTCGGCGTCGCGGCCGCGAAGGCGCTCGCCATCGGGCTGGGCAAGCCGATCTACGGGGTGAACCACCTGGCCTCCCACGTGGCGGTCGACCAGCTCGAACACGGTCCGCTGCCCGAACCCTGCATCGCGATGCTGGTCAGTGGTGGTCACTCGTCGCTGCTGAAGGTCTCGGACGTGACGGTAGGGGTCGAGCCCCTCGGTGCCACCATCGACGACGCGGCCGGGGAGGCGTTCGACAAGGTGGCGCGGCTGCTCGGGCTGCCGTTCCCCGGTGGCCCCTACATCGACCGGGCGGCTCAGACCGGCAGCTCGGTCGCGATCGACTTCCCGCGCGGGCTGACCAGCGGGCGGGACCTGGAACGACACCGGTTCGACTTCTCGTTCTCCGGCCTGAAGACCGCCGTCGCCCGATGGGTCGAGGCCCGTGAACGCTCCGGTGAACCGGTTCCCATCAACGACGTCGCTGCCTCGTTCCAGGAGGCGGTGTGCGACGTGCTCACCCGTAAGGCGGTCGACGCGGCCGTCGTACACGGGGTCGAGGACATCCTCATCGGGGGTGGCGTGGCCGCCAACTCCCGGCTGCGGGTGATCGCGGAGGAACGGGCCGCCGCGAAGGGGATCCGGGTGCGGGTGCCGCGGCCGGGACTGTGCACCGACAACGGCGCCATGGTCGCTGCCCTCGGGTCCGAGCTGGTGGCTCGGGGACGTACCGCCTCGGACCTCGGCCTGCCCGCGGACTCGAGCATGCCGATCACCACCATCGTCGCCTAGCGGGCCTCAGCCGGCCCCCACCCTGCGACTGCTGACCCGGCAGCTGAGTCGCCTGGTCGCCGGCGGGTCAGCTCGTGGACGCGAACACGTAGTAGATGTCGGCGAAGGGGTCCGCCTTGACCGGGTCGGTGGCGGCCTCGAGCTCACCACCGGTGGTCATCCGCAGGATGGTCCAGTCCTCGCCCTCCTGCGCGGAAGCCAGCACCGCGCCGCTGTCCTCCCACACCACCTGCGGCATCGCGACCTGCGCGTTCCTGGCCGGCCGGTAGGTCACCACCAGGTCGCCGCTCTGCGCGTCCAGGATCGACACACTCGTGGCGCCGAAACCGGACTGGTACGGGTCGCTGGCCAGCAGGAACTGGCCGTCCGGGCTGAACGAGCTCACCGAGTAGGCGCAGGTCTCCCACAGCATCGTGCTGGTGCTCGCGGCCGGGTCCATGACTCCGAAGCATCCCGACCCGTCCTGCCTCTGCTTCGTCATGCCCGCCACCAGGCCGTTGGCCATGTTCGCTCCGGTGACGCCGACGAACCCGTCGAGCTCCCGGGTCTCCCCGCCCACCGTGGCCAGTCCGACCGCGGGGTTCCGCTCCTCGGTCTGGTAGAGCACGGTGTCCGCGTCCACGAACCCGACCGGCTTGATCGGCGGCTGCTCGGCGAACGTCCACGTGATGGGGTCGGTGCCGTCGGCGGGCGCGTTGATCAGCGTCTGCGAGTCGTCGTCCTCGATCCGGACGTACGCGATCTGGGTGTCGTCGGAGCTGACCGCCATCGACTGCCCGCTCGACACCCGGCTGGTGATGTTCAGGTCCGGGTCGAGCGTGAACATCTCCTCGCCTCGGCCGTCGTACCCGAGCCCGATCCACCCGTCGGCGTACGGCGTGAGGCCCTGGAGGGCGACCGGGAGGTCTCTCGTGCCGTCCGGCGTGACCAGCACACTGTTGCTGCCTCCCTGGAAGTAGCTCACCTGCGGGTCCTCACCCCGGGGCAGGTCCCGCGTGGTCAGCGTCACCGGACCGTCAGGCCGCGGTGTCGCGGTCTTGGTGACCGTCGGGTTCGGGGCCACCGGGGGAGGGGCGGTCTGGTTGATCCCGTTGGTCACCGCGAGCCCGGCGGGCACCGCCACGGCGAGCACGGCGGCCGCCACGGCGCCGCTGACGACACGTCGGCGACGCTGGATCCTGTGGGCGCTCTGCTTGACCGAGTCGAGGCCGATCGGATGACCGCCGATGTCGTGGGAGCGGTCGTGCAGCTCCCGGGACAGCCGGTCCTTGTCGCTGAGGTTGTTCATCGCTCCTCCTCCCCGTCTCTCGCGAGGCTCGGCTGGGTGTGTACGCGCTCCCGCATGGAGGCAAGGGCGCGGCTGGCTTGTGACTTCACGGTGCCGACCGAGACCCCGAGGATGTGCGCGGTCTCGGCCTCGGTGAGGTCTTCGTAGAAGCGCAGCACGATGACCGCGCGCTGTTTCTTCGGCAACGTCTGCACGAACTTCCACAGTGCGGACCTCTGCCCCTCGTCGTGCTGGTCGTGCACCCCGACGTAGTCGGGCACCTCGTCGGTGGCGACCTCCCTGCGTTTCCACGCACGCCGCCACAGGGAGTTGTTCTCGTTGACCAGGATCCGGCGCACGTACCCGTCGAGCAGCTCCCGCTTCTGCACCTTGTCCCAGGACAGGTACAGCTTGGCGAACGCCGTCTGTACGAGGTCCTCGGCGGAGTGCCGGTCGCCCGTCAGCAAGTAGGCCGTGCGCAGGAGGCTGGGCTGGCGAGCCGTCATGTACGCCTCGAACTCCGCGTCCTTGACCGCAGACGTGGAACGCTCCATGCCGCCGACTGCCCCCGTCTCCGCTACGAGTTGCACTGCGCTCACCATCCTTCCCCAATGTCTGCCACCAAGACGCGAAACCTGCGGGATTGGTTGCATCCGCCGGCCACGCCTGAATGGGGTGTGCCGATGGGCCAGGATGGAAGGCATGCTCGACTTCGTCGTTCCCGTGGTCCTGCTCGTGCTCGGGGCCGTGCTGCTGACGGTCGGCGCGGAGGCCTTCGTGCAGCATATGGTCGCGGCCGCCTCCCTGCTCGGCGTGAGCGTCCTCGCCATGGGGGTGCTGCTCGCCGGCGCGGAGCCGGAGGAGGCGGTCACGGCCATGCTCGCGTCCGGGCAGGGGCACCCGGCGTTGGCGGCCGGTGGCGCGGTCGGCGCCAACCTGGTGATCCTCACCCTCGCCCTCGGCCTGGCCGCGCTGGTGTCACGGCTGCCGGTCAGCGGGCGGGTGGTGGGGTACGCCGCGGCCGCCGTCGTGGCCGGTGCGCTGACCGTGGTCTTCCTGTGGAACGGGGTGATGAGCCGCCCCGAAGGCGGTGTCCTGGTGCTGGCCTATGTCGCGGGCGTGATGTGGGTGTGGCGGCGTGAGCAACGCCCACCGATGATCGGGGAGCTCGCCGAGCTGCCGGACGATCCCGACCCACGGAGCGACGGTGAGCCGTCGCGGGAGCTGTTGCTGGTGCTGCTCGGCGTGCTGGGGATGATCGTCGGCGGGTACCTCGCCGTCCGCGGAGCGGAGGGTCTGACCGACGTGTTCGGCGTGACCGAGTCCGTGATCGGACTGACCGTGCTCGCCCTCGCCACCAGCGCCGAGATGGTCGCACTGGTGTGGGCGGCGCACCGTCGAGGGGTTCCCGAGGTCGTCGCCGCGGGAGCGGTCGGCGCGGTGGCCTACAACGCCACGGTCTCGGTAGGGCTTGGTGCTCTGGTGAGCCCGCTCGCGGTGGGCCAGGGGTCCCCGGTCATCACGCTGGCGATGGTGACCGCCGCACTCCCGGTCCTCCTGCTCGCCGGACGCCGCCACGGTTACTTCCCGCGTGCGCTCGGCGCGGTCCTGCTGGCGGCGTACGTCGTGGCCGTCGGCTGGCTGTTCACGCGATGAGAGCCGGAACTTGAGCGACCCTGTCGAGCGACTGACCCGGTGGCCGGCAGGGTGCCTGCGGACGCTGGCTAGGGTGGGCCCAGGTCTCGGCCAGGCAACTCGTCCAGGAGGTTACATGCAGCAGGTTCGTGGGGTCGTCGCAAGGAGCAAGGGCACACCGGTCAGCGTGGAGACGGTCATCGTCCCCGACCCTGGACCCGGCGAGGCGGTGGTGAAGGTCCAGGCCTGCGGCGTGTGCCACACCGACCTGCACTACCGGGAGGGCGGCATCAACGACGAGTTCCCCTTCCTGCTCGGCCACGAGGCGGCCGGCGTGGTCGAGTCGGTCGGGGAGGGCGTCGACTCGGTCGCGCCCGGCGACTTCGTGATCTTGAACTGGCGGGCCTGCTGCGGGTTGTGCCGCGCCTGCACCCGCGGTGAACCGTGGTACTGCTTCGACACGTTCAACGCCACCCAGAAGATGACGCTCGAGGACGGCACCGAGCTGTCCCCGGCGTTGGGCATCGGCGCCTTCGCCGAGAAGACCCTGGTCCACGCCGGACAGTGCACGAAGGTCGACCCGTCGGCCTCGCCGGCGGCGGTGGGTCTGCTCGGCTGCGGGGTGATGGCCGGTCTCGGTGCGGCGATCAACACCGGGAACGTGAGTCGCGGGATGAGCGTCGCGGTGATCGGCTGCGGGGGTGTCGGGTCCGCGGCGGTCGCCGGATCCCGGCTGGCGGGCGCCAGCAGGATCATCGCCGTCGACATCGACGACCAGAAGCTGGCCTGGGCCACGAACATGGGGGCCACGCACACCGTGAACAGCACCGAGAAGGACGCGGTCGCGGCGATCCAGGAGCTCACCGACGGGTTCGGCGCCGACGTGGTGATCGACGCGGTGGGTCGCCCGGAGACCTGGAAGCAGGCGTTCTACGCACGCGACCTGGCCGGCACCGTGGTCCTGGTCGGGGTTCCCACCCCGGACATGAAGGTCCCTGACATCCCGCTGATCGACGTGTTCGGCCGCGGTGGTGCGCTGAAGTCGAGCTGGTACGGCGACTGCCTGCCCTCGCGTGACTTCCCGATGCTCGTCGACCTCTACCAGCAGGGCCGCCTCGACCTCGACGCGTTCGTCACCGAGAAGATCGGCATCGACGACGTGGAGACCGCGTTCGAGCGGATGCACCACGGCGACGTACTCCGTTCGGTGGTGATCCTTTGAGCGCCCGGGTCGACAAGACGGTCACCTCGGGGACGTTCAGCCTGGACGGGCACACGTTCGACGTGGACAACAACGTATGGGTGGTCGGCGACGACACCGAGTGCGTGGTGATCGACGCGCCGCATGACGTCGCCGCGATCCTGGGGGTGGTCGGTGACCGCACGGTGAAGGCGATCCTGTGCACCCACGCCCACGACGACCACGTCCGGGTCGCGCCGGAGCTGCGCGCCGAGACCCGGGCACCGATCTTCCTGCACCCCGACGACCGCCCGGTGTGGGAGCTGACCCACCCCGACGAGCTCTGGGACGTCGACCTCGCCGACGGGCAGGTCATCGAGGTGGCCGGCACCCGGCTCCAGACCATCCATACCCCGGGCCATGCGCCGGGCGCGGTCTGCTTCCATGCCGCCGACCTCGGCGAGGTGTTCACCGGCGACACGCTGTTCCACGGCGGGCCAGGTGCGACGGGCCGCTCGTTCAGCGATGCCGAGGTGATCGTGGCATCGATCAGGGCGAAGCTGTTCGTCCTGCCCGACGAGACGGTGGTGCACACCGGCCACGGTGACGACACCACGATCGGTGCGGAGAAGGCGAACCTCGCTGGTTCGTGAGTTGCCACGGAAGCCGGGTTTCGGTTCGACCCTTCAGGGAACGGAGCAGCGTGACCACCACCTACCGACTGCAGATGCACGCCGGCTTCACGTTCGAGGACGCCGAGGCGAGGGTTGCTTACCTCGCCTCGCTCGGCGTGACCCATCTGTACCTCTCCCCGGTCCTGCAGGCGGTCCCGGGATCCCAGCACGGGTACGACGTGCTCGACCACACCCGGATCAGCCACGAGCTCGGCGGTGAACCCGGCCTGGTGTCACTGGCGGAGACGGCTCGCCAGCACGGTCTCGGGGTCGTCGTCGACGTGGTGCCGAACCACATGGCGTTCGTGGCCCCGGAGTACGCCAACGAGCCCTTGTGGCAGGTGCTGCGCGAGGGGCGTGACGCGCCGACGGCCCACTGGTTCGACATCGACTGGAAGTCCGGTGGCGGCCGGCTCGGCCTGCCGATCCTCGGGGGCACGCTGCAGGAGGCCCTCGACGCCGGCGAGCTCACCCTCGACGAGCACGACGGTGAGCCGGTGGTCCGCTACTTCGACCATGTCCTGCCGGTCGCCATGGGCACCGAGGACGAGGACGTGGCCGAGGTGCTGCAACGGCAGCACTACCAGCTCGCGAGCTGGCGGGACACCGAGGCGATGCTGAACTACCGGCGCTTCTTCGACGTCGACGAGCTGATCGCGGTACGCGTCGAGCTGCCCGAGGTGTTCGAGGCGACGCACCGGCTGCTGCTCGACCTCAACCACCGCGGCGTGATCGAGGGCTTCCGGATCGACCATCCCGACGGGCTCGCCGACCCGGAGGGCTACCTGCAACAGCTGCGCCGGGCGACCCGGCCAGGCACCGGTGTCTGGGTGGAGAAGATCCTGGAGGGACACGAACGGCTCCCGTCGTCGTGGGCGTGCGACGGGACCACCGGCTACGACGCGATGCTTGCTGTGTCCACGGCGCTGGTGGACCCGGCGACGGCACCGGTGCTGAACCAGACCTGGATCGACGCCGGCGGCGACCCCGACATCGAACGTGCGGTGGACCGCGCGAAGCGCACGGTCGTCGACGACCTGCTCGGCCCCGAGGTGCAGCGGCTCACCCGGCGGGCCCGTGAGGTCTTCCCCGACGCCGACCCTCAGCGGCTCAACGACGCGGTCGTCGAGCTGCTCGTCGCCGGTGAGGTGTACCGGGCCTACATCCACCCGGACACGCGTCTGACCCCGCTCGCGCGCAGCCGCCTGCAGGACGCCTTCGACACCGCGGTCGCGGCCCGGGCTGACCTGCGCAGTGAGCTCGAGCAGCTCGTCGGCCTGGCGATGGCCGAGCACCACGACGAGGTTCCTGCCGACGACTTCGCGGTCCGGCTGCAGCAGACCTGGGGGCCGGTGATGGCCAAGGGGATCGAGGACACCACGTTCTACCGGTGGCACCGCCTCGTCGCCCTGAACGAGGTGGGCGGTGACCCCACGGTCCTGGAGACCGCGGACCCGGAGGCGCTGCACGACTGGGCCAGCGCGCAGCAGGAGCAGTGGCCGTTCGGGATGACCACGCTGTCCACCCACGACACCAAGCGCAGCGAGGACGTGCGCGCCCGGCTGCTCGCGGTGGCCGCCGACCCGTTGTCCTGGAGGCGCTGCTCGGACGTGTTCCGGGACGCCGCCGAGGACGCAGACGTCGACCCAGCCACGGCGCACCTGCTGTGGCAGACCCTGGTCGGTGTCGGCAGCATCTCCGAGGAGCGCTTGCACGGCTACCTCACCAAGGCGTTGCGGGAGGCCAAGGTGCGCACCTCCTGGGTCGACGGCAACGAGGACTACGAGCAGCGGGTGCTGACGCTCGCCGACCTGGCCCGGCAGCCCGGCCCGATGAAGGACGCGGTGGACCTGGCGGTTGCGGAGAACCACGAGCCCATCCGGGCCACCGTGCTCGGCCAGAAGCTGCTCCAGCTGCTGCTGCCCGGAACCGCGGACGTCTACCAGGGCTGCGAGGTCGTGAACCTGTCGCTGGTGGATCCGGACAACCGCCGCGAGGTCGACTACGACGCGCTGGAGCAGCGGCTCGCGGACATCGACCGGGGCGGTGCGCTGGACCTCGACGACGAGAAGCTGCTGGTCACGTCCCGTGCCCTGCGGGTACGACGAGAGCTGGCATCGTGCTTCGGCGACGAGGCAGGCTACGCGCCGGTGACCACCACCTCAGAGCACGCGCTGGGTTTTGTCCGCACCGGCACGGTGGCGTGCGTGGTCACCCGTGCGCCTCGCCGGCTGACCGAGTCGGGTGGGTGGCGGGACGCGACGGTGACGCTGCCCGACGGCACCTGGCGCGACGAGCTCACCGGCGCCGTGTTCGGTGGCGGAGTCGTGAAGTGTGCCGGGCTGTTCGACCAGATGCCGGTGGCACTGCTCGTGTCACGCTGAGCTGTCGGACAGAGAGGAGGTGCGGAGTGCGTGAGTTCTCGGTGTGGGCGCCGTACGCCGGGCGGGCGGAGCTGGTGCTGCCCGACTCGGCCCATCCGATGACCCGCGACGCCGGCGGCTGGTGGCACGTGACCGCCGCCGTGGACGCGGAGTCGACGTACGCCTTCTCCCTCGACGGAGGCGACCCGCGGCCGGACCCGCAGGGACTCCGGCTACCGCACGGGCCGCACGGCTGGTCGCAGCTGTTCGACCCGGACGAGTTCCCCTGGTCCGACGACACCTGGACCGGCGTGGACCTGGACGGCGCCGTCATCTACGAGCTGCACGTCGGCACCTTCACCCCCGCCGGCGACCTCGACTCCGCCGCCGAGCGACTCGGCCACCTCGCCGACCTCGGGGTCAGCGTCGTCGAGCTGATGCCGCTCGCACCGTTCCCCGGGACGCACGGATGGGGGTACGACGGGGTGGCGCCCTTCGCGGTCCACGAGCCGTACGGCGGACCGGCCGCGCTGCAACGCTTCGTCGACGCCGCACACCACCAGGGCCTCGCGGTGTGCCTCGACGTGGTCTACAACCACCTGGGGCCGGACGGGAACTACCTCGGCGAGTTCGGTCCCTATCTCACCGACCACCACGAGACGCCGTGGGGACGGGCCCTGAACCTGGACACTCCCGGCAGCGACGTGGTCCGGCGGTGGGTGCTGGACAACGTCACCCAGTGGCTGCGGGACTTCCATGTCGACGCCTTGCGGCTCGACGCGGTCCATGAGCTGCACGACGACCGCGCCCTGCACCTGCTGGAGGAGATGGCCGCTGAGGTCGACGTCCTAGCCGAACGGGTCAACCGGCGGCTCTGGCTCGTCGCGGAGTCCGACCGCAACGACCCGCGCACCGTCACCCCTCGGAGGGCGGGCGGCGTCGGCCTGCACGCCCAGTGGGCCGACGATGTGCACCATGCGTTGCACGTGGCGCTGACCGGGGAGACCCAGGGCTACTACGCGGACTTCGCCGACCCGGGCGCGCTGGCCAAGGTGATGCGCACCCCGTTCTTCCACGACGGCACCTGGTCCTCGTTCCGGGAACGTACGCACGGCCGGCCGGTCGACCCGGTCACCGTCCCCGGCCGGCGTTTCGTCGCGTCGCTGCAGACCCACGACCAGGTCGGGAACCGTGCCGTGGGTGACCGGCTCTCGGCGACTCTGAGCCCCGGGCTGCTCGCCGGCGGCGCCGCGATCCTGCTCACCTCACCATGGACGCCGATGCTGTTCATGGGCGAGGAGTGGGGTGCCACGACACCGTGGATGTACTTCACCGACCACACCGACCCCGACATCGCCGACGCGGTCCGCGAGGGGCGACGCTCGGAGTTCGCCGCGCACGGCTGGGACAAGGCGGACGTGCCCGACCCGCAGGACCCGCGGACCTTCGAGAGCTCCAGGCTGAGCTGGTCCGAACCGGTCCACGACCCGCATGCGCGCCTGCTGCGGTGGTACCGCGACCTGATCCGGTTCCGCCGGGAGCACGCCGACCTCCGCGACGGCGTGCTCGAGCGGGTCGACGCGTCCTACGACGCCGTCGCGCGGGCGTTCTCGATGCACCGCGGTGAGTACCAGGTGCTGGTGAACCTGTCCGCCGAGACCCGCCGCTTCGATGCCGACGGCCAGGTTCTGCTGACCTGGGAACCGGAGACGGCGGTGGTCGACGGCCGGGTCGAGCTGCCCGCGCGGTCCGCGGTCATTGTGGGGCCCTGACCGCCACGGTCCAGTCGACCTGGCGCAGTCCGCACGACTCGTAGGTCGCGACCGCCGCGGCGTTCGGATATCAGCACGGCTGTCACACTGGGTGGGTGCTGAGGACGAGAGCCACTGGTTTTGCGGCACTGTGCATCGCGATGTCGGTGACCGCCTGCTCAACGGGCAGACACGTCTCCGGAGGGCACCTCGGGCACCGCCACGCAGGTGGGCTCGCCGACGGGCTCGCCGTCCGCCGCATCGTCACCCACCGAACCGGCCGCGACCGCGACCGCCACCGCCCGGACCGGGCCGCCGCGGCCGGCGATCGGGACCGGCTGGGGGCCGACTGGCAAGGACATCACGCGTGCCCGCTCGCTCGTGGCCCGTTGAACCTCCGCCAGCTCGCCGGGCAGGTGATCGTGGCGAGGTACGACGGGACGGGCGCACCGAGCTCGCTGGTGAACGACCTGCACCTAGGTGGCGTGATCGTGTTCGACGACAACGTCGCCTCGACCGCACAGATCCGCCGCAGCAACCGGGCGCTGCAACGCTCCGTGAGGCAGGCCGGGCGCCGCTGGCCGGCGTTCATCGGCGTCGACCAGGAGGGCGGCATCGTCGAACGGGTGAAGGGCCGCGCGACCCGGTTCCCCACCTTCATGACCGCCGGCGCCGCCGCGACACACAGGTCACCAGGGGGGCCTACGCCGCCAGCGGCGCGGAGCTGGTCGACCTCGGCTTCACCGTCGACTTCGCCCCGGACGGCGACGTCACCTCCGGCCCGGGTGACCCGACCATCGGGTCCCGCTCCGCAGGCAGCCGGCCGAAGCTCGTGGCACGGCAGATGAACGCGGCCGTAGACGGGTTCCTGTCGTCGGGGATCCTGCCGGTGATCAAGCACTTCCCCGGCCACGGCTCGGTCCCGTCGGACAGCCACCTCGAGCTTCCGGTGCAGCACAAGTCCGTGCGCCGGCTGATGCGCTCCGACCTGGTGCCGTTCAGGGCGGGGGTGGCCGGTGGCATCTCCGCGGTGATGGTGGCCCACATCGACGTCCGCACGGTCGACCCGGGAACGCCGTCCTCGTTGTCACCTGAGGTGGTCACTGGCCTGCTGCGTGACCGGCTCGGGTTCGACGGGCTCGTGGTCACCGATGCCCTGAACATGCAGGCCGTCACCGAGCGGTTCGACAGTGCCGCGTCCGCCGTACTCGCGTTGCGTGCCGGCGTCGACGTACTCCTGATGCCGCCGAGCCCGCGGTCCGCACGCGACGGCATCGTCCGCGCCGTACGCCAGGGTCGGCTGGGCAGGAACCGCCTCGAACAGGCCGCCACCCGCCAGGTCGCGATCCTGCTGCACCAGGACGCGCAGGCCCCGGTGGTCCGGAGACGGCCCGGCGCCAGCGTCGCGGCCTCGACGCGGCTGTCCGCGGCCGGCGTCACGGTGGTCAGCGGCCGCTGCCGGGGGCGGCTGGTCGGCGGGTCGGTGCGTGCCGTCGGTCCGGGCGACGCGGTCGCCAGGTTCAACTCCGCCGCGGCGCGGGCGGGTCTCGGCACCGGCACCGGGACCACGGTCGCGCTCATCGGCTACGGAGGGTCCCCGGCCCGGGCGGACGTCGTGGTCAGCATGGACACCCCTTACGTGCTGGGCGCGAGCTCCGCCGGCACGGCAAGGGTCGCGCTCTACGGCGACACCCCCGGCGCGATGCGTGCCCTGGTTGACGTCCTGCTGGGCCGGGCCAGGGCACCGGGCCGGTTACCGGTTCCAGTCTCCGGCGTGGCCAGGGCCGGCTGCTAGGCGATGCGGCTGCGGGCTTCCTCTGGCAAGGTCAGAGGATGCAAGAAGTCGCAGACCGGTACCGCCGGCTCGCCGCCGCGATGACCGCGAAGATCGAGAACGTCGCCGCCGACGCGTGGACCAACCAGTCACCCTGCGAACAGTGGACCGCTCGCGACGTCGTACGTCATGTCGTCGATACTCACGGCACGTTTCAGTCGCTCATCGGCCGCACACTTGTGGACCATCCGTCGGTCGACGACGACCCCCTCGGAGCCTTCGTCGCGGTCCGCGACCAGATGCAGGCCGACCTTGCGGACCCGGCGAAGGTCGACCAGGAGTACGACGGGCGGCTCGGCCGTTCCACGTTCGGGAAGGCCGTCGACGGTTTCATCTGCTTCGACCTGGTGATCCACGGCTGGGACCTGTCCCGGGCCACCGGCCAGTACGACATCATCGACCCCGCCGACGTGGCCCAGGTCCAGGCCCAGGTCGACGCGATGGGCGAGGTGATGCGTGCGAACGGCGTGATCGGCCCAGCGGTCGAGGTGCCGGCGGGCGCGTCCGCGCAGGACCGGCTTCTCGGCGCGCTCGGCCGCCGGGTGTGACGTGGTGATGGACGAGGAGGACGCACGCAGGGTCGCCCTCGGCTTCCCGGACGCCGTCGAGCGCGACCACCACGGGTCCCCGTCGTTCCGGGGGGCCAAGCGGATCTTCGCGACGCTCCCCGACCCGGACCACCTGCACGTCATCCTCGACGAGGAGGACATCCTTGCCGCGGTTGCCGAGTGGCCGACGTGGTGCGAGGAGAAGTGGTGGGGGAAGAAGCTGGCCGCGTTGCGGGTCGCCCTTCCCGACGCTGACCCCGCGATCGTCGCCGAGCTGCTCGAGGACGCCTGGAGACAGCGCGCCTGACCGTCGTCCCAGTTTCCCCAAGGCACCATGGTGGACCCGCACTCCCCATGACGTGCATGCCGTGGCAAGTGCGAGCTTCCCTACAGACCTTGATGAAGCTGAGGCTCAGGCGGTGCGCTCGGCGGCGCTGCGCAGCACGCAGAACTCGTTGCCCTCCGGGTCCGCGAGCACGGCCCACCCCGTGCCGTCCACCTTCCGGCGGTCGTCGTACAGGGTGGCGCCCAACCCGAGCACCCGCTCCACCTCGTCGTTTCGGAGCTGTTGCGGCTGCAGGCACAGGTGCATCCGGTTCTTGACGGTCTTCGGCTCGGGCACCTGCAGGAACAGCAGGGCCTGCCGCTCGTCGAGCATGAAGCCGACCTCCGGGTCGCCGGGGGAGTCGTCGGGGTCCATCGGGATGTCGAGCACCTTGCTCCAGAACTCGCAGAGCGAGTACGGGTCGGAGCAGTCCACGCTGATGTTCTGGATGATCGAGGCCATGGCGGCAGTCTGGTCGGCCGAGGGGTCCCGCGCCACGTATTTTGATCGGCCGAGGCGACGGCTCGGCGCGGTCCGGGTCAGGTCAGAACGGGCGGACGAGCAGCGCGGCACCCTTGCCGGCGGCGCGGGTGAGTACGACGGTCGCCTCCTCGTCGCCCTTGAGGGCCAGGCGTTTACGCAGCTCGTCAGGCACCACGTTCACGCCGCGCTTCTTGATCGTGAGCCGGCCGATGTTCCGCTCGCGCAGGGCAGCGCGCAGCGGCTTCTCCTTGTACGGCAGGGTCTCCAGCACCTCGTACGACCGGGCGAACGGCGTGCTGAACGGCTGCTCGCTGGTGACATAGGCGATGTGCTCGTCGACCAGACCGCCGCCGACACCTGCCGAGACCGCGGTGACCAGCCCCGCCCGGATCACCGCACCGTCCGGCTCGTACAGGAAGCGCTGCACCTCCCGCACCGAGGGATCGCCCGGGTCGTCCTCGTCGGTCAGCGTGGCCAGCCCGCTGCTCCGGATGACGGTGGCGCGGCGACGGCAGGTGGCGAGGTACGACGACCAGAGCGCCGCCTCCTTCACCTCGCCGTCGTCGCTGATCCACTCGGCCTCGACACCCGCCGGTACGACGTCGTGCGGGATGCCCGGCGCCACCTTCACGCACGACGGCCGCTCGAGCAGCGTCTCGACGAACGACCAGGGCGGCGAGTAGGCGTCGACGTCGAACACCCGGCCCTTCGCGTTTCGTCGTGCCGGATCGGCGAAGACCACACCGAAACCGGCCAGGTCGAGGGTGGTTCCGTCGGCGACCTGCACCGCGCCACCGAGCCCCAGGGCGTCGAGGTTGGCCTCGGCCACCGCCACCCGGAGCGGGTCCTGGTCCACCCCTGCGGCGGTGAGCCCCGCCCGCGAGAACGCGACCAGGTCGCCGCCGATGCCGCAGCCGAGGTCCAGCACCGAGCTCGGTCCGGCCGCGGCCAGTCGGGCGGCCCGGTGCTCGGCGACCCGGAACCGGGTAGCCTGCTCCAGGCCGTCGGGCGTGAAGTACATCGCGGCGGCGAGCTCGCCGAACTTCGGCTGCGCCTTCGCCCGCAGCTCGACCTGGGTCAGCGCGGCAGCGGCGTGCTCCGGGGCGGCTTCCTTGCGTAGGGCGGTCGCCATCCGCATCGGGTCCGAGCCACCCTGCCCGTCGTACATCTGTGTGGCCCGGCCCAGCAGGGACTGGCCTTCGGGGGAGAGCAGCCACCGGAATGCATCGAGGTCCACGCGAATCAGTCTGGCACTCGACTTGACCGAGTGCTAATCGCGGAATAGATTCTGGCTTAGCACTCTCACCTTGAGGGTGCTAGCGCTTGCGAAACCGTACGACCCCCGCGACGGCGTGCGGATAAGCAGGCACAAGCTCTCAGACAAGTGAATTCTCTCGAAATACGAGAAAGTGGAGGTCGACATCGTGTCGGTCAACATCAAGCCGCTTGAGGACCGCATCGTCGTCAAGCCGCTCGACGCCGAACAGACCACGGCTTCTGGCCTGGTCATCCCAGACACCGCCAAGGAGAAGCCGCAGGAGGGCGAGGTCATCGCCGTCGGTCCCGGCCGCTTCAACGAGGACGGCGACGAGCGAATCCCGATGGACATCAGCGTCGGGGACAAGGTCATCTACAGCAAGTACGGCGGCACCGAGGTCAAGTACTCCGGCGAGGAGTACCTCATCCTCTCCGGCCGCGACGTGCTCGCCATCGTTGGATAGCACAGCCTGATCCGTCCTTGCTCAATTCTGACTCCGCCCCGGGCGGCCTGATCTCGTTCGGGCCCCTGGGGCTGTGTCTTTTCACCTGTTCGGAAGGAGCATCACTCGATGCCGAAGATTCTTGAGTTTGACGAGCACGCCCGGCGCTCCCTGGAGCGCGGCGTGGACAAGCTCGCCAACGCCGTCAAGGTGACGCTCGGTCCGAAGGGCCGCTACGTCGTCCTCGACAAGAAGTGGGGCGCACCCACGATCACCAACGACGGGGTGACCGTCGCCCGCGAGGTGGAGCTCGACGACCCGTTCGAGAACCTGGGCGCCCAGCTCGCCAAGGAAGTTGCCACCAAGACCAACGACATCGCCGGTGACGGCACCACGACCGCGACCGTCCTCGCCCAGGCGATGGTGCACGAGGGTCTGCGTGCAGTGGCCGCCGGTGCGAACCCGATGGGTCTCAAGCGGGGCATGGACCTCGCCGTCGAGGCCGTCGGAAACGCGCTGCTCGACGCCGCTCGCGACGTGGACTCGAAGGAGGACATGGCGGCAGTTGCCACCGTCTCCTCGCGTGACTCGCACATCGGCGAGCTGCTCGCGCAGGCCTTCGACAAGGTCGGCAAGGACGGTGTGATCACCGTCGAGGAGTCCAACACCATGGGCACCGAGCTCGACTTCACCGAGGGCATGCAGTTCGACAAGGGCTACATCTCGCCCTACTTCGTCACCGATGCCGAGCGGATGGAGGCCGTCCTCGACGACCCGTACATCCTGCTCACCCAGGGCAAGATCAGCGCGATCTCCGAGCTGCTCCCGTTGCTCGAGAAGGTCATGCAGGCCGGCAAGCCGCTGTTCATCCTCGCCGAGGACGTCGACGGCGAGGCACTGTCCACGCTCGTCGTGAACAAGATCCGCGGCACCTTCAACGCTGCAGCGGTCAAGGCCCCGGCCTTCGGTGACCGCCGCAAGGCGATGATGCAGGACATCGCCACCCTCACCGGTGGCCAGGTGGTGTCCCCCGAGGTCGGCCTCAAGCTCGACCAGGTCGGGCTCGAGGTGCTCGGGCAGGCCCGCCGCGTCGTGATCACCAAGGACAACACCACGATCGTCGAGGGCGCCGGCGACGCGACCGAGGTCACCGGTCGCGTGAACCAGATCAAGGCCGAGATCGAGAACACCGACTCCGACTGGGACCGCGAGAAGCTTCAGGAGCGCCTCGCCAAGCTGGCCGGCGGCGTGTGCGTGATCAAGGTCGGCGCCGCCACCGAGGTGGAGCTGAAGGAGAAGAAGCACCGCATCGAGGACGCCGTCTCCGCGACACGCGCCGCGATCGAGGAAGGCATCATCGCCGGCGGCGGTTCGGCCCTCGTCCACGCGGTCGCCGCGCTCAAGGACGACCTCGGGCTCACCGGTGACGAGGTGATGGGGGTTCGCATCGTGGCCAAGGCCGTCGACGAGCCGCTGCGCTGGATCGCCGAGAACGGCGGCGAGAACGGTTACGTCATCGTCGCCAAGGTCCGCGAGGCCGGCATCGGCAACGGCTACAACGCCGCCACCGGTGAGTACGGCGACCTCGTGGCTCAGGGCGTGCTGGACCCGGTGAAGGTGACCCGCTCGGCGCTGGTCAACGCTTCCTCCATCGCCGGCATGCTGCTCACGACCGAGACCCTGGTCGTCGAGAAGCCGGAGGAGGAGGACGAGTCCGCCGGTGCCGGTCACGGTCACGGCCACGGCCACTGATCCACTCGGCTACAGCTCAAGCCGGACGCCGTCTGCTCGGACCCTCGCGGTCCGGCCAGGCGGCGTCCGCCGTTCTGGCCACGTGCCGACCGATGAGTTCTCGTCTCCCGCCGTGTCTATCCCGGTGACCGTCCTCAGCCGGAGGGTGGTCGGGCGGACCGCGACGAAGGGACAGCACCATGTCGAGAATGATCTTCGTGAACCTTCCGGTGAAGGACCTGACCAAGTCGGTCGACTTCTTCACCAGGCTCGGGTTCGACTTCAACCCCCAGTTCACCGATGAGCACGCCACCTGCATGGTGATCAGCGAGCAGGCCTGCGTGATGCTGCTCGTGGAGGACTTCTTCAGGTCCTTCACGAAGAAGGAGATCGCCGAGTCGGTCACCCACACCGAGGCGATCCTCGCGCTCTCGGCGGAGTCCAGGGAAGAGGTCGACGAGCTGGTCGACAAGGCGATCGCCGCAGGTGGTCAGCCGGCCGGCGACGCCCAGAACGAGGACTTCATGTACGGGCGTACGTTCCAGGACCTCGACGGTCACCTGTGGGAGCTGATCTGGATGGACCCCAGCGCGATCGAGCAGTAGCCGACGACCGGGTCACCCTCGGGCGCCTCGACGACGTGTGCGGCGGTCTTGCGCGGACGGCCGTGCTGCGCGCGCCGCGGCGCCCGCCCGTAGACTGGTGCCTTGCCGCCACCCGCTCCGGAAGGGCAACATGAACCTCACCCCCGCTGGCGTCCCCGACAAGTTCGCGGCCCTCGGCCTCACCTTCGACGACGTCCTCCTCCTGCCCGGGGAGACCGACGTGATCCCGAGCGAGGTGGACACCTCCTCGCGGTTGACCCGGGAGATCATGGTCAACCTGCCGCTGGTCTCCAGCGCGATGGACACCGTCACCGAGTCCCGGATGGCGGTCGCGATGGCCAGGCAGGGTGGCCTCGGCGTGCTGCACCGCAACCTCTCGATCGAGGACCAGGCGGGCCAGGCCGATCTGGTGAAGCGGTCTGAGTCCGGGATGATCTCCGACCCGGTGACCATCGGCCCGGACGCGACGCTCGAGCAGCTCGACGAGCTGTGCGGGCAGTACCGCATCTCCGGTCTCCCCGTCGTCGACGAGAAGAACGTCCTGGTCGGCATCATCACGAACCGAGACCTGCGCTTCGTACCTGTCCAGGAATGGGCCAGCCGCATCGTGCGCGAGGTGATGACCCCGATGCCGCTGGTCACCGCCCCCGTGGGCATCAGCCCCGAGGACGCGTCCGGGCTTCTGCGCAAGCACAAGCTCGAGAAGCTGCCCCTGGTCGACCACGCCGGCCACCTCACCGGGCTGATCACGGTCAAGGACTTCGTGAAGTCCGAGCAGTACCCCCACGCCACGAAGGACGCCGCCGGTCGGCTGATGGTCGGTGCGGCGATCGGCTACTTCGGTGATGCATGGGAGCGGGCCACCGCCCTGGTCGAGGCCGGCGTCGACGTACTCGTGTGCGACGTCGCCAACGGTCATGCCCGGCTGCTGCTCGACATGGTCGGCAAGCTGAAGAGCGACCCGGCCACCAGGCACGTGCAGATCATCGGCGGCAACGTCGCCACCCGCGTCGGCGCGCAAGCCCTCGTGGACGCCGGGGTCGACGCCGTCAAGGTCGGCGTGGGCCCGGGATCGATCTGTACGACGCGCGTGGTTGCCGGCGTGGGCGTGCCGCAGGTCACCGCGATCTACGAGGCCGCGCAGGCCTGTAAGCCAGCCGGTGTCCCGGTGATCGGCGACGGCGGCCTGCAGTACTCCGGGGACATCGCGAAGGCCCTGGTCGCCGGTGCCGACACCGTGATGCTGGGCTCGCTGCTCGCCGGATGCGACGAGAGCCCGGGCGACCTGGTCTTCGTCAACGGCAAGCAGTACAAGTCCTACCGCGGCATGGGCTCGCTCGGCGCGATGGCCTCACGTGGCAAGAAGTCGTTCTCCAAGGACCGCTACTTCCAGGCCGACGTGGCCAGCGACGACAAGATCGTGCCCGAGGGCATCGAGGGTCAGGTGCCCTACCGTGGCCCGTTGTCCGCGGTCGCGCACCAGCTGATCGGCGGGCTGCAGCAGTCGATGTTCTACGTCGGCTCGCGCACCATCCCCGAGTTGCAGGACCGTGGCCAGTTCGTCCGGATCACCTCGGCCGGGCTCAAGGAGAGCCACCCGCACGACATCCAGATGACCGTTGAGGCGCCGAACTACAGCAGCCGCTGACCGAGCGGAGCGAGGCCGGATGGTAGGCAAGCCGCCCGGGCGGACGGCCCCGCGCCAACGAACGAACAACGCAACCGGACAGATAGGGTCTTGACGTGATGGAAATCGAGATCGGTCGCGCCAAGCGCGGTCGCCGCGCCTACTCCTTCGACGACATCGCGATCGTGCCCTCCCGGCGCACGCGCGACCCCGAAGAGGTTTCCGTGGCCTGGCAGATCGACGCCTACCGCTTCGAGTTGCCGATCCTGGCCGCCCCGATGGACTCGGTGATGTCGCCGCAGACCGCGATCGACTTCGGCAAGCAGGGCGGTCTCGGGGTGCTCGACCTCGAGGGACTGTGGACCCGGTACGACGACCCGACCGAGCTGCTCGCCGAAGTGGCCCAGCTGCGGGGGACCGCCGCGACCAAGCGGCTGCAGGAGATCTACGCGGAACCGATCAAGCCCGAGCTGATCACCTCCCGGCTCAAGGAGATGCGCGAGTCCGGGGTGACGGTCGCGGGTTCGCTGTCCCCGCAGCGCACCAAGGAGTTCGCCAAGGCCGTGGTCGATGCGGGTGTGGACCTGTTCGTCATCCGCGGCACCACGGTGTCGGCCGAGCACGTCTCGGGTCAGGCGGAGCCGCTGAACCTCAAGGAGTTCATCTACGAGCTCGACGTCCCGGTGATCGTGGGCGGCTGTGCGACGTACCAAGCCGCCCTGCACCTGATGCGCACCGGTGCCGCCGGAGTCCTCGTCGGGTTCGGTGGCGGAGCCGCGCACACCACCCGCACCGTCCTCGGCCTCGCGGTGCCGATGGCCAGCGCGGTGGCCGACGTGGCCGCAGCGCGTCGCGACTACCTCGACGAGTCGGGTGGCCGCTACGTGCACGTGATCGCGGACGGCTCGGTCGGCCGCAGCGGTGACATCGCCAAGGCGATCGCCTGCGGCGCTGACGCGGTGATGATCGGCTCGCCGCTGGCCCGCGCGCAGGAGGCACCCGGCCAGGGCTTCCACTGGGGCGCGGAGGCCTGGCACTCCAAGCTGCCGCGCGGTGAACGCGTGGAGATCGGCACGGTCGGCACGCTCGAGGAGATCCTGTTCGGCCCGTCCCGCACCGCCGACGGCACCATGAACATCGTCGGTGCGCTGCGCCGATCGATGGCCACCACCGGCTACACCGAGCTCAAGGAGTTCCAGCGGGTCGAGGTCGTCGTCCAGTGACCCCAGGGCGGCTCCGCGTCGCGGCAGCGCAGGCCGAGTCCGTCTCCGGAGACGTGCACATCAACGTCGCGACGGCGGTGTCCGTGGTCGACTCGGCTGCCCGGAACGGTGCGCGGCTCGTCGTACTCCCGGAGCTCTTCCTCACCGGCTACGACCCGGAAGCCTGGGGCAAGGACGCCGAATCGGTAGTCACCGTTGACGATCCGCGGCTCGAGCCGCTGTCCGGGGTTGCCCGTGAGCGGTCGGTCGTGGTGGTCGTCGGAGCGGCGGTACGACGGGCAGCGGACCGTCACACGTTGTCGCTGCTCGTCTTCGACGGCAACGGCGAGGTGACCGCGCCCTACGACAAGCAGCACATGTTCGACGCCGAGCGTGGCTTCTTCACCCCCGGTGACCACGGCGCGACGATCACCGTCGACGGCTGGGGGCTCGGGCTCGGCATCTGCTACGACGGCTGCTTCCCCGAGCACGCCGCAGCCGCGGCCGTCGACGGGGCGATGGCCTACCTGTGCCCGTCGGCCTACTACGTCGGCTCCGAGCACCGCCGTGACCTTTACTACGCAGCGCGCGCCCTCGACAACGGCATCTACGTCGTCTACTCGGGGCTGGCCGGGACGTGCGGCGGTTATGCGTTCAACGGAGGGAGCGCCGTCTACGACCCCGAGGGCCGCCCGGTGGAACGGGTCGGCGTCGAGGCACCAGCTGCGGCCTATGCGGACCTCGACCCGGCGGAGGTCGCCCGGGTGCAGGAGATGAACCCGATCGGCCGGGACCGCCTTGTGGGACTGGGCAGACGGGAACGTCAGGAGATGACCGGCTGATGCCGCACGAGGCAGCGCTGAGCCCCGCCGCACGGGCGTCTGCGATCGAAGCGATGGCTGCGGCCGGATCGCCCGCCGGCGGTGGCGAGCTCGACGTGCTCGTAGTCGGCGGCGGGGTCGTCGGCGCGGGGACGGCGCTGGACGCGGTCACCCGGGGCCTGTCGGTGGGGCTCCTCGAGCAGCGCGACTTCGCCTCGGGGACGTCGTCCCGGTCGAGCAAGCTGATCCATGGCGGGCTGCGCTACCTGGAGATGCTGGACTTCGGGCTGGTGCGGGAGGCGCTCCAGGAGCGCGGCCTGCTGCTGACCCGGCTCGCGCCGCACCTGGTGAAGCCGGTGTCCTTCCTCTACCCGCTGACGCATCGCGGGTGGGAACGCCCCTACGTCGGTGCCGGGCTGGCGTTGTACGACGCGATGGCGATGGCCGGGAAGTACGACATGGGCGTCCCGCGGCACCGGCACCTGACCCGCCGCCAGGTGCGGCGCATCGCCCCGGACTTCAACCCCGGAGCGCTTGCCGGTGCGATCCGGTACTACGACGCGCAGGTCGACGACGCGCGGTTGGTGACGACGATCGCGCGTACCGCCGCGTCCCACGGCGCGCTGTGCGCCACCCGGACCCAGGTGGTCGGGTTCCTGCGCGAGGGCGAGCGCGTCACCGGTGTGCGGGCCAGGGATCTGGAGTCGGGCCTCGAGTTCGCAGTGCGGGCCCGCGTCGTGGTCAATGCCGCCGGTGTGTGGACGGACGAGATCCAGGAGATGGTCGGCGGCCGGGGCGCGCTACATGTCCAAGCCAGCAAGGGGATCCACCTCGTGGTGCCGCGGGACCGGATCCGTTCCGAGAGCGGGATCATCCTGCGCACCGAGACCTCGGTGCTGTTCGTGATTCCGTGGGGGCGGCACTGGATCATCGGCACCACGGACACCGCGTGGAACCTGGACAAGGCCCATCCGGCGGCCTCCCGCACCGACATCGACTATCTCCTCGACCGGGTGAACACGGTGCTCAAGGAGCCGCTACGCCACCAGGACGTCGAGGGCGTCTACGCCGGGCTGCGCCCGCTGCTGTCCGGCGAGTCGGAGCCGACCAGCCGGATCTCTCGCGAGCACACCGTGGTCACCCCGGTTCCCGGGCTGGTGATCATCGCGGGCGGCAAGCTGACCACCTACCGGGTGATGGGCAAGGACGCCATCGACGCCGCGGCGCACTCACTCGGGGGCGCGGTGCCGCCGAGTATCACCGAGAGGGTCCGGCTCGTCGGTGCGGACGGGTACGAAACCCGCTCCAACCAGAGCGCGACGCTGGCGAGGGCCGCCGGCGTGCACCGTGCACGGGTCGACCACCTGCTCAACAGGTACGGCGGACTCGTCGACGAGGTGCTGGCGCTGATCTCAGAGCGTCCCGCCCTGGGCCGGCCGCTCCACGGCGCCGAGGACTACCTCGCGGCCGAGGTGGTGTACGCGGTGAGCCATGAGGGTGCCCGACACCTCGACGACGTCCTTGCCCGTCGTACCCGGATCTCGATCGAGACCTTCGACCGCGGTGTCGCGGCCGCGCGGCCGGCTGCGGAGCTGATGGCAGGGGTGCTCGGCTGGGACGAGGAGCGGACGGCCGTCGAGGTCGACCACTACCTGCGCCGGGTCGAGGCCGAGCGGCAGAGCCAGCGGACGCTGACCGACCGGGAGGCCGACGAGGCCAGGGTGAAGGCCCCCGACATCGTCTGAGGCGTTACCCGATCGGGGTCAGCGACTGCGGAACCCCCGCAGACGGTTCACCCGGCCGCGTCGCACGTCCGCAGCCTGGGCGCGTTCCCGGGCGTCTCGTCGCTGGTCGTCGCCGTAGGAGGCGGCAACGTCGAGCATGAGGGTGGAGGCCAGGCCGGCAGACATTCAGGGTCCTTCGTCGATGTGGTTGATGCTTCAAATGTTATCGGACGGGTAGGGACCAAACCGGCCAGTTGCCCTTTACGCCCGGGTGATCTCCGTCTCCACCTTCCTCGTTGAGACCCGCCTTATTCACGGTTCAGATCCGCCTCGTTCGCCGTTGAGAACCGCTTTGTTCGCCCCGGCGGGAACGAGGCGAGTCTCAACGGGGAACGAGGCGAGTCTCAACGGGGAACGAGGCGAATCTCAACGGGGAACGAGGCGGTGTGGGGTGCGTCTCAGATGGTTACTCAGGGGTAGCCTCTGAGATCGCCGTCACATACTCTCGGTATATGAACGCCCCTCCCGACCCCACCCACGCCTCCTTCTCCGGGTTCAGCACCCGGGACCCCGAGCACGACCTGACCGCGTCGTACGCGCTGGAGCCGGCCTACGTCCGTGCACTCACCGGCCGGGTGGTCTCGACCACCGAGCAGAGCGTGCCCACCTTCTGTCCCTTCAACGGGCAGCCGCTGGCCCACATCCCGCAGTCCGGCGCGGCGGACATCGACGAGGCCTACAGCCGGGCACGCCGGGCGCAGCAGGCCTGGGTGGCCACCTCCCTCGATGACCGGGCCGCGAAGCTGCTCGCGCTCCACGACCTGATCCTCGACCGCCAGGACGAGATCATCGACCTGATCTGCTGGGAGTCCGGCAAGGCCCGCAAGCACGCCTTCGACGAGCCGCTGCACGTGGCGCTGACCGCCCGCTACTACGCCCGCTCCGTCCACGACCACCTCGACACCTCCCGCAGGACCGGCGTGGTCCCCGGGCTCACCCGGGTGGAGGTGAACCGGGTGCCGAAGGGTGTCGTCGGCATCATCTCGCCGTGGAACTACCCGTTCACGATGGCATTGTGCGACGGTCTTCCGGCGCTGATGGCCGGCAACGCGGTCGTGCACAAGCCCGACGCCCAGACCATGCTGTCCGCGCTGCTCGGGGTGCAGCTCCTCGAGGAGGCCGGGTTCCCGCGTGACCTGTGGCAGATCGTCGCCGGGCCGGGCCGTGACCTCGGCGGCCCGATGATCGACCGCTCGGACTACATCTGCTTCACCGGCTCGACCGCGACCGGCAAGGTCATCGCCCGCCAGTGTGCGGACAACCTGATCGGCTGCTCGCTCGAGCTCGGTGGCAAGAACCCGATCCTGGTCCTGCGCGACGCCGCGATCGACAGAGCCGCCGAGGGTGCGGTGCGGGCCAGCTTCTCCAACGCCGGCCAGCTGTGCGTCTCGACCGAGCGGATGTTCGTCGCCGACCAGGTCTACGACCGCTTCGTCGACCGGTTCGTCGAACGCACCAGGGCGATGAAGCTCGGTGGTGGCCTGGCGTGGGGAAGCGACATGGGCTCCCTGATCTCGCAGGAGCAGCTCGACACCGTCGGCGCCCACGTCGACGACGCCGTGGCCAAGGGCGCGCGGGTGTTGACCGGTGGCCGGGCCCGACCCGACCTCGGCCCCTTCTTCTACGAGCCCACGATCCTCGAGGGTGTCACCCCGGACATGACCTGTTTCGGCCAGGAGACGTTCGGGCCCGTGGTCTCGGTGTACCGGTTCCACGACGAGTTGGACGCCATCGCCCGCGCCAACGCGGGCGCGTACGGCCTGAACGCGTCGATCTACAGCCAGGACGGCAAGCGGGCCCGCGCCCTCGCCCGGCAGGTCATGTGCGGCACGGTGAACATCAACGAGGCGTTCGGGGCGACCTTCGCCAGCATCGACTCGCCGATGGGGGGCATGCGTGACTCCGGCCTTGGCCGTCGGCAGGGCCCGGAGGGAATCCACCGCTACACCGACAGCCAGACCGTCGCCACCCAGCGCCTGGTCCGGTTCGCCCCGATGCTCGGGATGAGCGACCGGGGCTACGCCGCCATGATGACCGCGAACCTGCGGCTGATGAACAAGCTCAGGAGGAAGTAGCCGGTGGCCTCAGATTTCGACTACGACGTCCTGGTCATCGGCTCCGGGTTCGGCGGTTCCGTCACCGCGCTCCGGCTGACCGAGAAGGGTTACAGGGTCGGCGTGCTCGAGGCGGGTGCCCGCTTCGACGACCAGGACCTCGCCGAACACGTCCTTCGAGCTCAAGAAGTACTTGTTCCGTCCGGAGGCCGGCTGCTACGGCATCCAGCGGATCGATGCACTCAGGGACTGTCTGATCGTGTCGGGCGCAGGTGTCGGGGGAGGGTCGCTGGTCTACGCGAACACGCTCTACGAACCGCTGGCGGCGTTCTACGAGGACCGGCAGTGGCGTGGCATCACCGACTGGCAGGACGAGCTCGCGCCGTACTACGACCAGGCCAAGCGGATGCTCGGCGTCGTCGAGAACCCGCTGCGCACCCCGTCGGATGACGTGATGGAGAAGGTCGCGAACGAGATGGGCGTCGGCGACACGTTTCATCCGACCCCGGTCGGTGTCTTCTTCGGGGGACCCGGCCAGGAGCAGGGCGAACCGGTGCCCGACCCGTACTTCGGCGGTGCCGGGCCCGAGCGCAACACCTGCCGTGCCTGCGGGGAGTGCATGACCGGCTGTCGCTACAACGCGAAGAACACCCTGGTGAAGAACTACCTGTATCTCGCTGAGCGGAACGGCGCCCGCGTGCACCCGCTCACGACCGTGACCTGCGTACGCCCCCGCGAGGGTGGCGGCTACGAGGTCGATGTGAGGTTCACGAAAGCGAAGGTACGACGGGCGTCCGCCCGTCGCACTCTCACCGCGGAGCAGGTCGTGTTCTCGGCATCCGCGCTCGGCACCCAACGACTGCTGCACCGGATGCGCGACGAGGGGCACCTGCCGAGGCTGTCGGGGCGGCTCGGCCACCTCTCGCGCACCAACTCCGAGTCGATCCTCGGCGCGATCGCTCCCGACACGTCGGTCGACTACAGCCAGGGCATCGCGATCACCTCGAGCTTCCACCCGGACGAGGACACCCACATCGAACCGGTCCGCTACGGCAAGGGCAGCAACGTGATGTCGCTGCTGCAGACGGTGCTCACCGACGGTGACGGCCCGCGGGCGCGCTGGAAGACCTGGCTGCAGGAGATGTGGCGACAGAAGGCCGACGTGCTCGACCTCTACGACATGAAGCACTGGTCGGAACGGACGATCGTTGCCCTCGTCATGCAGACCGTCGACAACTCGATCACCACGTTCTCCCGGCGAAGCCGGGTCACCGGCCGCTGGTACCTGTCCTCGAAACAGGGCCACGGCGCGCCCAACCCGACGTGGATACCGGTCGCGAACCAGGCGGTACGCACGCTTGCGCAGATCATGGGCGGGCGCCCCGGCGGTTCGATCGGTGAGCCGTTCAACCGACCGCTGACCGCGCACTTCATCGGCGGCTGCACGATCGGGGAGTCCCCGGAGGCCGGCGTGATCGACCCGTTCCAGCGGGTGTTCGGTCACCCGGGCCTGCATGTCGTGGACGGCTCGGCGATCACTGCGAACCTGGGCGTGAACCCGTCGCTGACGATCACCGCCCAGGCGGAGCGGGCGATGGCGTTCTGGCCGAACCAGGGGCAGGTCGACCCACGGCCTCCGCTGGGGGCGCCGTACCAGCGGATCGCACCCGTCGCGCCGGACCAGCCAGCCGTCCCGCCGACAGCCACAGGCGCCCTGCGCCTCCCGATCGTCGGGGTCTCCTGACCCTCGCCGCCGGCAGGGCGCCGAACAAGACTCAGGGCCCGACCGGGGAGGGAGGGTGGTCGGGCCCTGAACCGTCCACGCAACTGCGGACAGTGCACGGACTTGCGAGACCCGGCCTGGGAGGGAGCAAAGCCACCGGGTCTGTCTCCTGCCTAACGACGCGGTGATGGTTGGGTTACGCAGTTTCTCAAAAATCTTTCTGCAGGGCCCGAAACGGGGCCCGGGCATGCCCCCGGACCCGCCCGATAGACTGCGGGCTCCGCCGCTCCCCATCCTCCGAAAGGGTCCTGGTGACCACCGAACACGACCTGGTCCTCGTCGTCGACTTCGGAGCGCAGTACGCGCAGCTCATCGCCCGCCGGGTCCGTGAGTCGCGGGTGTACTCCGAGATCGTCCCGCACACCATGCCGATCTCCGAGATGCTCGCGAGGAACCCCAAGGCGATCATCCTTTCCGGCGGTCCGTCGTCGGTCTACGAGCCGGGCGCGCCGTCGGTCGGCCCGGAGATCTTCGAGGCCGGCGTCCCCGCGTTCGGCATGTGTTACGGCTTCCAGGCCATGGCGCTGGCGCTCGGCGGAGAGGTACGACGGACAGGGCGGTCGGAGTACGGTCGGACCCCTGTCACCGTCACCGAAGCCGGGACCCTGCTCGCGGACGTGCCGTCGAGCCACAGGGTGTGGATGAGCCACGGGGACGCGGTCGTCGCGGCACCCCCCGGGTTCACCGCCCTGGCCACCTCCGAGGGCTCACCGGTCGCCGCCTTCGAGAACCTCGAGAAGCGACTGGCCGGCGTCCAGTGGCACCCCGAGGTGATGCACACCGAGCACGGACAGGCGGTGCTCAGCCACTTCCTGCTGAACATCGCCGGCTGTCGCCCCACCTGGACGATGGTCAACATCGTCGAGGAGCAGATCGACAGGATCCGTGAGCAGATCGGCGACAAGCAGGCGATCTGTGGGCTGTCCGGGGGCGTGGACTCCGCAGTCGCGGCAGCGCTCGTGCAGCGCGCGATCGGTGACCAGCTGACCTGCGTGTTCGTGGACCACGGCCTACTGCGCAAGGGCGAGGCCGAACAGGTCGAGCGGGACTACGTCGCAGCCACCGGCGTCTCCCTGCACGTCGTGGACGCCCAGCAGCGGTTCCTCGAGGCGCTGGCCGGGGTGACCGACCCGGAGGAGAAGCGCAAGATCATCGGCCGCGAGTTCATCCGGGTCTTCGAGGCCGCCGAGGCCGAGGTGGTCGGCGAGGCCGCGCAGCACGGCGACAAGGTGGAGTTCCTGGTCCAGGGCACCCTCTACCCCGACGTGGTGGAGTCCGGTGGCGGAGCGGGCACCTCGAACATCAAGTCACACCACAACGTGGGCGGCCTGCCCGAGGACCTCGAGTTCCAGCTCGTCGAGCCGCTGCGGACGCTGTTCAAGGACGAGGTCCGCCTCGTCGGTGAGCAGCTCGGACTGCCCGCCGAGATCGTGTGGCGGCACCCGTTCCCGGGGCCGGGGCTCGGCATCCGGATCATCGGCGACGTGACGTTCGAGCGGCTGGAGATCCTCCGGGAGGCCGACGCCATCGCGCGTGAGGAGCTCACGAAGGCCGGCCTGGACCGCGACATCTGGCAGTTCCCCGTCGTACTCCTCGCCGACGTCCGATCCGTCGGCGTACAGGGCGACGGCCGCACCTACGGACACCCGGTCGTGCTCCGGCCGGTGACGTCCGAGGACGCGATGACCGCCGACTGGGCGCGGCTGCCGTACGAAGTGATCGAGGCCATCTCCACCCGGATCACGAACGAGGTCCGCGAGATCAACCGGGTCGCAGTGGACGTGACCAGCAAGCCGCCCGGCACGATCGAGTGGGAGTAAGCCGGAGCACCACGAGCACCAGGGGCACCAGGAGCACCTTCCCAGACTCGGCGATCCGCGCCCTGAATCGACCGGTATGTTCAGCCGCCCCGGGGATCGCTACGCTGTGGCACCTAGCCGACCAGCCCACTCGGAGGCGTGCCTGACATGGCCAAACCTCGTTCTGTCGCTCTGGCGCTGACAGTGACGCTCGTGAGCACCGCTTGGATCACCTTCCCCGCCGCGGCAGGGGACGGCGGCAAGAAGGCGGCGCACCACCGGTCCGTCCGGTTCGCGACGTTCAACGCCTCGATGAACCGAAACAACGAGGGTGACCTCGTCCGTGACCTGTCGACGCCCGGGAACGCGCAGGCACAGACGATCGCCGAGATCATCCAACGCACCCGCCCCGAGGTGTTGCTGATCAACGAGTTCGACTTCGTCGAGGACAACGTCGCCGTCGACCTGTTCCGCGACAACTACCTCGAGGTGCCGCACAACGGCGCGAGGCCGATCCACTACCGGTACTCGTTCGTAGCGCCGTCGAACACCGGCATCCCGAGCGGGCTGGACCTCAACGACGACGGCACGGTCGGCGGACCCGACGACGCGTTCGGGTTCGGTTTCTTCCCCGGCCAGTTCGGCATGGTCGTCTACTCCCAGCACCCGATCCTCACCGAGAAGGTCCGCACCTTCCAGCACTTCCTGTGGAAGGACATGCCGGGGGCGCTGCTGCCCGACGACCCCGCCACGCCGGAGCCGGCCGACTGGTTCACGCCCGCAGAGCTCGAGCAGGTCAGGCTCTCGAGCAAGTCGCACTGGGACGTCCCGGTGCGGATCGGCCGCAGGACCGTGCACTTCCTCGTCTCCCACCCGACGCCGCCGGTCTTCGACGGCGCAGAGGACCGCAACGGCAGGCGCAACTTCGACGAGATCCGGTTCTGGGCCGACTACATCAGCCCCGGGCGGCGCTCGTCGTACATCTATGATGACGACGGTAGGCGTGGCGGGCTTCGTCCGGGTGCACGGTTCGTGATCGCCGGGGACCAGAACTCCGACCCGCTCGACGGCGACAGCATCTCGGGCGCGGTGCAGCAGCTCCTCGAGCACCCGCGCGTGAACGCGAAGAGAACACCACGAAGCGCCGGTGCGGTGCAGGCGAGCACGCTGCAGGGCGGTGCGAACGTGTCCCACCGGAGCGACCCAGGGTTCGACACCGCCGACTTCGCCGACGCTTCCCCCGGGAACCTGCGGGCGGACTACGTGCTGCCGAGCAAGGGACTGAAGATCAAGCGCAGTGGCGTGTTCTGGCCCACCCGTGAGGACCCGCTCTTCCGGCTGACCGGCGAGTTTCCGTTCCCGTCGAGCGATCACCGGCTGGTGTGGGTGGACCTCCGCTGAGGCGGTTCGCGAGCGGCTTGAGACCACTTGCATAATCGACTGCATGCCTTCATCCGAGTCCCGCCCGTCCAACGATCCCAGTGGCGTCTTCATGGAGCTCGCCCAGATCGTCTACGCGCGCGCCAGCTACCAGGATGTGTACGACGCGATCTGCGCGACGGCGGTCGATGTCATTCCCGGGTGCGACCACGTGTGCATCTCGTCCCTGAGGGCTGGTGGCGAGCTCACCTGTGAAGGATCGAGCGACGACATCGCGGCACGGGTCGACCAGTTCGAGCGCGAGACGGGCGAGGGGCCGTGTCTCGACGCCATCGTCGCGGAGACATTCCAGCACGACCCCGACATCACCACCCTCTCGACTTGGCCGGCCCTGACGAAGCTCGTGCTGGAGCACACCCCGGTGCGCGGGATGATCGGCTACCGCCTGCTGGTGGGTGGGCGCAAGGCGGGCGCCCTCAACATCTTCTCCGACACGCCGGATGCGCTGACCACGGAGTCCGCGGACATGGGTGCGATCGTCGCGGCCTTCGCCTCCGTGGCGCTGGCGGGTGCCTCCCACCATGAGCGGGCCGAGACCCTGCAGCGCGGCCTCGGGAGCAACCGTGAGATCGGCAAGGCGATTGGTCTGATCATGGCCACCCACGACGTCGACGACGCGGCAGCCTTCGAGCTGCTCCGCCGCGCCTCCTCGGAGATGAACGTGAAGCTCGCCGAGGTGGCCCGCCAGGTGGTGGACGAGAAGAAGCGGCTGAGCTAGAGGCGGACGGTCATCTCCACGGTCACGTCGTCGCCGGGCGCGAGCCCCTGCGGCTTGCGAACGGCGTCCTTGAGGGGCAGCAGGTACCCTCCGTCCTTCGGGAACAGCGACGTCTCGAAGGCCACCTCGCCGATGCGCGCCTCGACCGGGATGACGCCCCACCCGTAGGTCGCCAATGCGGCCACCTCGCGGATGTCGGCCGACTCCTCGTCCGGGACCGGCACGAAGTAGTACGGCGACGGGCCGCGCCACTCGACCACCCGGCCGGCGAAGGTGAGCTCCACGGGGTCAGCTACCCTCCTCGAGTGCGGACAGGTCGCGCTCGGCGAACTGGCGGTGCCACCACTCCTCGTTGAGCACGACCAGCAGGCACTCGCGGACCGGCAAGGTCTCGCCCTCGCGTGGCCAGCCGGGACCCACGAGCGGGGCCGTCTCCGTAGCCAGCTGCTCATCGGTGAGGTCGTCCACCACCCCCCGGACGAGGGCCATCGCCGGGTGCCGCAGCGCCAGCGCCTCGTCGAGCGACGGGCGGGCGTCGCGGTCCCGGGGTACCCCAGGTGTGGTGACATCTGGTCCCAGGGAAGGGAGAGCGGGTGCCATGGGTTGGGTCCAGACCCTGCGCCACCTGGCGTTCGCCAGCGAGTCGAACTCCGCCTCGACCAGGGCGCCACGTCCACGCCGTTGATGACGAGGTTGTGGATCTCGCCACTGATGGTGGTGTCGACGATCTCGACGCCCCGCATCGTCACCTGGTGCATGTGGGAGTGCTGGATGGTCGCGCCGTTTGAGCAGCACGGTGGTGAACCGTGAGCCAGACATGTCCGCCCGCTCGAACTCGCTGCCGGTGAGGTCCTGGAAGTCGTTCATGTTGGCCCGGCTAGGACAGTTACCGGACTGCTGACTGCTGGTAGCTGGCTCGCAGTCCATCAGCTCAAATCCCGAGCGACCGGCCGATGATCTCCTTCTGGATCTCGGTGGTGCCCCCGTAGATGGTCTGGATCCGGCTGTTCACGAAGGCCTTCGCGACCGGGTACTCCATCATGTAGCCGTACCCGCCGTGCAGCTGGACCGCCTGGTCGACGATCTTCTTCTGCAGCTCGGTAGTCCACCACTTCGCCATCGAGGCATGGCTCGCGTCGAGCTCGCCCCGGTTGTGCCGGCGGACGCAGTCGTCGATGAAGACTCTGGCGATGTGGGTCTCGGTCGCCATCTCCGCCAGCATGAACCGGTTGTGCTGGAACCTCCCGATCGGGCGGCCGAACGCCTCGCGCTCCCTGGCGTAGTCGAGTGACATCTTCAGGATCGCCTCGCACGCGGCGGCGGCCATCATCGCGATCGACAGCCGTTCCTGGGGGAGGTTGACCATCAACGAGACGAAACCGGTGCCCTCCTCGCCGAGGAGGTTCTCCTTCGGCACCTCGACGTTGTCGAAGAACAGCTCCGCCGTGTCCTGGGCGTGCTGGCCGACCTTGTCCAGGTTGCGGCCTCGCTCGAAGCCGCTCATCCCGCGCTCGACGACGAGCAGGCTGATCCCCTGGGCGCCGGCCTCGGGGTCGGTGCGCGCGACCACGATGACCAGGTCGGAGAGAATCCCGTTGCTGATAAAGGTCTTCGACCCGTTCAGCACGTAGTGGTCGCCCTTGTCGAGAGCGGTCGTGCGGATGCCCTGCAGGTCGCTTCCCGCTCCCGGCTCGGTCATCGCGATGGCGGTGACCACCTCGCCGCTGCAACAGCCGGGGAGCCATCGCCTCTTCTGCTCCTCGCTCCCCAGACCCGTGATGTACGGGAGGATGATGTCGTTGTGCAATGGGAACCCCGGTCCGTGGATGCCGTTGAGCGTCATCTCCTCGGCGAGCACCATGTTGTAGCGGAAGTCCTCGGTGCCCCCGCCGCCGTACTCCTCGGCGACGTCGAAGCCGAGGAGGCCCTGACGGCCGGCGGCCAGCCACACGTCGCGGGACACGACGCCGTCCTTCTCCCACTGCTCGTGGAAGGGGATGACCTCCTTGTCCAGGAAGGACCGGACGGTGCGGCGGAAC
Source organism: uncultured Actinomycetota bacterium (assembly GCA_963831375.1). Lineage (GTDB taxonomy): Bacteria > Actinomycetota > Actinomycetes > Propionibacteriales > Nocardioidaceae > Nocardioides_C. The sequence goes on along the minus strand of CAWHPY010000004.1, from coordinate 316,828 downwards.
GCCTCGTGCTCCTCGTCGAAGAGTTCGCGCATCAGGACACCCACTCCTTCATCTGGCCGACCAGGGCGGCCGGGTCGTCGGCCACCGGGGTGATCTGCAGGCTGGTCACCCCGGCCTCCTTGAACGCGGCGATCCGTTCCTGCACGTAGGACGCTGGACCGACCAGGTTGCACATCTCCAGCAGATCCGACGGCACGAGCGCCTCCGCGTCGCGCTTGTTGCCGCCGAGGTACATGTCCTGGATCTTGGCGGCCTCCGCCTCGTAGCCGTACTGGCTGACCAGGTCGTTGTAGAAGTTCTTCCCCCTTGCGCCCATGCCGCCGATGTACAGAGCGAACAGCGGCCTGGCCAGGTCGAGCAGACCCTTCACGTCGTCACCGACAGCCACCATGCCACCGGCGGAGATCTGCAACGGTCCGAGACCTGACTGGCGTTTGGCGTTGCCCGCGGCGAGCGCGTCACCCCAGACATCGGCGGCCCGCTCCGGCGCGAACAGGAACGGCAACCACCCGTCGGCGTACTCAGCGGTCGCGGCGACGTTCTTCTGGCCGAGCGCGGCGATGTAGATCGGCACGCTGGGGCGTTCGGGCCTGGTGAGCATCTTCAGCGGCTTGCCGAGGCCGAGCCCCTGGTCCGCGGGCAGCGGCAGGGTGAACACCTTGCCGTCGTGGACGAGCGTCTCACGGCGCAGCGCGGCGCGGACGATCTCGACGACCTCGCGGGTCCGGCCCAACGGCTTGTCGTACGGCATGCCGTGCCAGCCCTCGATCACCTGCGGGCCCGAGGCGCCCAGGCCGAGGATCGCGCGGCCGCTGCTGACGTTGTCCAGGCCGGCTGCGGTCTGCGCCAGCGCCCCCGGCGTGCGTGAGTAGACGTTGAGGATCGCCGAGCCGATCTCCACGGTCTCGGTCTTCGCCGCCAGGTAGCCCATCAGCGTGGGGGAGTCGAAACCGTAGGCCTCGGCCACCCAGACCGTGTCGAGACCCGCTTTCTCCAGGGAGGCAACGGAGTCCGCGGCCTCCCGGGGGTTGCCGGAGTACATCAGCTGTGTCGAGAGCTTCATTCGCGTCCTTGCGTGTTCACCTGGAGGGCACTGTGCAGCGGCGGCCGTCGCAGCCACTACCGTGACAGTATCGCTGTCACCTTTTCAAGATCTACCAGGCTGGAGTACTCGTGACGACCTACACGATCGCGGTCATCGGCGGAACCGGGCCTCAGGGCAGGGGGCTCGCCTACCGCTGGGCCCGGCACGGCCACACGGTGCTCATCGGTTCGCGCGCGGAGGACCGTGCCGAGCAGGCAGCCGCCGAGATCCGTGGGCGGGGCGTCCGCGCCGAGGTCCGGGGTGCGACCAACGCCGCCGCAGCGGCTGCTGCCGACGTGGTGGTGCTGGCAGTGCCGTACGACGGACACGACGATCTCGTGGCGGGGCTGGCCGGGGTGCTTGCGGGGAAGACCGTGATCTCCTGCGTCAACCCGCTCGGGTTCGACAAGCAGGGCCCCTACGGACTCGACCTGCCCGGGGGAAGCGCAGCCGAGGTGGCGGCCGCGCTGGTGCCGGAGGCGAGCGTCGTCGGCGCGTTCCACCACGTCTCCGCCGTGTCGCTCTGGGGTGAGGACGAGTACCTCGACCACGAGGACGTGCTCGTGTGCGGGGACGACCAGGAGGCCAAGCAGGTCGCGATCGACCTGGCGCGTGCGGTCACCGGGCGTGACGGTGTGGACGGCGGTGCGCTCGGCTGGCCCGTCAGCTCGAGCCGCTGACCGCCGTACTGATCAGCATCAACAAGAGGTACAAGACCCGCTCCGGCGTCTCGATATCGGGGATTCCCCGGTCGTGACATGGGGGATGGCCCTGGCTGTCCACCCGCCTTTGGGCGCGTTACCGGCCGTGCTGTCGCTGTCGTAGTTAGGCTGACCCGGTCAGGAAATCGCCAGGGCCACAGGGGGAACCGTGCCCAGAGTCATCGGGAACGTGAGAACACGGATCCGTCGCGCCCTTCTCGGCCGCGCCACCAGCAACGGGATCGACCTGTCCCAGCTGTCGCGAGTCCCGGACTCGCTCAGCTGGCCACTGCGTCGCGAAGGAATGGACCCGGTCGCCCGGCTCGGTGAGCAGGCACCGGTCAGCAAGCTGACCACGTTCCTCGGCATGAACATCTGGCTGGTCACCGGCGAGGCAGAGACCCGGCACGTGCTCGCCGACACCACCAGCTACAGCAACGACATCCGGCCCTTCGTCGGCACGCGGGGCTCGACGACCGACGGCGACATCGGCGGCCTGGGCTTCACCGACCCGCCCGAGCACACGAAGCTGCGCAGGCTGCTCACGCCGGAGTTCACGATGCGGCGGCTGGAGCGGCTACGTCCGCGGATCGCCGACATCATCGAGGCCCAGCTCGACGTCGTCGAGGCCTCCGGACCCGTGGTGGACCTGGTCAGCACCTTCGCCTTCCCGGTCCCGTTCCAGGTGATCTGCGAGCTGCTCGGTTTGCCGATGGAGGACCGGGAACGGTTCCGTCAGCTCGGCAACGCCCGGTTCGACGTGACGTACGGCGGCACCGGGTCGCTGGGTGCGGTGTCCCAGTCACGGATGTTCCTGATGGAGTGCACCCGCAGGCAGCGCACCGACCCTGGGGACGGGTTGATCGGCCAGATCATCCGCGAGCACGGCGACGAGATCAACGACTTCGACCTCGCCGGGCTCGCCGACGGCGTGTTCACCGGCGGTCTCGAGACCACCGCCAGCATGCTGGCCCTCGGCACAGCGGTGCTGCTGCGCGACCCCGACGGCTTCGCCGAGCTCGGCCGGGACGGGTCCCGCGTGGACGCCGTGGTCGAGGAGCTGCTGAGGTACCTGTCCGTCGTACAGATCGCGTTCCCGCGCTTCGCGAAATCCGACCTCACCCTGTTCGGCAACGAGGTCTCGGCCGGTGACGTGGTGATCTGCTCGCTGGCCGGAGCCGACCGTGATGCCCGCACGGGCGAGCGGATGAACGAGTTCGACCCGAGCCGCCGGACGCGTCAGCACCTCGCCTTCGGGCACGGCTTCCACAGGTGCGTAGGCGCCGAGCTGGCGAGGATGGAGCTGCGGATGGCCTACCCGGCGTTGGCCCGCCGCTTCCCCGAGATGCGACTGGCCGGCGACCTCGACGAGCGGGTGCTGCGACAGCTCTCGATCGTGTTCGGCGTGGACCAGCTGACCGTCGACGTACGCCAGCCGGCCACCGTCTCCTGACCGCAGCCGCGGTCTGGCAGGATCCTCCGCATGTCCGACATCGAGCTGATCCGTACGCCCCACCTCACCGACCAGGTGCCGTACGCCTACGCCTCTGTGGTGAGCGCGGGCCGCACGGTCTTCACCGCAGGCGCCTGCCCGTTGGACGACTCGGGGGCGGTGGTAGCCGTCGGAGACGTCGCGGCGCAGACCGATCGGGTGATGCAGAACCTGGTGCTGGCGCTGCGTGCGGCCGGTGCGCAACTCACGGATGTGGCGAAGTCAACCGTGTACGTCGCATCGAACCACCGTGACGACCTGGTCGCGGCATGGGACGTGGTGCGCCGCCACTTCGGCGACCATGACGCCCCGAGCACGCTCCTCGGTGTCGGGGCGCTGGGCTACCCCCACCAGCTCGTCGAGGTCGAGGCGGTCGCGGTCCTACCTCTGTGACCCGCACTCGGACGGCTGACCGGGTTCGAGCTGTGCCACCGTGTCCGCGGCGCGGACGCGCCCGAGGTTCCACTCCAGCCAGTCATCCCCGGACCGGTCGTGATCGCTCACCACGCACGGCTGGAGCTCGGCCGGGAGCGACCCGAACGCGGGCACGGCGTCGTCGGAGAGGCCGGCCAGATAGTGCACATCGAGGCGACCGGTCTGCTCGAACCTCTCGATGTTCTGTGCGGCGATGTACCGGTCCGGGTTCACCGCCGCCAGGGCGAGCAGCAGCACGGCGCCGGTGAGCAGGGCGGCGCGCGGCACCCAGCCTCCGCGCAGGGTGACGCCGGCACTCAGGACGAGTGCGATGACCACCCCGAGCCAGCCCTCGAACACGGACACCAGCAGCCGCAGCCGGGTGAACCCGTAGGCCTCCTCGTAGACGTGCATCCGGTACAGCGCGGAGGCCACGACGACGAGGGTGAGCAGGCACAGCAGCCCGAGCAGCACCCGGAGCAGGACACGGTCGCCCGCGGTAACCCGTCTGGCATGGCGGGCGGCGATGGCAACTACCACGAGGGTGAGGACAGTGGCGACGGTGAGCTGGCCGAACCCCTGGTGGACGTAGTCGGCGTAGGTGAGCCCCGTCGTACGACGGAGGTGCTCGTGGCCGCCGAACATGGCCGTCGCCTGCGCGACGAGGAACACCGCGAACGTGACGGCCACCAGGCCGACCGGGACAGCCCACTCGAATCGCCGCACCGGTCGTCCGGGTGGTAACGCGAGTCGTTCCACCTGCGGCGGTGCGAGAGCGACGTACGCTCCGGTCGCGGTCAGCCCGAAGAAGGCGGCGAGCACGAAGGCCCGGACGAACATCGACCCCAACGCCAGGTCCGGGACGAGGGCCCCGGCCCACTCGGCGAAGAGTGCGTCCGCAGAGGCGAACAGGGCTCCGAACACCAGCACGAGCGCCAGTGAGATCCCCGTCGTGCGGACCACCGGCCACCATGTCGTCGACCGGCGGGTCAGGATGACCGACCGGCGCAACCAGGGAAGCCCGCGCAGGCCGGCCAGGGGGACCGCGGCCGTGGCGGCGAGCAGGCCGGTGACCGAACGGCCGCCGGTGAGCGCCACGGAGCCGACCGCGAAGGCCGCCATCAGGCACAGCGCCACGATCCAGTCCGCGTCGCGCAACACGAGCGAGCTCGTCAGCAGCAGGCAGAGGAGGCCGTTGGCGACCAGCGTGGCCGAGAGCCGTGCGCGGGCTGCGACGGCAACCACGGCGCACACCGCGACCAGGACGAGCGCGGTGCCGAGCCCCAGGTCGCGAAAGGGCAGGACCAGCGAGGCAAGGAGCCCGACGCCGAGGGCGGCCGCAACAAGACGTGGGCGTCCGGCGGTTCGCGCACCGGCCCGTCCGTCGGGCCACAGGTCGCCGAAGATGCTGTCGATGACCGGCCGTGGCGGAAGGGCCGGTGTCGTGCCGATGGCGGGGGTGCTCATGTGTAGCTCCTCGTCTGGGGGAGGGTGACCCGGATGTGGCAGCCGCTTGCGGCCTCGGCCACCTCGATCGAGCCCCCGTGCAGGTCCGCGATCCAGCGGGCGATGGCGAGACCGAGGCCGGTGCCTCCGTCGCCGTCGGCGTCAGTGTGTGTGCCGGTGGTGAAGCGTTCGAAGACGGCGGTCCGGTTGCGCGGGTCGATGCCCGGTCCCTCGTCGATGACGTCGAGGACGACATCGGTCTCCGCTGCCGACGCCCGCACCTCGATGGACCCCCCGGCCGGGCTGTGCCGGCTGGCGTTGTCCAGCAGGTTCGCCAGCAGCTGGTGCAGCCGGTGCTGGTCCGCGTGCACGACGAGGTCGGGAGGCTGTACGTCGACCAGGTAGCTGACCGGACGGTCGGAGACCCGTGCTTGTTTGACGACTGTGTGCAGGAACGGCTCGACGTGGACGGTCTCGGTGTCCATCGGCGCGATCCCGGCATCGACGCGGGACAGGTCGAGAAGGTCACCGACCAGCCGGCTCAACCGCTCGGTCTGCTCGAGTGCCGCGTGCAGTGTCGCGGGATCCGGCTCGGAGACACCGTCGACGAGGTTCTCGAGCACCGCGCGCAGTGCCGACACCGGGGTGCGCAGCTCGTGAGACACGTTCGCCACCAGGTCGCGGCGCTGCTGGTCGACGGCCTCGAGGTCGGCGGCCATCGTGTTGAACGCGCGGGCGAGCTCGCCGACCTCGTCGCGTGAGGTGGCGCGGACCCGGCGTGAGTAGTCGCCGGTGGCCATCACCCGCGCCGCGGCGGTCATCTCCCGTAACGGGGAGGTCATCCCGCGGGCGAGCAGCTGGGTCACGACCAGGGCGACGATGACCGTGGCCGGGATCTGGTGCCATGCCGACAACCCGAGGCGGACTCCGACGACGGACAGGGTCGCGGCGAGGGCGACGGTCACCGCGACCAGCACACCGAGCTTGGTCTTGATCGAGCCGAGCCGGTCCAGTGGCCGGATCATCGGGCCACCTCGAGGGCGTACCCGACGCCGTGCACGGTGCGGACCAGCTGCGCACCGAGCTTGCTGCGCAGGGACTTCACGTGGCTGTCGACGGTCCGGGTGCCGGCCGCGTCCTGCCAGTCCCACACCTCGGACAGCAGCCGCTCACGGCTCAGGACGGTGCCGGGCCGGCCGGCGAGGCAGACCAGCAGGTCGAACTCGGTGGGCGTCAGGTGTACGGCGCTGCCTCGCACGTGGACCCGCCGTTGGGCCTGGTCGATGTGCAGGTCGCCGACGACGAGCTCGGTGGGTGTGCGAGACGCGAGCTCGGCCGCCCGGTCGACGCGACGCAGCAGGACCCGGACGCGGGCCACCAGCTCACGCATGCTGAACGGCTTGGTGAGGTAGTCGTCAGCGCCCACCCCGAGGCCGACCAGCACATCGGTCTCGTCGTCGCGGGCGGTGAGCATCAGCACGGGCACCGGGCGTTCGGCCTGCACCCGTCGGCACACCTCGAGCCCGTCGAAGCCGGGGAGCATCACGTCGAGGACGATCAGGTCGGGCTCCCATCCGGCCGCCGTGGTCACAGCACCGGGTCCGTCGTACTCCTGGCGGACCTGGAAGCCCTCTGCACGGAGCCGGTCGCCGACAGCCTGGGCGATGGTGCGTTCGTCCTCGACGACAAGCACGCGCGGCGACTTCCCCGTGGTGGTCATGGGATGAGCGTACGAGCGCGCGTGGTCGCGTTGTGCGGACAACGTGTGAAGATCCTGTGCAGGGTGCGACAGGGGCGACCGGTCAGTTGCCGTGCCAGGAGGACCAGAGGGCGGCGTACGAGCCTTCCTGCTCGACCAGCTCGTCGTGCGAACCGAACTCGCTGATCCTGCCGTCCTCGACGACCGCTACCCGGTCCGCGTCGTGCGCGGAGAACAACCGGTGCGCGATGGCGATCACGGTGCGCCCCTCCAGCACGGCGGCCAGGGACCGTTCGAGGTGACGGGCGGCCCGCGGGTCGATCAACGACGTGGCCTCGTCGAGCACCAGCGTGTGCGGGTCGGCGAGCACCAGACGTGCCAGAGCGATCTGCTGAGCCTGCGGGGGAGTGAGTGACCGCCCACCCGAACCCAGGACCGTGTCGAGGCCGTCGGGGAGCGCCTCGACCCAGCCGCGGGCATCGACCGCGTCGAGAGCGGTCAGCAGCCGGTCGTCGGAGGCGACGTCGTCGATCGCCAGGGCGAGGTTCTCCCGCACCGTTCCCACGAACACGTGGTGCTCCTGGGTGACCAGTGCGACGTGACCGCGCAGGTCGGTCAGCGGCAGCTCGGTGAGGCCGACGCCGCCCACGGTCACCGCCCCGGTCCGCGGCGGGTGAATCCCCGCCAGCAACCTGCCCAGCGTGGACTTGCCGGCACCGGACGGGCCGACCATCGCGATACGTTCCCCGACGCCCACGGACATGTCGACCCCGTGCAGGACATCGCGGCCGGGCACGTAGGAGAACCGGACGTCCTGGGCCTCGACCTGCTCGCCGTCCGGGACCCGCCCGGTCACCTCGCGATCGTCAGGGACGTCGGCAACCCCGAGCAGGCGAGCCAGCGACGCGGCTCCGACCTGCACCTCGTCGAGGATGCTCACGATCCGGTCGACCGGGTCGATCAGCATCTGCACGTAGAGCGTCGCCGCAGTCACGTCCCCCAGGGACACCGATCCCTGGGTGTACAGGTAGCCGCCGAACAGCAGCGTCGCGACCGTCGGGATCAGGTACGCGACCTCGACGGACGGGAAGAACACGGTGCGCAGGAACAGGGTGTACTTCTCCGCGGCGTACGACTCCGAGATGTCCTCGTCGATCTTCTTCAACCGCCGCTCGGTGAGGCCGAGGGCCTCGACTGTGCGCGCGCCTTCGACGGTCTCGGTCAGCGAGGCGTTGATGGCGGCGTACGACGCGTTCTCCCGCAGGTAACCGTCCTTGGCGCGGGCGAGGTACCACTTCAAGCCGATCACGAGCGGCGGAACGCCAAGCACACAAGGGACCGCGACCCACCAGCCGACGGTTAGCGCGGCGATGAACGTCAGCGTCGCGGTGATCACCGCGATGACCCACTCGGGCAACGCCCAGCGCACCGACCAGCCCAGCTGCTCGACGTCACGCGAGGTGCGGGTCAGCAAGTCACCGCTGCCCGCGCTCTCCACGACACCGACCGGCAGCGCCAGCGTGTTCTTCACGAAGTCCTCGCGCAGCTCGGCCAGCACCCGCTCACCGAGCACGAACGACACGTAGCGGGCGTACCGCGTGAGGACGGTTTGCGCGACCAGGAACGCCGCGAGGATCGCGATGATCGTGTTCACGTGGGCGACCGTCGTCCCCTCCTCGACCGCCTCCACGAGATCACCGAGCAGGCGTGGTCCCGCCAGGGCTGCGAGTGCGGCAAGGGCGTGCAGCGCCATGCCGCCGTACACCGGCCTCGGGTAGTGCTTCAGCAGGCGGAGGGCGTAGCGGCGGACCTGGCGTCCGTCCGCGACGGGAAGGAGGGTGCTCATACCGTTGCCTCCTCCTCTCGGGTCACGACGGCGCGGTACTCGGGAACGTTGCTCAGCAGGTCGCGGTGTCTGCCGAATGCGACGACGACCCCGTCGCGCAGGAACGCGACGTTGTCGACGCGGTCGAGCACCAGCGGGCTCGTGGTGGTCACCACGGTGGTCCTCCCGGCACGCTGCACGTGCAGCCGGTCGGCCACGCGGGCCTCGGTGTGCGCGTCGACGGCCGAGGTCGGCTCGACCAGGATCAGCACCTCGGGGTCCGCCGCGAGCGCGCGGGCGAGCACCAGCCGTTGCCGCTGCCCTCCGGAGAACGACCGGCCACGCTCGGTGACCTCCGTGTCCATGCCCTGCGGCAGCGCCTCGAGCACGTCCTCGGCCGATGCGGTCTGCATCGCCGCGGACACCGCCGTCGCCCCGCGGTCCCGGATGTCGACCTGCTCCCTGAGCACCCCGGAGAACAGGGTGCTGCCGGCGTCGGACACGACGATGCGCCGTCGTACGACCTCGCGGTCCAGGCCTGACAGCGGCACGTCTCCCCAGCGCACCTCGCCCTCGGCGTACCGACCGAGCCGGTCCGCGAGCGCGGCGCTGTCGTCCGGCTTGTCGGAGACCACTGCGGTCAGCTGTCCGTGCGGGACGCGGAGACCGCTGTGTACGTCGACGAGCTCGGCGTCGAGCGGGGGCTCGTCGTACGCCTGGTCAGGATCGCTCATCTCCGGCTCCAGCGCGAGCACCCTCACGACCCGTCGCGCGGCCACAAAGGCGCGGATCCACTTGTTGGCGAACTCGGTCGCGGTGCGCAGCGGGATCATCAGGAACGCCGCGTAGCCGTAGAACGCGACCAGCTCGCCGGCGCTGATCCGGCCCTGCACGGCGTACCGGGCACCGAGCCAGACCACGATCACCACGAACACACCGGGCAGCAGGATCTGCAGGCCGTCCAGCACCGACTGCAGCCGACCAACCCGGACTCCGGCCTCGCGGACCTTCTGCGAGTCGCGCGCGTAGCGCTCGTGGAAGACGGCCTCGCCGCCGATGCCGCGCAGAACCCGGAGTCCACCGACGATGTCGGTGGCCAGGTTCGACAGGTCGCCCATCATCTCGCGCTGCGCGAGGTTGCGCTTCTGCAGCGGCTTGAGCAGCGGGCCGATCGCCAGCAGCAGGACCGGGACTCCGATGAGCACGAGAAGGCCGAGCGTGGTCGAGGTGCGCAGCAGGATGACGGCGACCACGAGGAACGAGACCACGGCCCCTGCCGCACGGGCGATCACGTCCATCGCGTTCCCGAGGTGGGACAGGTCGTTGGTGCCGATGGCGACCACCTCGCCGGTGGCCACCCGCTTGGGGAGCGTCGCGCCGAGATGGGTTGCCTGGCGGGCGACCAGCTGCACGGTCCGGTAGGCCGCGGTCAGCCAGTTCGTCACCGCGAACCGGTGGCGGATGATGCCGGCGGCGGCCTGGACGAGCCCGATCCCCAGCATCGCCAGGGTCCACTTGGCCAACGCTCCGATGTCCCGGTCGGCGACACCCTCGTCGATGGCAAGTCCGATCACGGCGGGCATCACGGCCTGGGACACCATCCAGATGGTGCCGAAGAACATGGCAATCACGAGGGTGTGCCACTGCCCCGTGATCAGCCACCAGAGAAAGCGGCCGGGGGAGCGGTGGTCAGCCACTCCGGGGTGGTCGAGAGGGAGGTGTCGCACCCGTCAAACGGTACGGATCCATCACACTTCTGCGCGAATGGTTTTCCCGCCGTCGACACCTCCCGGTTCCCTGGCCTTGGTGCTGCCGACACCTGTGCTCGCTTCGCTGGGTCCCATGACGAATCTCGGGACCCCAGGTCGACTCCTGCAAGGAGCACTGCTCATGGCCGCAACCACCCTGCTCAGCTCCGTGACCCTGGCCGGACCGGCGACCGCCGATCCGTCCACCGCACCGACCGCCTCACCTCACCACCGCACGGCCGAGCCGCTGGTGGTGGCGCACCGCGGCGCGAGCGGCTACCGCCCCGAGCACACGCTCGAGGCCTACCGGCTCGCGATCCGGATGGGCGCCGACTACGTCGAGCCGGACCTGGTCTCCACCAAGGACGGCGTACTCGTCGCCCGCCACGAGAACGAGATCTCGGGTACGACGGACGTGGCCGACCGTGCCGAGTTCGCGGACCGCTACACGACCCGGACCGTCGACGGACGTTCGATCAGCGGGTGGTTCACCGAGGACTTCACCCTCGACGAGCTGAAGACGCTGCGGGCGGTGGAACGCCTCCCCGGTGTCCGTCCGGGCAACACCAGGTACGACGGGCGGTACGAGGTCCCCACGTTCGACGAGGTGCTCGACCTGGTCCGGCACGAGAGCCGTCGCCGTGGCGAGGTCATCGGGGTGTACCCCGAGACCAAGCACCCGACGTACTTCGACTCGATCGGCCTGTCCCTCGAGCAGCCGCTGGTCGAGACCCTCCGCCGTCACCACCTGAACCGCCCGAATGCGCGGGTGTTCGTCCAGTCCTTCGAGACCGGCAACCTCCGCGCCCTGAACGACCTGGTCAGGGTTCCGCTGGTGCAGCTCGTGGACGCGAGCGGAGCGCCGTACGACCTGGCGGCCGCGGGTGACCCGCGCAGCTACGCCGACCTGGTCACCCCGGGAGGGCTGCAGGAGATCGCGACATATGCCGATGCGGTGGGCGCGGCCAAGAACCTGGTGCTTCCCCGCAACGCCGACGGTGCGACGACCGTTCCGTCGTCACTGGTCGACGATGCGCATGCTCTCGGGCTCGCCGTTCACGTCTGGACGCTGCGCGACGAGAACCAGTTCATGGCCGAGAACTTCCGGATCGGCACGGATCCCGATGCCAAGGGTGACGCGATCGCCGAGTACCAGGCCTTCTTCGACGCCGGGGTCGACGGCGTGTTCTCCGACTACTCGGACACGGCTGTGGCCGCCCGTGAGCTCTGGCTCGACGCGCGGGAGCCCGCCACCGCATCCTGACCTCCCCCGCCGGCTCCTCTGCCCGTTGCCGGCCGGGGACGCGGAACCGCCCCGCGGGATCGATCCCGCGGGGCGGCTTCTTCTCGGCTCAGGCTTCCGGCATCAGGATCCAGGCCACGATGTAGGCGATGAACAGCGAGCCGAAACCGAAGATGGTGCCGAGTACGACCACCAGTCGCACCAGGTTCGCATCGACTCCGAGGTAGCTCGCCACGCCGCCGCACACGCCGGAGATCCAGCGGTCGTCACGGCTGCGGACCAGTCGCTTGCGTTGGGGGACTGCCTGGTAGTTGCCGGCCGGGTTCTCGGTCATCGGATGTCTCCTTGGGAATAGGTGTTGTCGTAGGTGTCGTAGTCGGGTGTGGCCTCGTCCTTGCGGCGGCCGGTGATCCCCTTGACCGCGAAGGCGACCAGACCGATCGCTCCGGCGACCACCAGGGTCAGCGGCAGCAGCCACTGCACCTCGCCGAGGTCGACGACCCCGGACTCGCGGAGGGCCCAGGAGCCGGCCAGGCCGAGGAAGATCAGGCCGACCACGAGGTAGCTGACGTTGAGCGGATGGGTTTTCATGCTGGTTCTCATCTCTCTGGCCTCACTTCGATGCTGCCGACCAGCAGCTGGATGTCGAGTTCTAGGTCGGGGGCGGTGATGCCCCCGTCGAGCGACCGTTCCATGTGGACGTCGGTGCCCTCGGACCGTTCGCCGAAGATCTGCGCCTCACCGGCGATGGACACGTCTGCGGTGACGTTCACGTCCATGCCGTCGGGCACGGTGACCACGATCTCGCCGGCGTTCGCCTCGAGGTCGATACTGCGGCCGTCGAGCGCCTCCACGTCCTGGACGTCGCTCAGGTCCAGATGGATGCTGCCGGCCGGGACGTCGTAGCTGTCCCTCACCTGCGCGGCGCTGACCGGGGCTGCGTCGATCCGCCGGTCCCCGTCGAAGTTCGTGTTGACGACGGCCGAGGAGATGGCCAGCGCGATGGCCGCGACGATACCGAGGAAGATCAGACCACCCGCACGACCGATCCACGCCCCGAGGACGAGCATCGCTCCCACGACGGTGAGCCCGAGCGCCGGGTAGGCGGATGCCACGACCGAGCCGCCGGAAACGTCGTACAGGCCGAGGCTGCCGAGCGCGATGGCGACCAGGGCGAGCGTGAACCAGAACAGCTTGGGACCACGATCGGGCTTGGGCATCGGCGGCTGGTACGCCTGCTGGGTCGGCGGCATCCATGGGGGCGCCGGCGGCTGCGCGTCGTACTCGGTGGTGTAGCCGGTGGTCGGCTCGGTGCCGACGACGTCGCCTGCTGGCAGTGTCGTCGTGCCGCCACCCTGCGGCGGCTCGTTGCCGGACCCCTGCCCGGGCGGGTTGTTCGTGTTCATGGGTGTGTCTCGATTCATCAGGACGAGGAAGACGACCAAGGCGATGATCGCCAGAGGCCACGGGAACCAGAAGCCACCCCAGCTGTCGCCGACCAGGAGCAGCCCGGCCAGGACGGCGGCGCCGATGAGCAGCGCGTTGCGGGTGCTCGTGCTGGTGGCGACCTGCCCCTCGGTCTGACCGTCCTCGGGGACGAGCAGCCAGGCCGCGCCGTACAGCACGAAGCCCGCGCCTCCGAAGAAGCAGAGGACGACGAAGGCGACACGGAGGATGGTCGGGTCGATGTTCAGGTGGCGGCCGAGCCCGCCTGCCACACCGGCGATCTTCCGGTCGGTGAGGCTGCGTCGCAGCTGGCTGAAGTCGCGCAGGTTCTCGGTGTTCACGCGATCTTGCTGGGGTGTCTCTGTCATACCTCGATCTTGGTCCCTCACACGCGGTCGCACCATCGGGGGAAGCCCTGATTCCGCCAGGTCTTTGGCCCCGTCAGGTCAGGGTCGACTCAGGGGGCCAACTCATGGTCGCCGCCCATCCGTTGTGTGACGATTGTCGTGAGATGAACGCTGACCCCGCTGAGACCTCCGCCGCCCACGCTGCCACTCGCCGCGCCACCCGGAGCACTGACGGGCGCCTGCTCGGCGGGGTTGCCGCGGGACTGGCCAGTCACCTCGGCGTCGACGTGATGATCGTGCGGGCCGCGTTCCTGCTGTCGTCGGTCTTCGGCGGGCTCGGAGTCGCGATGTACGCCGGCCTCTGGATGATCCTGCCGACCGATGCCCGCTTCGAGGACGGCGCACCGGGTCTCGACGCTGCCTCCCGTCAGGGGAAGCGGCCAGGCCGTGCGAGGAAGCTCGAGGACGTCGGGCCCCCTGGTCGCCCTCTCGGCGGTGGCACTCGGCATCCTGGTGCTCGTCCAGACCCTGCTCGGCAACGAGTTCATCTTCTGGCCGATCCTGCTCGGCACCGTCGGCCTTGCGGTGCTGTGGCGGCAGGCCGACGAGGCCCAGCGCGAACGGTGGCTGGACACCTCCGGCCGGATCGACCCGCTTCGCGCCGTGATCGGTCGCGGGGGAGTCGCGTCGTACGCCCGGCTCGCCGCTGGGGTCGGGCTTCTGGTCGGGGCGCTCGCCCTGTTCGCCGTGCAGACCGGCCAGACCGGCGTCGCCCGCGACGTGCTGGTCGCCGGTGCGCTCGGGGTTGCCGGCCTCGCGCTGACCGTCGGGCCGTGGCTGTTCCGGCTGGCCGGGGACCTCTCCGAGGAACGGGCGGCACGCGTCCGCTCCCAGGAGCGGGCCGACGTCGCTGCCCACCTGCACGACTCGGTGCTGCAGACACTGGCGTTGATCCAGAAGCACTCCGACGACGACCGGACCGTCGCGAAGCTCGCGCGGGCACAGGAGCGGGACCTGCGGGAATGGCTGTACGGGGACGAGAGGCAGCCGGAGACGTCGGTCGCGAGCGCCCTGCGCGCTGCCGCCGCCGAGGTCGAGGACGCCCACAGCGTACCGGTCGAGGTGGTCATCGTCGGCGATGCTCCCTCGTCGGAGACGTCGCGGCCGCTGGTCCTCGCGTCACGGGAGGCGATGGTGAACGCCGCCAAGCACTCGGGCGCTGACAAGGTGGACGTGTACGCCGAGATGCGCGACGGCAGGGTCGAGGTGTTCGTCAGGGACCGGGGCGCGGGCTTCGACGAGAAGCAGGTCCCGGCCGACCGGCTCGGCGTGCGGAACAGCATCATCGACCGTATGCAGCGACACGGAGGTACGGCGGACATCCGCACCGCACCGGGAGAGGGCACTGAAGTGCGACTGTCCATGGAGACGAAGAAAGAGGACAGCTGATGGCTAGGCGCAGTGTCGTGATCGTCGATGACCACGCGATGTTCCGGACCGGTGTGCGTGCCGAGCTCGCGGACCATGTGCAGGTGCTCGGCGAGGCCGCTGACGTCGACCAGGCCGTCAAGGCGGTCCTCGACCTGAAGCCCGAGGTCGTCCTGCTCGACGTTCACCTGCCCGGTGGCGGAGGCGTCGAGGTGATGCGGCGGGTGGCCACCCGGGTGCCCGAGACGAAGTTCCTGGCACTGAGCGTCTCCGACGCCGCCGAGGACGTGATCGGCACGATCCGTGGGGGTGCACGTGGCTATGTCACCAAGACCATCACCGGCCCCGAGCTGGTCAGCGCGATCGACCGGGTGGCCGACGGGGACGCGGTGTTCTCACCCCGGCTGGCGGGCTTCGTTCTCGACGCGTTCGCGGGCTCCATCGAGGTCGCCCAGGTCGACGAGGACCTCGACCGGCTGACCGAGCGCGAGCGTGAGGTGATGCGGCTGATCGCGCGCGGGTACGCCTACAAGGAGGTGGCCAGCGAGCTGTTCATCTCGATCAAGACCGTCGAGACCCACGTCTCCAGCGTGCTGCGCAAGCTGCAGCTGTCGTCGCGGCACGAGCTGACCCGCTGGGCCAACGACCGCCGGTTGCTCTGAGTCGTACGACGGGCGCCCCCGAACGTCACGGAGGGTCGCAAATCGCATAGGTTGTCCGGATGGATCTGCTGCGCGACA
Source organism: uncultured Actinomycetota bacterium (assembly GCA_963831375.1). Lineage (GTDB taxonomy): Bacteria > Actinomycetota > Actinomycetes > Propionibacteriales > Nocardioidaceae > Nocardioides_C. The sequence continues at coordinate 301,215 of CAWHPY010000004.1, read as the reverse complement.
TCCTCCTCTTCCTGCACTTTCTCGGCCTCGCCTCGCTGTTCGGTGGCCTGTTCGTCCAGGTCAAGGCCGACCCGCGGGTGGTGAACAACGCGATGCTGCACGGCATCATCACCCAGCTCGTCACGGGCCTGCTGCTGGTCGGCGTGCTCGAGGGCATGGACGAGGCGGTCGACAGCGTCAAGATCGCGGTGAAGTTCGTCGTCGCGCTCGTCATCGCGGTACTGGTGATCGCGAACCGGAAGAAGCCGGCGCTGCCGAACGGCCTCTACCTCGGGCTCCTCGGCCTGACCGTGCTCAACGTCGGTGTCGCCGTCTTTTGGCACTGACCCACCATCCCCTCCCGTTGAGATGTGCCTCGTTCCCGCTTGAATCGCGCCTCGTTTCGGGCTTTTCCACATCCCGGCGCGAGGCATCGGCGATGTACGACGGGCGGGGTGCCCGTCGTACAACGAAACCGAGGCGGGTCTCAACGGCGAACGAGGCGGGTCTGAACGGCGAACGAGGCGGGTCTCAACGGATGTCGGTGGTGGGACGTAGGCTGGTCAGGACATGAGCGCGCTGTTCCCGATACCCCAGACTCCCACTCCTTCCGGCTCCGCTGTGCACCCCGGCACGCGCGTGGGTGAGCACCCCAGCACGCACAGCGGCGAGGACACGGGCGAGCACGCCGGCGGGTCGTCGTCGAGCCGCCGTACCGCCGACCCCGAGGAGCTGCTGGAGGGGCTGAACGACCCGCAGCGGGCCGCGGTGATGCATGCCGGCGCACCGTTGCTCGTGGTCGCCGGCGCCGGCTCGGGCAAGACCCGGGTGCTCACCCGCCGGATCGCCTGGCTGATCTCGCAGCGCAACGCTCACCCCGGCTCGATCCTGGCGATCACGTTCACCAACAAGGCCGCAGCAGAGATGCGCGAGCGCGTCGAGGAGCTCGTCGGACGCCGCGCGCGGATCATGTGGGTCTCGACGTTCCACTCCGCGTGCGTGCGGATCCTCCGCAAGGAGATCGACAGGTTCGGCTACAAGTCGTCGTTCTCGATCTACGACGCGGCCGACTCCAAGCGGCTGATGACGCTGGTCTGCCGCGACCTCGATCTCGACCCGAAGCGCTACCAGCCGCGGGCGGTGCTCAACTGGGTCTCCAACGCCAAGAACGAGCTGCTCGACCACGAGGAGGCGGCGAAGGACGCGAAGAACCACCTCGAGGAGACCTACGCCGAGGCTTACGCGATGTACCAACGGCGGCTCCACGAGGCCAACGCGCTCGACTTCGACGACCTGATCATGACCACCGTGCACCTGTTCCAGGCGTTCCCCGAGGTGCGCGAGACCTACCGCCGCCGGTTCCGGCACGTGCTCGTCGACGAGTACCAGGACACCAACCACGCGCAGTACGCCCTGATCCGCGAGCTCTGCGCCCACGACGTCGGGCGACCGGTCGACGACCCTGACGTCCCGGACGGCGACGGCATCGATCCGTCCGAGCTGATGGTGGTCGGTGACGCGGACCAGTCGATCTACGCGTTCCGCGGCGCCAACATCCGCAACATCCTGCAGTTCGAGGCTGACTTCCCGGACTCCCGCTCCATCCTGCTCGAGCAGAACTACCGCTCCACCCAGACCATCCTGACCGCCGCGAACTCGGTGATCAGCCGCAACAAGGGCCGCAAGCCGAAGAACCTGTGGTCCGACGCCGGCGCAGGCGAGCAGATCGTGGGTTACGTCGCCGACGACGAGCACGACGAGGCCCGGTTCATCTCCGAGGAGATCGACAAGCTCACCGACGCCCAGGACGCCAAGCCCGGTGACGTCGCGGTGTTCTACCGGACCAACGCCCAGTCCCGTGTCTTCGAGGAAGTGTTCATCCGGGTCGGGATGCCCTACAAGGTCGTTGGCGGGGTGCGGTTCTACGAGCGCAAGGAGGTCCGCGACGCGCTGGCCTACCTGCGAATGCTGGTCAACCCGGCCGACGAGATCTCACTGCGACGGATCCTCAACGTGCCCAAGCGGGGCATCGGGGACCGCGCCGAGGCCTGCGTGGAGGCGCTCGCCCAGCGGGACCGGATCAGCTTCTGGGAAGCACTGCGCCGCGCCGAGGACGCGCCCGGCATCGCCAGCCGCTCCCTGAACTGCATCCGGTCGTTCGTCGAGCTGGTCGAGGAGCTGCAGTCGATGGTCGACGCCGGCGAACGTGCCGACGTCGTGCTGGAGGAGGTGCTCTCCCGCACCGGGTACCTCAAGGAGCTCGAGGACTCCGACGACCCGCAGGACGAGACCCGGGTGGAGAACCTGGCCGAGCTCGTCGCGGTCGCCCGCGAGTTCGCCGACGCCGGTGAAGCCGCGGCGCAGCCGCCTGGCTTCACCGGAACAGAAGGGGGCGGAGGCGAAACCTCCTCGACCCTGGGCGACTTCCTGGAGCGGGTGGCGCTCGTCGCCGACTCCGACCAGATCCCCGACCAGCCCGACGAGGAGGCCGAGGACACGGGGGTGGTCACCCTGATGACGCTGCACACCGCGAAGGGGCTGGAGTTCCCGGTGGTGTTCCTCACCGGCCTCGAGGACGGGGTGTTCCCGCACATGCGCTCACTGGGCGACCAGACCGAGCTCGAGGAGGAGCGGCGACTGGCATACGTCGGCGTCACCCGGGCCCGGGAGCGGCTCTACGTCTCGCGGGCCGTGGTCCGCTCCGCGTGGGGCGCTCCTGCGCACAACCCGGCGTCCCGCTTCGTCGACGAGCTCCCGGTGGACCTCGTCGACTGGCGTCGCACCGAGGCGGCGCAGACCTCCTGGAACCGGCCGGTCATGCCGTCCCTGCCGAACCGCAACGCGGGACCGGTGAACCGTCGTTTCGGGACGGCAGCCATCCGGGCCGATGCGGCGACCAAGTCGAAGAAACGTGAGGTGCCGTCGTTGTCCCCGGGCGACCGGGTCCTGCACGACAGCTTCGGCATGGGCAGCGTCGTGTCGCTCGAAGGCATGGGGGACAACGCGGTCGCCTCGATCGACTTCGGGTCCGAGGGGATCAAGCGGCTGTTGCTGAGGTACGCCCCCGTCGAGAAGCTCTGACCTGCGGGGGCCAGGCTCTACGGCTGGAGGCCGTGAACGGCGAGTGCCTCGAACGGGTCCACCGGGTCACCGGCGCCGGGCCGGACCTCGAGGTGCAGGTGCGAGCCGGTCGAGTTGCCCGTCGAACCCACGGTGCCGATCGGCTGCCCGCCGCGGACGCTGTCGCCGGGGCTGACCCCGAACGACGTCTGGTGGCAGTACCAGATCTCGGTGCCGTCCTCGAGCGTGACGATGGTGCGGTTGCCGTAGGCGCCGTCGTAGCCCGTCGAGGTGACCACGCCGTTCGCGACCGACATGATCGGGGTGCCCGAAGGAGCGGCGAAGTCCAGGCCGGTGTGGGTGTTTGCCCACAGGGCGCTGGACTGGCCGAAGCTGGCGGTGAGGCGGTAGGTGCCCGGCGCGAGCGGCAGAGCCCACGCGTTCGCGGCGATCTCGTCGGCGTGCTTCTCTGCGCTCGCGGCCAGCTGTGCCAGCGCGGCATTGCGCTCCTGGGCCTGCGCCTCGGCAGCGGCCTGGAGCTCCTCCTCGGCAGCGTCCTCCAGTGCCTCCCGCTGGGAGTCGCGGCTGACGGCCTGCTGCCGACTGCTGGAGGTGTCGTTGGACTGGATCTTGCTCGAGCCGGTCAGCACGTTCGCCTGCGCGGAGAGCCGCTGGATGCTGCCGGTGGCGGCCTGGGCTGGCACCGCGTCCTGGCCGATGGTCACGGCACCGCCGGCCGCGATCACCAGAGCGGCGGCCCCGACCAGAGTCGGGGCCGAAGGAAGGACCGGGAAGAGGTTCTTGCGTCCGGAGGCGTGTGAGGCGCGTTGTGGGACGACGTCGGAGGCCTGGATCCGGGCACGCTTCGCGGGCTTGGCGGCCTTCCGCCTGCCTGCAGGCATGTCGCGGCGGCTGGTCGGAGCGGAGCGTTCGGCGGGGTCGACCGGAGAAGCATCTCGCTTCCCTGCCCGGTGGTTCGCCACGAATAAGGTCCTAACGTCGGTAGCACGCAACGGCCAACCATAACGGAATTGTTACGGTGCCTTCACACGGGGTTACCCCGGATTGTGGACTAAATCACGAGTTGGCAGGAGTGTTCTAGCCCAGTTGGGGTACAGGCAGTCGATTTTTGTGGGGGACGTCACCCTCCGCGAGTCGGTCGCCGACAGGCGCCGGAAGCGCGTCGGTTAGTCTGCCGCAAGCAGGTTCTTCAACCAAGGTGGTGGCAGTTCATGGTGGCTCCGATCCGGATCGTGGTGGCCAAACCCGGGCTCGACGGGCACGACCGCGGTGCCAAGGTGGTCGCCCGCGCCCTGCGCGACGCCGGCAACGAGGTCATCTACACCGGCCTTCACCAGACGCCCGAGCAGATCGTGGAGACCGCGATCCAGGAGGACGCCGACGTGATCGGCCTGTCCGTCCTCTCGGGCGCGCACATGACCCTGTTCAAGAAGCTGATCGCGCTCCTCGACGAGCGTGACGCCCGCGACATCGTGGTGTTCGGCGGCGGCATCATCCCCGAAGCTGACATCCCGCTGCTCCAGGAGGCCGGTGTCGCCAAGGTGTTCACGCCGGGTGCGACGACCACCGAGATCGTCGCCTGGGTCAAGGACAACGTGGCGGACGCCTCCGGCGTGGGCGCCTAGTACGACGGACGCGCGTCCGTCGTACCGACCGAGCTCGTACGGCGGACGTCCGACTCACGACCGGGAGAACAGCTGACCCACCGCGCGCACCCGGTCCCTGAGCTCGGGAGGGTCCTCGACCTCGAACGCAGCGCCGACCGAGGCGAGCACCATCATCGGCCAGCCCAGGTCGTCGACGTCCATCCGCAACCGTGCCGTGGTGTCCGAGACCTCCTCCACGGTGCCCCATCCGCCGACCACCGCCTTCACCTCGGTGGCCGGTGCCTGGACGAGGACCGAGACGTGCTGCTGCTGGTAACTACTGGTGATGCCCTGTTGGACGAACGCCGCCGCGTCGCCTCCCGGGAGCTCGCGCTGGCGGAACCGGACGCCCGTGGTCTCGGGGTCGGAGAGCCGGTCCACCCGGAAGCTGCGCCAGTCGTGGCGCAGCAGGTCGTACGCCACGAGGTACCAGCGCCGCCCGAGAGACACCAGCCGGTGCGGCTCGACCGAGCGGGTCATCGTCTCGCCGGCGCGCGGGGTGTAGTCGAAGCGGAGCCGCTCGTCGTCGCGGCAGGCCATCGCCAGGGTGGACAGCACGGCCGCGTCGAAGGTGGGTCCGCCGGAGAACGCTGCCGGCACCGTGTAGGACTGCAGGGCGTCGACCCGCCGGCGCAGGCGCGGTGGCATCACCTGGACGATCTTGCTCAGCGCGCGCACCGAGGTCTCCTCGATGCCGGCGACCATCCCGCCGGCTGCCGCGCGTAGTCCCACCGCGATCGCGACTGCCTCCTCGTCGTCGAGGAGCAGCGGCGGGAGCGCGGCGCCGGCCTGCAGCTGGTAGCCGCCCGCCACGCCACGCACGGCGTTCACCGGGTAGCCGAGCTCGCGCAGCCGGTCCACGTCGCGTCGCAGCGTGCGCTCGCTGACCTCGAGTCGGCCGGCGAGCTCGCCGCCCGACCAGTAACGATGGGTCTGCAGCAGGGAGAGCAGCTGCAGCATGCGGGCGCTGGAACCAGACATGTCTCAAGACTAGCCGCCTTTAGGACAGGAACTGTCCTAAAGCGTTTCTAGCGTGGTTCCCATGAACCAGACGATGATCCAGACCCAGGAGCTGACCAAGCACTTCACGGTCAACAGGCAGACAGTCGAGGCCGTACGCGGGCTCGACCTCACGGTCGAGCGGGGCGAGATGGTCGCCCTGCTCGGTCCCAACGGCGCCGGGAAGTCCACCACGCTGCGGATGCTGACCACGCTGATCGCGCCGACGTCCGGCCGGGCCACGGTCGCCGGCGAGGACATCACCGGCGACCCGCGCCTCGTCCGGCAGCGCATCGGGTACATCGGCCAGGGCAACGGCGCCGGACACCAGCAGCGCGGCCGTGACGAGCTGGTCACCCAGGGCCGCGCCTACGGGATGGACCGGGCCGCGGCGCGGGTCCGGGCGGCCGAGCTGGTCGACTCCCTCGACCTCGCCGAGGTCGCTGACCGCAAGGTGTCCACCCTCTCAGGAGGTCAGAAGCGGCGCCTCGACATCGCGATGGGGCTGATCCACGCGCCCGGGCTGCTCTTCCTCGACGAGCCCTCGACCGGGCTCGACCCGCAGAACCGGGCGAACCTGCAGGAGCACATCGTCGCGCTGCGCGAGCGGCACGGTACGACGGTCGTCCTCACCACCCACTACCTCGACGAGGCGGACTCGCTCGCGGAACGGGTGGTCGTGATCGACCACGGCACGGTCGTCGCGGACGACACCCCCGAACGGCTCAAGGCCAACCACGCCGGCGACCATGTCGTGCTGTCCTTCGCCGCCGAGGGCGCGGCTGCGACGGCGGCGGACCGGGCCCGCCGTGCGCACGCCGACGCCCAGGTCGAGACGACCGGCAGCCGGGTGAGCATCCGGGTGGCCGGCGGCGCCTTCCTGCTTCCCGGTCTGCTGCGTGATCTCGACGAGGCCGGTGTCCCGGCCCGCTCGGCGGAGGTGTCCCGCCCCACCCTCGACGACGTCTTCCTCAACCTGACCGGACGTAGCCTGCGTGAAGGCGGCGCCGGGGCCGAGCAGTCCGCAGCACCCACCACCGCTCCGACCCAGATGGAGGTCCCGGCATGAGCACCCTGATCCGTGACACCGGCATCGTCTTCGCCCGCGAGCTGCGCCCGGTGATCCGGGACCCGTTCTCGGTGGTCTTCTCGATGATCCAGCCGCTGATCTTCCTCGGGCTCTTCGCGCCGCTGCTCACCAGCGTCTCCGGGCTGGGTGCGGGCAGCACGCTCCAGTGGTTCGTCCCGGGCATCGTGGTGATGTCCTGCCTGTTCGGTGCGTCGATGACCGGCTCGAACCTGCTGATGGAGATGCAGACCGGTTCGCACGAAAGGATGCTGGTCACCCCGCTGTCGCGGTCCGCGCTGCTGATGGGCCGCGCGCTCAAGGAGATCGTGCCGGTGCTGATCCAGGCGGTGATCCTGGTGCTGGTCGTGCTGCCCTTCGACTTCGAGCTGCACGCCGCCGGCGTCGTCGTCGGCCTGGCCATCCTCGCGGTCTTCTGCGTCGGGCTCGGCGCGCTGTCGTACGCGCTCGCGCTGGCGGCCAAGGGACAGGACTGGATCTTCTGGACCGTGCAGCAGACGCTGCTCTTCCCGCTGCTCCTGCTCGCCGGGATGCTGCTCCCGGTCGACGCCGGACCGGGCTGGCTGCAGACCCTGTCCAAGCTCAACCCGCTGACCTACGTCGTCGACGCGGAGCGGGCGCTGTTCGCGGGCAGCTTCGACGCGGGCCACCTGCTCAACGGCGCGGTCGCAGCACTCGCGGTCGGCCTGTTCGGCCTGTGGGTCGGAACCCGCTCGATGCGGGCGGCCGACTAGAGACGGCCTGACAACTCGGCTAGAAGAGCAGGGGGCCGGTGAGCGGGAGCCGCAGCACGCTCGGGCGGCTCTCGCTGGTCGTCACCGTCACCGGCTGCACGGTCGGGTTGTTGCCGTAGGCGAGGTCGCTGGCCGCGACCACCACCCGGATCCGGTGCCCCTTACGGAACCGGTGCACCACGCCCGGCAGCTGCACCCGCACCGGCCTGGTCACGTCGCGCACCCGGACGGGTGAGACGAGCCGGTTCTTCAGGGTCGGTGTGCCGTCGGGTGCCACGTCGTACACCTTGGCGAACAGGATCAGGTGGCCGGCGGGCCCGCCGCTCTGCGTCTCCGCCGCCACGGGGGCGTCGAGGTGCAGGGTGAGCCGCGGTGACCCGACCAGTGCCACCGGCCGGCCAAGCTTCGGGCTGGTGTAGGCGACGAACGTGCCCTCCGCATCAGAGATCGGGTTGTCGACCTGGTTGCCCTCCACACCCGAGGTCTCGGAGTACGACGTGGGCGTGCCCGGCGCATTGGCGTACGACGCCGCACCGGTGGCCACCCGGCTTCGGCTACGGGTCAGCGCATCGGCACCGGAGAGGTACAACGACGCCGTCGGCCTCTGGGTGAACCGGGTCCTGGTCGCGTAGGCCCTGGCGATCGCCTGGCCGGCCCGCGCCTGGGCGGTGTCGTAGTCCACCCAGTCCCGGAAGTACTCGAACCGGGGGCCGACCGGGGCGCGCTTCTCGCCGCGCACGTAGTGGTCCATCCAGCTCACGAAGCGCCGCCCGAGGTAGGTGTCCCGGACGGAGTCGGCGCCGAGGTCGAGCTCGCCCGGTGCAGGAGCCTGGTCGGAGTGGCCCCACGACTGCCACACCATCCGGGCCGGGGTGCCGTTCGCACGAAGCGCCCGGAACGTGGCCACCGCCTCCTGCAGGTTGAACAGCGTGTCCTTCTGGCCCTGTACGACGAGCGTGGGTGCCGTGACCCGGTTGATGTAAGTCGACACCGAGGCATGCCGGGCCAGCGCGAGTGTGTCGGGACCGGGATAGCCCACTGCGTGCAGCTCTGCGACGGCCGCGCAGGCCCGGTCGTCGAAGTTGGGGCAGCCGACGTTGCGGGCCGGGTCGACCTGGGCGTCGTCGACGCCGTCCATGACGCCCGCCCCGAAGAACAGGTCGGTCCACAGCCGCTTGTGCACCCCCGGCGTCCGGGAGGTGACGCCGCGCCGGAGGTCGGTGTTGTTGGGTGCGAGCGAGTAGGACAGGTCGTTCCAGGTGATGAGCGGGATGAGTGCGTCGACCCGCTTGTCCTGCGACGCCACGGCGTACTGCACCTGGCCGCCGTAGGAACCCCCGATCATGCCGACCTTCGGGTCGCCGGGCCGTTCCTTCGCCACGTAGTGGATCCGGCCGGTCTTCCCGGAGGCCTCGCTGGTGAAGCTTCTCCTCCCGGCCAGCACGCTGACCAGCTGCTTACCTGCGAGACCGTCGTAGTCCGGGTCGTCGAGATGGATCTTGCATCCGGAGCCTCCGAACCCGAGCCCGGAGTAGGACAGCACGACGTACCCCTCCTGCACGAAGCCCTTGCCGATGGCTGTCTGGTTCCCGTCGGCCTTGTTGCCGCCGAAGCCGTGAGTGGTGAGGATCGCCGGTGCCTTGCGAGCCTTCGAGACCCGGTCGGGCTTGTAGATGTCGGCGCTCACCGTGCAGGGCTGGTCGTGCCCGGGGCCGACCATGACGTCGACGGTGATGTGCCGCAGCGAGTAGCCCGGGGTCCGGTCGACGGCTGCGTCCGCGGTCGTGGCGGACAGTCCTCCGACGGCCAGCGAGCTGGTGGCGAGAGCGGTGGCAGCCAGGGCAGCCGTGGTACGTCGTACCGACATGTGAGGTCCATCCCGTTCCGTGGTGGTACGGGTACAACGACGCGGCCTCGGAATCGCTACGCGACCGCGCGCGGTGGCGAGGTCAGCCTGCGTGGGATCGCGCGTGCGCGGAGACGAGGTCCGCAACCTGCTGCGGGTGCGACCGGGTGACCCAGTGGCCGGCGTCGACCTCGACCATCGACAGGTCGCTGCACGCGCGGTCGAGGTCGTCGAACAGCACCTCGGTGACGAACTTGTCCCTGGTCGGCACGATCACCTGCACCGGTACGTCGGTGCGCAGCTCGGTGCTGTGCTTCATCCGGCGCAGCATGTTCGCGCGGTAGAGGTTGAGGCCGTTCGCCGCGTTCCGGCCGAGCTCAGGCCCCCAGTGGCTGTGGCCCGCGCGCCGGTCCAGCGCCGCCATCGCCTTCCGAACGAGCGCGTTCTGCCGGGTCCAGATCATCTCCGGGACCACCGGAACCAGGAACGCGTAGATGTACCAGGAGTGCGCCGCCTGCTTCAGCATCCGCAGCCGCCGGCCCTGGTGGTTCCGGGAGAGATGGGCGATGTGGTCCAGGGACGGCCCGCTGATCGAGGTGAACGACGCGACCCGGCCCTTGAGCCGGGCGTCGAAGCCCGCGGCGGCTATGACGTCCCACAGCTGCACGGATCCCCAGTCGTGGCCCACCAGGTGGAACCGGTCGCCCTCCGGCACGGTGGCGCCGGCCACCGAGATCAGGTCCTCGACCAGCAGCTCGGTGCGGTAGCCGTCCCTGCTCGGGGGTACGTCGGACGCACCGGCCCCGCGCACGTCGTAGGTGACGATGTGGAACGCCTCGCCGTCGAGACAGCCCACCACGAGGTCCCACATGTCCTGCTGGTCGGGGTAGCCGTGGACCAGGATCAGGTGCTCCTTGCCCGGTCCGGGGGCACTGTGCTCACGGACGTCCAGGGTGAGTCCGGTGGACGAGACCCGACGCTCCGAGACCGGTTGATTCATGAGACTCCTCGGTGATCGACGGTGGACTTGTGCCTCCCCGGTGACCGACCCTACGTGGTCGTCGCCGGGCCGACAGGTCTAATGTCGGGCGTGCAAACGGCCCTCGCATGTCCGAGGAGTCCGGGAGAGAACCGATAGGACGGGCATATAACCGTGGACCTGATGGAGTACCAAGCGAAGCAGCTCTTCGCCAAACATGACGTGCCGGTGACACTCGGCACCGTAGTCGAGAAGGCCGAGCACGCCGCCGCCGCCGCCGAGTCCGAGGGCGGGCGCGTGGTCGTCAAGGCGCAGGTGAAGATCGGTGGTCGCGGGAAGGCCGGTGGCGTCAAGCTCGCCGAGAACCCCGACGAGGCCGTCGCCCGCGCCAACGACATCCTGGGCATGGACATCAAGGGCCACACGGTCCACCGCGTCCTGGTCGCGCCGACCGCCGACATCGCGGAGGAGTACTACTTCTCGTTCCTCGTCGACCGGGCGAACCGCAACTACCTGTGCATCGCGAGCATCGAGGGTGGTGTCGAGATCGAGGAGGTCGCGCGCACCAACCCCGACGCGGTCGCCAAGGTGTCGATCGACCCACAGACCGGCGTGGACGACGCGAAGGCCGCGGAGATCGTGGCCACGACGCGTTTCCCCCAGGAGGTCGCCGACGAGGCGAAGGACGTGGTCAAGAAGCTGTGGGACGTCTTCATCAAGGAGGACGCGTCGCTGGTCGAGGTGAACCCCCTGGTTCGTCTCGGGGACGGTCATCTCGAGGCGCTCGACGGCAAGGTCACCCTCGACGAGAACGCGGACTTCCGGCACCCGGACCACGCCCAGTTCGAGGACAAGGCGGCCGCCGACCCGCTCGAGCAGCAGGCCAAGGAGAAGGGCCTCAACTACGTCAAGCTCGACGGCGAGGTCGGCATCATCGGCAACGGCGCGGGCCTGGTGATGTCCACCCTCGACGTCGTCGCGTACGCCGGTGAGGCGCACAGCAACGTCAAGCCCGCCAACTTCCTCGACATCGGTGGCGGCGCGTCCGCCGAGGTGATGGCGAACGGCCTGCACATCATCCTCGGTGACCCGCAGGTGAAGAGCGTGTTCGTGAACGTCTTCGGCGGAATCACCGCCTGCGATGCGGTCGCCAACGGCATCGTGCACGCCCTCGAGCTGCTCGGCGACGAGGCGAACAAGCCGCTCGTCGTGCGCCTCGACGGCAACAACGTCGAGGAGGGTCGGCGCATCCTCGAGGAGGCGAACCACCCGCTGGTGACCCTGGTCGACACGATGGACGGTGCGGCCGACCGCGCCGCCGAACTGGCCGCGAAGTAGAGGACTGAGAGAACATGGCTATTTTCCTCAACGAGAACAGCAAGGTCATCGTCCAGGGCATGACCGGCTCCGAGGGCAAGAAGCACACGCAGCGGATGCTGAGCTCCGGCACCAACATCGTCGGTGGCGTGAACCCGAAGAAGGCCGGCCAGAGTGTCGACTTCGAGGGCGCCTCCGTGCCCGTGTACGGCGGCGTCAAGGAAGCGATGGACGCGACCGGCGCGGACGTGTCGGTGGTCTTCGTGCCGCCGGCCGGCACCAAGGGCGCGGTCATCGAGGCCGTCGACGCAGGCATCCCGCTGGTCGTCGTGATCACCGAGGGCGTCCCTGTGCACGACACGGCGGACCTGTTCTCCTACGCGCAGGCAAAGGGCACGACCCGGGTCATCGGCCCCAACTGCCCGGGACTGATCAGCCCCGGCCTGTCCAACGCGGGCATCATCCCGGCCAACATCACCAAGGCCGGCCGGGTCGGACTGGTGTCGAAGTCGGGCACGCTGACCTACCAGATGATGTACGAGCTGCGTGACTTCGGCTTCTCCTCGGCCGTCGGTATCGGCGGTGACCCGATCATCGGGACCACGCACATCGACTGTCTCCAGGCGTTCCAGGACGACCCGGACACCGACGCGATCGTGATGATCGGTGAGATCGGTGGCGACGCGGAGGAGCGCGCCGCGGCGTACATCAAGGACAACGTGACCAAGCCGGTCGTCGGCTACGTCGCGGGCTTCACCGCCCCGGAGGGCAAGACGATGGGCCACGCCGGCGCGATCGTCTCCGGTTCCTCCGGCACGGCACAGGCAAAGAAGGAAGCTCTCGAGGCGGTCGGGGTGAAGGTCGGCAAGACGCCGTCCGAGACCGCTCAGCTGATGCGGGACATCCTGCAGAACCTCTGAGCCGCTCGGTACACGAACGGGCACAACGAGCCGGCCGAGCCTCCCGTCCCGCCTCGGGCGGCGCTCATCCGGTGGTTGTGCCCGTTCTTGTACGCAGTGTGCGGGTCACGCAGCGGTGAGGAGCTCGCGTACCCGAACGGCAACTGCTTCAGCTGACACGGCACCGACGGTTCTCAGGTGACGGGATTCCGGGTTGCGTACTCCGGACGTGCGAACTCCTCGTTCTCCATCACGGCGACAAGATGCTCGACCGCGTCGTACGCGTCGGTGTGGGTCACGTAGAGCGGGGCGAAACCGAAGCGGGCGACGTCGGGGGTGCGGAAGTCGCCGACCACGCCTCGTGTGATGAGTGCCTGGACGACGCCGTACGCCTGCTCGTGGCGCAGCGAGACCTGGCTGCCACGATGCTCGTGGGCACGCGGCGTGATCACCTCGAAAGTCGAGCCGAGGCGGGCGTCGACCAGCTCGATGAAGTAGTCCGTGAGCGACAGCGAGGCGTCGCGAAGCGTGGGGTGGTCCACCCCTTCGAACACATCGAGCGCGGCCTCAAGCGCGGTCAGCGCGAGCACGGGGGGCGTCCCGGACGCGAGCCGTCCGATCCCGTCGACGGGTTCGTACCCGAGCTCCATGTCGAAGGGGCGTGCGTGCCCCATCCAGCCGGACAGTGGTTGGTCGAGCTGGTCCTGGTGCCGTCGTGCGGCGTACATGAAAGCCGGAGATCCCGGGCCGCCGTTGAGGTACTTGTAGGTGCAGCCGACCGCGAAGTCCACGTCATGCTCGGCGAGGTCGACGGGTACCGCGCCGGCGGAGTGGCACAGGTCCCAGAGGATCAGGGCGCCCATGCGGTGGGCTTCCTCGGTGATCGCCGCCATGTCGAACATCGCGCCGGTGCGGAAGTCCACGTGGGTCAGCGACACGAGTGCGACATCGTCGTCGATGGACGCCACCGGGTCCGCGGAGTCGCACCAGCGGAGCTCCAGGCCGAGCATTCGTGCGACGCTCGCGGCGATGTAACCGTCGGTGGGGAACGTGCCCTCCTCGACCACGATGGCCGTGCGTTCCGGGCGCAGCCGGCACGCCGCGACCATGGTCTTGAACAGGCTGACGCTGGTGCTGTCGCTGACCCACACGTCCCGCCCGTCGACTCCGATCAGCGGCGCGATCCTCGCGCCGACCCGGCGCGAGAGGTTGATCCAGTCAGCGGTGTTCCACGACGAGATCAGGTCCCGGCCCCACTCCTCGGTGACCGCGGCGGCGAGACGGCCGGGCACCGACCGGGGCAGCGCGCCGAGGGAGTTGCCGTCGAGGTAGATGGTCCCCTCGGGAAGCAGGAACAGCTCACGCCGGCCGGTGAGCGGGCTGGATGCGTCTCGGGCAAGTGCGGACTCGCGGCCGAGGTCTGTCGGGATGCTGGTCACGTCCCGACCCTAAGGCTTCGGTCAGTCAAGCTCGCGGAGCCGGTCACCGGCGCGGACGACGAGCTTGTGGAACTCGTTGCCCGACATGTCCTCGCGCGGGCTGGGGGAGAAGTTCACCTGGGCGACCTTGTTGCCCACGCGCACGAACCCGAGTCGGAACAACACGGTCTCGTTGTCCGAGATCTCGGTCTCCAGGTCCCACGTCGACAGCTCCATGCGCCTGTCCCGGTCCCGGACCGAGTGGGGGCGCAGCACCTTGGTGGCGAGCTTGCGGTCCTCACATGTGGACAGCCGGTTGCGCATCGTCGTCAGGAACCGGTCGGCCGAGCGCTGTGACCCGAACACGCCGTACGTCTCCGAGAGCCCGAACCGGTCGGGCAGCTTGGCGCCCGGGATCAGGAACGTGCGGGTACGCGTCCGGTCCGCGCCGGCGCTGTCGAAGTCGGCACGGTCGCAGGTGGTCGCCGAGGGGTTGACCCTGGCGGGCCTGGCCTTGGTGCCGACCCAGGGCTCGTCGAGGCGCCCCACCGGCGGCAGGTCGGCGACCGCCAGGATCCCTGGCTCCTCACCGGACGGCGGCGGCGGTACGGCGGACGTGGTCGGCCGCCTCGAGCAGTCCTCGGCCCCGCTGCTCGCACACACCATGGCCACGGCGTCTGCCAGGGACTGCGCGACCTGCCTCGGGGGTGGGGGTGCGTCACCGGCGGTCTCACCCACCGTCGAGGTCACCACCCGGCCGATCCGGGCGACGGCGACGGAGTACGTCGTCACCGGTTTCTCCCAGACACGGACCAGGAGGACATGGGCCTGGTCGCCGATGCCGTTCACCCGGTACGCCCGCAGCAGCTGCAACCGTGCCACGTGACATCCGGCGTACCAGCCCACCGTCGTAGAGAAGGCCTTCTCCGCCTGTCGCTCCGACTCGGACACCTCGAGGGTCTGCACTGCCGAGCGGGACGGTTTGCCGCCGGCCTTGTACTCGCGGACCAGGGCGGAGATGCCGTCCGGATCGGCGAAGCGACTCTGCTGGCAGACCGTGTTGATGCCGTCACCGGAGGTGTTGTCGTGCGTGCGGGCCACGTCCCATTCCTGGGCGAGACCGAGCCGGGCGATCTGGTGCTCGTCGAGGAGCTGCTCCGCGGTCGGCACGTCGGTGGTGGTCGGTGGGTTCGCCGTCCGGGTGGCCGGTGGCTTGATGAGGTGCGTGTCGGAGGCCTGGACCTCGTTGGGTTGGTAGGCGAAAGCGCCGGAGGCAATCGCCACGACGGTCGCCACGGCGGCGGCGACCGTGGTGTGCGCACGTCGGCGTTTCCTGCCGGCCCGCCGGACGATCGACGCCCGGGGCAGCTGGGCCACGCCCGCTGCGCCCGCGAGGGACAACAGGGCGGACCGGACGGCGGTGGAGTCCATGTCGAGGGCGACCGCGACGTTCGCGGTCGCCGACTGCAGGTACTGCTCGGCGTCCTGCTGGGAGAGGTTGAGCTCCCGGGCTGCTTCGGGCAGCGGGACGGCGGCGAGCTGGGTGAGGAGCAGCGTGCGGCGCTGGACGACGGGAAGCTTGGCGACCGCCTCGAGGAGCGCGGTGTCCTCGCTGGACAGCCCCTTGCTGCGGTGCCAGATCCGGGCGGTGTGCCGGCGCTGCGCGAGCTGCCATGCGCGGGACCGGACCCAGGCCCCCGGGTTGTCCATGGACGACACCTTGCGCCAGTGGTGCCAGGCCGCGATGTAGGCGTCACGGACGGCGCTCTGGGCGGCGGGGAGGTCACCGGTCAGGGCAAACGTCTGGTGCACCAGGCTCTGACGGGTCGCGTGGTAGAAGGAGTCGAAATGCTCCTCCCGTCTCATCGTCCCGCCTCCACTCGTGCAACCCGGCCAGCAGTAGCCGGCCAGCAAGAAACGGTACGCGACCATGCCGCCTGGTCCCAACCGGTCCAGATGTGATGCCGGCGGCGTGGGAGCCCGGGTTGGCCGCCGCTCTGGGGGAAAATGATGCCGAGATGACTGATCTCCTGACTCCTCGTGCCCGTCGCCCGCTGCCCGAGGGCGCCTCCGGTGACCCGGGACGCCCGCTCGCCGTGGGTGCCGCGGTCGCCGGTCTCACCGCAGCCGGAGCGATGCTCCTGGGCTGCATGGCCGTGGGCCTCGCCGGCTGGTTCGCCTCGGACGCAGGAGGCCACGGCGACACCCGCGATGCGCTACGCATCGGCGCGGACGCCTGGCTGCTGGCTCACGGCGCCCACCTGGAGCTGGAGGCCGCGACGATCACCGCGGTCCCGCTCGGCCTGACCCTGTTCTGTGCCTATGTGACCTTCCGGCTGGGCCGGTGGGCAGGGGCCACCACCGAGGTCGAGGACGACCGGGCGCTGCTGACCTCGGTGGCCGTGCTTGCCGGGGTCTACGGCGTGGTGGCGACCGTCACCGCCGTGCTCGCCTCGCTCGAGCCGGCCCAGCCGAGCCTCGGCCTCGCCTTCGTGGGTGGCTTCGTGCTGTCCGCCCTGTTCGGTGGCGCGGGCCTGGTCGCCGGGTCGGGGCGTTGGCCGGGCCTGCGTGACCGGGTTCCCGAGTTCGCCCTCTGCGTGGTCACCGGGGCCGCGTCCGTCGTACTCCTGATGCTCGCCGCGGGCTCGCTGCTGGTCACCGTGGCCCTGCTCCTGGACCTCGGGTCTGCGGCCAACGTGCTGTCCCGACTGCACACGGACGTCCCGGACGGGCTCCTCTACACCGTCGTGGTGGCGGGAGTCGCGCCCAACGCCGTGCTGCTGGGCGGGACCTACCTGCTCGGACCGGGGTTCGCGGTCGGCACCGGCACGCTGGTCTCACCCTCCGCGGTGGTGCTCGGCCCGGTCCCGGCGTTCCCGCTGCTCGCCGCACTGCCCGACGACGGCGCAGCCCCGGCGTGGACGGTGGCCCTGGTCGCGGTGCCGGTCCTGATGGCCGCGCTGGCCGCTCTGCTGATGCTGCGGAAGTTCCCGGTCACGCAGTACGACATGGGTGCCCTGCGCGGGCTGACCGCCGGGCTGCTGGGCGGGCTGCTGTTCGCGCTGCTGGCGCAGCTGGCCGGCGGCTCGGTGGGCCCCGGCCGGATGGCCGACGTGGGTGCGGCGCTGGACCGGACCACCCTGGCCGCGGCCGTGGCGATGGGCGTCGGCGGCCTGCTCGGCGGGGTCGTGATGACCTGGTGGCTGCGCCGGCGGCGGACCGACTCGGACTGACCCGTCCCGGGTCGGTAGCCTGTCCCGCGTGTCCCACACCACCCCAGCGAAGCAGGCGCGTGTCGTCGTGCTCGTCTCCGGCGCGGGAACGAACCTCCAGGCCCTGGTCGAGGCGTGCGCCGATCCCGGGTACGGCGTCGCGGTGGTCGCGGTGGGCGCCGACCGCGACGACATCGAGGGACTGGCCCGTGCCGAGCGCGCCGGAATCCCGACGTTCGTGCATCGGGTGAAGGACTACCCGACCCGGGCGGACTGGGACCGGGAGCTCACCGCCTCCTGCTCGAAGCACGAGCCCGACCTGGTGGTGCTCGCCGGGTTCATGAAGCTGACCGGGCAGGCGTTCCTCGCCGAGTTCGGTGGACGCTGCGTGAACACACACCCGGCACTGTCACCTTCCTTCCCCGGGATGACCGCGCCGGCGGACGCGTTGGAGTACGGCGTGAAGGTCACCGGGGCCACCCTGTTCGTGGTCGACGCCGGCGTGGACACCGGGCCGATCGTCGAGCAGACCGTCGTACCCGTCGAGGACGACGACGACGTCGCCTCGCTGCACGAACGCATCAAGGTCGCCGAGCGCGCGATGCTCGTCGACTGCGTGGGCCGGATGGCCCGTGAAGGTTTCACGATCACCGACAGGAAGGTCCGGTTCGGCCGATGACGGATGCTGGCGCAACGGATGCAGGCAGAAGGCCACTGAAGAGGGCCCTGATCTCGGTCTACGACAAGACCGGTCTCGAGGAGCTGGCCACGGGCCTGCACCGGGCCGGCGTCGCGATCGTGTCCACCGGGTCGACCGCCGGTCGGATCGCCGACGCCGGGGTGCCGGTCACCCGGGTCGAGGAGCTCACCGGCTTTCCCGAGTGCCTTGACGGTCGGGTGAAGACCCTGCACCCCAAGGTGCACGCCGGGATCCTGGCCGATCTGCGACTGGAGACCCATCGCGCCCAGCTCGAGGACCTTGGAGTGGAGCCGTTCGACCTCGTGGTCTCCAACCTGTACCCCTTCACCGAGACCGTCCAGTCCGGGGCGTCGCCCGACGAGTGCGTGGAGCAGATCGACATCGGCGGGCCGTCGATGGTGCGAGCTGCTGCGAAGAACCACCCCAGCGTCGCGATCGTGACCTCACCTGCGCGGTACACCGACGTCGTGGCTGCCGCGGACGGCGGGGGCTTCACGCTCGGCGAGCGGCAGCAGCTCGCGGCCGAGGCGTTCGTGCACACCGCCACCTATGACGTGCACGTCGCCTCCTGGATGGGCAACGTGCTCACCGACACCTCCGAGGGCACCGGCTTCCCGACGTGGATGGGCGCAACCTGGGACAAGTCCGCGGTCCTGCGCTACGGGGAGAACCCGCACCAGCGCGCCGCTCTCTACAGCAACGGCTTCCAGCCCACCCCCGGCCTCGCGCAGGCCACCCAGCTGCACGGCAAGGAGATGTCCTACAACAACTACGTCGACGCCGACGCGGCACGTCGCGCCGCCTACGACTTCGACGAGCCGGCGGTGGCGATCATCAAGCACGCCAACCCCTGCGGGATCGCGATCGGAGCCGACGTCGCGGAGGCGCACCGCAAGGCGCACGCCTGCGACTCGTTGTCCGCCTTCGGAGGCGTGATCGCGACCAACGTCCCGGTCAGCGCGGAGATGGCCGCGCAGGTCGCGGAGATCTTCACCGAGGTCGTCGTCGCCCCCGGCTACGACGAGGGCGCGGTCGAGATTCTCACCGGCAGGAAGAACATCCGCCTTCTCCAGTGCGCACCGCTACAGCGCGGTGGCATGGACCTGCGCCCGATCTCCGGTGGTCTCCTGCTGCAGGCCCGCGACGCGGTCGACGCCTCGGTCGAGGGCGGGGGAGACGACCCGTCGGCCTGGACCCTCGCGGCTGGCGACCCGGCCTCGGCGGACGACCTGGCCGATCTTCGGTTTGCCTGGACAGCCTGCCGTGCGGTGAAGTCGAACGCGATCCTGCTCGCCTCCGGTGGTGCGTCGGTCGGCGTGGGGATGGGCCAGGTGAACCGGGTCGACTCGGCCCGGCTCGCGGTCAGCCGCGCAGGGGACCGGGCGGCCGGCTCGGTCGCCGCGTCGGACGCGTTCTTCCCGTTCGCCGACGGGATGCAGATCCTGCTCGACGGCGGCGTCAGGGCCGTGGTGCAGCCGGGTGGCTCGGTCCGCGACGAGGAGGTCGTCGCGGCAGCGGAGGCGGCCGGGGTGACGATGTACCTGACCGGCACCCGACACTTCTTCCACTGAGTCCGACAGGCTCGACCACCGGGTCTCGACAGGCCCGACCAGCGCAGAGAAGGATGACGACGTGACGGCACGGATTCTCGACGGCAAGGCGACCGCGGCGGCGATCAAGGCCGAGCTGGTGGACCGGGTAGCGAAGCTGCGCGCGCAGGGCGTGGTGCCCGGGCTGGCGACGGTCCTGGTCGGCGACGACCCCGGCAGCCGGTGGTACGTCGCCGGCAAGCACCGCGACTGCGCCGAGGTCGGGATCAACTCGATGCGGGTGGACCTGCCCGCCGACGCCGCGCAGTCCGAGGTCGAGGACGCCGTCGCCTCACTGAACGAGAACCCCGAGTGCACCGGCTACATCGTGCAGCTACCGCTGCCCCGGCACATGAACGAGAACGACATCCTGGGGATGATCGACCCGGCGAAGGACGCCGACGGCCTGCACCCGACGAACCTGGGTTGGCTCGTGCTCGGCAAGCCCGCACCGCTGCCGTGCACCCCGTTCGGGATCGTCGAGCTGCTGCGCCGCTACGACGTGCCGATCGCCGGCGCCGACGTCTGCGTGGTGGGTCGCGGGGTGACCGTGGGTCGGCCGCTCGGGCTGCTGCTCACCCGGCGGAGCGAGAACGCCACCGTCACCCTGTGCCACACCGGGACCCGGGACCTTGCCGCGCACGTGCGCGGCGCCGACATCGTGGTTGCCGCGGCCGGGGTCACCGGCATCATCACCGCAGACATGGTCAAGCCCGGTGCCGCCGTGCTCGACGTGGGTGTCTCCCGCGATGCCGAGGGCAAGATCGCCGGTGACCTGGCCCCGGACGTGTACGACGTGGCCGGCTGGGTCTCGCCGAACCCCGGGGGTGTCGGGCCGATGACCCGCGCAATGCTGCTGTCGAACATCGTGCTTGCCGCCGAACAGTCACTCGCGTGATCCTCGAGGACAACCCGCACCGCAGGCCGCAGACCTTCGGTGGAGTCGTCTACCTCCTCGTCGTCGGCATGACGCTGACCGGGCTGGCGATCACCTCCGCCGGGGCGTGGCGCACCGGCGTGAGCTGGATTGGAGCAAGTCTGCTGATCGGCTCCGTCTGCCGGCTGCTGCTACCGGAACGGCGGGCCGGCATGCTGCGGGTGCGCCGCCGGACCGCCGACGTGGGGATGCTGGCGTTGGGGGGTGTGGCGCTGCTCGTGCTGGCGGCCGTCGTCCCCGACCAGCTGGGTTCCTAGCCCCGGGGCGCTCGGCGCGTGAATGGCGCCGCCCCGGTGTGACGCTGCCTCACATCCGCTTCAGATCAGGCCGAGCTCCTTCACCGCGTCCCGCTCCTCCGCGAGCTCGGCGGCGGTCGCGTCGATCCTGGCGCGGGAGAAGTCGTCGATCTCGAGGCCCTGGACGATCTCCCAGTTGCCGTCCTTGGTGGTTACCGGGAAGGACGAGATGAGTCCCTCGGGCACGCCGTACGACCCGTCGGAGACGACCGCCATCGAGAGCCAGTCGCCGTCCGGGCTGCCCTTGACCCAGTCGCGGGCGGCGTCGATGGTGGCCGACGCCGCGCTCGCCGCGGACGAGGAGCCGCGGGCCTCGATGATGGCGGCGCCCCGCTTGGCGACCGTCGGGATGAAGTCGTTCTCGATCCATGCCTGGTCGTTCACCACCTCGGCGGCGTTCTTGCCGCCGACCTCGGCGTGGAAGATGTCGGGGTACTGGGTGGCGGAGTGGTTGCCCCAGATGGTCATCTTCTTGATGTCGGTGACGCTCGCGCCGGTCTTCGCGGCCAGCTGCGAGATCGCCCGGTTGTGGTCCAGCCGGGTCAGCGCGGTGAACCGCTCGCGGGGGATGTCGGGGGCGTTGGTCATGGCGATCAGCGCGTTCGTGTTCGCGGGGTTGCCGGTGACGCCGACGCGGATGTCGTCCGCGGCGTTGGCGTTGAGTGCCTTGCCCTGGGCGGTGAAGATCGCGCCGTTCGCCTCCAGCAGGTCTCCGCGCTCCATGCCCTTGGTGCGGGGGCGGGCACCGACGAGCAGGGCGAGGTTCGTGCCGTTGAAGATCGTGTTCGCGTCATCGCCGATCTCGACCCCGGCCAGGGTCGGGAACGCGCAGTCGTCGAGCTCCATGACGACGCCCTCGAGTGCCTTGAGGGCGGGCGTGATCTCGAGCAGCCGCAGCTCGACCGGGGTGTCCGGTCCGAGCAACGCGCCGCTGGCGATACGGAAAAGCAGGCTGTAGCCGATCTGGCCGGCCGCGCCGGTGACGGCGACCTTGACGGGGGTCCCTGACTGTGACGCGTTCACGACGACTCCTTGGTCTCGAGCGGGGTGGAGTCTGACGCTAGCAGCGGGGGACCGCCCGGGCGGCGCGGGGTCTTCGTTGCCGGACCATCACACCCGCACGGGCACGACGCCTCAGCCCTCGGCTGCCGCAGGCAGCGGGACTGCCTCTTCGGCGCTCCCGAACAGCAGCGCGTAGGAGAAGCCGGCGATCAGCGCCCCGACGACCGGTGCCAGGATGAACAGCCACAGCTGAGCGATCGCGTCGCCGCCGGCGAACAGGGCAGGGCCGATGGACCGGGCCGGGTTGACCGAGGTGTTCGTGACCGGGATGGCGACCAGGTGGATCAGGGTCAGCGCGAGGCCGATCGCGATCGGCGCGAACCCCTTCGGGGCGCGGGTGTCGGTCACGCCAAGGATGACGTAGACGAAGACCGCTGTCAGCACGACCTCGATCACGAGGCAGGCCAGCAGGCTGTACTCGCCGGGGGAGCGGTCGCCGTACCCGTTGGTCGCGAAGCCGGACTCCGACGCGGAGAACCCGGACTGGCCCGAGGCCACGACGAACAGCACGGCGGCCGCGGCGATCGCGGCGACCACCTGGGTGCCGATGTAGCCGACGGTGTCCTTCCAGGGGAACCGCCCACCCGCCGCGACACCGATCGTGACCGCTGGGTTGAAGTGTCCGCCGGAGATGTGGCCGACCGCGTACGCCATCGTGAGCACGGTCAGGCCGAACGCGAGGGCCACGCCCATGAAACCGATGCCGAGCTGGATGTCATCGTCGGTGAGGAACTGTGCCGCGAGGACTGCGGAACCACAGCCCCCGAAGACGAGCACGAACGTGCCGAGGAACTCAGCGGCCAGCCGCTGCGGGGTGGTGGGAACTGCCTCTGCCATCTGTAGCTCCTTGCTGAACCGAAACGGACAAAGCGAACATTGACCGGCTCGCGTCGTTCAGCCGAGCGGCACGAGGCCGGCTCCTCGCACCATTAGACCGCCGCGGGGTCCTCAAAGCCAGGGTGACGGCTCGATACGGCACGTACCGCGGCCAGATGTCCCCCCAGATAGCCGCCGACCGCGGCCGCGGCACTGCCGGCCAGGCCGAGCGCCACGCCGCGGCCGTGCCGGTCCTGCTGTCTCGCCCGCCACGAGGCTGCGTACAGCCCGAGCGCCACGGTGTTCGCGGTCGCGTGGACGACTCCGACCCGCTGCTCGCGCTCCCCGGTGCCGGCCCACTCCGAGAGGCCGGTGACCGCGGTGGGCACCGCTGACAGCAGCCCGAGCGCGACCAGCCGCTGGGCGGCGGGCCGCGACTGCTTCCCGCCGACCAGGTCCAGCACGTTCGTCGAGACCAGGAAGCCGAGCGCCACGTCGGTCAGCACCGGGTGCAGCGCGTGTCCGAGCCACATGCCGCGCAGCAGGTCCCGCCGCCTGGGGTCCTCGACGAGCGTGTCCGCGACCGGTCGCACCAGCCGGACCAGCCCGTCCAGGGCACCTGCCCGTTCCATCCGCCTGGTCCATTCGACCACCGCCGGTGCGGCAGTACCCTTCCCGTCGTACTCACTCATCCGCGTCATGCGGACCTGGTTCCCAGATCCGACCGCGGCTAACCTTGCGACGACGTCGTGAGATATCTTGACGTCAAGAAATTTTGGACATCGGAACGGAGCGCTCGGTGACGGACTCGAAGATCATCTACACGCACACGGACGAAGCGCCCGCACTGGCGACCCACTCGTTCCTGCCGATCATCCAGGCCTACGCGTCGACCGCCGGGGTGGACGTGGAGACGCGGGACATCTCGCTGGCCGGTCGGATCATTGCCGGGTTCGCCGACAGGCTCGAGTCGGGCCAGCGCGTCGACGATGCCCTGGCGGAGCTCGGCGAGCTCGCCACAAGACCCGAGGCGAACATCATCAAGCTGCCCAACATCAGCGCGTCCATCCCGCAGCTGAAGGCCGCGATCGCCGAGCTGCAGGAAAGCGGCTACGCACTGCCTGACTACCCGGACGACCCGAAGACCGACGAGGACAGGGACGTCCGCGCGCGCTACGACAAGGTCAAGGGCAGCGCCGTCAACCCGGTCCTGCGTGAAGGGAACTCCGACCGGCGCGCCCCCGCCTCGGTCAAGCAGTACGCCCGCTCGCACCCGCACTCGATGGGCGCCTGGTCGCCGGACTCCAAGACGAACGTGGCGCACATGACCGCCGACGACTTCCGCACCTCGGAGAAGTCGGCAGTGCTCGCGGCTGACGACTCGCTGCGGATCGAGCTCGACGGCGACGACGGCGCGACCATCGTGCTGCGCGAGTCCGTCCCGGTGCTCGCAGGCGAGGTCGTGGACGCCACCGTGATGCGCGTCGCGGCCCTCCGGGAGTTCCTCACCGAACAGGTGGCCCGCGCGAAGTCCGAAGGCCTCCTCTTCTCCGTGCACCTCAAGGCCACCATGATGAAGGTGTCGGACCCGATCATCTTCGGGCACGTGGTGCGCGCCTTCTTCCCTCGTCTTTTCACCGACCACGGCGAGGCACTCGCCGGTGCGGGTGTCAGCCCCAATGACGGCCTCGGGGCCCTGCTCAAGACGATCCAGTCGCTTCCCGACGATCGACGTCGCGCCGTGGAGGCCGCCGTACAGCAGGGCCTGGCCGACGGTCCGGCCCTCGCGATGGTCGACTCGGACAACGGCATCACCAACCTGCACGTGCCGAGCGACGTGATCGTGGACGCCTCGATGCCCGCGATGATCCGCACCTCCGGCCACATGTGGGGACCGGACGGCAAGGAGGCCGACACCCTGGCCGTGATCCCGGACAGCAGCTACGCCGGCATCTACCAGGTCGTGATCGACGACTGCCGCGCACACGGCGCGTTCGACCCGGCCACGATGGGGTCAGTCGCGAACGTCGGGCTCATGGCGCAGGCTGCTGAGGAGTACGGCAGCCACGACAAGACGTTCGAGGTCCCCACCACGGGCACCGTGCGGGTCCTCAACAAGGCCGGCGACGTGCTGCTCGAGCACCCCGTCGTCCGCCGGCGACATCTGGCGGATGTGCCAGACCAAGGACGTGCCGGTCCGTGACTGGGTCAAGCTCGCGGTATCCCGGGCCCGGGCTACCGGCGACCCCGCGGTGTTCTGGCTCGACGAGAAGCGTGCGCACGACGCCAACCTGATCGGCAAGGTCCGGGAGTACCTCCGCGAGCACGACACCGACGGTCTCCAGATCGAGATCATGTCACCAGCCGACGCCATGGCCTTCTCGCTGGAGCGCATCCGCAAGGGCGAGGACACCATCTCGGTGACCGGCAACGTGCTGCGCGACTACCTCACCGACCTGTTCCCGATCCTCGAGCTCGGAACGAGTGCCAAGATGCTCTCGGTGGTGCCCCTCATCAACGGCGGTGGCCTGTTCGAGACAGGTGCCGGCGGTTCGGCGCCCAAGCACGTTCAGCAGCTGCTGAAGGAGAACCACCTTCGCTGGGACAGCCTCGGCGAGTTTCTCGCTTTGGCGGAGAGCTTCCAGCACCTCGCCGAGACCACCGACAACCAGCGGGCGCAGATCCTTGCCGACACCCTGGACCGGGCAACCGGCCGGTTCCTCAGCGAGAACAGGTCGCCCAGCCGCAGGGTCGGCGAGATCGACAACCGGGGCAGCCACTTCTACCTGGCGCTCTACTGGGCAGGGGAGCTGGCTGTGCAGACCGACGACGCGCAGCTCGCCGCGGCCTTCGCCGAGCTGGCCGGGTCCTTGTCAGCTCAGGAGGCGACGATCGGTGAGGAGCTGCTGGCCGTCCAGGGCAGTCCGGTCGACCTAGGTGGCTACTACCGGCCGGACCCGGACAAGGCGGTCTCGGTGATGCGTCCCTCGAAGACGTTCAACGAGCTCATCTCCTCGCTCGGCTGACGCCGAGTCCCAACTGGGACGCGGGCCGGTCAGCCAGCGGAGCGGTCGGTCCTGCGCCAGTACGGCCTCTTCCTCTCGTCCAGCGCGTGCTGGCGGGCTCTGAACAACGCGTTGGCGCCGGTAGGCAGAGAGTCGGCGTTCTCCACCAGCGGCTGAACGCGGAGGACGAGCTCCTTGCCGTCGGCGAACGCCCCCGCTACAGCGTGCCGCCCGGGCTCCCGCGCCTTGTGAGCCCGGCGATCAGCTCGAACGGCCCCTGGAACGGGACCCAGGGGAGTGCGGCGACCCACTGGGAAGCCGACCTACACGATGAGCTGCGTCAGCATCGGGTCTGTCACGGTGGTCGGCTCGCGGCCGGACGAGGCGGAGCTCATGGGGTAGATGGTGTCAAGATCGGGCAGGGCCACGGCGTGCCCGGAGCGCGGCCTGCGGAATAACCCGCGCTGGATCTGCCTTCTCCCTCGGAGTGCTGCGTACGCCGTCAGCCGGACCGCCTGAATCTCCCCTGTGAAGGACTCTTGTGACGACTGCGACGACCGCTGACCGTCGTACCCGGCTCCCTCGACGGCCTGCTCAGCACGTGATGCTGGCCACCATCGCGCTGGCCATGGGGGGCTTCGCGATCGGGACCACCGAGTTCGTGACGATGGGGCTGCTGCCGGAGATGGCCCGCGGCGTCGACGTGTCGATCCCCATGGCGGGCCATGTGATCTCGGCGTACGCCCTCGGTGTGGTGGTCGGCGCCCCGCTGATCGCGATCTTCGGTGCCAGGCTGCCACGGCGTGGGCTGCTGCTCGCGCTGATGGCTGCGTTCGCCATCGGCAATGCCGGCAGTGCCCTTGCCGTGAGCTACGAGTCGCTCGCCGTCGCCCGTTTCCTTGCCGGTGTCCCGCACGGTGCCTTCTTCGGTGTCGCGTCCCTGGTCGCAGCCTCCATGGTCGCGCCGCACCGCAGGGGTCGTGCGGTCAGCCTGGTGATGCTCGGCCTGCCCGTGGCCAACGTGGTCGGTGTCCCTGTCGCAACCTGGATGGGGCAGCACCTCGGCTGGCGCTCCGCCTACTGGGCGGTGACCCTGCTCGGCCTGCTCACGGTCGTGCTCGTCCTCGCGTTCGTGCCTTCGACCCCGGCCAACCCCGAGGCCACGGGCCGCAAGGAGCTGCAGGCGTTCGCCCGGCCACAGGTCTGGCTGACGCTGCTGGTCGGTGCGGTCGGCTTCGGTGGGATGTTCTCGATGTACAGCTACATCGCCCCCACCATCACCGACGTCACCAACCTGTCCGCCTCGACTGTCCCGCTCTTCCTGCTGGCCTTCGGCGTCGGTGGGGTGCTCGGGACCGTCGTCGGCGGCCACCTCGCGGACTGGTCGATCTTCCGTTCCCTGATCGCCAGCTCGGTCGCGATGGGCCTGGCGCTGGCACTCTTCACGGTCACTGCCTACGAGCCGGTCCCGGCGTTCCTGACCGTCTTCGGGATTGCCTCGGTGGGCTCGGTGCTGGTGGTGAATTTGCAGATGCGGCTGATGCAGGTCGCCGGCGACGCGCAGACACTCGGTGCGGCCATGAACCATGCCTCGCTCAACGTCGCGAACGCTCTGGGTGCGTGGCTCGGGGGCCTGGTGATCGCCTCGGGGTACGGCTACACCGCACCGAGCTGGGTCGGCGCCGGCCTGTCCGCCGGTGGCCTGCTGGTGCTCCTGCTCTCAGCGTTGCTGCACCGTCGTGCTCAGCGCCGCCCGCTCGCTGATACTCAGTTTCGGTCCCCGCGCTAGGGACCACCGAGGACAGGGCATCCAGATCCGGTCCCGGTAGATCACCGAGAGCACCCGCAGCCGGTCGGCGTGCGCGACCAGCCACTGCGCGAGCACCCACACCAGCCCGGCCTGCCCGCGGTCGGTGGAGTGCCGGAGGAACACGTCGATGGCGCGGCATTCGTAGTGTGCGGCGTTGTCGAGGTGGCCGGTTGTGACGCCGCCCGAGGCGCACCCGCCCATCGCCCGCCGGGGCTGCGCCTCATGCACGGGGGAACGTCTCAGGGGCTGTCCGGTGTTCCCGGGTACTCCGAGGCGAGCAGGTCGTAGGTGATGGAGTCGACCCACGTGCCGTCCCCGAGCCGGGTGCTCTCCCGGTGCCGGCCGGTCTCGAGGAAACCGCTGGACTGGATCACGTGCCGGGAGGCGGCGTTGCCCTCCGAAGCAAGGATCCGCAGCCGCTTGAGGCCGAGCCCCCCGTCGTCGACCGGGATGAACGCGTGCCGGACGACCAAGCGGCATGCCTCGGTCATCACACCGCGGCCTCGAGCCTCCGGATGGGTCCAGTAACCGATCTCCGCGTCATCCCCGGCCTTGATGTCCATCAGGGAGATGTTTGCGAGCAGCGCGTCGGTCACCGGGTCCGCCACGACCCAGCTGAGCGCGGTGCCCCGGGCGTGGCCCTCTCGGCGGCTCTCGACGTAAGACTCGGCCACTTCGAGCGTGTAAGGGTCCGGCAGCGCCAGCCAGTGCCGAGCCCGAGGGTCGACACCGGCTTCGAGGATCCGCTGGGAGTCTCGCGTCTCGTGCGCGCGCAGCACCACGTTGTCTCCGACGATCCGCGGCACGTCGAACCACGGGTTCCGCGGTCGGCGTTCGTCGGTGGACAGCAGCACACCGACCCACGCGTCGAGGAGCTCGCCGCGCTGTGGCATCCACTGCCGGAGTGGGCCGTCGAAGGAGAAGCCGAGCCGCCAGGCGATCTTGCGTGAGGCCCAGTTCCCCTTGTTGGCCCACCAGATCACGGTCTCGAGCTTCTTCTCCTCGAAACCCCAGTCCAGGAGAAGGTTCAGGGCCCGCAGCATGATGCCGCGGCCGCGTGCCCACGGGTGTGCGCCGTACGCGATCTTTGCACGACCCTCGCCCTCGTTGCGCAGCTCGACCGTGCCGCAGAAGCGGGCCATCCCGGTGTCGTCGACCGCCTCGACCGCGAACGCCCAGCTGCTGTGGTCTCGCCAGCCTTTCGGGATGATCTCCTCGGCGAAGTATCGGGAAGTCTCCTCCGTGGAAGGCACCGGCACCGTGGTCTGGCAGACCATCAGCGGGTCGGTGGCCTGCTGCAGAAGTGCGGGAAGGTCGCCCTCGTGATGCGCGCGCAGCATCACGGTGCCGTCGGTGAGAGTGGGCACATCGTCCGGGAAGTTCACCTGCGAAACCTTGCACCGGAAAGGGGCGTTCGGCAAACCGTCAACTGCCGCCCTATCCTTTGGGAATGGATGAAGGTCATAGACCATGAACGCCACGCTCGCGAACATCGGACTTGTCGTGGTCTTCGTCCTCATCGGAGGCGTGTTCGCCGCTGCCGAGATCGCCCTGGTCTCCCTGCGGGACAGCCAGGTCCGGTCGATAGCAGGACGGGGCAAGCGCGGCCGCATCGTCGCAGAGCTGAACGAGGACCCCAACCGGTTCCTCGCGGCGGTCCAGGTCGGCGTGACCCTGATGGGCTTCCTGTCCGCCGCGTTCGGTGGCGCCACCCTGTCCGGGGACCTCGCCCCGGTGCTCGAGGACTGGGGGGTCCCGTCCGGTGCTGCCGACCCACTGGCGCTGGTCCTGGTGACAATCGCGATCTCGTACCTGTCGCTGGTTCTCGGTGAGCTCACCCCCAAGCGGCTCGGCCTGCAACGTGCCGAGGCGTTTGCGCTCGCGCTCGGCCCGATGATCGACAAGATCTCCAAGGTCTCGCGGCCGGTGATCTGGCTGCTCTCGGTGTCCACGAACGCCGTCGTCCGGCTGCTCGGTGGTGACCCAGGAGCGCAGCGTGAGCAGATGAGCGACGAGGAGCTGCGTGAGCTGGTCAACGCCCACGAGACCCTGGGCGAAGAGGAACGAAGGATCGTCGAGGACGTCTTCGAGGCCGGGGACCGGCAGATCCGTGAGGTGATGATCCCGCGCACCGAGGTCGACTTCCTGGACTCCCAGATGCCGGTCTACAAGGCGGCGAAGGACGCGCTGGCGCAGCCGCACTCCCGCTACCCGGTGATTCGCGGCTCCGCCGACGACGTGATCGGGTTTGTGCACGTCCGCGACCTGCTGGACCCCGAGATGGCCGGCCGGTCCGTGCGCGTCGGGGACCTCGCCCGGTCCACCCTGACCCTGCCGTGGACCCGGCCGATCCTGGCGGCGCTCGCCGACATGCGGCGCGAGGGCACGCACCTGGCGATCGTCGCCGACGAGTACGGCGGGACCGCGGGCATCGTCACCATGGAGGACCTTGTCGAGGAGCTGATCGGTGACATCAAGGACGAGTACGACGTCGACGAGGGCGAGACCACCCACCACCGCAGCGGGGACGTCGAGGTCGACGGGCTGCTGAACCTCGACGACTTCGAGGACGAGACCGGTGTGGAGCTTCCGGACGGGCCCTACGAGACGGTGGCCGGCTACATCATGGCCCAGCTCGGTCGGGTTCCCGAGGTCGGTGACTACACCGACTACGACGGTCGCCGGATCGTGGTCCGGGAGATCGAGGGTCGCCGGGTGGCGCGGGTGCTGGTGTCCGTCGTACCTCCGGTGGTGACCCATCCCGCGGACCTCACCGTCGAGCAGGCTCCGACGCCGGAGCCCGAAGCCGACGCGGAAACGACCAACGACGCGGAGGCCACGGCCGACGCGAGAGTCGAGAGGCGCTAGTCACCACCAGTGGCAGCCGAGGTTGGTTACGTCCGGGTTCCTGTCGCCTGACAGAATGCCTGCCATGTCCGATGCTGAACCATCCTCCGCGCCGACGGCGCGTCCGCGTGTCCTGTCCGGGATCCAGCCGACCGCCGACTCGTTCCACTTCGGCAACTACCTCGGCGCCCTGCGGCAATGGGTGGCGCTGCAGGACGAGTTCGAGCCGTTCTTCTTCATCGCCGACCTGCACGCGATCACCGTCGAGCAGGACCCCAAGCAGCTGCGTGAGCGCTGCCTGCGCGCGGCCGCGCAGCTGCTCGCGATGGGGATCGACCCCGGGCGCTCGGCGGTCTTCGTCCAGTCCCAGGTCCCGGCACACGCCCAGCTCGGCTGGGTCCTCCAGTGCCTGACCGGCTTCGGCGAGGCCAGCAGGATGACGCAGTTCAAGGACAAGTCGGCGAAGAGTGGCTCCGAGCGCGCCTCAGTCGGCCTGTTCACCTACCCGGTCCTGCAGGCGGCCGACATCTTGCTCTACCGGCCGCAGTACGTCCCGGTGGGCGAGGACCAGCGCCAGCACCTCGAGCTGACCCGCGACCTCGCCGGCCGGTTCAACCACCGGTACAAGAAGACCTTCCGCCTCCCGGAGCCCTACATCCTCAAGGAGACCGCGAAGATCACCGACTTGCAGGACCCCACGGCGAAGATGTCGAAGTCGGCCTCGTCGCCCGCGGGCATCATCGAGATGCTCGACGACCCCAAAGTCTCGGCGAAGAAGATCCGCTCCGCGGTCACCGACTCCGGCAGCGAGGTGCGCTTCGACGAGGCCGAGAAGCCCGGCATCTCCAACCTGCTCACGATCTACTCCGCGCTGACGGGTCGCTCGATCCCCGACCTGGAGAAGGAGTACGACGGGCGGGGTTACGGCGACTTCAAGAAGGACCTGGCCGACGTGGTGGTCGAGTTCGTGACCCCGTTCCGCGACCGGACGCTGGAGCTGATGCGGGACAGGGCGCAGCTTGATGCCCTGCTGCGGGACGGCGCCGACAAGGCGAACGCCGTGGCCGGACGGACGCTGGCCGACGTGTATGACCGGGTCGGCTTTGTTCCCGTCGGTGGGTAGGGTGCCATGGTGACGACGATCGGAGTGGCCATCGCCGTCCCCGAGCCGTGGGGGGCGCAGCTGCAGGAGTTTCGCACGGCGCTCGGTGACACCACGGCCGAAGGCATCCCCACGCACATCACGTTGATGCCGCCGTACGAGCTCGAGCTCGACCAGATGCCTGTCGTCGAGCAGCACCTTGCGGAGGCCTCCGCGCACAACAGCGCGTTCAAGGTGCACCTTCGCGGCACCGGCACGTTCCGCCCGATCTCGCCGGTGGTCTTCGTCGTCGTCGTCGAGGGCATCTCGCAGTGCGAGCAGCTCGCCTTCTCCGTGCGCCGCGGTCCATTGGCCTGCGACCTCCAGTTCCCGTACCACCCGCATGTCACCGTCGCCCACCACCTGGACGACGAGCGCCTGGACAAGGCGTTCAAGGAACTGGCCGGGTTCGAGTGCGAGTTCGAGGCGGACCACTTCTCGTTGTACGTCCACGATGCGAAGCAGGGCTGGCAGCCGACGCGTGACTACGCGCTGACTGCAGGCTCCGGCCGATAACCCTTTCTGGGTGGTACAGGTGCCCACGTTTGGGTAGGGATGGGCATGGCTTCGATCAAGGAACGTGTGACAGCGAAGGTCGACGAGGTCCGGGCGAGGCACCCGCTCGTCGACCACGTCTTCACGATGCTCGCCCACTACGGCGAGGTGAAGGGCAACGTCCAGGCCGGGGCCGTGACGTACTTCGGCTTCCTGTCGTTCTTCCCGATCCTTGCCCTGGCTTTCTTCGTGGTCGGCTTTATCGCCAACGTCTACCCGGACGCCGAGGATGCGCTCACCGAGGCATTGCAGTCGGTGCTGCCCGGGCTGATCGGGGACGGGGAAGGTCAGATCTCGCTCGACACCTTCCGCGAGAATGCCAGCACGATCGGAGTCATCGGTCTCGTCGGTGTGCTCTACTCCGGGCTCGGCTGGCTGTCGGGGATGCGCGATGCCCTGCTGACCATGTTCAAGAT
The DNA here is from genome assembly GCA_963831375.1 of uncultured Actinomycetota bacterium. Lineage (GTDB taxonomy): Bacteria > Actinomycetota > Actinomycetes > Propionibacteriales > Nocardioidaceae > Nocardioides_C. The sequence continues at coordinate 268,844 of CAWHPY010000004.1, read as the reverse complement.
GCCGCTGAAGGAGCAGCCGAACTTCTTCGTCGGCAAGGGCCGGGACCTGGTCGTGCTGATGCTGATCGGCTTCACGCTGATCGTCTCCGTAGCCCTGTCGGGAGCACTCGCCGGGTTCTCCGAGGTCATCCTGGGCTGGGTCGGTCTCGACGACAGCGTCGTGGCCGGCGCGCTGTTGTGGGCGATCGTGCACGGTCTGGCGATCGCTGCCACCACCCTGCTGTTCATGGCGATGTTCAAGCTTCTCGCCACCCCCGACCTGCCGCGGACCGCGCTGTTCCACGGGGCGGTCCTCGGTGCGATCGGGTTCGAGATCCTGAAGTCGATCGCGAACTTCCTCATCGCCGCCACGAAGGACCAGCCGGCCTTCCAGGCCTTCGGTGTTGCGCTGATCCTCCTGGTGTGGATCAACTACTTCTCACGGGTCACGATGAACGGCGCGGCCTGGGCGTACACGTCCCCACTCGCCGTGCGGCATCGTGCCGCGGAACAGGAGACCGACGGCCCGCGGGAGCCGGTGAGCCCAACGCCGCAGCAGTCGTCGGCCAGTCTGAACCGCGCCGAGGTCGACGCGGAAGCCCACAAGAAGCTGATCGCCGGTGGCGCTGCGGCGGGCATCGTCGTCGTCGGGGCCCTGGCCCTGAGGAAGCACCACTCGTCCGGCTGAGAGAGGATGGGGGCGTGAAGCTCCAACGCAGACACGCTGTCCTGTTCCTCGCCATTGCTGCCTGGAACGTCCTCTCCTACGCGAACTTCGCCAAGAACCTGGTGGAGTCCGCCTCGGGTGGTGAGGATCGGCCGACCGGCTACTACGTGGCCCACATCGTGCTGATCGTGGTGAACGTGCTCATCGCCGTGGTCCTCGGGACGCTTGGCTGGAAGGCCTGGAAGGCAACGTCGACGCGTTCGGGTTCCCCAGAGCGCGTCGCTCCATGACGGCCACGCTGCCCCGGCTCAGCGACATCGAGAGCGCCGCGGCGCGACTGGGTGAGAAGATCCGGCACACGCCGACGCTCGACATCCACGGCGACGAGCTCGGCATCCCGGCGCGCGTCGTACTCAAGCTGGAGCTGCTTCAGCACACCGGCTCGTTCAAGGCACGTGGTGCCCTGAACTCGGTGATGTCGCTGGCCACCGGGACGACCGGAACCGCCGGGACAACGGCGGTGACCGCCGCATCGGGCGGCAACCACGGCGCGGCCGTCGCCTGGGCGGCGCAGCGATCCGGTCTACGTGCCGACGTGTTCGTCCCGGGCACCTCGACACCGGCGAAGCTGGAACGGATCCGGGAGTACGGCGCGAACCTGCAGCTGGTCGAGGGCGACGTCGGGGATGCGCTCGACGTATGCAAGGAGTTCAGCCAGAGCCACGGCGTCCCTCTGATCCACCCCTACGACACCAGGGAGACGGTCTGCGGGGCAGGCACCCTCGGCCTCGAGGTCGGGAACCAGGTGCCGGACGCTGAGCTCGTGCTGCTCGGCTGTGGCGGTGGCGGCTTGTACGCCGGTGTGGCGACTGCCCTTGCAGACAAGGTGAAAGTGCAGCCGGTGGAACCCGAGCTGTGCCCGCACCTGCACCGGGCGGTCGCGGCCGGAGAGCCTGTTGCGGCCGTGTCCGGGGGAGCGGCGGCCGACTCACTCGGACCGCCGCAGATCGGCCGGCTCGCGTACGCCGTGGCCACCGCGCACGGCACCAGCTCGGTGCTGGTCAGCGAGGAGGCGCTGCTGGCCGCTCGGCGGTTCCTGTGGCAGCGGGTGCGGGTGCTCGCAGAGCCCGGAGCGAGCGTTGCCCTGGCTGCGTTGATGAGCGGACAGGTCCGGCCCCGTCCAGGGTCGACCGTCGTGGTCGTCGTGAGCGGCGGGAACAACCCGGCGATCCCCTGAGGTCAGTGCGCGACAGCGGTCGGCTCGTGACGTACCGGGCACCGGACCGACCGGGTGATGAAGCACATCTCGTGGGCGCGTTCGTGCAGGCCCTGGGCCCGCTCGACCTGGTCCGCAGCGGCTACCACGACGGACGGTCGCAGCAGCACCTCAGTGAACTCCCCACTGCCGTCCACCGCTGTCACCATGGTGCCGATCGGGTGGTCGACGTACTCGAGCACCACCACTCCGGAGTCCGCGCACAGGTGCAGGAACCAGAGCATGTGGCACTGGGAGAGCGAGGCGACAAAGAGCTGCTCCGGGTTCCACCGGGAGTCCTCGCCCCGGAAGCCTGGGTCGGCGCTGCCCCGGATCTTCGGCCGGCCCTCGGCGCTGACGATGTGGTCGCGACCGTAACCGGTGTACGACCTCGTCCCCGTCCCGCGGTCGCCGGTCCACTCCACGGTCAGCTCGTACCGGTGCTCAGCCATGCGGCCGATCATGGCAGAGCGGCCATCCGGACGTGCAAACGTGCGGTGAAACGCCCGGATCCCGCGTCAGGGCCGGACTTTGCACGTCGGCATGGCCGCCCATCACCGGCGGAAGATCAGCGCCCGCTTCACTTCCTGGATCGCCTTCGTCACCTCGATGCCGCGCGGGCAGGCCTCGGTGCAGTTGAAGGTCGTGCGACAACGCCACACGCCCTCCTTGTCGTTGAGGATCTCCAGCCGTTGGTCGGTGCCCTCGTCGCGGCTGTCGAAGATGAACCGGTGCGCCCCGACGATCGCCTGGGGGCCGAAGTACTGGCCGTCGGTCCAGTACACCGGGCAGGACGTGGTGCAGGCCGCGCACAGGATGCACTTGGTGGTGTCGTCGAACCGGTCGCGGTCCGCCTGCGACTGGATCCGCTCACGGGTCGGCTCGTTTCCGGTGGTGACCAGGAAAGGCATCACCGAGCGGTAGGCGTCGAAGAACGGCTCCATGTCGACGACGAGGTCCTTGAGCACCGGCAGGCCCTTGATCGGCTCGACGGTGATCGGCTGGGACGGGTTCACGTCCTTCAGCAGCGTCTTGCAGGCCAGCCGGTTCTTGCCGTTGATCCGCATCGCATCGGACCCGCAGACGCCGTGCGCGCAGGACCGCCGGAACGTCAGCGAGCCGTCGAGGTCCCACTTCACCTTGTGCAGCGCGTCGAGGACGCGGTCGGTCGGCTCAGCGGTGACCTGGTAGCTCTCCCACTTCGCCTCCTCCGAGACCTCGGGGTTGTAGCGAAGGATCTTGATCGTGACGTCCATCAGTACTTTCGCTCCATCGGCTTGTAGCGCGTCTCGATGACCGGCTTGTAGTCCAGGCGGATACGGGGCGTTCCGTCGGAGTCCGCCTCGCGGTAGGCCATCGTGTGACGCATGAAGTTCACGTCGTCACGGTTGGGGTAGTCCTCGCGGAAGTGGCCGCCGCGCGACTCCTGGCGGGCCAGGGCCGAGGTCACCAGGACCTCGGCGAGGTCGAGCAGGAAGCCCAGCTCGATCGCCTCGAGCAAGTCGGTGTTGAACCGCTTGCCCTTGTCCTGAACCGAGACGTTCACGTACCGCGCCTTGAGACCCTGGATGTCCGACAGGGCCTGCTTGAGCGAACCCTCGTCGCGGAACACCTGTGCGTTGATGTCCATCGTGGCCTGCATCTCCTGACGGATCACCGAGACCCGCTCGGAACCACCCGCATCGCGCATCTGCTCGATCATCGACACGACCTGGGTCTCCGGGTTCTCCGGGAGGTCGTCGAAGTCGGTCCGTGCGGCGTACTCCGCGGCGGCGACCCCGGCGCGGCGGCCGAACACGTTGATGTCGAGCAGCGAGTTCGTGCCGAGGCGGTTCGCGCCGTGCACCGAGACGCAGGCGACCTCGCCGGCGGCGTACAGGCCCGGGATCACCGTGTGGTTGTCGCCGAGCACCTCACCCTTGATGTTCGTGGGGATGCCGCCCATCGCGTAGTGCGCCGTCGGGAACACCGGGATCATCTCGGTGTACGGCTCGACACCGAGGTAGGTGCGCGCGAACTCGGTGATGTCCGGCAGCTTCGCGTCGATCTGCTCGCGGGGGAGGTGGGTCAGGTCCAGGTAGACGTAGGCCTTCTCCGGGCCGGCCCCTCGACCTTCGCGTACTTCGTTCGACATGGCTCGGGCGACCACATCACGTGACGCGAGGTCCTTCATGACGGGGGCGTAGCGCTCCATGAACCGCTCGTTCTCGCTGTTCCGGAGGATCCCGCCCTCTCCTCGGGCGGCCTCCGAGAGGAGTACGCCGAGGCCGGCCAGGCCGGTCGGGTGGAACTGGAAGAACTCCATGTCCTCGAGGGGAAGGCCCTTGCGCCACACGATGCCCATGCCGTCACCGGTCAGCGTGTGCGCGTTGGAGGTGGTCCGGTAGACCTTGCCGAAGCCGCCGGACGCGAAGATGATCGACTTCGCGTTGAACACGTGGATCTCGCCGGTGGCCAGCTCGTAGGCGACCACTCCGGTCGCACGCCCCTCGGTCATCACCAGGTCCAGCACGTAGAACTCGTTGTAGAACTCCACGTTGTGCTTGATGCACTGCTGGTAGAGCGTCTGCAGGATCATGTGGCCGGTGCGGTCGGCCGCGAAGCAGGAGCGGCGTACCGCTGCCTCACCGTGGTTGCGGGTGTGCCCGCCGAACCGGCGCTGGTCGATCTTGCCCTCATCGGTGCGGTTGAACGGCAGCCCCATCTTCTCGAGGTCGAGCACCGCGTCGATGGCCTCCCTGGCCATCACCTCCGCAGCGTCCTGGTCGACCAGGTAGTCACCACCCTTGACGGTGTCGAAGGTGTGCCACTCCCAGTTGTCCTCCTCGACGTTGGCCAGCGCGGCGCACATGCCGCCCTGGGCCGCGCCGGTGTGGGACCGGGTCGGGTAGAGCTTGGTCAGGACGGCGGTGCGGGTGCGCTGGCCGGACTCGAGGGCCGCGCGCATCCCGGCGCCACCGGCCCCGACGATGACGACGTCGTACTTGTGCTGTTGAACCATGGTCCTGTGTGCCTCTCTGAGGGGCGCCTTACCTGATCGTGCAGATGTCGAGCGTCGACTCCGGGTCGATGCACGGGTCGAACGTGAAGATCACCAGCGTGCCGAGGACGATGACCACGAACGACGCGAAGTAGAGCAGCGTCTTCAGCGTGAAGCGGGTGGTCGCCCGGGTCGTGTAGTCGGCGATGATCGTCCGCAGCCCGTTCGTGCCGTGGAGCATCGCGAGCCAGAGCATGGCGAGGTCCCAGACCTGCCAGAACGGGTTCGCCCACTTGCCGGCGACGAAGGCGAAGTCGATCGCGTGGATCCCCTCGCCCAGCATCAGGTTCACGAAGAGGTGCCCGAAGACGAGTACGACGAGCAACAGGCCCGACCCGCGCATGAACAGCCACGAGTTGAGCTCGAAGTTCCCCGTCTTCCTGGCCTTGTACGTCGACCGCGGGTCGGCGATCTTCTTCTCGGTCGGCAGAGTCGTCATCGTGGATCAGCCTCCGAACACGTTCATCAGGTGGCGCCACATGAACGGCACGAGCAGGACCAGGAACACGACGACCACGCCGTAGCTCATCTGCCGCTGGTAGCGGGGCCCGTTGGACCAGAAGTCAACGAGGATGATCCGGATGCCGTTCAGTGCGTGGAACAGGACCGCCGCGACGAGGCCGACCTCCATGACCCCGACGATCGGGTTCTTGTAGGTCTCGACCGCCACGTTGTAGGCCTCGGGCGAGACACGCACCATGGCGGTGTCGATCACGTGGGCGAGGAGGAAGAAGAAGATGAGCACGCCGGTGATGCGGTGGGCGACCCAGGTCCACATTCCTTCGCGGCCCCGGTAAAGCGTTCCCGCCGGAGAGCTGGCCAAGGGGATTCCTCCGAAACTCGAGCTCGCGGATAGGTGTGACGTCACCGAGCTGTTCAGCGCGCGGCGGACCGGCGTGGATGCTGGGCAACTTCAGCACTCTATCTGCGGCCAATTTGTTACTGACCAGTCAGGTCTGTGAATTCAATTACTGCACGCCCCCGTTGGCTATTCCAACCAGGTAGGACACATCTCACGGTGCGGCGATGCATGTGTTCGCCGTACCCTTCGATCATGACCGCGGGTATGAGCAACGAAGGAAACAGCACCGAGTCCGGACTGCCGTTCGAGGCGGTGTACGGCCCGGAGGCGCTGGCGGGGTTCGACCCTGCGACGCAGCTCGGTGAGCCGGGAGAGTTCCCGTTCACGCGCGGGGTCTACCCGTCGATGTACACCGGCCGGCCGTGGACGATGCGCCAGTACGCCGGCTTCGGCACCGCCAAGGAGTCCAACGAGCGCTACAAGCAGCTCGTCGCACACGGAACCGGTGGCCTGTCGGTCGCCTTCGACCTGCCCACACAGATGGGTCACGACTCGGACTCCGAGATCGCGCACGGCGAGGTCGGCAAGGTCGGCGTTGCGATCGACTCGATCGAGGACATGCGGCTGCTCTTCGACGAGATCCCGCTGGACCAGGTTTCCACGTCGATGACGATCAACGCCCCCGCCGCGCTGCTACTGCTGATGTACCAGCTGGTCGCCGAGGAGCATGGAGTTCCCGGGGACAAGATCACCGGCACGATCCAGAACGACGTGCTCAAGGAGTACATCGCCCGCGGCACCTACATCTACCCGCCCAAGCACTCCCTGCGACTGATCACCGACATCTTCGGCTACTGCCGCAAGGAGGTGCCGAAGTGGAACACGATCTCGATCTCCGGCTACCACATGGCCGAGGCCGGAGCGACGCCCGCGCAGGAGATCGCGTTCACCCTCGCGGACGGGATCGAGTACGTCCGGGCGGCCATCGCCGCCGGGATGGACGTCGACGACTTCGCCGCCCGGCTGTCGTTCTTCTTCGTCTCGCGCACGAGCATCCTCGAGGAGGTCGCGAAGTTCCGTGCCGCGCGCCGGATCTGGGCGAAGGTGATGCGCGACGAGTTCGGTGCCAAGGACCCGAAGTCATGGATGCTGCGCTTCCACACCCAGACCGCGGGCGTGCAGCTCACCGCCCAGCAGCCGGAGGTGAACCTGGTCCGCGTCGCCGTGCAGGCGCTGGCGGCCGTGCTCGGCGGGACGCAGTCGCTGCACACCAACTCGTACGACGAGGCGCTCGCGCTGCCGAGCGCGAAGGCCGCCCGGCTCGCACTCCGCACGCAGCAGGTGATCGCCTACGAGACCGACGTGACCAAGACCGTCGACCCGTTCGCCGGCTCGTACGCGGTCGAGACGCTGACCGACGAGGTCGAGGCCGCCGCCCTGGACCTGATGAACAGGGTCGAGGAGCTCGGTGGCGCCGTATCAGCGATCGAGCAGGGCTTCCAGAAGAACGAGATCGAGAAGGCTGCCTACCAGATCGCCAAGGACATCGACAGCGCCGAGCGGGTCGTGGTCGGGCTCAACAAGTACACCAACGACGAGGAGGAGCCCTACGAGCCGCTGCGGGTGGACCCGGCCATCGAGGCGCAGCAGGCCGAGCGGCTCGCGAAGCTCCGCGCCGACCGGGACAACCACGACGTCGAGAAGCACCTCGCGGCGCTGAAGCAGGCGGCTGAAGGCGGCGACAACGTGCTGTATCCCATGAAAGAGGCACTGCGCGCCCGGGCCACCGTCGGCGAGGTCTGCAACGCCCTTCGCGACGTTTGGGGCGTGTACTCTCCGCCTGACGCGTTCTGACCGTCGACCGGTCCAACGCCTTCCTCGACACCAACGACATCACCGCGTCGGTGACCACCGGGTCGACCGTGAACGTCCCGGTCGCCGAGTCGCAGACCGTCGTCAAGTCGATCGGCTGACTCCGGGCCGGTAACCTGTCGTGCCGTGCCCTCCTATCTTCCCGACGTCGCTGCCGCCGTCGACAGCCTCGTCGACGAGCTGATCGCTTTTCGCCGGGACCTGCACGCACATCCGGAGCTGGCCTGGCAGGAGGAGCGCACCACGGCCCTGGTCGCCAAGCGCCTCGAGAGCGCTGGGATAAGGCTGCAGCTGTTGCCCAAGACCGGGCTGCTCGCCGAGATCGGTGACCCGGATGGGCCCGTGGTGGCGTTGCGGGCAGATCTCGACGCTCTGCCGGTCGACGACTTCACCGAGGACCCCTGGGTCAGCAGCACCAAGGGCGTGGCACATGCCTGCGGTCACGACGTGCACACCGCCGCGCTGCTCGGCGCCGGGCTCGCCCTCGCGACGGTGCACCAACGGACGCCCCTGGGTGGGCGGGTGCGGCTGCTGTTCCAGCCCGCCGAGGAGATCATGCCCGGAGGTGCCCTCGAGGTCATCTCCACCGGCGCTCTCGACGACGTCTCCCACGTGTTCTGCCTGCACTGCGACCCGGGCCTCGACGTCGGTCGGGTGGGTCTGCGCGAAGGGCCGTTGACGGGGGCCGCGGACGCGCTGAGCGTGCGACTCACCGGACACGGCGGCCACACCTCGCGGCCGCACCTGACCGAGGACCTCACCTATGCGCTCGGCAAGCTCGTCACCGAGCTGCCCGCGGCCCTGTCGCGCCGGCTCGACCCGCGAGCCGGGGTCAGCCTGGTGTGGGGGATGATCCGTTCGGGCTCGGCCAAGAACGTGATCCCGGCCAGCGGCGAGGCGGCGGGCACCGTGCGCATGCTCGATGCCGTTGCCTGGGCCGAGGCCGAGGGTCTGATCCGGGAGCTCATCGCCCAGATCGTGGCCCCGTACGGCGTGGGCGCGGAGGTCACCTACATCCGCGGTGTGCCTCCGGTCGTGAACGAGCCGGGTTCGACCGCAATGTTCGCTCGCGCCGTCGAAGGGGTGCTCGGCGACGGTGGCCACGTCTACACCGCCCAGAGCCTCGGTGGTGAGGACTTCGCGTGGTACCTCGAGTCGGTTCCCGGTGCGATGGGCAGGCTCGGCACCAGGACGCCGGGCGGTCCGACGTACGACCTGCACCAGGGCAATCTCCGGATAGACGAAGGCGCTGTCGCGGTGGGCGCCAAGGTGCTTGCCGCCGCCGCTCTCGAGGGGCTGGCGGGGACCTAGGTCCCGGGCCGTTGTCACCGACCTATAACAACTTGATGCGGTTCGGTCCTTCCTGCCCAAAACACGTCGGTCCGGGTATTAGGGTGACCCTTGGTTCGCGCCAGACCGGTGGCGCACTTTTATCAAGGAGGCGTCTTGCGTCGGCTGACCAAGATTGCGGCAATGACGGCGGTTCTCGCACTCGCGATGACCGGCTGTGCCAACGACGAGAATCCAGACGAGGCAGCCAGCGAGGACCTGTGTGCCGTTGAGGGTGACGGCCCCAAGGTCGGCCTGGCGTACGACGTCGGCGGTCGGGGCGACCAGTCGTTCAACGACTCAGCTGCGGTCGGTATGCAGAAGGCAATCGACGAGGTGGGTGCGACCTGCACCGAGGCAGCCGCTCAGGACGGTGAGGCCGAGTCGGCTCGCGCGGACCGGCTGCGCCTGCTGGCGGACGACGGGCACAACCCGATCATCGGTGTCGGGTTCGCCTACAGCGAGGCCGCCAACCTGGTGGCCCCCGACTACCCGGAGATCTCCTTCGCGGTGGTCGACGGCTTCGACCCTGACGCCGAGCCCAACGACAACGTCGCCTACCTCGGCTTCGCCGAGCACGAGGGCTCGTTCCTCGTCGGTGTGGCCGCGGCCATGAAGACCGAGGCCGACCACATCGGGTTCGTCGGCGGTGTGGCCAGCGACCTGATCAAGAAGTTCGAGGCGGGTTTCGTCGCCGGTGCGGAGTCGGTCAAGCCCGACATCACCATCGACATCACCTACATCGAGGAGTCCGACCTCAAGGGCTTCAACGACCCGGCCGGCGGCAAGGCTGCCGCGGCGGCGATGTACCAGGGCGGCGCGGACGTCGTCTACCACGCCTCGGGTGGTTCGGGCGCGGGTGTCTTCGACGCCTCGGTCGAGGCCGGCGAGGGCAAGTGGGCGATCGGTGTCGACTCCGACCAGTACCTCACGGCTTCGAGCGAGCAGCAGGCGCACATCCTGACCTCGATGCTGAAGCGTGTGGACACGGCGACGTTCGACATGGTCCAGTCGGTTGCCGACGACAAGCCTCTCGTGAGCTACCAGACCTATGACCTGAAGTCCGACGGTGTCGGCTACTCCACCTCCGGTGGCTTCGTCGACGACATCACCGGCGACATCGACGGTTACGCAGAGAAGATCAAGTCCGGCGAGATCACGGTTCCTGACAAGCCCTGATCGACCTGAGCACACGAACCCGGGGCCAAGCGGTAGCGTTTGGTCCCGGGTTCGCACGTTGAGCAGAGATTTCGGACGTTGAGGAGTGCCATGAGTGTCACGGCAGCGGGCGACGCTGGCGTTGCCATCCAGGTGAACGGTGTCGGCAAACGCTTCCCTGGCGTGATCGCCAACCACGACGTCGACATCACGATCCGCAAGGGCACGGTGCACGCCCTGATCGGCGAGAACGGCGCCGGCAAGTCAACGTTGATGAAGATCCTCTACGGCGTGCAGAAGCAGGACGACGGCACGCTCACCGTCAACGGGAAGCAGGTCAGCTTCGGCTCGCCGACCGAGGCGATCGCCGCAGGTATCGGCATGGTCTTCCAGCACTTCATGCTCGCCGACAACCTGACCGTCCTCGAGAACGTCGTGCTCGGCGCCGAGAAGCTGCACGGCATCGGCGACAACGCTCGGAAGGAGATCGTCCGGATCTCCGACGCATACGGCTTCAACCTGAATCCCGACGAGCTGGTCGAGGAGCTCGGCGTCGGTGAGCGACAGCGGGTCGAGATCCTCAAGGTCCTCTACCGAGGCGCCCAGATCATCATCCTCGACGAGCCGACAGCGGTGCTTGTTCCGCAGGAGGTCGACGCCCTGTTCGACAACCTCCGCGAGCTCAAGAACTCCGGGCACACCATCTTGTTCATCTCCCACAAGCTCGACGAGGTCCTCGCCATCGCCGACGACATCACCGTGATGCGCCGCGGGACGACCGTCGGTGAGGCAACACCGGAAGGCACCACGAAGCATCAGCTGGCCGAGCTCATGGTCGGTTCCGAGCTGCCGTCGCCGCAGACCGAGGAGTCGACGGTCACCGACGAGGTGCAGCTGCAGGTCAAGGACCTCACGCTGAAGGACGTCCGCGGGCGTGCGCTGCTCGAGGACATCGACCTGGTCATCAACCGCGGCGAGATCGTCGGCATCGCCGGAGTCGAGGGCAACGGCCAGGCCGAGCTCGTCGAGACCATCATGGGGATGCGCAAGGCGACCGCCGGCTCGGTCCTGTTCGCCGGCGAGGACATCGCCTCCTGGGACACCCGCGAGCGTCGCGAGGCCGGCATCGGCTACATCCCCGAGGACCGGCATCGGCACGGGCTCCTCCTCGACGCGCCGCTGTGGGAGAACCGCATCCTCGGCCACCAGACGCGCAAACCCTCGGTGAACGGGATGTTCATCAACCGGTCGGGTGCCCGCGAGGACACCGAGAGGATCGTCCGCGAGTACGACGTCCGCGCACCGGGCATCGACACCGCGTCCCGGGCACTGTCGGGAGGGAACCAGCAGAAGCTGATCGTCGGTCGTGAGATGAGCGGCCGGCCGGCGCTGCTGATCGCCGCGCACCCGACCCGCGGCGTGGACGTCGGCGCCCAGGCCGCGATCTGGGGGCACATCAAGAACGCCCGCAGGGAGGGACTGGCGGTCCTGTTGATCTCCGCAGACCTCGACGAGCTGATCGGGCTCTCCGACCGCATCGAGGTGATCCTGCGCGGCAGGCTCGTCGGCGAGTTCGACCCGCAGTCGGTGACCCCCCAGGACCTGGGTGCAGCCATGACGGGTGCGAAGGAGGAGACCGCATGAGCATCGTCACCCGGATCTTCATGGCGCTGCTGGCGCCGTTGGTCGCCGTCGTCGCGGCCACGGTGATCACGAGTCTCGTGATCACGGCCTCCGGCAGCAGCGCCGCCGACTTCTGGGAGGTCATTCTCTCGCCGCCGGCGGACCGCACCTACGTCAACATCGTCAACCAGTCGTCGATGATCTTCCTGTCGGCACTCGCCGCAGCCATCGGGTTCCGGATGAACCTGTTCAACATCGGCGTCGAGGGGCAGTACATCGTCGCGTCGTACGTCGCCGCGCTCTTCGCGGGTGCCGCGTTCCTCACCGGTGCACTCAATATCGTCGCGTCGCTCGTCGTCGCGATGGTGGTCGGCTCGTTGTGGGCCGGGATCGCGGGCGTGCTGAAGGTGACCCGAGGCGTCAGCGAGGTGATCTCCACGATCATGCTCAACGCGATCGGCGCGACCATGGTGGGCTACCTGCTCAACAGGTACGGCGAGCGGCTCGGCAACGGCCGCCGGACGACGGTGATCCCCGAGAGCAGCCAGCTCGAAGGGTGGGTCCCGTTCGCCGACCGTGACGGCGCGATCTGGACTCTCACGATCCTCGCGGTACTTGCCGGGTTCGGGTTCTCGTTCCTGCTCAACAAGACCACCTTCGGTTTCGACCTCCGCGCCACCGGCATGTCGGAGACGGCCGCGATCGCCTCCGGGGTCAAGGTCAAACGCATGGTGGTCGTCTCGATGATGATCTCCGGTGCCCTCGCCGGCCTGATCTGGATGCCCGCGCTGTTCGGGTCCGCCCACTCCTTCGGAACCAGCTTTCAGGCGGGCCTCGGCTTCACCGGTATCGCGGTCGCCCTGCTGGGCCGGAACCGTCCGCTGGGCATCATGTTCGGCGCGGTGCTGTTCGCCTTCCTCAACGAGCAGTCGAACCGACTGACGCTGAGTACTGACATCTCCGTGGACATCGTCTCGATCACCCAGGGCGTCATCGTTCTCGCGGTCGTCGTCGCCTACGAGGTGGTGCGCCGTTACCGGATCGCAGCCGAGCAGCGAACGGTGCGTCAGAAGCTCGACGCCGAGAAGCCCTCCGGAGAGGCGGTGCACGCGTGAGCACCACGACACCTGAAGCCCAGTCCAGACTGATGCGAGCCAAGCGGTTCTCACGCGGCTGGATGCTGCTGGCCGTGCTTGCGCTCGTCCTCGTCTCCGGGGTGCGGGTGGTCACCGGCGCCCACGAGATCGACTCGCGTGGCTCGCTCACCGCTGCGATCATCGCGACCTGTCCCATCCTGATGGCCGCCATCGGCGGCCTGTGGAGTGAACGCGCCGGCGTGGTCAACATCGGCCTCGAGGGTCAGATGATCCTCGGCACGTGGGGTGCGGCGTACTTCACCTACTACTACGGGCCCTGGGTCGGGATCCTGGGCGCGGCCCTCCTGGGTGCGCTCGGTGGCGCCCTCCACGCCCTGGCGACGGTGACGTTCGGTGTCGACCACATCGTCTCCGGCGTCGCGATCAACATCATCGGCCTGGGTGTCGCGAAGTTCATGGCGGCGGCATACTTCCGCAACCTCGAGGGTGGCGGCGTCAAGCAGCTGGTCGGCCTCGACTCACCTACCAGGGTCACCGTGCCGGGGGTGTCGGACTTCACGAGCGACCTTGCCAACCGTCACTGGTTCGTCGTCTCCGACGTCGCCGCGACCGTCGCCGCGTTGACCACGAACATGTCGCTGATGACGGTGCTGATCTTCGCCCTGGTCGGGTTCACCGCATGGATCCTGTGGAAGACCTCGTTCGGGCTCCGGCTCCGCTCCTGTGGCGAGAACCCTCAGGCCGCGGAGAGCCTCGGCGTCAACGTGATCCGGTACAAGTGGATCGCGGTCGTCACCTCCGGTGCCTTCGCTGGCATCGGTGGCGGCTTCCTGGCCCTGGTGGCCTCCAGCGGGTTCGTCACCGGCCAGACCGGCGGCCGGGGCTACATCGGCCTCGCCGCGATGATCTTCGGCAACTGGCGACCGGGCGGCATTCTCACCGGCGCGTTCCTGTTCGGCTACACCGACAGCCTGGCGCTGCGGAGGAACGACACCATCCATGCGCTCCTGCTGCTCGTCGCGATCGGCCTGATCCTGCTGGCCATCTGGCGGTTCTACAAGGGGCAGACCGTCTCTGGTGTCGTCCTCGGTGTGTTCGGCGCCGGGTTCCTGGTCTGGTTCCTCGCGACCGACGCGGTGCCGCGTGAGTTCACCAGCATGACGCCGTACATCGCGACCCTCCTCGTGCTCGCGTTCGCCTCTCAACGACTACGAATGCCGGCCGCCGACGGACAGGTCTATCGCAAGGGATCGGCCGGTTAGCGGTGTCCACCGGACTGGATGCATCGAGCTTCGACTGGCCTGCGCTGCAGGTGAAGGCCGTCGAGATCATGCGGCATGCCTACGCGCCGTACTCCGCCTACCCCGTAGGTGCAGCGGCCCGGGTCGACGACGGACGCGTCATCGTCGGCTGCAACGTCGAGAACGCGGCGTACGGCGTCGGGCTGTGCGCGGAGTGCGGTGTGGTCTCGCAGCTGCACGCCTCCGGTGGTGGCCGGCTGACCCACTTCGTCTGTGTCAACGGCGACGGCGACGTGATCATGCCGTGCGGGCGCTGTCGGCAGCTCCTGTTCGAGCACGGTGGACCCGAGCTGCTGCTCCTCACCGTCTCCGGGGTGCGACCCATGCGCGAGGTACTCCCCGACGCGTTCGGCCCGGACTCGCTGAGCGACTATGCCGACCACACGGATTGACCTGACCTCGGCCGAGGTCGTCGCGGACCCGTACCCCCACTTCGCAGCCGAGCGTCAGCAGCATCCGGTGGCCTGGCACGAGGGCTCGTCGAGATGGCTCACCTTCGACCACACATCGGCCAACGCGGTGCTGCGTGACCGCCGGCTCGGCCGGATCTGGAAGGACAAGGAGCCGGCTCGACCGGTTCGAGCCGTTCAACCTGCTGCACCGCAACCAGATGATGGAGAACGAGCCGCCGGACCACACCCGGCTGCGACGGCTGGTCGCCGGTGCGTTCGCCCGGGGCCACGTGGAACGGCTGCGCCCGCGGGTACGCCACCTCGCCGCCGATCTGCTGAGCCGCGTGGACCGCACCGGGTTCGACGTGATCGGGGAGTACGCCGAACCGCTGCCGGTGCTCGTGATCGCCGAGCTGCTCGGTGTCCCCGCAGAGCTCGCGCCCGAGCTGAGGGACTGGTCCCAGGCGATCGTGAAGATGTACGAGGTCGCCCCGACCCGCGCACGCCAGGACGCCGCGATCGAGGCGGCCGGCCAGTTCGCGACGACGATCCGTGACCTCGCCCGGGACCGTGCCAAGTCCCCGCAGCACGACCTGATCTCGGACCTCGTCGCGGCCCGGGTCCCGACCGGCTCCAACGCCGGGTCGGCCCGGCTGTCCGAGGACGAGGTGGTCGCGTCCGCCGTACTCCTGCTCAACGCCGGGCACGAGGCGTCGGTCAACGTGTTCGGCAACGGACTGGTGTCGATGCTGCGGCGCGACCTGGTGCCGGAGCCCAGCGCAGGTGTCGTTGTGCGTCGAGGAGATGCTCCGGTTCGACTCGGCGCTGCAGCTGTTCGAGCGGACCGCCACCGAGGACGTCGAGCTCGGCAGTGTGACGGTCGAACGGGGCCAGAAGATCGCCGCGCTGCTGGGTGCGGCAAACCGGGACCCGTCGGTGTTCGAGGATGCGGACACCTTCCGGGTCGACCGGGACCCGAACCCGCACCTAGCGTTCGGGGCGGGGGTGCACTTCTGTCTCGGTGCACCACTGGCGCGGATGGAGCTCGTCGAGTCCCTGACCCACCTGTGGGCCGAGCTGCCGGGACTCCACCTGGTCAGCGAACCGTCACCGCGGGGCACCTTCGTCCTGCGGGGCTACACGTCAGTGCGCGTCGGCGCCTGACGACATGAAGAAGGAGAGGTCGATGGCAGAGCGACACGATGCGGTCGAGGTGATCACCGCGAAGCGTGACCGTGCTGAGCTGAGCGACTCGCAGATCGACTGGGTGATCGACGCCTATACCCGCGGCGCGGTCGCGGACGAGCAGATGTCGTCGCTCGCCATGGCCATCCTGCTCAACGGGATGAACCGGCGGGAGATCTCACGGTGGACCACGGCGATGATCGCGTCGGGGGAGCGGATGGACTTCTCCTCGCTGTCGCGTCCCACGGCCGACAAGCACTCGACCGGCGGGGTGGGCGACAAGATCACGCTGCCACTCGCGCCGCTCGTCGCGGCCTGCGGTGTGGCCGTGCCGCAGCTGTCAGGGCGGGGGCTCGGGCACACCGGCGGAACCCTTGACAAGCTCGAGGCCATCCCCGGCTGGCGTGCCGACCTCAGCAACGAGGAGATGCTCCGCCAGCTCGAGGAGGTCGGCGCCGTCATCTGCGCTGCCGGGTCCGGGCTGGCGCCCGCCGACAAGAAGCTCTACGCCCTGCGGGACGTGACCGGCACCGTCGAGGCGGTCCCGCTGATCGCCAGCTCGATCATGAGCAAGAAGATCGCCGAGGGCACCGGCGCCCTGGTGCTCGACGTGAAGGTCGGGTCCGGTGCGTTCATGAAGGACGTCGACACGGCCCGCGAGCTCGCGGAGACCATGGTGGCGCTCGGCACCGACGCCGGGGTGCGGACCGTCGCCCTGCTCACCGACATGTCCACCCCGCTCGGCCTCACCGCCGGCAACGCGCTCGAGGTCCGGGAGTCCGTCGAGGTGCTCGCCGGCGGCGGCCCGTCCGACGTGGTGGAGCTGACCCTGGCCCTGGCCCGGGAGATGCTCGCTGGTGCCGGCATCACCGACGTCGATCCCGAGGAGAAGCTGAAGGACGGGTCCGCGATGGACGCCTGGAGACAGATGATCCACGCGCAGGGTGGGGACCCCGACGCGCAGCTACCGACCGGTCGCGAGAGCACCGTGATGAACGCACCGAGGAGTGGTGTGCTCACCCGTCTCGACGCGATGGTGGTCGGGCTCGCGGCCTGGCGGCTCGGTGCCGGTCGCGCCCGCAAGGAGGACCCGGTGCAGGCGGGGGCCGGTGTGCAGATGCACGCCAAGCCCGGAGACACCGTCACCGAGGGCCAGCCGCTGCTGACCTTGCACACCGACGACCCGGAACGGTTCGAGCGCGCCATGGACGGTCTCGAGGACGGCATCGACATCGAGGACGGCGGCACGTCACTCCCTGAGCCCGCTGGTGATCGACCGGGTCGCCGCGCGCTGAGCGCCACGGCATACTGACGACGACGTCCAGCAAGCCGCAAAACCGGTTAGGCGAGCACATGCACAGGCGGCCTCTAGCTGAGCAGCAGCACCACGGTCTCGGCGACGCAGGCCGGCTTGTCCTCGCCCTCGATCTCCACGACGTAGGTCGTGACGAGCTGCTTGCCGGCCGGGATGTCGGTGACCTCGGTGAGCGTGGCGGTGCCCCGGATCTTGGCGCCGACCCTGACCGGGTTGGGGAAACGCACCTTGTTCACCCCGTAGTTGAGCCGTGCCCCCGGGGTGTCGAGACAGAAGATCTGTGCGCTGAACTGTGGGATCAGCGACAGCGTCAGGTAGCCATGGGCGACGGTGCCGCCGAACGGTCCGCTCCTGGCGCGTTCCACGTCGACGTGGATCCACTGGTGGTCACCGGTCGCGTCGGCGAACGCGTTCACCCGCTCCTGGTCGACCTGGAGCCACTCACTGGTGCCGAGCTCTTCACCCGCTGCAGCAGCGACTTCGTCGAACGTCTCGAAAACTCGCATGGTGGCCCTTCGGATCGAGGTGCAAGGATGTCGTCATGGCCGAACCTATCTCTGCACCGGATGGATGGGACGACAACCGCGACGAGGAGCCGGATGCCGACGCATGAGGACGTACTCCGTGCACCCAAGGTCTTGCTCCACGACCACCTCGACGGAGGGCTGCGACCGCAGACCATCATCGACCTCGCACCTGCTGCGGGCCACGAGCTGCCCGCCACCGATGCGGCCGCACTGAAACGGTGGTTCGAGGACTCGGCGAACTCCGGGTCCCTCGAGAGGTATCTCGAGACGTTCGACCACACCGTTGCAGTGATGCAGACCATCGACAACATCCGGCGGGTCGCGCAGGAGTGCGTCGAGGACCTCGCCGCCGACGGCGTCGTCTATGCGGAGGTGCGGTACGCCCCGGAGCAGCACCTCTCCCGGGGGCTGACTCTGGAGGAGGTCGTCGAGGCAGTGCGGGCCGGGTTCGAGGCGGGTGAGCAGCGGGCTCGTGAGAACGGTTCCCCGATCGTCGTACGGCAGCTGCTGACCGCGATGCGGCACCAGGCACGGTCGCGCGAGATCGCCGAGCTCACCGTCCGGTACCGCGACGAGGGAGTGGTGGGCTTCGACATCGCGGGCGCGGAGGCCGGGTATCCGCCCACCCGGCATCTCGACGCGTTCGAGTACCTCCAGCGCGAGAACGCGCACTTCACGATACACGCGGGCGAGGCGTTCGGCCTGCCGTCGATCTGGCAGGCGATCCAGTGGTGCGGCGCTGACCGGCTCGGGCACGGCGTACGCATCATCGACGACATCACGGTCGCCAACGACGGCTCTCCGAGGCTGGGGCTGCTGGCGTCGTACATCCGGGACAAGCGGATCCCGCTGGAGATGTGCCCGTCGTCGAACATCCAGACCGGGGCCGCACCGTCGATCGCGGAGCACCCGATCGGGCTGCTCACGAAGCTGCGGTTCCGGGTCACCGTGAACACCGACAACCGGCTGATGAGCGGGACCTCGATGACCGGCGAGATGTTCGCGCTGGTCGAGGCCTTCGACTACGGCCTGGAAGACCTGCGCTGGTTCACGATCAATGCGATGAAGTCGGCGTTCCTGCCCTTCGACCAGCGGCTCGCGATCATCGACGAGGTGATCAAGCCGCGATACTCCTTGCTTAGCACAGAACGGGGCGAATGAGGAAAGTTTTACCCCAACTAGGGAAATTTTACTAAAACCCCCCATCGGGTGGTTATCGACGCTGATGATGGACGCCGACCGCGCCGGGTGATTGTCACCAGGCGCGGTCGTCACGGCTTCACAACCCAGGCCGTGGTCAACCGTCTCGTGAGAAGCAGCCGTGAACCGTCGCCCCCCGTCCCTCGCCCGTTGTGTCGCCGTCTTGCTCGCCGTCGCCCTCGCGACCGCTCCGGCGCTCGTCGCCGGACCCAGCTCCGCCGCAGTGCCCCGGCCACCGCATCGCTACACCGTGAAGATCGAGCCGCTGGCCGCCTACAAGGGGCAGACCTCGTGCTCTCCGTGGGCGAAGTCCGGGACCTCGGCCTTCGCCAACATGCTGCTGCGCACCTACCCGCACTCGCGCAGCCTCGGCATCGTGCGGGCCTGCAACGTCGGTGCCAAGTCGGAGCACAAGGAGGGCCGCGCCTTCGACTGGGGGGTCTCCGCCTCCAGCCCGCGGGACCGCCGCTCGGTGCAGTCGTTGATGACGTGGCTGCTGAAGACCGACCGGTTCGGCAACCGGTATGCCATGGCCCGCCGGCTCGGGATCCAGTACATGATCTGGAACCGCCGGATCTGGGGTTCCTACGCCGCGTCCTCCGGGTGGAGGCGCTACACCGGCGCGAACCCGCACACCGACCACGTGCACTTCTCGCTGAGCTGGTCCGGCGCTCGCAAGAACTCGTCGTTCTGGCGCCCGCGCGGATTCACCTCGCCTCCGCCGTCACGTCCTGACCGGCCGACGCCACCTGCGCCGCAGCCCGATCCCCGGCCCACCCCGAAGCCCGCGTCCAAGGCAATTGCGGAGCCGCGGCCGGCGCGCACTCTCGAGACCGGGCCTGCGCTCGTCGACGAGCTCGTGGAGCTGCCGGCGGATCGCCGCGCCGGTGTCCGCACCCGAGGTGCGCTGCGGCGTGGACACCGCTACCTCATCGAGGTCTCCGGGACGTTCAAGTACGCCGGAGGCGTCGGTGCGGCGGCCGACGCCGAGTGCAGCACCGCGAAGGACTCGTACTGGTGGCGCGACCGGTCGGTCCGCCGTGACCAGAGGGGCGCGGACCACTTCGACCTGTACGTCGACGGGCACGACCTGCTGGCCGAGGCCGATGACGGTGACAGCTGTGACACCGGCTCGCACGTGTACCGATGGGTCTACATCCCGGACCGGGACGGGCGGGTACCGCTGAGGATCTGGGACCCCAGCAGCCATGTGAACAACAGCGGGAAGCTCCGGATCCGGGTCACTGACATCGCGGCCCGGGACCGGATGAGCTGGCGCGTCCCGGCACGCTCCGGGGCCGGAGCCACCAGCCCGGGGTCGCTGCGCGCCGGCGTCGACTACGAGGTGACCGTCAGCGGCACCTGGAAGGACGGCGGCACGGGCATCACGGCTGACGCCGAGTGCATCCGCACCGGCTACGACCAGACCTGGCGACGGGAACGCCTCGACATCCTGGTCAGTCAGTTCCGCGACGACGACATGTCTGCGCGTGCGGAGGATGTGGGCGGGGAACCCGTGTCCGACTCCGGCGGCCGGTGCGACGCGAGCGGCCACAGCTACACGTTCATGTGGTACGCCGTGGAGACCCAGCCGCTCAACATCCGGGTCCAGGACCCGGGCAGGTACAACGACAACTCCGGGTCGTTGCGGGTGCGGGTCACGCCGTACGTCGACCATGGCGACGCGGCCACGCCGGAGCCGGTCCCCGCGGAGACGGTGCGCGTCGACTCGCGCAGCTCGACAGCGGTGCAGACAAGCCGGGCCTACCCGGCGGGCACCAGGCTGCGGCTGACCGCCAGGGGCTGGTACCTGATGCGTGAGGCGTCGTCGGGCTGGATCGGCGCGGACGCGGAGTGCACGGTCACGTCGGGTGACCGCACCTGGCGCTCGACGCGGTACGACGGCCTGTTCAACGGGAGCCGACAGCCGCTCGGAGACGTGGCCGTGAACGGCCGCGTGGACACGTGGCGACCCAAGGACGGGTCGGGCTCCTGCGACGAAGGGGACCACGAGTACACATATGAGCTGACGACCGACCGGAACGGGCCGCTGTCGCTGGTGATCGCCGACGACAACTATGCGGACAACCAAGGCGCGGTCGACGTCACGGTGGAGGTGCGGTGACCGTCCGCGTGATCGCCAAGGCGTTGGGCCTGTCCCTGGGCCTGTCACTGGGCCTGGGGTTGCTGCTCTCCGGGTGCGGCCAGTCCGCTCCGGAGGTGGCGGGCGGTCCGGCCTCACACACAGGGCAGCCGTCATCGTCTCCCAGGCCGTCGCCGTCGCTGTCTCCGTCGCCGACGGGGTCGACACCCGAGCTACCGCCGGGTGACCCCGGCCTGGACGCCTCTGCAGTGCCCGACCCCGGGAAGCCGGAGCAGGGTCACACCCACGACGAGCCCGCGCGGCGGTCGGTGCCGAGCGAGTCGATGCTCGACGAACGAACCGTGTCGGGCGTGCTTGGCGGTCGGTGGCACAAATCGACAGGCGGACCGTGGGACTGTGCGGTCACACCCGGCGGGGTGGCCGACCGCACGGCCGTCTACCGCTCCGCGGGTGGCTATCTGCAGCAGACCGTGACCACCCACCCGAGCCCGGCTGTCGCGGACCGGGAGGTAGGCAAGGCGGACCTGCGGGTGCGGGCTTGCGGCTGGACGGTGCAACCGGACCCGCGACTCGGCTCCGCGTCGGTCGCCGCCGCGGAGACGGGCGAGGGCCGGTCGGTTGTCGTGGTGGCCGTGGACGGGGTCACCGTGACGCTGGTCGGCTCGGGGAGCGCCACCGTGAACCCGGCCCGCTGGACGTCGTTGGCCGACCTCGCGCTCGGTAACGCGTGTGCTGCAGCGGCGGATGGCTGCCACTAGGTGCCGGTCAGGGATACCCGGGCTCTTCCTGCACTGATCGGCCACCGGGCCCGGCGCCCGACTACCGTTCCCGTCCACGTGAACCGGAACGGTAGCGAGAACCCCGGGAAACCCCTACCGTTCCCGTCCAGGTGGACGGGAACGGTTCTCCCGGGTTTCGCCGGGCGCCGCACACGGGGCCAGGGGACCCCGGGAGCAGCGTAGTTTGAGCGCTTGCGGCCACCTGGCCCGTGGCTCCAACGACATCACCGAGGTGTTCCAGGACGCGCTGCAGAGCCGATGAGCCGGGTGATCCGCCGGTACGCCTGCTCCGGTGTCATCGGTGTACAGCCCAGGTCGACCGCGTGCGCGACCACCTGAGGCTCTGCCCTGAGCAGCAGAAGTCCTCGACGGAACAGGACGTGCGGCGGCTTGCGGCGTTCCTTCAGGTCACGGGTCAATCGTCGCCAGAACGTCACCAGCCGGTGGTGACGGACGCAGATCGCGTCGGCGAGGAGGGCACGGGTCGCGCACTCGGCGACGATCTCCTGCGCGAAGATGCCCTCCGCGATGAAGTACGGCGCGTCGCGCAGCTCAAGCGTGTGGTGTCCGACGCGGCCGTCGCGGGCGATGTCGTACACGGGCACATCCGCCGTGCCGTCGCGGCACAGCTGCTCGATGGCCTCGAGGGCGTCGTCGTGGAGCCATGACGTCGGGTCGTCCCAGTCGGCGACCCCTAGGTCCAGGCGGGGGAGCGAGAGGTCGCTGCCGTTCTTGTAGAAGTCGTCGAGGTTCAGCACCGGCAACGCGAGTCGCCGGGAGAGGCGCGACTTTCCCGACCCTGAGGGGCCGGCGATGACGATGACTCGGGCGTGCACCGCGCCATTGTGCCTCACCGAGCAGCCTGGGCATGACGCGGCTGAGCGCGGTCGGTCGGTCGCGTCCGATGCGTGACAGCGGCTGACGGCTCAGGCGACGTCGGTTCGGTGGCCGGGTTCGTACTCGATGCACCCCACCCGCACCGGTGCCGCCGTTCTGGGTGTCCTCGGAGTGCAGGTCGGCCCAGTGCGCCGCCAAGAACAGCTCCCTGGCCTCCGCATCGAGCAGCGCGCACCGGTTCCCGGTCAGCGCACCCAGGGTGCCCGCCCGGTCCAGCTCATCGATCCCGCCCGTGTTGAACATGAGACAAACCTATGGGGCGCCGCCGACAGTTTCCGACCCCGAGAACCCCTTGTCCACAACGGAAAACAAGGAGCTCCGGGGGCTCGGGCCCGACCGACAGGCGGGTCTCGGCCCACCGGGCGCGCCACCGAGCGCAGTCAGCCGCTCGGCTGAACCACCGTCAGATGCCGATGGGGTGCCAGACGGTCTTGGTCTCCAGGAACGTCGTCATCCGCTCGATGTCCGGCTGCAACGTCCAGTCGCCCGTCGTACCGAACCTGTCCGGTCGGATCACCCGCTTGAGGTTCTCCGCAGCCGACTCCTCCAGCGAACGGGCGAGCTCCACGTCCTCGACGCCCGTCAGGTCGATGGCGTTGACGTCCATGTGCGATGCCAGCCAGGGTGCGACCTCGGCTGTGGAACCGGTCAGCATGTTCACTACGCCACCCGGTACGTCGGACGTAGCGAGCACCTCGGACAGGGTGATCGCGGGCAGCGGTCGCTCGAACGAGGTGATGACCACGGCTGTGTTCCCGGTAGTGATGACTGGTGCGAGCACCGACACCAGACCGAGCAGGGAAGAGTCCTGTGGCGCGACGACCGCTACGACGCCGGTCGCTTCGGGCATCGAGAAGTTGAAGTAGGGGCCGGCGATAGGGTTGGCGCCGCCGACTACCTGGGTGATCTTGTCGGCCCAGCCGGCGTACCAGACGAGCCGGTCCACCGAGAGGTCGACCGCGGCCTCCGCCTGACGCTTGGACAGCCCCTCGGAACGCTGCACCTCGTCGACGAACTGCGCGCGCCTGCCCTCGAGGACCTCGGCGACGCGGTAGACGACCTGGCCGCGGTTGTACGCCGTACGCGCGGACCAGCCACCGAACGCCTTGCGTGCGGCCTGGACCGCGTCACGCGCATCCTTGCGCGAGGCCTGCGAGGCATTCGCGAGGAACTTGCCCTTGCTGTCGTTGACGACGTAGGAGCGACCCGACTCCGACCGCGGGAATGCCCCGCCGATGTACAGCTTGTAGGTCTTTCGCACATCGATCCGCGCGGCATCAGTGGACGGTGTCATCGGATGTATGCCTCCAGACCGTGGCGGCCGCCCTCGCGGCCGTAACCGGATTCCTTGTACCCACCGAACGGGCTCGCAGGGTCGAACTTGTTGAACGTGTTGGCCCACACCACGCCGGCGCGCAGCTGGTTGGCCATCCAGAGGATGCGGGAACCCTTGTCGGTCCACACCCCGGCCGACAAGCCGAACGGTGTGTTGTTGGCCTTCTCGACCGCCTCGGCGGGAGTGCGGAACGTGATCACCGAGAGCACGGGGCCGAAGATCTCCTCGCGAGCGATCCGGTGTGCCTGGGAGACGCCGGTGAAGATCGTCGGCGGGAACCAGAACCCGTTCGACGGTAGATCGCAGGCCGGGGACCAGCGTCCCGCGCCCTCGGCCTCGCCGACGTCGGACAGCTCGCGGATCTTGGCCAGCTGCTCGGCGGAGTTGATCGCCCCGATGTCGGTGTTCTTGTCCAGCGGGTCGCCCACGCGCAGCGTCGCCATCCGGCGCTTCAGCCGCTCGAGCACCTCGTCCGCCACCGACTCCTGGACCAGCAGCCGCGACCCGGCGCAGCAGACGTGGCCCTGGTTGAAGAAGATGCCGTTGACGATTCCCTCGACCGCCTGGTCGACCGGTGCGTCGTCGAACAGGATGTTCGCGGCCTTGCCGCCGAGCTCCAGGGTGACCTTCTTGTTGCTCCCGGCGACCGTCTTGGCGATCTGACGGCCGACGTCGGTCGAGCCGGTGAACGCGACCTTGTCCACGTCGTCGTGCGCCACCAGCGCCCGGCCGGTCTCGCCCGCCCCGGTGAGGATGTTGACCACGCCGGGCGGCAGGTCCGCCTGCTGACAGATCTCGGCGAACAGTAGTGCGGTCAGGGGAGTGGTCTCGGCCGGCTTGAGCACGACGGTGTTGCCGCAAGCGAGCGCAGGCGCGATCTTCCAGGCCAGCATCAGCAGGGGGAAGTTCCACGGGATGACCTGCCCGGCCACACCCAGCGGCTGAGGGTCCGGGCCGTAGCCGGCGTACTCCAGCTTGTCGGCCCAGCCGGCGTAGTAGAAGAAGTACGACGCCAGCAGGGGTACGTCGACGTCGCGCGACTCCTTGATCGGCTTGCCGTTGTCCAGCGACTCCAGCACCGCCAGCTCACGAGAGCGCTCCTGGATGATCCGCGCGATCCGGTAGAGGTACTTGCTCCGCTCGCGGCCCGACATCTTCGACCACACGCGGGTGTAGGCGCGACGAGCGGCCTTCACCGCGAGGTCGACGTCGTCGGCGGAGGCCTCGCCGACCTCGGCCAGCACCTCCTCGGTGGCGGGGCTGATCGTCTTGAACGACTTCCCGCCCGTCGGGTCGACGAACTCGCCGTTGATGAACAGGCCGTACGACGACCTGATGTCGACCACGGACCGGGACTCGGGCGCCGGGGCGTACTCGAACACCTTGCCTGCCTTGTCTTTCGTTGCCATCTGAATCAGTCCAGGGTGAAGTAGTCGGGGCCGGAGTAGCGGCCGGTCGTCATCTTCGTGCGCTGCATCAGCAGGTCGTTGAGCAGCGTCGACGCACCGAACCGGAACCAGTCCGGGTCGAGCCAGTCCGGCCCGGCCACCTCGTTGACCATCACGAGGTACTTGATCGCGTCCTTGCTGGTGCGGATGCCGCCCGCGGGCTTCACGCCCACCATCTGGCCGGTCGCCTCACGGAAGTCGCGGACCGCCTCGAGCATCACCAGCGTCACGGGCAGCGTCGCCGCGGGCTGCACCTTGCCCGTCGACGTCTTGATGAAGTGCGCGCCCGCCATCATCGCCAACCAGGACACCCGGCGGACGTTGTCGTAGGTCTGCAGCTCACCGGTCTCGAAGATCACCTTCAGGTGCGCCTCGGAACCATCGGCGCGTACGCAGGCCTCGCGCACCGCCACGATCTCCTCGAACACTTCCAGGTACCGGCCGGACAGGAACGCGCCACGGTCGATCACCATGTCGATCTCGTCGGCACCGGCCTCGACCGCGTCGCGGGTGTCCGCAAGCTTGATGTCCATCGCCGCACGACCCGACGGGAACGCGGTTGCGACCGATGCGACGTGGACGCCGCTCTTCCCCAGCGTCTCCTTGGCGATCCCCACCAGGTCCGGGTAGACGCACACGGCAGCGGTCGCCGGGCACGATGCGTCGGCCGGGTCGGGACGCATCGCCTTCGAGCAGAGCGCCCGAACCTTGCCCGGGGTGTCCTGCCCCTCCAGCGTGGTGAGGTCGACCATCCGGATCGCCAGGTCGATCGCGAACTCCTTCGCGGTGGTCTTGATCGACCGGGTGCCCAGGGAGGCCGCACGTGCCTCGGCCCCGACCTGGTCGACGCCTGGTAGCCCGTGCAGGAATCGACGGAGAGCGGCGTCGGAAGAGGTCGCCTCCGCGAGCTCGGAGGAACTCGACCGTGAGTTCAAGGCGGTAGTCACCCGCCAAGCATAGGTCCGGCCCCACCGTTGTGGGCAATCACCTCGGGGCAGGCACAATCGACCCATGAACGCATCCCGTGAGGAGACCTCGAGCGCCCGCCCCGTCGAGCGGTTCAAGCCGACGAGCGGCATCTTGGTGGGGTACGCCGGGATGCTCTTCGTGGCCGTGACCGTGGGCTACGTGGCCCTCCGGGTGCACACGGTGACCGGTCTTCAGGTCGCCCTGGGCGTGCTCTTCTTCGGTGTCCTGATCTGGATGACCCAGCTCCGTTCGCGGGCCACGGCGTACGCCGACCGGCTCCTTCTGAAGAACACCGTTCGTGACGCAGTCATCCCGCTGCTGGCCATCGAGGAGGTCAGCGTCCGTCAGACGCTGAACGTCTGGGTCGGTGAGCGCCGCTACGTGTGTATCGGTATCGGCCAGTCGATGCGGAGCATGGTCAAGGGCAGGAAGAGCGGTTCCTCGATGCTGGGGCAGGGGCGCTGGCGCGAGTTCTCCGACAAGGCCGAGCGAGCCGCCCCGGACCAGACCGCGATGAGCTACGAGGTCTTCGTGGTCACCCGCATCGAGGAGCTGGTGGAGCAGGCGAAGAAGGAAGCAAGGAAGCTAGGCGCCACGCGCCGAAACGCAGCCGCACCACCGGTTCGCCTGGCCCGAGCTCGCCGCCCTGGCCGTCACCGGCGAGTGCGTTCGTCGCCAGCCTCTTCCTCTGAGCGACGCGACCGGTACGACGGGCACGGTGACTACTCAGAGACCCGCTGCCTTGGCCAGGTCGGCGCGCATCGCGTCGAGGCGGCCCACCGCGGAGATCCGCGCTGCGTCGACGTCCTCATCGACGGGCACCACGACCTCGAGGTAACACTTGATCTTCGGCTCGGTTCCCGACGGACGCACCACCACCCGGGCGTCCTCGGCCAGCCGGTAACGCAGCCCGTCGGTGGGTGGCAGGTCCGGCGCTGCCCTCGGCGAGGTCGTCGACCTGCTCGACCGTGAGACCGCCGAGCTGACGCGGGCGGGTTCGCGCGCAGCCTGCTCATCGCCTCCGTCGATCTGGGCCAGGTCGGTCGACCCGCACCGAGAGCTGGTCGGTGGCGTGCAGGCCGTACGCCCGGGCGATGTCGTCGAGCTGGTCGGTGAGCGTGCGGCCCTCGTTCTTCAACACCGCGGCCAGCTCGGCCACGCGCAGCAGCGCGGAGACCCCGTCCTTGTCGCGGACGAGCTCCGGTGCGGCGCAGTAGCCGAGGGCCTCCTCGTAGCCGAAGGCCAGGCCGTCGATCCTGCCCAGCCACTTGAAGCCGGTGAGCGTCTCGCGGTACTCCTGTCCGTGCGCCGCCGCCATCTTGCCCAGCAGCGACGACGACACGATCGTGGTCGCGTAGATGCCCTGAACCCCCAGCCGGAGCAGGAAGTCCGCGAGCAGCGCACCGACCTCGTCGCCGCGCAGCATCCGCCAGCCGTGCGGGCCCGGCACGGCGACCGCGCACCGGTCGGCGTCCGGGTCGTTGGCGACCACGATGTCCGCGTCGACCTCTGCGGCCAGCTCCATCGCGAGGTCCATCGCCCCCGGCTCCTCCGGGTTGGGGAAGGCAACCGTCGGGAAGTCCGGGTCCGGCTCGGCCTGTGCCGGGGCCACGTGCGGCGGGCTGAAGCCGGCCTGTTCCAGCACCCGCATCACCGACTCGCCGCCGACGCCGTGCAGCGGGGTGTAGACCGTGGTCAGGTCGCGCGCTCCGCTCGGGGAGACCAGGTCGCTGACGCTCGACAGGTACGCGTCGACGACATCGTCGTCGAGCGTTTCCCAGCCCTCACCCAGGGGCACCGAGCCGAGACCGCCGACGGCGTCGATCTCGGCCGAGATCTCGGCATCGGCAGGCGGCACGATCTGGCTGCCGTCGCCGAGGTAAACCTTGTAGCCGTTGTCCTGTGGCGGATTGTGCGACGCCGTCACCATCACACCGGCCACGCAGCCGAGTGCCCGGATCGCGTACGCCAGCACCGGTGTCGGCAACGGCCTCGGGAGCACCTTGGCCTGCAGCCCCGCGCCGACCATGACCGCGGCTGTGTCCTGTGCGAACACCTCGGAGTTGTAGCGGGCGTCGTACCCGATCACCACTGCGCCACCCGCCGCTGCCCCGTGCTTCTTCAGGTACGCCGCGAGCCCGGCCGCCGCACGCATCACGACGACCCGGTTCATCCTGTTCGGGCCGGCGGCCAGTGCGCCCCGCAGGCCGGCCGTGCCGAACTCGAGGCGACCAGCGAAGCGGTCCGCGAGGTCGATGGCCGCCTCGCCGTCCGGGTCCTTGGCGGCCTGCTCGACGACCTGTTCCAGCTCGCCCCGCGTCTCGGGGTCCGGATCCTCTTCCACCCAGGCCCGCGCACGGTCCAGCAGCTCAGCCATCTCAACAGAAGCGGTCATGGTCGAAGGCTAGCGTTGCCGCGGCAGATCAGGTGAGGTGCTCGAGCGCAGGCCGGAAGAACTGCTCGGTGACGAACAACCCGCCGACGTGGCGGCCCTCGACATCGTCGTCCTCGCTGGCCGGGGTCTGCTCCACGGCCGCAGCGAACTGCTCGGCGTCGTCCTGCGGCTGGTATCCCAGGGCGCGGCCCGGATCCAGGTCCCACCAGGCGCGGGTGTTCGCGGAGATCCCGTAGATCACCGTGAAGCCGGGGTCCGGGGCGGTGAGGCAGGCGTCCACCATCCGCACAGCGTCGTCGTGCGACAACCACGTCGACAAGGTCCGGCGGCTCTCCGGCTGTGCCGCGAAGGTGCCGATCCGGGTGGCTACGGCATCGATGCCGTAGCGGTCGACGTACAGGCTCAGCAATGCCTCCGCGGCGACCTTGCCCACGCCGTAGAAGGTGTCCGGTCGCGGCCGGACATCCGTCCCGAGCAGGTGGGTGCGGCCGGTGCGGCCGACCGCGTGGTTGCTGCTGGCGTAGACGATCCGGGGCACGCCGTGCGCGACCATGGCGTCGAGCACGGCGCCCGTGGTCACCACGTGGGACTCCAGGATGTCCGGGAGCGAGGCCTCGTCCGGGATGCTGGCGAGGTGCACGACGGCCTCCAGGCCACCGCTCCTGAGGGCGTTCGCGAACACCGCGTCGACGGCGTCGGGGTCGGCGCAGTCGGCGGTGAACCATCCACCGGTGAACCCTTCCGGCTCGACCATCCGGTCGAGGCCCAGCACGTCGTATCCGCGGTCGACCAAGCCGTTGCAGACGACGGAGCCGATGCTTCCGGCAGCGCCGGTGACCAGGACCCGCATCAGAGCTTCGGGATGATCGAGCCGAGCAGCTCGCCCATCCGGGAGGCCGCGGCCCTGCCGGCCTCCAGGACCTCCTCGTGGTTGAGCGGCTCACCGGTGATGCCCGCGGCCTGGTTGGTGACCAGGCTGATCCCGAGCACCTCCATGCCGGCCTCGCGAGCGGCGATGGCCTCGAGCGTGGTGGACATGCCGACCAGGTCGCCGCCGATCACGCGCACCATGTTGATCTCGGCGGGAGTCTCGTAGTGCGGGCCGGGGAACTGCACGTAGACACCCTCGTCGAGGGTCCCGTCAACCTCCCGGCACAGTGCGCGCAGCCGACCGCTGTACAGGTCTGTGAGGTCGACGAAGTTCGCACCCTCGATCGGGGAGGTCCCGGTCAGGTTGATGTGGTCACTGATGAGCACCGGCGTTCCGGGCTGCCACGTTGCCTTGAGGCCACCGCATCCGTTGGTGAGTACGGCGACCCTGCATCCGGCTGCCGCGGACATCCGGACCCCGTGTACGACGGACCGCACGCCGAGACCCTCGTAGAAATGGGTCCTGCCTAGGAACACCAGCAGGTTGCTGTTCCCGGAGCGGACCGAGCGGATCTTCCCCGCATGACCTGCGACGGCCGGAGGTGCGAACCCCGGGATGTCCGTCGTACGCACCTCCGCGGTTGCCTCGCCGAGCGCGTCGACCGCGGGCAGCCACCCCGAGCCCATCACCAGGGCCACGTCGTGGTTCTCGACGCCGGTCAGCTCGCGGAGCCGGTCGGCGGCCAGTGCGGCAAGGTCCTGTGGGGTGGTGTCAGTGCTCACCTGAGGCAGCGTAGAGCAACCTGCCCGTGGTTGACTGCTGGCCATGACAGGCGTCGAGCTGACCGATGACGAGATGCGGCACCTTCGCCGCTGCGTCGAGCTGGCCGAGGAGGCCATGGCCGCCGGCGACGAGCCGTTCGGGTCGGTGCTCGTCGCCGGGGACGGGACCGTCCTGATGGAGGACCGCAACCGGGAGACCACGGCCCGCGACCAGACCAGGCATCCGGAGTTCGCGCTGGCCCGGTGGTCGGCGACGAACATGACGCCGGAGGAAAGGGCGCAAGCCACGGTCTACACCTCCGGCGAGCACTGTCCGATGTGCGCCGCGGCTCACGGGTGGGTCCGACTGGGACGGATCGTCTACGTGCATTCGTCGCAGCAGCTCGGGGCCTGGCTGACGGAGCTCGGAGGCGCGCCCTCGCCGGTCCGGGCGCTGCCGGTGCAGGAGGTCGCCCCCGACGTCACGGTGGTGGGCCCGGTGGCCGAGCTCGCCGAGCAGATGCAGGAGCTGCACCGACGCTTCTACGCCTCCACGCGGGCAGGCTCGTAGCCGGCGTCAGAGACCGCTGGAACGGCACGGCCGGGCGCGCAGGGCAGTGACGTAGTCCGCCGGTGCATCCGCAGCCTCGGCTGCGTCGGCGAGCACCCCGAGGTAGCTCGCGGAGGGCAGGCCGCCCTCGTAGGCGTCGAGCACGTACGCCCAGGCCACCTGCTCGCCGGTCATCGTCACTACCCGGACCCGGGTCTTGCGGTAGAGACCGGAGTCCGCGCTCTCCCAGCTGTCGAGCAGGGCGACGTCGTCGTCGGTCACGTCGTACACCGCAACGAAGACCTGCTCGAAGTGGTCCTCGACGATCGTCGCGAGGGCGCCGTCCCAGCCGTGTTCCTCGCCACCGAAGGTCAGCCGCCAGCCGACCAGCCAACCGGTGCTGCGGAGCGGCGAGTGCGGGCAGCGCTCACCCATCCGGGCGGGGTCGAGGTTCGACCCGTAGGCGGCGTAGAGGGGCACGGCACGGAGCGTATCGCCCTGGATTGGCCACACGTGGGCAGCAACGCAAGAATGGGCCCGTGAATCGTGTGGTGATTGTCGGCGGCGGACCTGGTGGCTACGAGTCGGCGCTGGTGGCCGCGCAGCTGGGGGCCGAGGTCACGGTCGTCGACTCGGACGGCCTCGGTGGTTCCGCTGTGATCACGGACTGCGTGCCTAGCAAGACCCTGATCGCGACCGCCGAGCTGATGGCAGAGATGGAAGAGGCTGCGGAGCTCGGCATCTCCTTCGACGGCCCGGACAGCAAGCCGGGGGCTGTGACCGTCGACCTCCGCCGGGTGAACTCCCGCGTGAAGGCACTCGCGCTGGCCCAGTCCACGGACATCGAGCGTCGGCTCACCCGCGACGGCGTCCGCATCCTGCGTGGCCGCGCGCACCTCGATGGGGTGAACCAGGTCGTTGCCGAGCTCGCCGAGGGTGGCCGGGAGACCCTCGAGGCCGACGCCGTACTCGTCGCCACCGGTGCCAGCCCGCGCACGCTCCCCAGCGCACAGCCCGACGGCGAACGCATCCTGACCTGGGAGCAGGTCTACGACCTCCAGGAGAGCCCCGAGCGCCTGATCGTGGTCGGGTCCGGTGTCACCGGCGCGGAGTTCGCCAGCGCCTACAACGCTCTCGGTATCGACGTGGTGCTCGTCTCGAGCCGGGACCGGGTTCTCCCTGGTGAGGACGCCGACGCCGCCGAGGTCCTCGAGGCGGTCTTCAAGCGGCGCGGGATGACCGTGCTGTCGAAGTCGCGGATGGAGTCGGTGACCCGGGACGGTGACCTGGTGACGGTGACGCTGACCGACGGGCGGACCGTGCAGGGTTCGCACTGCCTGCTGGCCCTCGGGTCCGTCCCCAACACGGACGACATCGGCCTCGACAAGGCAGGCGTGGCCCTTGACGAGGGCGGTTTCATCACGGTGGACCGGGTCTCACGGACGTCGGCCCGGGGCGTCTACGCGGCCGGCGACTGCACCGGCATCCTGATGCTGGCCTCGGTGGCCGCCATGCAGGGGCGGATCGCGATGTGGCACTTCCTCGGTGACGCCGTGGCGCCGTTGAACCTGAAGGCCGTGTCGTCGAACGTGTTCACCGCCCCCGAGATCGCCACCGTCGGCTGGTCGCAGAACGCCGTGAACGCAGGCGAGATCCAGGCTGAGGCGGTCACCCTGCCGCTGTCAGGCAACGCACGGGCGAAGATGCAGGGCGTGCGGGACGGGTTCGTGAAGCTGTTCTGCAGACCGGGGACCGGGATCGTCGTCGGCGGCGTCGTCGTGGCTCCCCGTGCCAGCGAGCTGATCCATCCGGTCGCGATCGCTGTCTCGGAGAGCCTTACCGCCGACCAGCTTGCGCACGCGTTCACGGTGTACCCGTCGATGAGCGGATCCATCGCGGAGGCCGCCCGCCGGCTGCACCGCTACAACGCCTGATCGAGGCGCATCTCAACGGTGAACGAGGCGGGTCTCAACGGTGAACGTGGCGGGTTTCAACGGCTAGAAGCCGAAGTCGCCGAAGTCGCCGCCGCCCCAGTCGCCGCCACCGAAACCACCACCGCCGTCACCGCCGAAGTCGCCGCCGCCGCCGTCTCCACCACCGGCATCCCCGCCACCGTCGCCGCCACCGTCGCCGCCACCGTCTCCGGCTCCGGCATCGCCACCGCCGTCCCCGCCTCCGCCGTCTCCTGCACCGAAGTCGGTGTCACCACCCTCGACCATGCCGCCGTCCCAGGTGGGGGAGAGCAACGTCAGCAGCATGAACGTGGGAAGCAGGCCTGACATCGCGTAGGCGCCGAAGTAACCCGTCGCCCAGGGTGAGTAGGCGGGGCCGGCCTGCCAGTAGGGCACCCGTTCGTACCCCTGCTGCACGGTGCGGATGTCCGGCTCGGCTCCCTGCGCGACACGGTCGGCGTCGGCGGCGCAGACGGGCACCTGGCGGGGGATGCCGGCGGACGGCGCCCACTCGATGTCCGTGGTGGACGGGCCGTGCGCCGGGTTGAAGAAGCACGGCGGCCGCCGTACCGGGAGCGGTTGCCCGTTCTTGCGGGCCAGCACGCAGGCGACGGCGTACCGGCCGTCCTCGAGCGCCTCGGTGACGTGCTTGATGTCGTCGGGCTCCCCGGCCTGCCGCAGGGTCTCCTTGGCGGCCTCGTAGGAGTCCAGCGCCCGCTGGTAGTCCTGGCGCATCGCCTCGTCGAGGGGGGTGACGAGCATGTCGGCGTCCAGCCGCTGCAGCTCCTCACCGAACCGGGTGACGTCCTCGTCGGCCACCTTGCGCACGGCGGCCAGCTGCGCGGCGTTGCGCTGCTCGAGCTCGCGCTTCCGGTTGGCCTTGGACACGCTGCTGACCAGGAAGATCAAGCCGCCGATGACGAGGAGCACGATGAGGAGTTCCATGTCGTCCAGCCTATCCAGCGGCAGAAATAGACCGTCGGAAATGCGTCGAACTACAGGCAGGTAATTACTTTGACGTGATTTATAAATGCATTCTGTTAATGACAACCGGGCCATTCGTCCGTGCATAATCTCTGTCACTTGAGCATTCAGCATTCACATTCGTCACAGGTCCCGAGGGTGCGTTGGGAAGCGCGCGCTCGTCGTACCGGCGGATGCGGAACCAGGGGAGTAGCAGATGAGGGCACGTACTCCGGCGGCGTGGGCTGCCGCCTTCTCGATGGCGGCAGCGGCCGCGGTGGTGGCAGGGGCCGGCACCGGACCTGCCGGTGCGGTATCCACCGACCAGTCGTACTGGGTGCCGGTGGACAAGCAGGTGGTGGTCCGCGGACACGGCTACGGTCACGGGCACGGCATGTCGCAGTACGGTGCGCAGGGTGCGGCACTGAAAGGCAAGTCGTACAAGGAGATCGTCGACTTCTACTACCCGGGTACCGCGTGGTCCAAGGTGCGCGGCCTGGTCCGGGTGCTGATAACCGCCGACACGACCTCCGACGTCCTGGTCAGCCCGACCGCGGGTCTGACCGTGCGTGATCTCGGGACCGGGCAGACCCACCCGCTGCCCACCATCAAGGGCGTGACCCGCTGGCGGCTCGACGTCGTGGACGGCCGGACCAGGGTCGGCTACCTGACCAACCGCTGGCGGCTGTTCAAGCCCGGCGGGAGGACGACCCTGCAGGGTGACGGCGAGTTCTTCGGGCTCGGCCCGGTCACGTTGTGGACACCGTCCGGCGCACGGGCCTACCGGGGAGCTCTCCGGTCGGCCTCGCCGTCCCCGAGCTCGCCGGTACGAGACACCGTGAACGTGCTTTCCATGGACCAGTACGTGCAGGGCGTCGTGCCCTACGAGATGCCCGCGTCCTGGAGCCCGGAGGCCGTCAAGGCACAGGCCGTGGCGGCGCGGACGTACGCGACCTGGTCCCGCGCGCAGAACCGGCGACGCTACTACCAGATCTGCGACACCACGTCGTGTCAGGTGTACGGCGGGGTCAGCGGCGAGGACTCGCGCAGCAACCAGGCCGTGACGGCGACCCGCCGGCAGATCCTGACCTACGCCGGGAAGGCCGCGTTCACCCAGTTCTCCTCCAGCAGCGGCGGGTGGACCTCGGCCGGCAGCGTTCCGTACCTGACCTCCAAGCCGGACCCGTACGACGGATGGAGCGGTAACCCGGTCCACACCTGGACGACCACCATCGACGCCGGGCGCTTCGAGCGCAGCTACCCGTCTCTGGGGACGCTGCGCCGGATCCTCGTGGTCAACCGTGACGGCAACGGCGACTGGCAGGGCCGGGTGAACAGCGTCGTGCTCGACGGGACCCACGGCGACGTCACGATCTCCGGCGACCAGTTCAGGTGGGCCTTCGGCCTACGCTCGAACTGGTTCACGATCGACCCCACCCCGATCATCTCCAGGTGGGCCACCATCGGGGGCACGGAGTCGCCGCTCGGAGCGGTGAAGAGCAAGGAGTACCGGGTCACCAACGGAGCAGCCCAGGCCTTCGACCGCGGCCGGATCTTCTACTCGCCGCGCACCGGTGCACGCGAGCTGTTCGGCCCGATCCTGCACAGGTACCGCGGCCTCGGCGGCCCACGCTCCGAGCTCGGGCTGCCGCGGAGCGCGGTGCAGGCCGCCGTCACCGGCCAGTGGGTGCAGTTCCAGAAGGGCACGATCTTCCGGAGGCGCGGCACGGGCACGGTTCCGCTGCTCGGCCGCATCTCCCAGCGCTACCTGCACGTCGGTGGGGTCGAGTCGGCGCTCGGATGGCCGGTGAAGTCGAGCTTCGCGATCCCGCGTGGCCAGCGCGCCGAGTTCGAGCACGGGTACGTCGCCCACTTCACTGACGTGGACCGCGTCCGGGTGCGCATCTACAGGTAGCCCGGAGCTCGACGCCGGCGTCAGCCGCCGTTCAGCACCAGGACGAGGTCGCCGCCCTCGACCTGCCGGGTCCCGTCGAGCGCGAGTCGCGCGACGGTGCCTGCGACTGGCGCGGTGATCGAGGCCTCCATCTTCATCGCCTCGATCGTGGCCACGGTGTCGCCGGCCTTCACGGCCGCACCCTGCTCGACCACGATCGTCACCACGCCGTCGAACGGGGCGGCGACGTGGCCGGGCTTGCCGGGGTCGGCCTTCTCCTGGGCGGGTACGTCGGAGGACACCGACCTGTCGCGCACGCTGACCGGCCGGAGCTGCCCGTTGATCGTGCACATCACGGTCCGGTAGCCCCGCTCGTCGGCGCCGCTGATCGCCTGGACGCCGAGCAGCAACCGCTTCCCCTCCTCTAGGTCGACCGGGTACTCCGCTCCGGGGGTCATCCCGTAGAGGAAGTTGGTGGTCGGCAGCACGGACAGGTCGCCGTGCTTCTCCCGGGACTCGTTGAAGTCCTTGGCGGGTCCGGGGAACAGGAGCTGGTTCAGGGTCGGCCGCCGGTGCTGCGCGAGGCCCTGCCTCTCTTCCTCGGTGAGCGCAGGCTGCGGGGGGTGGCTCCTGCGTCCCTCGAGTGCCCTGGTGCGGAACGGCTCGGGCCAGCCGCCTGGTGGGTCGCCGAGGTCTCCGGAAAGGAACCCGATGACCGAGTCGGGCACATCGAACTTCCCGGGATCCTCGGCGAACTCCTTCGGGTCGGCGCCGACCGCGACCAGGTGGAGGGCGAGGTCACCGACCACCTTCGACGACGGGGTCACCTTGACGATGTTGCCGAGGATGTCGTTGGCGGCGGCGTACATGTCCTCGATCTGCTCGAACTTCTCGCCGAGGCCGAGCGCGATCGCCTGCTGGCGCAGGTTGGACAGCTGGCCGCCAGGTATCTCGTGGGTGTAGACGCGGCCGGTGGGTGACGGCAGCCCCGCCTCGAACGGCGCATAGAGTCGCCGGGTGGCCTCCCAGTAGGGCTCGAGGTCGCACACCGCGGCGAGGTCGAGCCCGGTCTCCCGGTCGGAGTGGTCGGTGCTCGCGACCAGCGCGGACAGGGCCGGCTGGCTGGTCGTGCCGGCAACGGCCGCACAGGCCGCGTCGACCGCGTCCACGCCCACGTCGATGGCGGCGAGCAGCGTCCCGAGCTGTCCGCCCGCGGTGTCGTGGGTATGCAGGTGCACGGGCAGGTCGAAGCGCTCCCGAAGTGCGGTGACCAGGGTGCGCGCGGCCGGGGCGCGCAGCAGACCGGCCATGTCCTTGATCGCGAGAACGTGTGCGCCGGCGTCGACGATCCGGCCGGCCAGGTCGAGGTAGTAGTCGAGGGTGTAGAGCGACTCGCCCGGGTCGGACAGGTCACCGGTGTAGCAGAGCGCGACCTCCGCGACCGTCGTACCCGTGGCGCGCACCGCCTCGATCGCCGGCCGCATCTGCTCGACATCGTTGAGCGCGTCGAAGATCCGGAATATGTCGACTCCGGTGGCCGCGGCCTCCTCCACGAAGCCGTTGGTGACGTCGGTGGGGTACGGCGTGTATCCCACCGTGTTGCGGCCCCGCAGAAGCATCTGCAGGCAGATGTTCGGCACCGCCTGCCGTAGCGCGGCGAGCCGCTCCCAGGGGTCCTCGGACAGGAAGCGGAGCGCCACGTCGTACGTCGCACCGCCCCAGGCCTCCACGCTCAGCAGGCTCGGCGTCATCCGGGCCACGTGGCCGGCCACGGCCAGCAGGTCCCGGGTGCGGACCCGCGTGGCCAGCAGCGACTGGTGCGCGTCCCGGAAGGTGGTGTCGGTGACGCCTATCGGCGTCTGCTCACGCAGCCGGCGGGCGAACTCCTCGGGGCCTACCGACAGCAGCAGCTGACGGCTGCCGTCCGGCGCGGGGACGTCGAGGTCGATCTGCGGGAGCTTGCCGCCCGGGTCCAGCGAGACCGGCGCGGGGCCGTGCGGCTGGTTGACCGTGACGTCGGCGAGGTAGGTGAGCAGCTTGGTGCCGCGGTCGGCCGACGAGCGGGCGGTCAACAGATGCGGATGCTCCTCGATGAACGACGTGGTGACCCCGCCGGCCCGGAAGTCCGGGTCGTGCAGGACGGCCTGGAGGAACGGGATGTTCGTGGAAACGCCCCGGATCCGGAACTCCGCGATCGCCCGCTGGGCTCGTTCGACGGCGGTCGCGAAGTCGCGTCCGCGACAGGTGAGCTTGGTCAGCATCGAGTCGAAGTGGGCGCTCACCTCCGCCCCGGTGTAGGTGGTGCCGCCGTCGAGCCGGACACCGGCGCCGCCGGGGGAGCGGTAGGTGGTGATCTTCCCGGTGTCGGGACGGAACCCGTTCGCCGGGTCCTCGGTGGTGATCCGGCACTGGAGCGCGGCGCCGCGGAGGGAGATTCCGTCCTGTTCCAGCCCGAGGTCGGCAAGGGTCTCGCCGGCCGCGATCCGGATCTGGGCCCGGACGAGGTCCACGTCGGTCACCTCCTCGGTCACCGTGTGCTCGACCTGGATCCGCGGGTTCATCTCGATGAACACGTAGTTGCCGTCGGGGTCGAGGAGGAACTCGACGGTGCCGGCGTTGCGGTAGCCGATCTCCGTGGCGAACCGCACCGCGTCCGCGCACATCCGCTTCCTGATCTCCGGGTCCAGCCCCGGAGCGGGAGCGATCTCGACCACCTTCTGGTGGCGGCGCTGCACGGAGCAGTCCCGCTCGAACAGGTGGATGACGTTGCCTTCACCATCACTGAGGATCTGCACCTCGATGTGGCGGGGCTCGGCCACGGCCTGCTCGATGAACACCGTGGGGTCGCCGAATGCGCCCTCCGCCTCGCGCATGCAGGTCTCGACCGCCTCGCGCAGGTCCTTGGCGTCGTCGACCCGGCGCATGCCACGCCCGCCGCCACCGGCCACCGCCTTGACGAACAGCGGGAACGGCAGGTGCTGCGCGGACTCCACCAGCGCGTCCGCGTCCGTGGTCGGTTCCACCGACGCCAGGGTGGGCACACCCGCTGCCCTGGCCGCAGCGATGGCGCGTGCCTTGTTCCCGGTCAGCGTCAGGACCTCGGCGGTCGGACCGATGAACGTGATCCCGGCGTTGGCGCAGGCTTCCGCCAGCTGAGGGTTCTCCGACAGGAACCCGTAGCCGGGGTAGATCGCGTCCACGCCCGCCCGGACGGCAGTGGCGACGATCGCCTCCGGGTCAAGGTACGCACGCACCGGATGGCCACGTTCGCCGATCTCGTAGGCCTCGTCGGCCTTGAGCCGGTGCTCGGAGCCCCGGTCCTCGTGCGGGAAGACCGCGACCGTCTGGGCGCCCAGCTCGTAGGCGGCACGGAAGGCACGGATGGCGATCTCGCCACGGTTGGCGACCAGGACCTTGCTGAACATGCCCCGAGGCTAGTGGTCGGTGGTCGGTCCGGGGTTGCGGTCTCGGCTCGTGGTCGAACGGGCCGCCTTCATTCCTTGATGTCGCAGATGACCTCGCCGCTGCTGACCGTGGCGCCGACCTCGGCGGTCAGCCCGGTGACCGTTCCGGCCTTGTGCGCCTTCAGCGGCTGCTCCATCTTCATCGCCTCGAGGACCACGATCACGTCGCCCTCGGCGACGGTCGCACCCTCCTCGACCCCGACCTTCACGATCGTGCCCTGCATGGGCGAGGTGAGCGAGTCACCGCTGGCCGCGGCACCGGCCTTCTTGCTCTTCTCGCGCTTCGGCTTGCGCGCCCCAGCAGCGGGAGCGGCGGCACCGGCCGCGAACCCGGCCGGGAGCACCACCTCGAGGCGCTTGCCGCCGACCTCGACGGTCACGCTCTGGCGTTCCTCAGATGCCGCAGCGTCGGCGGTCGCGCCGTGGAAGGGGGCGATCTGGTTGTCGAACTCGGTCTCGATCCACGACGTGAACACCGAGAAGGTGTCGCCGTCGCCGATGAACGCCGGGTCGTCGACCACCGCGGCGTGGAACGGGATGACCGTGGGCATGCCCTCGACCACGAACTCGTCGAGCGCCCGCCGCGACCGCTCCAGAGCCTGGGTGCGGTCCCGCCCGGTGACGATCAGCTTCGCGACCAGCGAGTCGAAGGCACCGGGAACCGTCTCGCCCTGGTCGTAGCCACCGTCCACCCGCACACCGGGGCCCGACGGCTGGTGCCAGCGGGTCAGTGTCCCGGGGGCCGGCATGAAGTTGCTGCCGCCGTCCTCGGCGTTGATCCGGAACTCGATCGAGTGACCCTCGACGACCGGGTCGTCGTACCCGAGCTCCTCGCCGGCGGCGATCCGGAACATCTCGCGGACCAGGTCGATGCCGGTGACCTCCTCGGTCACCGGGTGCTCGACCTGGAGCCGGGTGTTGACCTCGAGGAACGAGATCGTGCCGTCCTGACCGACCAGGAACTCACACGTTCCCGCGCCGACGTAGCCGGCCTCCTTCAGGATTGCCTTCGACGAGCTGTACAGGTCGTCGATCTGCTCCTTGGACAGGAACGGGGCCGGCGCTTCCTCGACGAGCTTCTGGTGGCGGCGCTGCAACGAGCAGTCCCGGGTCGACACGACCACCACGTTGCCGTGCTGGTCGGCCAGGCACTGGGTCTCGACATGACGAGGCTTGTCGAGGTACCGCTCCACGAAGCACTCGCCGCGTCCGAACGCGGTGACCGCCTCGCGGACCGCTGACTCGTAGAGATCGGCGACCTCGTCCTCGTGCCGGGCGACCTTGAGCCCGCGGCCACCGCCCCCGAAGGCGGCCTTGATCGCGATGGGCAGGCCGTGCTCACGGGCGAAGGCCATCACCTCGTCGGCGTCGTTCACCGGGTCCGGGGTTCCCGCGACCAGGGGTGCCCCCACCTTCTGCGCGATGTGCCTGGCCTGCACCTTGTCGCCGAGGCTGTCGATGGCCGCGGGAGGCGGTCCGATCCAGACCAGGCCGGCGTCGATCACCGCCTGCGCGAACCCGGAGTTCTCGGCGAGGAAGCCGTAGCCGGGGTGCACCGAGTCCGCACCGGCCTTCTTGGCGACGTCGATGATCTTCTCGACCGACAGGTACGACTCGGCGGGGGTGGCGCCACCGAGACTGTGTGCCTCGTCTGCCAGTCGCACGAACAGGGCGTCGCGGTCCGGGTCGGCGTACACGGCCACACTGCCGATCCCGGCGTCCTTGCAGGCGCGGATCACACGGACCGCGATCTCACCGCGGTTGGCGATCAGGACCTTCTGCAGTGGCTTGACCTCGGGCGTACCGGACACGCGTTGCTCCCTCGACGTCAGTTTCTGGTTGCTTCGAATCCATGCGGAGTCTATGACCTGCCCGTCGGGACGGCTCGGGTTAGGGTCGTCCGAACGATGTTTCCAGGGAGGCCCCGACGTGTTCTTCGACGACTACCCCTTGTTCTACGAGACCAGCAAGACTGCAAAGACCGCGACCAGGCTCGACCTGCGCCGCGAGGCCATGATCGAGGCGAACCGCGACATCCTGGACGGCGCTCGCGTCCTCGACCTCGCCAGCCACGACGGCCGCTGGTCGTTCGCGGCCCTCAAGGCGGGCGCCGCGCACGTGACCGGGGTCGAGGCCAGGCGGCCGCTGGTCGAGAACGCGAGGAAGACCTTCGCGGAGTACGGCGTCCCGACCGACCGCTACAAGTTCATCCGGGGTGACATGTTCCAGGTGCTGGCACGCAAGGAGTTCGACGTCGACGTCGTCATGTGCCTCGGCTTCATCTACCACACGCTGAGGTACGGCGAGCTGTTCCGCGGGATCATCGACGCCAAGCCGCAGTACTGCATCATCGACACCAAGGTCATCCTCGGTGACGAGCCGCTCATCCGCGTCAACGTCAACCGTACGAGTAGGCAGGCCAACGCGGCCAAGGACGAGGTGTCACATGGTCAGCAGGCCGTCGCCGGCTGGCCGTCCGTGCCCGCCCTGAAGCTGATGCTCGACGTCTACGACCTCGAGGTGGAGGAGCAGTACGACTGGCCGGCGCTGCTCGACTCACGGCCCGAGGTGCGGCGGTCCGCCGGCGACTACGACGCCGGCAACCGGGTCACGTTGCGCTGCCGTGCCCGTGGGCCGCAGCCGGAGGGTCTGCGCGAGCGAAGGTGAGCGTCTCGCCCCTGGCCCCGCCCATCCAGATGTCCTGGCACGCGGCTGCCATCTCCTCCAGTCCCGACACCACGGTCCCGAACACGTTGCCGGGCACCCACCCCTGGTCGCCGTTGATCAGCAGGTTGTTGCGTCCGTAGAACAGCGCCAGGTCGATGATCGCGCTGAGCCCGGTGTGCTCGTCTCCTTCCTCGTAGCCGTAGGCCGGGTTGCCGAGGTCGTCGTCGTCGAACGCGAAGTAGCACAGGTCGCCCGGGATCGGGGTGACGGTGATGTTCTCCTTGCCCGGTTCGACCTCGGCGAAGGCCGGCACGAGGTTGTAGATCTCGTTGCGGGCGTACTTACCGTGGTACACCTGCCCGGACAGCGGCAGCGCCTCCCAGACCGCGTTCGCGGTGCGGGGCGCCTCGTCGTCGAGAAGCCGCGCGACGCACTGCGTGCCACGTCGTTCGAGGGTCAGGTTGATGAACCGGGGCATGGCGTCCTCCGTGGGTGGTTCAGGTGATGGTCGGCGTGGGTACGACGGACGCCCAGTCCGTGGCCCGCTCGTAGGCCCGGCCGGCGCGCAGCACGAGCCGGTCCGCGTGCCGGGGCCCGACCACCTGCAGGCCCACCGGTAGGCCGGCGCCGGTGAACCCGCACGGAACGCTGAGCGCCGGTTGCTGGGTCATGTTGAACGGGTAGGTGTACGGCGTCCAGCTGGTCCACCGCTGCGAGCGCCATCCGTCGGGTGCGTCCTGCCCGATGGGGAACGCGGTGATCGGCATCGTCGGGGTCAGCAGCAGGTCGTACTGCTGATGGAACCTTGCCATCCGCAGCCCGAGGTCCATCCGCACCGCGGTGGCGTCGAGGTACTCGGACGCGGTGTACGCCGCGCCCTCCTCCGCGGCCGACCGGAGTCCTGGGTCGATCCTGTCCAGCGCCGCCGGGCCGTAGGGTTCGAGCACCTTGGCGGCGCCGGCGAACCAGAGCACGTGAAACGCCTCGAGAGGGTCCTCGAACCCCGGGTCGACCTCCTCGACGTGCGCACCTCCCTCGGCAAGCTCCGCCACCGCCCTCCGGACCAGGGCCTCGACCTCCGGATCGTTGGCGGCGAAGCCGAGGGTGGGTGAGAACGCCACCGTGAGTCCGGCGACGCCGTCCTCGAGACCATCGACGAACGACCCGGAGGGCGCCGCGAGCGCGGACCAGTCGCGTGGGTCGAAGCCGGCGACGATGTCGAGCAGCATCGCGGCGTCGAGCACCGACCGGGTCATCGGGCCGGCGTGCGCCAGTGTCCCGAAG
Organism: uncultured Actinomycetota bacterium; assembly: GCA_963831375.1. Taxonomy (GTDB): domain Bacteria; phylum Actinomycetota; class Actinomycetes; order Propionibacteriales; family Nocardioidaceae; genus Nocardioides_C. The sequence goes on along the minus strand of CAWHPY010000004.1, from coordinate 225,768 downwards.
GGGCTGGCCGGCCACAACGGGACCCGGCCGTACGTGGGCTTGATCGCCACCGTGCCGGTGAAGGAGGCCGGGATGCGCACCGAGCCACCCCCGTCGGTGCCGATCGACCAGGTGCCCATCCCCAGCCCCACCGCGGCGGCCGACCCGCCGCTCGACCCTCCGGCGGTCAGGCGGGCATCCCACGGATTGCCGGTGGCGCCGTGCCTCAGCGAGTCGGTGACGCCCTTCCACGCGAACTCCGGGGTCGTCGTCTTGCCCAGGAGGACGGCACCTGACTCGCGCAGGCGGGCAACAGCCGGTGCGTCCTCGGACCACGCCTGGTCCTCCTCGATCAGCCGGGTTCCCCGGAGTGTGGGCCAGCCGGCGGTCAGGAAGATGTCCTTGACCGACGCCGGCACACCGTCCGCCGGTCCGAGCGGTCGACCGGCGCGCCACCGCTCCTCGGACAGTCGGGCAGCGGCCAGGGCGCCTTCCGCGTCGACCCGCACGAACGCGTTGACGGCGACGTCGTAGGTGGAGATCGCGTCGAGAGCGGCCCGGGTCGCGTCCACCGGCGAGAGGTCCCCGCTGCGGTAGCCGGAGACCAGGTCGGCCGCGCTCATCCTGGCGAGATCGGTCATCAGGACGTCACGAACCCGAGCCGCTTGTCGACCACGTTCGTCAGCTCCCCGCCGTCGAGCCATCGGTGCGCGTTGTCGACGAACTGTTCCGCAAGGGTGTCGAGCCATCCGCCGGCGTCCCCGGACATGTGCGGTGTGACGACCACGTTCGCCATCGACCAGAGCGGGCTCTCGTCGGGCAGCGGCTCCACGGCGAAGACGTCGAGCGATGCCGCAGCGATCTGGCCGCCGTCGAGGGCGCGGACGAGGGCGGGCTCATCGACGGTGGGGCCGCGGCCCACGTTGACGAGGTGGGCTGACGGTTTCATCGCCGTTAGCACCTTCTCGTCGATCAGCCCTCGGGTCTTGTCGGTCAGGGGTGCAACGACAACGACATGGTCGGCCCAGCCGACGTACTCGGCGAGCGCCTCGCTGGCGACCACGTCACCGAAGTCGGGGTCACCGGACCGGGCCGTGCGTCCGGCGCCGCGCACGTTCATCCCCACCGCACGGAGCAGCCGCGCGGTCTCCCGTCCGATCGCGCCGGTGCCGACGATGAAGGCGTTCGTGCCGTTGATCCCCGCACTCTCGCGGTGCCGCCATGAGCCTGCGCCCTGCAGCCGGTAGCTGGTCGGCAGATCCTTGGCCCGGGCCAGGATGAGCGCGAGCACGAACTCGGCGATCGGCCGGTCGAACACGCCGCGCGCATTGGTGACGGTGACGCGTGACTCGACCAGCTCGGGGAACAGCAGCTTGTCCACTCCCGCCGCCGCGACGTGGATCCAGGTGAGCCGGTCGGCGTGGTCCCAGACGTCACGCACGGCGGTGGAGAAGAAGTCCCACAGCAGCAGCGCGTCGGCCCCGGTGATCGCCTCGGCGAGCCCGTCGGTGTCGGTGTAGCGGACCTCGGCCCGGGACTCGACCGGTCCCATGTGACCCGGCCGGTCCCCCTGGGTCGCGCAGAGCACCGCGATCACGGGTCGCCGGTCCGGGGAGCTCGCCACGGGTCGAGCCTAGAAATGGGCGGTAGGATTGTCAACAATCTGTCATTGGCGCAGTATCTACCCCATGGGTCCTGCTTTCCCGCCTCAGGTCGGCGTCGGCGTCGTGGTGCCGCACGACATGGCTCTCGACCGGGAGCTCTGGCGCTGGGTGCCCGACGACGTGTCGCTGTTCCTCACCCGGACGTCGTTCCATCCGCACGAGGTCACCCTCGACATGGTCGCGGCCATCTCCGACGCCGACCTGGTCGCCGGGAGCACGCGCGACCTGATGGCCACCGGGTGCGGCGTGGTCGCCTACGCCTGCGCGTCCGGCAGCTTCATCAGGGGGATGGCGGGTGAGCGCACGCTTGTGGCCGCGATGCGCAACGCCGGCGCACCGGCCGCGGTGACCACCAGCGGTGCGCTGCTGGCGGCGATGGCCCACCTCGGGATCCGTCGCATCGCGGTGGCGACGCCGTACCACGAAAGCCTGATCATCCGGCTGGACGACTTCTTGGCCGAGGCCGGGTTCGACCTGGTGGGGAGCGCCCACCTCGGGCTCACCAGCGACATCTGGAAGGTGCACCTCGAGACCACCGCTGACCTGGTGCGGAGAGCCGATGCCCCTGCGGCCGACGCGATCTTCGTTTCCTGCACGAACCTGGCGACCTACGACCTGATCGCTGACCTCGAGCGAGAGCTGGGCAAACCCGTGGTCACGGCCAACCAGGCCACCGTCTGGGCGGGTCTTCGGGCGATCGGCCGGGCACCCGTCGGACCCGGGCAGCTGCTGTGCGGCTCGTGAAGCCGCGTCCTTGCCCGGTTCGCGACTCGCCCCGTACGCTCCAATTGTCGACAATCTGCAACCTATCCGTTGCCGGGAAGGAGGCGGTGGATGACCCCCCGGACCTCCCCTGAGAATTTCCGCAAGGGCGTGAGCCCGGACGAGTTCACCGACCGGCTGGCCCGCGTGCGTCGCGCCATGGCCGCCCGGTCGGTGTCGGCGCTGTTGGTGACCGACCCGGCGAACCTCTTCTACCTCACTGGGTATGACGCCTGGTCCTTCTACATGCCTCAGTGCCTGGTGGTGCCGGCCGACGGGAAGATGCACCTGTTCGCCCGCGCCATGGACGCCGCGGGTGCCCGCTTCACCGCGATCCTTCCCGACGACCAGGTGCACGGCTACCCGGAGGAGCTGGTGCACCGCGACGACTGCCATCCCTTCGACTGGATCATCGCCACCGCGCGGGAGTGCGCCGCGCTCCCGGACGGACCGGAGACGGTGGTCGCGATCGAGGGGGACTGTCACTTCCTCTCGGCGCGGGCCTACCTGGCGCTGACCGCGGCGTTGCCTCACAGCCGGATCGTCGACAGCGAAGAGCTGGTCAACTGGGTCCGGGTGGTGAAGTCCCAGCACGAGATCGCGCAGCTGCGCGTCGCCGGCTCGATCGCGGAACGTGCGATGCAGGTTGCCCTCGACGCCATCGGGGTCGGGCGCCGTCAGTGCGACGTGGCCGCGGAGATCATGGCCGCCCAGGCCAGCGGCACTGCCGAGCACGGGGGTGACTACAGCGCGATCGTCCCGTTGCTGCCCACCGGAGCCGGTGCGGGCACACCCCACCTGACCTGGACGGACCTGCCGTTCGTGGCGGGGGAGGCCACCACGATCGAGCTCGCCGGGGTCTTCGGCCGCTACCACGCCCCGCTCGCGCGCACGGTCATGCTCGGGTCGCCGTCACGTCGGTTGCTCGAGACCGCTGACGTGGTGCGGGACGGGATGGCCGAGGCCTTGTCGGCCCTGGTCCCGGGTGCGACCGGGCGAGACGTGCATGCCGCGTTCAACGCGGTGATCAACCGGCACGGGCTCACCAAGAAGTCGAGGATCGGCTACTCGATCGGCATCGGCTACCCGCCGGACTGGGGCGAACGCACGGTCAGCCTCCGGGCCGAGGAGCTCACCGTGCTCCGTGCCGGCATGGCCTTCCACGTCATCCTCGGCATGTGGATGGACGGCTGGGGCTACGAGCTCTCCGAACCGGTCGTCGTCACGGAGTCGTCACCTGAACGGCTCACCGATGTCCCGCAGGAACTCACGACCAGAAGGTGAACAGCCCATGCAGACCCTGAACTCACTCCCGCTCGCCGCCCGGGCCGACGGACTGGTCGGATCGGTGATCGACTCGAGCACGTCGCTGCTGCACAAGCAGTCCCACGACATCGTGCGCTTCGCGATGGGAAGCCCGGCCGCCGAGGCGATCCCGGCCGAGATCCTGTCCAAGATCGGCGCCACGGCCCTCGGCCCCGAGGCGCCGGACGCCTTCGACTACGGAGCCACCGAGGGTGACCCGCCGCTGCGGGAGGCGCTGCTCGACGTCCTGAAGGGAACCACCGACGAGACCACGGCAGACCGGCTGACCATCACCGCCGGCGGGATGCAGGGCCTGGACCTGGTCTGCAAGCTGTTCGTCGACCCAGGCGACCTGGTGGTCGTCGAGTCACCGACGTACACCAACGGCAGTGCGACGGCGCTGTCGTACGGCGCCGAGCTGCTCGAGGTGCCGGTCGACGACGAGGGCATGGTCGTCGACGCGATGGTCGAGCTCGTGGAGAAGGCGGGTCGCACGCCAAAGGCGATCTACACCGTTCCCACCTTCCAGAACCCGTCCGGAGCGACCCTCTCCCTGGCCCGCCGGTACCAGCTGCTCGAGCTGACGCGGCAGTGGGGGTCGGTACTCATCGACGACGACCCCTACGGGATGCTGCGGTTCCAGGGCGACCACCTGCCCAGCCTGCGCGAGCTCGGCGCCGGCGAGCCGCTGGTGTTCTCGGTTCGGACCTTCTCCAAGATCGTCGCCCCCGGACTCCGGGTGGGCTGGGTGGACACCGCGCCGGAGCTGCACCAGCTGCTGATCAACGCGAAACAGGCGATGGACACCTGCACCAACCTGCCGGCCCAGCGGCTGCTCGCCGGCTTCCTGACCGGTGGCCACCTGGAGAAGCACCTCGTCACCCAGCAGGCGGAGTACCTCCGACGCAAGCAGGCCATGCAGGCGTCGCTGGAGGAGCAGCTCGGAGACATCGCGCGGTGGACCGACCCGGAGGGCGGCTTCTTCCTCTGGGTCACCCTGAGCAACGGCGTGGACACCCAGGAGCTGTTCGAGGTCGCCCTCGCCGAAGGAGTGGCCTTCATCCCCGGCCCGGCATTCTCGCCGGCCGGGCGGTTCCACGATGCACTGCGGCTGTGTTTCGCCTCCACCGCCCCGGAACGCACCAAGGAGGGCATCCTCCGGCTGCGCCGGGCCATCGACCGGATGACCGGCAAGGGCGACGGCCCGCGTCGTGGGTGACCGGCTCACGCCTGACGAGAGAGGCGTGCTGGACCTGATCTCGGTCGCCGAGGTCACCGAGCTGACCACGGCACTCGTCAACGCCCCGGGGGAGAACCCGCCGGGCGGGGAGGCCGCGACGGTCGCCGTGCTCGCCGACGCGTGCGCCGAGCGTGGCCTGGAGCCCCGGCTCACCGAGGTCGAGCCCGAACGGTCGAACCTCTCGGCCACCGTGCCCGGTGGCGAGGGTCCAGGGGTGCTGCTTCTCGGCCACACCGACGTGGTGCCGGTCGGTGACGGCTGGACGGTGGACGCACTCGGCGGAGCGGTGCGAGAGGGTCGCCTCTTCGGCCGGGGGTCCACCGACATGAAGGGTGGCCTGGCCGCCTGTGTGGTCGCGATGTCTGCGCTGCGGCGGGCCGGTGTCGACCTCGCCGGCCCGGTCGAGCTGGCCGCTCTGGTCGACGAGGAGGAGACCGGCAAGGGCATCCGCCACTTCATGGCCGGAGCTGACCGATCCCACTACGCCGGCTGTGTCGTTGCCGAGCCGACCGAGCTGCAGACCATCATCGCGGCGCGCGGGGACTGCTACCTGGAGCTGCTCGTCCACGGCAGGGCAGCCCATTCGGGCAACCCGGGGGAGGGGGTCAACGCCATCTACGGTGCGGCCGCGGCGATCGCCGTCCTCGAGCGATGGCACGCCGACCTTGCCGCGCACGCCCACCCCCTCGTGGGTCCGCCGACCTGGAGCGTGGGACTGGTCGCGGGAGGCAGCGGCACCTCCATCGTGCCGGCCGAGTGCAGGGTCGTCGCCGACCGGCGGCTGCTTCCGGGCGAGGCGGGCAGTGACGTGCTCGAGGAGGCCAGGCGCCGGTTGACCGGCTCCGACCTGGGCGCCGATGGGCTGAGTGTCGAGATGGCGCTGGTGATGGAGATGCCCGGCTTCGAGACCCCCGCCGACCATTCCTTCGTGGTCACCGTCGATGCCGCGCTCGCTGCGGCCGGCGGACCGGGTCGACCGCTGGGCGGCTGGACGGCCGCCTGCGACGGCGGGTTCGTGGCGCGCGACGCCGGTGTCCCCGTCGTCGTCCTGGGCCCGGGCTCCGTCGAGGGCCAGGCTCATCGCGCGGACGAGTCGGTCCCGGTGGACGAGCTGCTCGTCGCCGCCCGGGCCTACGCCCTGACCGCACTGCGCCTGCTCGACACGTCGCGCGGGCAACGCGGTGGGTAGTATTGTCAACAATCTGCAGCTGAATGTCGGAGGAAAGATGACCGAGAGCGGCACCCCGCAGGCCCCGTCCTGCGCGACGGTCGGGCTCCTCTACCCGGGCTTCGGGGCGGAGGACGACTTCCCCGCGCTCGAGGCACGGCTCGAGGGTGCCATCCGACTGCCGCTGGTGCACACCTCCGTCGGTGAGGATGCCCACCGGGTCGATGCCCTGCTCGATCTCGGCAGCCCGGCGCGGCTGGCGGAAGGGGCACGCCGGCTGGCCGGACGGGCGGCCGGCGACCCCCCGGACTCGGTGATGTGGGCCTGCACGTCCGGGAGCTTCGTGTTCGGGTGGGACGGCGCCCGGCGTCAGGTCGACGACCTGGCGGCCCTCGCCGGGGTCCCGGTGTCCTCGACCTCCCTCGCCTTCGTGCACGCGGCGCACAAGCTCGGCGTACAGAACGTGGCCGTCGCCGCCTCCTACCCGGCCGACGTGGCGGATCGCTTCGTCGAGTTCCTGGTCAAGGGTGGCCTCGAGGTCACCCGCCTGAGCAGCCACGACATCCTGACCGCCGCCGAGGTCGGCCTTCTCGACCGGGACGCCGTGGTCGCCCTGGTGAGCGACATCGACACCGGCGGAGCCGACGCGCTGCTGGTGCCCGACACGGCGATGCACTCGCTGGCCTGGCTCGACGAGCTGGAGAGTGCGGCCGGCACGGCGGTGCTGACCGCCAACCAGGTCACCGTCTGGGAGGGGCTCGACCTGCTGGGTCCGGTTCCCTCCTTGGAGGGGATGGGATCACTATTCTGCGTCTGACAACCTGCATCGTTCGCACGCCGGGTGGTGTGCGTCCCGGGACTGGAGAAGAGCCGTGACGACAACAGGTCGCTTCATCGAACCGCTGGTGCGAGAGTCCACGCCGAGCATCATCGCCGAGAAGCTGCGGAAGGCGATCGGCCACGGTGAGCTGAAGCCGGGAGCCCAGCTCGGTGAGGCCGAGCTCGCCCGCGAGCTCGGCGTCAGCCGGGGACCGCTACGCGAGGGGATGCAGCGGCTCACCCAGGAGGGCCTGCTGGTGTCGATCCGCAACCGGGGCCTCTTCGTGATCGAGATGACGTCGGAGAACGTGCACGACATGTACGTCGCCCGCAGCGCGATCGAGCGCGCGGCGGCCGAGCAGATCTTCCGGCACGACCCGGTGGCCGCCGGTGACCGGCTGGTCGAGGCGACCGAGCACATGGCAGCGGCCGCTGCCCGCAAGGACACGGTCGCCGTGGGAGACGCCGACGTGAGCTTCCACGAGGTGCTGGTCGCGCTTGCGGAGAGCCCGCGCCTGACCCGGATCCACAAGACCCTGCTGACCGAGACGCGCATGTGCATCCACGCGCTGAAGGACGCCTACGGGTCTCCCGGCGACCGGGTGGCGGAGCATCATGGCATCGCCGAGGCGTTCCGGGCTTCCGCCCCCAAGCTGGTCGACGAGCTGCTGGTCGCGCACATGGATGATGCCCTGGCGCGCCTGACTGCCGACTCGCCGACGCCGGTGGCCACGGTCTGATCAGGCGAGCGCGATGCCGACGTACTTGGTCTCGAGGAACTCCTCGATCCCGGTGCGGCCTCCCTCCCGGCCGAGCCCGGACTCCTTGACCCCGCCGAAGGGTGCGGCCGGGTTCGATACGACGCCCTGGTTGAGGCCGACCATGCCGCTCTCGATGGACTCGGCGACGCGCAAGCCTCTGCGCAGGTCGTTCGTGTACACGTAGGACACCAGGCCGAACTCGGTCGCGTTGGCGACCCCGACCACCTCGGCCTCCTCCTTGAACGACGTGAGCGGTGCGACCGGGCCGAAGATCTCCTCGTCGGCCATCCGCGCCGTCCCCGGGACGTCGATCAGGACCGTCGGAGGGTAGAAGAAGCCCTTGCCTCCGACGGTCTCGCCTCCGGTGAGCACGCGGGCGCCCTGGGCGACGGCATCGGCCACCAGCTCGGACACCTTGTCCAGCGCGACGTCGTCGATGAGCGGCCCCACCCGGACGCCGTCGTCGACGCCCCGGCCGACTGTCATGGCCGACATCTTCGCGGCCAGCCGGTTGCCGAACTCCTCGATGATCTCCTCGTGCACGTAGATCCGGTTGGCTGCCGTGCACGCCTCGCCCATGTTGCGCATCTTTGCGGCGATCGCACCGTCCACGGCCTCGTCGAGGTCGGCGTCCTCGAACACGATGAACGGTGCGTTGCCGCCGAGCTCCATGGATGTGCGGAGCACCTTCTCGGCGCACTGTTCCAACAGGATCTTGCCGACCTTGGTGGACCCGGTGAACGAGAGCTTGCGAGCCAGACCCGACCTGATCAGTGGCTCCATCACCCCGTTGGCGTCCGTGGTGGTCACCACGTTGACGACGCCGCGGGGGACACCGGCCTCGGCCAGGATGTCAACGAGCGCGAGCATCGACAGCGGGGTCTGGTGGGCGGGCTTGATCACCGACGTGCATCCGGCCGCGATCGCCGGCCCGATCTTCCGGGTTCCCATCGCCATCGGGAAGTTCCACGGGGTGATCAGCAGGCACGGCCCGACCGGCTGCTTGGTGACCAGGAACCGGGCACCGCCACCGGGGGCGACCTGGTAGCCGCCGTCGACGCGCACGGCCTCGCCGGCGAAGTGCCGCAGGAACTCGGCCGCATAGGCGATCTCGCCGCGGGCCTCGGCCAGGGGTTTTCCCATCTCCAGGGTCATCAGCAGCGCCAGGTCGTCGACCCGCTCATGGAGCAGGTCGAACGCCCGGGTGAGCATGTCCGCCCGTTCGCGCGGTGTGGTCGCGGCGAACCCCGCCTGCGCGGCGACGGCCGCCTCGAGCGCCGCACGACCGTCGTCCGGGCCGGCGTCGGCGACGGCGCACAGAACCTCGCCGGTGGACGGGTCGAGTACGTCGAACGTCGCACCGCCGGCTGCGTCGACCCACGCGCCGTCGACGTACAGCTGCTTCGGCAGTCTCGTCACGATCCCGGGCACTGTCGTCATCGCTCTTGTCCTTCCGGTGAACGGCCTGACACCTGGCAGATCAGGTGGTCCGTGGCCGGGGCGTTGACATCACTTTCGAGTCAGATACGCTGATTGTCAACAATCTACCAGAGGGGTCGCCGTGGCTGAACTATCGCAGATCCTCAAGCAGGCAACGGGTGTCGTCGCCGCCCGCGGTGAGGGTGTGCTGCTCTTCGACGAGCAGGACCGCCGCTACCTCGACTTCACCGCCGGGATCGGGGTGACCAGCACCGGGCACTGCCACCCCCGGGTGGTCGAGGCCGCGCAGCGTCAGGTCGGCCGGCTGATCCACGCGCAGTACACGACGGTGATGCACCGTCCGCTGCTGACCCTGGCCGACCGGCTCGGCGAGGTGCTGCCCCGGGGGCTGGACCGGATGTTCTTCGCCAACTCCGGTTCGGAGGCGGTCGAGGCGGCGCTGCGGCTCACCCGACAGGCGACCGGTCGGCCGAACATCATCGTCTTCCACGGCGGCTTCCACGGCAGGACGGTGGCGGCGGCGTCGCTGACCACGTCCGGCACCAAGTTCCGCTCCGGGTTCAGCCCGATCATGGGCGGGGTCCAGATCGCCCCCTTCCCCGACGCGACCCACTTCGGCTGGCCGGTCGAGGAAACGACCGACTTCGCGCTGAAGCAGCTCGACTTCCTGCTGGCGACCGCGAGCTCACCCGCAGACACCGCCGCCTTCCTCGTCGAGCCGGTCCTGGGCGAGGGCGGCTACGTGCCCGGCAACGAGCGCTTCTTCGCGGGGCTCCGCGAACGGGCCGACCGGCACGGCATCCTGCTTGTGGTGGACGAGGTCCAGACCGGCTTCGGCCGCACCGGCCGGTTCTGGGGTGGCGACCACTTCGCGATCCGTCCCGACGTGCTGATCACCGCCAAGGGGCTGGCCTCGGGCTTCCCGCTCTCCGGCATCGCGGCCTCCTCGGAGCTGATGGCCAAGGCGTGGCCGGGCTCCCAGGGCGGGACGTACGGCGCCAACGCGGTCGCCTGCGCGGCCGCCCTGGCGACCCTGGACGTGATCAACGACGAGAAGCTGGTCGAGAACGCGGCCGAACGCGGTGACCAGCTCCGAGCGGGGCTCGTCAGGGTGGCCGGCGACCACGCGGCGGTGACCGATGTGCGTGGACTGGGGCTGATGCTCGGCAACGAGTTCCGCGACGCCGACGGCAACCCGGACGGCGCAACCGCCGCGGCAGCACAGCAGGAAGCGGCCAGGCGCGGCCTGCTCCTGCTGACCTGTGGCGTCTGGGGCCAGGTGGTGCGCTTCATCCCGGCGCTGGTGGTCCAGCCGGACCAGGTCGACGAGGCGGTCTCTGTCTGGGCCGACTCCGTCGCCGCGGTCACCGGCTGACCTGGTCGGCCGTTACTTGGCGTCCATCTCCGCGAGCTCCCGCTCCGACTCCTCGGTGCCGGGGATCTCGGTACCGCGGAGCGAGCAGCCCGAGGTCTCCACGACGAACAGCATCGCGACCGCCCCCACGGCGCAGGCGACCATCATCCCGTACGCCGGCATCAGCGGGTTGTCGAAGAAGGCGATCAACGCGTCGTTCACCGCTGGGGCCGTGCCGCCGAACAGCGAGGTGGAGACGTTGTAGGCGATCGCGAACCCGGCGTACCGGACATGGGTCGGGAACATCGCCGGGAAGGTGGCCGAGATGGTGGCCAGCTGGGGGACGTACAGCAGGCCGAGCACGGCGAAACCGACCACCGCTCCGAGCACGTTCGTGGACATCAGCAGGTACATCGGCACGACCATCACGAACAGCCCGATAAGCGAGGTCCACCACAGCGGCTTGCGCCCAACCCGGTCGGACAGATGCCCGGCGAACGGGAGGAACACCATCATCGCGAGCATGCCGATGATCGGCACCACCAGGGACCAGTCCGTGGAGAGCCCGATCGACTTCTCGAGGTAGGTCGGCATGTAGCTGAGCAGCGTGTAGTTGACCACGTTCAGCGCAACGACCAAGCCGGACAGCAGCAGCAGCGGCTTCCAGTAGCCCGCGAGCAGGTCCTTGAACTGGGTGCCGGTCTCATGCTCCTTCTTGCCCTGCTGCTCGATCTCCCGGAAGACCGGGGTGTCCTCCATCCTGGAGCGGAGGTACATCCCCACCAGACCCAGGGGCGCGGCGACCAGGAACGGCAGCCGCCAGCCCCAGGCGTGCATGTTGTCGTCACCGAGCGCGACCGAGAAGCCCAGCATCAGCAGTGCGCCCAGCGAGAAGCCGGCCAGGGTGCCGAACTCCAGGAAGCTGCCGTAGAAGCCGCGCCTCTTGTCGGGGGCGTACTCCGCCATGAAGGTCGCGGCTCCGCCGTACTCACCGCCGGTCGAGAAGCCCTGGACCATGCGCAGCACGATCAACGCCGCGGGGGCCCAGAAGCCGATCGTGTCGTAGGAGGGGATCAGCCCGACGAGCAGCGTGGCTCCGGACATCAGCAAGATGGTGACCGCCAGCACGGCCTTCCGGCCGAGCCGGTCGCCGAGCGGTCCCCAGAACAGGCCGCCGAGCGGTCGTACCAGGAAGGAGATCGCGAACGTTGCCAGCGCGAAGAGCGTGGCCTCCTCGGTGTTGCCGGGGAAGAGTGCTGCCGAGATGTACGTGATGCCGTAGGCGTAGATGCCATAGTCGAACCACTCCGTCGCGTTCCCGATCGCGGAGGCGCCGATCGCGCGTCTCAACAGACCGGGAGGAACCTCGTTGGTCCCCGTGGTTTCGTTCGCTGCCGTGGACCCCATCGCTGCTCCTCGATGTCGTTGGCCAGGTCATGTAGGCCAGGACAGCGCGCTGTGCGTTGCCCGAGACGCGTCGCAAGGCGAACAGAGCCTCACTCGCCTGCGCACTTCGTAGGTTTGTAGACAATCCGACTCTGTGTGAGATTACAACGAAGGGTGCCCACTGGCTAGGCATCTCACGCCCCGATTCGGGGTCCGGTCCAGTCCGGTCCGGAACTCCGGGGTCAGAGCCTGGTGAGCTCTTCGCGGCAGCGCGCCTCGACCCGGTCGAGATCGTCCAGGGACTGGTCGATGTCGCGCCTGCGCTGCTCGAGCTCGGCCCGGCGTACCGCGATCTGGTCCAGGAGGTACTGCAGCTGGCCCGCCTCGCCGGGCTGCTCGTCGTACATGTTCACGATCTTGGAGATCTCGTCGAGGGAGAAGCCCAGCCGCTTGCCGCGCAGAACGAGCGCCAGCCGGATCCGGTCGCGGTTGTGGAAGACGCGGGTGGTGCCACGACGCTCGGGGGTGAGCAGGCCGACGTCCTCGTAGTGCCGGATGGTGCGCAGGGTGAGGCCGTACTCCTCCGCCAGCTCCGCGATCGTCCAGGTGCTTTCCGTCGTCGCGGGTGCCGTGCCCTGCTCGCTCATCGTTCCTCCTTGCGCTGCAACCTGCCACGAACTATAGTGCCTTACGTTTACGTAAGCGTAAAGCATCGCGTTCCCACGACCCGATGCGTCGACCGGAAGGTGTCCCATGTCCTACGAGCTCTCCCGCGAGCACGAAGAGTTCCGCCGCAGCGTCCGCGAGTTCGCGGAGGCCGAGATCGCCCCGCACGCAGCGCAGTGGGACCGGGACCACCACTTCCCGACCGACGTGGTCACCAAGATGGGTGGCCTCGGCCTGTTCGGGCTCACCGCTCCCGAGGAGTTCGGTGGCGCTGGACTCGACGACGCAGCCGGCGGCTTCACGTCGTTGTGCCTGGCGATCGAGGAGATCGGCCGGGTCGACCAGTCGATGGGCATCACGCTCGAGGCTGCCGTGGGGCTCGGCATCAACCCGATCCTGACCTTCGGCACCGACGAGCAGAAGAAGACCTGGCTGCCGGACCTCGTCGCCGGGCGCACCCTGGCGGGTTTCGGGCTGACCGAGCCGGGATCCGGGTCCGACGCGGGCGCGACCAGGACGAAGGCCGACCTGGTCGACGGCCAGTGGGTCGTCAACGGCTCGAAGCAGTTCATCACCAACTCCGGCTCGGCGATCACCTCGCTGGTCACCGTGACCGCCCGCACCGGCACCCGGACGGACGGGGGAGCCGGGAAGCCGGAGATCTCGACGATCATCGTCCCGTCCGGCACACCCGGGTTCACCGCGGAGCCGGCATACGACAAGCTCGGCTGGCACGCCTCGGACACCCACCCGCTCTCGTTCGAGAACGTGCGGGTCCCCGAGACCAACCTGCTCGGTGACAGGGGCCGCGGGTTCGCGCAGTTCCTCGCCACCCTCGACGACGGCCGGGTCGCGATCGCCGCGCTCGCAGTCGGCTGCATCCAGGCCTGCCTGGACATGTCGCTCCAGTACGCCGGCGAGCGCACCACTTTCGGAGTCCCGATCGGCGCGAAGCAGGGCGTGGCCTTCCAGGTCGCCGACCTCCAGGTGATGCTCGAGGCCTCGCGCGCGCTCACCTACAAGGCCGCCGCGATGAAGGACGCAGGCCGGCCGGCGAAGGAGTTCAAGCAGGCCGCCGCCGTCGCGAAGCTCTACGCCACCGAGTCCGCGGTCACCGCGACCCGGATCGCCACCCAGGTCTTCGGTGGGTACGGGTTCATGGAGGAGTACCCGGTGGCCCGCTTCTACCGCGACGCCAAGGTGCTCGAGATCGGTGAGGGCACCTCCGAGGTGCAGCGGATGCTGATCGCCCGGGGGCTCGGTCTTCCGGTGGAGTGACCACCGCTGCCACTACGCTTGCGCCATGGGTGCACGACTGCAACGCCTCGCGAGTGAGGTCGCCAAGTTCCTCGCGGTCGGCGGAGTCGCCACCCTGGTCGCGCTGCTCATCTTCAACGGCCTCGTCCACGGCTACCTCGGTGGACCCGGACCGATGCACGAGCAGCCGCTGGTCGCGTTCGTCCTCGGCAACCTGGTCGGGATGCTCGTCAGCTACCGAGGCAGCCGGTCCTGGGCGTTCCGGCATCGAGAGGCGGTCGGCCTCGCCGGTGGCCGACTCGTCTTCTTCGGGATCAGCATCCTTTCGATGGCGATCCCGTTGTTCTGTCTGACGGTCAGCCGGTACCTGCTGCACCTCGACGACCCGGTCTCCGACAACGTCTCCGCGAACGTGATCGGCCTGGGTCTCGGCACAGCCGCCCGGTTCTGGGCGATCCGCAGCTACATCTTCCTGAGCCCCACCAAGGCAGCCGCCCGCCAGAACAAGTACGTCGTGGGAGACCTCCAGCAATGAGCACGGACAAGCCTCACGGCGGCTCGCCCTCCATCGACCAGCCGGACTACTGGTGGTACCGCGCCCGCTCGGAGCTGCTCCGCGTCGCGTTGGAGAGGTACGTCGGGGCGCCGGGCCGGATCCTCGATGTGGGCAGCGCCGACGGGCCGAGCATCGGCTGGCTGCGGGGGCGCGGGCACCACGTCTCCCTCGACCTCGACCCCCGGGGCCTCGCGAGGGGAGGGGTCTGCGGGTCCGTTCTCTCGTTGCCGTTCGCCGACGGCGTGTTCGACGTGGTCACCGCCTTCGACGTCGTCGAGCACTGTGCACCCGAGCATGCTGCCCTCGACGAGCTGCGCCGGGTGCTCGCCCCCGGCGGAAGGCTGCTGCTCTCGGTCCCCGCCTACCAGTGGGCGTGGACCGGCTTCGACGTGGAGAACGGCCACCACCGCCGCTACACCCGGCTGCGTGCGACGCAGGCGGTCGAGCGGTCCGGTCTCGTCGTGGACCGGGCGACGTATGCATTCATGTCAGTGTTCCCCGCCTTCACCGCGGAACGGTTGGTGCGCCGGGTCAGGGAGCGGCTCGACGGGGCCGCGCACGCACCGGCCGACGTGGTCGGCGTCCCGCAGGTCTCGGCACGGGTGGAACGGATGCTGATGCTGCTGACGCGGCTGGACGAGCGGCTGCTGCACGACCGGAACCTGCCGTTCGGGTCATCGGTCTTCGTGGCGGCCACGAAGCCCGTGACGGACCGGAGTCCTGCCGCGAAGGTCTAGCGACGCGTCAGGTACTCGGAGTCGCTCAGGCTGTCGTAGCCGATCAGGTACGTCGGACGCTGCTGGACCACGGTGAAGATCCGGGAGACGTACTCACCGAGCAGGCCGAGGCAGACCAGCTGCACGGCGCCGATGAACCCGGCCGTGGCCAGGATCGAGGTCCAGCCCGGCACCGTGGTCCCGGTGAGCCACCCGTAGACCGACCAGACGAGGGCGAGCACGGAGATGAGACCGCCGAGGAAACCGGCCCAGGTCGCGATCCTGAGCGGTGCGGCGGAGAAGGCCACCAGCGAGTCGAACGCCAGCCCGACCATCTTCGCCAGCGGGTACTTGGTGTTCCCGGCTGCCCGGGGCTCCCGGACGTACGTCACCTCGGCCGAGGGAAACCCGAACCAGGGGATCACCAGCCTGTGCACCCGGCCGTGCTCCGGCAGGCGCTGGATGGCCTGCACGGTCCGGCGGCTGACCAGCCGGAAGTCACCGGCGTTGTGGGGCACCTGCCGGCCGGCGACCCCACGCATCATCCGGTAGTACAGGTCGCTGCTGAGGCGTTTGAACGACGAGTCGGAGGAGCGGTCGCTGCGCACGCCGTACACGACGTCGACCTGCTCCGAACGGGCGATCTCGACCATCTCGATGATCGTCTCGGGCGGGTCCTGGAGGTCCGCGTCGATGGTCAGGACATGGTCTCCGCGCGCCGTGTCGAACCCGGCCGTCAGCGCCGCCTGATGGCCGGCGTTGCGGAGCAGCCGCACGACCCTGAGCTCAGGCCAGTCGTGACGCGCAGCGAACAGCACCTCGGCGGTGCTGTCCGTGCTGCCGTCGTCGACACAGACCACCTCGTAGCTGAGCCGGAGGCCCTCCAGGACCGGCCGGAGCCGCGCGAGGAACACCCCGATCACGGCTTGCTCGTTGAACATCGGCACTACGACCGACAGGTTGACCGCGTCCCCCGCAGCCGACAGAAACGGCATCTCGTTCACAGATGCGTTCTATCACAGCGACCCGCCGTGGGACCGGCCAACAACTGGTGCAGGGTCGACATGCTAGACATTGCCGCGTGAGATTCGCGGGGGATCAACGGCCTGTCCGGCCTGTCCGGGCCGCGCGTGGCTGGCTGCTGGCCACGAGCGCAACCGTCCTGGTGGTGCTGCTGCTGCCGCTGCTTCACGACCAGCGGCACTACTTCTACGGCGACACGCAGGCTGCCTACTACGGCTGGTGGCACCACCTCGGTGAGCAGATCCGGGCGGGGAGCTGGCCGGTGCTCGACCCCGCGGCGTGGCGGGCGGGCAACCTGGCCGCCGAGGGACAGTGGGCCCTTTTCAACCCGTTGGTCATGGTCATCGGTCTGCTCACGACGGTGACCGGCGAGGTGCTGGTGCTCGCGACCACCGTCAAGATGGCGCTCGGCCTGCTCGGCGCATTGGGTGTCCACGTCCTCGTCCGGTCCTACGGCGCACCGCACGCCGCGGCGTACGTCGCGGCCGTAGCGGTGCCCCTGGGCGGGATGACGCAGTACCTCGACCTGCCCTCGTGGGCGGCCGGCCTGATGATCTGGGCGCTGCTGCCCTGGGCGTGGTGGGCAACGCGCAGGACCATGCTGAAGCGGGCGAACCCGATCCTGGCGCTCTTGCTGTGCTACCTGCTGGTCACGGTCGGCTACGTCTACGGCACGATCATGCTGATCCTGGTCCTCCTGGCGTGCCTGCTCGACTGCGGCATGGTCAGGGACCGGGCGGCGGCGCTGCGCGTCCTCGGGGTGGGGGTGTTCTCCGGGCTGGTGGCGTTCACCGTGTACCTGCCCGGAGTGCTGACCGCCCCGGTGACGATTCGCAGCGGGGCGCTCGGCGGGTTCGGTGGGAAGTTCACCACGGACCCGCTCGCCATGTTCACCTCGGTGCTCCCGACCGCAGCCGTGCCCGGCACGACCGAGCACCTCCTGCCGTACGCCTACGCAGTGTGGTTCCTGCCGGTGCTGCTGTGGATCGACTTCGGCAGCCTTCGTAGGACCTGGCAGCCACTGGCCGGTCTGTTCTTCATGACCGTGGCCACGCTGCTGGTCGTCGTCGGGCCCGCGCAGCTGGGCCCGTTGCGCTGGCCGCTGCGTCTGCAGACCTTCCTGGTGCAGATGCTCGTGGTGCTGTGCGTGGTGCTGGTCAGCAGGTACCTCCTCCGGCGACCGTCGCCGCGCCGGCTCGTCGCGAGCCTCGTCTGGGTGGTGCTTGCCGGTGCGGTGGCCGTGGTCCGCGCGCCGGGTGTCTGGACCGGCCACCTGGCGAGCGTCCTGGTCGGCTGCGCCGGTCTGGCGCTCGTGTGGATGCTGGTGTCATCGGGTCGTCGGCAGCCGCGTGCGCTCGCCGCCGTCGTGGCGTCATTCACGCTGGGCCTGTTCGTGGTCCAACAGGTCACCTTCCCGGATCCGCCTTCGCCGGACCGCCATCTGCCGGCGCACCTGGCCGACTACCGGACCCAGCTCCCGACGGCCGAGGGTGACGTCATGGTCGTGGGTGACGTGTACTCGGAGCTGCTGGTCGACCCGCGCGCCGCCCGGGACTTTCTCTCCGGGTCCGCGTGGTACCTCAACCCGCACCCGGTGCAGAACACCTACACCACGATCAGCTTCCGGGCCTACTACGACAGGTACTGCATCCGCTACTCGGGGTTCACCTGCCCGGAGCTGCTGGACACGCTGTTCTCCGAGGAGCCGGGCACCGGGCAGGCGCGGGTCGACCTGCTCGGGGTGAGCACCCTGCTGCTGGTGCGAGGCGACTTCACGCCCGAGCGGGTGTCCACGCCCCCGGACGGATGGCATGTCAGCGACGAGACCCGCAGGGCGGTGACCTGGGTGCGTGACGAGCCGGTGCCGGGCGCCGGCGGCGCGGTGTGGTCCGCTCCGGGCACCAGCGTCTCCGTGGTGTCCTCGGACGACCGGACCGTTCGCCTCGAGGTGGACCGGATCGGCCCGGCCGGTGGCCGCGTGGTGCTCAGCCGGCTGGCGTGGCCCGGCTACCACACCGACCTCGGCAGGTTCGCGGACCCGGTGGACGGCTATCTGCTGACCGTTGACCTGCCCGCAGGTTCCGCCGGACGCACCGTCACCGTGGGGTTCTCACCGCCCGGCTGGACGTTCGGCCTGTCCTGCTGGTGGGGCGGGATGATGTTCGGCCTCGTGTGGGTGCTGGCATCATCCCGAAGCGGGTCGTTTCGTCCCCGCAGGCCTAGTCCCGGTCCCAGAGCTCCGTCCAGCTGACCCCGAGCTCGGCGAGCATGGTGCGCAGCAGCGGGAGGCTGATCCCGACCACGTTGTGCGGGTCGCCCTCGATGCCCGTGACGAAGGCGCCGCCCAGGCCGTCCAGGGTGAACGCGCCGGCGACGTGGAGCGGCTCACCGGTGGCGACGTACGCCTCGATCTCGGCATCGCTGAGCTCAGCGAAGTGCACGACGGTGTCGGCCGAGCGGGAGATCTCCCGGCCGTCTGCCGCGTCAACCAGGCAGTGCCCGGTGTGCAGCACGCCCGAGTGGCCGCGCATCGCCCGCCACCTCCGGACCGCCTCGCCCGCGTCGTGCGGTTTGCCGTAGATCTCCCCGTCGAGCTCCAGGACCGAGTCGCAGCCGATCACCACCGCGTCGGAGACCTGGGCCGCCACGGCCCGTGCTTTGAGGACGGCGAGCTCGACCGCGAGCCGTGCCGGCTCCGAGGTGGTCACCCGGGCCTCGTCGACGCCGGACACCATCACCTCAGGATCGACGCCGGCACTGCGAAGCGTGGCAAGCCGGGCCGGGGAAGCGGAGCCGAGGACGAGCCGCCGTCCGGTCATGAGATCCGGCCGAGGGCGGCGCGCAGCGGGTCGAGGCCGATCGAACCGAGGTCGAGGGCGGCGCGGTGGAACGACCTGAGGTCGAAGGCGGCACCCGCCCGGGCCTCCGCGTCGTCACGGGCCTGCAGCCAGATCCGCTCGCCGACCTTGTACGACGGCGCCTGGCCCGGCCAGCCGAGGTACCTGTTGACCTCGAACACGATGCGTGCGTCGTCGTCCCGGCTGTGCTGCCGCATGAACTCGAGACCGAGCTCCGGCGTCCATCGCTCGCCCGGGTGGAACCCGAACGGGTTGTCCCGCGGGATCTCCAGCTGCAGGTGCATGCCTATGTCGATGATCACGCGGGCGGCCCGGAAGCCCTGCGCGTCGAGCATGCCGAGCTTGTCGCCGGGGTCGGCGAGGTAGCCGAGGTCGTCCATCAGCCGCTCGGCGTACAGCGCCCAGCCCTCGCCGTGTCCGGAGACCCAGCACATCAGCCGCTGCCACCGGTTCAGGCTCTCGGTGCGGTAGGCGGTCTGGGCGACCTGGAGGTGGTGGCCGGGAACCCCCTCGTGGTAGACGGTGGTCACCTCGCGCCACGTGGAGAAGTCGGTCATCCCCTCGGGCACCGACCACCACATCCGTCCCGGGCGGTGGAAGTCCTCGCTCGGGCCCGTGTAGTAGATGCCGCCGTCGTTGGTCGGCGCGATGCAGCACTCGATGCGCCGTACCGGCTCGGGAATGTCGAAGTGGACGTCGGCCATCTCCTGGACGGTCCGGTCGGCCAGGTCCTGCATCCAGGCCCGGAAGTTCGCCGTGCCGGTGATGTGGCGTGCGGGGTCGGCATCCAGGGCGGCCACGGCATCGTCGACCGAGCCGCCGGGGACGATGCGCCGGGCAACCCGCGCCATGTCGCCCTCGATACGGCTGAGCTCGTCCCAGCCCCACTGGTAGGTCTCCTCGAGGTCGACGATCGCGCCCAGGAAGTAGCGCGACCCGAGCGAGTAGAGCTCCCGGCCGACCGCCTCCACCTCCCGGCCCCGGGGTGCGAGCTCGTCGTCGATGAACCTGCCGAAGTCGGCGAACGCCGCGGTCGCGGCCGCGGCATGCGTGTCCAGCTGTGCGCGGAGCGTCCCTTCGACGCCGGAGCCGGTGACCAGGTCGACGAAGAAGCTGCCGCCGGTGCCCTCCTGACCGGTCCATGCCCGCACCTGTGCGGCCACCTCGGCCAGCTGCCGCCTGGCCGCGACGTGCCCGCCGTCGGCCTCCTGGCGCAGTGTCTCCCGGTACCCGTCGAGGGTCCGGGGAACGGCCGCGAGTCGCGCGTCGATGTGGCCCCATGCGTCGTTGCTGTCGGTGTCCATCAGGTCGAAGACCTGCCTGATGTCGTGCAGGCCGCTGCTGATGACCGAGATCTCGGACTGCGTGACGTGCGCGTCGTACATCTCCTCGGAGAGCCCGAGCCGCTCGAGGAAGGCGTCCTTGGCGACCTGTTCGCGTTCGTCGGCGGGAGACGCGCCGGTCGCGTCGGCCAGTGCGCGGCGGACCAGCGCCTCGCGGGCTGCGAAACCGTCGGGGGAGAGGTCGGTGAGCCGGTCCTCGTGGCCCGGGACGCCGAGATCGGTTGCGGTGACCGGGTCGAGTGCGCAGTAGTCGTCGACGTAGGCGTCCGCGATAGCGTCGACGGGGCGGGGCACGAAGTGTGGTTCGGTCACGGCGGACACCCTAGTAGCGAGGGCGGGGCAGATGCGCAGGACCTCGACGGCGGTGGTGTGGCTGCTGACCCGTGGCTTGGTGCTCTGGCTGTTCTTCGGCCCGCAGAGCTGGGTCACCGGCGACGTCGCCTACTTCGCCGAAAGCCTGTCGCAGGTCGCGGACCGCGGCCTCGCCTCGACACTGGTCGAGTACCCCCTGCCCGGCGTCGCGGTGGTCGCTGTCCCCTGGCTGCTGGCCGTGTGGTCAGGGCACCCGGACCTGTACTCCGAGCTCGTGCTCGCGATTGCGCTGCTCACCGACGCCGCGTTCACCGTCCTGCTGCACCGGCTGGTGCGCGGGGGACGGGCCGCGGCGGTGGTGGTGTGGCTGCTTGCGGTCCCGCTGCTGGGCGCCACGGCATACGCCCGCTTCGACCTGGTGCCAGGGATCCTGGCCGGGGTCGCACTGCTGCTCCTGGTGACTCACCCGCGGGCAGCGGCCGGCGCGGGGGCGGTCGCGACCGGTCTGAAGCTCTGGCCCGCCCTGCTGTTGCCGGCGTTGTCGGCCCGGACCCGTGAGCGTCGGGCCGTGCTCGTTGTGTTCGCGGTGGTCGGTGCGGCCCTCACCCTCACCAGCCTCGCGCTCGCCGGTTGGGCACGGCTGGTCTCGCCGCTGACCTGGCAGGCCGAACGGGGGCTGCAGATCGAGTCAGTCGCCGCCACGCCCGCGATGTTCGCCTGGGCGCTCGGTCCGGGGGAGTTCAAGGTGGCGTACTCCGCCTACAACGCGTTCGAGGTCACCGGTCCTGGTGTGTCGGCGACGTCGACGGTCACGGGCGCGCTGGCCGCTCTGGTGCTGGTCGGTCTGGTTGCCCTGTGGGTGCGAGCCTGGCGCGTCGGTGCGTCTCTTACCCCGGACGCGGTGACGTGGCTGTGCCTGGTCGCGGTGTGCGCGTTCATGGTGACCAGCAGGGTGCTCAGCCCGCAGTACCTGCTGTGGCTGCTCCCGATGACCGCGGCCGGCCTGGCGGTTGCGGGGACCGAGCGGGGGGTGCAGCGGCTCCGGCGGTGGGCGGTGCTGCTGCTGGTCACCACGGCTGCGACGCACCTGGTGTTCCCGGTGTTCTACGGCCACCTGACGCAGCAGGACCCGGGGTCGATCCGGGTGGTGCTGCTGCTCGCGTTCCGCAACGCGATGCTGGTATGGCTGACGGTCGTCGCGACCTGTGAGGCCTGGTGGCATCTCCAGCTGCGGGAGCCTTCTCAGCGTGGCATCGCGCTGGATCGCCAGCCACCGGGACCGGACGGGTACGACGCACGCACCTTGCGGTGATGAGCCGACCACTCCGGCCACGGTTCCTGCGCGGGCCGGGCCGGGTTGGCTGCGGCGGTTGCCTGCAGCACGGCGACCAGGGCGGCCACCTCTTCCGGGGAGGCATCGCCCTTCACCAGGAACAGCACGGGCTCGGCGGCGCCTCGACTGCCTTCCGTTCCGGCGAACCCAGGCTCCTGCGTCGTCGATTCGTCGGTCACAGCGGGATGTTCCCGTGCTTCTTCGGAGGCAACGTCTCCCGCTTGGAGCGCAGCAGCCGCAGGGCGCGGACGATCTCGGTGCGGGTCTCGTGCGGCCGGATGACAGCGTCGATGTAGCCGCGCTCGGCGGCGAGGTAGGGGTTGGCGAGATGGTCCTCGTACTCCGTGACCAGCTCGGCCCGCCGCGCCTCGGGATCGGCGGCGTCCTTGAGGTCGTTGCGGTAGAGGATGTTGACCGCACCCTGGGCGCCCATCACCGCGATCTGCGCGGTGGGCCAGGCGACGTTCATGTCCGCGCCGAGGTGCTTGGACCCCATCACGTCGTAGGCGCCGCCGTACGCCTTTCGGGTGATCACCGTGATCAGCGGAACGGTGGCCTCGGCGTAGGCGTAGATCAGCTTCGCGCCACGGCGGATGATGCCGTTCCACTCCTGGTCGGTGCCGGGAAGGAAACCGGGCACGTCGACGAAGGTCAGCACCGGGACGTTGAACGCGTCGCAGGTGCGCACGAACCGAGCAGCCTTCTCCGACGCGTCGATGTCGAGGGTGCCGGCGAACTGCATCGGCTGGTTGGCGACCACACCGACCGGGCGACCCTCGACGCGACCGAAGCCGATCACGATGTTCGGTGCGAACATCGCCTGCACCTCGAGGAACTCCTCGTCGTCAAGGACGGACTCGATGACCGTGTGCATGTCGTACGGCTGGTTCGGCGAGTCGGGGATCAGGGCGTCCAGCGCACGGTCCACCTCGCTGATCTCGAGGTCGGCAGGCTCGTCGTACGACGGCGCCTCGTCCAGGTTGTTCTGCGGGAGGTAGGAGATCAGCGCCTTCACGTAGTCGATCGCGTCGGACTCGTCGTGACCCATGTAGTGCGCGTTGCCGGACTTGGTGTTGTGCGAGCGAGCACCGCCGAGGTCCTCCATCGACACGTCCTCGCCGGTGACGGTCTTGATCACGTCCGGGCCGGTGATGAACATGTGGCTGGTCTGGTCGACCATCACCGTGAAGTCGGTGACCGCCGGCGAGTACACCGCGCCACCCGCGCAGGGCCCCATGATCAGCGAGATCTGCGGGATCACCCCGGACGCGTGCACGTTGCGGCGGAAGATCTCGCCGTACAGGCCGAGCGAGACCACACCTTCCTGGATACGGGCGCCGCCGGAGTCGTTGATGCCGATGATCGGGCAGCCGGTCTTCATCGCCAGGTCCATCACCTTGACGATCTTCTCGCCGAAGACCTGCCCCAGGGACCCGCCGAACACCGTGAAGTCCTGCGCGAACACGCACACCTGGCGGCCGTCGATGGTGCCGTAGCCGGTGACGACGCCGTCGCCGTACGGACGGTTCGTCTCCATCCCGAACGCGGTCGAGCGGTGCCGCGCGAGCTCGTCGAGCTCCACGAACGAACCCTCGTCGAGAAGTTCCAGGACCCGCTCGCGGGCGGTCTTCTTGCCCTTCGCGTGCTGCTTCTCGATCGCCCGCTCGGAGCCGGCGTGGACCGCTGCCTCGAGGCGGCGGTCGAGGTCGGCGACCTTTCCTCGAGTGGTGTGGATGTCGATGGCACTGTCCTCGGGGACCTCGGTGCCGCCCATGGTCGACGTGTCGGCCGCTTCGCTCATCGAGTGGTTCGCCTCCTAGTGCTCGTTGCGCCAATGTAGTGCCTGTGACCTTCGACGACCTCCGCCGCCCACCCCTCGATCCGGTTGCCCTGTCCGCGGCGTTGACCCGCGACGGATCGCTGTGGCGCGAGATCGAGCTGCTCCCGGACTCACCGTCCACCAACGCCGTGGTGGCCGCACGGGCCCGCGCCGGCGAGCCTGCCGGCCTCGTCGTGGTGGCCGAGCACCAGACGTCGGGCCGAGGCCGGTTGGACCGGGTCTGGGTGACGCCGCCCAGAGCCGCGCTGACCTTCTCGGTGCTCCTCACCCCGGACCGGGTGCCGGTCGCACGGTGGCCGTGGCTGCCGCTGCTGGTGGGAATCGCGGTGTCGGAGGGCGTACGACGGGCGGCGGGCGTGGACTGCTCCCTCAAATGGCCCAACGACGTGCTCGTCGGTGACCAGAAGGTGGCCGGCATCCTGGTGGAGCGGGTCGAACGAGCCGCCGGGGCCGCAGCGGTCGTGGGGATCGGGCTGAACGTCTCGTCCACCCGCGGGGAGCTGCCGGTGCCGACGGCGACGTCGCTGGCCCTGCAGGGGGCCGCGACCCTGGACCGTTCGGTGATCCTGCGCGAGGTGCTGCGGACGCTGGAGGCGTTGTACGTGCAGTGGCAGGCCGAGCTGGGTGACGCCGGCAGGGGGCTGCTCGAGTCCTACGTCCGCCGCTGCGACACCCTCGGGCGGCAGGTCCGGGTCGACCTGCCCGCCGGCGAGCAGGTGCACGGCGAGGCGGCGGGTATCGACGCGGACGGTCGGCTCCAGGTGCGGACCGGCGCCGGGCTGAAGGTGCTCGGCGCCGGTGACGTGGTGCACGTCCGCGCAGTCTGAACGGCGGTCGCGCCGGTCGAGGTCCTTCCACCCGACATGACATGATCTGTGCGTGGCGATCTCCAGGAAACTGCTCAACGACGACGAGTTCGTCATCGTCTCGGTGCGCACCCATGTCAAGGCGCTGCTGGTCCCGGCGCTCATCCTGATCGTCATTGCCGCACTGGCGGGATACCTGAGCACGCTGCCCAGCGGTGACCCACGCGGGTTCCTCGTGCTGGTGATCTGGGTCGTCGCCTTCCTGCTGATCCTGTGGTTGGTCGTGAAGCGGTTCCTGGCCTGGCTGACCACGACGTACACCGTCACCAACCGCCGGCTGATCACCCGCACCGGCATCCTCACCCGACGTGGCCACGACATCCCGCTCGCCCGGATCAGTGACGTCGCCTACGAGCACGGGCTGCTCGACCGGATCCTCGGCTGCGGCACGCTGGTCATCTCCGACGCCAGCGAGCAGGGCCGGGTCAAGCTGCATGACATCCCGCAGGTCGAGCAGGTGCACCTGAAGATCAGTGACCAGCTGTTCGACCCCGAGACGCATCACGCCGATGACGGAACCTGAGCCGCCGGGTTACAGCCGGGAGCAGCTCGAGAAGGCCATCCTCGGCGAGTCCCCGGGGCTCACCAGCTCGGAGGTCGCCGACGCCGCTGGTGTCAGCGTCGAGCAGGCCCGCCGGCTCTGGCGCGCCCTCGGCTTCCCGGATGCGGGGGAGCAGGCCGCGTTCACCGACGCCGACCTCGGCGCGCTGAGCACGCTCGTCGGCGCCGTCGACGCCGGAGCCATCGACTTCGACACCGCGGTCCGGCTGACCCGCGCAGTCGGGCAGACCATGGCCCGCCTCGCCGACTGGCAGGTGGCCACGCTGTCCGCCCGGGTCGAACAGCTGGAGTCGGGTGAGGAGGCCACCGGCAGCCGGATCGGCAGCGCGCTGCGCGTCGCCGAGCAGGTGGGAGCCCCCTTCGAGAAGCTGCTGATCTACTCCTGGCGTCGCCACCTCAACGCCGCGGTGGGCCGGATCGAGGCGCTCGGCGCCGCCGAGGAGAACCTGCACACCTATGACGTCACCGTGGGGTTCGCGGACCTGGTCAGCTTCACCACGCTGTCCAACGAGATGGACGAGCACCGGCTCGCGGACATGGTGGAGATCTTCGAGTCCCGCTGCGCCGACGTGGTTGCCGGCAAGCACGGCCGGGTGATCAAGACGCTCGGCGACTCGGTGCTGTTCGTGTCCGAGGACCCGGTGCGGGCGATGGAGATCGCGCTGAGCATCGTCGACGTCATCGGCAACGACACCCGGCTGCCCGACGTACGCCTCGGGCTGGCGACCGGGTCGGTGATCATGCGCCTCGGCGACGTGTTCGGTCCGCCGGTGAACATGGCGGCCCGGCTGACCGGCGTGGCCCGCCGGAACCGGGTGATCACCGACGACGTCACGGCCGGGCTGCTGCCCCCGGACCAGTTCGACACCCGGTCGCTGCCGGGGCGCCCGGTGCGCGGTTTCGGCGTGGTCGAGCCGGTCGCGGTGCGCCGGCACTGATCGCTCCGGGGCGTTAACCCCAGGGAAACGAGAAGCTACCCCAGGGTGTCTAGACCAGGGGTAGCCCTTCCGGGTCATTCTCCGAAATCCGGACACGGTGTCCGATTTGCCCGATTACCTTTGCCTTATGTTCAGTGTGCAGGGGGTGGACCTGGACGCGGATTCGCGTCGGGTATGGCGAGACGGTGTTGAGATTCGGCTGTCGAACAAGGAGTTCGACCTGCTGCATGCCCTCATCAGCCGTCCTGGGGAGATCGTGACACGCGAGGAGCTCATGCGCGACGTCTGGCAGACGACTTTTTGGACGTCCGCCAAGACGATCGACGTGCACCTCGGCTGGGTGCGCAAGAAGCTCGGCGACGACACGAGACGACCGACTCTGATCACCACGATCAGAGGGCGCGGTCTGCGGTTCGAGACAGAACCACCGGTCTATTTAAAAGCCGAGGTCCATAGGGAGGCGGCCAGCTGACCTCACGGGAAGAGCACATGGTTACGCTCTTCCCGTGATATCGCCTGTGCCCACACCGGACACCCCGGTGCTCGCGGTCATCGGTGGCGGACAGCTTGCCCGGATGATGGCGCAGTCCGCCGTCGCGCTCGGCCTTCCCCTCCGGTTGCTCGCCGAGGGGCCTGATGTCTGTGCCGCCCAGGTGATCCCCGACTCGCTGGTCGGCGACTACCGCGACCTGGACACGCTGCGGAAGGTCGCGGACGGGTGCACCGTGGTCACCTTCGACCACGAGCACGTCCCCACCGGCCACCTGCGCACCCTCACCGCCGAGGGTCATGCCTGCCGTCCCGGCCCGGACGCCCTGGTGCACGCCCAGGACAAGGCCGTGATGCGTGTCCGCCTGGACGAGCTCGACGTCCCGAGCCCACGGCACGCCGTGGTGCGAGACGCCGGCGAGGTGTCCGCGTTCGCGGCTGTCGATGGAGGTTTCCCGGTCGTCCTCAAGACCACCCGCGGAGGCTACGACGGGAAGGGGGTGTGGGTGGTGGCCTCCGAGGCCGACTGCGCCCCCGCCTTCGAGACCGCCACCGCGTCCGGCGTACAGATCCTCGCCGAGGAGAAGGTCGACTTCCGTCGCGAGCTGTCCGCACTCGTGGCCCGGTCCCCCTCGGGGCAGGCCGCGGCGTACCCGGTCGTCGAGTCCGTGCAGAAGGACGGCATCTGCTGGGAGGTGGTCGCCCCGGCCCCCGGTCTGCCCGAGGCCCTCGCCGTCGAGGCGCAGCAGATCGCCCTGAAGGTGGCCGGCGCCCTCGACGTGACCGGGATCCTCGCCGTCGAGCTGTTCGAGACCCGCGACGGTCGGGTGCTAGTGAACGAGCTTGCCATGCGGCCGCACAACACCGGGCACTGGAGCATGGACGGCGCGGTCACCGGCCAGTTCGAGAACCACCTGCGCGCGGTGATGGACCTCCCGCTCGGCTCACCCGAGGCGCGTGCGCCGTGGACCGTGATGGTGAACATCCTGGGCTCACCGGACAGCGTGACCGGCCCTCTGTTCGACGGGTACCCGCACGCGTTCGCGCGCGACCCGCAGCTGAAGGTGCATCTGTACGGCAAGGCCGTGAGGCCGGGTCGCAAGGTCGGTCACGTCACGGCGTACGGCGACGACCTCGATGATGTACTCGCCCGGGCCCGTCATGCGGCGGCCTGGTTCCGTGGCGACCTCGGTCAGGAGAGCGAATGACGCAGGTAGGCATCGTGATGGGGTCGGACTCCGACTGGCCGACCATGAAGGCAGCCGCGGAGGCGCTCGAGGAGTTCGGCGTCCCCTACGAGGCCGACGTCGTCTCCGCGCACCGGATGCCCGAGGAGATGCTCGCCTACGGCAAGGAGGCGGCCGGCCGCGGCCTGTCGGTGATCATCGCGGGCGCGGGGGGCGCGGCACATC
Source organism: uncultured Actinomycetota bacterium (assembly GCA_963831375.1). Taxonomy (GTDB): domain Bacteria; phylum Actinomycetota; class Actinomycetes; order Propionibacteriales; family Nocardioidaceae; genus Nocardioides_C. The sequence continues at coordinate 197,720 of CAWHPY010000004.1, read as the reverse complement.
TGCCCGGCATGCTGGCCGCGGTCACCACGCTGCCGGTGATCGGCGTTCCGGTGCCGTTGAAGTACCTCGACGGGATGGACTCGCTGCTGTCCATCGTGCAGATGCCGGCCGGGGTCCCGGTGGCCACCGTGTCGATCGGCAACGCCCGCAACGCCGGCCTGCTCGCCGTACGCATCCTGTCGACGTCCTCCGAGGAGCTGCGGACCAAGATGGAGCAGTTCCAGCAGTCGCTCGCCGAGTCGACGCGGGACAAGGGCAAGGCCGTCCGTGGCGACGCCAACCGGAAGCTTGGCTTCTAGCTCGAGAACCGCGGCCACTCGATCGCTGGGCAGGTGTCCATCACCATCGGCACCCCTGCCGCCGTGGTCCGCTCGAAGGCCTCGTGGTCGATCACGCCGAGCTGGAACCACACCGCCTTCGCGCCGATCTTGACCGCCTGGTCGGCGAACTCACCTGCCGCCTCGGAGCGACGGAACACGTCGACGCAGTCGATCTCGAACGGGACGTCGGCGAGGGTGGCGTAGCCCTGCTCGCCGAGAACCTCGTTCGCCTCCGGGTGGATCGGCACGATGCGCTTGCCGCGCTCCTGCAGGAACTGCGCGATCCGGTAGGCGGTGCGTGACGGGTTCCCGCTCAGGCCCACGACGGCCCACGTCTGGCAGTCCCGGAGCATGAAGCGGACGTTGTCCGGGTCCAGCCAGGACGGGGGAGATGTCTGGGTCCTTGCGGGCCATCCGTCCAGCCTACCCACGGTGCTCAGGGCGTGACGAACTCAACGCGCCGACGCGGCTACCCGGAAGTAGGATTTCGTTCATGAGCGCTGAGTCGATGTTTGCCCTGTCCGAGGAGCACCAGGCGATCCGCGAGGCGGTCCGCGCGGTGTGCGACGCCAAGGTCGCCCCGCACGCCGCCGAGGTGGACGAGTCCGGCCGCGTTCCCGCAGGCGGCGTTCGACGCACTGGCCGCCGCGGACTTCGCGGCCCCGCACATCGGCGAGGAGTACGGCGGCGCCGGGGCGGACGCACTGGCGACGGCGATCGTGATCGAGGAGGTCGCCCGTGCGTGTGCGTCCTCGTCGCTGATCCCCGCGGTGAACAAGCTCGGCACGATGCCGATCATCCTGGCCGGGTCGGAGGACCTGAAGAAGAAGTACCTCGCGCCGGTCGCGGCCGGGACGGGCATGTTCTCCTACTGCCTGTCCGAGCCCGAGGCCGGCTCGGACGCGGCGGCGATGAAGACCCGCGCGGTGCAAGCGAGGGTGACGCGTGGGTGCTCAACGGCGTGAAGCGGTGGATCACCAACGCCGGCGTCTCGGAGTACTACACCGTGTTCGCGGTCACCGACCCCGACCAGCGGGCCGGGTATCTCCGCGTTCGTGGTGGAGAAGGGCGACGAGGGGGTCTCGTTCGGGGCGCCGGAGAAGAAGCTCGGCATCAAGGGCTCCCCGACCCGGGAGGTGTACTTCGACAACGTCCGGCTGCCCGCGGACCGGATGATCGGCGCGGAGGGCACCGGCTTCGCGACCGCGATGCAGACCCTGGACCACACCCGCGTCACCATCGCCGCCCAGGCCGTCGGCATCGCACAGGGTGCGCTCGACTACGCGCTCGGCTACGCGAAGGAGCGTCAGCAGTTCGGCAAGCCGATCGCGGACTTCCAGGGCCTGCAGTTCCTGCTCGCCGACATGGGCATGAAGGTCGAGGCCGCCCGTCAGCTCACCTACGCCGCCGCCGGCCGCTCCGAGCGTGGGGACAAGGACCTGACGTTCTTCGGCGCGGCGGCGAAGTGCTTCGCGTCCGACACCGCGATGCAGGTCACCACCGACGCGGTGCAGGTGCTCGGTGGCTACGGCTACACCCGCGACTACCCGGTCGAGCGGATGATGCGCGACGCGAAGATCACCCAGATCTACGAGGGCACCAACCAGGTCCAGCGGATCGTGATGGCACGCCAGCTCCTCGCTGGGGTCCAGTCCGAGCTCTGACCACGCGGGCGACCACTTCGACGTGCAAACCTCCCGGCATCCCGCCAAGACACCCGATCTCGGGGAGGTTTGCACGTCCAGGTGGCCTGTGGATGACCGGAGGCGGGCCGGCGGGATCTGCGGCACCCTGTACTGCCATGCGGGTGGGCGCGGTGATGGAGCGGTTAGGTGGCGTCGCCGACGCCGGCACGCTGCGCCGACACACGTCCAGGCGCAAGGTCCGCTCTGCCCTGGTCCGGGGTGAGATCGTCCGCGACAGCTTCGGCCGGTACTCCCTGCCCGGAGCGGACGAGGCCCTGCGTGCCGCGAACCGGTTGTCGGCGGTGGTGTCCCATGACAGCGCCGCGTCGTACTGGGGCTGGGAGTTGAAGCATCCGCCGGCCCGACCGAGCCTGACCGTGCCGAGGAACCGCAAGCTGAGTCTCGAACGACGTGACGGACTCGACGTGACTTGGGCGAACCTCACCCCCGACGACATCGCTCGTCGCATCGTGACGCGGCCAGATCGTACGGTGATCGACTGTGCGAAGACCAAGCCGTTCGATGAGGCGCTGGCGATCGCGGACTCGGCCCTGCGCCATGGCAACGTGACCAGCGGTCGGCTCCTCGCGCTGGCGGAAGAGGTGAAGGGCAAGGGCCGCGGCAACTGTCTCAGGGTTGCCCGCGAGGCGAACGGCAAGGCCGCGAACCCGTTCGAGTCGGTGCTCCGTGCGATCGCGCTTGACGTGCCAGGGCTCGACGTGAAGCCGCAGCTCGTGATCAGCGAAGGTGGCTTCGTGGTCCGACCGGACCTCGTGGACGAGCGGCTCCGGTTGGTGGTCGAGGCCGAGTCGTTCGAGTGGCACGGGAAGCGGAAGGCGCTCAAACGGGACTGCGAGCGCTACAACGGCCTCGGCATTCGGGGCTGGCTGGTGATCCGGTTCAGCTGGGAGCACGTGATGTTCGAGCCGGAGTACGTCGCGGCGTGCCTCCGCGCGATCGTCCGGTCGACGAGGCCATCAGGACGTGCAAACGTCCGGGTTCCCGGCCAGATACCCGCCTAGCGCCCGAGGTTTGCACGTCCGGGTGGCCGGACGCTGCGACGTCACTGGTCCCGCAGCCCCGTCGGGCGGCAGAGGTCTGTCGTGATGTCGGCGGTGCGGTCCTCCTTGATCAGGCCGAACATCTCCAGCGCTCGGTCCCGGTCCCAGTGCACGGCGAGGTCGGCGATCGGCACGCTGCAGGTCAGCCCCTTGTCGCCGCTTACCCGGGTCATCGCGAACGCGAACCGCGCGGTGTCGAACGGGCCGGTGTCCTCGCCGACCGCGAGCGAGTCGGCTCCGGCGGTGGAGAGCCGGAAGTAGCGCAAGGGGTTCAGCACCGACCACGGTGAGAGTGCGTCGCTGCCCACGGCGCTGACCACCTCGCGCTGGCGGCGGGCCCGGTCGATGTCGCCGAGCGCAGACGTGTGCCGGGACCGGGCGTACCCGAGCGCGGTCTTCCCGTCCGCCTCCTGGCAGCCCTTCTTGATGTCCAGGGCCGCCAGCCGGTCCTTCATCCGCTGCTCCGGGCAGATCTCGATGCCACCTACGGCATCGACCACGTTCACGAAGCCGCCGAAGCCGATCTCGACGTAGTTGTCGATGCGGATGCCGGTCTCGGACTCGAGGGTCTCCACCAGCAGCTCCGGTCCACCGACGGCATACGCCGCGTTGATCTTGGTGGTGCCGTGCCCGGGTACGTCGACGATCGAGTCGCGCGGGATCGACAGCAGCAGGTTCGGCCCGCGGCCGGTGTGGAGCAGCATGATCGTGTCGGTGCGCCGTCCCTCCGCCTGACCGGTGCCGAGCCTCCTGCGCTGCTCGGCGGTCAGGCCCTCGCGGCTGTCGCTGCCGACCAGGAGGTACGTCGACCCGGGTTGCGAGCCGGGTCGCTCTCCGTCGGGCTCGGCGTCGACCTTGGTGATCTTCGTCCATGCCCACAGGGGTACGGCGATCAGGAACACCACCCACAGCAGGAGAGCGATCTTGACCCAGCGCCAGGGGTGTCGCCGCTTGGCCGCGGGGCGGCGGGGCGGGGGAGTGGCGCCGCGGGGGCCGTCGGGACCCCGAGGACCCCGGGGACCGTCGCCGCGCGGCTCGGTGCGCGGCGTGGTCGGTGGCTCGCTGCGTGGGCGCTCCGAGCCACGGGCGCCCGCCGAACCGCCCGGGCGGTTCAGGGTGGGCATCATCCGGGTCGGCTCGGGGTCGCTCGAAGGTCGACCCGAGGACCCGACGCCCTTGCGCTCGGTGCCGTAGAGCCAGTCGTACTCGGGCGTGCCTTCTTCGGGCTCGCCGGAACCGCTTCCCCGGGGACGTTCAGCCATGGCGCAGACGCTACCTTGCAGACCATGACCGATCACCGCACGGACCACGGCGACGAGGCGCTGCCCCCGTCCCACGCCCGGACCTCGTTGTCCGCACTGATGGACCAGAGTCACGTGAACCTTCTCGGAAACGTGCACGGCGGCGTGGTGATGCGCCTGGTGGACTCGACTGCCGGCGCGGTGGCGCAGCGGCACAGCGGTGGGCCGGCGGTCACCGCCGCGATGGACGAGATGGCGTTCCTGCAACCGGTTCACGTGGGCGACATCGTGCGGCTCTCCGCGCAGGTCAACTGGGCGGGTCGCACGTCGATGGAGGTCGGGGTCCGGGTCGAGTCGGAGCCCTGGGACGAGGCCGGCCGCGAGCCTCTGCATGTCGCGTCGGCGTACCTCGTGTTCGTGGCGATCGACGCCGAGGGCAACCCGCGGGGAATACCACAGCTACATCCGGAGTCGGAGCAGGAGGTACGACGGATGCGCGAGGCCGAGATCCGAAGGGCTCATCGCCTCGCCCGCAAGAACGAGATCAACGCCGGCCGGAACCCCGCCTGACCGATCGTCCGCGCTCCGGCGCGTCCTGTGCGGTGTGACGCATGTGACTGGTGATACTTGGTTTCCGACTCACCGGAAACGTCCGTACCGGACAAACCGAAAGGCCCGCCCATGCCACCCGCCTCTTCCTCCGGGCTGGACGACCGGCTGGCGCGCGTGCGATTCCGTCGCGCAGTGACGCTGCTGGTCATGACACTGCTCATCCCCGGCTCGGCGCAGCTCGTCGCCGGACGCAAGCAGGTCGGTCGCATTGCACTGCGTATCTGGCTCGGGCTGGTCGGCACGCTCGTCGTCGTCGTTCTCATCGGGCTGGTGTGGCCCGGCTTCATCTACTGGCTGCTCAGCAACACGTTCATGCTCGGCGTCATCCGCCTCGTCCTGTTCGGCCTCGCGATCGGCTGGGCCGGCCTGTTCGTCGACGCCTGGCGGCTCGGACAGCCGCTCGGGCTGATCCAGAAGCACCGCCTGGTCATGGTGGGCATCAACGGCGCCCTCTGCTTCTCGGTCGCCGGCACGCTGCTGTTCGCCTCACACGTCGTCTCCGTCCAGCGCGACTTCATCACCGCGATGTTCGGCGACGGCGTGGTCACGGACGCGCACCACGGTCGCTACAACGTGCTCCTGCTCGGTGGGGACTCCGGCGCCGACCGCTGGGGGCTGCGGCCGGACAGCATCACGGTCGCCAGCATCGACGCGGAGAACGGCCACACCATCCTCTTCGGCCTACCGCGGAACATGGCGAACTTCCCGTTCCCCGAGGACTCGGTGATGGGCGAGCAGTTCCCGGACGGGTTCGACTGTGACGACTGTTACCTCAACAGCCTGAGCACGTGGGCCGCGGACAACCCCGAGCTGTTCACCACCTACGACAACCCAGGGATCGAGGCCACGATCGAGGGCGTCGAGGGAATCACGGGGCTGAAGATGAACTACTTCGCGATGGTGAACCTGAAGGGATTCCGCAACCTGGTCGACGCGGTCGGCGGTGTCACGATGAACGTCCGCGACCGGATCCCGATCGGCGGCGTCGGCGCACCCGTCACCGGCTACATCGAGCCGGGTGTCCAACGGCTCAACGGGTTCGACACCCTCTGGTTCGCGCGCTCCCGCGAGAGCGCCGACGACTACTCGCGGATGGCGCGGCAGAAGTGCGTGATGAACGCCATGCTCGAGCAGCTCAGTCCTCGCGTCGTGGTGACCAAGTTCGAGAAGATCGCCAAGGCCAGCCAGGAGGTGATCAGCACGAACCTGCCCGCCTCGGAGCTCGGCCGGTTCGTCGAGCTCGCGCTCAAGGCCAAGGCGCAGCCGCTGGCCACCGTGTCGTTCGTGCCGCCGATGATCAACACCGGCGACCCCGACATCGACCTGATCCACGAACGGGTGCAGCAGGCGATCGAGAAGTCGGAGTCGCGCGGCGACGGCGACACGAAGCCGAAGCGCAGGAAGCCGATCTCCGCCGGTGGCGCGACGACGCCGACCACCGGTGGTTCCATCGGAAACCTGACAGAGGGGTACGCCGCCAACCAGGCCGAGGACCTGTCCTCCGCCTGCTGACCTCCCGCGGATAAGGTGCTCACGCGTGTCTCCCACGGGTCGTTGCTGTCGTCGTCACCTGGAACCGGCGCGACCTTCTGCGCGAGTCCCTGGACGCCGTGCACGGGCAGACCCTGGCCCCGGTCGCGGTCGTTGTTGTCGACAACGCCAGCACCGACGGCACCGCGGAGATGCTGCGCGCGGACTACGCGCACCTCGAGGTCGTGCGCCTGGACAAGAACACCGGCGGTGCGGGTGGTTTTGCGGTCGGGATCGAGCGCGCGCTGACCTTCGAGCCGGACCTGCTCTGGCTGCTCGACGACGACACCGTCCCCACGCCCACCGCGGCGGAGGCGCTCGCCTCGGCCTGGCGGGCCTTCCCCGGTCGCGATGGGGAACGGCCGAGCGTGCTGGCCAGCAAGGTGGTCTGGACCGACGGCAGGGACCATCCGATGAACACCCCCCGCACCAAGCCAGGGGCGTCACGCGAGGAGCTACGGGCGGCGGCAGACGTCGGCTGTACGCCGATCCGCTCGGCGTCGTTCGTCTCGATCATGTGCGATGCGGAAACCGTCTCCGAACGAGGCCTGCCGGTCGCTGACTACTTCTTGTGGAACGACGACTTCGAGTACTCGACCCGGCTGATCCGTGGGCGGGTCGGGTTGTACTGCCCCGACAGTGTCGTGGTGCACAAGACGAAGTTGTTCGGCTCCACGGACGCGGACCCGGGAGAACGGTTCTTCTACGAGGTACGCAACAAGGTGTGGATGTTCACACGCAGCATTGGACTCAGCCCGATGGAGAAGCTGCTGTACGGCGGCTCCACGCTGCGCCGTTGGGCCGGCACCTTCACCCGGAGCGAGGACCGAGCCACGCTGGCCCGGGGGCTGCGCAGGGGACTCGTGGCGGGACTGCGCGGGGCACCCCGGTCGAACGCGGAGGTGCTGGGGGAGGCTGGTTCCGAGCTGCACCGACCGGTGACGTTCAGCGACCAGCAGCCGTTCTCGCTGCTGATCGCCACGTACGGCGGCGACTCCGCCCCGTTCCTGCGTGAGGCGTTCATCTCATCCGTCCACGAACAGAGCCGCCGGCCTGCCCAGGTGGTGCTGGTCCAGGACGGCCCGGTCCCCGATGAGCTCGCGGCCATGATCACCGAGCTCGCGGCGACCAGCCCGGTGCCGGTGCAGCACGTGGTGATGGAGCACAACGTGGGCCTCGGTCCGGCGCTGGACCGGGGTTTGGAGACCTGCGCGCACGAGATCATCGCCCGGATGGACGCCGACGACGTGAGCTTCCCGGAACGTTTCGAGAAGCAGCTCCCGCTGGTCGAGGCGGGGGCGGACATCGTCGGCTCCGGCCTGGTCGAGTTCGGGGACTCCGTGTCCGATGTGGTCGGCCGGCGTACGCCTCCGACGGATCCCGCCGAGATCCGCCGCGTGATCAGGTTCCGGGACCCGTTCAACCACCCGACGATCGTCTACCGCAAGAGCGCCGTGCTGGCCGCGGGCGGATACACCGACATGGCCCTGATGGAGGACTACCTGCTGTTCACGCGGATGGTGGACGCCGGGGCGCGGCCCGCCAACGTGGCCGAGCCGCTGGTCTACTACCGGGTCGGTGCGGGTGCCTATGCCCGCCGCGGTGGGACCGAGCTGCTGCGGTCCGAGCTCGCCCTCCAACGACGCTTCCGCCGGCTCGGGATCACCACGCGAGGGCAGTACCTGCGCAACGTGCTGGTGCGGGGCGGATATCGTCTAGTGCCGGAGGTGGTGCGAAGAACCACCTACCGTGCCCTGATCGCCAACCGGGGCGCGCGGGCTCATCGGTAAGCGGGGCCGGCCGATAGACTGCTCGCTGCCCCCATTCTCAGGAGTTGTGTGTTGAACGCTGACCTCGTCATCGTCGGATCCGGGTTCTTCGGACTGACGATCGCCGAACGCTGTGCAAACGAGCTCGGGCTGAAGGTGCTGGTGCTAGAGCGGCGCCACCACATCGGCGGTAACGCCTACAGCGAGCCCGACCCCGAGACCGGGATCGAGGTGCACGTGTACGGCGCCCACCTGTTCCACACCTCCAACGAGAAGGTCTGGGACTACGTGAACAGGTTCACCAGGTTCACCGACTACCAGCACCGCGTGTTCGCCAAGTACCAGAGCCAGGTCTACACGTTCCCGATGAACCTGGCGCTGATCAACCAGTTCTTCGGGAAGTCCCACACGCCGGACGAGGCGCGCGCGCTGATCGCCGAGCAGGCCAGTGAGATCGACACCAAGGCCGCGTCGAACCTCGAGGAGAAGGCGATCTCCCTGATCGGCCGTCCGCTCTACGAGGCCTTCGTCAAGGGGTACACCGCCAAGCAGTGGCAGACCGACCCCAAGGAGCTGAGCCCGGACATCATCACCCGCCTGCCGGTGCGCTACAACTTCAACAACCGCTACTTCAACGACAAGTACGAAGGCCTCCCGGTCGACGGCTACACCGCCTGGCTGGAGCGGATGGTGGACCACCCGAACATCGAGGTTCGTCTGGAGAGCGACTTCTTCGGTGTTCGCGACGACATGCTGGGCAACGTGCCGGTCGTCTACACAGGACCGGTCGACTCATACTTCGGGAACTCGGAGGGGGAGCTGTCCTGGCGCACCGTCGACCTGGTGCCCGAGGTCGTGAACGTGGGCGACTTCCAGGGCACCTCGGTGATGAACTACAACGACGAGGAGACGCCGTACACGCGGATCCACGAGTTCCGTCACTTCCACCCGGAGCGGGACTACTACCCCAAGGACAAGTCGGTCATCGTCCGGGAGTACTCCCGGTTCGCCGAGCCCGGGGACGAGCCGTACTACCCGATCAACACCGCCGAGGACCGCGCCAAGCTGCTGAAGTACCGGGACCTCGCACAGAAGGAGCCGGACGTGCTGTTCGGTGGCCGGCTCGGCACGTACAAGTACCTCGACATGCACATGGCGATCGGTTCCGCGCTGACGATGTTCGAGAACAAGCTCAGGCCGCACTTCACTGCGGGCGAGAAGCTGGTGAGCGGCGGAGTCGACGAATGACGGACGCGATCCTGTTGACGAAGCCCGAACGTTCATGACCACCCACGTTGTCGACCCGGGAAGGGTTCCCGACGCACCCCTGGTCGCGCCCGGCGACAACGGCGGACTGCACAACGTCTTCCGCCAGCGCTACCTGCTCAGGCTCCTGGTCAAGAAGGAGCTGCGCGCGAGGTACCAGGGCTCCGTCCTCGGCATGCTGTGGTCCTACGTCCAGCCGACGGTGCGGTTCCTCGCGTACTTCCTGGTGATCGGCTACATCTTCGAGCTGAACAAGGGGATGACGAACTTCGCCATCCACATATTCGCCGGCCTGGTGATGGTGCACTACTTCACCGAGACGTTCTCCTCGGGCACCCGCTCGATCGTGAAGAACCAGGGCCTGGTGCGCAAGATGAGCCTGCCCCGGGAGATGTTCCCGGTGTCGGCGATGCTCGTCTCGGCGTACCACACGCTGCCGCAGATGGTGATCCTGCTGATCGGTGTTCTGGTCACCGGCTGGAACCCCGATCCGCTCGACTTCGCCGCCGGGCTGCTCGGCTTCACGATCATCGCGGTGTTCGGGATGTCGCTGGCCCTGATCTTCAGCGCGGCGAACGTGTTCTTCAGGGACTTCCAGAACATCGTCCAGACGTTCTCGATCTTCGTCACCTGGTCGGTCCCGATGATCTACCCGTACGACCGGATCGCGAAGCTGTTCGACGGGAGCTGGGCGGAACAGCTGTACCTCGCCAACCCGATCGCGAACGGCGTGATCTTGTTCCAGCAGCTCTTCTGGGTCCCCACCGTGGGACCGGACGCGGAGTTCCCCGCGGTCATGCCCGACCACCTGTTCACGCGCGGCCTGATCGTGCTGGCCGCCTGTCTCGTCCTGCTCGCGGTGGCCCAGGTGGTCTTCACCCGCCTCGAGGGCAAGTTTGCGGAGCGTCTCTGATGACCGAGTCCATCGTCGTGCAGAACGTGAGCAAGCGGTTCACGATGCAGTACACCCGCACCATCAAGCAGATGTCGATCGCCGCGATCCGCAAGCAGCCGCTCAAGGACACGTTCCTGGCCGTCCGCGACGTGTCGTTCACCGCCCACCAGGGCGAGTCCATCGGTCTGATGGGGCTGAACGGCTCGGGCAAGAGCACCCTGCTGAAGCTGATCTCGGGGGTGATGAAGCCGGACGCGGGCAAGGTGCTCACCCGCGGACGGATAGCCGGCCTGATCGCCGCGGGCGCGGGGTTCCACCCGCAGCTCACCGGCCGCGACAACATCTTCCTCAACGCAGCGATCCTGGGCATGAGCGAGGCGGAGACCAAGCGGAAGTTCGACCAGATCATCGACTTCGCCGATGTGGGCAGGTTCATCGACACCCCGGTCGGCCACTACTCGTCCGGCATGAGCGCACGGCTCGGTTTCGCGGTCGCGGCCTTCGCCGAGTCCGACATCTTCCTGGCCGACGAGGTGCTCGCGGTCGGGGACCGGCCGTTCAAGAAGAAGTGCATGAAGCGGATGCAGGAGATCAAGGACGAGGGTCGCACCCTGTTCTACGTCAGCCACAGCGCCGGATCGGTTCGCAAGATGTGCAACCGGGCGCTTGTGCTGGAGAAGGGCGTACTCGCGTACGACGGTCCGGTCGACGACGGCATCCGTTTCCTGCACTACGACTCCGCTGACCACGACGAGGAGACGACCGAGGACGAGGAGATCGGCGCCGATATCTGACGAACGGTGCAGATGGCAGAATCTCCAACCAGGACTGGGCAAATTACACGTTTGTAGTTAAAACGAACTGCTAGCGGAGCCCTGTTACTGGTGTGACACTTGGTACTCCTGTGACAACTTCCCGCGTATGGAGTGCCCGGAATGCCTGAGAACAGAAGCCGCTTCGTCCTGCTTTGCCAACAGGCCTTGGCATTCGGCACGGTTGCCGCCCTGGCCGCTCCGGCCGCCGGCGTGGTCACCCTCGACATCGTCGCGCCGACCCCGCCGAGTGTGACAAGGGGAGCCTTGGCGCCGGATGGGGGAGGGTCCCTGGTGGCGTCGGAGCCGGTCGAGCCTGAGATCACCGAGGTGCCGATCTCTGGCGTCGAGTCCGCCGGTCTCAAGGTTCTCACGACCGGGTCGCCCGCGCAGGCGAACGACGCCGGCGGTCAGCTGCGGCTCGCCTCCGCGGAGCAGGCCGACGACGACCAGAAGCTTGCGGCGCTGACCGCTCCCGAGCCGGTCACGGGCTACGCGACCGTCGGTGTCACCTGGAAGCACGGTGAGGTCGTCGACGACGAGGAGATCACCGTCTCGGTGCGCAGCCTCCGCAACGGGACCTGGTCGGACTGGGAGGAGATCGAGTACCACGACGAGCACGCTCCCGACCCGGGTAGCGAGGAAGCGCGCCGGGCCCGCCCCGGCACCGACCCGGTCGTCGTCGGCGACGTCGACGAGGTCCAGATCAAGGCGGAGACCGCGACCGGTGACGTCCCGGCGGACATGAAGCTCGCCGTGGTCGACCCGGGGGAGACCGCCGACCCGGTCGTGGAGAAGCCCGCGATCGACACGGCCGACCTCGGCGCGAAGGATGTGGCCACACTCACGTCCTCGGACGGAACCTCCAGCACCGAGCCGAACGCGCCCGATCCCGGTACGACGGACCCCGGTACGACGGACCCGGGCACCACCAACGACGGCACGGTGGAGGAGGGTGTGCTGACCGGAACCCCCGCCGACGTCACGCCCAAGCCGAAGATCTACTCACGGGCCCAGTGGGGCGCCGACGAGCGGATGCGCGACAAGTCCTCGTTGAGCTACTTCGAGATCCACGCGGGCTTCGTGCACCACACCGTGAACGCCAACGGCTACACGCGTCGACAGGTGCCCTCGCTGATGCGCGGCATCTACGCCTACCACACCCAGTCCAGGGGCTGGAGCGACGTCGGCTACAACTTCATCGTGGACCGGTTCGGGAGAATCTGGGAGGGACGATACGGCGGCGTCGACCGCCCGGTGGTCGGCGCGCACACGCTTGGCTACAACGAGTACTCCTTCGCGATGTCGGCACTCGGCAACTTCGACACCGCCCGGCCCTCGGCCGCGCTGGTGGACGCCTACGGACGGCTGATGGCGTGGAAGCTGTCGCTGCACGGGATCGACGCGGCCTCGGGACGGCAGTGGGTGGGCAAGAAGTACTTCCGCTCGATCAACGGCCACCGCGACGCCGGACAGACGGCGTGCCCGGGCCGGTACCTCTACGCCAAGCTGCCGGCCATCCGGTCGCTCGCGGTCAAGTACCAGAAGCCGTTCGCGAGCCGCGCCAAGAGCACCAACATCTCCGGCGCACCCTGGCCCGACCTGGTCGTCCGCGACAAGGCCACCCAACGTGCCTACCTGGTCCGCACCGCCGGCCAGGTCGACTTCCAGCGTGGCAAGCCCGCCGACACGGCCTGGAAGCAGATGGACCTGGTCACCCCCGGCCGCGACCTGACCGGTGACGGTGTCGCCGACATGGTCGGCCGGATCGCCTCCACCGGCGTCCTGGCTGTCTACCCGGGGACCGCGCAGGGCACGTTCGGCGCCGGCATCGGCAGTACCGCCCGGTTCTCGGCGCATGACCAGCTCACCGGTGTCGGTGACATGAGCGGCGACGGCAAGAACGACCTGGTGGCCCGCGACGCGGCCACCAAGGTGCTCTACATCTATCCCGGCACCGGTCGCGGCACGTTCCGAAAGCGCGCGGTCCTGTCCCGTAGCTGGAGCGCCTACAAGGTGACGACCGGTGTCGGTGACATGACCGGCGACGGCAAGAACGACCTGCTCACCAGGGACGGGGGCAACCGGCTGTGGCTGGTGCCGGGCGCCGGGACCCGGTCGATCGGAGCTCCGGTCCGGTTGCCGCACTTGTGGGGGTCCTTCGACCTGGTCGCCGGGATGGGGGACGTCACCAACGACGGCAAGCCGGACATCGTCGCGCGCAAGCGCAAGTCCGGGCTGACCTACCTCTACCCCGGTGACGGCCGCGGAGGGATCACCCACCCCTACGGGCCGTTCACCCAGTTCAAGAACACGGACTTCCTGGCCTCGGCCGGCCAGCTGACCGGCAACGGCCGCTCCGACATCGTCGGACGCGTCGGGCACCGGTTGATGGTGTACACCAACACGGGCCGGAAGAACATCGGCAGCGTGGTGAGCACGGGCAGCGTGTTCTCCGACACCAACCTGGTTCTCAACGTCGGCGACTGGAACGGTGACGGCCACGGTGACGTGATGACCCGCTCGGCCCGCACCGGCCGGATGTACTTCCGTGCCGGGGACGGCCGCAGCCACTTCGCGGCGCCGAGGCAGGCGGTCCTGGGCGGCGAGCGCTGGGGCCGGATCAGGCTCATCGCCGCGGTCGGCGACGTCACCGGGGACGGTTTCCCCGACCTGATGGGGCAGCCGCGAGGTGGCGCGATGCGGATCTTCCCGGGCAACGGGGGGACCGGCTTCCGAGGCAGCTACGTCGCGCACTCCGCGATCAGCTCGAACGACCAGGTGGGTGCCGGTCTGTGGAACTCTGACGGCTCCCCGGACAGCATCCTGCGCCGGACCGACGGTTCGCTGCTGTTCTACCCGGGCAACGGGCCGGGCGGGCTGATGAACCCGAGCAAGGTCGGCGGGGCCGCCGAACGCTACGACTGGATCCAGGGCGTCGGAGACGCTACCGGCGACGGCAACCCGGACCTGGTCGCCCGCCAGCGCGCGGACGGCGAGCTGTGGCTGCTGCCGGGCAACGGATCCGGGTTCGGCACCGGCCGCTTCATCGGTTCAGGGTTCGGCAGGTTCGACCTGAGCGGCTGACGCCGGGCGGTCTCGTGGTCAGGAGGGGGTGACGCGCAGCTGCGCGGTCGCCCTCTCCTCCTCGTACCTGCGGCGCCACGCGGACTCGTCCGGGTTGGCGACCCAGACCGTGGACGCACCCTGCACCAGCGGAGACAGCAGCGTCCGGAGCCCCTCGGCCGTACACGGGTTGGCGTCGGTGAGCAGTCGTCCGGCCCGATCCACGACCGGGACCTCGGCGGCTTGCGCCAGCAGCGCCGCCTGTGTCGACGTCCCGTCCCCGTCCCGCCACGCGGGGTCGCCGGCGGACGGTGGGTCGTAGGAGACGAAGGCATCCGGCTGGGCGAGGACGACGGCGCCGTAGTCGGTGACGCCGTCGGGAAGCGGGTCGACGAAGCGTCCCCCGAGCGGTCGCAAGGAGATGCCGACGACAGGACGGTCGACCGCGAGGGCGGCGTACCCCGCCACCCCGCCGGGACCGCAGACGACGAGGTCGGCCGCCGGTGCCATGGCCGGGTCGGTGGTCACGCACAGCCCGCCGCTCCACGCCGCGCCGAGCCACACTGCGCCGAGCCAGTGCGTGGGCAGGTCGAGCAGCACCAGCCCGCCGCGTTCGACGTCGAGGTCGTCCTGGACCAGCCCCGCCGTCTTGTTGACCCAGTTGGTGTAGGTGACCACCGAGAGCTCGATGCGCTCACCGGTCGCGTCGTCGTAGAACGTGACCAGTGGGCGGGAGCCGTCTGCGCGGAGCTGGGCGGCCAGGATGGCGGGGAAGGTCGTGGTGCTCACGGCGAGCACTCTACGGAATGGCATGATGCCCGCATGTCCTCCGATGTCGAGGCGATCGTCGTCGCCGGCGGGTTCGGTACCCGCCTCAAGCCACTGACCACCCGGCACCCCAAGCACCTGCTCAACGTCGGCGGGGTGCCGTTCCTCGAGCACCAGGTCACCCGCCTCGCGCAGGCCGGCGTGACCCACATCGTGCTGGCCACCTCCTACCACGCGGACCGGTTCGAGCAGGTCCTCGGGGACGGCAGCCGCTGGGGCGTCCGGCTCGACTACGTGCAGGAGGAGGAGCCCCTCGGGACCGCGGGCGCGATCCGCAACGTGGCGGGCTCCCTGAGCGGTGACCCCGAGGGCGCTGTGGTGATCCTCAACGGTGACATCCTCTCCGGCCACGACCTCCGGGCACAGCTCACCGACTTCGATCGTCCGCGTTCCGGCAGGCAGGTGGACGTGTCCCTGCACCTGGTCGAGGTTCCCGACGCCCGTCCCTTCGGCTGCGTGCCGACGGACGACGGAGGTCGGGTCACCGGCTTCACGGAGAAGTCGGACCAGCCGGTCACCAACCAGGTCAACGCGGGCTGCTACGTCTTCCGGCGCAGGGTGATCGACGAGATCCCGCCCGGCCGGGTCGTGTCGGTGGAGCGGGAGACGTTTCCGGCGCTGGTCGAGGCCGGCCGGCTGGTCGTCGGGTTCGTGGACACCGCCTACTGGCGCGACGTAGGCACGCCGGCCGCGCTGGTCGCCGCCTCGAAGGACCTGGTGCTCGGGGTCGCGGCCAGCCCGGCGGTCGAGGCCGAGCCCGACGGCGCGAGCGTCGCACCCGGCGCGAAGGTGTCGCCCACGGCAACGGTCAACGGCGGGTCGGTCGTGGCCGACGGCGCGGAGGTCGGTGACGACGCCGTCGTCTCCGGGAGCGTGTTGATGGCCGGCTCGGTGGTCGGTGCGGGTGCGGTGCTGACCGACTCGGTCGTCGGGCCCGGGGCGCGCGTGGGCGATGCCGCCGAGCTGACCGGTGTCACGATGGGTGACGACGCCAGGATCGGCGACGGGGCCAGGGTCCGGGACGAACGGGTGGAGTGCGGCGCGACCGTCGGGTGACGGGCCCGACTCAGACGAGGCCGGACCGGCCCAGCCAGCCCACCCCACCCAGGACGGCCGCGAACCGCAGCCACCGGCCGGCGAGTCCGACCACGAAGAAGAGGGTCAGGCTCATCCGGAGCTGGCCGGCGAGCACGGCGATGATCGCGAACGGCGGGAAGCCGCTGAACGCCGAGACGAACACCAGGAGCCCGGCAACCGCCGGGCGTTCCTCGGTGCGGCTGCGCCACTTGACCAGCCGGGCCTGCGCCTTCGGCTGGTCCACCCGCCGCTTGACCCAACCCCATTCCAGGGACGACGCGCCGAGGTAGTACCAGATCACCTTGCCGACCATCTGGCCGGTCGCCGCCACGAAGCCCAGCAACCACACGTCGTCGACCTCGGCGACGGCGGCTCGAAGACCGAGGTACGCCTCGATGTTGATGAGCGGGACCAGCGCCGAGGCGAACGCGATCGCCAGGAGGCTGACCAGATCCTTCACGTCGCTACATGGCCATCGGTTCGGGCGAGTCGGTGTAGGGGTACTCCTCGACGAACTTGCTCACGGCCTCACCGCTCGGCTTGGCGCAGTACTGCCAGACGCCCTTCTGCGCGCCGGCGTCGCCGGTGCCCTCGCGGCTGACCGACCAGTGCGTGAGTGCGACGTGCGTGCCGTCCGGGAAGGCCTCGCCGTCCTCGGAGGTCCATGGCGCGACGATGAACTTGTTCGCCAGGTCATCGGTGCCCGGGAACTTCGAGGAGATGGCCTTGACCTCGGTCAGCAGGTCGCTGTCGTCCGCGATGGTCTCGTCGTACCAGAGGATGGTGTAGCCGTGCTCGAGGTTGTGCACGAGGTACTCGAGCTCCGGGCGGTCGCCGTCGGTGTAGAACTTCCGGGACATCGGGGCGGGTGACGGGTAGTGCGGGCCGAATGCCGGCGGAGCGTCGGAGTAGGGGATCTGGGTGCCGATCTCCTTGTGGTTGGAGCTGCCCTTCGCCGCCTTCGTCGTGATGTCCTGGCAGCCGGCCGCCGACGCCGCGACACCGATCGTCTCGAGGTCACCCGCGCTGGCCCGGTTCTCCTTGATCAGCGGGTAGGCGCCGAGGCCGATGATCACCAGCGCCACCACCGAGCAGGCCGCGATCACGGCGTAGGTGCGACGCTTCTCGGCTCGCTGCTGCTCGCGTCGCATCTGCTCGACGACCGCGCGGCGATCCTTGCTCTTGCTCGACTTGGCCACGTGTCAGGCTCTCATTCCGGTGGGCGAATTCTCCCGAAGTCTACGGAACAGGTGCACCAAACCGGAGGCGGAGGTCCACTTCCGTCGACGCGGGCTCGTCGTCGGCTCTGCGCCAGCCCATGGCGTGAGCGACGGTGGTCAGCCGGGCCCCGTCCGCGCCGAGCCCTCGCTGGGCGTTCACCTCCTGCGCTCCGGACAGGTGCGCGTCGACGGCGCCGTCAGCGGTGAGCCGTACCGTCGCCGCCGGACAGGTGGCGCGAAGTGCGGCGGCCAGGTCCTCGGCCGAGCTGGGATGGCCGAAGCCGGGCAGCGCGTCCGGAGCGGGATGTACGGCGAGCAGCACCGCCTCACGCGCGCCGTACCCGAACATGTCGTGGGACTCCTCCCGGACCAGCGCACGGGCGCCGGGCCCGTGCTCTCCCCGCTCCAGGACCAGCCGGGCAAGCCCGCGGACGACCGCCGCGGGGGAACGGCTCAGCTTCCCCTTCACGAGGTCACCGGCCCCGGCGAGCTCGTCGGCGACTGCCGGTGCGGTCACCGCGAGGAGGTTCCCGTAGTCGTCTGTCCGTCCGCCGTAGTCGTGCATCACCTGGAGGCCGGCGGCGCCGATGGCGATGTCGGTCTGGCCGTTGCGCCAGGCCCGTCCTGCGGTGTCGGTGACCAGCACCGCGACGTTCGGGCCACCACCGGCGCCGAGCCGTTCGCGCAGGGCACGTGCGGACGCGTCGGGGTCGACCGGGAGCAGCACGACGGTTCCCGCTTCGGTGTTGGACGCGTCGATCCCGGCCGCGGCCATCACCAGGCCGTGGTGGGTCCGCACGATCGACGTCCCGCCCCGGGTGGCCACGACCCGCTGTGTCTCCGCGGCCAGGACCGCGGCCCGGTCCCCGCGCGCCACCCGGCCCTCCGCCTTGCTGACCACCTTGCTGGTGACCACGAGGATGTCGCCGTCGAGAAGCCGGGCCGCGTCCGCGAGGGAGCCGGCCAGGTCGTCACCCGGACGGACCTCTCCGATGCCGATGAGGGGGAGGCAGGTGATCCCGCCGGCCGACGCGCTCAACGGGCCGGGGCGGCCGCAGCCAGCGCGTAGGCCTGCAGGACCATCCGGGCGGTCGCATCATGGTCGGTCATCATCAACGGCACCGCACGGCAGGCGACCCCGGCGGCCTGGACCCGGTCCACGTCGGCCGCGTCCGCGTCGTCCATCAGCCAGCCGTCGAGCACCCCGGCCGAGGACCGGGCGCCATAGTGCTCGGCCACCGCGGCGGCGCTGGTCTCCACGCCGATCGCGGCGAGCATCTGTGCGGCCATGCCGCGCACGTGGGTCCCCGCGATGATCGGCGAGACGCCGATGACCGGGGCCCGGGTCGCGCGGACCGCGTCCCTGATCCCCGGGACGCCCAGGATGGTCCCCACCGACACCACCGGGTTCGACGGCGGGACCAGGACCAGGTCGGCCTCCTCGATGGCCTCGAGCACCCCGGGTGCGGGAGTCGCATTCTCGATCCCGACGGGCACCACGGCCCGGGCCGGCACCTCCGCGCGGAGCCGGATCCAGTACTCCTGGAAGTGAATCGCGCGACGGCCGGACGGTTCGGTGGGGTCGTCGACGGCCACGTGGGTCTCGACCCGGTCGTCGCTCATCGGCAGCAGTCGCACACCGGGTTGCCACCGCTCGCACAGCGCTGCGGTCACGGCGGAGAGCGGGTAGCCGGCGTCGAGCATCTGCGTGCGGACGAGATGGGTGGCGAGGTCCCGGTCACCCAGCCCGAACCAGGTCGGTTCGACGCCGTATGCCGCCAGCTCCTCCTTGGCGTGCCAGGTCTCGTCGGTGCGCCCCCAGCCCCGCGCGGTGTCGATCCCGTTGCCGAGCGTGTACATCACGGTGTCGAGGTCGGGGCACACCTTCAGCCCGTGCAGCCAGATGTCGTCGGCGGTGTTCGCCACCACGGTGACCTCGGCGGGGGAGTCCGCATCCCGGTTCAGGTGCAGCAGGCCCTGGAGGAAGCGGGCGCCGCCGATTCCGCCGGACAGGACGGTGACCAGGCCAGGGGTGAACGGGACGCCGTCGGCGTCCTGGGGATTCGTCATGTGGCTAACCGTAATGACCCGTTTGGGTCAACTTCGCTGGCGTGTCGGCACATATAGCAGACCTGGGCTTGACTTCCGTGGTGCGACAGGCATGTAATTTCAACAGTGTTCTTCATTTCGGTCACATTCCGGAATGAATGCCACTAGCGTCATGGCCAGTGTTATTCACGGGCTTTATTCAATGGGGATCCGCAAGGGTCTCACGGGTCGAAGGGGCGGAAGGCCGTGCGAGAGCTTTATCTACTCGACGGGGACGCCGAGGAGCTTGGTTGGCAGGAGCGTGCACTGTGCGCGCAGACCGATCCCGAGGCGTTCTTTCCGGAGAAGGGCGGCTCCACGCGAGAAGCCAAACGAGTGTGCCTGACCTGCGACGTGCGTGACGAGTGCCTCGAGTACGCACTCCAGCACGACGAACGGTTCGGCATCTGGGGCGGCCTCTCGGAGCGGGAGCGACGCAAGCTCAAGAAGCGGGCTGTCTGAGGAGTGCTGCCGCAGTGTGGTGAAGACCGCACTGCGTCCGGCCGTTCTCGGTTCTGCTAACCAGTCGAGTGCTGGCTAGGGTGGGGCGCCGTGACGGTAACTGCTCTTCTGGTCAGCCATGACGGCGCGCACTGGCTGCCCGCCGTACTGGACGGGCTGAAGACGCAGACCCGGCCCCCGGACCGGTGCGTGGCCGTGGACACCAGCAGCTCAGACGACTCACGTCGGCTGCTGACCGACCGGTTCGGGCCGGACGCCGTTGTCCAGACAGAACCCGACCTCTCGTTCGGGGCCGCCGTCCAGGCAGGGCTGGACCACGCACCCGGCTCCGGCCCCGACTGGATCTGGCTGCTCCACGACGACAGCGCCCCCGAACCCGACGCCCTCGCGCTCCTGCTCGCCGCGGCCGAGCAGAACCCGTCCGTCTCCGTCCTCGGCCCCAAGCTGCGCGAGTGGCCGTCCCTGCGCCGACTGCTGGAGGTCGGCGTCACGATCAGCGGCACCGGTCGCCGTGAGACCGGGCTCGAACGCGGTGAGTACGACCAGGGCCAGCACGACCGCACCCGCGACGTGCTGGCCGTGAACACCGCCGGGATGCTGGTCCGGCGCGAGGTCTTCGAAGAGCTCGGCGGATTCGACGCCCGGCTCCCGATCTTCGGCAACGACATCGACTTCGGGTGGCGAGCCGCGCGCGCCGGCCACCGCACGCTCGTCGTGCCCGACGCGGTGCTCTTCCACGTCGAGGCGGCGCACCGAGGCGTCCGCCGTACTCCCGTCACCGGCAGGTTCCGCCGCGAGGAGCGGCGTGCCGCCCTCTACACCCTGCTGGTCAACGGATCCGTCTGGGCGCTGCCGTTTCTGGTCGTCCGGCTCTTCCTCGGCAGCCTGGTACGCGCGTTCGGGCTGCT
Organism: uncultured Actinomycetota bacterium; assembly: GCA_963831375.1. Taxonomy (GTDB): domain Bacteria; phylum Actinomycetota; class Actinomycetes; order Propionibacteriales; family Nocardioidaceae; genus Nocardioides_C. The sequence continues at coordinate 176,880 of CAWHPY010000004.1, read as the reverse complement.
GCTCGTGCGCGCCCCCAGGGAGGCGTACGACGAGCTGGTGGCCCTCGTCACGACCTACCTCCGTCCCGACCTGATCGTCGCCGGGCGGCTCAAGCGGCGCCGCACCGCGACCGTGCCCCCTCGGGAGGTGCGGCACCTGCTCGCGCCGCCGTGGCTGCCCTACCGGCACGGGCTCGACTTCGTCACCGACGTGGGCTCGGCGCTGGCGCGACAGGCCGGCGAGATGTCCACGGCGCGGCGGTCGCAGCGCGCCGAGGCCGAGACCGGGCCGGTCCCTGCAGAGGCACAGAACCTCCCGGCGGACTCGGGGCTCATCTCGAGGCTGCTGACCAGCCCGGCCGCCGCGGTGTTCGCGGTGCTCACCGTCCTCGCGGTCATCGGTACCCGCGGCGTGATCGGTGGCGGACGGCTGTCCGGAGGTGCGCTGCTGCCCGCACCGGAGAGCGCGATGGACTGGTGGCGGGTCTACCTCGAGTCCTGGCACGAGGTGGGCGTCGGCTCCGCCGCCCCGGCGGCGCCGTACCTCCTGCCGCTGGCCGTGGCCGGGACGGCGCTGCTCGCCAAGGCCTGGCTGCTGGTCGACGTCCTGTTCCTCTTCGCGGTGCCGCTCGCGGCGTTCGGGGCGTACCGGTTCCTGCTCCGCGTGAGCGCGGCCCGGCTGCCGGCGTTGTGGGGCGGGGTTGCGTACGGCCTCGTCCCCGTGCTCAGCGGAGCGGTGAACCAGGGCCGGCTGGGAACGGTGGCTGCCGCGCTCGTGCTGCCCTGGCTGGCGCACTCGGCTCTGTTCCTGGCGCCGTTGCACTCCTCGGACCGCCGCTGGAGGGCGGCCTGGCGGACCGCGCTGTGGCTCGCGCTGCTCACCGCCTTCGCCCCGATCGCCTGGCCGCTCGGCGTCCTGGTGGCGCTGGCCGCGGTGGTCGCTGGTCTCGCCGCCGACCGAGCCGGCTGGAGAAGCCCCGCGGTGTGGGGGCCGGTGGTGGTCGCCGTCGCCGTGGTCCCAGTGCTGCTGCTGCCCTGGTCGTTGCTCACCCTCGGCCGGACCGGGCTCAGCTCATGGCTGTTCGAGGCCGGCCTCCCCGCGGCCGACCTGCTCGGCCCGCTCAGCGGCTGGGACATCGTGCTCGGTCGCCCAACGGACCTCGGGTCGGCACCGGGCTGGATCAGCGCCGGAGTCGTGGTTGCCGCCGTCGCGGCGCTCCTGCGCCGGGACACCCGGTCACAGGTGCTGCCCGCCTGGTGCGTCCTGGTCATCGCGCTGGGTGCCGTCGCCCTGCTGTCCCACGCGACGCTCGCGGCGCCCGGATCAGCGGAGGAGCAGCCGGTCTGGCTCGGCTTCCCGTTGCTGCTGGTCCAGGCGGCGGCCATCTGGGCCGCAACCGTGGCCGCCACCGGCATTTCGGCGCTCATCTCGGGCAGCAGCTTCGGCTGGCGTCAGCCGTTGGGCCTGCTGGTCGTCGCCGTCGCGGTGGTGTCACCGCTGCTGGGCCTGTTCTGGTGGGCCTCGAACGGCGTGTCCGAACCGCTGGACCGCGGTCCGGTCAACACCGTCCCCACGTACATGACCGACGCGGCCCTGCTCGACCCCGACCACGGCGTTCTCGTGATCCGCGGCAACCGTGCCGACGGCCTGGACTATGTCGTGCTCCGCGGTGATGGGCAGCGGCTCGGTGATGACACGGTCGCGCCGTCGGAGTCGGCTCAGCGGGTCATGACCGACCTGGTCACGAACCTGGCGACCTCGCCGCAGCCAACCGACATCGAGCGGCTCGGCCGCTACGGCGTGGCGTTCGTGTATGCCCCGCCCCCCGCGGACGTGATGCTGGCGGGCCACCTCGACAGCGCCAGCGGTCTGAGCCCCGCCAGCGCGATCCGTCCCGGAGCCCGCGCCTGGCAGCTGGAGGCCGCCCCGTCCGACGCGGACCTGGCCCCGCCCGGGACGTCGACCCGGCCGTGGTTCCTGGCCGCGCAGATGGTGGCGCTCCTGGTCGTCGCGGTCCTCGCGGCGCCGACGAGGAAGGTCGGCCGGTGAGCAGCCCACGTCCCGGCCGCCGGGTGGCGGCCGCGACCGGACCGGCAGGTCGACCGCGGCGTCGTCGTCGCGGCGGTGCTCGCGGTTCTTGCCGTCGTCCTGGTGCTTCTCGCCGGCTCCGGTGACTCTGCCGACGACGACGGCGCCCGGGTCGAGGGTGTCCTGGTCGACCGTGCCGTCGACGGCTGCGCCGGGTTCCGTCCTCCCGGGGGCACGAGCACCTCGGTGGCCACCGGAGCCGCGCCCCTCGACGGGCTGGGCAACGACGGAAGCATCCGGTACGGCGAGCCGGGCGACGTCGCCTCCGCGGAGGAGCAGGACCTCGCACGCGGAGAGCTGCTCGAGGTGGAGGCCGGTGCCGACGCCCCGGAGTCGCTGGCGGTCGACGCGACCGGCGCGCTCGCCGCCGGGTTGTTCACCTTCCAGGTCGACATCGGAGACGACGGCACCACGGCGGTCACCGAGTGCCCGTCGCCGCGGGCGAGCTGGTGGTTCACCGGCGCCGGCGCCACCCTCGACCACGCCTCCGAGCTGGTGCTGTCCAACGTCGACCCCGGCCCGGCCGTCGTCGACGTGCGGGTGCTCGGTACCGACGGCGAGGTCGACACTCTCGGCACCCGAGGCATCACAGTCCGCCCGGCCGGGCGGACTAGCCTTCCGCTCACCGACATCGCCCCGCAGGGGGAGGAGCTGGCGGTGCAGGTGGTCGCCTCCCGTGGCCGGGTGGTCGCGGCTCTGTCCGACAGCTTTGCCGCGGACGCGGGCGCGGACACCGGCGCCGAGTGGGTCCCGCCGGAGGCCGCGGCCAGCCGGCTGGTCCGGCTCACCGGGCTGCCCCGGAGGGCGGACAGCCACACGCTGCTCGTCGCCAACCCCTCCGAGCTCGAGGCGCTCGTCGAGCTCGAGGTCTCCGGCAGGACCGGTTCCTTCGCGCCCGCCGACAACGACCAGGTCCGGGTGCCCCCCGGCGCCGTGGTCGCCACCGATATCAGCGGGATCATCGGCCGGGACGCGTCAGCGGTGACCTTGCGGTCCCGGGTGCCCGTCACCGCGACGGTCCGGTCCGTGGCGGGCGGCGACACGTCGTACGCCGGGAGTGTGCGTGCCCTGAACGGCCCTGCCGCGGCACCGGTGCCCGACGGCGTGGCGGCGACGGTGCAGCTGACCGCCGGCCAGCGGCCGGCGACCGCGCGGGTGACCGCCTACCGCAAGGACGGGACGGAGACCGGGTCCACCACCCTCGACGTCGAGCCCGGGGCGACCACCACCTGGTCACCGACGAAGCGGGCCGCCTACCTGCTCGTCGTCCCGCTGGACGGTCAGGTCCGGGGCGCGGTGAGCTTTGCCGGGGATGCCGGCTTGTCGCAGGTCTCGCTGCACCCGTTGGCGGTGCGCGTCGACCGGCCCGTCGTACGCCCGGTCGTTCACTGACCCGCGTCGTACCTCGGGTCGATCTCCTCGGGCTCACGGCCGAGGAGCTCCGACACCTGCTCGACGAGGACGGTGAGCACCATCGCGGACAGGTCCGAGCGGGTCTCGCAGCGCAGCTCGATCGGTCGCCGGAACAGCACCAGCCGGGTCGGTGTACCGCCCGAGCCCCGGACAAGCGAGGCCAGCGGCACCGTTGCCGCGTCCCAGTCGTCGGGCATGATCGGGGTCTCCTCGACCGCGAACTCGATCAGCCCGAGCTCGCTGTGCCACTTCTCCTCGAGCCGGTGCACGACGGTGAGCACGATCGTGTCGAACTCCTGCTTGGGGCTGCGCGTCGCGGGCACGCCGGAGGGGGAGTGCGGCCCCGGAAGGACCGCCGGGCCACGCATGCCACGGTCGCGCCGGTCACGGTTCTTGCTCGTGCGGCGACCCGCCGGCGCACTCGGGAAAGTCACGACAGCGAGCCTAGTCGTCGACGACCCCGGCAGGCGGTACCGTCTGCCTCGTGAGTTCTGCCCGTCGCTGTTCACGCACCGCCTGCGCGCGGTCGGCGGTGGCCACCTTGACCTACGTCTACTCCGACCAGACGGCGGTGCTGGGGCCGCTGGCCACGTTCGCCGAGCCCCATGCCTACGACCTGTGCGAGGCGCACAGTGAGCGGCTCAGCGCACCCCGCGGCTGGGAGGTCCTCAGGCTCGCGCCCGACCCCGACGCGCTCGGCCCGTCAAGCGACGACCTGCTCGCTCTCGCCGACGCGGTCCGTGAGGCCGCCCGGCCGCTGCCCCCGCGCGAGACCCACGGCAAGGCCGTCGGACTCGCGCAGGAGACCGGCCGCGAGGTCGGCCGGCGCGGACACCTGCGGGTGCTTCGTTCCCCTGACAGCTGAGCCTGCCCCGGGCGATAGTCTCAGCCCATGTCATCGACCGACCTGACCGCGCTCACCCAGATCTTCAAGGCGTACGACGTGCGCGGCCTGGTGCCCAGCCAGATCGACGACGCGCTCGCCGAGGCGGTCGGCTCCGCGTTCGTGGAGGTGACCGGTGCTGCCGGGCAGTCGGTCGTGGTGGGCCACGACATGCGCCCCTCCTCACCCGGGATGGCCCGGGCGTTCGCCGAAGGTGCAGCGGCTGCCGGCGCCGATGTCGTGATGATCGGGCTGGCCTCCACCGACGAGCTGTACTTCGCGTCCGGCACGTTCGAGATGCCCGGCGCGATGTTCACCGCGAGCCACAACCCCGCGCAGTACAACGGGATCAAGATGTGCCGTGCCCGGGCCGTCCCGATCGGCATGGACACCGGCCTGGCGGAGATCCGTGACCTGGTCGCCTCCGGCGCGCGAGCCGGCTCCGACCGGCCGGGCAGGATCAGCGAGGTCGACGTACTCCACGACTACGCCCGGCTCCTGGTCTCCCTGGTTCCCGTCAAGGGCAGGCGGCTCACCGTTGCCGTCGACGCCGGCAACGGGATGGCCGGTCACACCGCGCCGGCGGTCTTCGAGCGGCTCGACGTGGACCTGGTCCCGATGTACTTCGAGCTCGACGGCACGTTCCCCAACCACGAGGCCAACCCGATCGACGACGCCAACCTGCGGGACCTCCAGGCCAGGGTGCTGGAGTCCGGTGCGGACGTCGGGCTCGCCTTCGACGGTGACGCGGACCGGTGCTTCCTCGTCGACGAGCGGGGCCGGACGGTGAACCCGTCGGTGCTCACCGCGCTGATCGCCGCGCGGGAGCTGCAGAAGGAGCCCGGCGCGACGGTGATCCACAACCTGATCACCTCCCGTGCCGTGCCCCAGATCGTCGAGGAGCTGGGCGGGACACCGGTCCGGACCCGCGTCGGTCACTCGTTCATCAAGGCCACCATGGCCGAGACCGACGCGATCTTCGGCGGCGAGCACTCCGGGCACTTCTACTTCCGGGACTTCTGGCGCGCGGACTCCGGGATGCTGGCCGCGCTGCACGCGCTCGCGGCGCTCGCGGAGACCGAACAGCCGCTGTCCTCGCTTCTGGCGGAGTACGCCCGGTTCGCGAGCTCCGGTGAGATCAACTCCACCGTCGGCGACCAGGCCGCGGCGCTGCGCGAGGTCGAGGGGATCTATGCCGGCGGAGACGGGGTGGGCGTGGACCATCTCGACGGCCTCACGGTCACCCACGACGACTGGTGGTTCAATGTGCGCGCGTCCAACACGGAGCCGCTGCTCCGGCTGAACGCGGAAGGCAAGGACGAAGCAACCATGGCGCAGGTCCGCGACGACGTGCTTGCCACGATCAGGAGCCAGTCATGAACAATGCACGCATGAACCTCGACCCCGCACTCCTCGAGATCATCGTCTGCCCGGACTGTCACGGCGCGCTCGCGGTCGACGACGCTGCCAACGAGCTGGTCTGCACCTCGTGCGGGCTTGCCTACCCGGTGCGCGACGACATCCCGGTGCTGCTCATCGACGAGGCACGCAAGCCAGACCAAGCCTGATGGTCAGCCCCTTCGACGACACCCGTCTCGACGACGAGCAGGCGCTCACCGTCGCCGACCACGTCCTGCGTGCGTTGGCCGAGGCAGGTGCGCGGGTCCGCCGTGAGGCGGGGGCCGCCGAGGACGCCATCACCGAGGGGGTCACCGCGGCAGCCGGGGACGCCCGTCCGCGCGCGGTGGTTGCCGCAGGTCCGGACTCGCGGCTGCTCCGCGCGGTCCTCGAGCCGTGGTGCCCGGTGCCGTTCGTGGCCTGGCCCGGTCCGAGCCTCCCGGGATGGGCGGGCACCCTGGACCTGGTGGTGGTGCTCGCACCCGAGGGTGGCGACACGGGCACCGCCTCTGCCGTGGCCGAGGCGGTGCGTCGCGGCTGCACGCTCGTCGTCGCCTGCCCGCCGCGCTCACTCGTCGCCGAGCATGCGGCCGGTCGTCACACGACGATCCTGCCCACGGCCTCCGGTGACCAGCTGGCGACGGCCGTGGTGATGCTGGAGTTCCTCGACCGGCTCGACCTGGGACCCGACGCCGACGCAGGGGCGGTGGCAGACGCGCTCGACCGGGTGGCCATCGAGTGCTCGCCGTACAAGGACCTCTCGGCGAACCCGGCCAAGATGCTCGCGATCGCGCTGGGCGACAGCGTTCCCCTGGTGTGGGGCGGCTCCGTGCTCGCGGCCCGGGCGGCGCGCCGTGTCGCGGAGTCTATCCGCCGCTCCAGCGGCCGCGCGGCGCTCGCTGCGGACGCCGAGCACCTGCTGCCGGTGATCGCCGCGGCCCACACCCGTGACGTGTTCGCCGACCCGTTCGCGGACAGCGACGACGGGGACCTGCGACCCGCCCTGCTGATCCTCGACGACGGTTCCGTCGACGCGTCGGTGCGCGAGCAACGGGGACGTCTCACCGTCGCCGCGCAGGAGCGCGTGGTGCGCGTGGAGACCGTGACCACCGACGCCGCCAACGACGTGGCACGGTACGCCGCCCTGCTCGCCACGGGCACGTACGCCGCTGCGTATCTCGGCGTGGGCCTCGACCACGTCGCACGCTAAAGTCTGAGCGCGAGCCCGTCGGTCGGCGGGGACACCGACCAGAACCAGGGAGCTCTTCGAATGGCAGCCGACGGCGGCACCAAGGCAGTAATCGCGGCGTTGCTCGCCAACTCGGGGATCGCGGTCCTCAAGTTCCTGGCGTTCGCGCTGACGCGCTCCTCCTCGATGCTGGCCGAGGCGATCCACTCGGTCGCGGACGCCGGCAACCAGGGGCTGCTCCTGCTCGGCGGTCGGCGGGCCAAGCGCGAGGCCACACCTGAGCACCCGTTCGGCTTCGGCCGCGAGCGCTACATCTACTCGTTCATCGTCGCGATCGTGCTGTTCTCCGTCGGTGGCCTGTTCGCGCTCTACGAGGCCTACCACAAGTACCACGAGGTCCACGCCGGTGAGCCGAACGAGCTGCTGGAGGGCAAGTGGTGGTGGGTCGCGATCGCGGTGCTCGTGGGTGCGATCGTGATGGAGAGCTTCTCCTTCCGCACCGCGATCGTGGAGTCGAACAAGACCCGCGGCGAGGCTTCATGGCCAGAGTTCGTCAAGCACGCCAAGTCGCCGGAGCTGCCGGTGATCCTCCTCGAGGACCTCGCTGCCCTGCTGGGTCTGGTGTTCGCGCTGATCGGTGTCAGCCTCAGCCTGATCACCGACAACGGCTACTGGGACGTCGCCGGCACCACGGCGATCGGCCTGCTGCTGGTCAGCGTCGCCGTCGTCCTCGCGCTCGAGACCAAGAGCCTGCTGCTGGGGGAAGCGGCGAGCCTTGGCGCCCAGCGCAACATCCGTGACGCTCTGGAGGCGACCGCCGGCATCGAGCGGGTGATCCACATGAAGACCCTGCACCTCGGTCCGGAGGAGCTGCTCGTCGCGGCCAAGGTCGACGTAGCCCGGGACGCGACAGCGGCGGAGGTCGCGGAGAGCATCGACGCCGCCGAGCGTGCGATCCGCGGCGCGGAGCCCGTCGCACAGGTGATCTACATCGAGCCCGACATCTACCGGGCGAACCACGTCCCGGACGCGCGACCCGAACCTCCCGCCCCCGCCGGCCACTGACCCGCTCGCGAAATCCCTCCGTAGACCCACAACCGGGGACCCCACCCGGCGCGGCCCCGGTACGCTGGACCCGTTGACCCCGAGATTGAGGATGTACATGGATTTCAAGGTTGCCGACCTGACCCTCGCCGACTACGGCCGGATGGAGATCGAGCTCGCCGAGCATGAGATGCCCGGCCTGATGGCGATGCGGGAGCGCTACGGCGACTCCAAGCCCCTGTCCGGTGCCAGGATCGCCGGCTCGCTGCACATGACGATCCAGACCGCTGTCCTCATCGAGACCCTGCTGGCGCTCGGGGCCGAGGTGCGTTGGGCGTCCTGCAACATCTTTTCCACCCAGGACCACGCCGCCGCGGCCACCGTGGTCGGCAAGGACGGCACCCCGGAGGACCCCAAGGGTGTGCCGGTCTTCGCGTGGAAGGGCGAGACGCTGGATGAGTACTGGTGGTGCACCCAGCAGATCCTGCGCTGGCCGGATGGCGAGTTCGCGAACATGATCCTCGACGACGGCGGCGACGCCACCCTGCTCGTGCACATGGGCGTGGAGGCCGAGAAGTCAGGGAAGGCCGACTCGCCGGACTCCACCGACAACGCCGAGCTGCGGGTGATGCTGAAGGTCCTCAACGAGTCGCTGGCCGAGGACGGCCGCCGCTGGACCGCGATCGCCAACGAGCTCAAGGGCGTCACCGAGGAGACCACCACCGGTGTCCACCGTCTCTACGAGATGTTGAGGGAAGGCTCGCTGCTCTTCCCCGGCATCAACGTCAACGACTCGGTGACCAAGAGCAAGTTCGACAACAAGTACGGCTGCCGGCACTCCCTGATCGACGGCATCAACCGGGCCACCGACGTACTCATCGGCGGCAAGGTCGCCGTGGTCTGCGGGTACGGCGACGTCGGCAAGGGCTGTGCCGAGTCGCTGCGCGGCCAGGGCGCCCGGGTCGTGGTCACCGAGATCGACCCGATCTGCGCGCTGCAGGCGGCGATGGACGGCTACCAGGTCTCCACGCTGGAAGAGGTCTTGCCCGTCGCCGACATCGTGATCACCGCGACCGGCAACAAGGACGTCGTGACCGTGGACCAGATGAGCCGGATGAAGCACCAGGCGATCGTCGGGAACATCGGTCACTTCGACAACGAGATCGACATGGCCGGTCTCGAGAAGTTCCCCGGCGTCACCCGCAAGACGGTGAAGCCGCAGGTCGACGTCTTCACGTTCCCCGAGGGCAACTCGGTGATCATCCTGTCCGAGGGCCGGCTGATGAACCTCGGCAACGCGACGGGTCACCCCTCGTTCGTGATGTCGAACTCGTTCACCAACCAGGTGCTCGCCCAGATCGAGCTGTTCACCAAGACCGACGAGTACCCGGTGGGGGTGTACACGCTGCCCAAGCACCTCGACGAGGAGGTCGCCCGTCTCCACCTCGGCGCGCTGGGTGTCTCGCTGACCACCCTCACCGACGATCAGTCGACGTACCTCGGCATCTCGCCGGAGGGCCCCTACAAGTCGGAGCACTACCGTTACTGAGCTCGACGTGCACGACGGGACGGGAGGGGGCAGACGATGACGAACATGGACTCGACCAAAGGCAAGGTGCTCGTCGTCGACGACGACGCGGCGCTGGCCGAGATGCTGACCATCGTCCTGCGCAACGAGGGCTTCGACTCGAGGGTCTGCGCCACCGGGGACAAGGCGCTCGCCGACTTCCACGACTACCGCCCCGACCTCGTGCTGCTCGACCTGATGCTGCCTGGGAAGGACGGCATCGACGTCTGCAAGGAGATCCGCGCCGAGTCCGGCATACCGATCGTCATGCTGACCGCCAAGAACGACACCGTGGACGTGGTGGTCGGGCTGGAGTCGGGCGCGGACGACTACATCGTGAAGCCGTTCAAGCCCAAGGAGCTGGTGGCCAGGATCCGGGCCCGGGTTCGTCGCTTCGACGAGCCCGGCCCCGAGTCACTGACCATCGGTGACCTCAGCATCGACGTGGCGGGTCACACCGTCACCCGGGGGGACGAGCAGATCTCGCTCACCCCGCTGGAGTTCGACCTGCTCGTCTGCCTGGCCCGCCGTCCCTGGCAGGTGTTCACCCGTGAGGTGCTCCTCGAGCAGGTCTGGGGCTACCGGCACGCGGCCGACACCCGACTGGTGAACGTGCATGTCCAGCGCCTCCGCTCGAAGGTCGAGCACGACCCGGAGAGTCCCGAGATCGTGGTCACCGTGCGAGGCGTCGGGTACAAAGCCGGCACCTCCTAGGCACCGGGAACGCCGTGAACACCGGTGGACCGGTCCGACGGGCTGCGACGATCTGGCGCAGGTCGATCCAGTCACGGGTCGTGCTCAGCACGCTGCTGTTATCCGCGGTCGTGGTCTCCCTGGTGGGCTGGGTCCTGCTCCGCCAGGTCACCGACGGCCTGGTGGAGAACAAGACCACGTCGGCCGTCGGCGAGGCGAGCCGCGGCACGGTCGAGGCGCAGACCCGGCTCACCGCGGCCAGCACCGAGTTCGACCCCAGCACGGAGCTCGCCCAGGTGGTCGCCAGCATCGTGGCCCGTGGTGACGTGCAGGGCTACGACGTGGTGCTGACCGGACCCATCGCCGGCACCAGCGAGGGGCTGGCCACCGGCAGCGGCACACGTAAGTCGCCGGGCCTGGCCACCGACAGCGTCCCGGAGCGGCTGCGCGCGCGCGTCGAGGACCAGGAGCCGGGCACCGCCTGGACCTACACCCGCATCCACTACGAGAGCGACACCGGGTTGCCGTCCGTCCCCGGCATCGCCACCGGGTCGCTGCTGACCCTGCCTTCCGACGGTGGCACCTACGCGCTCTACTACGTGTTCCCGATGACCCAGGAGGAGGAGACGCTCTCCCTGGTGCGGCGCGCCCTCCTCACCGGCGGGGCGCTCCTGCTCGTCCTGGTCGGCGGCCTGACCTGGCTGGTGACCCGCCAGGTCGTCACCCCGGTCCGGCTGGCCCGCCGGGTGGCCGAGCGGCTGGCGTCCGGCCGGCTCGAGGAGCGGATGCACGTGCGCGGAGAGGACGACATCGCTCGGCTCGGCACGTCGTTCAACCAGATGGCGGCCAGCCTGCAGAAGCAGATCCGTCAGCTCGAGGAGCTGTCCCGGGTGCAGCGCCGTTTCGTCTCCGACGTGTCCCACGAGCTGCGCACCCCGCTGACCACGGTGCGGATGGCGGGCGACGTCCTGCACGACGCACGGGACCGGTTCGACCCGGTGACGGCACGGTCGGCCGAGCTGTTGCAGAAGGAGCTCGACCGGTTCGAGCTTCTGCTCACCGACCTGCTGGAGATCAGCCGCTTCGATGCCGGGGCGGCGGTGCTCGACCTCGAGGACGTGAACCTCGCCGACGTGGCACACCGGGTGGCCGAGTCCACGCGGGCGCTCGCGGACCGTCGCGAGACCCGCGTGGTGGTGAACGTGGGGGAGCGTCCCTGCATGGCCGAGGTCGACGTACGACGGGTGGAGCGGATCGTTCGCAACCTGGTCTCCAACGCCATCGACTACGCCGACGGCAAGGACATCGTGATCTTCGTGGAGTCCAACGACGAGGCGGCCGCTCTGGCAGTACGCGACCACGGAGTCGGGCTACGCCCCGGTGACGCAGCGATGGTGTTCAACAGGTTCTGGCGCGCGGACCCCGCGCGGGCGCGCACGACCGGCGGAACCGGGCTGGGCCTGTCCATCTCCCTCGAGGACGCGCACCTGCACGGCGGGTGGCTCCAGGCGTGGGGGGAGATCGGTGGCGGTGCACAGTTCCGGCTGACCCTTCCCCGCCGGGCCGGGGACCGGATCACCAAGAGCCCACTGCCGCTGGTCCCGGCCGATGCCGGGGCCACGCCCACCGTGGGCAACCGCTACGAGCGTGTCGACGACTCCCGGGCAGGCACCGGATGACAGGCGCCGTCACCCGTCTCCGGGCGCTTGTGCTCCTGCTCACGCTGCTGACGCTCGCGCTCGCCGGGTGCGTCAGCCTGCCCGACAGCGGAGGAGTGGAGTCCGAGGGCCGCCCGGACCAGGAGTCGCAGAGCGACCCGCCGATCGACTACACCCCGTCGGGACCCCGGCCCGGTGCGAGCCCGGTCGGGATCGTCAGTGGCTTCCTCGACGCGATGACCGCGACCCCGGTCACCAACCAGTACGCCCTCACCTTCCTCACCGAGGCGGCACAGAGCAGCTGGGTCCCCGAGAACGGGACCATCGTCTACGGCTCGGAGACACCCGGTGCATCGGGCCGGCTCGTCACCATCGAGCTCACGGACACCATCCAGCTCGACCGACGCGGGGAGTGGCTGGGCAACACCAGTGGCGGCCGTGACGTGAGCTACGAGCTCGAGCTGGTCCAGGAGGACGGCGAGTGGCGGATCAACAACCCGCCCGACTTCATGATCGTGCCGCAGTCGCACTTCGAGAGCCGCTACCAGCAGTACTTCTTGTACTTCTTCGACAAGTCGGCCCAGGTGCTGGTTCCTGAGCCCGTCTACCTGCCGCGAGGTGAGCAGGCCGCCACGATGCTCGTCCGCGGGCTGCTGCTCGGTGCCCATCGGAGTCTGTTGGGTGCGGAGCGGACGTTCCTTCCAGCCGGCACCGAGCTGGAGATCTCCGCCCCGGTCCAGGCCGACGGCACCGTGGACGTGCCGCTGAGCGACGAGATCCTCGACCTGGACGACGAGGACCTCGATCGCGCGATGGGGCAGCTGGCCTGGACGCTGAGCCAGGTCCCGGGGGTCGAACGGATGCGGATCACCGTGGACGGGTCGCCGCTGGACGTCCCGACCCGCGGGCTGGTGCAGGAGGTGCGCGCGTGGCCGGAGTACGACCCCTCGGTCAACTGGGCCTCCCAGGAGCTCTTCGGCATCCGGGATGGCCACGTGGTCAACCTGGTCGGCGACCAGGAGCGACGCATCGCGGGGCTGTTCGGCTCCAAGGACTACGGACTGCGTTCGATCGCCGTCGACCTTCCGGCCGAGCAGGTCGCGGGCATCGGTGGGGCCGGAACCACGGTGCTGGTCGCCCCCCGGACGAGGGAGACCGGTGAGGTGCCGACCGAGGACAGCGTCGACGTCATCTACGACGGCGGCAGCGACCTGCTCAAGCCCGCCTGGGACCTCTACGGACAGGTGTGGCTGGTCGACCGGACGCGGGCCGGTGCGGCAGTCAGCGTGGTGAGCGAGGGGACCGTCACCGGTCTCACCGTGCCCGGGATCAGCGGCGAGAAGATCAAGGCCTTCGTGGTCTCCCGGGACGGCACCCGGCTGGTGACGGTGGTCGACGGTGCGAGGTTCGACCGGCTGCGGATCGCCCGGATCATGCGCAACGACCAAGGTGGCGTACGCCGCGTCGCCCCGGCCGTCGACCTGCCCGTCGGAGCGATCCAGGTCAACGAGATCCGCGACATCGCCTGGCGCACGCCCGGAAGCGTCGCGCTGCTCACCGGTCCCGTGCCTGGTCTCTCGCAGGTGATCGTCGCCCTCGTCGACGGTTCGTCGGCCCTGGGTGACGTGGCCACCAACGCCGAGCTGTTCCGCGACGAGGCGCGACGCATCGTCACCTCCCCGTCACCGGGATCCTCGTTGTACGTCGGGACGAAGAACGGGCAGCTCTTCCAGCTCGCCTCCAACGGCCGGTGGACCGGTACGAGCATCAAGGGCGGACTGCGCTCACCCACGTTCGTCGGCTGATCCCTCCACAGCGCGAGCTCCCTGCGCGTCGTACACAGTCTCCGAGACGCTGCTTGACCGGACCGCGGCCTCCGGCACCGTGGGAGGGTGCTCGATGCATGTCTCGACCTGCTGCTCGGAAGTCGCTGTGCCGTGTGCGGCCTGCCGGGACGGCTGTTCTGCGAGATGTGCGCGACCGAGCTGCCTCGGGGAGCGGGAGTGTGCTGGCCAACGCCGTGCCCTCCGGGGCTCGCGCTGCCGGTGGCGGCGGGCGAGTACGACGGTGCGTTGAAGGTGCTGGTCAATGCCCACAAGGAGCGAGGGCAGTTCTCCCTGGTCCGGCCGCTCGGCACGCTCCTCGCCCAGGCGGTCCAGGTGCTGATGGACCGGTCGAGCACCGAGGACACGGGGACCTGGATCCTGGTGCCGGTGCCCTCGCGAGGCCGGGTCGTCCGCGCTCGCGGCCATGACCCGATGCTCCGGGTGACCCGGCAGGCAGCCGGTGTCCTGCGGCGCCACGGGAGTCAAGTCGGGGTGTCCGTGCTGCTGCGAAGCGGGGGCGTGGCCCGTGACCAGTCCGGACTGGACGCCGACGAGCGTGCGTCGAACCTCGCGGGCAGCATGACCGCTGTGCGGGGTCAGGCCGCTCGCTTTCGGCACGGCTGGCCGGACGCCCGGTTCGTGGTCACCGACGACGTGCTCACCACCGGGTCGACGGCGAGGGAGGCCCAACGTGCGCTCGAGCAGGATGGCCTGGCGGTGGGTGGGATCGCCACTGTCGCGGCGACCCGGAAACGGGTGCGTCGGCCAGCTCACAGGACGGAATCAGGACCCTCCCTACCCTTTTTGCACCGGGGCGACTAGCGTCTGTGTATGGAGTCCGTCCGGGTCCGTGGTTGCGTCGACAGGTTCCTGCTTCGCATGGACACCTGTCGGCTAGCCGAAGCCAGTCGCAGGCGAAACGGTCCACGTAAGGCACCACACGGGGGCTCCGCCCCCGTGGATCCCCGAGGGGGGTGCCGATCACGGTGCGGCTTAGACGTAAGCCCTGCCCCACGCACGTCGTCAGACACGACGTGTCCGAGGGAGAAGGTCAGTAGTGGCAGAGAAGCTGCGACCACCTCAGCAGGCGATTGTGGGGTCGAAGACCAGGTCGGCCGGACGGACTCTTCTCACTGTCAAGATCGCCGGAGACGGATGGCGATCAGCTCACCCCAACCATCGGGAGGTCTGCCGTGGAAATCGTGGTCAAAAGCCGGCACTGTGATGTGTCGGATCGGTTCCGCAGTCACGTCGAGGAGAAGCTCACCCGATTGGAGAAGCACGACCACCGAGTCATGCGCGTCGAGGTCGAGGTCGACAAGGAGAGGAACCCGCGTCAACATGACCGCGCAGTCCGCGTGCAGCTCACCGCCTTCTCGAAGGGCCCGGTGATCAGGGCCGAGGCGGCGGCCGAGGACAAGATGGCGGCACTCGACATCGCGCTGGACCGGATGGCCGGTCAGATGCGGCGTGCCGCCGACCGGCGTCGTGTGCACCGCGGCAGGCACACCCCGGTGTCGGTGGCCCAGGCGTTGGCAGGGGTCACCCCCGAGCCGAACGGGGTTGCCCAGGAGGAGACCCCGGGCGAGACCCGGCGCACCGTCGGGCCGATCACGGTGATGGGCGACGGGCCGCTCGTCGTCCGCGAGAAGAGCCACCACGCGTCGCCGATGACGCTCGACCAGGCTCTCTACGAGATGGAGCTGGTCGGCCACGACTTCTTCTTGTTCGTCGACAAGGAGAGTGAGCGGCCCTCGGTCGTGTACCGCCGACGGGGCTACGACTACGGGGTCATATCCCTTGACGTGTCGTGAGCCGATGGGGTATCAGGCTTCGTCTCTGAACATTTTCGTCCACTGAGTGACTGCCACGTGACATGATCGTCGCGTGGCAGTCCCTGAGCAACGCAACAAGACCGGTGGCGAACCCATCCGCGTCGCGGTCGTCGACGACCAAGAGCTGTTCCGTCGCGGGCTCACCATGCTTCTGACCGTCGAGGACGACATCGAGGTGGTGGGTGAGGCCAGCGACGGCGTCGCCGCGACCGAGCTCTGCGCCGGCGCGGTGCCCGACGTGGTGCTGATGGATGTCCGGATGCCCAAGCGCTCCGGCATCGAGGCGTGCCTGTCCATCAAGGAGGTCGCGCCGTCCGCGAAGATCATCATGCTCACGGTCAGCGACGAGGAGGGCGACCTCTACGACGCGGTGAAGAACGGGGCATCCGGCTACCTGCTCAAGGACTCCTCGATCGACGAGGTGGCCCAGGCGATCCGGGTGGTCGCCGACGGCCAGTCGCTGATCAGCCCCTCGATGGCGGTCAAGCTCCTCGACGAGTTCAAGCAGATGTCGCGCACCGACCGGCAGCAGGTGCCCAGCCCCCGGCTGACCGAGCGTGAGCTCGAGGTGCTCAAGCTCGTCGCGCAGGGCCTCAACAACCGGGAGATCGCCAAGCGCCTGTTCATCAGCGAGAACACCGTCAAGAACCATGTCCGCAACATCCTGGAGAAGCTGCAGCTGCACTCCCGGATGGAGGCAGTCATGTACGCCGTGCGAGAGAAGCTGCTCGACATTCCGTGACCGTTCGACCATCTCGGGACCGCACACTGAGCCGGTCACAGGCCAGGCGCATCACGCTCGCAGCGCAGGGCTTCCTCGACACGCGCCATTCGAGACCCACGATGCGCACCCTGGCCAGGACCCTGGCTCGCACCGGTGTGCTCCAGATCGACTCCGTCAACGTGCTGCAGCGCGCCCACTACATGCCGCTGTTCAGCCGGATGGGCCCCTATGACCCCGCACTGTTGCACCGGGCCGCCGGCCGGGCGCCGCGACGCCTGGTGGAGTACTGGGCCCACGAGGCCGCGTTCATGCCGGTCGACCTCTGGCCCTACATGCAGCACCGGATGGCACGGGCCCGGTCGGAGGCCTGGGGAGGCCCGCGGCGCATCTTCGAGGAGAAACCCGACCTCGTCGCCTGGGTCCTCGACGAGGTCCGGGCCAGGGGTCCGATCAGCGCGCGCGGCATCGAGGGCGACCTGCCACCGAAGAACAAGGACAACTGGGGGTGGAACTGGTCGGAGACCAAGCAGGCCCTGGAGTTCCTCTTCTTCGCCGGCGAGGTGTCCGTCGCGCGGCGCAACGCACAGTTCGAGCGGCTGTACGACGTTCCCGAGCGCGTGCTGCCCGCCGACGTACTCTCCCGCCCCGCCCCCACGCACGAGGAGGCGCACGTCGAGCTCGTGCGACGGGCAGCGATCTCGCACGGTGTCGCCACCGAGGCCTGCCTACGTGACTACTACCGGATGCGCTCGGACAACACCCGCGCGGCGATCGCCACGCTGGTCGAGGAAGGGGAGCTGCTACCGGTGAGCATCGAGGGGTGGCGGAGGCCCGGGTACCTCCACCGCGACGCCCGGATCCCGCGGAGAGCGCATGCCGCGGCGCTGCTCAGCCCCTTCGACCCGCTGGTGTGGGAACGGACCCGCGCCGAGCAGCTGTTCGGGTTCCGCTACCGCATCGAGATCTACGTGCCCGAGGACCTTCGGGTGCACGGCTACTACGTCCTGCCGTTCCTGCTCGGCGAGCACCTGGTGGGCAGGGTGGACCTCAAGGCCGACCGGCAGTCCGGCGTACTCATGGTCAAGGGCTCCTACGCGGAGCCGGGCGCGCCCGAGGAGACGGCCTCCGCGCTCGCCACGGAGCTGCATACGCTGGCCGGCTGGCTCGGACTCGACGCGGTCCGGGTGGAGCCGAGGGGTGACCTCGCCCCGCCGCTCGCCATCGCTGTGAAGGAGCTGGCCGATGCCTAGCCCGGCCAACATCTGGAGCCAGCTGCTGCTCGGCGGCCTCGGCTGGGTCCTCGCGATCTACCCAGCCGGCCAGGCCCCGGAGGATCTCGACCGCGCGTTCCCGGTGACCGGCGACGCGAGCTACGGGAGCACCCACCACGACTACCCCGCCACCGACAT
This sequence comes from uncultured Actinomycetota bacterium, assembly GCA_963831375.1. GTDB lineage: Bacteria > Actinomycetota > Actinomycetes > Propionibacteriales > Nocardioidaceae > Nocardioides_C. Next base: position 159,173 of record CAWHPY010000004.1, on the reverse strand, counting down.
CTTTGCGGCCTGCGACAGCCGGGTCGTCGCGCCGGTGGGCGGGCTGGTGCTCGAGGTCAACCGCGTCGACCGCTGGGAGCCGGACACCGACCGCGGTGCTGATCGTGGGGGCAGGTTCGTCTCGATCCGGGGCGACGACGGCGTTCGGTACTACGGCAGCCACCTGGCCGGCGTCCGGGACGGCGTCGCTCCGGGTGCCCGGGTGCACGCCGGGCAGACCCTGGGCCGGGTCGGGCACAGCGGCAGTGCCCGGTCCACTCCCTGCCACCTGCACTTCGGGATCAGTCCGGTCTGCCGTGGCACCGGTCAGTGGTGGATCCGGCGTGGTGTGGTCAACCCGTACCACTACCTGAACCGGTGGCGGGCCGGGGGGCACCGGTCGCCCGCCGATGCGGTCTCCGACTGGAAACAGGAGCACGGATGTCCCGCCCGCCCCTGACACGCACACGAAGTTTGTCCGCTCGCTAACATGGCAGGGCGGCTCTGACCAGCCGCCGGCCGTTCGTCATGTGGCAAGCACACCGACCGAACCCGAAACCAACAACGCAGCTCAATCACCAGGAGTCGACGCTCGTGCCTGCAATTCTCGACAAGATCCTTCGCATCGGCGAGGGCAAGATCCTCCGGCAGCTGGAGTCGATCGCACGGGCCGTCAACGCAATCGAGGACGACTTCGTCGCGATGACCGACGACGAGCTCCAGGGTCAGACTGCGTTGTTCAAGAAGCGGCTCGAGGACGGGGAGAGCCTCGACGAACTGATGCCCGAGGCGTTCGCGACCGTCCGGGAGGCCGCCAAGCGCGTCCTCGGCCAGCGTCACTACGACGTCCAGCTGATGGGCGGTGCGGCCATGCACCTCGGCAACATCGCCGAGATGAAGACCGGTGAGGGCAAGACCCTGGTCGCGACGCTGCCGACGTACCTCAACGCACTCTCCGGCCGCGGCGTCCACGTCGTCACGGTCAACGACTACCTCGCCAGGTACCACGCCGAGTGGATGGGGCGCGTCTACCACTTCCTCGGGCTGAGCACCGGCATGATCCTGCCCGAGATGACACCGGCGGAGCGTCGGGTCTCCTACGCGGCGGACGTCACCTACGGAACGAACAACGAGTTCGGTTTCGACTACCTGCGCGACAACATGGCCAACGCGATGGAAGACCTCGTGCAGCGCGGTCACCACTACGCGATCGTCGACGAGGTGGACTCCATCCTGATCGACGAGGCCCGGACGCCGCTGATCATCTCCGGCCCGACCCAGGACGAGGTGAAGTGGTACGGCGAGTTCGCCAAGATCTCGCGGTCCCTGGTCAAGGACACCGACTACGAGGTCGACGAGAAGAAGCGCACGATCTCGATCCTGGAGCCGGGCATCACGAAGGTCGAGGACTACCTGGGCATCGAGAACCTGTACGACTCGGTGAACACCCCGCTGATCTCCTTCCTGAACAACTCGATCAAGGCCAAGGAGCTGTTCCGCAACGACAAGGAGTACGTCGTGATGAACGGCGAGGTCCTGATCGTGGACGAGCACACCGGCCGCATGCTCGCCGGCCGCCGTTACAACGAGGGTCTGCACCAGGCGATCGAGGCCAAGGAGGGCGTGACCGTCCGCGAGGAGTACCAGACCCTTGCCACGGTCACCCTGCAGAACTACTTCCGTCTCTACGACAAGCTCGCCGGCATGACGGGTACCGCCATGACGGAGGCCTCGGAGTTCGACAAGATCTACAAGCTCGGGGTCGTCCCGATCCCGACGAACAAGCCGATGGCACGCGCCGACCAGGGTGACCTCGTCTACCGGACCGAGGACGCCAAGTTCAACGCGGTCGTCGACGACATCGCAGAGCGCAGCAGGAAGGGCCAGCCGATCCTGGTCGGCACCACCTCGGTGGAGAAGTCCGAGCGGCTCTCGGAGCTGCTGAAGCGACAGGGCATCCCGCACACCGTGCTGAACGCCAAGCAGCACGCCGACGAGGCGAAGATCGTTGCTCAGGCCGGTCACCGGGGTTCGGTCACCGTGGCGACGAACATGGCCGGTCGAGGAACCGACATCATGCTCGGCGGCTCGGTGGAGTTCCTCGCGGACGACGAGCTGCGCAAGCAAGGCCTTGACCCGTTGGAGAACAACGAGGAGTACGAAGCCGCCTGGCCCGGCATGGTCGAGCGGATCAAGGCTCAGGTCGCGGCCGAGCACGACGAGGTCAAGGAGCTCGGCGGCCTCTACGTGGTCGGCACCGAACGGCACGAGTCCCGGCGCATCGACAACCAGCTGCGCGGTCGTTCCGGACGCCAGGGCGACCCCGGGGAGTCCCGGTTCTACCTGTCGCTCGAGGACGACCTGATGCGACTGTTCAAGTCCGACTGGGTCGACTGGGTGCTGACCACCCTCAAGGTCCCCGACGACGTGCCGATCGAGAACAAGCGGGTCACCGGGGCGATCGCGTCCGCGCAGGCGCAGGTCGAGGCACAGAACTTCGACTCCCGCAAGAACGTGCTCAAGTACGACGACGTGATGAACCGGCAGCGCGAGGTCATCTACGGCGAACGCCGCGCGGTGCTCGAGGGAGCAGACCTCCACGAGCAGGTCCGGTCAATGATCGACGACGTCGTCGACGGTTACGTCACCGCTTCCACCGAGGGCTTCCCAGAGGAGTGGGACCTCGACGCGTTGTGGGCCGCGCTGAAGACGTTGTACCCGATCACACTCAAGGAGGCCGCGCTCGAGGAGGAGAGCGGTGGCCGGGACGCGCTCACCCGAGAGCAGCTCGTGACCGCCATCAAGGCCGACGCCCAGGCGGCGTACGACGCCCGCGAGAAGGAGTTCGGCGACGAGGTCATGCGTGAGCTCGAGCGACGCGTCGTCCTCTCCGTGCTCGACCGCAAGTGGCGCGAGCACCTCTACGAGATGGACTACCTCCGCGAAGGCATCGGGCTGCGCGCGTACTCCCAGCGCGACCCGCTCGTGGAGTACCAGCGTGAAGGCTTCGACATGTTCGCCGCGATGATGGACGGCATCAAGGAGGAGTCGGTCGGCTACCTGTTCAACCTCGAGGTGCAGGTCGGGGACGAGGCTGACCAGGACGAGCTCGACGAGGAGGTCGAGTCACGTGAGTTCGGCTCAGCCGTCGCGCAGGCAGCGGCCGCCGGCGCGGAGGCGCCGAGCATCATCGCCAGGGGGCTCGAGTCGCCGAAAAGGCCGCAGAACCTGACCTACTCCGCGCCCGACGAGGCCGGTGCTGCCGAGGTCGTCGGAGCCCAGCCGGCCGACGCCGACGACCCGTACGCCGGCATCAGCCGCAACGCCGAGTGCCCCTGCGGGTCGGGCAAGAAGTACAAGAAGTGCCATGGAGCCCCGGGTGGGCCGACCGGGCTCACCACTCGCGTCAACGGCTGACCACCGTTCGTGACCGCGCCTGCCCTGCAGCTCATCCGAGCTGCAGGGCAGTGCACTGCCAGCGTCCGTCGCCGAGCTCGAGCCGGGCCGCCAGTGCCCGGGACCGCTGACCGTGCCGGACGTGCACGCTGACCTCGGCGATGTTCGGCGTCGGGCGGAAGACGTGCACGCTGCGCACCTGGGGCCGGACCGTGCGCAGCCGTTGCTCGACCGGTGCGGTGCGGCCGAGGATCCGGACCCGGCGCCCCAGGTCGCTGTAGACCCGCTTCGTTGTCCAGCGAACCAGCTGGGGGAGCGGGCGGTCGCCGCCGAGCACCTCCACCACCGCCTGCGCGAACCGCGCGGCCCAGGCCTGGACGTCGTCGACGGCTCTCCCGTTGCCCTCGACGAGGTTCAGCCGGGGCCGCAGCTCCGGGGTCGTGGGCATCCCCAGGCAGCCACGCAGGTCCAGCGCCAGCGTGCCCTGCACCGCGGCCACCGGCACGGGGTCGGCACGTCGTTGCGGGCCGTCGCTGAGCCTGGTGACCGTCGCGCCGCCACCCGAGGGGGCGGGCGGTCGTCGCACGCCCGGGCGGCGTTCGGCAGAGGAAGGTTCTGTTGTCATGTGGGTTCCTTTCGTTGGTACGAAGCGAGGTCGGGGATCTGCAGCTCGGTGCCGGGGAAGATGAGATCGGGGTCCTTCCCGATCCGGTCGAGGTTGGCGCGGTAGAGCGCCCGCCAGGCCCGCGTGGTCTGGGCGTCGGTAGGTCGTCCGCCCAGCGCTTGGTGCGCGAGGGACCACAGCGAGTCGCCCGCGGTCACCGAGAGGACGCCCGCTGCCGGCCGTGGCCGGCTCGGGGGACCGACGGTCCGGTCGGGCAGGGGCAGCCCGCTCAGCCGGCCGGACGCGCCGGCACCGGAGAAGGCCGCGCCCGGGTCGACGGCGGAGCCTGCCGTGTCGGCGAACGCGGTCGGTGCGTGCAGCCCGGTCGCGAGCGCGACGCCGCAGCCGGCCAGCAGCAGCCGGTGAATGGTGTCGGGACAGAGCCGCGCGCGCAACCGCCAGGCGGTCAGCGACCCCTGCGTGGCTGTGTCGGCCACCGCTTCCAGGCCGACCAGGCTGGTGACCGCGAGCAACCAGGCTGCGCACGCCAGGAGGGCGGTTGCGCACAGGGCGGTGAGCACCTGTTCGAACGCGAGCGTGGCGAGCACCCCGGGGCCCCCGGCCCCGACCCGGCCCCCAATGTCGAGGACGGTGTGGCCCGCGATGTCCCACACGGCAGCGCAGAGAGCGACCGCGGAGGCCACCATCACGGCGCTCGGTACCACCACCCGTGCCCGCTTGTGACCCATCGACAGCTCCCTGACCTATGCGTTTGCTTCTGTTTGCATGTTCTAGACCCCCGCAACGTTGCTCGTCAACTGTTTGTCCACAGATATTGACACTCGCCTAGGGAGACGGGAAGGTCGTGGCATGCAAGGTCGGCCTGACAGGCATGGGGAAGAGCTGGGCCAGCTGTTCGATGACCTGGAGCAGCTGGCGGAGGGGCTGCACCTCGCCGAACGGGACGCCGAGCTCGTCGACCGCAGCCGGTCGGAGTACACCGAGGTGACGTTCGCGGCTCGGCTGCACGCCACCGTGGGGGAGCGTGTCGCGCTCTCGGTGGCCGGCGTCGCGACGCTCGACGGACGGCTTGCCCGCGTCGGCGAAGGATGGTGCCTGCTGGAGACGACGCTCCCGGTTCACGAGTGGCTGGTCTCACTCCACGCGGTGACCCGCGCCGTGGGACTCTCGCAGCTCGCCGTCAGCGTCGAGGCCCGTCCGGCGGTCGCCCGGCTCCCGCTCCGGTCGGCGCTGCGAGGGCTCGCGGACTCCGGTGTCGAGGTGGTGCTGCACCACCTGGACGGGACTCAGGCCCGCGGCAGGGTGGCGCGGGTCGGTGCGGACTTCGTCGAGCTGCTGCTCCCGGCCGAGGGTGCCCGATCGTCGTACGTCATTCCGCTGCCGATGCTTGCCGCAGTCCGGTGCGGCTGAGCTCAGCCGAGGTCGGGCTCGTGCTCGGGAGCGGCCGCGCTCTCCACGAACGGATGGTCGTCGAGAAAGACCTCGGTCTCCGCGTACGAGCGCTCGATGAACTCCTCGAGCCTGCTGGCCTCGACGCGGTACTGTCCCCGCCCGCCGATCTTGATCGCCGGCAGCTCCTTGCGCCGGACCAGCGCGTAGACCTGGGCCGTGGAGGTGTTCAGGATCTCGGCGACGTCGGCGAGCGTGAGGAAGCGGGGGGTGTTCGCGATGCCGGCCATGGAAGGGATCCTGCCACCGATTGGGCGAGTTTTCGACCGGTTACCACGGTTTACCTGTGGACAACGTGATGGCTACGCCCGAAAACGAGCATGATGTCCGGGTGAGCGCCCTGAACAGCACTTCCCGCGGCCCCTCGACCGTCTCGACCCCACCCGCGCGGCGGCCGGCGCCGGCCACCTGGCGTGACCCTCGCCTCATCGTCGGGGTGGTGATCGTGGCGGTCTCCGTCCTGCTCGGGGCCCAGGTCTTCGAGCGCGCCGACGACACAGTTTCGGTCTGGGCGGTGCGCGGGGACCTGCGCAGCGGAACGACGGTCGAGGCGTCCGACCTGGAACGTCGCGACATCCGGTTCACAGACTCCCGGGACGCCGACCGTTATCTGCCGGCCGGATCGGCGCTCCCGGAGGGAACGACCCTGGTGCGCGACGTGGGGGCCGGCGAGATGCTCCCACGGGCTGCCCTGGGCAGGACCGGTGCGGAGCCGCTGGTCGAGGTGCCGGTCGCGGTGGCCGCGGAGGCGGTCCCGGCGACCGTCGGCACCGGCTCGGTCGTCGACGTCTGGGTGACGCCGGACGCCGGTGCGGGAGACGCGGAGGTCGAGTCGGTGCTGGTCTTCGATGACGTGGTGGTGGTCGCGGCGCCCCGCACGGGCAGCGCCCTGGGTCCGAGCTCGACCCGCCAGGTGATCGTGGGCGTGGATCCCGCGCAGGAGGACGGGCTGGCCGGCGCGCTGGCCCGGGCGGCGACCGGCACGATCGTGATCACGAAGCAGGCCTGAGATGTCGACGGGGCGGATCTCGGTGCTGGTCGCCGCGGCCGGAGCCGGCTGGGAGGCGGAGGCGCTGCACCGGCTGAACGCAGCAGGACCCGGCGTCCTGCTGCTCAAGCGCTGCGTGGACCTCAACGACCTGCTGGCCACCGCCACCACCGGGCAGGCACGGGTGGCGCTGGTCGCCGACGGCCTGCCCGGGCTGGACGCCGACAGTGTGGACCTGCTGCATCGTTCGGGGCTTGGCGTCGTGCTGGTGGCCGATCCGGACGGGCTCGCGGACGGAGGAGAGGCCAGGTTCCGCCGGCTCGGGGTGGAGCACCTGCTCGAGAGCTCGTCGCTCTCCTCGCTGGGTGAGGTCGTCCAGGCGGCCGGCGCCGAGTCGCGGCCCACCGAACGGTCCGCCGAGCCCGAGCCTGCCGACCCGACACCCGGCGGGTCCGCGCCGGGCAGGCTGCTCGCGGTCTGGGGACCTACTGGCTCGCCGGGCCGGACCACGGTGGCCGTCGGCCTTGCCGCGGAGCTCGCCCACCGGAGGGTCGGGTCGTTCCTGGTCGACGTCGACGGCTTCGGCGGCGCCGTCGCCCAGCACCTCGGTGTCCTGGACGAGATGTCCGGGCTGCTGGCCGCAGCACGGATGGCCAACGCGGGCCAGCTCGACCTGGACCGGCTGGCCACCCTCGCCCGCGCGGTCGACCCGCACCTGCGTGTGCTGACCGGGCTTCCGCGCGCCGACCGATGGACCGAGGTCCGCGACAGCGCGTTCGAGCAGCTGTTGGAGCTGTCCCGGTCGATGGCGCGGTACGTCGTCCTGGACACGGCGTTCAGTCTCGAGGAGGACGCCGGCGCGTCGTTCGGCACCGGTGCCCCACGGCGCAACGGGATGACCCTGACAGCCCTGGAGCGGGCCGACGAGGTGATCGTGGTCGGCTCCGCGGACCCGGTGGGTCTGGCCAGGCTGGCCCGCGGCATGGTCGAGCTGCTCGAGGTCGTCCCCGGCTGCTCGCTGCGGGTAGCGGTCAACCACGCCCGGCCCTCACTGGGATGGGGCGAGAAGGAGGTCCGCACGATGATCGAGGGGTTCGTGACCCCGGAGAGCATGCACTTCCTCCCCGAGGACCGGACAGCGGCCGACCGGGCGCTGGTGGCGGGCAAGAGTCTCGTCGAGATCGGCGACTCAGCGTTGCGCCGTGCTCTGAGCGGTCTGGTCGATGCGGTCACCGGCGAGTCCACGACCTCAGGTCGGGGCCGGAGACGGCTCCTGCGGCCTCCAGCCGCCGGCCGGGCAGGTTCCTAGGTCAGGCGCCGAAGAGCAGGTAGAGACCCGACACGGTGTAGAACACCATCACGACCAGCAGTGGCAGCTGGCCGGTGAGCTGGTGCCGGCGGGGCAGCAGCTGGATCGCCCGGTCGTGGGCGGCGATGACCCCCAGGACGTGACCGGTGACCACCGCGACCACCTTCGAGACCGCGAGGAACGTGGGATGTGCCGACAACCAGTAGTCGACGCTCCAGCCGGCGGTGCCGAACAGGTTGGAGCCGTTGGCCATCGGGTCGCTGAGCTGCACCAGCGTCTGCTGGCCGGTCTCGACGAAGTAGCTCAGGTAGTGCGCGAACATGTAGCCCACGATGATCGGAACCACCGAGTGCGCGAACCGGTCGGGCAGGGTGCGCCCGCGGAACGTCGCCGACCCCGGTCGCCATCGTCGCGGCCGCAAAGCTGACGCCGACGATGGCGCACGCGCCGAACATCACCACGGTGTTGAGGGCCGTGATGTTCGTGTCCAGCGACTGGGTGTAGCGCAACCAGACGTTGGAGTCCTTGAAGCTGTCGAACGCGGTGCTCCCGAACAGCACCGAGATCACCGCGACCAGTCCCGGTGCCGCGACGACGCCATCGAGGTTTGCCAGTGGGCTGCGGAACACCAGGGTGCCGTCCGAGCGGCGACCGAAGAACGAGAGGTGGCCGACGAGCGTCGAGTACACCTCGAACGGGTCGGCGCGGGCGAACCAGGAGCTGCCGAACAGTGCGCTCGCCGACCAGGAGCACCGCGATGTAGACAGCGAACCAGAGCCGGATCGGTCCGAGGTACGTCGACTCCGGGTAGACGAGCTCGAGCCATACGAACGCGAACAACCCGAACGCCGCGGGCCAGTACCCGACCCACCTCGGCAGCTCCATGAGACCGTGCTCAGGGTCACCGCCGGTGAGCCTGGCGAACATCAGGTTGAGGCTGCGGACCGGGCTGACTGCCTTGTAGAACGGGCCGAACAGCAGCGAGGCCGGCACGATGCCGACCCACAGCAACACGTAGACGACCCCGAAGGTCGGGTTGATCAGCAGGTCCGGCCCGAACACGGCTGTCCAGACGACGAACACGAAGAAGGCGAACCCGAGCACCCGCAGCGCGGCCGCGAACACCGGGTGGTCGACCGTGGCGGCCAGCCAGCCGGGAACCGGGCGGCCCGAGGTGGCGGCGTCGAAACGGGGGGTTCGCCAGGCCAGCGCCAGCACGATGAACGAGACGGCGAGCGCGGCGCCCGCGCCCGCGATGGCGTACTCCGCCGGGATCGGCAGGTCCTTGGCGCCGCCGATCCCGTGCGCGAAGACCATGGTCAGCTGACCTGGAGCTGGAGGATCACGATGCCCGCCTCGTGCTCCTCGACGTCGACGACCCCCGGGGTGTCGATGGTCAGCTCGAGGGTGGTGTCACCCTTTTCGAACGCGATCTCCTGCTCGGGGGTGGAGTGCACGTGCAGGGCACCCGCGCGGTCCGACGCGACCTCGAGGGTGATCGTCTCACCCGTTCCGACCTTGATGCGCTCGCCGTTCGGGGTGATCTTGTCGCCCTCGATCTCGACCTCGATCGCGTTGTCGTCGGTGGCCTCCTCGGTCGGCTCCTGGGTCGCGTCGTCGTCGGTCTCTGTCGGCGTCGGGGCGGGCGTGGAGGAGACGGTCTCGTCGGGGCTCGGGCTGCTCCCTGCGGCGGCGCCGTCCGTGTCTTCGTTCCCGCACCCGGTCAGCGCGAGAGTGGCGATGACGGCAGCTGCAAATGCCCTGCGCATGTGTTCTGTCTCCTCCGATAGCTGGCGCCCCGACGGGCCGGGCCGGTCCTCTGCCAGAATCCCATGTGAGGCAAGCGCGCCGCCGCGCAGGTCGGGTGCCGAGTTGGTGCGCCGGACGGCGGGATGGCTACCGTGCACAGGACAGCGGCACGCGGAAGGGGACTCGATGAGTGAACGGCTACGTCCGGGAGATCTGGCATTCCTGGCCAACGAGTCGGCGAGCACCCCGATGCACAACGCGACGCTCGAGGTGTTCGAGCCGGCCGCACAGGGGTTCGACTACGCGAAGCTCGTCGGTCTGATCGCGGACCGGATCGCGTTCGTGCCGAGGTACCGGCAGCGGGTCCGGGCCGTGCCAGGACGGCTGGCCAACCCGGTCTGGGTCGACGACGACGACTTCGACCTGACCTTCCACGTACGACGCTCCGCGCTGCCGCGACCCGGCTCGATGGAGCAGCTGCGCGAGCTGGTGGCCCGGATCATGTCCCGACGCCTGGACCGACACCGGCCGCTGTGGGAGGTCTACCTCGTCGAGGGGCTCGAGGGGGGTCGGTTCGCGATCCTGTCGAAGTCGCACCAGATCCTCGTCGACGGGATCTCCACGGTCGACCTGGGCCAGGTGATCCTCGACGTCGACCCCAAGCCCCGGGGAACGGTCCACGACGACTGGCGTCCATCGCGCGAGCCCAGCACCCCGGCCCTGATGGCGGAGGCGGTCTCCGACTCGCTGCGCGACCCGAGGCTGGCCGCGACCACCGTGCGCGGCAACGCCGCGAGTCTGGCCCGGACGGTCGGGGCGCTCGGCAACCGCGCCGTGTCAGTCGCCGGGGCACTCTCCAACCGTCGCTCGAGTCCGGACTCGCCGGTCAACGCCGAGCTGTCCGAGCAGCGCCGGTTCGTCACGGTGAGCACCCGGCTGCAGGACTACCGCACGGTCCGCAACGCGCACGGCGGCACCGTCAACGACGTCATCCTCGCGACCATCACCGGCGCCATGCGGGCCTGGCTGATGACGCGCGCCGAGTCGGTGAGCAGGAGCCGCAGCCTCAGGGCGATGGTGCCGATGAGCGTGATCGACCACGAGCTCGAGCCCACCTCGCTCGGCAGCCAGGTTGCCGGGCACCTGTTGAACCTGCCGATCGGCGAGTCCAGCCCGGTGGTCCGCCTGCACCAGGTCTCCTACGCGCTCAAGGCGCACAAGGACACCGGCCGCGCGGTCGCCGCCGACAAGCTCGCCGACATCGCCGGGTTCGCCCCGACCACGTTCCATGCGCTCGGTGCGCGGGTCGCCGCAGACCAGGCCCGCCGCGGCTTCAACCTGGTGATCACCAACGTCCCGGGCCCGCAGTTCCCGCTGTACGCGGCGGGGGCCCAGATGCTGGAGAGCTACCCGGTGCAGCCGCTGCTGCCGGGTCACGCGCTCGCGATCGGGGTGACGTCGTACGACGGCGGCGTGTACTTCGGCATCAACGCCGACCGGGACGCCCTGCCCGACGTCGAGGTGCTCGGTCAGTGTCTGGAGGAGGCGCTCGTCGAGCTCGTGGACAGCGCCAGCGAGAACCGTCCCCGCGCCCCCCGGGGCAGGAAGAAGGCAACGCCGGCGAAGCCGAAGGAGAAGTCGTGAGCAAGACCCGGGTCTACGTGCCGAGCACCCTCACCCGGCTCCAGGAGATGGTCGTGGCCGGTGGGATCGGCCCCCTCCCCGTGCTCGGTCACGCCGTCACCGAGGCACTGAGGTCGGCCTACGCCGACGGCGACGAGGAAGACTGGGAGTACGCCGCGATGACCGCGGCCGCCCAGGACTCCCTGGGCCTGCTCACCGAGGACGACCCCCAGCGCCGGGTCGTGGTCGTGATCGACACCGAGACCCCCCTGTCCGTCGAACAGGCCGAGCACAGCCTGGTCGAGCTGGACGAGGTGGTGCCGATCCGCGCGGTCGCTGCCGTGCACCTCGACGACGAGGACGCAACGGCCGACGTGGCCGCTGCCCGAGCGGCCTGGGGGGACGCGAAGAACGGGGACCCGGCCGCGTCCGCCGTGGTCGAGCGCTGCCTCGACCACGAGCTCGGGTGGTTCGCAGCGCAGGAGCTCGGCGAGCTGCTCGAGACCTGATCCGTTGCGGGCGCCCGGTGACTTTGGGGTAACCCGGTCGGTCTGACACGATCGGGGTATGGACGCCATCACCCACGTACCGGCTCCGGTCAACGAGCCGAACCTGAACTATGCACCGGGCAGCGCCGAACGAGCCGCGCTCGAGACCGAGCTGGCCCGGCTGCAGGGCAAGCAGCACGACCTGACCGCCACCATCGGCGGCAAGAAGAAGATGGGCGGCGGCCAGGAGATCTCCGTCGTCCAGCCGCACAACCACCAGCACGTGCTCGGCGTGCTCAAGAACTCGACCCAGGCCGACGCGAAGGCGGCCGTCCGGGCCGCTGCCGACGCCGCCCCCGGCTGGCGGGCGATGCCGTTCGACGAGCGCGCCGCGATCCTGCTCAAGGCCGCCGACCTGCTGGCCGGCCCGTGGCGCCAGCGGCTCAACGCCGCGACGATGCTCGGCCAGTCGAAGACGGCATGGCAGGCCGAGATCGACGCCGCCTGCGAGCTGATCGACTTCTGGCGGTTCAACGTGCACTACGCCAGGACGATCCTCGCCGACCAGCCGATCGCGAACTCCCGTGGCGTGTGGAACCGCACCGACCACCGCCCGCTCGAGGGTTTCGTCTACGCGGTCACACCGTTCAACTTCTCCGCCATCGCCGGCAACCTGCCGACCGCGCCGGCGCTGATGGGGAACACAGTCATCTGGAAGCCGTCGCCGACCCAGCAGCTCGCCGCACACCTCACCATGGAGCTGCTCGAGGAGGCGGGGATGCCTCCGGGGGTGATCAACATGCTGCCCGGTGACGGCATCGACGTGTCTGCGGTCGTGCTGGAGCACCCCGACCTGGCGGGCATCCACTTCACCGGGTCGACCCCGACCTTCCAGTACCTGTGGGGGACCGTGGGCGCGAACATCTCGAAGTACCGCTCCTACCCGCGCATCGTGGGCGAGACCGGCGGCAAGGACTTCGTCGTGGCGCACCCGTCGGCCGACCCCGACGTGCTCCGGGTCGCGCTCCTGCGTGGCTCGTTCGAGTACCAGGGGCAGAAGTGCTCGGCGGCCTCGCGCGCCTACGTGCCGAAGTCGGTGTGGCGCAAGATCCGGGAGTCGTTCATCGCCGAGGTCGAGGGCATCACGATGGGTGACGTCACCGACTTCTCCAACTTCATGGGCGCGGTCATCGACGACCGGGCGTTCGCCAAGCACAAGAAGGCGATCGCGCGGGCCAAGCGCTCGAAGACCCTCGACGTGGTGGCCGGTGGCCAGGTCGACGACTCGGTCGGCTACTTCGTACGGCCCACCGTGATCGAGGGTGGCGACCCCACCGACCAGATGTTCAACACCGAGTACTTCGGCCCGATCCTCGCGGTGCACGTGTTCGACGACCGTGACTTCGAGAAGGTAGTGGCGCAGATGGAGTCCTTCGCGCCCTACGCCCTGACCGGCGCGATCATCGCCCAGGACCGCGAGGCGATCGACTGGGCACGTGAGGAGCTGCGGTTCGCCGCCGGCAACTTCTACATCAACGACAAGCCGACCGGTGCCGTGGTCGGCCAGCAGCCGTTCGGTGGGGCCAGGGCGTCGGGCACCAACGACAAGGCCGGTGCGCCGTCCAACCTGACGCGCTGGACATCGGCGCGGTCGATCAAGGAGACGTTCGACCCGCCGAAGGACTACCGCTATCCGCACATGGGCTGACGATGCTTCCGTCGGCGGCGTTGCACCTCGGTGGGCTGCACACCTACGAGACGGTGCTGCTCGCAGTTCTCGCGTTCGGCCCGTTCGTGGTGCTCGCCGTCGTGGTGATGGTTCTTCGTCGTCGTGACATCGCTGCGGAGAAAGCTGAGCAACCGCCCCCGGCCGAGCCACCGGCGACCGGGGGCGCAGAGGGTTAGCGGTCTCCTGCGAGCCAGGCCAGCCCGATCCTGTGCTCGGCCTCGAGGGCTTCGGTGAGCATCCCGGAGATCAGCCCCTCCAGCTTCGCGCCCAACAGCGGAACGCTGACCTTGAGGTCGCCGTCGATGGTCTCCACCGCGCCCGACGCCGTGACCCGTGACCGTGATCGTGCCCTTGAGGTGGCCCGGCTTGCCGGGGATGCTCACATCGAGCGCGGCGCGGGACGCGTCCGACCAGTCCTCGCGCTGGACGATCCGGATCTCGTCGCCGACGATCTTCCTGGCGAAGCTCGGGATGCCGTCGGAGGGACGTGTCTGGTCCACCACCACGGACATCGCGACCCCGGTCGGCTCGATTTCCACGGTGGCGGTGCGAGCCTGCTGCGCCCGGCACACCTTCTGCCGGAAGGACGGGTCGCTGAGCATGGCGTGGACCTCGGCGGGCGACGCGTCGTACTTCTGCTGGTGGCGGAACCGCATCAGCGTTCCCCCGCCAGCCACGCGCTGCCGACCCGCTGCTCGGTGTCCATGCCCTGCACGAACAGCTTCTCGATGACGCCCTCGAGCTTGCCGCCGACCAGCGGGATGTTGACCTTCGCCTCGCCCTCGAAGGACTCCACCGTGCCCGAGGCGTCGCCGCTAAGCGTGATCCGGCCCTTGATGTGACCGGGTTTGCCGGGGATCTCCACCTCGAGGTCCGCGCCCTGCACCCCGGACCACTGCTCCGACTGGATGATCCGGGTCTCGTCGCCGGCGATCTTCTTCGCGAAACCGGGCACGCCCTTGGTGCGCTGCACCATGTCGATGCGCACGGCCAGGCCGGTGCCGGCCGGATCGATGGACACGTCGTGCGACACGGTGTCCATCGCTGCGCAGACGCGTTCCCGGAACACCGGGTCGGAGAGCATGGCGTAGACGTCCTCGGGGGATGCTTCGTACTTGAGCTGGTGTCGGATCTTCATGGCGCACATCATGACGTATCACCATCCGGTGGCTACGCTCGCGGGTGTGACTTCAGACGGTTCAACCCGGCAGGCTTCCGACGCGACCCCGGTGACGGGTGAGTGGGGCGACGCCGACGTCCAGTTCGGTGAGCAGGGTGCCCGGCTCACCTACGGCAGCTATCTCAGGCTCGAGCAGCTGCTCGACGCCCAGCAGCTCGAGTCCGACCCGGCCGCGCACGACGAGCTGCTGTTCATCACCATCCACCAGGTCTACGAGCTGTGGTTCAAGCAGCTGCTGCACGAGGCGACCGCGGCCCGCGATGCCATGCTCGGCAGCTCCGGTGACACCAACCAGTTGTGGTGGGCCCAGCACCTGCTCAGCCGCATGCACGTGGTCGAGCGGGTGCTCGTGCAGCAGATCGACGTGCTGGAGACGATGACGCCGCAGGACTTCCTCCAGTTCCGGCAGATCCTGGCGCCGGCGAGCGGGTTCCAGTCCGTCCAGTTCCGTGAGCTCGAGTTCCTCTCCGGCGCCAAGGACCCCTCGTTCGTCAAACGCTTCAAGGGCCTCACCGACGCCGAACGTGACCGGCTGCGCCGCCGCCTCGAGGAGCCGACGCTGTGGGACGCCTTCGTGCATGTGCTGTCCCAGCGCGGGCCTGCCGGTGGGCTCCGACGAGGAGATCAGCCCAGGCGTGCGACGGACCGCCCACGACCGCGCGACGTACGCCGACATCTGGGCGCTCGCCGAAGCGCTGCTGCAGCACGACGAGCTGGCTGCGTCCTGGCGGGCACGGCACGTCGTCATGGTGGAGCGGATGATCGGGGCCAAGACCGGGACCGGTGGGTCGACCGGAGCCGACTATCTCCGCAGCCGCCTGCAGCTGCGCTACTACCCGTTGCTGTGGGGGCTCCGCTCTCACCTGTAACCGCGTCTCGGTGTCGGGACACACCTGGTGCACCCGTTGTTGTCGCAGGAGGGGCCACGCTCTAGTGTCAGAGCCACGGCACAACGGCGTGCCGTCCGAGGTGCAGAGCGGGCCTGTCCGGCCGCGGCTCGAGCCTCGGCCGGGAGCGACAAAGGTTGGATGCCTCGTGCGTACGACGCTGGATGAGACCAAGGACGAGCTCATTGCGAAAGCGGCCGAGTTCGCCGCCTCCCGCAAGGGATCCGGCGGTCCGCCGGGCTCCAAGTCCGCACACCTGCTGAGCTCGTTCTACCGCCACGTCGCCGCCGAGGACATCGTCGAACGCAGCGAGGTGGACCTCTACGGCGCCGCGATGAGCCAGTACAAGCTGGCCTCCAGCCGACCGCAGGGCACCGCCAACATCCGGGTGTTCACCCCGTCGGTCTCCCAGCACGGGTGGGCGGCCAACGGACACACCGTGGTCGAGGTCGTCACCGACGACATGCCGTTCCTCGTCGACTCGGTGAGCATGGAGCTCAACGACGAGGGCCGCAACGTGCACATGGTCGTGCACCCGCAGCTGCTGGTCCGGCGCGATGTCACCGGTCAGCTGCAGGAGCTGTTCACCGAGGAGGAGCAGACCGCGCCCAGCGGTGACCTGCCGCACGACATCTTCCGTGAGTCGTGGATGCACCTCGAGATCGACCGTGAGACGGAGCCCGAGAACCTTCAGGGCATCGAGCAGGCGCTCGCGAAGGTGCTCCGTGACGTGCGCGAGGCGGTCGAGGACTGGGACAAGATGCACACCCGGGCCCTGGAGATCGTCAGGGAGCTCGAGGAGAACCCGCCGCCGCTGCCCGCCGAGGAGATCGAGGAGGGCAAGGCGCTGCTCCGCTGGCTGGCCGACGACCACTTCACGTTCCTCGGCTACCGGGAGTACCGGCTCGACACCGTCGGCGAGGACGATGTGCTGCGCGCGGTGCCCGGCACCGGCTTCGGCATCCTGCGCGCCGACCAGGACATGTCGTCGTCGTTCGGGAAGCTGCCGCCGCTGGTCAAGGCCAAGGCGCGCGAGAAGACGCTGCTGGTGCTCGCCAAGGCGAACTCCAAGGCGACCGTGCACCGGTCGGCCTACCTGGACTACGTCGGAGTGAAGACCTTCGACGAGAACGACGAAGTCGTGGGGGAGCGTCGGTTCCTCGGGTTGTTCTCCTCGGCCGCCTACACCGAGTCGTTGACCAGGATCCCGGTGATCCGTGAGAAGGCGCAGCAGGTCATCGACGACGCCGGGTTCGACCCGCTGAGCCACAGCGGCAAGGCGCTGATGGACGTGCTCGAGACGTACCCTCGCGACGAGCTGTTCCAGACCCCGATCGAGGAGCTCGTCCCGATCGCGGAGGCCGTCCTGCACACCCGCGAGCGCCGCCAGCTCCGGCTGTTCGTGCGCCGCGACACCTACGGCCGCTACCTCTCCTGCCTCGTCTACCTTCCGCGTGACCGCTACACCACGGCCGTGAGGGAACGGATCGCCGCAATCCTGCGAAGCCAGCTCGGCGGTGAGTCGATCGAGTACACCGCCCGGGTCAGCGAGTCGATGCTCGCACGGCTGCACTTCGTGGTGCGTCCCAAGCGGGGGGAGCTGATCGGTGAGTTCGACCGGGATGACCTCGAACGCAGGCTCGCAGAGGCGGCCCGGTCGTGGCGCGACGACTTCGTGTCCGCGGTGCACAGCGAGTACGGCGAGGAGGAAGGCGCCCGGCTCGCGGGCTCGTACGCCGACTGCTTCCCCGAGGCCTACAAGGAGGACTACCCTCCCCGCACCGCCGCGGTCGACCTGGGCCGCCTCGAGGCGATCGAGGGCGACGAGGGCCTGGCGCTGTCCCTCTACGAGCCGCTGGACGCTTCGCCGGGCGAGGCCCGGCTCAAGGTGTTCCGGATCGGCCCGCCGCTGTCGCTGAGCGGCGTCCTGCCGATCCTCTCCACGATGGGAGTGGAGGTGATCGACGAACGGCCCTACGGCCTCGAGGGCCTGACCCGTGAGTCCTACATCTACGACTTCGGGCTGCGATACGGGAAGTCGATGCCGTCCAGCGCCCGGGAGCTCTTCCAGGACACGGTCAACGCTGTCTGGGACGGCGCCAACGAGAGTGACGGCTTCAACGGCCTGGTGCTCGCCGCCGGCCTCACCTGGCGCCAGGCGACCCTGCTGCGTGCCTATGCGAAGTACATGCGTCAGGGGGGCACGCCGTTCGCGCAGGACTACATCGAGGACGCGCTCAAGGGCAACGTCGACATCACCCGCTACCTGGTGCAGCTGTTCGAGGCGAGGTTCGACCCGGGCAGGAACGGTCACCTCGCCGCCGACAGCGAGTCCCGCGAGGCCAAGCTGACCGAGCTCGAGGACCGGATCCACCGGTCCCTCGACGACGTCGCCAGCCTTGACCACGACCGGATCCTCCGCTCCTACCTGACCGCGATCAGGGCGACCCTGCGCACGAACTACTACCAGCCCGACGCAGAGGGGCAGCTGAAGCCGTACATCTCGTTCAAGCTCGAGCCGAGTGCGATCCCCGACCTGCCGGAGCCCCGGCCACGGTTCGAGATCTTCGTGTACTCGCCGCGGGTGGAGGGCGTTCACCTGCGCTTCGGTTCCGTTGCGCGAGGTGGCCTGCGCTGGTCGGACCGTCGCGACGACTTCCGCACCGAGATCCTCGGCCTGGTCAAGGCCCAGATGGTCAAGAACGCCGTGATCGTGCCGGTGGGGGCCAAGGGCGGGTTCTTCTGCAAGCAGCTGCCCGACGCGTCCGACCGGGATGCCTGGCTGGCGGAGGGCATCACCTGCTACAAGACTTTCATCGCCGGACTCCTCGACGTCACCGACAACCTCGAGGGTGGCGAGAACGTGCCACCGTCGCGGGTCGTACGCCACGACGGCGACGACTCCTACCTGGTGGTCGCCGCCGACAAGGGCACCGCCGCGTTCTCCGACATCGCCAACGGGGTCTCGAAGGACTACGGGTTCTGGCTTGGTGACGCGTTCGCCTCCGGTGGCTCCGCCGGGTACGACCACAAGGCGATGGGCATCACCGCCCGTGGCGCGTGGGTGTCGGTCCGCCGACACTTCCGCGAGATGGGTGTGGACTGTCAGAACGAGGACTTCACCTGCGTCGGCGTCGGGGACATGTCCGGCGACGTCTTCGGCAACGGGATGCTGCTCTCGGAGCACATCCGGCTGGTCGCGGCGTTCGACCACCGCGACATCTTCCTCGACCCCGACCCTGACACGGCGACTTCGTACGTCGAACGGCGGCGGCTGTTCGACACCCCGCGCAGCTCGTGGCAGGACTACGACAAGAACCTGATCTCCGAGGGGGGCGGCGTCTTCCCGCGCAGCCTGAAGTCGGTCCCGATCTCGACTCAGGTTCGCGACGCCCTCGGCCTCGACGACGACGTGCGGGCGATGACCCCCGCCGAGCTGATGCGGGCCATCCTGCTCGCCAAGGTCGACCTGCTCTGGAACGGCGGTATCGGCACCTACGTGAAGGGCGAGACCGAGACCAACGCCGACGCCGGCGACAAGGCCAACGACCCGATCCGGGTGAACGGCGGCGACCTGCGCTGCCGATGCGTCGGCGAGGGCGGCAACCTCGGCTTCACCCAGCGAGGACGCATCGAGTACGCCCGCGCGGGCGGCCGGATCAACACCGACTTCATCGACAACTCCGCGGGCGTCGACACCTCCGACCACGAGGTCAACATCAAGATCCTGCTCGACCGGGTGGTCGCCGCCGGCGACCTGACCGGCAAGCAGCGCAACGACCTGCTCGCGTCGATGACCGACGAGGTGGGCGAGCTGGTGCTGTTCGACAACTACGAGCAGAACCTGGCACTGGCCAACGCCGAGGCGCAGTCCCCCGCACTGCTGCACGTGCACGAGGACTGGACCCGGCGGCTCGAACGGCAAGGGCTGCTGAACCGCGAGCTCGAGTACCTGCCCAGCCGCAAGCAGGTCGCTGACCGGCTCGAGCACCGGCAGGGTCTGAGCGCCCCGGAGCTCGCGGTACTCCTGGCCTACACCAAGATCGTGCTGGCCGATGAGCTGCTCGAGACCGACCTGCCCGACGATCCGTTCCTGCGTGGCGACCTGTTCGGGTACTTCCCGAGCCAGATGCGACAGCAGTACCGGCGCAAGATGGAGGAGCACCCTCTGCGACGCGAGATCATCGTGATGCAGATCGTCAACGACCTGGTCAACGGCGCCGGTATCACCTACTTCCACCGGCTCTCCGGGGAGACCGGCGCCTCGGCCGGTGAGATCGCCCGCGCCAACTTCCTGGCGCGCGAGATCTTCGGCTACCGGGCGCTCCTCGACGAGATCGGCTCCTACGACAACCGGATCGATGCTGCTGTGCAGACAAGGATGCGGATCGAGATGCGCACGCTGGTGGAGCGCGCCTCGCGCTGGCTGCTCAACAACCGCAGACCCCCGCTGGACAGCGAGGCAGTGGTCGACTTCTTCGGGGTGGTCACCCAGAAGGTGATGGCCGTGCTGCCCGAGCTGTTGACCGGCCGCGAGCTCGACGCCTTCGAGGCCAGACGTCAGGCCCTGGTCAAGGAGTCGGTCCCGGAGGACCTCGCCGCCAAGGTCGCGGTGCTTCCGCCGGCGTACACGATCCTCGGCGTCGTCGACACGGCCCGGCGCGACGACATCGACCCGCTCGAGGTGGCGCGCGTCCACTTCGCGCTCGGTGAGCGGCTCGGGCTGCCGGCCCTGGTCAGCAACATCCTCGGCCTGCCGCGTCACGACCGGTGGCAGACCATGGCGCGGGCCGCGCTGCGGGACGAGCTGCACGGGGTACACGCCCAGCTCACCGCGCAGGTGCTCTCCGCGACCTCGCCCGACCAACCCGTCCCGGTGCGGATCGCGGACTGGGAGGAGGACGACGAGGTCGTGGTCAGTCGCGCGGTGTCGACCCTGGACGAGATCTGCGCCGGCGACCGGCCGGACCTGGCCCGGCTGTCGGTGGGACTGCGCGTGGTCCGGACCCTGTTAGCCACACCCTGACCACTAGCCTGGGCGGCATGCCAGCCGCCATCCAGGTTCACCGGCTCCGGAAGATCTACGGGGACCTGACCGCCGTCGACGACGTCTGCTTCGCGGTCGAGGAAGGAGAGTTCTTCGGGATCCTCGGGCCGAACGGGGCCGGCAAGACCACCACCCTCGAGATGATCGAGGGCCTCCGCAGACCCGACGCCGGCCAGGTCACCCTGCTGGGCGAGAACCCGTGGCCACGGAACGCGTCGCTGCTGCCCCGCATCGGCGTCCAGCTGCAGGCGTCGTCGTTCTTCGAACGGCTCACCGCCCGTGAGCAGATCCGCACCTTCGCGTCCTTGTACGGCGTCCCCGCCGCACACGCGGACGAGTGGCTGGCGCGGGTCGGGCTGGAGGAGAAGGCAGGCACCAGGACCGAGAAGCTCTCAGGCGGGCAGAAGCAACGGCTTGCGATCGCCAGCGCCCTCGTGCACGACCCCGAGGTCGTCTTCCTGGACGAGCCGACCGCGGCGCTCGACCCTCAGGCGCGCCGGAACCTCTGGGACCTGCTCGGCACCCTCAACGAGTCCGGCCGGACCGTGGTGCTGACCACGCACTACATGGACGAGGCCGAGGCGCTCTGCGACCGGGTGGCGATCGTCGACCATGGCCGGCTCCTGCAGCTCGACACCCCGAGCGCGCTGGTCCGGGGGCTCGACGCCGACGTGCGCATCTACGTGGACGCGGCATTGTTGAAGGCCGACGACGCCGCCTCCATCCCAGGCGTCGCCGAGGTGGACAGCGACGGGGACTCGATCGTCGTCGCGCACCAAGGCCCCGTCCGTCGTACTCTCGGCGCTCGCCGAACGCCACGTGCTCGAAGGGCTGCAGGTGAAGGGAGCGACGCTGGAGGACGTGTTCCTGACGCTCACCGGACGGGAGTACCGCCCATGACGGCCTTCTGGAGCCTGTCGATCGCCATCTTCAAGGGTTTCTTCCGGGACCGGCAGTCGGTCTTCTTCGCCATCGTCTTCCCGCTGATGTTCCTGGTCCTGTTCGGAGGGGTCTTCGACTTCGGCACGTCCAAGCTGAACCTGGTCGAGGTCGGCGACGTGGCACTCGTCCATCAGCTGCCCGGACCGGCCCAGGACGCCTTCGAGGAGTCGTTCGAGGTCACCACCAGCGACGACCTCGACGAGGCAGTCACCAAGGTCGCAGAGGGTGACGCCGATGCAGCGATCGAGATGCGCGGGAACACGTTCGTGGCGCACTACTCCCAGGCTGACCAGGTCAAGGCAGCGATGACGCAGGGAACCTTGCGTGCGTTCGTGGACGCGGCCAACGTGGCTGCCTCCGGGCAGCCACCCCGGTTCGCGTTCCAGGCCGATCAGGTCGAGGACGAGTCGCTCGACGCGATCCAGTTCGTCACCCCTGGGCTGCTCGGCTGGGCGGTCGCGATGAGCGCCGCGTTCGGCGCAGCTGCCACCCTGCAGGGCTGGCGCCAGTCGAAGCTCCTGCGCCGGCTGAGGCTGTCGCCGGCGAGCACCGGCCAGATCGTGGCCGCACGGATCGTTGTCGCGGTGGTGATCGCCTTGGTGCAGATGGGGATCTTCGTCGGCCTCGCCACCCTGGCCTTCGGTATGCAGCTCACCGGGTTCTGGTGGATGTCGGTCCCGCTCCTGGTGGCCGGAACATTGGCCTTCATGTCCCTGGGGCTCCTCGCAGGTGCTCTCGCCGGAAGCACGGAGGGCGCGGTCAACCTGGCCAACTTCTTCGTGCTGCCGATGGCATTCCTGAGCGGTTCGTTCTTCCCGCTCGAGAGTGCCCCGGACTGGCTTCAGACGGTGTCGCTGTTGATGCCGCTTCGCCACCTCAACGACGCGATGACCGACGTCATGGTGCGTGGGCTCGGTCCGTCCGCGACCGGGACCACGTTCGTGGTCCTGCTCGGGTTCGCGGTCGTCGTCAGTGTCATCGCGGCGAGGTTGTTCCGGTGGGACGTCGACTGAGCCGGTCCGTCCGGTGGTCGTGCACCCGTCATCTGTGATGCACTCTGAGTCCGACGACTGGAGGGTTGCATGAGCGTTTCCGAGTTCGAGTCCACGGTGCTGGAGAGCCTGGACGAGGCGGCCCTGGTGGAGAGCCTCGCCGCACTCGTCCGGGTGCCGAGCGTCGGCGGCACCGACGCCGAGCTCGACGTCCAGGACCTCTGCGCCGACGTGCTCCGCGACGAGGGATACGTGGTGGACCGCTGGGAGCTCGACCTCGACGAGCTCCAGGCCGACCCCTGGTTCCCCGGCACCGAAGCGGTCCGCACCGAAGGTCTCGGCGTCGTGGGCACCAGCGCCGGGGACGACACGCCGGGACTGATCCTGCAGGGCCACCTCGACGTGGTGCCACCTGGTGACCCGGCCACCTGGCAGGGGACCGACCCTTTCTCGGCGGAGATCCGGGGAGGGGCGCTCCACGGACGAGGTGCCTGTGACATGAAGGCCGGGGTGGCCGCGAACCTCGCCGTCGTCCGCACGCTGCAGGCCGCGAAGGTGCGCCTGGAGCGGCCGCTCGCGGTGCACTGCGTGATCGGCGAGGAGGACGGCGGGCTCGGTGCCTTCGCCACCTTGCGCCGCGGGCACCGGGGGGATGCCGCCGTCATCACCGAGCCCACCAGCGGCCGGATCGTGACCGCGACGGCCGGTGCTCTCACCTTCCGCATCGAGGTGGCCGGCCGGTCTGCGCACGGCAGCATGCGCCGGGAGGGAGTCAGCGCCTTCGACGCGTTCCTGCCCATCTACGACGCCGTCGTCCGACTGGAGGCGGAGCGGAACACCGACGCGGACCCCCTGTTCGCGGGCAGCGAGCTGCCGTACGCCCTGTCCGTGGGCGTCATCAACGCGGGTGACTGGGCGAGCAACGTGCCCGACAAGCTGACCGCAGAAGGGCGACTCGGTGTCCGGCTGGACGAGGACCCGCGGCAGGCGCGCCTCGCCCTCGAGGACGCCGTCGCGGAGGCCAGCGCGAAGGACCCGTGGCTGCACGAGAACCGGCCGCTCGTCAGCTGGCCGGGAGGCCAGTTCGCGAGCGGCCGGATCGACCCCGACCATCCACTCGTGGAGGAGGTGGCTTCCGCGGTGGTCTCCACCGGGGGAAGCCGGCCGCCGCTCGGTGCGGAGGTGTACGGAAGCGACCTGCGGCTGTACTCCGGGATCGGCGGGATCCCGACCCTGCACTACGGCCCCGGGGACATCAGGGTCGCTCACGGTCCGCACGAACACGTCGAGCTCGACCAGCTGGTGGAGGTCACCCGTTCCCTGGTCGTGCTCGCGCTACGTCGCTGCGGCGGCCATCTCTGAGGAGAGGTCAGCTCACGGCCAACGTGTCTTCCGCGGTGCGGACGACGAGGCCGTCTGCAACCGCAAGTGCGAGGGCACGGTCGAACCGGTCCTTCTCCCAGTAGCCGGCTCCGACGATCCGGGCGAGATCGTTCCGGCTCTGAGGTCCGGTGTCCTCGAGGGCACGCACGATCTGGCCCATCTCGTGGAACACCTGCCGGTCGCGGCGGCCTTCGGTGCTCGGCTTGGGTGGGGGCATAGGCATGTCGGTTACCTCCAGGGTCGGGTCACACCGGTGTCCGTGCGCTCTGCTCTTCGCCGGCGGCCGGTGCCTCGTCCTCGGCGGTCAGCGGTTGGGCGATGCTCTCCAGGGACCGGCCCTCGGCCTTTACACCGAGGAGGATCTCGATGACTCCTCCACCGATCATCAGAGCGGCTCCGATGAAGTAGCCGATCGCGATCCCAGTGATGTCGCCGCTCTCCGACGCGTTCTCGATCAGGCTGCCGAACAGCAGCGGGCCGCTGATGCCACCGGCCGCGGTGCCGATCGCGTAGAAGAACGCGATGCACAGTGCGCGGGTCTCCATCGGGAATACCTCACTGGCGGTGAGGTACGCCGCGCTCGCGCCGGCTGATGCGAAGAAGAATATGATCGCGCCCATCATCGTCAGTGTCACTGCGCTCAGGTCGCCGAGGATCACGCCGGTGAAAGCCAGCAGGATCCCCGAGAGGATGTAGGTTCCGGCGATCATCTTCACGCGGCCGATGCTGTCGAACAACGGACCGAGAGCGATCGCGCCGACGAAGTTGCTCACCGCGAAGACCGCGATGTAGTAGCCCGTCTGACCCACGTCGAGGAACGTCGTCAAGGTGTCGCCATATGTGAAGAAGAAGGCGTTGTAGAGGAACGCCTGCCCCACGAACAGCGAGAAGCAGAGGACGGTGCGCTTCGGGTAGAGCGTGAACACCGTCTTGGCGATGAGGCCGAGCCCGATCGTCTTGCGCTGCCGGATGGTGATCGTCTCCGAGACGCTCGGCAGGTCCTTTCCGGTCTCGTCGACGACGGTTTTCTCGATGTCGCGGACGATCGCGTCGCCCTCGTCCTCGCGACCGTGGATGAACAGCCAACGGGGGCTCTCAGGCACGTTCCTGCGGACGATGAGGATGCCGACCGCGAGGATCGCACCCAGGCCGAAGGCAATCCGCCAGCCCCATGCCTGGTCGACAACCGTCGGGTCGAGGAGCGGGATGGTCAGCAGCGCACCTCCGGCGGCGCCCACCCAGAACGACCCGTTGATCGCGACGTCGACGCGGCCGCGGTACTTCGCCGGGATCAGCTCGTCGATGGCGGAGTTGATCGCGGCGTACTCACCGCCGATCCCGGTGCCGGTGAGGAACCTGCACGCGAAGTACCACATCGGGTTCATCGAGAACGCCGTCAGCACGGTGGCGACCGTGTAGACGGCGAGGGTGATCAGGAAGAGCTTCTTGCGCCCGAAGCGGTCGGTCAGCTGGCCGAAGAACAAGGCCCCGATACAGGCGCCGGCGACGTAGACCGCGCCGGCGACGCCGACGTCGAAGCTGCTCAGGCCGAGTCCCGTCTCCTCCTCCTGGAGGGCTGCGGACATCGAGCCGACGATGGTGACCTCGAGCCCGTCGAGGATCCACACGGTGCCCAGGCCGATGACGACCAGCCAGTGCCACCGTGCCCAGGGGAGCCGATCCATGCGAGCCGGAATGTCGGTGGTGATCCGCCCGGTCTCCACTCCTGATGACATGTGCCCTCCCGGTGCTGAGGTTGCTGGTGCCACCCGTTGAGATACCCGGTTTTCCGACGGTTCATGCCTCGTCACGGGACTCTCGCCGGTGATGGCATCAGCCGAGGGTACGGTCACGCCATGGACGAAGACCGCTTGTCTGCCGGTGCGGCGACGCTGTTCACGACTCCGAGGACACGATGGCCATCAACTACCTGACACCGGTACGGCTGACCCTCGGACTACTGCCGCAGATGGTTGAACGCGGCCTACATCGCGTCCAAGGCTGCCCTCGACACGTTCAGCCGGATCGCGGGGCCGGGAGCTCTACGGTGACGGGGTCACCTTCACGAACGTCCGGCTGTCCCTCGTCCGCACCGACATGATCGGCCCCACACACGTGTACCGGCGGACACCGGCGTTGTCTGCGGAACTGGCGGCCGCGCGCGTCGTACGCGCTCATGCGGTCAGCCACTCCGCAGCGAAACGGTTCCCGGACTCTCCGGCTGCCGCGCGCACGTCGTCGTAGAACGACGGACAGTCAGCTCGCCTTCTTCTTGGCGGCCGTCTTCTTCGTGGTGGACTTCTTGGCCGTCGCCTTCTTCGAGGCGGCCTTCTTGGTGCTCTTCTTCTTGGCTGGCGTCGTCTCCTCCTGGGCCTCGTCAGTCGGCTCCCCGCGTGAGGACTTCGCCGCGTCGACACTCCGCTGGAGCGCGGCGAGCAGGTCGACGACCTCGCCGGTGCTCTCCTTGGCCTCGGGAGCCTTCTTGACCGCGCCGCCCTCGAGCTTCGCCTGGACAAGAGCCTCGACCGCGCCGCGGTAGTCGTCCTCGTAGTCGTCAGCGTCGTAGTCGCCGGCGAGTGTCTCGACCAGCAGCCTGGCCATCTTGAGCTCCTGCGGCTTGGCGGCGTCCTCGGTGGCGTCGAGGGTGGCGAAGTCGGGCTTGCGGACCTCGTCGGGCCACATCATCGTCTGCATGACGATCACGTCGTCGCGCACGCGCAGCACGGCGGTCGACATCCGAGTGCGCAGCGACACCGTGACGACTGCCATCCGGTCGGCCTCCTTCAGCGCCTCGCGCAGCAGCGCGTAAGGCTTGGCGGCGGCCTTGTCGGGCTCGAGGTAGTAGGACTTCTCCAGAAGCAGTGGGTCGATCTGGTCGCTGGGCACGAACTTCTCGACCGAGATCTCACGGCTGCTGCTGGACGGCAGCTCGGCGAGGTCGTCGTCGTCGAGGATCACCATCTGGCCGTCGTCGGTCTCGTAGCCCTTGGCGATGTCGGCGTAGGCCACTTCCTCGCCGTCGATGCTGCACACACGCTGGTACTTGATCCTCCCGCCGTCCTTCGCGTGCACCTGACGGAACGAGACGTCGTGACTTTCCGTGGCGGCGTACAGCTTCACTGGCACACTCACCAGACCGAAGGACACCGCGCCTTTCCAGATCGCACGCATGTACGAGCCCTCCCTGATCTCGCGAACACCGTCTATGGGTCAGGATGGACCCATGCGCCCGATGCTGGCTAGTCGAGGCACCACGGTACCCACCGGAGCGGCATGGGTGCATGAGGTGAAGTGGGACGGCATGCGCGTGCTCGCAGACGTGCACCCCGGTTCGCTGTCGCTGACCTCCCGCAACGAGAACGACGTGACGGTGAGCTTCCCCGAGCTGCTCGGACTCGCCGACCTCGGCCACGACCTGCTGCTCGACGGGGAGATCGTCGCGATGGCCAATGGGCTCCCGACGTTCGCCGCGCTCGCGGACCGGATGCACGTGCGCAGCCTCCGCAAGGCGCAGACGCTGGTGAACACAAACCCGGTCACGCTGATCATCTTCGACGTGCTGCGCCTCGATGGTGTGGATCTGACCGGGGAGCCGTTGTCGGTACGTCGGGCGCGGCTGGAGTCACTCGACCTCAACGCCGTGCACTGGCAGGTGCCGTCCACGTACGACGACGGGGTGATGCTCCTGGCCGCGACAGAGCAGCAGGGGCTCGAGGGCGTGGTGAGCAAGAAGCTGAGCTCGCGCTACCACTTCGGCCGTCGTACCAAGGACTGGTTGAAGTTCCCCAACCGGCCGACGGCCTCCTATGTCGTGGGGGGCTGGCGCTTCGAGACCGACAGCGCGTCACGGCTCGGGGCGGTACTGGTCGGGCAGCCCACGCCTGCCGGGCTGAGCTACCGGGGCCGGGTCGGCAGCGGCATCGCCGGCCGGGAGGGACCGCGGTTGATGGAGATCCTGGCGCCGTTGCGGGCTGATGAATCCCCGTTCTGCGACGAGGTGCCCCGCGTGGACGCGAAGGGCACCACCTGGCTGCGTCCGGAGGTGGTCGTCGAAATCCAGTCGCTCGGGGTGACCCCGGGTGGCCGGCTCCGGCAACCGTCGTACCAGGGTGTCCGGCCCGACCTCTCACCGACGGACCTGGACCAGAACCTCCAACGGTGACGACCGGCCGTTGCGCTGCGAGGGGCGGTCGCGGTTGTGCAATACCGTGGTGACGCGAGGCGTTGCACAGGCGCGAGAGAGGACCAGCAGTGGCTCCACCGTCCGAGCAGGGCCAGGACATGTTCGTCGAGGTCGACGGCCGGCGACTGAAGATCAGCAGCCTCGACAAGGTGATGTATCCCGGCACCGGCACCACCAAGGGTGAGGTGCTCAACTACTACGCCCGGGTCTCCGCGGTACTGCTCCCGCATGTTGCAGACCGTGCCGTGACCAGGATCCGCTGGCCCAACGGCACCGCGGAGAACCGGTTCTTCGAGAAGAACCTTCCGTCGGGTGCACCCGACTGGCTGCGGTCGGTGGAGGTGCCCTCGACCGGTTCCCGTGGCGGGGGCGACACCATCCGCTACCCGGTCATCGAGAACCTGGCCGGTCTCACGTTGCTGGCCAACCTCGGATCCCTCGAGCTGCACGTGCACCAGTGGAAGTTCGGCGCCAACAACCAGCCGAAGAACCCCGACCGGCTCGTCGTCGACCTGGACCCGGGTGCGCCGGCCGGCCTCCAAGAGTGCTGCCAGGTCGCCCTGCTGGTGCGTGAGCGTCTCGAGGAGGCGGGGCTGTCCTCGGCTCCGGTCACCAGCGGGAGCAAGGGGCTGCATCTGTATGCGGCGCTCCCCGGGAAGAAGAACGCCGACGAGGTACGCGACATGGCCCAGGAGATCGCCCAACAGCTGTCACGCGACCACGACCTCGTGCTGTGGAAGATGAACAAGTCCATGCGCCCGGGAAAGGTGCTCCTCGACTGGAGCCAGAACACCCGGTCCAAGACCACGATCTCGCCGTACTCCCTCCGCGGTCAGCAGGCCCCGTTCGTCGCCGCGCCCCGGACCTGGGACGAGGTCGAGCAGGGCGCGTCGGAGAAGGGCTCGCTCCGACAGTGCGACATGGACGAGGTGCTGGAGCGGATCGATGAGTACGGCGACATCTTCGGCGACCTGCTGTACGACGGGAGCTCCGACTGACCCCACGCAGTCCTGCCGCTCCCGAGAGACGGCAGGACTCGCTAGGGGCACAGGAGACTGCGCCGTTCCAGTCCTGCCCGCTGCGTTCCCCGGGTAAACCTGTCGCCCGTCACGGGCCGAGATTTCCACAGGTCGGGCGACAGGGGTAGCCGAAACCGCCTCTTCTGGATAAGACTGCCGAATCGGACTATCCGGGTGGACCGGTGAACGGCGGGGCGATGAGCCTGATCTATGCCGACTCCCATGGTGAGTTGGTCGAGTCGCTGGACGCGCAGCTGCGTGAGGCTGTGCGCCGCGACGGCATCGACCCCCAGCGTGACTCCGCGCTGGTCCGTCGCATCGCCGAGCGGATCGTCGCCGACCATGACCAGCGCAGCCTCACCGGTGCGGTGTCACCGGTGGTCGACCACGACGCAGTCATCGAGGAGCTCGTCGCCCGGGTGTCCGGGTTCGGTGCGCTTCAGCGCTACCTCGACGACCCGACCGTGGAAGAGATCTGGATCAACGACCCCAGCCGCGTGTTCGTCGCGCGGGCCGGAAGGCATGAGCTCACCAGCACGATCCTGAGCACCGCACAGGTGCAGGAGCTGGTCGAGCGGATGCTCAAGTCCAGCGGCCGCCGTGTCGACCTCTCGCAACCATTCGTCGACGCCATGCTGCCGGATGGGCACCGCCTCCACGTGGTGCTTGACGGGATCTCCAGGGGCTTCAGCGCGGTGAACATCCGCAAGTTCGTCGTACGCGCGGCGAAGCTGCACGACCTCGTCGACCTCGGCAGCCTCACCGAACAGGCGGCGCAGTTCCTCGATGCGTCGGTGCGCGCCGGGATGAACATCGTCGTGGCTGGAGGGACCCAGGCAGGGAAGACCACGATGCTCAACTGCCTAGCCGCCAGCATCCCGGGCGGCGACCGGGTGATCTCCGCGGAGGAGGTCTTCGAGCTTCGTTTCAACCACCCCGACTGGGTAGCCATGCAGACGAGACAGCAGGGACTCGAGGGCACCGGGGAGATCCGGCTCCGCGACCTGGTGAGGGAGAGCCTGCGGATGCGTCCCTCACGCGTGATCGTGGGTGAGGTGCGCGCCGAGGAATGCCTCGACCTCCTGCTGGCGCTGAACTCCGGACTGCCCGGGATGGCGTCGTTGCATGCCAACAGCGCTCGCGAGGCGTTGGTGAAGATGTGCACCCTGCCGCTGCTGGCGGGTGAGAACATCTCCGCACGCTTCGTGGTCCCGACCGTCGCATCCTCGGTCGACCTGGTGCTGCATCTGGGCATCGACCACGCCGGCACCCGGCGGGTCAACGAGATCGTCGCCGTTCCCGGTCGAGTCGAGAACGACACCATCGAGACGGAGTCGATCTTCAGCCGCGAGGGCGACCGGCTTGTCCGGGCTACGGGCATGCCGCCGCGTCCGGAGCGCTACGACCAGGTCGGCATCGACGTCCACGCCACGCTGAACGGGGCACGCTGACGTGGGTGCGGTGATCGGGCTCGGCGTGGGCATCGGACTGCTGCTGGTGTGGCTGTCCTTCGTCGTGCCCCGCTCGGCACGCGACGCCCCCCGATCCGCGGGAAGGCTGACGCAGCTGCTGAACCGGGCGGGGCTGTCCGGCACTTCCTCGCGCGGCGTGCTGATGGTCTGCCTGGCGGCGGCGCTGGTCGTCGGGCTGAGCATCCAGGTGGTCTCCCGCACGCCGCCGGTGGCGATCGCGTTCGCCGCCATGGCCGGCTACCTGCCGGTCGCGGTGCTCGCCGGGCGGGCCCGTCGTAGGCAACGCGAGCTGGCCGAGGTCTGGCCGGAGGCAGTGGACAACCTTGCTTCCGCGGTCCGCGCAGGAATGTCGCTGCCCGAGGCGCTCGCTCAGCTCGGCCACCGGGGACCGGAACCGTTGCGCGAGCCGTTCCTCGCGTTCGCGGTCGACTATCAGGTCACCGGCCGGTTCGGGGAAAGCCTTGACCGGCTCAAGGAGCGGCTCTCGGACCCGGTGGGTGACCGGGTGGTCGAAGGTCTCCGCATCGCGCGTGAGGTGGGCGGTGGCGAGCTCGGCCGGCTCCTGCGCAGCCTGTCCCGCTACCTGCGCGAGGACGCCCGGACGCGCTCCGAGCTGGAGTCTCGGCAGGCCTGGACCGTGAACGGTGCCCGGCTCGCGGTTGCGGCGCCCTGGCTGGTCCTGCTGATGCTCTGCTTCCAGCGGGAGGTGATCTCCCGGTACGCCTCACCGGCCGGAATCCTGGTCCTCGTGCTGGGCGCGGGCGCCTGCCTGGTGGCCTACCGGCTGATGATCCGGATCGGCCGGCTGCCACAGGAACGTCGGGTGCTGTCATGAGCCTGGCGCTGTGGGGAGGTCTGCTGGGTGGCGCCGCCGCGGTCGGTCTGCTGCTGTCGGTGACTCGGGTTCTCGTACTTCGGCGACCGCAGCTCGCGGTCCGGGTGATGCCCTACGTGCGGGATCTGCCGCAGATGACACGGCGCGCCACAGCTGCAGCTGGACCCGTCGAGGTCAGCGGTTTCGGCCTTGTTCGGGCCGATGCTGAGGTCGGCGGCCGACACCTTGGAGCATGTCCTGGGTGGGTCGGTCTCGGTACGTCGGCGCCTCGACCGCGCTGACCTCCGGATGACCGTGCACGATTTTCGGATCGAGCAGGTGATGTGGGGTCTGGTCGCGTTCGCAGTCGCTGCCGCGTTCTCCCTGCTGATCGCACTGCGCTCACCGGCCAGGACGGTTCCGTTGCTCGTCCTGTGCCTGGTTGCCTTCGCCTTCGGAGTGCTGCTCCGGGAGAACCGGCTGAGCGCGCAGGTCGCCGAACGAGAGCGTCGGATCCTGACCGAGTTCCCGACCGTGGCCGAGCTCCTCGCGCTGAGCGTCGCCGCGGGGGAGGGGCCGGTGTCGGCGCTGGACCGTGTCGTCGCCCGCTGCAACGGCGCGCTCGCTGCCGACCTGTCGCGGGTGCTGGCCGACATCCGCACCGGCACCCCGGTCTCCCGGGCACTCGATGAGCTCGCGAGCCGTATCGGGTCTGCCCGTGGTCTCCCGGTTCGCGGAGGGGATGGCGGTGGCGGTCGAACGGGGCACGCCACTTGCGGAGGTGCTGCATGCGCAGGCCGCCGACGTCAGAGAGGCCGGCCGCCGTCAGCTGATCGAGTCCGGGGCCCGCAAGGAGATCTTCATGATGGTCCCTGTCGTCTTCCTCGTGTTGCCGGTGACCGTCCTGTTCGCGTTCTGGCCAGGCGTGGTGGGCCTGCGGCTGGTGACGCCGTAGCTGCTGAGAAACGCATCGAGAGCAAGGGGAGTCCGATGATCGATCTGTATACCCGGTGCCTGCTGGCACTGACCGACGCCTGCCGCAAGAGGCGCAACGAGCGAGGCGATGTGCCCGGCTGGGTCCTGATCACGGTGATGACCGCCGGGCTCGTGGCCGCGCTGTGGGCGGTGGCCGGCGACGCGCTGTCGACGATGCTGCGCGACGCGCTGAACTCGGTGAAGAGCTGACCGACGTGGGCGCTGCCCGGCTCCGCGACGGTCGTGGGTCTGCCGTGGTCGACTTCGTGCTGGTCCTCGTCGTGCTCATTCCGCTGTTCCTGGGCATCATCCAGGTGGCGCTGGTTCTCCACGTGCGCAACACGCTGGCCTCCGCCGCGTCGGAGGGAGCGCGCTACGCCGCCACCATCGACCGTCCTGTTGACGCCGGCGCCGACCGGACCCGCCAACAGATCACCGGAGCCATCGCGGAGCGGTTTGCGTCCGATGTGACCGCCCGCGCAGTCGACGTGCGCGGTGCCCCCGGGGTGCGCGTCGACGTGGTCGCGGAAGTGCCTCCGCTCGGACTGTGGGGCCCCGCGTTCCGGCTGTCGGTGTCCGGTCACGCGACCGAGGAGGTGGCGCCGTGACCGTTGCGCTCCGGAGGCGGACCGACCAGGGAACCGCGCTGGTCGAGGTCACCTGGCTAGCCATCCTGCTGCTGGTTCCGCTGCTCTACATCGTGCTGGCGGTCTTCGAGGTGCAGCGGTCGGCGTTCGCGGTGACTGCCGCGGCGCGGGCCGCCGGCCGCGCCTTTGTGATGGCGCCCGACGAGGATACGGCGTTGGAGCGGGCCCGGGCCGCCGCCGCCGTCGCCCTCGACGACCAGGGCCTCGGCCTGGAGCCGGGTGCGCTGGCCGTCAGCTGTGAACCCGACCCGGCGAACTGCCTTGCGCCGGGCTCGGTGGTCGACATCGACATCAGGTATCCGGTGGCGCTCCCGTTGATGCCCTCCGCTCTCGGCGGGAACACGCCGAGCGTCCGGGTCGAGGCACGGCACCGGGTCCCCTATGGCACCTTCCGCGAGGACCGGCCATGATCGGCATGTGTCGCAGGAGAGCCGTCTCCGGCGAGCTGGGGCAGACCAGCCTGCTGATCGTCGGGTTCGCGATCGTCGTGGTGATGATGGTGGCAGTTGTGGTCGACGCGTCGGCCGCCTATCTGCGCCGCCAGGGTCTGGACTCTGTGGCCGACGGCGCCGCCCTTGCCGCCGCCGACGGCGTTCAGGGGCAGCAGGTGTACGAGGGCGGGCTGGGGGAGCGGGCCCGGATCGACGCAGGGGCCGCGGAGGAGTATGTGGCCGACTACCTCGCTGCGATCGGCGCGGTCCGCAGGTACCCCGGGCTGACGTACTCGGTCGACGCGGCCGCCGACTCGGTGGTCGTGCGGATCAGCGCCCCTCTCGACCTGCCGCTGACCCCTCCCGGTTGGGAGAGCCGGCCCGTGATCACCGGGACGGCAGCCTCGTTCGTGGTCGTGAGTGACTAGCCCGTCGAAGCCGTTCGGACCTCGGCACGTAGCCCGAACGGTCTATTTCTTAACCTCCGAAAATCGGACATTTCGACTTGGCTCGCTTGCCGTGGGGCCGACGAAGTGATTTAGTCGGGTCAGTGGTCGAGCAGTAGTGCCACGCAAGTTCAACAGAGAAGTACGAGGTAGGCATGTCCGCTTCAGAGCTTCAAGATGGAGAACTTTCCCAAGCGGTGGTCGAGGCTCAACCGGTCGAAACTGTCCCGGAGTCGGATCGCAGTGAGATCACCGCACGCCTACTCATGCAGATCGCGGAGGCAGCCGACGACCTGGAGCGGAAGCGCCTCCGCGACGAGGTCGTCGTCCTAAACATGGGCGTCGCCCGGGCGATTGCGGCTCGTTATCGTGACCGAGGCATCGGCAAGGATGACCTGATGCAGGCGGCCTACGTCGGCCTGGTCAAGGCGGTCCAAGGCTTCGACCCGTCCTTCGAACGCGACTTCCTCAGTTACGCGGTGCCGACCGTGACGGGTGAGGTCAAGCGTTACTTCCGGGACTTCGGCTGGACGGTTCGCCCGCCCCGCCGGGTCCAGGAGCTGCAGGCGCAGATTTCCCGCGCCTCAGGTGAGCTGTCACAGTCGTTGCACCGCTCCCCGAAGCCGAGTGAGGTCGCCGAGTTTCTCTCGGTCGACGTCGACTCGGTCATCGAGGCGCTCGCCGCGGACGGCTGCTTCACCCCCGCTTCGCTTGACGTACCGGTCGGGGAGGACGGCTCGACGTCTCTCGGTGAGCTGCTGGGGGCCGACGATGCGGACCTCGGTCGCGCAGAGGCCCGGATCCTCCTCGCGCCCGCCGTACGCCGGCTAGGTGAACGTGACCGCCGAATCCTGGAACTGCGTTTCTTCCATGGCTGGACCCAGGAGCAGATCGCCGGTGACATCGGCGTGACGCAGATGCAGGTGTCCCGCCTGTTGGCGAGGATCCTCTCGGACCTGCGCGCCGAGCTTTCCTGACCAGTCGATGAGCCGGGGACGACGTTCGTGGGTCAGCGCCTCCGTGCAACAAGGGGCACTCCGGCCCACAGGATCGTGAAGAAGGCAATGGCAATGCCGCCGGCCACGTGTGCCAGGGTCCGGTTGGTGACCAGGTCGAACACCAGCCAGGTCACCCCCGAGGTGGTCAGCGCCAGTGCGAGCAACCCGGCGCGGGCAGCGTTGTTGGCTGCCTCGACGATCCATGAGCGTTCGCCCTTGCGAAACAGTGCGCGGTGGAAGGCGACCGGCCCGATGATCAGGCCGGTGGCGATGACCGAGCCGCACAGGATGGCGAGGTAGACGTAGCGTTGTAGGTCGCTGAGGTCCTGGAAGCGGCTGGTGAACGGCAGCGTCAGCAGGAAGCCGGTGAGGATCTGGACGCCGGTCTGGGTCACCCTGAGCTCCTGGAGCAGCTCGTTCAGGTTCCGGGTGAGCTTCTCGTCCTCGGTCTCCTGGCTCAGCTGGGCAGGCTGGTCACTGGACATGGCGCCTCCTCGCGTTCTCACTCAGAGACTGCCAGAACGTGGCCATTCCCGGGGCTACCGCCACGAGGTCACGTCCGTGTTCCTGCCACACGCGTCCACGGCGTCTGTGCCGATTGGGATCCGGTCCGTCGGGTATCAGCGACAGGTAGGCCACATCGGAAGGAGCCGAGCATGATGAGAAAACTGATGGTCCTCGGGGCAGCCGCGGCAGGCTACGTCCTGGGTGCCCGGGCGGGCCGCGAGCGCTATGAGCAGATCGCCCAGCAGGCAAAGAAGCTCCGTAACAACCCCACCGTGAAGAAGAAGGTCTCGGAGGCGAAGGACGGGGCGAAGCACGTCGCCAAGGACGCCGCGAGCGCGGCTTCGGACAAGGTACGTGGTCACGACGGGGTGGGAGGGCACGGCGTCCCGCCAACTCCTTCGGCTCAGGTGCCGGGCAGCGCGGCGAACGGGCGTGGCCAAGGGGACGGGGTCTGACCGTCACCCGGCTGCAATGTCGCGGCGACGCGGCTCGCGGCCGACCCTTCGGTATGTGACTGACCGCAAAAGCTCATGGGGCTGGCCCCCGGCTTGTACCGGGGCCAGCTGCCGTTCTCGTTTCGGAGGGGTCGGTGTCTCAGGCGACGTCGGTGTGCGGGGGCTGGTAGTCGATGATTGGGTCATCGGCGGGGTGGATGTCGATGCTGGGCGGGCTCGTGCACCGGCGCCGCCGGGGCGTGCGGTCCGGGTGTACTGGGTCCAGGCGGCGTCGCCGACGGTCTTCGGGATCGGGTGGGTGCCGGTGTGGTCGACGTGGAAGTACCAGCCGTGCGGGCTGCGCCAGAGGAACACGCCGGGGGTGGGTTGTCTCAGCCGCCAGCGGCCGTGCGTCTTCAGCCGGTGCGGGAACCGGCCGATCATCGCCAGGTTCGCCATGTTGGTCTGCCCGGGTGGTCCGCCGTCGTCGGGGGACAGGTAGGGGATGGTGTGTTCGGCGTCCCTGGTCCGGGACCGGTTGGTGGCCCAGGGGAACACGCAGACCGGGTTCCGCAGGTGCAGCGCCTCGCGCATCCGGGTCGGCGTCTCATAGCCGTCGACCGGGGCCTGGTCGGCGACGTCGATCACCGGGGTGATCCTCACCCGGCAGTGGTCGCCGAGGATCTCGATGGCCTGGGCGGGGGTGATCGGGCCGACCCCCTCGAACCGGGCCACCCCGGCCCGCGTCCCGGGTGAAGGAGTCGGAGCTCATGTGCAGGTACAAGGTGGCGGCCGGCAGCAGCCTGGCCGGGTCGACCCGGACCACCGGCCGGGTGAACGCGCTCGGATCCCCGGTGATGTGTCCCTCACCGTCACAGGCCGGACACGGGTGGGTCTCCGGCTCCGGGTCATCGGCGTCGTTCTGGGCCGGATGCAGATCGCCCTCACCGACCCGCTCCGCTCCGGTCCGGCTCCGCTCCGGGTCCCGCCGCCGTCGCTCGTCGGCGCATCGGCGGCATCGCCGGAGTCGTCGGCGGCCGCGCCATTCTCGCCGCCGTGAGTGCGGTCGCGTGCCGCTGGCGGCCGGGTTCTCGCCGGCGGGCAGGATCCCGGCGGCGAAGTCCTCGAGCAGCGCGAGCGCCCGGGCCGGGTTGGCCAGGATCCCGATCGCCTTCGCGCGGCGGACCTGGACCGGGTCGCTGTCCCCGGTCAGCCGCAGGATCTGCGCGATCCGGTCACACATCGCGGTAAAGAAGATCACGTCACCGGCCTGGGCCCTGGCGACCAGGGTCTTCAGGCCGTACTCGTTGCACTGCCCGGTGCGCACGAACCGGTCCAACGCCGCCGCCTTGCGGCGTGCCTCCGCGGCCGGCGGGGTCGACCTCGATGATCTTCGCCTCGACCCGCTCCAGGAACCGGGTCCAGGACAGCGTCTCGTACCCGTCGACCACTGCCGCGTCCACCCAGCGGGCCTGCTCCAGCCGCAGCCCGGCGGCCGCGGTCAGGTGCGCCACCTTGCGGGCCTGCCAGACCCGGACCCGGCCCGCCCCGATCCCGGCCCACGCAGGCCGGGTGCCGGTGCCGCAGGTCCAGCGCGTCGGCCGATCAGGTTCTCCCCGGCCGCGGGATGCATCTGGTTGACCGCCGCGAACTCCGCCGCCGCGAACTCAGCGACCGGCGGGGTGCCATCCGCACCGACCCGGACGAACCGGCCGGTGCCCGGCAACACCCCACCCGCACCGGTCCCGTCGGCCCGGGTGTCCTCGGCGTGCAGGTCGGCCCAGTGCACCGCCAAGAACAGCTCCCGGGCCTCCGCATCGAGCAGCGCGCACCGGTTCCCGGCCAGCGCACCCAGGGTGCCCGCCCGGTCCAGCTCATCGATCCCGCGTTGCTCGAACATAACAGCGAATCTAGTCAGAGCCATGACGCGTGTCAAGACCCGTTTGCCCTTGTCCACAAGGGGATTCGAGGATTTTGCTGCCAGGATTGACAGGACCTCGCGAGCCAGGAAGTGCAGAGTTCGCGACCTGGGCCGGCGGCATTGCCTGTGTGGTCAGATGTCGCCAACGCCGTCGGGCGGGGCTCATGAGAGCTGCGAACGACCTGGCGCCATCGGCGGATTGCATGGCCGGAGCCGGAGTCGCGTAACCTTCGTCTCGTGGCAGGCCCCGACTTCGAATCCCAGATCAAGCAGCTCCAAGCTACGATGCACACGGTCGAGCAGGTGCTCGATCTCGGTGCGATGCGCGCGGAGATCGCCGACCTCGGTGAGCAGGTGGCTGCACCCGACCTGTGGGACGACCAGGCGAACGCACAGCGCGTGACCGGGCGTCTCTCCGTCCTGCAGGGGGAGCTCGAGCGATTCACCTCCCTCCAGTCACGCATCGACGACCTGGGCATCCTGCTCGAGCTGGCCCGGGAGGAGAGCGACGCGGACTCGTTGACCGAGGCGGAGAACGAGCTGCGCAAGGTCACCAAGGCCGTCGAGCAGCTCGAGGTGCGGACCCTGCTCTCCGGTGAGTACGACGTCCGCGAGGCCCTGGTCACCATCCGCTCCGGTGCCGGCGGTGTCGATGCCGCCGACTTCGCCGAGATGCTGATGCGGATGTACACCCGCTGGGCGGAGCGGAACAACTACTCCGTCGAGATCTTCGACACCTCCTACGCAGAGGAGGCGGGACTGAAGTCGGCCACCTTCGCGATCCATGCGCCGTACGGCTACGGGACGCTCTCCGTCGAGGCGGGCACGCACCGGCTGGTCAGGATCAGCCCGTTCGACAACCAAGGTCGACGACAGACCTCGTTCGCCGCGGTCGAGGTGGTCCCGGTGCTGGAGCAGACCGACGAGATCGACATTCCCGAGGACGAGATCCGGGTGGACGTCTACCGTTCGTCCGGCCCCGGCGGGCAGTCGGTCAACACGACTGACTCCGCGGTACGGCTCACCCATGTCCCGACCGGTACGGTGGTGAGCTGTCAGAACGAGAAGAGCCAGCTGCAGAACAAGGCCAGCGCGATGGTGATCCTCAAGGCCAAGCTGCTGGCCCTGAAGAAGGCCGAGGAGCGGGCCGAGCTCGATGAGCTGCGGGGCGACGTACAAGGCTCCTGGGGCGACCAGATGCGCAACTACGTGCTGCACCCCTACCAGCTGGTCAAGGACCTGCGGACCGAGTACGAGACCGGCAACCCGCAGGCAGTGTTCGACGGCGAGATCGACGGTTTCCTCGAGGCGGGGATCCGGTGGCGCCGGGGTGCGGACCGGGCCGCCAGCTAGAGCCGTGCCCCGATCGTGGTGACCACGTCGACGCACCACTGCTCGGTCCGCGTCAGGAGCTCCTCGCGCTTCTGACGCGTGGTTCCCTCACGTGGGACGGTCAGCTCACAGCTGAGCCAGGCATCAGCGAACAGTCCGCGCATGGTGGTCCGGACCACGGGCTCGGGCCCCTCCTCCTCGCAGGCCGAGGTGACGCTCGGCGTACCGAACTGCAGCGACTCGGGAAACCTGCAATCCCGCTCGGCCTCCACGGCGCGGACCAGCCGCCTGGCCTCAGCGGCCTGGACCGGTCTGGCGAACACCCAGGCGCGGGCGGCCGTCGGCGGGGTGCCAGTGAACGTGCAGCTGTACTCGTGTGACACATCGACGTAACCGGGTGTGATCTCCGCCTCCTCCCCGTTGCCGTAGTGGGAGGTAGCCAGCACCGGGCCGCCCAGCACCTGTTCCACCCCGTCGGCGTGGAGTGCCTCGCAGAACGACTCTCGCGCCACCGGGAGGCCGCTCAGGTCCACCCGTTCCGCCGGAGGTGGCGTCGGGCTCGGGCCGGATGCACCGTCGGGTTCGGCGTCGCCCGTGCAGCCGGCCAGGACGGCGACGGACGCGAGCAGGACGGCCACGGCGGACGGTGCGGTCATGGGACAAGCGTAGGAGAAACACCGCACCGGTCACGTGTTAGGGACGCTCAGGTTCGTCACCTAGACTCCCTGTTTGGTCGGATGCTGGCCCGCCTCGGCTTGACCAGCATTAATCTCCCTGTCCCCAAGCCCGGCCACCCCAACGCCTGTGATTCGGTTCGAGAGTGTTTCCAAGATGTACGCCGGCCAGGGCCGCGCGGCCCTCGACGACGTGACCGTCGAGGTGGAGAAGGGCGAGTTCGTCTTCCTCGTCGGGGCCTCGGGATCCGGAAAGTCGACGTTTCTTCGGCTGGTGCTGCGTGAGGCCCGTCCCACGCACGGCAAGGTGTACGTCGCCGGCAAGGAGATCAACCGGCTCGCCGGATGGAAGGTCCCCGGCCTGCGGCGCCAGATCGGCACCGTGTTCCAGGACTTCCGGCTGCTGCCGAACAAGACCGTCTCGGAGAACGTCGCGTTCGCCCTCCAGGTGATCGGCAAGCCCCGCGGCCACATCAACAAGGTGGTCCCCGAGACCCTGGAGCTGGTCGGGCTCGAGGGCAAGGGCGGCCGGATGCCTGACGAGCTCTCCGGCGGTGAGCAGCAGCGGGTGGCGATCGCCCGCGCGTTCGTGAACCGTCCCATGATCCTGATCGCGGACGAGCCGACCGGAAACCTCGACCCGAACACTTCGGTGGGCATCATGAAGCTGCTGGACAGGATCAACCGCACCGGCACCACGGTTCTCATGGCCACCCACGACGCCGGCATCGTCGACCAGATGCGCAAGCGCGTCATCGAACTGTCCGACGGACACATCGTGCGTGACCAGTCGCGCGGTGTCTACGGTTACCAGCACTGAGGAAGTTACCTACTCATGCAGCTGACGTACGTTTTCTCCGAGCTCGGCAACGGCCTGAAGCGGAACGTGTCCATGACCGTCGCGGTCATCGTCACGATCTTCGTCTCGCTCACGCTGGTCGGGATGGGCCTGCTCCTGAACGCCCAGGCCGACAAGGCCGAGGAGTACTGGGGCAGCAAGCTTCAGATCACGGTGTTCCTGTGCAACCAGAACTCCACCACCGCCAACTGTGTGAACGGTGAGGTGACCGGGCCGCAGAAGGACGCAGATCGAGGGCGTCCTCGACGGCCACGCCGAGGTCGCCTCGTGGCGCCTGCAGTCCAAGCAGGAGGCCTACGACAAGTGGAAGAGCGCCTACGTCTCCAACGACGACACCGAGCGGCGCGTCTACGAGTCGATCAGGCCCTCGGACATGCAGGAGTCCTACTGGGTGCAGCTCAAGAACCCAGAGAAGTTCATGGGCATCAAGAGCCAGGTGCAGGGCCTGGACGGGGTGAACACCGTCCGCGACCTCCGCGAGGTGCTCAAGCCGATCTACTTCTGGATGAACGTGATGAAGTGGGGCGCGATCGCGATCGCCGCCTTCCTCGTGTTCGCGGCGGTGCTCCAGGTCGGCAACACGATCCGGCTGGCGGCGTTCGCGCGGCGACGGGAGATCGGAATCATGCGCCTGGTGGGCGCCTCGAGCCTCTATATCCAGCTGCCGTTCCTGATGGAGTCCCTGGTCGCCGCTCTGATCGGGGTGACCCTGGCCGGTGGCGGCGATCCTGGCGTTCATGTACTTCGTGATCTATCAGATGTTGCGGCCCACATCGAACATCGTGGCTTGGATCGACTGGGGTGACGGGGTGTGGGCGGTCGCGTGGATCGGGATGATCGGCCTGCTGCTGACCCTGGTGCCCACATTGGTAATGACACGAAAATACCTAAAAGTCTGAGTTAAACCGGTTACCGT
The DNA here is from genome assembly GCA_963831375.1 of uncultured Actinomycetota bacterium. Lineage (GTDB taxonomy): Bacteria > Actinomycetota > Actinomycetes > Propionibacteriales > Nocardioidaceae > Nocardioides_C. Next base: position 117,779 of record CAWHPY010000004.1, on the reverse strand, counting down.
CGAAGGGATCTCGCAGCACGACAGCTAAGGCAGACCGGTGGTTCGTTACTTCCCCCGTACTACCCGTCGCCGCGTGACAACCGCTCTGGCGGTAAGCAGCCTCTGTTTGACCTTCGCTGCTGTCCCGCTGGCTTCGGCCGATGACCTTCATGACCGGAAGAACCAGGTCGAGGGGAACATCAGCGACACCTTGAGCGACCTCGACCAGTCGAGCGCCCAGCTGACCGCCGCCAACAATGCCCTCCTGCTCGCGCAGTCGCGGCTTGCCTCGGCCGAGAAGCAGCTCGCTAAGACCCGGGGTGAGCTCTCGGTCGCCAAGGTGCTCGACAGGCAGATGCAGGCGAAGCTCGAGGCCGCGATCCTCCGCCTGGCGAAGGCGCGTGAGGAGCTCGCCTCGGGCCAGGCGCAGGTCGCGGAGCAGGAGGAGCTGCTCGGTCAGATCGCCGTTCAGAACTACCAGACGGGTGACCCGAACCTGCTCGGCCTGTCGATGGTGCTCACCTCGCAGGACCCGGCGGAGCTGACCAGCCAGCTGAACTCGGTGCAGAACGTGCTCGACAAGGAGGTGGCCACCCTCGACCGTCTCGACGCGTCGCGGGTCCTGCTGACCGTCAAGGAGCACGAGGTCGAGGACGCCAAGGAGGAGGTCGCCGTCCAGCGCCAGGCGGCCGCGGAGAACCTCAAGAAGAAGCGGGCCCTGGAGGCCGAGGCGGAGGCCGCTGAGGAGCGGGTCTCGGACCTGGTCCGGATGCGCGCGGACGCCCATGCGGCCGCCGTGGAGGCCCGCGAGGCCGACCTGGACCGCTTGCGAGGCCTGCAGCAGGAGCGGGACCGGATCTCGGAGATGCTCCGCAAGCGCGCCGAGGCAGCCCGGGCGCGCGCCGCGGCCGCAGCAGCTGCCGCCGCAGCGGCAGAGGCGGCCACCGACGGTGGCAACCGGAGCTCGAACGGGTTCCTGGACTACCCGGTCGAGTCCTACATCACCTCGTCGTACGGCATGCGCTTCCACCCCGTCTACCACCGGTGGGCGCTGCACGACGGCACCGACTTCGGTGCGGCCTGCGGCACACCGATCCATGCGGCCGCCAGCGGCACGGTGATCGCGATGTACTTCAACGAGGGCTACGGCAACCGGGTCATCATTGACAACGGCTTCCACCGCGGCGTGGGACTCGGTACGGCGTACAACCACCTCAGCGCCTACTCGACGTCCGTGGGCGAGAAGGTCAAGCGCGGCGACATCATCGGGTACGTCGGCACCACCGGCTACTCGACCGGGTGCCACCTGCACTTCATGGTGTTCGAGAACGGTGCCACCGTGAACCCGATGCACTGGCTGTGAAACTGCGTTGAACTGACCTGACACAATCGAGGTCATGGTCAAGGAGCAGGGGCGCAAGCTCATCGCGCAGAACAAGAAGGCGCGGCACGACTACCTCATCGAGGACACCTACGAGGCCGGGCTCGTGCTCACCGGCACCGAGGTCAAGTCGCTGAGGCAGGGGCGGGCGTCCCTCGTCGACGGGTTCGCCGAGGTGCACGAGCACGAGATCTGGCTGCACGGCGTTCACATCCCGGAGTACACCCAGGGCACCTGGACCAACCACTCCGCCCGGCGTAAGCGCAAGCTCCTGCTGAACCGGCAGGAGATCGACCGGATCGAGTCCCGGGTCAACGAGAAGGGGCTCACCCTGGTCCCCCTGTCGCTCTACTTCAAGGACGGCCGCGCCAAGGTCGAGGTCGCCCTGGCCAAGGGCAAGAAGACCTGGGACAAGCGCCAGGCCCTCGCCGAACGGCAGGCGAACCGGGAGAAGGAGCAGGCACTCGGTCGTCGGCTGAAGGGCATGGAGTGACGCTGAACGACTCCGGGGTCCCGGCATGGGCGGCCGCCCTCGGCGTTCCGGGGCTGTATGACGTGCACGTCCATTTCATGCCGGCACCTGTGATGAACCGGGTGTGGGAGCACTTCGACGCCGGCGGGCCGCTGCTCGGACGCGAGTGGCCGATCACCTACCGAGGCTCGGACAGTGACCGCGTCCAACAGCTGCGTGCCCTTGGCGTACGACGGTTCTCCGCCCTGCCCTACGCGCACAAGCCCGGGGTCGCGGAGTACCTCAACGACTGGGCAGCTCAGCTGGCTGTCGACGTCCCCGAGTGCCTGCGTTCGGCGACGTTCTACCCGGAGCCGGAGGCAGCGTCCTACGTCGCGGCCGAGATCGAGCAGGGTACGCAGGTCTTCAAGGCCCACGTCCAGGTGGGGGACTTCGACGTACGTGACCCGCTTCTGGACAAGGTGTGGGGCCAGCTCGCGGACGCCGGCACGCCGGTCGTGCTCCACGCCGGGTCCGGCCCGGTCCCGAACTCGCACACCGGCCCTGGCCCCGTGCTCGAGGTGCTCCGTCGCCACCCACGGCTGACGGCCGTGATGGCGCACATGGGGGCACCGGAGTACACCGATTTCCTCGACATGGCGGAGTCGTTCGAGCGCGTCTACCTCGACACCACGATGGCGTTCACCGACTTCTTCGAGGACATGGCACCCTACCCGCGCGAGCTGCTCCCGCGCCTGGCCGACCTCGCGGACAAGGTCCTGCTCGGCTCCGACTTCCCGAACATCCCGTACCGGTACGCGCACCAGATCGAGTCGCTGGAGAGGCTCGGCCTGGGGGAGGCGTGGATGCGAAAGGTGTGCTGGGAAAACGCGAACGAGCTCATCGGTTGATCCCGGGAATAAGTTGTAGGTTCAACTAGTTGCCCACGATATGGGAATCTTTCAGCTGAATCACGCCGTCCTTTTCGTCAGCGACATCGACCGGAGCGTCGCCTTCTACACGAGCGTCCTCGGCTTCGAGAAGCTCGACGGGATCTCCATGAAGGGTGCCGCGTTCCTGCGCGCCGCCGACTCCAACAACGACCACGACCTCGGGTTGTTCGAGGTGCCCGGTGTGGTCGCGTCCCAGGCGGGACGCGCGACGAGCGGGCTCTACCACCTCGCCTGGGAGGTCGACACCCTCGACGAGCTCGAACGGGTGTTTGTCGCGCTGGCCGACGCGGGTGCGCTGGTGGGGTCGTCCGACCACGGCACCACCAAGTCGTTGTACGGCAGGGACCCCGACGGCCTGGAGTTCGAGATCGTCTGGATCATCCCCGCGGACCTGGTCACCGAGGAGGACGGCGAGGCATCGAAGCGGATCGGCCCGCTCGACCTCAACCGCGAACGTGCCCGGTTCGGCGGCACGACCCGCGGTGGCGTTGGCATCTCGCACGCGTCCGCCGTGGCCCCCCGCACCCCACCGGTGGCCTCACCGACCCGGGTGTCGGTGGCCTGAGAGGGGAATATCGGCTGCCGACTGTCCGTTGTGACGGGTACAGTACGAGAAGTTTGAAAACTCAAGAGGGGCTGATCGGTTTCGACTTGGGACGTTAGTTCCAGGGGAAGCGGGTCGAGGATCCAAGGTCATCTCGTTAACGATCCTTGGAAACCAATAACTGCCGATTCCAAGCGCAGTTCGTTCGCTCTCGCCGCCTGACGGCGCTAGCGACGGGTCAGACTGAGGGCGCCTCCGCCTCAGACCCTGGCCTCATCTAGGAGGCTTGCTGGTGAGTCCTGGCCACAGGGGCTCACCGGGACATTTTTGTGGCTGAGTCTGTCGGCGACGTGTCTGTGCGAGCGCCGGGACTGAGAAAACGACCACCACGGACTGCACCCGGAGAAGCCCTGGATCGACGCCGAAGGACGCGGGTTCGATTCCCGCCAGCTCCACCGCCAGATGCACCTTTTGAGCAGAGGCCGCTCACACCGACAACCGTCGGTGTGGGCGGCTTTTTGGTGTGTGATGCAGCCCTCATCCAGACCCCGGTCAAATGCGCAATTCGGGCGTCTCGGAGGTCGTAACATCTTCCTCAGATCAGGTCACGTGTCACGGCAGACAAAGCAGGACGGCGGACCGAAGTCACCACCTCTACCCACCTCTAGCTTGATTTGGCCTGCCCGTGTCTGTCGTCGTCCTCGTTGGACTTCTCGCCTCCTCCCTCTCGCTGTACTCCACCGTTCCGCAGGTGCTGCGCGCCGCGCGTACGCGCTCCGCCGAGGGCGTCTCCTGGAACTCGCTCGTGCTGAGTCTCGCCACGTTCACGCTGTGGGCGGTGTACGCCGTCGCCATCGCCGACGCGATCCAGCTCGTCAACAACACCATTGCTCTGGTGCTGCTGGTAGCGCTCGCCGTGGTGGTGATCCGCGCCGGAGTGGCCCGCACCTACTGGAGCGCGGTGTTCGCGGTGTTCGCGACCGCGGCCGCCTCTATCGTTCTGCTGGACCGCACCAACTCCTTCACGCTGGCGATGGTGGGCACCACGATCAGCTCCCTGCGGATGGTGCCGCAGACCCGGCTCGCCCTGTCCGGCGCACCGTTGTGGGGGTTGTGCCCGTGGTCCACGGTGCTGGCCTGGCTGGGTATGGCGATGTGGCTGACGTATGCCGTGCTGGTCGGTGACCATGCCCTGGCCATGTGCAGTGGGATCGCCATCGGGATGCAGACCGCGATCGTCGTGCATCGGCTGCCCCTCCGTCGTACTCTCGCGTCACTCGCCGGTGGCCGCCTCGGCACTCCGGTGGCTCACATGCTCGGGCCGGTGTCCGCACGGTTCCCGCACCAGGACAGCTACAAGCTCGCTGCCTGACGTCGCCGCTCGGAACGTCCCGCGGGCTCCGGTGCGGCTAGGCTCGCCGGATGACCGTGCCGGACTGCCGTTTCTGTGACATCGCCTCCGGTGGAACACAGGCGCACGTCGTGCTGCGAACGCCTGAGCTGGTCGGCTTCCTTGACGTCCGGCCGGTGTTCAAGGGACACACCTTGCTTGTGCCGCGCCGGCACGTGGTCACGCTTCCGGATCTGCCCGCCGAGCTGCGCTCACCCTTTCTGGAGGCGGGTCAGTGGCTGGCGTCGGCGATGATGTCGGGGCTCGGTGCGCAGGGCTCCTTCGTGGCTGTGAACAACATCGTCAGCCAGAGCGTGGCGCACCTGCACCTGCACGTCGTACCCCGCACCAAGGGCGACGGTCTGCGTGGGTTCTTCTGGCCGCGTACGAAGTACGCCGACAGCGACGAGGCGGACTCGTACGCCCAGCGGCTCCGCGCCGTGCTACCCGAGAGGAGCGTCGATGGGTTGGTGGACTGACCACGTCGTCCCGCGGATGGCCAGCCGCTTCCTCGGAAGCGGCGAGGTCCACAAGCTGCGCGCACGGACCTGCCTCGACCTCACCGGCGACGTTGTCGAGGTCGGCTTCGGCTCAGGCCTCAACTGCGGCCACTACCCGCCCGAGGTCCGCCTCGTCGCCGCGGTCGAGCCCTCGGACATCGCCTGGCGGATCGCGCAGCCGAACATCGAGCGGACCACAGCTCGCGTAGAACGTGCCGGGCTCGACGCACAGTCGCTCGACCTCGCGGACGGGGCGTACGACGCCGCCCTGTCGACCTTCACGATGTGCACCATTCCGGACCTCGACGTGGCGTTGCGCGAGATCGTCCGCGTGCTCCGGCCCGGGGGAGTGCTGCACTTCGTCGAGCACGGTCTCGCGCCGGATCCGGGTGTGGTCAGATGGCAGCAGTGGCTGCAGCCGATCCAGGGCAGGGTGGCCGGCGGGTGCCACCTCGACCGACAGATCCGGGAGTACGTCGAGCGCAGCGGCCTGGTGCTGCAGGAGATCGACACGTTCTACGGGTTCTGGCCGAAGCCGTTCGGGTACCTCTACCTCGGACGCGCCGCCAGGCAGGCCTGACGGGTCAGACCGCCGCGCCGACCCGCTCTCGCTCAGGCACGTGCACCGGACGCCCCCGGTCGTGGTTGCCGGTGGCGATCGCGGCCACCCAGACACCGACGGCGCCGAGGACCACACCCCCGAGCGCGTCAGCGACGTAGTGCCATCCGAGGTACACCGTGGACACGACGGTCAGCGCGAAGAAGACCCACAGCGCGGTGCGCGCCACGTGGGGCAGCCGCAGCAGGTGCGCCATGACACATACCGTCACCATGATCCCCACGTGCAGCGACGCAAAGGCCGCGATGGTCTGGACGACGTCGGCCGCGAAGGGGTCCGTGATCACCGCGTCGCGGTCCTCGAGCATGTTTGCGGCCAGTCGACCGACGGCGGTGTCCGCGATTCCGGTGAACTGGAGCGGATTGGCATAGATGGGGCCGACACTCGGCACCGCGAAGTACGTCGCAGCTCCGAGTACCCAGTCGACCGCGACAGCGGTGACGTACCACGCCCCGCCGGTGACGTTGCGAGACCAGACCAGGGCGATGACCAGGGAGACCGGCACGAACACGATCCATGCGATGTAGATCAGCGACATCACGTGCGCGGCCCAGCCGGTGCCCAGCAGGCTGTGCAGCAGGGCCGCTGGGTCGTGGCCGAGGAACAGCACCCGGTCGAATGCCGCGAGCTCACGGTCCTGCAGCTCCGAGTTCACGAACGGCACGAAGCTCTTCAGGTTCCGGAACGCCACGTAGGTGACGTACCAGGTGCCGACGCCGAGCAGGGCGAAGCGCACGTGCCCCATGGGCCACCGCTCCCTGGTGACCGCCACGACCGTGGGGCCGACAGCCCGCGGCGACTGTGCCCGGCGGACGGTTCGCGGCAGGACGTCCACCAGGAATGCGAGCAGCAGGATCACCGGGAGCCGGATGTAGTTCGGCCCGACCACACTGTCTGGGTCTCGCACGGGCAGGTCGTAGACGGCAGCCATCACGCCCGTGACGACTGCCATACCGACCGCGAGAACCCCGGCGAAACGAAAGCTGTCGGCTGGCACGGCACGAGCCTAGTTCCGCTGCAACTCGGAGGGAGGTATTTGGGGCTGGACCGGCGACGAGGCGCCGATCACGTCTCACTAGAGTGAACCCGGATTCCGTTGCGCAACAGCGCCGAACGGCGCACAGGAGGAGCTCAGATGGGTCGGTACGACGGTCGCGTCGCAGTTGTCACAGGATCTGCGCGCGGTATCGGTGCTGCCACCGCCAAGCGGTTCGCCGAGGAGGGAGCAGCGGTCGCCGTGCTCGACCTCGACCAGCAGGCTGCCTCGAGCGCCGCGGCCCGGTTCGGCGCGGAGAGGGCAGTCGGCATCGAGTGCAACGTGGCCGACGCGTCCTCGGTCGACGCTGCGGTCGGCCGGGTCGTCGAGGAGCTCGGCGGCCTGCACATCCTGGTCAACAACGCCGGTGTCACCCGCGACAACCTGCTGTTCAAGATGTCCGAGGACGACTGGGACATGGTGATGAACGTTCACCTGCGCGGCTCATTCCTGATGAGTCGGGCCGCCCAGAAACACATGGTCGAGCAGAAGTACGGCAAGATCCTGAACCTGTCCAGCGTCTCGGCGCTCGGCAACCGGGGCCAGGCGAACTACTCGGCCGCGAAGATGGGACTCCAGGGCTTCACCCGCACCCTGGCTCTCGAGCTGGGGCCCTTCGGGATCAACGTGAACGCGATCGCCCCGGGGTTCATCGTCACCGACATGACAGATGACACCGCCCGCAGGGTCGGCGTCGAGCCGGAGGAGTACCGCAAGGCTGCCGCCCGGATGAACCCGGTCCGCCGGGTCGGCTACCCCGAGGACATCGCCGCCGCCGCGGCCTTCCTGTGCAGTGACGAGGCGTCCTTCGTGACCGGTCAGACCCTGTACGTCGACGGCGGCGCCAAGGTGTGATCTGCGACCCCTTCCGGTCGCGGGATGAGCGTAGGCCGTCCCGCAGATGTGACCTGTGGGACGTGCTTCTCCCGCTCCGGACTGGAAATAGTGACCAGATCGTGTCTATCCTTCCAAAGTTCGTTTTTCCGGACTCATGGGCGGGCGGGGGTCTCAGCCCAGAGTTCTGAAGGGGCTCAACAACTGCATAGCCGGGCGTGGGTACGCCGAGTCCTACCCGCCCATCGTCCCGGCCAGCCATGTCATCGACCAGCTACTTGGGTAGGAGTGGGGGACCCAACTCTTCACGCGTCGCGGCCGAACAGCCGTGGCGCTCGGGGTGAAGTCACCCGTCGGTCACGACCGACACGGTGGCAGAGCACCTTTCAGCTCTAACCCGACAGCTCACCTCACAGGCGTGGGAAGGGACTTTTTCATGCCTGTAACTCTTTCTGCGCGCAGCGCTGCCCTGCTGCCGTTCATCCTCGTCGCCGCGCTCGCGGTCACCATGTTCGCCTTCACGCCTACTGCCGACGCGGCCAGCCGTCGCCAGCAGAAGATCAACACCGGGTTGGACGTCGCCCGGCACCAGAAGGGCGACCCCTACCAGTACGGTGCGGCCGGCCCGGGCGCGTTCGACTGCTCCGGACTCATCTACTACAGCTACCGCAAGGCCGGCTTCAAGGGGATCCCGCGGACCTCGGGTGACCAGGCGCAGCACATGAACCGCATCAAGCGGAAGAACATGCGCAAGGGTGACTTCGTCTACTTCTACGACGGTGCCGCCCGGTCGAGCAACGTCTACCATGTCGGTGTCTTTGCCGGCGTGGACAAGGGTCAGCGCTGGATCGTGCACGCGCCGTACGGCAACCAGCGGGTGAAGCGCGAGCGGATCTGGACGGGCCAGTGGTTCGCCGGAACCCTCCGCGGCCTGTGACCAGAATTTCTTGACCACGACTCAGGGTCGCTCCCGGTTCGGGAGCGACCCTGGCGTCACACTTACGACCATGGTTGGCATTGCCTTGCGTTTCTCTCCTCGTCCCCGCCGTCTCGGACCGCGACCTCTGGTTGCCCTCTGCCTCACAGCCACGCTGGCCCTTGCCGGCTGTGGCGACGACTCCAAGGACAGCCCGGAAGCGGAGGGGGCGCCGCAGGGCCAGAACACCGCCGCCGGCGCCACCCTCTCCGGGCAGTGGCCGCTCACCGGTCTGCCCGCGGAAGGGTCCGCCCCCAAGCATCCGGTGATGGTCGTCAAGATCGACAACACCTCGAGCAGCAGCCCGCAGGTCGGGCTCGGCAAGGCCGACCTGGTCACCGAGGAGCTGGTCGAGGGCGGCTCGACCCGGCTGGCCGTCTTCTACTACTCGCAGGTCCCGAAAAAGGTCGGGCCGGTGCGGTCGTTCCGTGCCTCCGACATCGGCATCGTGCAACCTGCGGACGGCGTCCTGGTGGCCAGTGGGGGCGCAGGGCCGACGGTGCGCAGGGTCCAGGCCGCCAAGATCAAGACGGTCACCGAGGGCGGCAAGGGCTACTTCCGCGACAGCGGCCGCTCCGCGCCGTACAACCTCTTCATGGACCTGCCGAAGCTGGCCACGTCGCTGAAGGCTCCGGCGCCGCCGGAGAACTACCTGCCCTGGGGGCCGGAAGCAGAGTTCCCGAAGGGGCAGCCCGCGAAGGGTTTCGCCGCGCAGTTCTCTGGCGGGCACACCACTCGCTGGAAGTACCAGGGCGGCACCTACACCAACCTGAACAGCTACGCCGCGGAAGGTGACCACTTCAAGCCCGAAACCGTGCTGGTACTACGGGTGAGGGTCGGCGATGCCGGCTACAAGGATCCCGCAGGCAACCCGGTGCCGGAGACGAAGTTCACGGGCAAGGGCGATGCGATGGTCTTCCGCGGCGGGAAGCTGGTGCGGGCCACCTGGACCAAGCGCGGTCTCAATGCCCCCGTGCAGCTGAAGACCAAGGCCGGCGACCTCACCCTGCCCCCGGGCAAGGTATGGATGGAGCTGGTCCCGGAGCAGGGCGGCAACGTGCAGGTCGACAACTGACCTGCGGGCTCACTCCTCGTCGCCCGGACCGGGCAGCCTGACACCCGACTCGGCCTGCTGCTGCAGCCCCGCGAGGATGAACGCGATCGCGGCCTCGACCTCGGCGCTCGCCCGCTCCGGGTCGTCCGCCGACGACACCGCTGTGCCCGCTGCCGACATCGCGCCGAAGAAGATCCGGCTGAAGGTCTCGACCATCGTCGGCTCGAGCTCGTAGGAGCTGAGCACCGAGGACACGATCTCCTGGACGATGCCGAAGGTCGAGCGCTCCTCCTGCTCGCGGTAGCGCTCATAGCCCAGGATCGCGGGACCGTCCTGGATCACGATCCGGCGGTAGCCCGGTTCCTGGACGACGGTGAGGAACGCGCGTAGACCCGAGAGCGCCTTCTCCCAGGGGTCCTTGTTGTCGCGGACCGCCTTCCGGATTCCCTTGCTCGAGTCGGCCTCGACCTTTTCGAACACCGCCTCGAACAGAGCCTGCTTCCCGCTGAAGTGGTGGTAGAGCGCGCCCTTGGTGACGCGTGCGCCGGCCACGATCTCGTCGAGGCTGGTGCCCGCATAGCCCTGCTCGGTGAACAGCGTGGCAGCGACGTCGATCAGCGCACGCTTGGTGGAAGCGGAGTACTGCTGTCGGCGGGACGTGCGCGGAGCCTTGCCCAGCACCTTGGCGGGCACCCTTGTGGTCATTCCCCGAGCATAGGACCGACCGGCGGTATGCCCGGGACGTGGGGCAGGTCACCGGCACCTGGTTGCATACCGGCAGTATGTTTACGTACTGTAAGTACGTACCAACGGTATGTGAGAAAGGAGCAAACCCATGACCTGGGACGCTTTTCACCGCCGCGGAGAGGTACTCCGAGCCGTGGTCGACGAGGCGAACGCCCGTCGCGACGGCATCCTTCCGATGGGGCTGCCCGGTGTCGCCGAGACCTTCGGTGACGAGCTGGCCCTCGTCGGAGCGCTCCAGCTGCGCTGGCACACCCGGCTGGCGGGCTGGATCGAGCGTGAGCTGATGGATCAGCCGATGGACCTCGAGACCGCCGTGTTGTCAGCCTGGCGCCGCACGGCGACCGAGCTCGCCGGCGTCCGCGCGATTCTCGACGCCAGCACCGAGGCGCCGACGTCCCAGGCGATGACCGACGCGCTTCGCACCGCCACCCGCAAGGACTGGGCGCTGATGGCAGCCATGGCCGGCAAGGCCGGCGCGCAGGACAGTCGCGCGGTCGCTGTCGGACGCGACATCGAGCAGCGGGCACGCGCCGCCTACCGGCCGACTGCGGGTCGAGGACGCCGCGCACGCAGGGAGACCATCAGGTACGACGCCACGGCGTGACATGACAACATGAGTCCGTGGCTTCTACCCCGAGCATCTCCTACTCGATCACCGTCCGCCTCGAGCTCCCTGCGGGCGGCACCGCGATCAGCCAGCTCACCTCCGTGGTCGAGCACGTCGGCGGCGTCGTCACCGCGCTCGACGTCACCTCGTCGGGCCACGACCGGCTCAGGATCGACGTCACCTGTGCCGCCATCGACACCGCGCACGCCGACCAGATCGTCGAGGCAGCTGCGGGCCATCGAGGGCGTCGCGGTGCACAAGGTCTCGGACCGGACCTTCCTCATGCACCTCGGCGGCACCATCGAGATGGCGGCCAAGCACCCCATCCGCAACCGCGACGACCTGTCGATGATCTACACCCCGGGGGTGGCCCGGGTGTGCGAGGCGATCGCCGCCAACCCCGACGACGCGCGGCGGCTGACCGTCAAGCGCAACGCGGTCGCCGTGGTCACCGACGGCTCCGCGGTCCTCGGGCTCGGCAACATCGGCCCCGCGGCGGCGCTGCCGGTGATGGAGGGCAAGGCGGCCCTGTTCAAGCGGTTCGCGGGCATCGACGCCTGGCCGCTGTGCCTCGACACCCAGGACCCCGACGCGATCGTCGAGATCGTCCGCGCGATCTCGCCGGGCTTCGCCGGGATCAACCTCGAGGACATCTGCGCTCCCCGGTGCTTCGAGATCGAGGCCCGGCTGCGCGAGATCCTCGACATCCCGGTCTTCCACGACGACCAGCACGGCACCGCGATCGTCGTGCTCGCCGCGCTGAGGAACGCGCTGCGGGTGGTCGGCAAGGAGCTCGGCCGGTGCGGGTCGTGATGTCCGGGGCCGGCGCCGCCGGGACGGCCATCCTGCGGCTGCTGCTCGCGGCGGGGGCGCAGGACGTGGTGGTCGCCGACATCGAGGGCGTGATCCACAAGGACCGGGACGAACCTGCACGAGTCGCTGCAGTGGCTCGCCGGCGTCACCAACCAGGCCGACGCTTTCCGGCACCCTGCGGGACGCGGTGGCCGGAGCCGACGTCTTCATCGGCGTCTCCGCGCCCAACCTGCTCGTCCGGGAGCGACATCGCGACCATGGCCGAGGGCTCGATCGTGTTCGCCCTGGCCAACCCGGTGCCCGAGGTCGACCCCGGCGAGGCGCGGACGCACGCCGCCGTGGTCGCCACCGGCCGGTCGGACTACCCGAACCAGATCAACAACGTGCTGGCCTTCCCGGGCGTGTTCCGGGGCCTGCTCGACGCCTCCGCGACCCGGGTCGACGAGGCACTGCTGCTCGCCGCCGCCGAGGCGATCGCCGACGCGGTCAGCGAGGACGAGCTCAACGCGAACTACATCATCCCCAGCGTCTTCCACGCCGACGTGCACACCTCGGTGGCGGCAGCGGTGCGCCAGCCGCAGCGGAGACCGGAGCCGATGCCTGAGCCCGGCCCCGCCGCGCTCCGGGCCGGGCAGCTGCTGGTGGCCACACCGGCGCTGGTCGACCCGAACTTCGCCCACTCCGTGGTGCTGCTGCTCGACCACGACGAGGACGGCGCCCTCGGGGTGGTGCTGAACCGGCCCTCGCCGGTCCCGGTGGCCGACATCCTTGCCGAGTGGTCGGAGCTCGCCGACCGAGCCGCGTGTGCTCTTCCAAGGCGGACCGGTCAGCACGGACTCCGCGCTCGCGGTGGCCACGGTGCCGCCCGGTGTGGGCGAGTCGGCCGAACCGGTCGGCTTGCGGCGGCTGTTCGGGGACACCGGCATCATCGACCTGGACGCTCCCACCGAGCTGGTCGCCCCGGCGCGTCTCCGGGCTGCGGATCTTCGCCGGGTACGCCGGGTGGGGCACCGAGCAGCTCGAGGCGGAGATCGAGGAGGGGTCCTGGTACGTCGTCCCGTCGACGCCCTCCGACGTGTTCACGCACCGACCCGGAGGGCCTCTGGGCGCGTGTGCTGCGGCGGCAGCCGGGCGAGCTGGCGTGGGTATCGACCCGTCCGCTCGATCCCACCCTCAACTGAACCATTCGAGTCGTTAGACTGGCTGACTGTGAGTACCCAGATGAGCCCCGGTGCGCAGACCATCGAGGAAACCAGGACGGCGACACACCGACGACGGCGACCACGAGCGCTTCTCGCACTACGTCCCCAAGGACAAGCTGACCGAGGCGATGGTCATGGGGACACCCGTGATCGCGCTTTGCGGCAAGGTGTGGGTCCCCAGCCGGGACCCGGAGAAGTACCCGGTCTGCCCTGAGTGCAAGGAAGCCTGGGAAGACCTCAAGAAAGACGATGAGTGATCTCTTTGCGCACCACTCGCCGCGTGTCTCGGGCGGCTACCCTCGCGGCGACTGCTGTTGTGCTCGTCTCGTCCACCGTGTCCGCCACTGCGGCACCAGTCGCCCGGTCGGCACATGGCACGGACCAGTCCTGTGACCCGGGCGCTCACCGCCACGCGACGTCCGCGACGTCCGCGACGGCCAGGCTCGACCGGGCCGACGACCAGAAGTCCTACACGCCGCGTCAGCTGCGCCGCATCGACCGGAGGCTGGACCGTGCCGTCGCCCGAACACGGTCGGCACCATCGCGGACCGGGTCACGGTTCGGGTTTGCACTGAGGATCCCGGTGTACGCGCACGTGATCGACGGGAACCGCTCCCTCGGACCGTCGAAACGTGCCGTGACACGGCAGATCAACGTCCTCAACCGCGCCTTCGACGGCGGTCAGTCGACGAGGAGCCACAAGACCCGCTTCCGGTTCTACCTGGAGTCCTTCGACCGCACCCGCAACCAGCGCTGGTACACCGCCTCCCTGTTCGACGAGGGAGATCGGGAGCTCCGGAGAAAGCTGCACCGTGGTGGCCCCGAGTCGCTCAACCTCTACTTCTCCGCACCCCGAAGCCCGCAGGCCGACTCCGTCGTGCTCGGCTGGAGCACGGTCCCGTGGCAGGCTCGTCGCAACCCTTTGCTGGACGGCGTCACGATCCACCACGAGAGCATGCCCGGCGGTGGCCTGACCCGGTACGACCGCGGGGACACCGCCGTGCACGAGGTCGGGCACTGGCTTGGGCTCTTCCACACGTTCCAGGGCGGCTGCTCCCCGCAGAACGACCTGGTCGCGGACACGCCCGCCGAGGCGAAGCCGAGCCTGTCGTGCGAGATCGGCCGTGACACATGCGAGGCTGACGGTCTCGACCCGATCCGCAACTTCATGAACTACTCGTTCGACTCGTGCATGACCATGTTCACCCCGGACCAGGTGGCCCGGATGACCGACAACTGGCTGGCTTACCGCACCCCGTGACGAACTCTCCCCACATCCCCGCACCCCTCCACGAGCTCCCTCCCGCCTACCCGGACAGGGCTGCCTGGGGCACAGCGACCAAGCTGCGTGCCTGGCAGACGGCCGCCCTGGAGCAGTACTTCGCCGAGAACCCCAGGGACTTTCTCGCGGTCGCCACACCGGGTGCCGGCAAGACCACCTTCGCGCTGACCGTCGCCGCCGAGCTGCTCGCACGCCGCGTGGTCGACAGGGTCACCGTGGTCGCACCCACCGAGCACCTCAAGACCCAATGGGCGGAGGCGGCCGCCCGTGCGGGTATTCCGATCGACCCGACGTACTCCGGCAGGAAGGGCAGGACCAGCCAGGACTACGTCGGGGTGGCGGTGACCTACGCCGGCGTGGCAGCGAACCCGCTCGCGCACCGGATCCGCACCGAGCGCTTCAAGACCCTCGTGATCCTCGACGAGGTTCACCACGCGGGGGACGCCCTGTCCTGGGGTGAGGCAGTCCGCGAGTCGTTCGACCCGGCGCACCGCCGGCTGGCGCTGACCGGTACGCCCTTCCGCTCCGACATCAACCCGATCCCGTTCGTGAGCTACACCCCGGACCCCGACGAGGGAGCCGGCGTGCTCCGTTGTGTTCCGGACTTCACCTACGGCTACGCCCACGCGTTGGCCGACCACGTCGTACGACCGGTGCTGTTCCTGGCCTACAGCGGCGAGATGCAGTGGCGGACCCGGGCGGGCGACGAGATCGCGGCCCGGCTCGGCGAGCCGCTGACCAAGGACCTGACCGCCCAGGCGCTGCGCACCGCGCTGGACCCGAGTGGGTCGTGGATGCCCTCGGTGCTGGCCGCCGCGGACAGGCGGCTCTCGGAGGTACGCCGCCACGTCCCGGACGCCGGCGGCATGGTGATCGCCTCGGACCAGGACTCGGCCCGCGCCTACGCGGCTCTGCTGGCGGGCGTCTCCGGGGAGAAGCCGGCGTTGGTGCTTTCCGACGAGAAGGCCGCCTCGAAGCGGATCGCGAAGTTCTCGGAGGACGACTCGCGGTGGATGGTCGCGGTCCGGATGGTCTCCGAGGGCGTCGATGTGCCCAGGCTCGCTGTCGGCGTCTACGCCACGAGGACGTCGACTCCGCTTTTCTTCGCGCAGGCAGTAGGCCGCTTCGTGCGCGCCCGCAAGCGTGGGGAGACTGCATCGGTGTTCCTGCCGTCCGTCCCGAACCTGCTCATGTTCGCTTCCGAGATGGAGGTCCAGCGCGACCACGTGCTGCGCCGCAAGGTCAACGACGAGGGTGACATCTTCGCGGCGGAGGAGGACCTGCTCAACCAGGCTCAGGCATCGGAGGCTGCCTCAGCCGAGGAGGCGCTGCTGCCGTTCGAGGCGCTGGGCTCCCAGGCCACCTTCGACAGGGTGTTGTACGACGGCGGCGAGTTCGGCCACGCCGGTGAGGTGCAGGTCGGATCGGACGAGGAGATGGACTTCCTGGGCATCCCGGGACTGCTCGAGCCCGACCAGGTCCGCGACCTCCTGCACCACCGGCAGAGCGAACGCGCCCGCAAGCAGCGGGGGGCTGGGCCGGCCGAGGAGCTCAACGAACGCCGCCACGACGACATCTCTGTGCACGAGCAGCTCGCCACCCTGCGCCGTGAGCTGAACGGGCTCGTGGCCGCGTGGAACCACCGGACCGGCCAGCCGCACGGCGTCACCCATGCCGCGCTGCGCCGTGAGTGCGGGGGGCCGGCGGCCGCTGCGGCGACCGCGGAGCAGCTGACCACGCGGATCGACCGGATCCGTGCGTGGGCCGCGCGCAAGACTTCCTGAGTATCCTCACCACATGGCCGCGGAAACCTCACAGACGCTCGACCGTGGTCTGCGCGTGCTGAGCGTGCTTGCCGGCTCGCCGAGCGGGCTCAGCATCACCGAGCTGTCTGCGGCGGTGGGGGTGAACCGCACCGTGGTCTACCGGCTGGTGGCCACACTCGAGCAGCACAGCCTCGCCCGCCGCGACTCCTCGGGGCGGCTGCACGTCGGTCTCGGGGTGCTGGCGCTGGCTCGAGGGCTGCAGCCGGTGCTGCGCGAGCTCGCCAACCCGGTGCTCCGGGCGCTGGCCGAGGAGCTCGGCTGCACCGCGCACCTGACCGTCGCCGACGGGGGAGAGGCACTGGCGATAGCCGTGGTGGAACCGACCTGGACCGACTTCCATGTTGCCTACCGCGTCGGCGCCCGGCACCCGCTGGACCAGGGAGCAGCCGGACGGGCGATCCTGCTCGGCCGGGACATCGCCGCCGGCGGGGTCCCCGAGCACCGTTTCGTGCAGACCGTCGGGGAGCTGCAGACCGGTGCCCGCGGCTTGGCCTCACCGGTGCTCGGCGTGGACGGGCTCGAGGCGTCGGTGGGAATCGTGACGCTGGGCGACCTCGACATGCCCGTGGTCGGCCCGAAGGTGACCGCGGCGGCACATGAGGTCGCCCAGCGTCTCTCCTGAGTTGTCAGGAGGTCGGACGGCCATAGCCGTGCCACCTCCTGACAAGTCGGGTCAGTCGGAGAGGCGTGCTCCGCTCTCGGTGTCGAACACGTGCACGTGGTCCGGGTCGGTCGTGACGTAGATCGTCTCGCCCTTCTTCAGGTCCCGGCGGGCGTCGATGCGCACGATGATGTCGCTCGGCGTACCTTCGACACCGCTGGTGCCGTAGACGTAGGCGTCGGCGCCGAGCTCCTCGACGACGGTCACCTTGACGGGCATGCCGCCCTCTTCCTTGCTGACGATCCGCCATGACTCGGGGCGTACGCCGACGGTGATGTCGCCCTGCATCTTCGAGGATGCACCGCGGTCGACCGGCACCTCGTACTCACCGATCTTCGCCGCGCCCTCGCCTGCCTTGGCCTCGACCAGGTTCATCGCTGGCGAGCCGATGAAGCCCGCGACGAACAGGTTCGAGGGACGGTCGTAGAGGTTGAGAGGGGTGTCGACCTGCTGCAGGATCCCGTCCTTCATCACCGCAACCCGGTCGCCCATCGTCATCGCCTCGACCTGGTCGTGGGTGACGTAGACGGTGGTGATCCCGAGTCGCTGCTGGAGTGCGGCGATCTGGGTGCGGGTGGAGACCCGCAGCTTCGCGTCGAGGTTCGACAGCGGCTCGTCCATGCAGAACACCTGCGGGTGCCGGACGATGGCGCGGCCCATCGCCACACGCTGCCGCTGGCCACCGGACAGCGCCTTCGGCTTGCGCTCGAGGTAGTCCTCGAGGTCGAGCAGCTTGGCGGCCTCGGCGACGCGCTGCATGCGCTCTTCCTTGCCGACCTTGGCCATCTTCAACGAGAAGGCCATGTTGTCGGCGACGGTCATGTGTGGGTACAGCGCGTAGTTCTGGAAGACCATCGCGATGTCGCGGTCCTTCGGCGGGAGGTGCGTGATGTCCCGGTCGCCGATCATGATCTTGCCGTTGGTGACCTCTTCGAGACCGGCGAGCATTCTCAAGGAGGTCGACTTGCCGCATCCCGAGGGGCCGACGAGGACCATGAACTCGCCGTCGCCGATCTCGAGGTTCAGGTCGTTCACGGCCGGCTTCGTCGATCCTGGATAGAGCCGCTCGGCGTGTTCGTAGGTTACAGAGCCCATGCTGGTTCATCCCTTCACCGGCAGGTACGTGCCGGACGATCCGTAGTAAAGGTGGTGACGGTCACACTAGCGTTGCTCGTCCTGTGCGTCGAGGAGAGGTCCGGCCGCCCCCAGGACCTGGCGGTACCGGTCCCGTGCCCGGTGACCGGCCCCGACGTACGGTTCGCCGGGCCGCACCGTGTGTCCGTCGAGCTGCCACTCCGGTGGTGCAGGCTCTCCGGTCAGGGTCCATGCGGCCTGCCGTGCCGCCCCGAGAGCGACGTACTCCGCGGGCGTGGGCACCCAGACCGGTAGCCCGAACATGCCGCCGGCGATGAGCTGCACGGCACGGGACCGGGCGGCCCCTCCGATCAGCACGATCCGCCGGGGCTCGATGCCCATTTCGCGGACCGCATCGACCGCGTCGGCCAGCCCACAGAGCATGCCCTCGACTGCTGCGCGGACCAGGTGGGCGGGTGTCGCGTTGGCCCGGGTGAGACCGTGCAGCAGCCCGCGCGCGCCGGGGAGCGGTGGCGTCCGCTCCCCGTCGAGGAACGGCAGCAGCACCAGCCCGTCGCTGTCGTCCACGGACAGCGCGAGGTCGTCGAGGTCGTCGAGGCCCGCGCCGGCCAGTGTGGTGGCGGCCTGGAGGACCCGGGCCGCGTTGAGCGTGCAGACCAGGGGCAGGAAGCGTCCGGTCGCGTCGGCGAATCCGGCCACGATGCCCGAGGCGTCGTGGGTCGCTTGTTCGGAGACCGCGAAGACCGTGCCGCTGGTGCCCAGCGACACGGCGACGTCGCCGTGCTGGAGACCGAGTCCGAGCGCGGCCGCCATGTTGTCTCCGGTGCCGGGCGCGAGCACGGCGCCGTCGCGTGTCTCGCCGACCGGCTCGCGCGGACCGGCGACGCGCGGCGTGACCAGGTCGCGGCCGAAGGCGAGACGCAACAGGTCGGGTCGGTAGCCGTCGGACGCGGACCAGTACCCGGTGCCAGAGGCGTCACCGCGGTCCGTCGTCGGTTCGGCCGCGCCGGCGCGCAGCCGGTGCGTGAGGTAGTCGTGGGGCAGCAGGACCTGGGCTGCCCGCCCGGCCGTCGAAGGCTCGTGCTGGGCCACCCAGCGCAGCTTGGTGACCGTGAAGCTGGCTACCGGCACCAGGCCCGTCGCGGCTGCCCAGGCCTCCGGGCCACCGAGCTCGGTGGTCAGGTCGGCCGCTGCCCCGGCGGACCGGTTGTCGTTCCACAGCAGCGCGTCGCGGACGGGGAGCCCGTCCTCGTCGAGGAGAACCATGCCGTGCTGCTGCCCGCCCACGGCGAGCGCTGCCACACCGTCCAGGATCCCGTCCGAGGCCGCGCACCACGCCGCCCACCAGACCCCGGGGTCGATCTCGGTGACGTCCGGGTGGGAGACCCTGCCCTCCCGGTGGACCGCGCCGGTCTCCACGTCGCAGACCACCACCTTCGTCGCCTGGGTGGAGCAGTCGACCCCGGCCACGAAGTTCATGGGGGTGGTGGTCATGCGCTCACCTGCCTTCCCTCGGTCCCGGCGAGCAGCGTCCGGGCCAGGTCGGCGTCGCAGGCCAGCGTCTCGATGAGGCCCCCGGCCGCTGCGCTCACGGCCGCGGCGCGACCGGCGCCGTAGGCCAGCCCGACGACCTCGTCGATCTCCAGTAGCTGTTGCAGGGTCATTCCGAGCACGCGCTCATCGATCGAACCAGGGACCGCCTGCCCGCGTGCGTCGAAGAGCCGCCCGCCGATCATCACCATCGCGATCGTGACCGAGCCGATCCGGTCGAGGGTGTTCCGGATGCCCTCCTGACCGGCGAGGGATCGTGCCGTTGCGCTCTCCACGAGCGCCCCGGCAAGCGTCCCGGTCAGCGGGGCGACGTCGCTCACCAGCTCCGCGAGCAGGTCGGCACCCACCCGACCCATCTCGTCGTAGCCCTGGTCGCCACTTGCGCCCTGCGCCAGCACGATCGTGCGACGGAGGCCGAGCTGGGCCTCATCCAGGACCCGCGCCACCTTGAAGCGGGACAGTCCCAGGTCGTCGCCGATCTCCACCTTGGAACGGCCTTCGAGGTAGGACTGCCGCGCGATGACGGCGGCCCTGACCAGCCAGGCCGGGCCGTACGTCTCGGTACTGCGGACTCGGGGCACTCTGCCTCCTTCGCGTCGAGATCTCGCAGGGTAGCCCCTTTCTGGGTCGGCTCAGGCGTCACGACCGGTGTGACGGTCGGGACCCGGGTGGACTCGTCGAGCCACTGTCCTGCGCGGTGCACGGGATCCGCCGGCTCGGGGCCGAGGTCGATGAGTCGGTCCTGGTCATCGGTGCCGGTAGCACCGTCCGGTGTGCCCGGCCGGCTTCATCACCAGCGAGGGGCTGTTCTTCGCCCAGCTCTCGGCCGCGGCGACGATGGCCGCGGTACCAGTGATCATCGCCGGGTGAGTCGCGCAGAGACAGCTGGTGCGCGGGTTGTCGATAGGCGCGATCAAGTAGCGGCCGACACCGCCGCGTCGAGCAGCGGCAGCACCCGGTAAGGAATCTGGGTGGCCAGTGCGATCACCGTGGAGGACCGCACGATGCCGGCGTCGGAGAGCACCGAGTCGATGACCCGCTGCAGGTCGGCATTGGACTGTGCCACGACGCGGCACCACATGTCACCGGCACCGGTGATCGTGAACGCCTCCAGCACCTCGGGGATCGACGACAGATGCTGTGCGATCGCATTGTGCCCCGAACCCTGCCGGATCTCGAGGGTCAGGAATGCCGTCACCGGGTAGCCGATCGCCTCGGGTCCGAGCTCAGGACCCCAACCCTCGATCACGCCCGAGGCGGCGAGCTTGTCCAGCCGGGCCTGCACCGTGCCGCGGGCCACGCCGAGCCGCCGGGAGGCCTCGAGAACGCCGATCCGCGGCTCCGTTGCGAACAGACGGATCAATGTGGCGTCCAAGTCGTCCATGAAGCCTCCGTCGACTGCACAAGTTGCACACTGTTTCGACGTACTGTTGCACAGTCTGCGCTGGCACACCATGCTGCGTGGCATGACCCAACCTCTGACACAGTCGCTGACCCAAGACGAGCTGAAGGCCGACCTCACCCTCGAGCAGCTGCAGCAGCTGGTGGGTCTGGTGGAGTACGACGCCAGCCAGGACCCGTTCCCGGTGACCGCCATGGACGCGGTGTGCTTCGTGGTGGGCAACGCGACCCAGACCGCGACCTTCTACCAGCTCGCGCTCGGCATGGAGCTCGAGGCCTACCGCGGCCCGGAGACCGGCTGCCGCGACAGCAAGACCTACGTGCTGCGCTCAGGCTCCGCGAGGTTCGTTTTCACCGGCGGGGTGGCCCCCGACAGTCCGCTGCACGACCACCACCGCAGGCACGGCGACGGCGTCGTCGACCTGTCGCTCGAGGTGCCCGACGTGGACCGGTGCATCGAGCACGCCCGCTCGGTCGGCGCGACGATCCTCGAGGAGCCGCACGACGTGTCCGACGACTTCGGCACGGTGCGCACAGCGGCGATCGCGACGTACGGCGAGACCCGGCACACCCTGGTCGACCGCAAGAACTACACCGGCCCCTACCTGCCCGGGTTCACGGCCGCGAGCACCAAGGTCACCCGCCAGGAAGGCCACCCCAAGCGCCTGTTCCAGGCCGTCGACCACTGCGTGGGCAACGTCGAGCTCGGAAAGATGGATGAGTGGGTCACCTTCTACAACAAGGTGATGGGCTTCGTGAACATGGCGGAGTTCATCGGTGACGACATCGCCACCGACTACTCCGCGCTGATGTCGAAGGTCGTCGCCAGCGGCAACCACCGGGTGAAGTTCCCGCTGAACGAGCCGGCGATCGCGAAGAAGAAGTCACAGATCGACGAGTATCTCGAGTTCTACGACGGTGCCGGCTGCCAGCACATCGCGCTGGCCACCAACGACATCCTGCGCAGTGTCGACATCCTGCGCGACAACGGGATCCAGTTCCTCGACACCCCGGACTCGTACTACGACGACCCGGCACTGCGTGAGCGGATCGGCAACGTGCGGGTGCCGATCGAGGAGCTGAAGAAGCGCAAGATCCTCGTCGACCGTGACGAGGACGGCTACCTGCTGCAGATCTTCACCAAGCCGATGGGGGACCGGCCGACGGTGTTCTACGAGTTCATCGAGCGGCACGGCTCGCTCGGCTTCGGCAAGGGCAACTTCAAGGCCCTGTTCGAGGCCATCGAGCGCGAGCAGGAGCTGCGCGGCAACCTCTGAGTGCGGCGCCCCGCCGTACGACGCCACCTCCCGCACCGGGCACCGACTCGCGATCACCGGTCGCGGCGACCCCTTGTTGCGAACCCAAGCGCCGCCACTTCGCAATACCAGGTCGCCCCGACCCGTTGTTGCGGCTGGGTTGGCCCGAGCCGCGATCGCGGGCAAGCGGCGATGCGAGTGATGTCCTCGCTAGAGGACCTTGGAGAGGAACGACTGGGTGCGTTCGTGCTGGGGGTTGGCGAGTACGTCGGCGGGGTTGCCCTCCTCGAGGATCACCCCGCCGTCCATGAAAACCAGCTTGTTGCCGACCTCGCGCGCGAAGCCCATCTCGTGGGTGACCACCATCATCGTCATGCCCTCGTTGGCGAGATCCTTCATCACCTGGAGCACATCCCCGACGAGCTCGGGGTCGAGCGCGCTCGTGGGCTCGTCGAACAGCATCATGTCGGGGTCCATCGACAGGGCACGAGCGATGGCGACGCGCTGCATCTGGCCGCCGGACAGGTGCGCTGGGTAGGCATCCTCCTTCTCGGCGAGGCCGACTTTCTGCAGGTTCTTGCGGGCCACCTCTACCGCCTCGTCCTTGCCCCGCTTCTTCACGCGTTGCTGGGCGATGGTGAGGTTGCGCATCACGGACAGATGCGGGAACAGGTTGAACTGCTGGAACACCATCCCGATCCGGCTGCGGACCTTGTCCACGTTGATGTCCGGGTCGGTGATCTCCGCACCCTCGACGAAGATCGTGCCCGAGGTCGGTTTCTCGAGCAGGTTCACGCAGCGCAGCAGCGTCGACTTCCCGGACCCCGAGGGACCCACCACACACACGACCTCGCCGTTGTCGACGTGGAAGTCGATGCCCTTGAGCACCTCGTTGTCGCCGAAGTACTTGTGCAGCTCGTTCACGTCGATGGCGGGCGCATCCTTGCGGAGCTGGGGCTCGGTCATGTCAGCGCGCCTTCTCGGCTCGGGCTTCCATCCGTCGTACGACGATGGAGAGCGGGATCGTGATCAGCAGGTAGCAGATACCGATCCCGACCAGCGGGGTCAGGTTCTTCTCCTGGTTCAGCACCTCGCGGCCGAACGCGGTCAGCTCCAGGGTTGCCGACGTGTAGCCGAGGACGTAGATCAGCGACGAGTCCTTGGTGAGCAGGATGAGCTCGTTGGTCAGCGGCGGCAGAATGATCCGGAACGCCTGCGGGATGACGATCGAGACCATCGCGCGTCCCTGCGACATGCCCAAGGACCGTGCCGCCTCCAGCTGACCCTTGGGGACCGCCTGGATGCCGGCCCGGATGGTCTCGGCCATGTAGGCACCGCCCACGAGTCCGAGGGCAACGGTTGCCGCGCCTAGGTTGCCACCGGGAACCTCGTAACCGGTGAAGGCGAGCGGCACACCGAGACCGAGGGCAATGAACACGACGAGCGCGGGTACTCCCCGGAAGAACTCGATGAACCCCGTTGCCATCCAGCGGTAGGGGCCCACCGGAGAGAGGCGCATGAGAGCAAGGACAAGGCCGAGCGCCAATCCGAATACGAAGCCACAGGCGGTGTAGAGCAGCGTGTTCTTCAGCGCCGTGGTGATGACGTCCGGCCACATCCCCTTCAGGATCTGCGGGTCGAAGAAGACGTCCTTGACCGTGGCCCAGTCGACGAGAAGCGCCGCCACCACGACGATCAAGAGCAGCAGGGCGTACTGGATGCCCCGCGACAACCGTGCTCGCTTGCGCGGACTCATCGCCATGCGTGGCTTCTCCTGTCGGGTCGCGTGCCGGGCTGGAGCCAGGTCAGCTCTTGGGTGCAGTGGGGAAGTACTGCTTGAAGAGCTTGTCGTAGGTGCCGTCCTCCCGGGCGGTGGCCAGGGCCTTGTTCACGGCGTCCAGCAGCGCGTCGTTCTCGTCCTTGGCTACCGCGAAGCCGTACTGCTCGCCGGTGTCGAACTCGGTGGAGACCTCCGTGTCCGGGTTCTTCTCCACATAGTCATAGAGCACGCTGTTGTCGTTGATCGCGGCCGGGATGCTGCCGCTCTTCACGGCGCTGACGAGAAGGGCGAGGTCCTCGAAGACCTTGAGCTCGACGTCGTCCGGGACGTTCTCCTCGGCGTACTGCTGGCCGGTGGTGCCGATCTGTACGCCGAGGGTCTTGCCTGACAGCGACTCGAGCGAGTCGATACCAGCGCCCTTCTTGACCAGCAGCGCCTGGGTCGCGTCGAAGTACGGGTCGGAGAAGTCCATCACCTCGGCCCGCTCGTCAGTGATGGTCATGCCCGCGGCGGCGATGTCGCACTTGCCGGTGTTCATCGACTGACCGGTCTCGATGCCTTCGAACGGGGTGTTGAAGATCTTCTGCTCCAGGCCGAGGTCCTCGGCGACCAGGTCCATCAGGTCGACGTCGAAACCGACGACCTCACCGCCCTTGTTGTACTGGAAGGGCTCGTAGGGCAGGTGCGTGCACACCGTGAGCGAGCCCTCCTCGATCACCTTCGCGCCGCTCTCCAGCTCGGTCGTGTCCCCACCGGTGGCGCAGGCGGCGAGAGCGAGGGACATCAGGGCAGTGGTCGCGAGGGTCTTCAGTGCACGTATGTTCATGTAGTGCACCCTAGTCCGGTTCGCCGATGTGCCCGCAACCTCCCGAGCCGAGCGCGGCGACACACGAGATATATCGAGACATAATCTTTACGTCAGACCGTTCGTGGCGCATGCTGGTATACGCGCGTGTCGGTTGGGACGGCACGTTCGCGCTTGAGGGGGCTCGAACTTTTGGCTGTAGCTTCACGTGTTCAGGACCGCGCGACGGACGGGTTCCGCCACGAGGCGGTGCTATACCGCGGCCTCGACGACCTGATCGGAACCGCGGTTCCGTTCGTGCGTGAGGGACTCGAGCGCAACGAGCCGGTCATGGTCGCGCTGCCACCCGACCGCGTCCGTGCCCTCGCGGACGCGCTGGGGCCGGAGTCCGCCGACGTTCTGTTCGTGAACATGCTGGAGATCGGCGGCAACCCGGCCCGGATCATCCCCGAATGGCGCGGCTTCGTCGACCAGGCGAAGGGCCGCCCGGTCCGCGGTATCGGCGAGCCGGTGTGGGCCGGTCGCCGCGATGTCGAGATCGAGGAGTGCGTGCTGCACGAGTCGCTGCTCAATGTGGCGTTCGACGACGGTCCTGCCTGGAAGCTGATTTGCCCCTATGACGTCGACGCGCTCCCGGCTCACGCGGTGGAGGAAGCGCACCGCACGCACCCGGTCGTGGGTGCGACCGACAACCGGCGCATCGACTACCTGGGCCACGGCCACGCCCAGTCCGCGTTCAGCGGCCCGCTGCCCGCCCCGCCGCACACCGCGGACTCGCTGCTGTTCGGTTTCGACGACCTTGCGGGAGCGCGCGATGTCGTGCGCCGGCTCAGCCGACGGGCGGGTGTCGTGGCTGGCGCGGCCGAGGACATGGTGCTGGCCGCACACGAGCTGGCCACCAACAGCATCCACCACGGCGGCGGCCAGGGTGTCCTGAGCGTGTGGACACAGCCCGGTGCGTTCGTGGTCGAGGTCCGTGACTCCGGCACGATCAAGGACCTGCTGGTGGGCCGCGAGCTCAGCGGCGTGTTCTCCGAGAACGGCCGCGGTGTGTGGATGGCCAACCAGCTGTGCGACCTGGTCCAGGTCCGTTCGACAGCCACCGGCACCGTCGTACGCCTCTTCGCCTGGCTCTGACTGGGTGTGTCCCTACCCATCCCGGCGAGGGTGCTAGCTCCCGCGCTCGAAGGGTGGGATCCCGGTCGCGGAGATCCGGTACCTGCCCCAGGGGTCGCGGTCGGACAACCGGCCCGAGGCTTCACCGTGCGGGGTGCGGAGTACGACGGACGCACCGGAATGGACCAGCTTGTCGAGCCTGTCGTGCGCCGCGATCCGGCCGTACCAGTGGTACCGGCCGTCGATCGGCTGCACCATGCCGCGCACAGTCACCCTCACCTCGAGCGTGGACCCGTCGGCCGTGATCAGCTCCGCGGGCCCGTCGTACCCCTCACGGGCCTGTGTCTGCTCGCTCATCGGCCGGTCTCCTCCTCGGGCGTCGGGGTGACCAGGCGGAGCGGCTGGTCGGGGTCGAGCGGAACGCCGTAGCTCTGCGCGATTCCTTCGAGCGCGTGCCACACGAAGTCGGTCAGGTAGGCGCCGACATGGGTCCGCGACATGGTCTGCCGGTCCAGCCACCACTCGCCGGTCGCCAGGCCGAGCCCGACGAGACCGTGTGCCCAGGGCTCCGCGCCGCCGGCGTCCACGCCGAGCTCGCGCAGCTGGTCGCCCAGCACCCGGGCGATCGCCGAGGCGATGGCGGCCTTGCCGTCGGCGAGCGGGTCGGTGTCGCCGGTGACCCGGTGCCTGACCAGCAGCAGGAACACGTTCGGGTGCTCCTCGATGCTGCCCAGGTAGGCCTCGACGGCGAGCTCGACGCGCCGGCGGACCGACCCGTCCGCGAGCAGGGCGGGCAGCAGCCGTTCCATCACCAGCTCCGCTCCCCACTGCCCGACCGCGGTGTGGATGTCGGCCTTGTCGGTGAAGTAGCGGTAGAGCACCGGCTTGGAGACCCCCGCGGCCCGGGCGATCTCGTCGAGGCCCGCGGCGGGGCCGTGCTCGTCGATCGCCGCCACGGCCGCCAGCACGAGGTCGGACCGGCGCGACTCACGGTGCGAGGACCAGCGGGTGCTGCGGCCGTCGCCGGCCGGGCCGGGACCCTTGACTCCGGATGTCATGTCCGCCACGCTAGCAGATAGATGTTACTGGAAGTAACAGATAATTCTCCCGTGGAGGCAAGACATGACTCTGACCACCGAACGCACCTCGGGCCCCACCCCGGACCCGACCTCCGGGCGGCTGCTGAGGTCCTCGGCGAAGCAGTCCTATGACCCCGGCGTCGACATCGACTGGGACGCACCCCTGATCGAGGGCACGTACTTCATGCAGCCCGAGCGGATGTCGCTCTACCGGACGCCGATGTGGGACGCGCTCAGCGAGGAGCAGCGCATCGAGATGTCCAGGCACGAGACAGCCAGCATCGCCAGCGTCGGGTTGTGGTTCGAGATCATCCTGATGCAGATGATGGTGCGCCAGGTCTACGACCAGGACCCGCGCTCCGAGCGCACGCAGTACGCCCTCACCGAGATCGGCGACGAGTGTCGCCACTCGGTGATGTTCGGCCGGATGATCGAGAGGTACGGCGTCCCGGCGTACGGCGCCTCGACACACATCCACCGGCTCGGCCGCGGCTTCAAGGCCATCGCCAGCGGGGTCAGCGCGTACGCCTCCATCCTCATCGCCGAGGAGATCCTCGACCGCATGCAGCGCGAGGGGATGAAGGACGAGCGGATCCAGCCGCTGAGCCGGATGGTCTCCCGCGATCCACGTCCTCGAGGAGGCGCGTCACATGACGTTCGCCCGCGAGGAGGTCGAGCGGGCCACGCCGGCACTGACGCGTCCGGCACGGGCGCTCCACCAGCTGGTCACCGCGCAGACGGCGCTGTTCGTCACCCGCAGCCTGGTGAACCCGCAGGTGTACGCCGCGGTGGGGCTCGACCCGCGCGAGGCCCGCCGGCAGGCGCTGGGCAACCCGTACTACCAGGAGACGATGGCCTGGATGGGGGAGCGGGTGATCGCCTTCCTCGACGAGCAGGGCCTGATCGGGAGGATGCACCGGCCGACGTGGCGCCGATCACTGCTGCTGCCGGGCTGAGGCTCCGGGCGGCGGCGCGGCCCCAGCCGCCCGGCCCGGCCTGGCCTGGCCCGACCCGGGCTGCGGGTCAGGCCGGCAGAACGGTGCCGGTGACCTCGCCGAGACCGATCCTTCCCTTGGCGCCGGGAGCGGTGGCCCGGATCGTCACCGTGTCGCCGTCCTGGAGGAACGTGCGTTCCTCGCCGCCGACCGTGAACGGCTCCGCGCCGCCCCAGGACAGCTCGAGGAAGGAGCCGCGTTGTTCCTTCTCGTCGCCGCTGACCGTGCCGGACGCAAACAGGTCCCCGACCCGCAGCGACGCCCCGTTGACGGTCATGTGCGCCAGCATCTGCGCGGGGGACCAGTAGAGCGAGCGGTACGGCGGGCGGGACACGACCTCGCCGTTGAGCTCGACCTCGAAGTCGATGTCGTAGCCGGCCTTCTCACCGACCTGCAGGTAGTCCAGCGGTTCCGGGTCCTGGCCGGGCAGGTCGACCCGGGCTGCCTCGAGCGCCTCGAGCGGCGTGACCCAGGCCGCGATCGAGGTGGAGAACGACTTGCCCAGGAACGGTCCGAGCGGGACGTACTCCCAGGCCTGGATGTCGCGGGCCGACCAGTCGTTGAGCGGCACCACGCCGAACACGTGGTCAGCGAAGTCGCCGACGCCGACCTGGTCGCCGATGAGGGTCGGTGCTCCCACCACGAACCCGAGCTCGGCCTCGATGTCGAGGCGCTGAGAGGGTCCGTAGGTCGGGGTGCTCTCCTGCGGCCGCTTGCGCTGGCCGCGCGGCCGTCGTACCTCGGTCCCCGACACCACCACGGTGCCGGCGCGGCCGTGGTAGCCGACCGGTAGGTGCCGCCAGTTGGGCAGCAGCGGCTCCGCGTCGGGCCGGAACATCTTGCCGACGTTGCCGGCGTGCTGGAGCGAGCAGTAGAAGTCGACGTAGTCGGCGACCGTCACCGGCAGGTGCATGGTGACCTCGTCGACCGGGAGCAACAGCGGTTCGACCAGGTCGCGCTCGGCCTCGTCGCTGAGCAGGCTGGTGACCCACCGGCGCACCGACGACCAGGTAGGTCTGCCCATCGCCATCAGCGGGTTCAGGTCTGTGGCCGCGAAGACGTGGGCGATCTCGAGCATCTCGTTCGCCGCGACCGGGGCGAGGTCGAGCACGAAGTCGCCGATGCGTACCCCGACCCGGGGCTCCTCCTCGTCGTGGGAGAACATCCCGTAGGGCAGGTTGTCGATGTCGTGGAGGGAGCCGGCGGCGCCCTCCACCCAGGTGTCGGTCATTCCGCCTCCAGGGGGAGCAGGCCAAGGGCGGTCAGGTCCTCGAGCGGCTCGAGCACGCTGCAGGAGCCGAACGACGTGAACCAGCGACGAGCCGAGACGAGGCCAGACGTCCCGGTGTCGTGGATCTGTCGGGTGACCGCGTCCGGGTCGGTCTGGTCGAGCACGGCGGCCACCTCGTCGGGGCTCGCTCCGTCCAGACTGGCACGGGTCGCGAGCATCAGGTTGAGGAACCCGTGGTGCTCGAAGCCGGTCTCGGCGTCGTGGTGGCGCAGTGCGTTGTGCAGCCCGGCGGTGCACTTGAAGTGCAGCTCCCGGTCCAGCGCCACCTCGACGCAGGTGGCCAGCTCGGCCGAGCCCGGGAACGCCTCCGCGGTGACCCCGCCGGTCCGGAACTTCAGGCGCAGGTCCATCGCGGCGATCTCGTCGAGCGCCGCGAGCCAGGAGTGGCTCGGTGGTCGGCCGAGGAGACGCGGCGGTTCGATGTGGACGGTCACCTCGTCCGTGAGGTGCCCGGCGGCCAGGAGCTGGTCGACCGCGGTGACCATCCGGCGGGCGTTGTGTGCCAGGTCGGTCTCGTCGCGGAGCGCGACCTCGATGCCGCGCAGGTCCAGCTCTTCGGCCCTCCTGGCCCAAAGGACAGCCGGCTCGATCGCTCCGGCGCCACCGGTCACGACCACGGTCACGGCGAGGGTCTCGGCGGGTCCGGCCGTCGAGTCGCGGTTGCTGCGAAGCACGTCGAGCAGGTCGGGGAGCCGGACGTCGCTGATCACGAAGCTGCCCACCAGCGCGGCGTAGGACGAGGCCAGGTGCGCGCGGTGCTCGCTGACGGCGCGGACGAGCGGGACGTTTCCGGGCGGAAAGATGGCCGCGTCGTCGACCAGCCGGAGGTACTGCTCGGGGAGCGGCGGTGGGCTCGGATCTGGGATGCTTGACACGGTGCCGACACTAACGCATCGTTACTGTGAACGGACAGGAGTGTCCGCTCATAGGACAGTCAGGCTCGACCATCGGAGAAGGTGAGCGCGATGGCGCACTACCGCCACGTCGGCACGATTCCCGCGAAGCGGCACACCCAGTTCCGCAACGACGACGGGGCGTTGCACTACGAGGAGCTGATGGGCGAGGAGGGCTTCTCCTCCGACTCCTCGCTGCTCTACCACCGGGGCGTGCCCTCGGCGATCGTCGACAGCCAGGTGTGGGAGCTGCCGGAGCTCGCCACGACCGCGAACCATCCGCTGAAACCGCGGCACCTCAAGCTGCACACCCTGTTCGACGAGAACGAGGTGAAAGCCGTGGACCCGGTGCACGGCCGGCGGCTGGTGCTCGGGAACGGTGACGTCCGGATCTCCTACGTCGTGGCGGCCGAGGTGTCGCCGTACTACCGCAACGCCGTCGGCGACGAGTGCGTCTACGTGCAGTCGGGCAGCGGGCGTCGTCGAGACGGTGTTCGGCGTGCTGCCGTTCCGGACCGGCGACTACGTGATGCTGCCGCGGGCGACCACGCACCGCTGGGTGCCGGCCGTCGACGACGGAGCAGAGGCGTCCGCCTGTACGTCGTCGAGGCCAACAGCCACATCGCCCCGCCGAAGAGATACCTGTCGCGGTTCGGTCAGCTGCTCGAGCACGCGCCGTACTGCGAGCGCGACCTGCACGGCCCGGACGAGCCGCTGCTCGTCGACGGCACCGACGTCGAGGTGCTGGTCAAGCACCGCGGCAACGGCCCGGGGGGATCGTCGGCACCCGGATGACCTATGCGACGCACCCGTTCGACGTGGTCGGCTGGGACGGCTGCCTGTACCCGTACACGTTCAACGTCGAGGACTTCGAGCCGATCACCGGGCGGATCCACCAGCCGCCGCCGGTGCACCAGGTGTTCGAGGGCCACAACTTCGTGATCTGCAACTTCTGCCCGCGCAAGGTCGACTACCACCCGCTGTCGATGCCGGTGCCCTACTACCACTCCAACGTCGACAGCGACGAGGTGATGTTCTACGTCGGCGGCGACTACGAGGCACGCAAGGGCTCCGGCATCAACATCGGCTCGATCTCGCTGCACCCCGGTGGCTACGCGCACGGCCCGCAGCCCTCGGCGATCGAGGCCTCGCTGGGCGCGGAGTACTTCGACGAGCTCGCGGTCATGGTCGACACCTTCCGTCCGCTCGAGCTCGGCGAGGGCGGCCTCGCCGCCGAGGACCCGGCGTACGCCTGGACCTGGGCCGGCCGCGGCCCCTCGGGTGAGTCCGACGGTGGCCCTGCGGTCTTCTCCAACAGCTGAGCTCGCTCTATGGCTTCCTATGTCGCGTTCCTCCGGGCGATCAACCTCGGCCGCAACCGAAAGCTGCCGATGGCCGACCTTCGCGCGTGCCTGCAGGCGTCGGGCCTGGACGAGGTGGAGACCTACATCCAGACCGGCAACGTCCGGTTCACGACGAGGATGCGGTCGCGGCCAAGGATCGAGAGGTACGTCGAGGACGTGCTCGCCGACAGCTGTGCCTTCGAGGTGCCGGTGATCCTGTTCAGCCCGGAGGAGCTGAGCCAGGTGTACGACGACGCGGTCGGCCTGACCTCGACCGCCGACCCGGTCGACGTACGCCGCTATGTCACGCTGCTGAAGGCCGAGCCGCCCACGAACGCGGCCGCCAGTGTCGACGGCTGGGACGCCGCGGGCGAACGGGCCAAGGTCGTGGGCCGGGCCGTGCACTGGCAGGTGCCTGGCCCGTCGCAGGCCGCAAAGCTGTCGAACGCACGGATCGAGAAGCTGCTCGGCGTGGGCACGACCCGCGACCTCAAGGTCGTCACGACACTGGCTGAGCGCTGGGGCGCCTAGACCGTCCATGATGTTGTGGACTCTTGACGGTAGTTAGGCATGCGCCATAACCTCGCAGGCACGACCACCCCTGAGGGGAAGGCTCCATGTCAACGCTCTCCGCCCTGATCGCGGCGCTGGACCTCGGCTCGATCGAGGTCATCGACCTCACCTCGCCGCTCTCGTCCTCCACCCCCGTGATCCAGCTGCCCGCCCGAGTTCGGGCAGACCGCCAGGTTCGAGCTCGAGGAGATCAGCAAGTATGACGAGCGCGGACCCGCGTGGTATTGGAACAACTTCCACACCGGCGAGCACACAGGCACGCATTTCGATGCGCCCAACCACTGGGTGACAGGACAGGGCAACGACGACGTCGCCTCGGTGCCGGCCAAGAAGCTGATCGCCCCCGCCGTGGTCCTCGACTTCTCGTCCGCCGCGCAACGGGACCCCGACTTCCTGGTCGAGGTCGACCACATCAAGACATGGGAGGCCGAGCACGGCCCCCTGCCGGCAGGCGGCTGGCTGCTTCTGCGAACCGGTTGGGACGCGCGGTCGAGCTCGCAGGAGCGAGTTCATCAACGCTGACGAGAGCGGACCCGCACACTCCGGGTCTGTCGCCGCAATGCGCGCGCTGGGTGGCCGAGGAGTCGCCGGTGATCGGCCTCGGTGTCGAGACCGTCGGGCACCGACGCGGGCGCGGCGCACTCGTTCGACCCGCCGTTCCCGTGCCACTCGTTTCTGATGGGAAGCGACAAGTACGGCCTCACCCAGCTGCAGAACCTGGCCAGGCTGCCGGCCACCGGTGCGGTGGTGATCGCGGGCCCGCTGCCGATCGTCACCGGCTCGGGTGCGCCCGCTCGGGTGCTCGCGCTCGTCGAGCGCTGATGAAGGTCGCGGAGGCGGTCGGTCGTGCGCTGGCCGCGATCGGCGTCGACCACGTGTTCGGAGTGGTCGGATCCGGGCAACTTCCACGTCACCAACGCGATGGTCGCGGCCGGATCCCGCTTCGTCGCCGCTCGGCACGAGGGCGGCGCCGCGACGATGGCCGACGCCTACGCGCGGACCAGCGGCAAGGTCGCCGCGGTGACGCGTTCACCAGGGCTGCGGCCTGACGAACGCCATGACCGGGATCGCCGAGGCGGCCAAGAGCCGCACACCCGCTGCTCGTCCTTGCCGCCGAGGTGACCGAGCCGAGGTCGAACTTCTACGTCGACCAGGACGCGCTGGCCCGTTCCGTCGGCGCGGTCACCGACGGGTCACCTCGGCGGAGACGCGCGGTCGACGAGGCGTGCGCGGCGGTCGCGTGACGCGCTGCACGAGCGGCGCACCGTGCTGCTCAACCTTCCGCTGCAGGTGCAGGGGCTGGAAGCGCCGGGCGAGACGGCGGCCGCGCTGCCTCCGGCTCCTGACCCGGTCGCTGCCGGAGCAGGCCGACCTGGAGGCCGCTCGTCGGGATGCTGGACCGCGCCGAACGACCGGTGTTCGTGGCCGGGCGAGGTTCTCGTGGCGCGGGATGCCGCGAGGCACTGGCTGAGCCTCGCCGACCGGCACGGTGCGCTGCTCGCCACGTCTGCGGTCGCCCGCGGGCTGTTCAACGGCAACCCCTGGTCTCTCGACGTCTCGGGCGGGTTCGCGTCTCCGCTCGCGGCCGAGCTGATCCAGGGGGCCGACCTGATCGTGGGCTGGGGCTGTGCGCTGAACATGTGGACGATGCGGCACGGCCGACTCATCGCGCCCGTCGCGACCGTCGTACAGGTCGACGACGACCCGACCGCCCTGGGGGTGCACCGGGACATCGACCTCGGCGTGACCGGGGATGTGCTCGCGACCGCCCGGCTGGCGTTGACGGCGGCCGGCCCGCAGCGCGAAGGCTACCGCCGTGCGGATCTCCGCGGCTCGGATCGAGGCGGAGGTCCGGTGGCGTGACGTGCCGTTCGACGACACCAGCACCGAGGACCGGATCGATCCCCGGGCGCTGAGCATCGGGCTCGACGACGTGCTACCGGCCGACCGCGTCCTGGGCGTCGACTCCGGGAACTTCATGGGCTACCCGAGCATGTACCTCTCGGTGCCCGACGAGCTCGGCTTCTGCTTCACACAGTCCTTCCAGTCCATCGGGCTGGGTCTGGCCACGACCATCGGCGCCGCGCTCGCCCGACCCGACCGGCTTCCGGTCGCTGCTCTCGGGGACGGTGGCGCGCTGATGAGTGCCGTCGAGCTCGACACCGTTCGCCGGCTGGGCCTGCCGATGGTCGTCGTGGTCTACAACGACGACGCGTACGGCGCCGAGGTCCATCACTTTCGTCCCGACGGATTCCCCGTCGACACCGTGTCGTTCCCGCCGACCGACATCGCCGCGATCGCCCGCGGCTACGGCTTCGAGGCGGTGACCGTACGCAAGGCAGCCGACCTGGATGGGGTGGCTGACTGGGTTGCCGGCGACCGTTCACGGCCACTCTTGGTCGACGCGAAGGTGGTCAGCGATCGCGGTGCCTGGTGGCTCGAGGAGGCGTTCAGAGGCCACTGAGGGAGCCCACTGTTCAGCACGTGCGTACATCTATCTCGGGAAAGGCAGCCATGTCACAGGCAATCACCACAGCACGGGGGACCTCGCGCTTTGTCGCGGTCGCGGTCTGCTGCGCGACGATCATCGTCGACGGCTATGACCTGATCGTCTACGGGACGGTCGTGCCGACGCTCGTCGACGGCAGCGCCGAGTGGACCCTGACCGCGGCCCAGGCCGGCCGGATCGGCTCCTATGCGCTGATCGGCATGCTCATCGGCGCCCTGGTCATCGGCACCATCACCGACATCGTCGGGCGGCGCCGCATCATGCTGGCCTGTATCGCCTGGTTCTCGGCGGCGATGCTGTTCGCGGCAGCCGCACCGACGCCGGAGGTCTTCGGCCTCGCGCGCTTCATCGCCGGAATCGGGCTCGGGGGCGTGGTCCCGACCGCGATCGCCCTCACCATCGAGTACGCACACCCCAAGCACCGCAGCACGACCAACGCCGTTATGTTCTGTGGCTACTCGATCGGCGGCATCGTTGCGGCGCTGGCCGCGATCTGGGTGATCCCTGACCTGGGATGGCGAGCGATGTTCGTCGGGGGTGCGCTGCTCGGGTTCGCCCTGCTGCCGGTGGCCTGGGCGCTCCTGCCCGAGTCCGCCAGCTACCTGATGGCGCGCGGACGCGTCGAGGATGCCCGCGCTCTCGCCGACCGATACGACCTGGCCATCGAGGAACCTGACGACGTCCCTGGCGAGAAGTCAGGAACCCTGTCGGGACTCAAGGCGCCTGTTCGCGCCGAGGTTCGTGGTCGGCACCCTGCTGTTCTGGCTCGGCACCGGGGTGGGTCTGCTGCTGGTCTACGGACTCAACACGTGGTTGGCGCAGATCATGCGCACGGCAGGCTACGAGCTGGGCTCGGCACTGGCCTTCCTGCTCGTCCTGAACCTGGGCGCGATCGTCGGTACGCCGATGCTGGGCGCCGTCGCTGACCGGCTCGGTTCCAAGCAGACGACCTCCTCGATGTTCCTGGTCGCGGCGCTGTGCATCTTCCTCCTCAGCTTCGACCTCCCCTCGGCGCTGTTGTACGCGCTGGTCGCGGTCGCCGGGGCCTGCACGATCGGGACCACGATCCTGGTCAACGCCTACACCGCCAACTACTACCCGGCACACATGAGGGCGACCGGACTCGGCTGGGCGCTGGGGATCGGGCGTCTCGGCGCGATCATGGGCCCGATCTACGGTGCGTTCATCCTCGACTCGGGTTGGGGTCTCGACGCGAACTTCTACGCCTTCGCCGTGCCCGCGCTGGTCGGTGCGGCGGCAATGCTGCTCATCCCCCGCGGCGTCATCGCTGCCCCGAGGCCGACCGGCTAGGGCGGGGCGTCGACCGGGATCCGGGGCGCGGCCGGGGCTCGTTCGAGCGTGCGGACCGAGCGGGAGGAGAGGGCGAGCAACGCGATCGCGGCGTACGCGACCCCGCTGACCACGAGCACGTCGCGGTAGCCGAACGCCTCGCCGAGCGGTCCGTAGGCAAGCTGGCCGATCGGCATCGCCACGAACGAGCCGAGCGCGTCGTACGAGTACGCCCGCGAGAGCATGTCGTCCTCGATGTTCTCCTGCATCGCGAGGTTCCAGCCCATGCTGAAGATCTCGATGCCCATGCCGGCCACCAGGGTCACCGCGATCAGCAGAAGCAGGCGGGGTTCCAGCCCAAGCATGATCATCGGGATGCCCATCAGGGAGCAGCCCAGCATGCCGACGAGCAGCGGGCGCCTCAGCGGGACGCGTAGCAGGATCACCGTCATCAGCAACAGCCCGATTGACTCGGCTGAGAGCACGAATCCCCACCCCTGCTTGCCGATCGTGTCCTTGGCGAGCGCGGGCCCGAGCGTGAACCAGGCGCCCGTGTGGATGGTGTTGAGGAACGCGAAGGCGAGGACGACGACCCACAGCCAGGTGGTGCCGATGAAGAGCTTCCAGCCGTCACGGAGCTCGGCGATCGTTCCGGCCTGTTCGCCCTCCCGGGCTTTCGCGGGTATCGCCACCGGCAGGAGCAGGACCGCGGAGATCAGCCAGGTGGCGGCGTCGATGGCAAGCGCCCAGCCGGAGCCAACGGTCACCACGAGCAGCGCACCGATTGTCGGGCCCACGATGGTGAGCCCGCCGCGGGAGAGGCTGAGCAGCGCGTTCGCCCGCTGGAGCTGGTCGCGGGGGACCAGCTGAGGCACCATGCTCGCCATCGCGGGAAACGCAACCGCGGAGACGGTGCCATGCACGGCCTCGAGCACGATCAGCATCCACAGGTCAGCGGTGCCGCTGATCACCAGATATGCCACGATCCCCTGGGTGAGAGCCGAGGACAGGTTGGAGACCTGGAGCACCAGGGTGCGCGGGAAGCGGTCGGCGATCACGCCACCGAAGAGCAGGAACAGCACCATCGGGATCGTGTGCGCGGCCAGGACCATGCCCAGTGCAGAAGCGGAGTCGGTCAGGTCGAGCACGGCGAAGGTCAGCGCGACGCCGGCCATCATCGAGCCGAGCATGTTGGCGAACCGCGACGCGTAGTACCACGCGAAGCTGCGTTCCCGCAGGGGTGCGATCGAGGCCTTCCAGGTCATCGGATGCTGTCCTTGCTGTCCTCGGGACCGGCCGGCCGGTCGATCATCTGGAAAGCCACGGTGGTGGCGTTCACGTGGATCGTGCCTTCGCTGCGGGGCGGCTGCGCCTCGCGGTGCATCAGGTCGGACGCCCGGGTGAGCAGGGACATGACCTCGCCCCAGACCTGGGGCTGCACCCACATCTCGGCGTCGCTGAGCATGCCCTTGGTCTTCGGGCGGCGCCAGTCGAAGCGCCGAACCAGCTCGTCGGCGATGGCCTGCATGTACAGCCTGCTGTCCTCGGCGTTGGGCTTCGGCCCGGCCTCGCCCTTGTCCCACGGGTGGCGGTACCTCTTGGCTACGCCGCCGCGGATCTTCTCCTCGCCCGCTTCCACGACCGCCTCTACAGCGGCAAGCTGACGAAGGTGGTACGACGCGTTCGCGTGGCTGATGTTCAGCTCGCGGGCGATCTCCGCCGCGCTCATCTCGGCGCCGGTGAGCAACGAGAGAATCCGTAGTCGCACGGGGTGCGCCATCGCCCGCAGCGATGACACCCCCTCCGCTGCCGTCGTTTCGCCGTGGTCCGCCATGTCCTCACCTCCACTGTCAAACAAGTCTTTGGGAGTATTGTGGAACGCGGAGCTCACTGTCAATCACTTCTTGGGGGGGTCCCGTTGAGTTCCGTCTCGTTCGCTGTTGAGATCCGCCTCGTTCGCTGTTGAGACCCGCGAGATTTGCGAGCGGTGTCGGCCGCTCGGGCAGTGGTCGAGGGCAACCGGGCGGCCGCCATCCCGAGGGCCAGGTCGCCGTTCGCGACGCGGCGGCCTGTAGGCGGTGACTCCGGAACGAGGCGGATCTCAACAGCGAACGAGGCGCGACTCAACGAGGCGAACGAGGCGGATCTCAACGGGGAACGAGGACCTCGATGCTCGGGTCGGTGGCGGCACCCTGTGGCTCACGCTGAACCGGCCCGGGTCAGCTGAACGCGCTCACCGCCGAGATGGCCGACCGGCTCGCCGAGGAGCTCGAGGCGGCGTTGGGGCGGGACGAAGTGCAGGTGGTGGTCCTTGCCGGCGCCGGCGGCGCGTTCAGCGCCGTCTTCGTCGAGGTAGCCGGCTTCGCCGATGTGCAGCCAGCCGTCGCTCCCGAACGCGGCCGTGGTCTCGGCCGGCTTGTTCCAGTAGCCGGGGGGTTCTGCACGGACCGGATCCTGATCTCGCCGACCTCACCCGCCTTGCAGTCCTCGCCCGTCGCCGGGTCGACCGCTTTCAGCTCGACCCACGGATAGGGCTTTCCGGCCGACCGCATCAGAAGAGCCCGGGGACCGCCGGGGTCGTGGTCGGCCGAGCTGAGCTCGGTGATCGCGCCGGTGGTCTCGGTCAGGCCGTAGACCTGGAAGAGCCGCCCCCGCTGCTCCAGCTCGCCGTAGGTGACGGTTCGCGCCGCACCCACCAACGCCGGATGGTCGGGGCGATCCCTTGCGAGATCGGCGAACAGGTCACCATCGGCGCTGCCCTCATGCGATCTCCGCTCCCGCGCCCTGCAGCTCGTCGAGGGCGGCCAACGAGGTCTCCGGGGCGACCCCGGCGCACAGGTCGGTGAGCAGCCGGACGTTGAACCCGTTCTTCACGGCGTCGAGGGTGGTGTGCCGGACGCAGTAGTCGGTGGCGATACCGCACACATCCACGTCGGTGATCTCGTGCTGCTTGAGCCAGTCCGCGAGCCCTGCCCCGTCCGTCGTACGCCCCTCGAAGCCGGAGTACGCCGCGGCGTGCTCGCCCTTGAGGAAGATCGCGTTGAACGGCTGCGGGTCGAGGTTGGGGTGGAACGCCTCGCCGTCGGTGCCGGCGACGCAGTGCACCGGCCAGCTGTCCTTGAAGTCCGGGTGGTCCGAGAAGTGGTCCCCAGGATCGATGTGATGGTCGCGGGTGGCCACCGCCACGGCATAGTCCGGTGACTTCGGGTCCTGCTCGGACCAGTGGTGCAGCAGCTCGGCGATCTTGAAGGCGGCCTCCGCGCCGCCCTCTACCGCGAGGCTTCCGCCCTCACAGAAGTCGTTCTGCACATCTACCACGATCAGCGCACGTCTCATGGATCCGAGGCTAGCGGACCTGTCCGGGTGTGTGACCCCCTCGGCGCACCGGGCAACCCGGCGACTCAGACGTGCTCGGTGGGGATCACCGGTTCACCGCGGGAGAGCTGACGTGCGCGCATCGGCAGCTCGTCACGGGAGGACAGGTGGCGGGCCCGGATCGTGTCTAGGTCCTCACGGCCGACCACCCCGCCGGCCTCCACGAGCGGCACCAGCAGCGGGCGGTCGTCACCGTCGTCGAAGGGTGGCACGCCGATGCCGATCACCTCCGCCTCGGCGACCCCCTTGGTGTTCCGCCGGCGCAGGGCGTACTTCCGGCCACCGATCGAGATCTTGTCCTTGCTCTTCTTCGCCACGTCGACCATCTCGCCGTCGTCGCCCTCACGTGCGACGAGCTTGTAGACGAAGCCGCAGGTCGGGTGCCCGCTGCCCGTCACGAGTGCCGTGCCGACGCCGTACCCGTCGACCGGTGCCGCCGCGAGGCCCGCGATGGCGTACTCGTCGAGGTCGGAGGTGACGATGATCCGGGTGCTGGCGGCGCCGAGGCCGTCCAGCTGCTCGCGCACCTGGTGGGCGAGGACGCCGAGGTCACCGGAGTCGATGCGGACCGCGCCGAGCTCGGTCCCGGCGATCTCGACACCGATCTTCACGGCCTCGGCGACGTCGTAGGTGTCGACGAGCAGGCTGGTGCCGCGGCCCAGTGAGCTCACCTGCGCGGTGAACGCGTCACGTTCGGTGTCGTGGAGCAGGATGAAGCTGTGGGCGCTCGTGCCGGCGGTGGGTACGCCGTACCTCTGCCGCGCAGCCAGGTTCGAGGTGGTGTCGAACCCGACGATGTACGCCGCCCGCGCGGATGCGACCGCAGCCTCCTCATGGGTCCGGCGTGAACCCATCTCGATGCAGGGCCGGCCGTTCGCGGCCCACGTCATCCGGGATGCGGCGGAGGCGATCGCCGAGTCGTGGTTGAGGATCGACAGCAGCAGGGTCTCGAGCAGGACTGCCTCGGCGAACGTGGACTCCACGATCATCAGAGGGGAGTAGGGGAAGTACATCTCGCCCTCGGGGTAGCCCCAGATGTCGCCGCTGAACCGGTACGTCGACAACCACTCGACCGTCGTCTCGTCGACCACGTTGTGCTCGGCCAGGACGGAGAGGATCTCGTCGTCGAACACGAACCGTTCGAAGGCGTCGAGTGCGCGTCCCACACCGGCCACCACGCCGTACCTCCGCCCCTCCGGAAGCCGGCGGGGGAAGAGCTCGAACACCGAGCGACGGTTCGCGGTGCCGGCCCGGATCGCGGCCTGCACCATGGTCAGCTCGTAGTGGTCGGTCAGCAGCGCTGTCGATGTGGTCGTCACGCGCGCCAGCCTATTGCGCACGTCTGGGACGCGCCGACCCGCGATGTCGGCCGATCCGCGGTCGCGGGGCACAATGAGCACTGTGTCCGCACCCAGCCCCGTCGAGATCGACCAACCCGAGAGCGACGAGATCACGCTCCTGGCCCGGCCGTGGGTGACGATCGTCTGGAACGATCCGGTCAACTTGATGTCGTACGTCACCTACGTGTTCCAGAACTACTTCGGCTATCCGCGCAAGAAGGCCGAGAAGCTGATGATGGAAGTGCACAACGACGGGAAGTCCGTGGTGTCCACCGGTTCGCGCGAGGAGATGGAACGCGACGTGCAGGCGATGCATGAGTACGGCCTGTGGGCGACGATGCAGAAGGCCGACGCATGACCGAAGGATTCGTGCCCCGTCCCGATGACGGCGTGCTCGCCACGTTCTCCGGCTTCGAGGCGGATCTGCTGCGTTCGCTCGCCTCGCAGCTGGTCGAGCTGCTGCGCAACGAGGTCGCCGCGCCCACCACGTCCAACGACCCGCTCGAGGACCTGCTCGACTTCTCCGGCCCGACCACGGAGCCGGAGGACCCCGTACTGGCGCGGCTGTTCCCGACCGCCTACCCCGAGGACGAGGAGGCCGCGGGCGAGTTCCGCCGCTTCACCGAGGGCACGCTGCGCGACGGCAAGGCCCGCAACGCGGTGATGATCATCGACATGCTCGAGGACGCCGGCCTGCCACCGGAGCTCGAGGAGGACGGGCTCTGGATCGACATCGAGCTCTCACTGTCCGAGGCACATTCCTGGATGCGGTCGTTCACCGACATCCGGCTGGCGCTGGCGTCCCGGCTCGGAATCGAGGAGGGTGACGAGTCCTACTGGGACGCGCTGCCCGATGACGACCCGCGGACCCATGTGCACGACATCTACGAGTGGGTCGGCTACCTGCAGGAGACCCTCGTCCAGTCCCTCTCCCGCTGACCGGGCTGTCGCCGGCTCACTTCGTGTCCAGCTGGACCTCGGGGAGGGCCGGCTGGAACAGCTCGACCGGGTTGCCCGAAGGATCGTCCACGAGCACATGCTTTCCGCCCACGCCGGTGACGATGTCGCTCCGGAACCGGACGCCGGCGTCCCGCAGCACAGCGGCGGTCGCCTCGAGATCCTCGACCTCGATCATGATCCGGTTCCAGCCACCCGGCGCGGGCGCCCTGCCGTCCCGCATCGCCTGTCGGCCGCCACCGGACCGGCTGGGCGCGCTGAGCACGAGTCTCAGATCGCCGCGCGAGAGCATCGCGAAGGCCGCCGCCGGACGCATGTGTTCGAGGAACCCCAGACTCGTGCAGTAGAACTCCGTGGCCGCACCCACGTCCTCGACGATGTACCGGACACTCACCGTGGCCATCGAACCTCCCTCGCCCCCTCCCACCGTAGCGCCGTACGGCGGTCAGGGCGTCGTCTTACCATCCGGACGTACGACGGGCAGGGCAGGTGGTCGCACGGCCAGCACCTACCCTCATGGGTGTGTTGAAGATCGACCAGGCGACCTACGACGCGATCGTGGCGCACGCCAAGAAGGACCACCCCGACGAGGCGTGCGGCGTGGTCGCCGGGCCGGAGGGGTCCGACCGTCCCGAGCGGTTCATCCCGATGGTCAACGCCGCCCGGTCGCCGACGTTCTACGAGTTCGACCCGGTGGACCTGCTCGAGCTGTACAAGGAGATGGACGCCCGCGACGAGGAGCCGGTCGTCGTCTACCACTCGCACACGGCCACCGAGGCCTATCCGTCGCGCACCGACATCGGCCTCGCCTCGGAGCCGAACGCCCACTACGTGCTCGTCTCCACGCGTGAGTACGGGAATAGTGACGGGCCTGTGGAGTTTAGGTCCTACAGAATCATTGACGGCGAAGTGACCGAGGAAGACGTCTCGGTCGTTGACGAGGCAAGGAGCCAAGGCTGATGGCCATCGAGGTCCGCATCCCCACCATTCTCCGCACCTACACCGGCGGCGAGAAGGCCGTGCCCGGGGAGGGCGCCACCCTGTCCGAGGTCATCGAGCACCTCGAGGGCAAGCACCCCGGTATCAAGGAGCGCCTGATCGAGGGCGTGGACCTGCGCCGTTTCGTGAACGTCTACGTCAACGACGAGGATGTCCGGTTCACAGGTGGCCTCGACACCTCCGTGAGCGACGGTGACCAGGTCGTCGTACTCCCCGCCGTGGCCGGCGGCTGCTC
The DNA here is from genome assembly GCA_963831375.1 of uncultured Actinomycetota bacterium. Taxonomy (GTDB): domain Bacteria; phylum Actinomycetota; class Actinomycetes; order Propionibacteriales; family Nocardioidaceae; genus Nocardioides_C. The sequence goes on along the minus strand of CAWHPY010000004.1, from coordinate 75,041 downwards.
GGCGGTCGAGCTTGTCGAGACCCGCGCCGAGCTCACCGCTCCGTGGGCACCGACCGCGAACATCTGATGCGCTTCGACTCGCTCCTGGACTCGGTCGGTGGCACCGCGCTGGTGGGGCTGCCCCGCCTCTCGCCGTCCCCGGACGTGCGGCTGTGGGCGAAGCTCGAGGACATGAACCCGACAGGTTCGATCAAGGACCGGGCGGCGCTGAAGATGGTCGAGGTCGCCGAGAAGGACGGCACCCTCCGGCCCGGCTGCACCATCCTCGAGCCCACCTCCGGCAACACCGGGATCTCGCTGGCGATGGCCGCAAAGCTGCGCGGCTACCGGCTGGTGTGCGTGATGCCCGAGAACACCTCCCAGGAGCGCCGCCAGCTGCTGACGATGTGGGGCGCGGAGATCGTGTCCTCGCCCGCGGCCGGCGGCTCGAACGAGGCCGTCCGGGTCGCCAAGCAGATCGCCGCGGAGCACCCCGACTGGGTGATGCTCTACCAGTACGGCAACCCGGCCAACGCCCTCGCGCACTACGAGGGCACCGCCCCCGAGATTCTCGCCGACCTGCCCACGGTCACCCACTTCGTCGCCGGGCTGGGCACCACGGGCACCCTGATGGGGGCCGGCCGGTTCTTCCGCGAGCACCAGCCGTCGGTGAAGATCGTGGCCGCCGAGCCCAGGTACGGCGAGCTCGTCTACGGACTGCGAAACCTCGACGAGGGGTTCGTGCCCGAGCTGTACGACGCCGCGCTCATCGACGCTCGGTTCTCGGTGGGACCGCGCGACGCCGTACGACGGGTGCGTGAGCTGCTCGAGCTAGAAGGCATCTTCGCCGGGATCTCCACCGGCGCGATCCTGCATGCCGCGCTCGCCCAGGCCGCGAAGTCGGTCAAGGCGGGCGAACGCGCCGACATCGCGTTCGTCGTGGCCGACGGCGGCTGGAAGTATCTCTCCACCGGTGCCTACGAGGGCACCGTCGACGACGCCGAGGAGCGACTCGAGGGTCAGCTCTGGGCCTGAGGCCATCGAGGGGGAGCAGCATGATCTACCGCATTGTGAAGCAAGTGCTCGCGACGCTGTTCCGCGTCATCTACCGACCCACCGTCGAGGGTGTCGAGAACATCCCGCGCTCCGGCGCGCTGATCCTGGCCAGCAACCACCTGTCGTTCGTGGACAGCATGGTGATCCCGATGGTGGTGCCGCGCCGGGTCGCCTTCTTGGCGAAGAGCGACTACTTCACCGGGACCGGGGTCAAGGGCACGTTGAGCCGCTGGTGGTTCAACGGGTTCGGGATGATCCCGGTCGACCGCGACGACCACCGCTCCGCGCAGATCTCGCTCGACCTTGCGCTGTCAGTGCTCGCGCGGGGCGAGGCGTTCGGGATCTACCCGGAGGGGACCAGGTCGCGCGACGGGCGGCTCTACCGTGGCCGGACCGGGGTGGCCTGGCTGGCGCTGCAGGCGGGGGCGCCCGTCGTACCTGTCGCCCTGACCGGGACCGAGAAGCTGCAGCCGGTCGGGTCGCGCATCCCACGACGGGCGAAGGTGGTGGTGCGGTTCGGGCCGGCGATCGACTTCCGGGGCCGCTTCGACGGGGTGTCGGCAGGCAAGGCGCGGCGCGAGGCCACCGACGAGATCATGACCGCGATCCAGGCCATGTCCGGCCAGGAGCTCGCCGCTGTCTACAACGAGCGCCCGCCGACAATCTGAGACTGGCCCAACCGCCCGTCGAGCTCCACCACCATGGCGAGTCCGAGGTACTCCACGTCGCGGTAGGCAGGTGTGCGTCCCAGGCGGGCACATCAGCCGCACACCCTCTACCTCGGAGCCGTCGGTCCCGAGCAACCACAACGTGGATGTGGTCCTCGCGCCTCGCGGTGCCGCACAGTACAGGATCGCCGCCGCCGGCGAGCACCTGCCTCCGTGAGACGACGCCCCCTGCTGAGCGGTGCCGGACGGAACGTGACGACCGTCGCAGCGGTGATGTCGGTCGCTTGAGCGCGAGCGAACCCGCCCGCTGCCATTAGCCTGATCAGGTGGCAGACGCACCTATCGGCATCTTCGACTCAGGCTTCGGTGGACTCACCGTTGCCCGGGCAGTGATCGACCAGCTCCCGCACGAGCCGGTGCTCTACCTCGGCGACACCGCGCGACAGCCCTATGGGCCCAAGCCGATCGGCGAGGTGCGGGAGTACGCCCTCGAGTGTCTCGACCACCTCGTCGACCAAGGCGTGAAGGTGCTCGTCATCGCCTGCAACAGTGCCAGCGCCGCCGTGCTCCGGGACGCCCGGGAGCGCTACCCGGTGCCCGTCGTCGAGGTGATCCTGCCCGCGACACGCCGTGCCGTCGCCGCGAGTCGCACCGGCCAGATCGGCGTGATCTGCACCCGTGCGACCGCCGACTCGCAGGCGTACGACGACGCGTTCGCGGCTGCTCCCCATGTCACGCTGCACACCCAGGCCTGCCCCCGGTTCGTGGAGTTCGTCGAGGCCGGGGTGACCAGCGGCGACGACCTGATCAAGGTCGCCCACGAGTACCTCGACCCGCTCACGTCGCACGGCATCGACACGTTGATCCTCGGCTGCACCCACTACCCGCTCCTGACCGGGGTCCTGTCGTACGTGATGGGCGACCAGGTCACGCTGGTGTCCAGCGCGGAGGAGACCGCGAAGGACGTGTACAAGCTGCTCGTCCGGCTCGGCCTCGAGCGTGACCTGGCCCTGCCCGAGCCGGTGCACCGGTTCCTCACCACCGGCCAGCCGGGGGAGTTCGAAAGCATCGGCCGCCGCTTCCTCGGGCCTGAGCTGGAGTCGGTCAACCAGTTCGCGTGGGTCCGCGGATGAGACTCACCGTGATCGGCTGCTCCGGCTCCTATCCCGGCCCTGACTCGCCGGCCAGCTGCTACCTCGTCGAGCATGGGGCCGGCGGGCGCACCTGGCGGATCCTGCTCGACCTCGGCAGCGGCGCCCTCGGCGTCCTGCACAGCTACGTCGACCCGCTCGCGGTCGACGCGGTGTTCCTGTCCCACCTGCATCCCGACCACTGCTTCGACATGAGCGGCTTCTACGTGCTGCGCAAGTACCACCCCGACGGCCCGCAGCCGAGCATCCCCGTCTTCGGCCCCAAGGGCACCGCGAAGCGGATGGCCACGGCCTACGGGCTGCCCGAGACGCCCGGCATGAACGACGAGTTCGACTTCACGGCGTACGACGGGCAGCCGGTCGACCTTGGCCCGTTCCGGGTCGTCGCCACGAGGGTCGACCACCCCGTGCCGGCGTACGCCCTGAGGGTCACCGCCGGCGACCGGACCATCGTCTACTCGGGCGACACCGGCCCGTGCCAGGCGCTGACGTCGTTGGCCAAGGGCAGCGACCTGCTGCTCTCGGAGGCCTCGTTCGTGGAGGGCGGCGACAACCCGCCGAACCTGCACATGACCGGCCGCGACGCCGCCGAGACCGCCACCGCCGCGGACGCGGCCCGGCTGGTCCTCACACACATCCCGCCGTGGTACGACCCGCAGCGGGTCCTTGGAGAGGCCCGCCCGGCGTACGACGGGCCCCTCGACCTGGCGCGCACCGGCGCCACCTACGAGCTCTGAACCCACGACCCTCCCGCAGCACACGAAGGAGCCGAATGGACGTCGAACCCGCCGACACGGGTGCCGTCGCCGAGATGTGGGCCGACTACAGGGCCGCTACGGCGGATGAACCGGGGCTGCTCGGTGCGTTCGCGTTCGGTGACTCCAAAGCCCTGGCCGACGAGCTCGCGGAACTGGTGTGGACCGGCCCGAAGCGCGCGACCGCCACCCTGCTCGCTGACTTCGAGAACGACGGTGAGGCGTTGCCCCGCGAGGGCGAGCACTGGGTCGTGGTGGACGGCGACGGTCTCCCGCGCTGCGTGATCAGGACGACCAAGGTCGACGTGAAGCGGTTCTCGGACGTGGATGCCGCGGACGCGTGGGACGAGGGTGAAGGGGACCGCAGCCTCGAGGACTGGGTCGCCGGCCACCAGAGGTTCTTCGGCCGCCGCTGCGAGCACCTTGGCATCGAGCCGAGCGACGACATGATGGTCGTCTTCGAAAGGTTCGAGGTGGTCTGGCCGCGTAACTGAGCCGCGGCGGGGCTCGGTAGGGTCGGGCGCATGACCCGAGCAGACGGACGCGCCAACGACGAACTCCGCCCCATCACGATCACCCGCAACTGGCTGGACCACGCCGCGGGGTCGGTCCTGGTCGAGTTCGGGAGGACCCGCGTGCTGTGTGCGGCATCCGCCTCGGTGGGCGTCCCCCGCTGGCGCAAGGACTCCGGCCTCGGTTGGGTCACCGCGGAGTACGCGATGCTGCCCTCGTCCACGCACACCCGCTCCGACCGCGAGTCCGTCAAGGGCCGGATCGGTGGCCGCACCCACGAGATCTCCCGGCTGATCGGCCGCTCCCTGCGCGCGGTCATCGACTACAAGGCGCTCGGCGAGAACACGATCGTGCTCGACTGCGATGTGCTCCAGGCCGACGGTGGGACCCGTACGGCCGCGATCACCGGCGCGTACGTCGCACTCGCGGACGCCTGCGCGCACCTCGACGGGAAGAAAGCACTCAAGGGCAACCCGTTGACCGGATCGGTGGCTGCCGTGTCGGTTGGGATCATCGACGGTGAGCCGCGGCTCGACCTGCCCTACGAGGAGGATGTCCGCGCGGAGACCGACATGAACGTGGTGATGACCGGCGACGGCAGGTTCATCGAGGTCCAGGGCACGGCGGAGGGTCAGCCGTTCGACCGGGCCATGCTCGACGGGCTGCTCGAGCTCGCCGAGAAGGGCTGCGCCGACCTCACCAAGATCCAGCACGACGCGCTCGGGGCATGACCCGCGTCTTTCTCGCCTCCCGTAACGAGAAGAAGCTCGTGGAGATGAGGCGGATCCTCGAGCCGTTCGTGCCCGACATCGAGGTGCTCGGGCTCGACGACGTGAACGAGTACGACGAGCCCGCGGAGACCGAACCCACGTTCGAGGGCAACGCGCTGATCAAGGCCCACGCCGCCGTGCTCGCGACCGGGCTACCATCGCTGGCCGACGACAGCGGGCTGTGCGTGGACGCGCTGAACGGGATGCCCGGCGTCCTGTCCGCTCGGTGGAGCGGCCCCGCGAAGAATGACCTCGCGAACAACGAGCTGCTGCTCGCGCAGCTGTCCGACGTACCGGACGAGCGGCGCGGTGCGGCGTTCCGGTGCGCGGTGGCGTTCGCCTACCCGGACGGCGCCGGTGCCGTCGTCGAGCAGGTCGTGCACGGCGTGATGCCCGGGCGGATCATCCGCGAGATGCGGGGGAGCGGTGGCTTCGGGTACGACGTGCTCTTCGTCGCCGATGGTCATGACAAGACGTCGGCGGAGCTCCCCGCGGACGAGAAGGACGCGATCTCGCACCGTGGCATGGCGCTGCGCGAGATCGCGCCCGTGGTGGCCGACGTACTCGGTCGCCCCTGATCTAGTCGCGCGACCGCCGGCGGAACGCGGAGAGCGCCAGCGGGGCGAAGAGCGCGGTCAGCACGATCGACCAGGCCACCGAGACCAGGATCGGGTGCTGCAGCGGCCAGGCCGCGTCCGCCGGTGCCGGGAGGCCGTTGCCCCACAGCTCGCGGGTCGCCTGGGTCAGCGCGGAAACCGGGTTCCACTCGGCGATGAAGCGCAGCCAGGACGGCATGTTCTCGGTCGGGGCGAACGTGTTCGCGACGAAGGTCAGCGGGAACATCACGGTGAACATGAACCCCTGGACGGCCTCCACGGTGCGCATCAGCGACCCGACCCAGATGCCGAGCCAGATCATCGCGAACCCGAACAGGAGCAGGAGCAGGAAGCCCAGCACGCCGTCGACGATCCCGTTCCGGATCCGCCACCCGATCAGCAGCCCGGTCAGCCCCATCACAGCCACGCCGATGCTGGAGTGGATCAGGCTGGAGATGCTCCGCCCGGTGAGCACTGACGCCCGGGAGATCGGCAGCGACTTGAGCCGGTCGACGATGCCCTTCTGCAGATCGTTCGTCAGTCCCATCGCGACGATCGCCGAGGAGAACACCATGGTCTGCACCATGATCCCGGGCAGTAGGAACTCCTTGTAGTTCGTCCCCGGCACGGAGATTGAGCCTCCGAACACGTAGGCGAACAGCAGCACGAACATCACCGACTGGACGGTGACGTCGAGCAGCATCTCCGGCATCCGCTTGATGTGGATGAGGTTCCGCCATACCACCGTCACAGTGGCCTTCGGGAGCGACGGCGGTGCGATGACCGGCCGGGTGGTCTGCAGGACCGTCATGCCGACACCTCTTCCGTCTCGGGCTCGGCCTGCTCGGCCGCGGGCTCGGCCCGGTGGCCGGTCAGGTGCAGAAACACGTCGTCGAGGCTGGGCCGTTTGAGGCCGAGGTCGTCGACCGGGATGCCACTGCTCTCGAAGAGGTTGCCCATCCTGGTCATGTCCCCGAGCCCGTTGGCCTGTCCGGTCACCCGCCGGCTCGCCTCCTCCACGTGCACCTCCGGGGAGCAGAGGCCCATCAGCTCCGCGGCCCTCCCGAGATCGGAGGCGTGCGTGACAGTGACGACGACGCTGGCCGCGCCGGCCTGGTCCTTGAGCTGGGTCGGCGTCCCGGCCGCGATCACCCGGCCCTTGTCGATCACCACGATGTCGTCGGCGAGGTGGTCCGCCTCCTCGAGGTACTGCGTCGTGAGCAGCAGCGTGGTGCCCTCGCGCACCAGTCCGCGCAGGACCTCCCACAGCTCGGACCGGCTGCGTGGGTCGAGGCCGGTCGTCGGTTCGTCGAGGAACAGCACGGGGGGCGCGGCGATCAGGCTGACGGCGAGGTCGAGCCGACGTCGCATGCCGCCGGAGTATGTCTTCGCCGTCCGGTTCGCGGCGTCGGTCAGGTCGAACCGTTCGAGCAGGCTGTCGGTCGTCTCGCGGATGTAGCGTCGGGACAGGCCCGAGAGCCGGCCGATCAGGCGCAGGTTCTCCTTGGCCGTCAAGAGCTCGTCGACCGTGGCCACCTGGCCGGTGAGGCCCATGCTCCGGCGTACGGCATCGGGCTCCTTGATGATGTCGTGCCCGGCGACCCGGCCGGTGCCGCTGGTCGGGACGCTGAGCGTGGTGAGCATCCGGACGGTGGTCGTCTTGCCGGCGCCGTTGGGACCGAGCATGCCGAGCACGGTCCCCTCCGGGACCACGAAGCTCACGCCGTCCACGGCGCGGTTGTCTCCAAAGTGCTTGGCGAGGTCGATGGCCTCCACCGCGGCACCGGTCATGGGCGCAGGATTCACGGGCTGTTCCCTCCATGCGTAACGTCTCGAACCCCGGACCGCGCGCGTGCAACTCAGGGATACGACGTGCTTATCAAGACCACAAGTCTTGTGTCCACGGATTTATGCCCCGGGGTAGATCCGGAAACCGTGCATCTTCTTGTGCTCGAAGTGCTCGTAGAACTCCGGCGCCGAGTCCGTGATCAGGTCCATCCGTTTGGTGCCGGTCGCCTGGAACGTGGCGACGGTCAACAATCGCGCGATGCCGCGGTGGCGATGCTCCGGGTCGACGGCGATGAACGCAAGGTGCGACTGGAGGACACCGTCGCCGAGCGCCTGGGCCCAGCCCACGACCTGGCCGTCCTGGACCGCAACGTACGCCGAGGAGCCCGGTGCCGTGCAGACCCGTTGCACGACCACGGGGTCGGTCAGCGAGGGCCACTGCACAATCGTGGAGAGCCGCGCGATCCCGGAGGCGTGCCAGTCCTCGAACGGGACGATCTCCACAGAGCCCATGTCAGCCGACCCTAGGCGACTCTGAATGTCGGTGCGCGCACATAGCGTCCCACCATGGGGTGGAAATACACAGAAGAGAGACTTCGTGACGCGGTGACTCACGCAGAGTCGTTCGCGGGTGTCCTGCGGTATCTCGGAATCGTCGAGGCGGGCGGAAATCACACGCACATAAGCCGTTCCATCAAGCGGCTTGGGATTGCTACCAGTCATTTCACTGGTCAGGCCTGGAGAAAGGGGCGACCGTCCGAACGCCGTCGGCTGCCCGTCGATCTGTTGGTTCTTGGGGCAGCCGGTTCGCCGCGTGTGAACGGGGAGAGGCTACGCAAGGCGCTTATCGAGCTCGGCCGCCCATACGTATGCGCTCGATGCGGCAACACCGGTAGCTGGCTCTTCGAATCGCTGACTCTGCATGTGGACCACATAAGCGGCATGTACTGGGACAACAGACCTGAGAATCTCCGATTCCTGTGTCCGAACTGTCATGCGGTCACACCGACTCACTCTGGCAGGAACCGCACGAGCAGGCGCCTTGGACAAATGCAGCAGCAGGACGAGCTGGTCTCTCCGGTACAGCTGGCGGCCCACCATGTTTGACCAGGTGAACGGCGTCGGTGCCAGAGGGGGGACTTGAACCCCCACGCCCGAAGGCACGGCATCCTAAGTGCCGCGTGTCTACCAATTCCACCACTCTGGCTGAGGCGTCGACATCCTATGTGAGATCCGAGCGTGCAGGGATGCAGTGGCCCCGCCACCCCCAGCGAGGCGTCAGGAGGCGATGCCCAGGTCCCGCTGCAGCTTGGCCACGTGGCCGGTGGCCTTGACGTTGTACTGCGCCACCTCGACCTTCCCGGTCTCGTCGACGACGAACGTGGAGCGGATGACGCCCTGAACCACTTTGCCGTACATCTTCTTCTCCCCGAACGCGCCGTAGGACGTCATCACCGACCGGTCCGGGTCGGACAGCAGGGTGATCGTCAGCGAGTCCCGCTCCCGGAACTTCGCCAGCTTCTCGGGCTTGTCGGGGGAGATGCCGAGCACCTCGTAGCCGGCGCCCTGGAGTGGGGCGAGCGAGTCGGAGAAGTCGCAGGCCTGCTTCGTGCAGCCCGGCGTCATCGCGGCCGGGTAGAAGTAGACGATCACCTTGCGACCGCGGAGCTCCGACAGGGTCACGGTCGCCCCGTCGTCGGACGTCAGCGTGAAGTCGGGGGCCGGATCTCCGGGGGACAGGCGGTGCTCGGTCATCAGCGGTCTCCTCAGGGGCTTATTGCGAACAGTTCGCAATAACGTACAATTCTCATGTGGCCGGTCACCTCGGGGGAGTGTCCGGCCCGCCAAACTTATCCATGTCACGGCGACGCGTAGGCGCCGCCCCGGAGGAGACATGCACGTTCCCGACGGTTTTCTCGACGCACCCACCTCGGTCGTCACCGGAGCGGTGGCGGTCGCAGGCGTCGGGCTGGCCCTGCGGGGGGCCCGCAAGGAGCTCGACGACCGCGCCGCGCCGATGGCCGGCCTGGTCGCGACGTTCGTGTTCGCCACGCAGATGCTGAACTTCCCGGTCGGCGCGGGCACCAGCGGCCACCTGCTCGGGGGAGCGCTCGCCGCGGTCCTGGTCGGCCCGTGGACCGGTCTGTTGTGCGTCAGCGTCGTGCTGATCGTGCAGGCACTCCTGTTCGCCGACGGCGGGATCACCGCGATCGGCACGAACATCACGCTGATGGCGATCGTCGGCCTGCTCGCCGGCTGGCTCGTGTTCCGCGGGCTCCAGGCGGTCCTGCCCCGCAGGCTCACCTTCGTCGCACCCGCCGCGTTCGTCGCGGCCCTGGTCTCGGTCCCGGTCGCCGCGCTCGCCTTCGTCGGCCTGTACGCCGTTGGCGGCACCGCACCCCTCCCGCTCGACACCCTCACGACCGCGATGCTCGGCTGGCACACCCTGATCGGCGTCGGGGAGGCCGTGATCACCGGCCTCGTGGTCGGCAGCGTCATCGCCGTACGACCCGACCTGGTGTACGGCGCACGCCGGGCGCTGAGGTCCCGGGCGCTGGAGATCCGTACAACCGACAGGGTCACGGCATGAGGACCAGGACGTTCGTCGCCCTCGGTGTCCTCGTCGCACTCGTCCTCGCCGGCGTGGTCAGCTTCTACGCCTCGAGCAACCCCGACGGCCTCGAGTACGTCGCCGAGAAGACCGGCGTCATCGACACCGCCGAGGAGCACCGGGCCGCGGACGGCCCGCTGGCGGACTACTCCACCAGGGGCGTGGACAACGACCGGCTGTCCGGCGGCATCGCCGGTGTGACGGGGGCAGTCGTCGTGCTCGTGCTAGCCGGTGGCCTGACCTACGTCGTACGCCGCCGCGACCGGCGCCGTACGACGGAGCCCACGGGTAGCTGACGATGGGCGCGGGGCACGGCCACAAGCTTCACTACCACGGCCACTCAGCGATCCACCGGCTGCCGGCGCACATCAAGCTGCTCGCCCTGCTGGGGTTCATGCTCACCGTCGTGGCCACACCGCGCGAGTGGGCCTCGGTCTACGCCGGCTACCTCGGCGTCCTGGTGGTGGTGATCGTCTGGTCGACGGTCCCGCCGCTCTACATCGCCAGACGGATGGTGATCGAGGTTCCGTTCGTGGTGTTCGCGGCGTTGATGCCGTTCATCGCCACCGGCCCGCGCACCGAGCTGTTCGGCCTCACCGTCTCCGAACCCGGCCTGCTCGCGGCCTGGGGGTTGCTCGCCAAGGGAACCCTCGGCGTCATTGCGAGCCTCACTCTCGCGGCCACCACCGAACCGCGGGACCTCCTTGCAGGCCTGGAGAAGCTGCGCTTCCCCAACCAGCTCGTGCAGATCATGGGGTTCATGATCCGGTACCTCGACGTCGTCACCGACGAGATGGGACGGATGCGGGTGGCCCGTGAGTCGCGCGGCTTCACCGCCCGGAACATCCGGCACTGGCCGGTGGTCGCCCGCTCCGCCGGCGCGTTGTTCATCCGCTCCTACGAACGCGGCGAACGCGTGCACCTGGCGATGTTGTCGCGCGGCTACACCGGCACGATGCCCGAGACCAGGACACCGCGATGAGCACGCCCGTGCTCGACGTGCGGGGGTTGGCCTACGCCTACCCCGACGGCCACCAGGCCCTGTACGGCGTGGACCTGCACGTCCACCGTGGGGAACGGGTCGCGCTGCTCGGTCCTAACGGCGCCGGCAAGACAACGCTGGTGCTGCACCTCAACGGCATCCTGGCCGCGGGCGCCGGCACCGTGAACGTCTCCGGTCTCGCCGTCACCAGGAAGAACCTCCAGGAGGTACGTCGACGCGTCGGCGTGGTCTTCCAGGACCCTGACGACCAGCTGTTCATGCCGAGCGTGCGCGACGATGTGGCCTTCGGCCCCGCCAACCTCGGTGTCAAGGGCCAGGCGCTCGACCAGCGGGTTCGAGACGCTCTCGACAGGGTCGGCATGGTGGACTTCATCGACCGGCCCCCGCACCACCTGTCCTTCGGTCAGCGCCGGCGGGTCGCGGTGGCCACCGTGCTCGCGATGGAGCCCGAGGTCCTGGTGCTCGACGAGCCCTCGTCGAACCTCGACCCGGCGTCGCGCCGTGAGCTCGCCGACATCTTGAGGAGTCTCGACGTGACGGTGCTGATGGTCACCCATGACCTGCCGTACGCCCTCGAGCTGTGCCCCCGGTCCGTCGTACTCTCCGACGGCGTGATCGTGGCCGACGGGCCGACGTACGACATCCTCACCGATGACGCGCTGATGTCTGCCCATAGGCTGGAGCTACCGTTCGGCTTCGATCCCCACACGGTTAGATCGCATTCCGCCGGGTAACGTTCGGGTCTGAACCCCGCCGTGGGGCCTGACAGAGTTCGCAGACTGAGGAGACAGACGTGGGCGATCCCGAGAAGCCGGCAGATACTCGTGCGCCGGACACGATCGTGGACGAGATCGAGGCCACGCGCGACCGGCTCGCGATCACGATCGACCAGCTCGTGTACCGGGCCAGCCCAAAGACCATCATGCGCCGTGAGGTCGCCAGCGTGAAGGCGTTCTTCGTCGACCCGCAGGGGAGCCCGCGCACCGGCAACATCGCCAAGGTGGCCGGTGTCGTGGTGAGCACCGTCGCGCTCGTGGTGGTCCTCCGGAAAGTAACGAACTAAGCACGTGGCGGAGGAGAAGACCCCGATCCGGATGCTGCACGACCGTGTCCTGGTCCAGCTCGACCAGGAGGCCGGCGAGCGGCGATCCAGCGGGGGGATCGTGATCCCGGCGACCGCGGCAATGGGTGGTCGCCGGCTCGCGTGGTCCCGGGTTGCCGCGATCGGCGCGCACGTGCGCACCGTCGAGGTCGGTGACCGAGTGCTGTTCGACCCGGACGACAAGGCCGAGGTCGAGGTGAACGGCGAGAACTACGTGGTGATGCGTGAACGCGACATCCACGCCGTTGCCACGGACCGGCTCGGCGACAGCCAGACCGGCCTCTATCTCTGACCCAGACAAGACGAAGGCCCCGACCGTCCGGTCGGGGCCTTCTGTTGTCCCTCAGGCGCGGTGGGTACCACTCTCGGTGTCCACGTCGGTGCGCGAGCCGTCGGCGCGGATCGGGTTCCCGTCCGGGTCGTAGCGTTGCCCCTCGGTGTCCACGCGGGAGCCGTCGGCGCGGAGCTCGTTGCCTTCGGCGTCGTAGCGCGGGCCCTCGCCCGTCCCGGTTGCGGAGCTGTCGCCGGCGTGGTCCCCGGCGGTGTCGTCGTGTCGGCCGTCGTGCTTGACGTCCGGGTCGAGCTCGTCTGCGGTGCGCAGGCTCTCGTCGCGCTCCTCACGGTAGGCCGCGGCGGTGGACTGCTTGTCCGTCGCGTTGGCCTCGAGGCGCTCGGCCTCGGCCGACTTCTGGTCCGCCTCGGCGCGCGCCTGCCGGGCCCGCGCCTCGGTCTCGCGGGCGGCCGCTTCACGCTGCTGCACTCCGGTCGCCTGGGCGGCGGCCTGCTCACGCAGCTCGTTCGCGCGGGTGCGGTGCGCTTCCTTCCGCTTCTTGCTCATGGCCATTCCGATCAGGCCGGCAAGAATCAGCAGGATCACAACCACGATGACGATCCATACGATGGTTGAGGTGTCCATATTGCCTCCTCTTTCAGGTACCGGGCGTGTACCCCTGGGGGGACCCGGCAAACCTGCGGCATAACCCGTCCCGACCTGGCGCGTTAGTCCCTGGCGACCCCCCGACTCGCCTGACCGGAGACCCATGTCCCTCTCTCGTCGCACCGCCGCCGTAGTCGCATCGCTCAGCCTGCTGCCCGCCTTCACCGCAGCGCAGACCCTCGGCCCCCAGGGCGCGGCCGCCGCACCGGCCGCAACCCTCCCGGCTGCGGCCGACGAGAAACCGGGATCGCTGCTCCGTCCACCCGACGGGATGCGCCGCGCCACGATCAAGGTCACCGAGCACGGCATCCCGCACGTGATCGCCAAGGACTACGAGTCGCTCGGCCTCGGCCACGGCTACGCGACGGCGACCACGTCGATCTGTACGCTCGCGGACACCCTGCTGACCGCCAGCGGCGAGCGGTCCCGCTGGCTGGGCCCGAACCAGCGGTACTCCGACCAGGTGACACTCCTCGCCAGCAACCTGCAGGCCGACACGTTGTTCACCGACATACGCAACCGCCGCGTGGTCGAGCGTCTGCTCGCCGACCCGGCGCGAGGCCCCGGCAAGCAGGCGCGGGCCCTGGTGCGTGGCTACGCCGCCGGGGTGAACAAGTACCTGCGCATGATCGGCGGCTCGGACGGGATCGAGGACCCGGCCTGTCGGGGCGCTCGGTGGATCCGGCCGACCGCCACGGCGAAGGATTTCTGGTACGGCGTGTACGCGGCGAACCTGCTGGCGTCGACCGGGAACTTCGTGCCGCAGATCGTGGACGCCGAGCCGCCGAGCATCGAGGACCCCGGCCTGCCCGAGGTGCCTGCCGCCGCGAAGTTCGCGCCCGTCCCCGAGAACCTCCCGAGCAAAGACGCCCTGCTCACGGTTCTGGGCAAGGACCCGAACACGCCGTTCGGCTCCAACGCCACCGCGGTCGGCAAGGACAGCTCCAGCACCGGCCGTGGCATGTTGCTGGGCAACCCGCACTTCCCGTGGCGCGGCCGTTACCGGTTCACCCAGTCCCACCTGACGATTCCGGGCAGGTACGACGTGGCCGGCGCCAGCCTGATCGGCTCACCCGTGGTGAACATCGGCTGGAACGAGAACGTCGCGTGGAGCCACACCGTGTCCACGGCGTACCGCTTCACTCCCTATGAGTACCGCACCGTCCCCGGGTCGCCGACGACCTACCTGACCACCGACGGCCCGAAGGATCTCGAGCGCCGGGTCGTCAAGGTCCGAGCACGCGGGAAGGGCGGCACCGTGCGCACGATCACCGAGGACGTCTACCGCACCGACGAGGGATACGTGCTCGATGCGCCCGAGGCGCTGATGGGATGGTCGCCGCTGAGCGTGTTCGCGCTTCGCGACGCCAACGCCGAGCACTTGCGCACGATCGACACGTTTCACAGCATGGGCAAGGCCACGAACGCGAGGAACCTGCTCGAGGCGCAGGACAGGGGCGCGGGGATGCCGTGGGTGAACACGATCGCCGCTGACCGGCGGGGCAACGTGTTGTACGCCGACCACTCCGTCGTACCCAACGTGCCCGACGACCTGGTCACCAAGTGCCTCACACCGATCGGGATGGTGCTGTTCCAGATGGTCGGACTGCCCGGCCTCGATGGCAGCCGCGCGAACGGTGAGTGCGCCTGGCGCGACGACGCCGACGCACAACGTCCCGGCATCTTCGGCCCCGGCACCCTGCCGGCCACGGTCCGCAGGGACTGGGTGGTCAACGCCAACGACAGCTATTGGCTGCCGAACCCGGCGGAGCCGCTGGAGGGGTTCGCCCGCATCATCGGCTGCGAGAGATGCGAGCGGACGCTGCGGACCAGGATGGTCTACCGCTACGTGATGGACCGGGTCGCCGGGAGCGACGGCCTGGGCAGGCGACACAAGGTCTCGCACCGGACCCTGAAGGCGACCGAGCACGAGAACCGGGTCTTCGGAGCCGAGGTGGCCCGCGAGGGCGGCGACCTGGCCGATGTGTGCGCGGCGGCCGCGGGGGGAGTGGCGTGTGAGGTGCTCGCCGCCTGGGACGGTCGCTCCGACATCGACAGCGTGGGGACGCACATCTTCCAGGAGTTCTGGAAGCGGGTTCCCGAGGATGGCCTGTGGCAGGTGCCGTTCGATGCCGAGGACCCCGTCGACACACCACGGGACCTGAACGAGCTCAACCCGCTGGTGGTGCAGGCGATGCAGGATGCGCTGGCTCACCTGGAAGACAAGGGCGTTGCGTTCGACGCGCGATGGGGGTCGTTGCAGGTCGCCGGCGACGACGGTGCCCCGCCGATCCCGATCGGGGGAGGGGAAGGCTTTGCGGGCAACGCGAACGCGGTGTCCAGCCGCGACCCGGGCGCGAACCTGAACCGGCTGTACCCGGTCAGCTATGGCTCCTCGCACATCCAGGCGGTCGCGTTCAGGGACGACGGCCGGCTCACTGCCTCGACGATCCTGACCTATGGTCAGGCGATCGACCCGACCTCACGGTTCGACCACGACCAGACCCGTTTGTTCAGCAAGGAACGCTGGGTCCGCTTTCCGTGGACCGACCGGGAGATCCGCCAGGACCTGGTCCGGAGGCTCGTCGTCACCGACGCTCGCTGAGGGTGTAGGCGGAGAGGAACGCCGCGACCAGCCCGCCGAGCGAAGGCAGGTGGTAGCCACCCTCCTGCACAAGGACGGTGGGCAGCGCGAGCGAGGCGAGCGCCTCGCCCGCGGACCGGTAGCCGTCAGCGGTGACGCGGAGCGGGCTCTCCGGGTCGTCGGCCGCGGCGTCGACGCCGAGCGAGACAATGACGGCGGATGCGCCGTGCTCGGCGACCGACGAGGCGAGGGCGGTCACCGCGGCAACGAACTCCCGGTCACCCGCACCCGGGAGAAGCGGCAGGTTCCGGTTCGCGCCGACACCGTCCCCGGAACCGTGCTCCGAGGCATGCCCGACGTAGTGCGGGAACCACCCGGCGCCGGGGTCCACGTGCACCGACCCGTAGAACACGTCACCCCGGTCGTAGAAGATCGCCGACGTGCCGTTGCCGTGATGGGCGTCCACGTCGACAACCGCGACCCGCTGATGTCCCTGGCTGCGCAGGGACTGGGCGGCGATCGCGGCGTTGTTCAGGTAGCAGGAGCCGCCGTAGGCACGTGCGGTCACGTGATGGCCGGGCGGACGACACAAGGCGTACGCCGAACCCGCGCCGCCGACCACCAGGTCCACCGCCGTCAGGGCGCAGTCGGCGGCGCTACGGGCCGCCTCCCAGGTCCCTGGTCCGACCAGGGTCATCGTGTCGTAGCCGAACGCTCCCGCCCGTCCGTGGACGGCCGCAGCCCGGCTCGGCGGGATACCACCGAGCATGGCCTCGGTCGGGAACACGTAGGGGACCACCCGGTCCTGACCGACCTCGGCACCGACCCCGGACTCCAGCCAGGCAGCGTGAACTGTGGCCAGGTGGTCGAGCAGCTCCTTGTCGTGGACCGCGGCGAGGAAGGAGTCGTCGTGTGGTGCCGCATCGCGTAGGGGGTGCCCGGCCGATCGCAGCGCGTCCACGATCACATCGACTCGTTCGGGCACCTCGGTTCCCGGAGTCGGCACCCCTAGCCAGATCTCGCTGGCGGGCACGTGCTCGCGGCACGATGCTGACCAGACGACGGGAATCGGCGACATGCTCGTCAGGATGCCAGTAATCCGGCAGGATCAGGGCTATGCCTCGGGCCACTGACCTGGGAATCAGTATCGGACTGATGCCCCCGGGACCGACGAACTCTGTGCTCGACGTTGCCGGGGTCGGCCTCGGGCACACCACCGTGCACCGCGACGAGCCCGACCCGCCGGCCGGCCGCGGCATCGCCCGGACCGGGGTGTCGGTGCTCGTTGTCGCCGATGACGCGTTCGAGAGGATGGTTCCGGCCGGCGGTGCGGTCCTGAACGGGGCAGGTGAGTGCACCGGCTTCATCACCGCCGCGGAGTGGGGCAGCCTCGAGACACCGGTCTTCCTGACCTCCACCCTGCAGCTCGGCCGGGTGTACGACGCCGCCTGCGAGCTGATGCTGGAGAAGGAGCCACAGGTCGCCGAGGACTTCATCATCCCGGTGGTCGCGGAGTGCGACGACTCGTTCCTCAACGACGCCCGTCGGATGCAGGTCGAGCGGGCCGGCGTGGAGAGCGCATGGACGGCGGCCCTCGAGAGCCGGGGTGCGAGCACACCACCCGACGAGGGCAGTGTCGGCTCGGGGACCGGCATGTCCTGCCTCGGCTTCAAGGGCGGGATCGGAACCGCCTCACGGGTGACGATCGAGGGGCACACCGTGGCCGTGCTGCTGATGACGAACTTCGGGGAACGCGACCGGCTGACCGTCGACGGTGTCCCGGTCGGGCGGCTGCTCGGAGGACCGGGCGTACGGCGACGGCGCCAGGCCGCCCGCCGGATCCTGCATCGGCGTCGTGGTCACCGATGCACCGGTCGACGGCGCCTCGTGCGCGCGGCTCGCGCGACGGGTGGGACTGGGTCTCGCGCGCACCGGCTCGGTCGCCCACCACGGCAGTGGCGAGATCTTCATGGGCTTCGGCACCGGACTGCGGATGGACCGGGACGGCCGGTACGACGGACCCGCGGCCGTCTCGGGGCGCGCGCTCGACCCGCTGTTCGCCGCCGTTGTCGAGGCGAGCGAGGAGGCGGTGCTGAACTCGATGCTGATGTCGCCGACGGTGTCCGGTCGGTCCGGCAACATCAGCGAGGGCCTCGATCCCGACCGGGTCAGAAGCCTGCTGCGTGAGCACGGGCGGCGGCTCTGACGTGGGGAGCCGGCGCGACGTCTGGGTCCGGATGGAGGACGGGGTCAGCCTCGCCGCGACCCTCTACCTGCCGGACCCGGCCACCGGGCCGCAGCCCTGCATCATGGAGGCGTTGCCGTACCGCAAGGACGACATGACCCTGTCCTACGACAGCGACTACGTCCGGCTGCGCGACGAGCATGGGTACGCCGTGTGCCGGCTCGACCTGCGCGGCACCGGGTCGTCCGGTGGGGTGGCGACCGACGAGTACCCCGCGCAGGAGCAGCAGGATCTCGGGGCCGTCATCGCGTGGCTCGCGGACCAGGCGTGGTGCGACGGAGCGGTCGGGATGTTCGGCACCTCCTACTCGGGTTTCAACGCCCTGCAGATGGCCTGCGAACGGCCCGACGCCCTGCGTGCGGTGATCGCGATCTATGCCTCGGACGACCGGTACACCGACGACGTGCACTACCGCGGCGGCGCCCGGAAGATGATCGACCTCGTCGACTACTGCCACTACATGACGCCGATGTGTGCGCTGCCGCCGGTTCCCGCCGTGTGGGGCGACGGGTGGCGTGACGAGTGGGAACGCCGGGTGGCGGCGGTCGAGCCATGGTTGTTCACGTGGCTCGAGGAGCAGGAGGCCAGTCCCTACTGGCGACACGGGTCGGTGCGTCCGTCGTACGACCGGATCGAGTGCCCGGTGATGATCGTGGCCGGCTGGGCCGACGGCTACCGGAACAACTCGTTCCGCACGATCGAGGCGCTGCGCGAGAACGGTGTCCCGCATCGGTTGCTGGCGGGTCCGTGGCCGCACGCGGCCACGAGCAGTGCGGCACCCGGCCCACGGATCGACCTGATGCCGGAGATGGCAGCCTGGTGGGACCGGTGGCTCCGCGGACTCGAGAACGGGGTCGACGACGGTGGCCCGGAACGGCCGGCGGTCACCGCGTTCGTGCGGACCTCGACCATGCCCGCGCCCGACCTGGACCTGCATGAGGGGTTCTGGACGCGCGAGGAGTGGCCGAGCCCGCGGGTCAGCCAGCAGACCCTGGAGCTCGACGATCGTCCTCCGTACTCCGTGCGCCCGGACGTCGGGGTTGACGCCTGGATCGACTGCGCCGGGCACCTCCCGTGGGGACAGAGCGGGGACCAGCGTCATGACGACGCCGAGTCACTGACGTGGGAGTGGGCCGCGGCCGGTGAACGCATCCTGGGTCACCCCGTAGCGCGGCTGCGCGTCAGCGCCGACCGGCCGGTCGCGTTCTGCTCGGTGAAGCTGTGTGACGTGTTCCCGGACGGGACGTCCGCGCTGGTGACCCGCGGTTCGCTCAACCTCACCCACCGCGACGGCAGTGCGTCGCCGACCCTGCTGGAACCCGGCCGGGAGTACGACGTCGACGTGGTGCTGGACGCATGCGCCTATGAGTTCGAGGGCGGCCAGCGGGTGCGGCTCGCGGTGGCCGGGGTCGACTGGCCGAACACGGCGGCGCCCCCCGAACCGGTCACGTTGACCGTCCACGGCGGCCACCTCGAGCTGCCGGTGTGGAGCGGCACCCCGCCGTACGACCCGCCGGCGTTCACGGCCGGCGACGCCACGAGCGCGGAGGACCCGACCGGCGTCACCTGGCGCACCGAACGCGACGTGCTGCATCGCACCACCGAGTGTGTGGTGGACCACGGTTCGACGTACGACGTGGCGCACGGCGGCACGGCGACCGAGCACTACCGGGGGCGGGTGGGGGTCGACCTGCGCAGCTTCGCCCAGTGGGCGACCGCCGATGTCGCGTTCCGGCTGTCCTGGCCAGAGGCGGCCGTCAGCACCCGATCCACGCTCGACGTCCGGATCGACGCGGAGGCATACGACGTGACGATCGGGCTCGAGGTCACCGACGGTGACCGGACAGTGGGCAGCCGGCGCTGGCAGCGGCGGATCCCCCGCCGGCTGCAGTAGCCCTCATTCCAGCGGCTGGCCGCGGTAGCCGCGCCCGACCATCGTGACGAACTGGTGCACCGCGTCCTCGCTGGGCCCCAGCGGTCCTGGCCGGAAGTGCGGCGACGCCAGCCCGCGTTGCACCGACTCGCAGGCCGACCAGTCCTCGCGGTTCGTGATGTCCCAGAACTCGACGGCGTAGGACGGGTCGATCGGCGGCGTCCGACGGCATGAAGTACCAGGAGCACTCCACCCAGGTCCGGTCCGGCGCCTGCGGGCACCAGCCGGTGCGCCATCACGTAGTCGGGGTGCGGCGAGATCAGCAGGTTGGGCAGCAGTCCGACGTACTCGACCCGCACGCGGGTCGACGCCCGGGATGGGAAGCGCCCGCCGACTCGCCGGTGAGCGACATCGTCGCCATCCCGTCCCGGAGGTCCATCGACCCGCCGACCCACGCACCCGGCAGGTCGTAGTTCTCGCCCGACGCGGGCGGGGTGACCTTGCACAGCTCGGGATGGATCAGCGGGCAGTGGTAGCACTCGTGGTAGTTCTCGGTGAGCACCTTCCAGTTCGCGGCGACCGTGTAGGTGTGCCGCGCACCGAGCACCAGGTCGCCGGGGGAGTACGCCGCGACCACCTCGTCCAGCGAACCGACGTGCTCGCGCGAACGGCGGCACCTGCTCGTCGATGCCGTGCGCCGCGTGCACGAACAGCCAGCCGTGCCAGACCTCCGCCGGCCAGCTCCACGAGCCCGTGCTCGGCCGGCTCGAAGCCGGGTGCGTCGCGGAACTCCGGAGCGACGCGCAGCGACCCGTCGAGCCGGTAGCTCCACCCGTGGTACGGGCAGACGACCGACTGATGCGTCGAGGACTCGTCCTCGCCGAGCAGCTCGTGGCCGCGGTGCCGGCAGGTGTTCGCGAACGCACGCGGTCCGGCGTCGGTGAACGTGAGCAGCACCGGTACGTCGCCCACGACGAGTGCGCGTTGGCGGACCGGGGAACCGGCCTGGTAGCCCGAGAGGTCGTGTACCCGGCCGACACACGTCCAGGTGCCGGCGAACAGGTGCCGCTGCTCCCAGGCGAACACCTCGGTCGACGTGTACGCCGCAGAGGGCAGCATCGTCGACTCGCCGAAGGAGCGGAGGGAGAGGTCGAGCGCCTGTTCACCGTCCGGGCCGAGCAGCCGGGGGTCCAGGGCTGTCAGGGGTTGCTGTGTCGTCTCTGCGGTCATCGCGACCTCCAAAGGTAGGGTCTGGCGTCATGGTGCGGCGGAAGGTCGAGGTGCGACGTGAGGAGATCCTGGCGGCCACCGTCAACGAGGTGGTGGGCCGCGGCCTCGCCAACGTGCGGGTGGGCGACGTCGCCGAGGCCCTCGGCATCAGCCGGGCGCTGGTGTTCTACCACTTCGACACCAGGGAAGCGTTGCTGGCTGCCGCGTTGGAGCACGCCGTCGCCCGGGACCTGGACCGGCTCGACCGGACCCTGGCCCGTGACCCCGACGCCGTTCAGCGGCTGCGCCACGTGCTGCGCGCATACGGTCCGCAGGGCAAGGCGCCCGGATGGACGTTGTGGGTCGACGCCTGGTCCGCGGCGTTGCGGGACGCCGGTCTGCGCAAGACCCTGCGCGGCCTCGACCGGCGTTGGGCGACCGAGCTGGAGGCGGTGATCCGCTCCGGCGTCGACGAAGGCGTGTTCGTGTGCGCGGACCCCACGGGCAGCGCGCGGCGGCTGGCCGCGCTGCTCGACGGGCTGGCCGTGCAGGTCACCGTGCACCGGCAGCTGTCGCGTGCGCAGATGTCGCGGTGGGTGGCCGAAGCAGCCGCCTCGGAGATCGGCGTCGACCCCGCGACGCTGGCCTGAGGGTCTCGACAGGCCCGACCGCCGGAAGAGGTCCGCATCTCACACCAGCCAGCTGACCGGGTGGTCGGTCTCGGTCAGCGCAGGGCGGTCCGGACGGAACGGCTCGATGTCGGCCGAGGTGCAACCGGTGCTTGCCAGGTCGGCGAGCAGACGACCGAACGTCGGGGCGAACTTGAACCCGTGTGCCGCCCCGAGACCGACGACCACGGCGTCGTGGCCGGGCACGACGCCGATCACGAAGTCACGGTCCGGGGTCAGCGTGTAGAGGCAGGTCATCGAGCGCACCGGCGGGCCACTGTCCGGGAGGGTCCGGGCCGCGAACGACTTCAGCAGCGCCAACCGGGCGGGGTCGGGATCGAAGCTCCGGTGGTCCGGGTCGACCGCCACGCCGCCGCAGTCCTCGGCCATCTTCACCGTCGGCTCCCCGTAGCAGGGGAAGCCGTAGAAGGACGGGTCATCCATCCAGATCCACAACGGCATCCGGCCCGGTCCGAAGCCGGCCGGGTCGGCCGGCTGGAAGTAGGTCACCTGCTGCTGCATCACGGTCAGCGGCACCTGCCAGTCAAGGCCGGCGACCACCTGGTTGGTCCACGCGTCGGCGCAGACCACCAGCCGGCGGCACCGGTAGGTCACGTCGTCGGTGACCACCTCTACGCCGCTGCCGCCGAGGTCCCGGACCGACCGGACCGGGCAGCTGTCGCGGAGGACGGCGCCACGCTCACGTGCCATCCGCTGCAGGACCGCGGTGCCCCGCGCGGCGGGGACGACCGCGGCACGGGACTGGTACAACGCGAGTGTGCCCTCGGGCAGCCGGAACTGCGGCCACCGGCTCTCGGCGGTCGCGGCGTCGAGCACCTCGAAGTCCGACCCCGACGTCGGTCATCGACACCAGGTAGTCGTCGGCGGGAATGGCGCAGCCCGGCGGGAACAGGTCGAGGCCGCCGACGGTCGTCACAAGCGGCTCGCCGCACACCTCGCTCGAGCCGGTCCCAGTCGGCGTAGGCGTCGAGCGTCAGACGTACGTAGCCGGGCGTGTGGTAGCTGTGCCGCAGGATCCGCGACGAGTCGTGTGAGGCGCCCCGGTGGTGGCCGAGCTCGAACCGCTCGACGCCGCACGACGTCAGCACCGCGGGCGGCGAGCTCGTAGGCGGTGGCGCTGCCGAGTGCGCCGAGGCCGATCACGACGTACTCCACCCGCTCACTCATCGGCCTCGCCACCTCCGAGGCGGGGAGCAGCCACCGGCGGATGTCCGCACTCGGGTCCTCCATCGGCGCGAACCAGCCCTGGATGTAGCCGCGCGAGCTCATCCCGCGTTGCACCGACTCGCAGATCGCCCAGTCCTGCCGGTTGACCAGGTCCCACAGCTCGCCGGCGTCGTCCGGGTCGAAGCCGGGCCGGCGCGACCTCGTCGGGTGCGAACAGCAGCTCGCACACCACCCGGGTCCGGTTCTCCGCGAGCGGCCACAGCACGAGCGCGGCCACGTGGTCGGCGGAGCAGGACAGCAGCAGGTTGGGGTAGACCAGCTCGCCCTTGTGACGTGTCCGCTCGTGCGTCGTCGAGGTCGGGGAACGGACGCCGTTCGCGTGGTGCCGGTCATCGTGAACGTCCAGGCGCCGTCGCGGTGCGGCACGCCGTCGGCCCAGTCGAGGTCGCCGCCGCCGCCGCGCGAACGCCGGGACCAGCCGGCACAGCTCGGGGTGGACCGGTCCGCAGTGGTAGCACTCGTTGTAGTTCTCGGCGAGCACCTTGTAGTTGGCGGCGACGTCGTACTCGAACCGCCGCCCGACCACGAGGTCGTCGAGAGGGTAGCGACGCAGCCGGTCGGCGAACTCTGCGACGACCTCGACGGACAGCGGCGCGGCCGCCGCCGGGGTGAGGTGGACGAAGCAGAACCCGCCCCACGCGCCGACCGCGACCGGGTTCAGGCCGAACGCCGTCGCGGTCGAAGTCGTCGACGTCCTCGGTGTGCGGCGCCTTGAGCAGTCGGCCGTCCAGGCCGTAGGTCCAGGAGTGGTAGGGGCAGCGCAGCGCCTGCGTCGAACACGGCGTCGGCGCGGGCGGCTCGCGGGTCGACGGGCACGACCTGCGACCCGCGGTGGCGGCAGACGTTGTACGCCGCGTGCAGCGTGCCGGCCGCGTCCGTGGTGACCAGCACGGACTCACCCACGACGTCGATGACGGCGAGCCGGTCCGGGTCGGTCGAGTCCGAGGTCGTGCAAGCCGACCGACGCAGAACCATGACCGGAACAGGACCCGTTCCCGTTCCCGTAGCCACGCTCCGTGGTCGACGTACATCTCGAAGGGCAGCACCGGCTGGAGGGTCCGCGTCGCCGCCGTCCGGGTCATCACTCCTCCAATTACTGACTCACGAGTCAGTAACCAGCCTGCCACGGCTCAGCCGGGTCTGGGGAAGGGGTCCGTCCAGGACGAGCCAGCACGCCGCCCGGTGCTCGCCCGTGCCCTCGAGGACCGGGAGCGGCTCCCCGGTGCACCTGTCCGCCGACGCCGGCCGCCTCGGCCACCCCGGATGCGAGCGCTTGGCAGCGGGGGTGGAACCGGCAACCGCCGGGCACCCGACTCGGGTCGGGCGGCTCACCGGAGAGCACCACCGGTTCGACGTCCTCGGACTCCGGTACGACGGACAGCAGGGCCTGGGTGTAGGGATGCCTGGGTCGCTGCAGCACCTGCTCGGTGGTGCCGACCTCGACGATCCGGCCGAGGTACATCACCGCGATCCGGTCGGCGATGTTCCAGGCGAGGCCTAGGTCATGCGTGACCACGAGGACGGTGAGCCCGAGCTCGTCGCGCAGCCGCAGCAGCAGCGCCAGGATCTCGCCGCGGATCGACGCGTCGAGGCTCGAGACCGGCTCGTCGGCCACCAGCAGCTCGGGTTCCAGGGCCAGTGCCCCGGCGATCACCACCCGCTGCCTTTGCCCGCCGGAGAGCTCGTGCGGGTAGGACATGAAGAAGTTGGCCGGTGGCCGCAGCCCGGCCTTCGCCAGCGCCTCGGCGACCAGGTCGCTCTCCGTGGTCTCGGTCCCGGTGCGGCCCTTGCGGGCGACGGTCCGGTGGATCCGCAGACCTTCGGCGACCGACTCGTACACCGTCTGGCGCGGGTTCAGCGCACCGGTGGGGTCCTGCAGGATCAGCTGCACCCGGCGGCGGTACGCGCGCAGGTCCCGCGAGCCGTAGCTGAGCGGCGAGCCGTCGAACACGACCGAGCCCTCGCTGGGCCGCTCGAGCCCGAGCAGGGTCCGGGCGAGGGTCGTCTTGCCGCACCCCGACTCGCCGACCAGGGCGACGATCTCGCCGCGCCCGACGGAGAGCTCGACACCGTCGACCGCGCGGGCCGGTTTCCCACGTCGGATGTTGAACCGGACGCTCAGGTTGCGCGCCTCGAGCAGTGGGGTGTTCACACGGGCTCCCTGTCGTCCTGGCCGACCCGGATGCATGCCGCGGTGCGACCCGGCCCGGCCGGCAGGATGGCTGGGTCGGTGTCCCGGCAGGCCGGGATCGCGATCGGGCAGCGTGGGTGGAAGGAGCACCCGGTGGGCAGGTCCCGCGGGTCAGGGGGGTCGCCGGGCAGTCCCGCCGGCCCGAACCGCGCCGCCGGGTCGCCGATCCGGGGGAACGCGGCGGCGAGCGCCCCTGAGTACGGGTGGCGGGGATCGTCGAACACCTGCGCCGCGGCGCCCTCCTCGACGATCCGGCCGGCGTACATCACGGCCACCCGGTCACACGTGGAGCCCAGCACGGACAGGTCATGGCTGATCAGCAGCAGCCCGATGTCGAGGTCGTGCACCAGGTCGCTGAGAAGCCGGAGGACCTGGGCCTGCACCATCACGTCGAGAGCGGTGGTGGGCTCGTCGGCGATCACCAGCCGCGGCCGGCAGGCCAGTGCCATCGCGATCATCACGCGCTGACGCTGCCCGCCGGAGAGCTGATGCGGGTACGCCGATGCCCGCGACCTGGCCAGCCCAACCTGCTCGAGGAGCTCCTCGACCCGTTTCCCGGCTGCGGCCGCCGACACATCGGGTTCGTGCAGCCGGATCGGTTCCACTATCTGCTGCCCGATCCGGCGTACCGGGTTCAGCGAGTGCAGGGCACCCTGGAACACCATCGACGCCCCGGCCCAGCGCAGTGTCCGCAACGAGCCCCAGCTCATGGTCAGCACGTCCTGGCCGTCGACGAGCACCCGCCCGCTCAGCTCGGCCGAGGCCGGCTGCAGTCGCAGGATCGTGGAGGCCAGCGTCGACTTGCCGCAGCCCGACTCGCCGGCGAGCCCGACGCTCTGTCCGGCGGCCACGTCGAGGCTCACCCCGCGGACGGCGGGCAGCGGACCGGTCGCGGTGCGGTACACGACGGTGAGGTCGCGGATCTGCAGAAGAGTCATTCACCGCTCCCGGAGCCGCGGGTTGAAGATCTCCTCCAGGGCACGCCCGATCAGCGTGAAAGACAGGACGACGAGGATCACGCAGATGCCGGGCGGGATGATGAACCACCAGGCTCCGGTGGTGATCGCGCCGGCGGCGAACGCGTCCTCGAGCATCGAGCCCCAGGACACCCGCAGCGGGTCGCCGAGTCCCAGGAACGACAGGGTGGTCTCGGTGAGGATCGCGATCGCGACCGTCAGCGTGGTGTTGGCGAACACCATCGGCATCACGTTAGGCAGGATGTGCCGGGTCATCTGGTGCCAGTGCCCGGCACCCAGTGCCCTCGCCCGTTCGAGGAACGGGCGTTCCTCGATCGAGAGGGTCTGAGCCCGGATCAGCAGGGCGGTCCCCGGCCAGGTCGTGACGCCGATGACCACCGCGATGTTGGCGAGCGACGGCCCGAGGACGACGGCGAGCACGATCGCGAGCGGCAGGAACGGGATCACCAGCCACCACTCGGTGACCCGGAACAGGACACTGCCCGCCCAGCCCTTGAAGTGACCCGACGCGATGCCGACCAGGGTGCCGATGACCATCGAGATCGCGGTCGCGAGCAGCCCGACGAACAGAGAAACCCGCGACCCCCAGATCAGCAGGGTGAGCACCGACCGGCCGTTGTCGTCGGTGCCGAGGGGGAACTCCCGCGAGGGGGGATCGAGCACGCCTCCGGTCGCCTCGGTGACCTTGAGCCCGCTCGGGTCGGCCCACACCGGTGCGCCGATCGCGACCACGGCGAATGCGACCAGGATGACGAGGCCGATGACCCCGGAGCGGTGGCTCCGGAAGTCGGTCCAGCTGCGTGCGGCGGAGGCGCGCCGACGCCGCCAGACGACCTGTCGCGCGGTCAGTCGCGGAGCGGCGTCGTTGGAGGTCGTCATGCGCGCACCCTCGGGTCGAGGTAGGCGTAGAGCAGGTTGGCGACCAGGTTGGCCAGGATCACCGCGGCGGAGAAGAACAGGAAGGTTCCCTGAAGGAGCGGGAAGTCGGGCACCTCGAGCGCCTCGTAGGTGAGCAGTCCCAGGCCAGGGATCGAGAACACCGTCTCGATGGTGATCGCGCCGGTGACCACAAAACCGAGGTTGAGGGCGACCAGGGTGGCGGCGGGCAGGAGCGCGTTGGGTACGGCGTGGCTGCGGCGGACCCGCATGTCCCGTAGCCCCTTGGCCCGGGCGGTCACCAGGTAGTCGGAGCCCATCTCGTCGAGCAGCGATGACCGCATGATCAACGAGTAGTCGGCGAGATAGGCCAGGGTCACGGTGATGATCGGAAGGGTCAGGTGCCAGGCCTGGTCGAGGATCCCCTCCAGGGAGGTCGGGTCAACGCCGGGAGTGATCAGCCCGCCGGTCGGGAAGATCCCCGGGATCGGTCCGAGCCCTACGGAGAACACCGCCAGCAGGAGCAGGCCCAGCCACCACTCGGGCATCGCGTAGACGGTCAGCGACGAGCCGGTCGACCACCTGTCGAAACGGGACCCGCGGTTCCATGCCGACCGGATGCCGATCCAGAGCCCGATCAAGGTGGCCAGGATGGTGCCGGTGCCGACCAGCACCACCGTCGGCCAGAGCCGGTCCAGGATGAGGTCACCCACCGGCTGGCGGTACTTGAAGGACAGCCCGAGCTCGCCGGTGAACGTGTTCTGCAGGTAGGTCACGAACTGCTGGGGGAGCGACTGGTCGAGGCCGAGGGTCTCGGTGAGCTCGTTGATCTGCTTCTCGCTGACCAGGCGGTTGCGGGCCAGGGTCCGCACCGGGTCGCCCGGCAGCACCCGGAACAGGAAGAAGTTGAACACCAGCATGAAAGCAAGGCTGCCGAGAGACCCGGCAACCTTGCCCACCACGTAGCGGGCCCCCAGTGGGTTCACTCGCGGTCGTCCGCCGTGGCCCGGTCGCGGCGGCGGAACAACAATGCCCCGGCGACGGCCGCCAGTGCGATGCCACCGGCCACGGCACCCCCGATGAGTGCGCCGTTGAGGTTGTTGCTGTCCTGCTGGTCACCGGCGACCGGCTTGATCGCCAGGTAGTTCTTGACGCCGTACTGCAGCAGCATGATGCCGCCCGGGTTCGGCTGCGGGACGAATCCCTCGAACCGGTCGCTGCGCCAGGCCTCGCCGATGCTGCTGTACATCGTGACCAGGTACGGCGCGTCCAGGTAGATGATCTCCTGCATCTGCTTGACCGCCTCGGACCGCTCGGCCTGGTCGGTCGACGAGTGCTGCTGGGTGTACAGCGCGTCGTACTCCTCGTTGCAGTACCACGAGTCCGACCAGTTGCCACGCTCCCCGCAGGTCATGTAGCTCAGCATCGAGTCGGGGTCCGGCTCGACGTACCAGCCCCACTCGAACGCGTCGAACTCGCCGTCGAGGATCACGTTCGTCAGCTTGCTGCTCTCGAGCGCCTCGACCTTGGCGGGGATGCCGAGCTCGGCCAGCCACTCCTGGAAGAACTGCATCACGTCGGGCGACGTGTCGGAGTCGCTGCGGGCCATCAGCCGCAGCTCCTTGATCGGTGTGCCGTCGGGCATGGTGCGGTTGCCGTCGGCACCCTCCTCGTAGCCCGCCTCGTCGAGCAGCTGCCCTGCCCTGTCGAGGTCGAACGTGAACGCCACGTCCTCGCCGGGTTCCCAGTGGTAGGTCGGGTACGCCGGCGGCACGATCGTGGATCCTGGGATGCCGGCGTCCTGGTAGACCCGCTCCTTGATCGCGTCCCGGTCCAGCGCGAAGCCCAGGGCATAGCGGAACTTCGGGTCCAGCACGGCAGGGTTCGGGTCACCCATCGGTTCGCCGGTCTCGAGGTCGACCGAGCCGGTGTTGAACGCGATCTCGTCGAACCCGGGCGAGTCGCCCATGATCGAGGTGATCCCCGGTTCGCCGTCGAGGGTCTTTACCTGGTTCCCGGTGATGTCCTCCGCGAAGTCGATCTCGCCCTTCTTCAGGGCCTGGATCATCGGGTCCGTGGCCTTGAACACCCGGAAGACGACCTCGTCGATGTTGGGCGCGCCACCCCAGTAGTCCTCGTTGGCCTCGAACCGCAGCGTGGAGCCGCCCGCCGTACCTTCGATGATCCGGAACGGTCCGGACCCGACCACGTCCGGCGGCTCGTTGGCGTAGCTCTTGACCTGCTTCTCGCTCAGCTTCGACCAGACGTGCTCGGGGACGATCGGCATCGGCAGCAGCGGCAGCACCGCGTTCGGCTCGGAGAGCTCGAGCAGCACCGTCGTGTCGTCGGGCGCGGTGATCGTTTCCACCGAGGCGAGGTAGCTGCCCCAGGTGGCCGACTCCGGACCACCGTCGAGGATCCGGTTGTAGGTGAACGCGATGTCTGCGGCGGTCAGCGGCTCCCCGTCGGACCAGGTCACACCCTCACGGATGTGGAAGGTCCAGGTGAGGCCGTCGTCGGAGGTGTCCCAGGACTCGGCCAAGCCCGGCTGCGGCGACATGTCCTCGGACTTGTAGGTGATCATGTAGTCGTACATCAACGCCCACATCTCGAACGACGAGGCCTCGATCCCGAGGAACGGGCTCAGCGAGTCGACCTCGTTGCCCAGGCCGACGGTGAACACCACTTTCTCGTCGGCAGGCGACGGCGACCCGGAGGCGGCGGCGATCGCCGGCCACGCGATCCCGAGTGTGAACACTCCGGCGGTCAGCGCGGCGAGCACGCGGCGCAGGGGCCACCCGCGACGGGTCGACGTGTTCATGAATGCCTCCAGTTCGGCACTGTCACCAGCGGCCGGGAGTAGGTTGTCGCGCATGACTGAGCCGAAGACGGCCACGGCGCCGGTCGCCCGGCGAGAAGCGACGGTGCTCGAGCTGCATGGTGTGCAACGGGTGGATGACTACGCATGGCTCAGAGACATCGAGGATCCGGCCGTTCTGGCGCACTTGCAGGCCGAGCGGGACTTCTACGACGCCGCTACGTTCCATCTACGTCCCTTGGCCAGGACTCTCGCGAACGAGATGTCTTCTCGGGTCCCTCCTACTGACGCATCGGTCAGTTGGAGGTTGCACAAGTTTTACTACTACACCCGGACGCCATCCGGAAGTGAATACGCACAGTTGTGTCGAAGTTTTGACAACCCCGAGACGGAGTCCGCGACGGAATCCGCGGCAAATGCCCCGCAGCACGACGATTCCCCCAGCGGTGGAGACGTGCTCCTCGATGTCGCAGCACTCGCCGAGGGTTCGTCGTACGTCGAGCTCGGGGTGTGTGAGGTCAGCCCCGACGAGCGGCTGCTGGCGTACTCCGTGGACCGGACCGGCGACGAGGTCTACGTCATGCGATTCCGTGACCTGCACACCGGCGAGGACCTTCCCGACGAGCTGCCGCGCACCTACTACGGCGGCGCCTGGAGCGCGGACGCGACCACGTTCTTCTACACGGTCCACGACGAGCAGTACCGCCCGTTCCAGGTATGGCGGCACCGGGTGGGTGCGCCGGTCTCGTCCGACGTGCTGGTGCTCGACGAGCCGGACGAGCGTTTCGAGCTGATGGTGCGGCGCTGCCGGTCCGGGGACCTGGTCGTGATCTGGTCGGAGAACCGCGACACGTCCGAGGTCTGGCTGGTGGACGCACACCGTCCCGAGGACCCGCCGCGGGTCGTGGAGGAGCGCCGACCCGGGGTCGAGTACTCCGTCGAGCACGCCAGGACCGGCGACGGCGACCGGCTCTACATCGTCACCAACGACGACGCCGTCGAGTTCCGGCTCGTGTCCGCCCCGTTGGAGAGCCCGGGTCGGGACTCATGGCAGGAGGTGGTTGCGGAGCAGCCGGGCCGACGGTTGCTCTCGGTCGACGCGTTCGACAGCCACCTGGTCTTGACCCGGCGCGACGTCGAGTCGCTCTCCCTGCACGTGCTGCCGCTGGGCGGTGGCACGTCGTACGACCTGCGTCCCGGGCTCGCAGCCGGGACGATCCGGCTCGACCACAACGAACGGTACGACGTCGCCGAGGTCACCGTCGCGGAGGAGTCCTACACCGAACCGGTGACCTGGCACGCGGTCGACCTCGCGACGGGGAGCCGCAGGTTGCTGCGACGGCGGGCCGCTCCGGGCTACGACCCTGCCGCCTACGTGAGCGAGCGCCGCTATGTTCCCTCAGCCGATGGCACGCAGGTCCCGGTCACGCTGGTGCGACGCCGCGACGTGCCGCTGGACGGGACGGCGCCGTGCCTGATGTACGGCTACGGCGCCTACGAGGCGATCGACGAGCCGGCGTTCGACACGGCGCTGTCGGTGTTGCTCGACCGCGGCGTGGTCTTCGCGCACGCGCACGTCCGCGGAGGTGGCGAAGGTGGTCGGCGATGGTGGCTCGAGGGTCGGCTGGCGGCGAAGCAGAACACGTTCAGTGACCACATCGCGGTGGCCCGCGGCCTCGCCGACGGAGTCGTGGACCCGGACCGGATCGTGACCCGTGGCCTGTCGGCCGGGGGTCTGTTGCAGGGTGCGGTGTTCACGCAGGCCCCCCGCCTGTGGGCCGGCGTGGTGGCGGAGGTGCCGTTCGTCGACGTGGTGACAACGATGCTCGACGCCTCGATCCCGTTGACGGTCAACGAGTGGGACGAGTGGGGGGACCCGAGGCGCACCGAGGAGTTCGCGTGGATGCTGGCCTACTCGCCGTACGACAACCTCCCGGCCGCAGGTGGCCGGCCACCGATGCTGGTGACCGGTGCTGTGCACGACCCGCGGGTGATGGTGTGGGAACCGGCCAAGTGGGTGGCGGCGCTGCGGGCGACCGACCCGGACTGGTCCCCGCTGTGCCTGTTCCGGTGCGAGCTCGGCGTTGGCGCCCACGTCGGGCCGTCGGGCCGGTACGCACGCCTGCGTTACGAGGCGGAGGTGTATGCGTGGGTGCTCGACCGGTTCGGCCCGGCCGAGTAGGGCAGGGGGCAGGGTCGGGTCAGTCGAGCTGACCACGCAGCTGGTTCAGCACCCGGGACAGGATCCGGCAGACCTGCATCTGGGTGACCCCGATGTCCTCGGCGATCTGAGCCTGGGTGTGCTGTTTGAAGAACCGCAGGTACAACACCCGTCGGTCGCGCTCGGACAGCTGCTGCACCGCGGGGGCAAGCATCACCCGCGCCTCGGCGGCACTCATTTCCTGGTCCTCGGCGCTGAGCAGCTCGCCGAGCGTGCCCGAGCCGTCCGCACCGATCGGGGCGTCCAGTGACGTCGGCGTGTAGCAACCGTCCGCGGACAGTGCCTCGATCACGTCCTCGATCGGCAGCTCGAGGAACTCAGCGACCTCGCTGATCCGGGGCGACCGGCCGAGTGTCTGGGTCAGCTCACCCATCGCGGTCGACACCTCGCCCTGGAGCTTCTGGATCGGCCGGGGCGGCCGCACCATCCATCCGAAGTCACGGAACTGGCGCTTCACCTCGCCCTGGATGGTGGGGATCGCGTACGAGAGGAACTCCCGCTCGAACGAGGGGTCGAATCCCCGCGCCGCCTTCAACAGCGCCATGTACGCCGCCTGGGTCAGGTCCTCGTCGGCAATTCCCTTGCCGCGGTAGCGCGAAGCGATCGCCCGCGCGATACCCATGTTGAGCACCACGACCTCATCCTGGAGGCGCAGTCGCTCGGTCTGGTCGGAGGTCTCCGCGACCCGGCGAAGGAGGCGGGCAGTGACCGCGCGACGATCCTCGGGTGCCTCCACGCCGATGGACGCGTCGAGAGTATCCGTTTCGTTGCTGCTGACCTGTTCAGGTGACGAGGTGACCACGGTCCTGCTGCCTTCTGCGAGGGGAACCGACCGGGTTGTCCCGACCGGACCTGTCATCGACGATCCCCGTGACATCGATGGGGGACCGCCTACCCGTGGCTCGGACGCATGAAACGTGAAGGATCCGCTGTCGCGGCAGTGGTCTGGACGTCCAGACCAGAACAAGTACCGCAAGTTTGGTCATTGCGGCTACGACGGGCCGACGGTTTGGTCCGGGAGGTTCGGGGGAACCAGTCACCAGCCCGAGCCAGCTCGACGGTCCGGGCGGACTCATGACCATGTCATCACCATCGAAAGACGAGGCATCCGTGCACACCTGGCCAGGACGGTCCTATCCCCTAGGCGCGACGTACGACGGGGCTGGTGTGAACTTCGCCCTGTTCTCGGAGGTCGCCGACCGGGTCGAGCTCTGCCTGATCGATGACGACGGCGCGGAGACCCGGGTGGACCTGCCGGAGACCGACGGGTTCATCCATCACGGCTACCTGCCCGGCGTCGAGACCGGGCAGCGGTACGGGTACCGGGTGCACGGTCCCTTCGACCCGGAGCAGGGGCACCGGTGCAACCCGAACAAGCTGTTGCTCGATCCCTACGCCAAGGCGGTCGAGGGGCAGATCGACGGGGACGAGTCGCTGTTCTCCTACCGCTTCGACAAGCCGGACGCGTACAACGACGCCGACAGCCTCGGCCACACGATGCTGTCGGTGGTGATCAACCCGTACTTCGACTGGGGCAACGACCGCCTGCCGGGCCACGAGTACCACGAGTCGGTGATCTACGAGGCCCACGTGAAGGGGCTCAGCCAGACGCATCCGGGCGTGCCCGAGGAGATCCGCGGCACGTACGCCGCTCTCGCGCACCCCGTGATCGTCGACCATCTCGTCGAGCTCGGGGTGACGGCGGTAGAGCTGATGCCCGTGCACCAGTTCGTGCAGGATGCGCATCTGCTCGAGAAGGGGCTCTCCAACTACTGGGGCTACAACACGATCGGGTTCTTCGCGCCGCACAACGCCTACAGCGCGTCCGGGCAGCGGGGTCAGCAGGTGCAGGAGTTCAAGACGATGGTCCGGACGCTGCATGAGGCGAACATCGAGGTGATCCTCGACGTCGTCTACAACCACACAGCGGAAGGCAACCATCAGGGACCCACGCTGTGCTTCCGCGGTATCGACAACAGCTCCTACTACCGGCTCGTCGACGACGACCGGGCGCACTACTTCGACACCACCGGCACCGGCAACAGCCTGCTGATGCGACACCCGCACGTGTTGCAGCTGATCATGGACTCGCTGCGGTACTGGGTGAACGAGATGCACGTGGACGGGTTCCGGTTCGACCTCGCGTCATCACTGGCACGCCAGTTCCACGAGGTGGACCGGCTCTCGGCGTTCTTCGACCTCGTCCAGCAGGACCCGGTGGTCAGCCAGGTGAAGCTCATAGCCGAGCCGTGGGACGTGGGCGACGGGGGCTACCAGGTGGGCAGGTTCCCACCGCTGTGGACCGAGTGGAACGGCCAGTACCGCGACACCGTGCGCGACTTCTGGCGTGGGGAGCCAGCCACGTTGGCCGAGTTCGGGTCGCGCATCACCGGCTCGTCGGACCTCTACGAGCATTCGGGCCGGAAACCGATCGCCTCGATCAACTTCGTGACCGCGCATGACGGCTTCACCCTTCGCGACCTGGTGTCCTACAACGAGAAGCACAACGAGGCGAACGGCGAGGGTGGGGCCGACGGCGAGAGTCACAACCGCTCCTGGAACGGCGGCAAGGAAGGGGAGACCGACGATCCGGAGGTGCTCGCGCTCAGGCGCCGACAGCAGCGCAACTTCCTCGCTACATTGCTGCTGTCGCAGGGCGTGCCCATGATCGCCCACGGCGACGAGCTCGGTCGCACCCAGGGCGGCAACAACAACGTCTACTGCCAGGACAACGAGCTGGCGTGGGTCGACTGGGAAACCGAGGAGTGGCAGGACGACCTCCTCGCGTTCACCCGACGGCTGGTGGAGCTGCGCAGGACGCATCCGGTGTTCCGGCGGCGCCGGTTCCTGGCCGGCGATGCCGGATCGGGATCGGACGGAACCGTGGGAGACATCGGCTGGTTCCGGCACACCGGCGAGCGGATGACCGACGAGGACTGGTCGGCCGGGCATGCCCGTTCGGTGATGGTGCTGCTCAACGGGGACGCCATCCCGGAGCCGGACCGGCGTGGTGAACGCGTCGTCGGCGACTCGTTCCTGATCGCGTTCAACGCGCACGACGAGCCGATCATGTTCACGATCCCGGACGAGATCTACGGCGAGGGCTGGCAGGTCGTCCTGGACACCGGCGACGACCAGGTCGGCATCGTCTCGGTGTTCGACGACGCCACCACGCTGGTCCCCGGTGTCGAGCTCCGCGTCACCGAACGGTCGATCGGGGTGCTTCGCCGCCCTCCAGCTGTGGAAACGTAGTCTCGACCGGCGGATGTTGGCATGATCGCGGTGTGCCCCGGACCGAGATGACCCGCCTCCCCGAGAAGGCGACCGATGACGCCGCTCAGCTTCACGCGCTGCTGGATGCCGCCCGGGTCGCACACGTCGGCCTGGTCGCCGACGAGCATCCGCTCGTGGTGCCGACCGGTTTCGTCCGGGACGACGACCAGGTCCTGATCCACGGCTCGACGGGATCCCGCTGGATGCGCACGCTCGCCGAGGGAGCCGATGCGTGTCTCGCGGTCACCTCGCTGGACGCGATCGTGGTCGCGCGGTCCACGTTCGAGTCGTCCTTCCGGTACCGCAGCGCCGTGCTGTTCGGGCGATTCACACCCCTCGTGGACGCTGCGAAGGAGCTGGCCCTCGATGTTCTCGTCGACGGGTTGCTGCCCGGGCGTCGTACCGAGGTCAGGGTCTCGACCCCACGCGAGCTGGCCGCCACCATCGTGCTCGCCCTCCCGATCGACCAGTGGTCGCTGCGGGTGTCCGACGGCTGGCCCGAGGACGAGGACTCCGACATCGCCGGGTCGGCATGGGCGGGCGTGGTGCCGATGCGGACCGTGTACGACGAGCCGCTGCCCGCGCCCGACCTGCGTACGGGCATCGACATACCGCCGTCGGTGCGGGCCCTCAAGGTGACGGAAGAGGGCACGAGGATGAGGTGACCGGAGCCGGTCGTACTCGTGCTGTTCGGTCCGGCCGAAGGGTCCCGGGCTGCGCGGATCCGGTAGGGCTCGGGTCAGGGCTCGATCAGGCCGGCGCGGATGGCGTACCTGGTCAGCTCGGTCCGGTCCCGCATGCCGAGCTTCTGGAGCATGTTGGCCCGGTGCCGCTCGACGGTCTTGATGCTGATCGTCATGGCCTTGGCGATCTCCTTCGAGGTGTGGCCCTCGGCGATGAGCTTGAGCACCTCGTCCTCGCGAGGCGTCAGCACATTGGCCGGGACGCGCTCGCCACGGCGGAGCCGGTCGAGGTAGTTTCGAACCAATGTGCTCATCACTCCCGGGTACAAGAACGACTCACCACGCATCGCGGCTCGACAAGCGTCGACGAGGTCCTGGTCGGCGACGGACTTCAGGACGTATCCGGACGCTCCCGCCTTCAGCGACTCGAAGAAGTACTGCTCGTTGTCGTGCATGGACAGCATCAGGATCCGTGGGTGGGTCCTGCGGCGAGAGATCTCCCGTGCCGCCTGCAGACCGGTCATTCTGCGGCATCGAGACGTCGAGCACCACGAGGTCGATCTCCTGTTCGCGTGCGATGGCGACCGCCTCCGCTCCGTCGCCGGCCTCAGCTACCACGTGGAGCCCGGGTTCGCTGTCAAGGATCAGCCGGACCCCGCGCCGAACCAGGGCGTGGTCGTCAGCCAGGAGAATGCGCGTCTCGGCGCTCACTGTGGCGCCGGCTTCGGGACGGGGACCAGAAGTCGTACCTCGGTGCCACCTTCGGGGCGAGGAGCGACGCTCAGCTCGCCGCCGACCAGTAGTGCTCGCTCACGCATCCCGCGGATCCCTGAACCTTCCGGGGAGCCGTGCATGCCCCGGCCGTTGTCAGCGACCCTGAGGGCAACCCGTTCACCCTGCTTGGTCAGCGAGAGCTCCACGGTGTCCGAGTTCGCGTGCCGGGCGACATTGGTCAGTGCTTCCTGCGCGACGCGGTAGACCACCAGCTCCGCCTCGGACGTGAGCGACGGCAGCGTGGGGCCGAACCCACGACGGACGTGCACCTCGCTGTGGGCGGTGAAGTCCGTGGCCAGCGCGCCGAGAGCGCTGAGCAGGCCGAGGTCCTCCAGCACACCCGGTCTCAGCCGGCGTGCCACGTCGCGCACCTCGTCCAGGCTGGAACGGGCGCCCTCCTGAACCAGCCGGAGCTCGTCGGCTATGTCGTCGGGGGCCTTGTCGACTGCGCGTTTGAGGCCGAGAAGCACCACCGTCAGGCTCTGGCCGACCTCGTCGTGGAGCTCCTGAGCGATCCTGTGGCGTTCGGCCTCCTGGGCGGCCAGTGCCCGGGCGTTGCTGGTGCCCCGCTCGGTCTCGAGCCGATCGAGCATCGCGTTGAAGCTACGCACCACTTTGGCCACCGCTCCGGCCCCCTGCTCCGGCAGTCGCTGGCCAGGGCGCAGCATGTCCACGCTCTCCATCAACCGAATCAGGCGGTCCAGCGGTGCAAGGCTGGCGCGGAGCAGCAGCGCGTTCATCACGATGATGATGCTGAGTCCGACCGCGAGCACCACCGCCTCGGACACGAGTACCCGCGAGGAGACCGTGGCCGGGGAGATCGCCAGGACCGCTGTACCGATGATGAAGACCACGCCGTTGATCAGGCAGACCTTCCAGTACAAGGGCAGACTCATCGCGGGCTTCACTCCCACAGCGTCCCGGATGCTCGACAGCCTTGTCCACGGACGGGTGTCGTGTCCCCCAGATGTGGGTGGTAGCACCCATTCTCCGGCGACTAAGGGTCGACAACACTGGAGATGCGACGGACGACGGCCCATGTCAGGTGAACGAAGGTCTGTCGTCTCGTCGCACCATTCTGACGAGGAGGGAGCGCTCACGTGGTCACCGCTGTGGTCGCCTTCGCAGTTGCGTCCGACGTCGAGACGGTGGGGAGCGCCGTAGGTTTTTGGATCGCGGCCGCGCTTGTCGGCCTGGTCCTCCTGCTCGGAGCGTCGCTGAGGATCGTCGAGAGGCACGAACGCGCGGTGGTCTCCCGCTCCGGGCAGGTGGCTCGCGTGACGGGGCCCGGGATCGTGTTCCGGCTCCCCGGACTCGAGCGGGTCATCACCGTGTCCACGGAACCTGTCGACATGCCTTTGGTGTTGACCGTCTCGACCCGTGACGGCGTGAGCGTTCATGTGATGGTGGCCGCCACCTGCCGCGTCGCCGACCCCGAGGCCTCCATCCTGGTGGCCGATCCCCTCGCTGCCACGGCTCTCACCATCGAGGGATCACTCGCGCGCGAGGTGGCGCGCAGGAACCTCATTGAGCTGCTGCCCGCCCGGGAGCAGCTCGAGACACAGCTCATGGACGAGGTCAGTAGCTCGGCCTCGGGTTGGGGCACCGAGCTCATCGAGGTCCGGATCGAAGAAATCGAGATGCGTCTGACGCCACGCCTCCTGCGTGCGGTCCACCGGTTGTGAGTGCCGCCGAACTCAACAGCGTGCTGCTGGCGGCGACCATCGTCCTGCTGGCCGGAGTGGCCGCAGTCCGGATCTCGACCAAGGCGGGCCTGCCCAGCCTGCTGCTGTACCTCGGCATCGGCCTTCTTGTCGGTGAGGCCGGCGTTGGCCTCGGGTTCGAGGACGCAGATCTCACGATGATCCTGGGGACGATGGCGCTCGCGATCATTCTGGCTGAGGGAGGCTTCACGACACAGTGGCACGTAATTCGTCCGGTCGTCGGGCTGGCGTCGGTCCTGGCGACGGTCGGGGTCGCGATCAGCGTGACGGTGACCGCCGGTCTGGCCTACCTGGTGCTCGACGTCGACGTTCGAACCGCGATCCTGCTCGGTGCCGTCGTCTCATCCACGGACGCAGCCGCGGTGTTCTCCGTGCTCCGGCAGCTGCCGATCCGGCGACGCCTCCGCGCGACCCTTGAGGCCGAGTCGGGGTTCAACGACCCGCCGGTGATCATCCTGGTGACACTGGTGACCTCGAGTGCCTGGGATGAGTCGAACCCGCTGTCCGCGGCATGGTTGATGGGCTACCAGCTCGTTGTCGGTGCGCTGCTCGGCCTGCTGGTCGCGCGCGCTGGCCAGTGGATGCTGTCGCACAGTGCGCTGCCCTCGGCCGGCCTGTACCCGTTGGCGACAATGGCGATCGCGATCCTCGCCTTCGCGGTCGCGGGGGTGGCCGGCGGCAGCCCGTTCCTGGCGATCTACGTCGCCGGCATGTGGCTGGGTAACGCCTCGTTGCCGCACCGCAGGGCGACCGCCGGTTTCGCCGAAGGCCTGGCCTGGCTCGCGCAGATCGGGCTGTTCATCCTGCTCGGTCTGCTCGCGAGCCCGTCGCGCCTCCCGGACGCGCTGCTGCCCGCGGTCATCGTCGGAGGCGTGCTGCTGCTGGTCGCCCGACCGTTGTCGGTGCTGCTGTGCGCCACACCGTTCCGGGTCCCGTGGCGGGAACAGGCGTTCATGTCCTGGGCCGGTCTCCGCGGCGCCGTACCAATCGTGCTCGCGACCATCCCGATCACGGTCGGGTTACCCGCGGCGCACCGGATCTTCGACGTGGTGTTCCTCCTGGTCGTCGTGTTCACCCTGGTCCAGGGGCCGACCCTGCCGCTCGTTGCGCGGCGGCTGGGCGTCAACGAGAGCGCGGCTGCGCGCGAGGTCACCATCGAGTCCGCCCCCTTGGAGGAGATCGACGCCACCCTCCTGCAGTTCACGCTCCCCGACATGTCCCGGCTGGCGGGAGTGTACGTGTCCGAGCTGCGCCTGCCGGGCGATGCGGTGATCACGTTGATCCTTCGCGATGGTGAGATCTTCGTGCCCGACCAGGACACCGTCCTCCGCGCGCACGACCACCTGCTGCTGGCGACCTCGAACAGCGGGCGACAGGCCACCGAAATGCGACTCCGCGCGATCAGCCGCGCCGGGAGAATGGCTGCGTGGTACGGCGAACGCGGCGACCTGGCCGATGAGGCCGGCAGGCCGCCGCGCCGCCACGCTCCGGCCTTGCAGAGGTTCGCTACTTTGGAGTGAACCGGGCAGCACGCCGTATTTCCAGCGCAAGGAGCAGGACATGATCGGTTTCATCATCGCGGGTCTGATCATCGGAGCACTGGCCCGTCTGATCAAGCCGGGTAAGCAGAACCTGAGCATCCTGTGGACCCTCCTGCTCGGGCTGGCGGGCTCGGTCATCGGTGGCCTCATCGCGAACCTCCTCGGCACCGGCGGCATCTTCGAGCTCAACATTCTCGGATTCGTTGTGGCCGTGGTCGCGGCGGTACTTCTCATCGGTGTGGCCGAAGGGATGGCGGCCAAGAAGACGCGGGTGTAGGTAGCGGTCCCTGTCGCTGACAATCAGGGCGAATCAGTCGCGGCGTACGTCGACGGCGTCCCCGACGCTGATGTCGCCCGGTTGCTCCACCTGTGCGATTACCCCGAGGGTGACCCGATCCGGCCCTCGGAGCGCGGCGAGCGTCTTGAGCCCCGGCCAGTCCTTGAGGCCGGTCACCGGGGAGTGGTTGATGATCAGGCACCGCTCGAGGGGGTGCGTGACACGCAGCCGTGCCTCACCGATCCGCAGCTGGCTCCCGATCCAGGAGTCCTCCTCGTACGGCGCCGTACCGTCGACCTCGACGAGCATCCGGAAGCGGGCCGTCGCGGCCGATCCCGGCTCGTCGGGCGGCGACACCGCACTGGCCGAGGCGCTCCCGATCAGGGACACAGGACCTTCGTCCCAGCCGATCCCCGTCGTGTCCGAAAGCACCAGCTGCAACGGTGCGGCGACGTACTCCGACAGCACATCGGCGACGGGGCCGGGCACCAGTCGGCCGAACCGGTTCTTGCCGAACAGAGTGGTCCGCACATGCCCGCCCAACGCGGACAGGTCCGCCGTGGCCGTTGTCCCGTCCGGGAGGTCGACCGTCAGTGCCCCTGCGGAGAGGTCGAGGCACGGAACGACTCGTGTCAGCTGCGGGTATCGGCGCTGGGTGACGACGGAGCCGTCGGAGTGCACCAGGAACAGGCGCCGGTCCTCCGCAGCCCCCTTGGTCTCCAAGCGCAAGCGATCGCGGGCCACGGTGGCTAGCGCCTTGACAGGCGCGACGCGCAGTGCGGACACGGTTTGCATGAGACCAGTCTGGCGGGTGCGGTCGCGGTCATGGTGCGCGCGTGGTCAGACGCGGCGAATGCGGACACGTTGCCGCCGTTCGGAACGTCGCCGCTCGCTGGTGAGGAACCGTGCCCGAGCGACGCATTCTTGGTCCTGATGATTGGGGAGCTGTATGAGCCGGAGGGCGCCATCATCGCCCCGGTGGCTTGGAAGAGCTGTTCCGCTGGCTCGATCAGTTGACCGAGGAACTGAGTACCGAGGACCTGGAGCAGAAGCTAGGGCCGTACGGCTGCTCAGCGGACCTGGAAGCGACCATGGCTCTTGTCGAGAAGCACGGGCTGGTTTTCTAGGCGCAATCAACGCTGCGGCATCCGTCGCTGTGGGTACGGCGTCTCATGTCGCGCGAGCATCTCGACGAACTGAGCGATCTTTCGCGACCTGGTCTCGGCACGTTTGACCGTGGTGACCCGGTGGATCAGCGCGAACCGGTTTGCGGCAGTCAGCACGTCGAACATCGCCTGGGCCTGTGGATCCGCAGCGATGGCCTCGGCGAGGTCGTCCGGGACGACCGCGGTGGCCGGTCCCTCGTAGGCGCGTTCCCATCGGCCGTCGGTCTGAGCAGCCCGGACCGCGGCACGACCGGCTTCGTGCATCCGGTTCTCCCGTTCCAGCCGGCCCACGTGATCGACGTTCCGAGCCGACCAAGCGCTTCGCGGGCCGCGCGGTGTCATCCGTTGCCGGTAGCTTTCGTCGTCCCGCTTGGCGGCCTGCCCGTCGATCCACCCGAAGCAGAGCGCTTCGTCGAGAGCGTCGGCGTACGTCAGGGAAGTCACCGTGCCACCCCGCTTGTGCAGAACCAGCCACACCCCGGGCGCGGACGCATGTTGGTCGGCCAGCCAGTCCCGCCAGGCCCGCGCGTCGGGGACGAGGAGTTCCGGCAGCTCAGGCGCCACCCCGCTCCTCCAGGCGGACCGTCACCGAGTCCCCGGCTTCCTTGCCGATAGCCTTGCGAACCTCTGACTTCACCGGAAGCTTGTGGCTCCCGTCGCCCATCGCCATGAATGAGCTCCGGAACGGGTGACCGTCGATGGCGCCTCGCACCTTTACGAGACCCCGGGTGCCGAAGAACTGCGTCGACTCGGGCCAGACGACATATGTCCAACCGCCCTTGGCGGGGCTCTTCTGCAGGGTCGCGGTGAACTGCTCGTCCATGTCGGTGTCCTCTCCGTTGTGCTTCTCAGAGCCGTGAGCATGGCTGACGCGGTGGGGGATGAGTCAGCCGGTGCGGGCGTCGACGACGATGTCGTGGTCGTCGACGACCAGATTGAGTCGTCCATCTCTGAACTCGAGCGTGATCACCATGTCGGCGGTCAACCTTCTTGGCCTCCAGCCCTTGGTTTCCGCTAGCGCGCGGGCTTGCTCGTACGGCAGCCCGATGTAGCCCTCGCGGGAGGGGTCGATGT
The DNA here is from genome assembly GCA_963831375.1 of uncultured Actinomycetota bacterium. Lineage (GTDB taxonomy): Bacteria > Actinomycetota > Actinomycetes > Propionibacteriales > Nocardioidaceae > Nocardioides_C. The sequence continues at coordinate 32,690 of CAWHPY010000004.1, read as the reverse complement.
CGTGCATCCGAGATCGCCTAACCACTCGCTGAGTCGGTGGGTCCACTCTGTCACCTCAATTCTTCGCGGCACATCCCATCATCGGCTCGGAGATGACTACCGGCAGCGGTCCCTCACAGGAGCCGAAGCAACGCGGTGGCCGCCGCGCCGATGAGAACCGCGACGAGCATCGGGGCCCTCAATGTGCGGGCGAGCCCGGCGACGGCCACTCCGAGCACCTGTTGCCGGTCGAGCCCGGTCCATCCAACGCCGCCGAGCTCGACGACGATGAGCCCGGCCAGCAGGACCGGCGCCATCAGGCTGATGACGTTGTGCGCCGCAGGCGGAAGTCTGCGACTACCGAGTGCGAGGGGGCCGGCCGCCTTCATCGCCCAGGTGGCGAGAGTGACCGCGAGCATGGACAGCCACAGTCTCATGAGTGACGTCCACGGTCCGGTTCGTGGGGTCGGCGGGGGAGGGCGCCGACCAGGGCGCCGGCAGTGGCAGCCAGCAGGGCGTAGCCGGGCTCCGTGACGAACAGGAGCGCTCCTGCGATGGCGGCTCCGCAGACCGCGCCGAGGAGTGCCCGCCGTGAACGGCGCACCTCATCGAGCGCGAGTATCAGGAAGAAGGCAGGGAAGACGACATCTGCACCGAGGCTGTGCAACAACTCGGGCTCGGGTCGGGTGAGCAGGCCGACCGCCGTACCTGCCACCCAACCGAGCCATTGCGGAACGCTGGCACCGACCAGACGGCCGATGTCGAACCGGCCGCCCCCGCGGTGGGCGACGACGAAGGACGCATCGGCGAGGGCTTGCGCCTGAAGGGCACGCCACGGGCGGCGACCGTGCAGGCTGTCGTTGAGGGCGATGCCCATCACCACGTAGCGAGCATTGATCAGGATCGCGGCGGCGATCGCGGCCGGTGCGCTGCCGGTGGGCAACGTGGTCAGCAAGGCGAACTGGGCGGATCCGGAGAACGCGAGCATCGAGAAGACCAGAGGCACGACGGTGCCCCAGCCGGCGATGCTTGCCGCGCCGCCGAATGACAGTCCCAGGACGAAGGTGGCGGCGCCCGGACCCAAGCCGAGCCGCACACCGTCGGCGAACGTGGAACGGGTGGTCACCCGTCTCGACCACGTTCTGCAGTCAAGCCCGTCGGCACGCCTAGTCGAGTTCGATCTTGAGCACCTCACCGCCGCCGGCGCAGGTGCCGCAGTTGGACACGTAGGCGTCACCGTCGTGGATGGCCAGACCACCCGGTGTGGTCAGCCCCTTTGACATCACCTCGTGCTGCTTGCCTTTCTTGTCCACGCGGATCAGGGCACCAGTCGGATCGCCCGAGAGCAGACCATTCTTGAAGATCTCGAGGACGTACAGCGTTCCCTTCTCGTCGAGCGCGATGTCGATGATGTTGGTGAAGCCCCTGGCAACAACCTCTTTTTCCTTGTCCCAACCGATCCGGTAGACCTTCGCGCCACCGACGGGGAACGGGAAGCCCGTGAGCTGACTGACGTACAGCCCTCCCTCCGGTCCACGGATCACCGAGGTCGGCACGAAGTCCATCTCGATCTCGGTGCCAGGTGGCATCCCGAGGTCCGGTGGTGCTTCCACCATGACGTTCGGGAACGTGGCCAGCACCTCGACCTCTCTGTTGGAGCGCACCTTCAGCAGGTCGTTGGCACCTGCGTCGGCGACAACCTGACCCCGATGGGTCGCCAGCACAGAGTTGGGGTTGACGTTCTCCTCGTCATCGGTTGGGTTCGACTCGTCTTCGAAGTCGGCCAAGTCCGCAACGGTCTCCCAGTCGTTCTTGGACGGGAAGGCGCGCACGAGCAGGCCCATGTCGTCCAGTGCCGGGAACTTCTTGCTGAAGTCGAGGTCGAGGCCGAGACCGACGGTGACGTACATCTTGCGATTGCGGAACGCGACGTCCGACGGTCCCAGCCCGGCGTCGCCGCTGCCCTCCTGGGCGATCGACGGCAAGCCGGTCAGTACGCGCCGCTGCTGCCCGTTCTCGCCGATCCGTGTGACGGAACCGGACTCGCCGAAACAGGACGGTCCCTCGGGGCCCGCGAAGCACGGACCGTCCCCGCCCTTGCCGGACTCGGCGACGTACACCGCGCCGTTCTTGCCGATCGCCAGGCCTCTGGGGCTGTTCAGGTCGGACGCGATGACCTCGACCTCGACATCGTCGTCGTCTCCGTTGTTGTCGCCGGCTGCTGCGGCTGGTAGGCCGGCCACGGCAACCGCCGTGGCGCTGAGCAGGGCCAGGATCCGAGATCTTGTGGGGCGCAGCATTACGAGTACCCCTTCCGAGAGCAGGTGTCCCCGCACCCACCGAGCATCTCTCCCGCTCCAGCGAGACAGCAATGGGCAATCGGGGTGGTTCTCCCGGAGCGGCTCCCCTTCAACCCACTGAAAACCGAACAGATCGCTACTGGCGCACCCGCCCGCCGATCCACTCGCTTAGAAGGTCGGCGTGGCCGTTGTGCCGGGCGTACTCCTTTACTGTCCGCCTGCTCGGCTTCGGCTACGTCCTCGAGCCACTGAGCTTGGAGCGGTGGTTCGAGTTCGTAAGCGCCGCGACGTAGCCAGAAGTCGTCGTACTCGGCGGCTCGGGCGCGGTAGTACTTCGATCTGTGCGCCAAGGACGTGCTCGGTCACGAGAGGTCGCTCGCCGGGGGAGCGAGGCGGGCCCAGCTCCGGTCGTCTCCCCAGATTGAGCACGTATCCACATAGGGCCGCAGCGATGCGGATAGCTGTGGGTTGCCCCGGCCGTTCAACTCGTCTGACGCTATCTTTCGTGCGGCCCCGGCGAGGAAGTCGGCGACCTGAACCCGGGGATCTGATCGTGAGTCGACAAACCTGATACCGGCCAACCGCCCCGCGCCGGATATGTGCGAGTTCGTTGCCTTACGACTGCACATCACCGCGAGCTGCCTGATGCGCTCCGCTGTCAAGGCTCGCTGCTCGTCATGAACGATGGAGATGAGTTGTCCGCGCTGACCCCAGTAGGCGACTGCCCCTGCGACGGCCGGGACCAGAGGATCCAGCACGGTGCCCCCCCTCGACTTGTCGAGAAGATGAACCAAGGCGGAGTCTGCGTGCGGCCTGTCCTCCCGGAGATGGCCCAGGATGTCGCCGGCCTCGCTCCGTGGGTGAGCGCGCCTCAGGTCGTCGATCCGGAGGGAGAGTGCCTTAGCTGACACGCGCGCGTCCACGAGGTTCTTGGCGCGCATCAGGTCGTTGAACGACCCGAGGAGCTGCTCCCAGGATTCGCGCCCGAACGTCGCCGGACCCTCGCGGTAGAGGGTCACAGCCGTGGCCCGCACTCGTCCCTCTCGTGCTGGACGTGAACTGGTCGCGACCGTGGCCTCGTCACCCAGCAGGTCGGTCATTTTGCTCACCAGATGAAAGGCCTTGTCCGTGAGATGCACATGAGCGTTGCCGTTGAGCGGCCCCAAGGGACCGATCAGCCACTCGAGTAGCCGCCGGTTCCTCTCGCGGAGCACCACGCTCGCCTTGCACTCCATTGCTGGCGAACGAGCTCTGATCCGCACCTCTTCGATGCAGGCTTGCGCCGCATCGACGGCTATGTCCAGACTGGCGTGCGCGAACACGTCGGTCGTCCCACCAATCAGCTTTTCGCCTTCTGACCCGGATTCGTCACAGGCAATCTCGAGAGCCTGACCACTCGATGCGCCAGTTGGGTGCGTTGAGCCTGTGCCTATGCCGGTCACGGCTTGGTTCGCCCATGGAAGCACCGCATGTGTTCCATCATCTGGGTATCCGCGCCAAGGATCCACCGAGTATCGGTGAGGCCACCCACTTTGGACTGGTGGCAGCGAGAGCGGAGGTGTGTCAGGGAATACGGGCGAATGCTCGGACGGGGAAGGTGGCGAGTCCGCGCACTTTGGGTGGAGCGGCCGTGAAACGGGCCCCGGTGTGCGGGAGCTGGTCCAGGCGCGTCAGGTGCTCGACTACGGGGATCCCGGCGGCCAGCAACAGGCTATGGGCAGGTCGCTCACCGGTGGCAGTGCTGTCGATGTTCACCGAATCGATTCCCACAAGCACCGCCCCGTGCTCGACCAGGTCCCGGGCGCCGTCCTCGGTGAGATGCGGATGTGCCGGGTCGCCGTAGCGCTCGGTGTCCCAGTGCCGATCCCAACCGGTGCGCAGCAGTACTGCCGCGCCGCGGACTGCCGAATCGGAGAAAGCTGCCGAACCGATCGGCCCGTCGGCGTCGACGACAACCGTCGGAAGGTCTGCGCACCGCTGCAGCGACAGGCCGGAGAGGTCGTGGCCCTCTCGATATCGGTGCGCTGGGGTGTCGAGGTAGGTGCCGGTGTTGGCGACCATGCGGATGCTCCCGATCACGAACTCGGTGCCAGCGGCGTAGTGCTCGCGCGACGCGTCGAAAGTGAGATGTTCGCCGATCTGTGGTCCGGGAAGGCCGGGATAAGTGATCATCTCGTGTTCGATGTCGTGACTGAGGTCGACAAGGCGCATGTGTGGATGATGACACCCGCCCGTTACAGCTCGCGCTAGGAACCTCCTCGATCAGCTTGGCCCCGCAGGTGCCTGTCGAAGAAGGCAGCGATGCGGTGGCGGGCGTCGCGGGTGGCCTCATCGTCGTACTTCGTCCCAGAGATGCGAGCCAGGAAGCGAAGCAAGAGGGTGGCATCCGCGGGGTCGTGGTCGTTCATGAAGCCATGACCGACACGGGGATAGATCTTCACGTCGTGCGGGATCTCGAACTCGGTCAGCAGCCGGCCGAGCCGCTGCCCGGCACGTCGTCCGAGCGGTGACCCGTCGGCCCCGCCGAAACTCCCGACGATCGGGCAAGCACTGGACAGCCAGGTCTCGGCATCGGACGGGCATCCGCCGTAGTTGACGCTCGAGGCCGAGAAGCCGCGGTCCGGTGCCAGCGCCAGCGCGTATCCACCGCCCATGCAGAACCCGATCACTCCGATGGTTCCCGTGCATCCCTCGTGATCGCTGAGCCAACCGCGAGCCCCTTCGATGTCGTCGAAGGTCCTTCCCCGACGTGCACCGATGTCGCGCATGATGGTGCGCAAGCAAGTCAGCCGGTTCCCCCAGTAGTACAGGTCCGGGGCGACGGTGAGGTATCCCTCATCCGCCAGCCAGTCGGCTTGTGCCCGGAGGTCGTGACTCATGCCGGTGAAATCGTGGACCACCACGACACCGGGCCAGGGGGATGGTGCGGTCGGCACCGCGCAGTACGCCGGCATGAGCCCCTGTTCGGTCTGGATCTCCACCTGCGACGTCTCCATGTCGCAGTGTGCGCCTCGGGGCCGGCGCGATGGAAGCCGTATCTGTGCACCGGCGGTCTATTGAAGAGGGCCGCGAGCGTGATGCGTCCGTGCTCCGCTACGCGAGTGCGCTACCCAAGGCCATGTCAGTAGAGCCCAAGCGGCGGCGACGATCGCGATCTCCGCCAGGACGTACCACGGCCATGGGCCGAGTAGGTCGAGGACTGAGGCAGCGGCCGGCTTCTCGTTGAGGTAGCCGAAGTTGGTGCCGACGACCAGGTTGAACACGAACATGCTCACTGCCCAGACACCTGTGATGCAGATGGCGACGCGGTAGCCACGCCAAGTCGGGCGCAGGCCGAGCCCCCAGGTCAGGTAGATGGTCGCCCAGATGACCAGCAGGTGTATGCCCCAGAACATGATGAAGGCCGGGTCCGGGAAATCAGCGGAGAGGTCCGGCGTTATCACCGCCTGTGGGGTCAAGGTCAGCCCCCAGTAGTACGTCAGAGCGACCGCCCACGGACGATGAGTCCACAGTGCATACACGGCCACCATCCACGCCAGGTCGCAGAGCTGCATCGGCAGGGTGCGCTGGAGATTCCAGTAAGCGGGGGTGAAGTACAGAAGCTGCAGCGGCAGCGCGAACAACAACGTGGCGACCGCGAGCAACCTGCCGACCCGATCTGCACGATCGGAACCGCGATGACGTCGGCCGAACCAGACCAGGACAACGACACCTGCGAACAGCACAGCGATGGCGGCCTGATGAGTGACCCCATAATTCTCGAAGCGACCCGCGGCCAGGGTCGTCACCATCGACTTCGCGTCCGACATCAGTCGCCTCGCGGACCGCCGGCCGAAATCTGAACCACGGCAGCGAGCGCATGCATCATCCGTAGGACGGAGCAGGAGGATCCCCGCATGCTCCCATCATAGTTGTGGAGCAGCCGTCAGCTTCCGCATCCAAGGGAGGGGTACAGCTATCCGCTGTTCAGCACCCGGTAGTTGACGAGGACCGCACCCGATGGCGTGCCCACGCTGCGGAGCAGCTCCAGCTTGCGCGGTTCATCCTTGCCCTCGAACAGCCTTCGACCGACTCCCGCCACGGCGGGTGCGATGACGAGCCGAAGCTCGTCAACGAGACCGGACCTGAACAGGGAACGAGCAAGCTCGATGCTTCCGTGAACACCGATGTCGTCCCCGGGCTGCTCCTTCAGGTCGCGGACGAAGCCGACGACCGATCCGTCGACGACGGTCGTGTTCTCCCATGGTGTCTGCGGCTGCGTCGAGCTCACGACATACTTCTGGGCTCCGTTGATGAAGCTCGCGAAGGGTTCGTCGTCCGACGTCGGCCAGTAGTCTGCCCACTCGTCATAGGTCCGCCGTCCGAGCAGTACGGCGTCCTGGGCCGCGATGACCCGGCTGAGGTTGGCGTACATCTCCCCGTCGAAGGCGAAGATGTACCGGTCGGGTGACTCGGCGACCCCGTCGACTGACAGCAACGTGTAGAGCACAAGCTTCCGCATTCGCCTACCTACCTCTCGGGCCTATCGGGCGGGCCTGTCTTCGGTATGGACTGTCGAACTCCCGCGGACTCATCGGCCTGGGCGGACGTCTGGATCGGCCAGGATGCCGAGGTCACGCGCAGCGGATGGGCTCTTTCGATGCAGGCCACCGCTCGACGTCGTCGGAGTCGTCAAGGCTCACCAGGTACGCTGCGTCGTGGCTCGCACCCAGCCACAGTTCCCGTCCGTCTCGGCGAAGTCCCGTCCCGGACGCGCCGGGCGGCAGGGTTGCGGAGCCGTCGTACGGCGTGCGTAGGAAGTCGGCGAGCTCACCGCTACGGTCGCGGACGTACTCGTCCGCGCGTCCGCGGTCCAGTTGGAGGAACGTGATGTCCTGCCAGTCGCAGTGCTCCGCGCCCTGGAATGACCGGATCCTGGTCACCGGGACGCGGTCCCCGGAGGCGTCCTCCCACACGTGGATGCCGAGGTCATCGGTCACGCTTGCGGGGAGCTCGGACGGGTCGCACTCAGCCCAGGCCTCGACTCCCCAGCCCTCGTCGCCGTTGTAGTCCTGGACGTTCTCGGAGGCGACGAACGCGATCTTGGTCCGATCGTCGACGTCGTAGGAGAAGAGCACCCGGCCGTCGTCCTCTCGCTCGATCCGGTAGCCCTGCTCTGGGAGAGCGCCGACGAAGTCCTCCTCGAACAGGTTCTCCAGCGCGCCCTTGGCGCTGCCCTGGACCGACGCGAGTCCGCTGTCGTAGTCCGCGCCGCCGCCGGCGTACGGGTCGCCGTCGCACTCCAGCGCCCGGCCCGCCGTGCCTGAACGTTCGAGGACGGTCGCCCGGTCCCGGTAGTCGACCGGCAGGCCCATCGGACCGTCGTACGGCGAGGACGCCGGACCGCCCTTCACCACTTCGGCCGAACTGCCGCAGCCGGCGAGCATCAGGGTGGTAACGGCAACGATGAGTGTGCGGCGCACGGGGCCCCCTTCGTGACGGTGTCCCAGTCTGACGTGAACGGAGCCGACGCGGTTCCACACAACGGGAGCGGACGCCAGAACGTCGGCTTTTTCAAGGAGGTTCATGTGTCGGCGGCCTGCCGGACGCTCTGAGTGTCGCGGCGGAGTGTCCCGCGGTCGACCAGGGGCCCGACACCGCGATCACCGCGAGCGCCGAGGTCGGCATCGGCACCCCCTCCCCCGTGAGGAGTGAGACGAGGTCCTCGATTCCGGGGTTGTGGCCGACCAGGACCACCGTGTCGACATCCTCAGGCAGTTCCTGCACGACGCGCAGGAGCTCGCTGACCGACGCGGCGTACACGCGGTCCTCGATCCGCGTCCGGGGAGGTTCATCGAGCTCTTCAGCGACGAGGTCCCAGGTGCTTCGAGCGCGGTTGGCGGACGAGACAACGGCGAGGTCGATGCGGGGGATGCTCGCGGCCAACCATCGGCCTGCCTCCGGTGCCTGGCGTCGGCCACGCTTGGCCAACCGCCGGACGCTGTCGGCCTCGTCGTGAGACCAGTCCGACTTCGCATGCCGAAGCAGGATCAGGGTGTGCTTGGGCATCCGGTGTCCCGTGTGCGTGCCCGGCGCGCGAGCTGACGGGCCCGGCGCAGCGGTTCGGGCGTGCGACGCCCGGTAGATGTGAGCGCGACGACTTCGACGGCTGTGGCCAGATCGACACGCCAACCGGGGTGCACGACCAGTGGGCGTACCCCTGGCTGCGTGCGCATCCAGCATCCGACGACCGTGTCGCCGATCCGGACCGGGCTCGTGGCACCTCGCCGATCACCGGGCCATTCACCTGCGGCAAGCAAAGGTCGATGTGTGATACCTACCGTCGGGAGGTTGAGCTCCATGCCCAGTTGCAGCGCCAACCCCGCCCTCCGGGGGTGGTCACGGGCTGTGGCGTCGAGCAGCAGTACGTCCGGGCGGGTCGCCAGGCCGCGAGTCACCTGGTCCATCAGCCGGCCGAGCCTCAGCGCCAGGAGCCCGGGCACGTACGGCGCACCCGCCACGTCGGAGACGACCCTTTGGTCGACGACTTCGCCGCCACACATTACCAGTGCGGCAGCCCAGGCCGGGTCGTCTGCGCTGCCGTGGCCGGTGAGGCCACGTTCAAAGCACACCCAGCAGCTGCCGACTCGTACCACGGTGGGCGGTCTCCACGGCTCGGGGGTGGCGTGTGCAAGCTCCTCTTGGAGGACGACCAGAGAGTCGGCATCAGGCGGCCACATGCTTCCTCCTGCCCGACTAGGAGAGCCCATGTCCTGGTGCGGTTGCCGGAGTCCTTCCGACGGTGTGGACGGTGCGCAGCTGGGTCGGTACTGCCCACCACTGGTCGGGGCGATCGACCACCGAGGCGCTCGGCCCGTCCTGGATGACTCGGGTGAGGCGGAGAAGGTAGGCCGCGATCCCGGCGGCGCCCTGCATCCACGAGGTGCCGGGTGGCAGCAGCGGCGGGTCCTGACGATGTTCCAGGAACCGCCAGTATGCGCCGGATTGGTCGCGGATCGCACGTTCGACGAGGGCGTCCCCCATGGTGCGTGCGGCATCGAGGAGCATGTCGGCTCGAGCTGGGCCGGGGGAGTCCTGGACGCCGTCCAGCAGCACGTCCCCGACGCCTGCCGTTCCGCAGCAGCGGCCGTCGTTGTCCCAGAACCCGGGGCGGAGCCGCTGCGGTACGCCGGAGGTGAGGATCGAGTGCAGGCATCGCTGCCGCAACCCGTTGACCTCGAAGTCGGCCACCTCGGCCACGCCGGCGTGTGACAACGCCGCGAACAGGTAGGAGGTTCCGGCCGGCCCGTGGCACCACGTGTAGGTCACCGGCTCCACGTCGCGGGTGGAGGGCGGGATGGTGTGCGGGACGATGAACCCGTCGTCGTGCAGCGAACCCACGGCGAGCAGGTGCTGGGCGCCTTGCCGCGCGGCCTGGACGAAGTCCTGGCGGTTCAGGGCCGCCCCGGCTACGGCCAGGGCTGTGGCAATCCCGGCGGTGCCGTGTGAGTAGTTCGGTCCCCTGGACGGCGAACCTGGCAGCATTCCCCAGTCCAGGCCGGCCTCGGTATGGTCCGCGGCCCGAAGAAGTGCCTCCCCACCGGTGACCGCGATGTTCTCGGCGTGCGGACCGCCGGCCCAGATGGCCGCGAGCACCACGCCCGCAGTGCCCATGACGAGGTCTGTCAGCTGTGCATGCGACCCCGGATCGAGCTGGATCGTGGTGTTCCACCCTGAGGGGGTCATCAGATCGGCGAGCCGCTGCAACGCGATCTGCTCTCTGCCTGGGGCGAGCAGCTTCAGCGCCGTCACGTCGCCGGCCAGTCCGTCGTACAGGGAGGGCTCCGTTCGGACGCTGGCTTCGGCAGAGAGCCGGGCCACGACGCGGGTCGCGAGGACCTGCTCGACGTCGCTCAGTGCTCGGTACTGGGCGATCTCGGCCAGCACGGGTGCCAGGCCGCCGATCCCTGCGTACAGCGAGTCGCGGTCCTCGGCCGGTGCCACTTGCCCGTCCTCCGACACCGTGACCGGTATCCACGGGCCGTCGTCCTCGCGCACGTAGCTCAGAACCCATGACCAGGCGGCTTCACCCAGTTCTCGATACGCGTCGCTCGCCACCACCCGATCATGCTACGGCGCATGCACCTTGGTCGGGGGCGGCGCGGATAGTGCGGCGGTCGGGGCCAGGGAAAGCCAGCGTGGGGTCGTGCGACAGATCAGCGTGTACGTCTTCGCCGCCACCCAGGTCACCGGCTATATGGCGCACGAGCACACCCTGCACGGCGTACTCCAAAGGCTGTTGAGCCTGGCGCTGCTCTGGTGGACATGGTCCGGCTACACCTGGCTCGGCAACCAGGCGCGGGCCGACGAGGCTGTGCTCAGGGCAGGCATGGTGGTCGCGATGGCCGCCATCTTCGTGGTGGCGTTCCGAGCAGATACGCACACACCAGCACCAAGGGTCCGTCCAGACCCCGCAGGACGACCCGTACGTCATGCGAGCCCACCGCGGCCATCGACTGGGCGAGCGACTCAAGTGGGCGAATCTTGTTCAGGTACAGGCGATCTCACCCGCTGCCGAGGGGCTACACACATGGACCGAGCAGGGCAACGGCGCGATGCAGCGGACCAACCGGCGCTCCGGATTCCAACAGGTCGAGACCATGCACGAGGTTCAGCCGGGACCCGTCAGCTCTCCATGACGTCCGCCGTGGCAACGGGCGTGAGCCTGTTCACCCCTCGTCTCGAGACGCTTCATCGCCACCTCGCGATGAGATTCCGCTCCGACCTCGGTCAGACTCGATGACACGGCACCTCTTCACGATGATCAAGGAGTAGTTCGATGCGGAAGATCACCGCTGGACTGTTCATCTCGCTCGACGGTGTCGTCGAGGACCCCGGGGATTGGCACTTCCCGTACTTCAACGACGAAATGGGCGCGGCCGTCGACGGCCAGCTGGGCACCGCCGACACGCTGTTGCTCGGCCGCAAGACCTACGACAGCTTCGCCGGTGCGTGGCCGGACCGCGAGGCCGCGGGTGGCGAGGATGCCAGTTTTGCCAAGGCGCTCGGCGATGCGCGCAAGATCGTCGTGTCCAACCAGAATCTCAAGTTCACCTGGCGGAACTCCGAGCAGCTGGCGGGCGATCTCGTCGAGGTCGTCACCGCATTGAAGAGCGAGCCGGGCGCGACGGACATCGCGATGAGCGGATCCGTCTCCGTCGTTCGTCAGCTACTGGCCGCCGGTCTCCTCGACGAACTGCACCTGCTGGTCCACCCGATCGCCGTCCGCAAGGGCATGCGCCTGTTCGACGAAGGCGAATCCCCGATCCCGTTACGGCTGGTCTCCTCCCAGGCCTTCACCACCGGCGTTTTACACCTCATCTACGCCCCGGCCGAGTCGACTCCCGCGGGCACGTACGACGAGGCGAAAGCGCACCTGCCCCAGAGCGAGAACAGCTGATAGTCCACCCATCGGCGCGTCGAGCCGTATTACGGCGATCCGAGGGCGTGCAGGATTGCCGCGCCGCACGGGCGTCTCCGGCGAGGTAGGCCCGTTTCGGGGGTGCGTCGCCATACGGGTGGGGTGTCGTCCGCGTTCTCGGCGATTCATCCGGCTGCGCGGCTCCATGGCTTCCCCGTCCCCTGATAGTTGCCGCACCTGGCCACCTGGCCACCGGGCCGAGGCAGAACGGTCCTACTTCTTCGAGGAGACGGCCGAAGCCTTCTGGGCGGTGCCACACGAGTGTGCCGACGGGTCGATCGGGGCGGCAACGCTGCTGGTGCGGAGCACGCGCGACTTCGAGGCGCCCGAGACCGAGGACGAGCGGACCCGACAGCGAGGGTGCAGTACAACGTCGTCTGCCCAGACGGGTCCTTCAGCTGGGTCGGCAACGCCGTGCCGGCGACCATTACAAGCACCGAGAACCTAAAGGACGTCCACGCCTCCGGTGCAGGCGCCGTCCGGGACAACAGGGGTGTGTTCCACCAGGTGTCCTTTGACGTGGAGTGGACGGGTGTCGGCTCCCAAGACGGAGGTGGACTCGAACGTGGCTGAGGGGTTCTCGGTGAACACCAGCACGCGGAAGCAGCGTGAGGCGACTGCGGACGGTCTGGTGACCTTCGACGGTGACGTCGTGGTCGATGGGGCGTATCAAGACCATCATCGGCCGGGCTCCTGCTGCGGCGTCGGTCAACCTTGTGCGCTCGGCCGATCACATGACGAGCACGTCGCGCGGGGCGACGGTGCCACTGTCGACCGGCACCTCGCGGCCCCGGCGGCTCCCTCAAGTGCGTCGAGCCATTCGTCGCCCTTGGCGATCTCGGCCTTCCAGGTTGTGAAGGCGTTCTTGACCACCGCCGAACGCGGCTACTTGCGCGGACGTTGGTCGCCCGTTCGGTGACCGGCTGTTGCGCTGGCTATTAGCGACGATCGGCACATGGGCGGTGGCCACGCGTCACCCCTAGAGCGGGTCGCAAACCGCGAGCGGCGGACCGATAAATCGACCCAGTTGGGCGTGCCCGACAGCGGAGCGCATCTCAGGATCCACGGGTCCCGGCAGGAGCTCGGCGTACTCCTCGAAGAACCGCTCCAGTCCCGACGGCGTAGTGATGACCAGCAACCGGGCTGGCGCGTCGCTGACGCTTTGGAAGCAGTGCGGCGTGCCGCGTGGACCGATCGCCATGCCGCCCGTCGACACCACGAACCAGAGCGTCACCCGCCTTGAATCGGAAGTCACGCTCGAGGAGATACCACAGCTCGTCCTCGCGAAGGTGGGTGTGCAGCGCCGGTCCCTCCTTCGGTGAGAGCACGCTCTCGAGCACCGTCAATGATCCGTTGGTATTCCCGGTATTCGCCTTGATGTACACCGAGCCACCAGTGGGAATCTCTAGCGGCGTCCCCTCGCCGGACTGCACGGCAGAGGCGCGATTGAGCGTCGGCCAAGGTCTTGCATGGTGCGATCGCGCTTCATTCCTGCTTCTCAGCTGTCCGTCGCCTCCGCAAATTGACGCTACGGAGTAGGCGGGTCCCCGCTTGTCATCGCATCGCGACATCTCGGTGCGTGATGACGCCCTGCCAGGCGTCGCCGGCGAGGTGGGCGAGTGTGTTGAGCGCCGTTTCTGCAGACCCGGCCGTGCGGGCCGGCGAACCTTCAGCCGCGGAGTCGCCACGGAGGCTCGCTGCCTGTTGCGCCACCCAGCGCTTGAGTTTCATGCGGTCCCGCCTCCCCATCCGGTCTTTGGGGTTGCCGCCCAAGACGAGCTGGAACGCCGCTGCTGCCGACAGACACTGGTCGCATGACGCATTGACAGACAACGCACGGTTGTTCACCTGAACGCGTCGCTGTCGGTGCACCACGACCACTTGAACGGAAAGTGCTGTCGCGCGGCAGTCCGCGCACTGGGACCAGGCGGTGGCCACGTTGTTCACGCCGGCGCGGCGCGGTGCGTATACGTGCACGATGTGCAACGCCGAGGCATCGGCGGTGCAGCCGTCGCAGGTGGCGGCGGCGGCAGCGACCGCGTCGGCCTTCACCGGTCGGTGGGCGGAGCGAACGGCGTCGTACGCATTGTCGATGACCGTCGGGCTCTCCGGAGCGGTCAGTGCCGACGCGGTCAGATCCATGTCGACCCGGTCGTGCCGAACCGACCCGGACTGGGCTGCAGGTACGGCCGCGCCGGTCAACGTGAGGGTCAGCAGCGCGCACACGGCTGTCGCTCGCGTCCACGGGTTGCTCACTGCCTGGGCCCTGACGACGAGAAGTTGTCGGCGACCGCTGCCGCCATCTTGACCAGGCTCTGCCTCGTGTCGCGGTGCAACGAGGAGAGCACGGTCTGTGCCCCGGTCTCCAGCGCACAATCCCAGGGCACGGCGATCACGCGCGAGCAACGTTGCGAGAAGTGCTTCGTCATCTGGTCCAGCGGTACGTCGACTCCTCGGCGCACGCCGTTGATCACGACGACTGCCCGCTCGACGAGTGCCCCGTACTCATGCTCCTCGAGCCAGTCGAGGGTCAACGCTGCGGCCCGCGCACCATCCACACCCGCCCTCAACACGAGCACGAGTTCGTCCGCTTCGGTGAGCAATCCCTGGTTGGCACTGTCCAGGATGCCGGTGCCCGTGTCGAGCAGGATGAGGTTGTAGTACTGGTCCAGCAGGCTGATGATCCGGTGGTAGTCGTCCCGGTCCAGCGCCATCCCGATCCGTGGGTCGTCATCCGACGCGAGCACCTCGAGTCGCGACTCAGGAGCCTGCGATGCGTAGGACCTGAGATCCGCGTAGCTGCGGATCTTGTCGATGTCCGCGAGGACATCGGTGATCGTCCGGCTGTTCGGAGGTGCCACTCTGTGGGCGAGGTTTCCCGCATCGGGATTCGCATCGACCGCGACCACGCGATCGCCACGCAAGGTAGCGAATACGCTTCCCAGAGCGAGCGTCATCGTGGTTTTTCCGACACCGCCCTTCCTGCTCATCACGACGACTCGCCGGGAGCCCACGATGGGCGTCCGAAGCCTTTGCTCGAGCTGAGCCCTGCTCCTCTCGGCTGCGCTGGGGCCGGGGTTGAGGGTTCGACCGGAGAACTGGTAGATCGCCCGGTGCCATCCGGCCCTCGGCTCCGGCGTGCTGCGGGGCAGCAGGTCGGACTCGTTGAATGCCGCGGCAGTGAGCGCGGCTGGGTGAAGCTCGGTTGTCATGGTTGTCTCCTTATGTGGAGCTCGACGGGTGATTTGACCTCGGAGTGTCTGCACGAGAAGTGATCCGAGCCTCCAGAGCAGCACTCCGATCCCGAGGAGCGGCAGTGCCAGCAGAGCGATCGAGATGGTGGACAACAACATCACGACGACGTCGTGGCCGTTCCAAGCCCGGTCGAGCTGGTGCGCCTGCACGCCTACGGAGATGAGGGTCCGCTCGATGATGAACGGCAGCTGCCAGATGAGCCAGGCCATTCCGAACGCGAGGGTGGGCACGACAACGAAGACCCATCCGATGACCAGCCGACGGGCCGCCGGGCGTAGTTCCTGGACCCTCGGGTCGACTCCACGACCGGGTAGCAGGCTGGACAGGACCGGCCTGACCCTCGCAAACAGGTCAGGGACGCCGGCGAGATCGGCCAACAGGTAGTAACCGTCGAAGCGAACGGCGGGCACGAGCTGCTGCACCATCTCCAGGTGCATGATCAGCAACACCAGAAGGAACAACCCGTTGTCCGTCGCCAGGTAGATGATCCCGCAGAGCAAGAGGCACCACACGTTGAAGTACAGCCCGCCGAGATCAGTGCGTATCCGACCGGCGCGACCAAGCCGGTAGGCGTCGGTGACGTCGGTGTAGAACGCCGGAAAGACCAGATAGACGCCGAAGCCGATCGCGCCCGGTCGCGCACCTCCGTATCGGCATGCCGCCGCGTGGCCGGCCTCGTGGATGAGTGCGCCCACCGTCATCAGGAAGTACAGGCTCAGGAGCAACGCAGGGGTGGCCAAGAGCTGCTCGACCGCCTCACCGAAGTTCCCGGCCCGGACGAGCACCAGGTCGAGAAGAACCCAGCCACCCAAGGCTGCGACGACGACCGGTGCCCGGTAGAGGGGCGCCAGGTACCTGGCCACCGGCTGGACCCACGCGGCGGGCACGAGCGTGCCCTTCAACGAAAGGGAGAGGAGCGGGTTTGCCGTGGGGGGTGTCACAGCGGTGCCGAGCTCTCCGCCTTCCACGAGCCCGAGCGGTTCGAGCCGGGTCTGGACAAGTCGCGCGAGCCCGTCGGCGGTGAGCGTCCGGCCGTAGGCCTCGCTGACGGCGTCGGCAACCTGCTCCGGGCTCCGGTCGGACCTGACCTCGGCAACCACCAGGTTCAAGAGCTCGGAAACCTGGACGACCTGGCCGTCCGCGCGCCGGAGCAGGAAGGAGGGCTCGCGTATCCCGGACCCTTGGACCTGTCCGAGCATCTGCAGCCCGTCTGGAAGCCGCCACCAGTGGCGCGATGACGTGCCTGCTCGTTGGTCAGCAGTCATGATTCACCGGTCTTGTCGCTCTGGGGCTCTGGACTGCTCTGGAGGATGACGGCGAGTGCGCCAGAGCACACACTCGCCGTCACGATGATGGCCGGCTAAGGCTGCATCGAACTCAGTGACTGCTCCGCCAGTGCATCGGCGCTGGCGCTGATGCTTGCGGCGTTGATCGCGATCGCCACGTTGACGCCGACGACGTTCACCACGTTCGTGCACGCGATAGAACAGAGAGTCTCTCGCCGGGGAAGCAACTGTGCGGTCTGCGCCTCGAGCTCGTCGGAATGTATGGCAGGGATACAGCGCATCGGTTCACCTCCTTCTGCTGCCTGACCGAAGCGACCAACAGCGTGGCCTCGCTGGCGAGGCCACGCGATCGGTGATCAGCCTTGTCGGACGACGATGCTTTGAAGGGCCTCGCTGTCCGCAGACGAGTGGATCGAAGCCGCGTTTACTGCCAGCGACGAGTTCGAGGCGAACACGTCCGCCCAGCTGTTGTTGACGGACAACGTCTCTCTTGCCGGAAGCAGCTCGACGTGCTGGCTGTCGAGTTCTGTGACTGTCAGTTCCTTGCGCATCTTGGTTCACCTCCCCGCTGCTGCGCTACTGATACGTGACGGCAGCCATTCGACGCCGCCACCGTGACAGCAACGTGACAGGCTTCGCGGAAATGGCGTTCGAATCTTCCAAACCTGGCACGGGGCTGTGACAGTTGTGCTACAAACAATTGCTCGCGGGAATACGACGAACCGGGCAAATTGGGGACGTAGTGGATCACCAAGCGGCAGGACCGGCCGTGGACGCAGAAGGCGTTCTCGTGATCAGCGTGTGGAAACAAGGCGTCGCCGGCCGGATGCTCGCTCGCATCACGATGACCGGCCCGGAATCCGACCCGGTCGAGCGCGTAGTGACTAGCCCGGGCGAACTACAAGCCGTCGTCGATCGATGGCTTATGTCACTCGCGAAGTGACCCATTAGGTGCAGCAGGGTCCTTACCTGACGTCACGCACTTGACACCTGCCTCGTGCGCCCCAAGAGTGAACTCAAGGTGGTTGCGGATTCCTGAATCGGCGCCCCACGCTATGGAGCGGCGTAATTCTCCCAGCAGGAGGCGGTGGCTGACACGCTGCGAGATGACATCATGGACGATACCGGTCGGTTGGACCTGACGCTGTTCGGGTGCTGGCGGTTACGCGTCTCAGGCCAGCCCGTCGAGCTCGGGCACCGCGAGCAGCGGCTCATCGCCCTTCTGGCCCTGCGAGGCCGACGTGCCAGACCTCACGTCGCAGGCACGCTGTGGCCGGACACCACCGAGGAGCGCGCGCTTACCAGCCTGCGAGCCGCTGTGCTGCGCAGTCGCAGAGCGGTTACCGGTCTTCTCGACGCCGGACGATCCACCGTGGCGCTTGGTCCCCAGGTAAACGTCGACGTGCACGCCCTGCTGCGCTGCGCTTCGGAGATAGGACACGGCTGGCAGGCCGGGGCTTCCGAGACCTTGACTCTCCTGAGTCGCGGCGATCTTCTGCCCGGATGGTACGAGGACTGGGTGCTGTTCGAGAAGGAACAGCTTCAACATCTTCGGCTGCGCGCCCTGGAGTTCCTGGCCCTGAGTGAGCTGGGCAGAGGCAACCATGACCTCGCCCTCAGCGCCGCCCAGCAGGCGATCACGATCGAGCCACTGCGGGAGAGCGCTCAATCGATCGTGATCCGTGCGCACCTGCTCGCGGGCAACCCGTCTGCGGCGATCCACGCGTACCGCGTCTACCGCCGCCGGTTGCAGGACGAGCTCTCGATCGTTCCGGTACTGGAGATCGACGATCTCCTCAGCCCGCTGCTGCTATCGCGCCAGCGGCAGCCCCGGAGGCCGAGGAATGCGTTCGCGCTGGCGGAACCCGAAGACGGGTGACGATCGGTGGTGCGGCGTCCTCGGGCAGCGCCGGGTGCAGCGCGGCGCCGGTCTCGGCCAGCGCATCCGCAGCGGTCCAGATCCAGGTGGTAGTAGTTGTCACGGTCGTCGAAGCTGCTGCGTATGGCGGTGACCAGGCCATCACCACGCAACAGCCGCAGGTGGTGCTGGGAGGCCAGGTTCTGCGGCTGGCCGACCCGCGTCACCAGCTCGCTGAGCGCCACCATCTAGCGCTGGTGACCTACGGGGTCCCGGAGGGGGTGATCACCGACAAAGGCAAGCAGTTTACCGACCGGTCCGGCAAGCACGGCACCCGCAACGGGGACGTGTTGTCCGACAAGATCTGCCGCAAGAACGGGATCACGCATCGGCTCACGAAGCCGGCCTCGCCGAACCAGAACGGGAAGGTGGAGCGCTTCCACGGCACCTTCCGGCCGGACTTCCTCGACCTCGTCGGCCCGTTCACTTCGGTGGAGGAGGCGCAGGTGGCGGTCGACGTCTACCGGGTGGTGTCGCCAGCGGCAGTTCTGGATGGGCACCCACCGGGCCGGGGCGACGGCGCGGATCTGGGCCGACTGCGACCTCATCCACGAGCTGATCGCGGCACCCGGATCAAGACCGTGCGCTCCCACCTGTCCGTGGTCGACCTCGCCAACCTCGTCAGTCAGGGCGCGGTGCCGGCCAGCAGCTCGCCGCTGCCGCCGGCCGAGGACGGCGACGCGATCGAGGTGGAACGCTGTGTGTCCCGACTCGGCCTGGTCTCCCTGGGCGGTAAGCAGGTCCTGGCCGCGGAGATCCTCGGCGGCCGCCGGGTCGGGATCCGCATCGAACCGGCGACGCTGATGTTCTACGACCTGGAGTCCCGTGAGCTGCTGCGCACCCGGAAGAACCCGCTCACACACGACCAGGTCAACGGCCTCAAGGGCCAGCGGCCGGCTGGCCCACCGCCACGACCGTCCACCGAGCCGGTCCGGGTGCAGCGGCGCCTCCAACGCCGGGGTGATCATGGTCGCCGGACAAAAGGTCGCCCTCGGCCGTGCGCACAAGCACCAGACCGTCACCGTGCTGGTCTCCGACACCACGCTGGCGATCGAGCTCGGCGACGGCGACACCGAGGTCGTACGTCGCACGACTACCCAACCGGTGCGTAGCATCAAGGGCCAACGGCCGCGGACCGCTACCTCAGTTCCTAGACCATGCAGGCTTCAACGCAGTACAGACCCAGTTCTCACCCGCGCGGATCCGCCGAACGAGCGCAGGCTTCATTGCAGCTGTATGTCCGGACGTATCGTCCGCCCTCACCGCCACCGCGTCATGCGCGGCTGTGACGCGGCTCGGACGGGTGTCGCCGCGAGTGCTGCGGAGGTTTGCGACCTCACCCGCCGGGAGCCGCAGCAGCCGATGGCGACTTGCCGGCGAGGCGTGCTCAACCGGACCGTCGTACGGGCGCCGGGCGAACGCACCGCGTGGGTTTGCGCGGCACAGACGCCAGAATCTGGCACCGCTCAGAGCCGTCGGCTGGCGAGCGCTGGTTCGGCTCCGTGGAGGCTGGCGCGGTTGCGACCATGCCCGCCATGCCAATCCAGGCACATCACGGTGGCATCGTCGCTGAGATCTCGCTGTGTCGCGTTGAGGACGCAATCCGCCAGGGCTCGAACTGCCTCCCGAGGATGCAGCGAGCGTGTGTCCTTGATCGAAGCGGGAAGGTCGAGACCGGCGGCGTTGCGCTCGAGCATGCCGTCGGTCACGAGCACGATGCGGTCCCCCGGAGCTAAGGGGAGACGGCTACGACGATAGGTGGTCGACGCGAAGAGCCCCAGCGGAATATCCACGGGCAGCGGCGGCTGCCTCACCTCCCCACCGCGAGCGAGATAGGGGGCGACATGGCCGGCGTTGACCAGCTCCAGCGACCCGGTGATGAGGTCGAGACGACCGATCAGCCCGGTGACGAAGTCCTCGGACCGCCGCGCGACCGCGTGCTCGCTCAGATCTGTGTTCGCAGCGGCGACCTGCTCCAGCAGTGTGGCGCCATCGCTCCTGGTGTTGCGCAGGCTGCCCACGCACAGCGTTGCCGTCAAGGCGGCCCCCACGCCGTGCCCCATTGCGTCAGTCAACGACAGATGCAGCACATCGCGGCCGAGACTGAAATCGAAGGTGTCCCCGGCGATCTCGGCTGCTGGCTCCAGCCAGCCGGCTAAAGTGAACGCGCCGGCCTCACAGGCTTGCGGACCAGGAAGCAGCCGGTGCTGGATCTCAGCGGACAATGACAGCGGCCGAGTGCGTTGCCCCCACTCGAACAAGTCGCTGTGTCGTCGATTGGCGATCACCACGAAAGCCAGCACGTGAGCCAGCCGAGCGATATCACCCACTCGGTGGGGCTGCGGCTCGGCAGGGGTGAGGAATTCCAGCAGCCCGATGACCTCCCCCCTCTCGGTCACAGGCGCGAGCACCCGCCACTGCCCAGGAGTCCCCGATTCATCGGGGGCGCTACCGGGACCGAGAATCTGCACGGTCTGCGTGCGGACCGCCTGCTCGCAGGGACCACCATCAAACGGCAGGACCGTCGCGGACTCCTCCCCACGCCGCCGCTCGCGCTCGGAGAACTGTCGGGTATGCGTCGACTCCTCGACGCCAGTGCCGATCCGGACGTGGGCCAGCCGGACCAAGGCACGTCCAGACAGATCAGCAATCAGGAATGACACCGCGCTCGCCCCCAGAGCCACCCCAAGCTCATGCGTGACCGCCTCAACGGCAGCCAGTGGCGAGGCGGCCTCCGCGGCATCGAGAGCCCTGATGGCCACATCCCGGGGATCAGCGTCTGGCTCCACATCGAAAGGATAGACCGCCCTGGCGGCACGGTAACGGCGGAAAGACACACCTCTCGCTCTGCAGCGCTGCGGTTGGCTGCGAGCGGTTGTAAACGGTAATGCAGACTGAGTCGATGGAGTGGACGCAGAGGGCTTAAGCGCGGCAGGGTTCCAGGGATTCGTTCGGTTCGCCGAGCTTCCCTCGTCATCCGTCCCGCGCGGCCCAGGCGTCTGTGTCGTACTGCGCGGTGAGACCGTCCGCCCGACCTACCGCGACGTCAGCTCCGCGGGGTGGTCCAAAGGCAAGCACCCTTGGTCGCGCACACTGATCTCGACTCGGCCTGGGTCGAGGGCGTACAAGTGATCTACATCGGAAAAGCGGGTGCTGGCACGAGCGGAGACGAGGTCTGAAGAAGCGGCTCGAGGAAAACCGGCGACATGGCGCCGGCGAGCCGGTCGGCCATTGGAGGACGCTACATCTGGTAGTTGACAGACAGTGATCAGCTTCTGGTCGCGTGGCGAGAGACTCCGAGGTTGAGGCAGAAGGTCTGGAGTCAAAGCGCATCGCCCAATTCGTAGCAGACTTTGGGAGACGACCGTTCGCGAACCGCAAGTCTGGCCGATCTATCTCGAGCCGTTGCGCATCGAGGGCTGCAGCAACCGCCGCTGGAGCACAATCCTGAGCCGTGCTCAGGTATGACGCAACGCTGACGCGCCGGATCGCGGTTGTGCGCGACGGGGCCATGACCAGCGTGTCAAAGCGTTCGTGCGTGACGTCGAGGGGTCGACCCTCATCCCATAGGGCGGACGGTGAGGGTCTGGGCCACAGTGCCGACTGGTCCTTCCTGGTCGTGGATCACGCTGCTGGTGAGGCCGAGGCCGGTCGCACCGAAGGAGACGGAGGTGTCGAAGCCGATCCACTCGCCGTGTGGTTCCTCGAAGATGTGGGCGGTGAGGTCGACGTTGGGGAACGCGACCTTCTCAGGAGTAGCGCGAACAGTCATGCCGTTGGCGATGTCGAGCAGTCCTGCGAAGCGGGCGAGGTCACTGATCGGCTCGTCGTCGAGTAGCGCAGTCGCGGTGCGTACCCAGAAGCGTGCCCGTCCCGGTTCATCCTGATCCCGTCGGACCTCCGCGGAGGCGATGAATCCGCCTGGCCAGACTGTCGTCGGGTCCCAGGGTGCGAGGTCGGTCGGCGGCTTCATTGCAGGAAGTGGCGTCCCGGCGATGCGCTGGTTCTGGCCGTGTTGTAGCAGCCAGGCGCGTGCGCGGACGACGTCGCGGCCGTCGTGGCGCAGTAACGCCTCGACCAGCTCAATGGTCCGTCCCGGCCGCAGGACTCGCAGGGCGACTTCGACGGTGTCGACGGGCACGGTGCCGAGGATGTCGTAGGAGAGGCGACCGATGCTGAGCCTGTCGGTGCGCCTCTGGTCCCGGTCCAGCTCGACGGCGTGCGCGAGCAGCCCGAGTGCAGGGGCGATGTGCTGGTGGTCGACGTTCCAGGCACCGCTCACCTCATCGGTGGCCGCGAACCGGGTCTCGTCGAGACGTTGGAAGTAGGGCATGGCGGTCGGTGTCCCTCGACGGCTGGGTGGACGGTGGGCGTTGCTGCTCTAGGAGATCACGGGCGTGAGGATTGGCACACGGTGGTGCCGGCGATGATGCTCAGGACGGGGTTGCGTCGCCACCGGTGCACGCCCAGGGTTGCTGCCACTCCGGCGAGTTCGGGGACCCCGTGCGGGGACTGGGTGAGCTCGATGGTGGCGAGGCCATAGATGGCGAGGATCGCGACCCCACCGAGGGGCATCCAACGGCCGACGTCGGTGAGGAGAGCCGAGTCGGCCATGACGCTCTTGAGCAGGAAGGGCAGCGCCCGCAGGGCCACGGTGATGGCGACCGCGATGCCGAGCGTGGTGGCGCCGTAGGCGAGGTCAGGCATGGTCGATCTCTGTCGTGCATATTGGCTTCTGGTTCTCCGGGCCCTCTAGCTGTCCCCGGTTCGGGGACCGCCGGGTGGCGAAGTGGCGAGGAGGAGGCTGCCGGCGAACGTGCTCATGGCGACCAGCACCATCGAGCCGGCGCGACCAGCAGGGCCACCACGGCCGCGGTGGTGGCGAGCGCCAAGGGGGTGCGGTCGGGGTTGGAGCGGTAGGCGTCCAAGATGCAAGTGATCCGGTAGTCGGGGAGGATGTCGAGCTCCTCCTCGTACTGCTTGCGGCGGGGAGCAGAACGTGGGAGAGCTCTCCGGAGACGTGACTCTGAAGCAAGATACAGAATCGGTCCTGGAGCTGAGCGGCTACGACGACTTCACCGAGTTCACCGACAGCCGAGTGGACCTAACTGGCATTCCGCGGTGGCCACTCCGATCGCAAACCGCCATGGTTTACACCACCTCCATGAGCGGGAAACCGCCCGAAAATGCCCACGAGCGCCGGGGAGGCTGGACTGGCGAAAGCCCAGGTCAGAGGCCAAATGAGCGCGAACAGCAGATAGCCGAGCAAACACGCGGCCAGTTTCAGCGGGTTCGGGGTTCGAGTCCCTGATGGCGCACAAACACCCAGGTCAGCGGCCCTCACGGCTGCTGGCCTTCTTCTTTGGCCATGCTTTTGCCATGCTTTTCGCCCGCAGCCGCGATGTCCCTTGACGCGGCCTTCAACCAGCGCCGCCTGGGAGTCCGCCGCCCTCCGGGCAAGGTAGACTTCCTGAGTCATGGAAGGCCGGCTGTGGCCGAGTTGGTCCGCGACCAAGCGGGCCGGCACCATCACGACGTTCCCGGACGGCCGGCATGCTGTTCGCGTGCGAGCCTGCCGACGTACCTTGACCGCGGGCGCGGTCGAGCAGCCACCGAACACGTCGTTGTGCCCGCTCCGCCAGCCCGCGAACCCATCCCAGGTGTCTGGCTCGCGCTGGTGTACGACGGGGACGAGGCGGTGGCCCGGTGCGAGTACGGCAGCCCGGAGGAGCTGCCGAACATCAACCACGGTGCCGGTCGCGGAAGCCGGCGAGCATCACCGGGAGCGGGTCGAAGAATGCGGAGGTGACGGCGCCGATGCGCAGCCGGCCGATTTGGCCGGTGGCGGCGTCACGGGTCGCGGTCTCGGCCTCCTCCGCGAGGTTGACGAGGCGGCGGCACTGCTCGAGGAGTATCTCGCCGGCGGCGGTGAGCGCGACCGCACGGGTGGTACGGGTGAGCAGTTCGGTGCTCGAGCGCTGCTCAAGTGCCTTGATGGTCTGCGAGAGCGGGGGCTGCGACATGTGCAGGCGTTCGGCAGCGCGCCCGAAGTGCAGTTCCTCGGCCACCGCGATGAAGTAGCGGGCCTCGCGCACCTCGATCATTATTCTGCCTCGCAAAAAAATGGCATACGGATTCGGACCTTCACCATACGGGTTCGTGGACGTCTACTGGTCACATGAGCACCGCCAAATCCTCCGTAGCCTCACCCTCGAACCTCGCCTGCGGCTCTACGGACGGCCCACCGTCCGATGAGCTAGTGCGGCGTCTGACCGCGCTGGACTCCACGGTCGTTTCCGACGCCCTCGACGGCTTGGACCTCCCGGCCGGCCTCGGCGGCCTGCGACCCGCGTGGGGCACCCCGCGGTTCGTCGGTCGCGCCCGGACCATCGCCCTCGAGGTCGACGCCGGCGGCCCGCCAGGACCGCACCTGGCCACCTCGGTCGTGGCCGACGCGCGTCCCGGTGACGTGCTGGTGATGGCGAACGGCGGCCGCCTCGACGTGTCGTGCTGGGGCGGCATCTTGTCGCTGGGCTGCGTCCAGCAGGGCGTCGTCGGCGTCGTCGCCGACGGTGCGTGCCGCGACGTCGCCGAGGCCGCAGCGGCTCGGGCTGCCCGTCTTCGCCCGGGCGTCAGCCCGCGCACCGCCCGCGGCCGGCTGCGCCAGCGCGCCACCGGTGTGCGCCGTCCAGGTCGAGGACGTGACCGTCGCCGAGGGCGACCTGGTCATCGCCGACGACTCCGGTGTCGTGTTCGTGCCCGCCGACCGCGCAGATGAGGTGCTCGCCGCGGCAGAGGCCATCGTCGAGCGTGAAGCAGCCATCGCCGCCGACATCCGCAGCGGAGTCCGCATCGACCAGGCCATGCACGACGCACGCCTCGCCGGCCAGACCGACCACCCGAACAGCAGATAGCAGGCGCCGCGATGAGCGACCACGACACCGATCGTCCGCCTCGCGGACGCTTGCCGACCGCGTCCATCTCCGACGCCCTCGACAAGCTGGCCTGCCAGGGTCAGTGCACGGCATCGCCCCGCTGCGACCCGGACAGCGCGCATGCGGCCCGGCCTACACCGTCGCGCTACGAGCCGGTCGACGACCACGGCGGCACCGTCGGCGACTTCCTCGACGACGTCCCCGCCGGCGCAGTCATCGTTCATCGACAACGCCGGCCGCACCGACTGCACCGTGTGGGGCGGCATCATGACCCACGTCGCCGCCCACAGCAGGTCGCCGGCACCGTCATCAACGGCGTGTGCCGCGACGTCGCCGTCATCGCGACCACCGACTACCCGATCTGGAGCGCCGGCCGGTTCATGCGCACCGGCAAGGACCGAGTACGCGTGCGCAGCCGTGCAGGAGCCGCTGCTCATCGACGGCGTCATCATCCGACCCCGGCGACATCGTCTGCGCCGACGAGGACGGAGTCGTCGTCGTCCCGGCCGAACGGGCCGCACGAGGTCGCCGCGGTCGCGACACGAGTCGAGCGCGTCGAGGCCGCCATCGTCGCCACCGTCCGCGACGGCGCGACCCTGCGCGAGGCCCGCAGCGCGCCACGGCTATCACTCGCTCCAGACCGCCGATGCCACCATGAGCGCAGCACGAGGACACCGCGGGACCGGAGGACAGGCATCACCGCCGCGACCGACCCGCGGAGGACGCGCCCGCGCACACCGCCGCGACGCTGTACGAGGCCGCGGTCGCCGCGAACGGGCCCGGCCGGTACGCCATGGACGTCGGCATCCGTGCCGCCTGGCCCGGCGCCCAGGTCGCCGCGCCCGGCGTTCACCGTCCAAGGCGCCGGCGGTGACAACCTCGCGCTGCAGCACGCCATCCTCGCCGCGCCCGCCGGGTCGGTGCTCGTCGCCGACGTCAACGGCGCGGACTACGGCCACTGGGGCGAGGTCCTCGCCGTCGCCTCCCAGGTGCGCCGGCATCGCCGGCCTCGTCATCGACGGAGGGGTCCGCGACACCGTCGAGATGGCACAGCTCGGCTTCCCGGTCTTCTCCCGGCACGTGAACGTGCGCGGCACCCGCAAGCTGTTCCGCGGCGCCCTCGGCGTGCCCGTCCAGGTCGGCGGGCTCACCGTTCACTCCGGCGACCTCGTCGTCGGTGACGCCGACGGCGTCATCGTCATCCCGCAGCAGATCGCCGACCGCGTGCTCGACACCGCCGACGAGCGTGTCGCCAAGGAGGCCGACATCATCCGCCGCCTCCGGGCCGGCGAGACCAGCTTGGACATCTACGGGCTCACGGAGGTCGGCCGTGGCTGACACCATCCAGTCGGACAACCCCATCTTCCGCGATCGCTGACCGCGCCGCAGCGCTCCGCGCGTCCGGGGTCGACGTCATCACCCTCGCCGCCGGCGAACCCGAGGCCCCCACCGCCGCGCACATCGTCGAGGCCGCCGTCGCGGCCGCGCGCGACCCGCGCACCCACCACTACGGCCCCGCCGCCGGGCTGCCCGAGCTACGCGAACGCAGTCGCAGCCAAGCACCCCGACCACATCAGCGCCGGCGACGTGCAGGTCACCGTCGGCACCAAGCACGCCCTGCACCTCGCGTTGGGCGCGCTGACCTGCCCGGGTGACGAGGTGCTGCGTGCTCCAGCCCAGCTGGCCCGGCCACGTCGGTGCCGTGCAGTCCGTCGGCGCCACCGTCGTCGACGTCCCCGTGGACACCCGACGGCCTCACCTCGGTCGCCGCGCTCGAGGCCGCCCGCACTCCCCGCACCCGAGCAGTCGTCATCGCGAACCCGTCCAACCCCTCCGGCGTGCTGCACCCCGCAGAACTCGTCGCCGACATCGCCGCATGGTGCATCAGCAACGACGTGTGGCTGGTCGCCGACGAGGTCTACGGCGGCCTGCTGTTCGACACCGAACCGTTCACCGCGACGTCCGTGGTGGCGGACCCCTCACGCCTCGTCGTCGTGGACGGCGTGTCGAAGGTCCATGCGATGACCGGTTGGCGGGTCGGGTGGCTCCTCGGTCCCACTGACGTCGTCGCCACCGCACGCGCCCAGGTCTCGGCCACCATCACCCACGTGCCGGCACTGACCCAGCACGCCGCCCTCGCCGCGCTCACCGCGCCGACCGACCAGCACGCCGTCACCGGCTATCGCACCTCTCGCGACCTGCTCGTCGCCAAGCTGAGCCAGGTGCCCGGCGTCGAGTGCCCCGCGCCAGCCGGCGGAATGTTCGCGCTCCCCGACGTCAGCAAGCTGCTCGGCGACCAGCACCGCACGGCTGCGGACCTCGCGGCCTGGCTGCTCGACGAGGCGCACGTCGCCGTCGTCCCTGGTGAGGTGTTCGGCGCCGAGGGCCGGCTGCGCATCAGCTTCGCGCTCGACCAGACTCGCCTGACCGAAGCAGCCGACCGACTCGCCGCAGCCCTAACGAAAGCAGGTTCTTGACATGACCCAGCCGTCCTGGTCCATGCAGACCGTGAACCTGAACGTCGGCGACGTTGCGGTGAACATCGCCGCCATCCACGACCCCGGCCGGACGAGCACGGCCGAGCCCGTGGTCTTCCTGCACGGGTTCGGGTCCACGAAGGAGGAGTACGCCGACTTCACCCAGTTCCCCGGCCTGGCAGGTCGCCCGTTCCTCGCCTACGACGCCCCCGGATTCGGCGAGTCCACGGCCAGCGACCTGACGCAGGTGTCCATCCCGTTCCTTGTCGACGTCGCGCTCGGCGTGCTCGACCAGCTTGGCGTCGACCGGTTCCACATCGCTGGCCACTCCATGGGCGGGCTCACCGCCCTCGTGCTCGCCGACCGCGTACCCGACCGGGTGCTGAGCTTCATCGACATCGAGGGCAACGTCGCCCCCGAGGACTGCTTCCTGTCCCGCCAGATCGTCACCCACGGCGACGACGACCCGACCAAGTTCCTCACCGAGTTCGCCGCCCGCTCCCTGCAGTCGGTGGAGTACTCCAGCGCCCTGTACGGGTCACGGGTGCTCACCACCGTCGACCCCCACGTGGTGCGGGCCGTGTTCGAGTCGATGGTCGACCTCTCCGACAACGGCGACCTGCTCACGAAGTTCACCAGCCTGTCGATGCCGCGGATGTTCATGCACGGCGAGCAGAACGCCCACCTGAGCTACCTGCCCGAGCTGCGACGCCACGGAGTCGACGTGGTCAGCACCGAGCACAGCGGCCACTGGCCGATGTACTCCAACCCGCCCGCCATGTGGACCGCGGTGCGCGACTTCCTCGCCGCCGCCAGCTCGCCAGAGTGAGCGCGGTGCTGCTCAACTTCGTCGTCACCACCTGGCTGCTCGCCATGCTGCCCGGCGTCGGGCAGGCCCTCATGCTCCGTCAGACCCTCGCCGACGGGCCGCGCATCGCCGCCGCCACCATCCTCGGCACCGCGACCGGGCTTGTCATCTGGTCCGGGCAGCCGGCGCTGGCGTATCGGCCGCCCTGCTGGCCGACCCGGCCGTCTACCGGACGCTGGTGCTCACCGGCGGCAGCATCCTGGTCGTCATCGGAGCGCGCACCATGTGGGCAGCGACACGGCGACCCGCTGACGGCCAGGCCACGAGCGACGTCGCTGGCGAGACGGCAGCCAGTGGACGGGCCGCATACCTGGCGGGGCTGGGCACCAACCTGGGCAACCCCAAGGCGGGCGTGTTCGCCATCTCGCTCCTCCCGGCGTTCGCCGGCGTCGGGTTCCTGCCCACCCTGGGGTTCGGCATCGTGTGGGCGGCCGTCACCGCCGGCTGGTACCTGCTGTTCGTGCTGCTTGTCTCCCGCGGCCGGACGTTCATGACACGACCCGGCGCCCAACGGGTCCTCGGCAGCATCAGCGGGCTCGTCCTGGTCGTCGTAGGCATCGATGTGGCCACTGGCGGGTAATCAAACTACCGGGACAGAAACGTGTCTCAGCCTGTCCGCACATCGGCTCCGGATCCGGTAAGTGGCGTCGCCAATAGGGACACACCCAGTGAGACTGCGAGTCCCGTCCTCCCCCAGGCGTGACGTCGCAGAGCGGTCGACGTCACGGGGTTCGGGCTTCAGCCCGGGCCGTTGGGATGAGTGAGATCGTAGGCGCGGGAGAGCTTCTTGGGGACGACCAGGCGCCAAGCGTCGACGACAAGCTCGCGGGCCTCGGTCGGGTCCAGGGCCGCAAGGTCGGCGTGGACCCAGTTGAAGCGCATGTCCGACGCCGACGGCATCTGGAACTTGTGCGGCTCGCTCGCGACAAGCGCCGCGCGCTCCTCCCTGGGGAACGCGACGCCCATCACGGTCTCGTCGAGGGAGAACGCCACGTAGACGATCTGCTTGACGCGGAACTTCAGCCGCCCGCGTACGTACACCTGGTAGGAGCGTTCCAACTCGGCGCCGAGCGGCAGAACGTCCTCGATCACCGCCATGCTCGGAACCCGCCGATCGTGGCGAGGGCACGTCCGCCATCCGCACGCCGGCCGGTGCCCGCAACTCGCCCTGCTTGCGTCTCATCCATCGGAATCCGCTCCTGGCGCTTCGCGTACGGAAGGTGGACCACGCCCGAGGCCGCGAGTCATCGGTCGTCGCCTTCGCGGATGACCGGAGGTGGCCGGGGCACTGTCACCGGTCAGCCCTCTCGGCGGCTCCGGTTATGCCGAAGGCACTACGACTTCACCGACTGATTCGGCTCCGGGCTCCGCGCCAGTAGCCTGCACATCTCACGCACCAGAACCACGATCAGGTACACAGCCAATGTCCCAGGGATGAGCGACTCCCAGCGCCACAGGCCGATCGACATGGGCCCGGTGGCCACCAGGGCACTGACGAGAGCCACCAGAACGGTGGCGGCAACGAGCGCCCACGAAGCTTCCCGTGTCGGCACCTGCCAGAGCCGGAGGCAGTTGCGGACGGCGAACGCCAAGACCACCAGGCCAACCAGGGTTGCGAGCGCGGAGAGCGATGCGTAGCCGGCGCTCCACGGCGCGCCCGACTCCCTCAGGGGTGATACCAGCACCGTTCCGAAGTGCACCTGAACCAGAGCCATCACCGGCAGGGGCCACGTGGGCAGCGGCTTGGCGGTCACGAGCGGAGCCTACCGGTGCCCGGCAAACCATGCCGGGCACCGGCATGAGCCCGCCTTTCACTGTCCGCGGCATGTGCGGATGGCCGCAGCGCACGCTATCTGCGGCAGAAGCGGATGTTTCGTTCTGCGACCATGGCGTCTGTGCCCCCGGATGTTGTGGACCGAGCCGGTCGATCGCCCCTGCACTATGCCGCGTTGGAGGGCGACGTGAAACGTGCCATGGTGCTGCTCGACGAGGGAGCCGACGTCAACCTGGCTGACAGCGCGGGGTTCACTCCTCTGCACTTCGCCGCACAGGCACAGCAAGAGACCGTTGCCCAGGTCTTGCTCTCGGCTGGTGCGCTGGTGGACGCGAGGGACCGCTACGGCAAGACCCCGCTCAGCGTCGCGCTCTTCAACGTGCGCGACGGCGACGGAGCCGTAGTCAGGGTGCTCCTCGCGGCGGGGGCCGATCCGGAGGCTCAGAACAACTTCGGGGTAAGTCCGCGAGGACTCGCGGAAACCGTCGCCAACTACGACCTCATGAAGTTCTTTCGCTAGCGAATGACTACGGCAGGCAACTGCACTCCCGATCTGCGGCAAGAGCGGATCGTTGCACGACACGACGCGACCTCTGCCGAACCTATCCTTCCGGATCATTCGCCACGCTGCTTTACTTCGTCCACCCTCGCAAGACGGGGCAACTCAGGACGGTCTCAATGCCAACGAACTCGGTAGCCCTTCGGCTCGTCGCAGCTGCCCTCCTCTTCGCGCTCGCGTTGGTGGGTTTGGACGTCGTAGACAGCACCCGGACCGTTGTCGTAGTCGCGGGCTACCTCTGGTTCGCAATACTTGCCGCCATAGCGCTGGCCCTCGCCGTCGCAGCATTGCGGATTCGACGAGTGCGCTGAGTTCTAGAGTCGCATCAGGCACGAGCACGTGACCTAACGCTCTGTCATCGGCACGAGAGCGCGGACAGCGGCATGTGAGTGCGTCCGTCTGAGACGATCCTCGGGTGGATCATGCATCTCGTCAGGAGATCATCGGGGTTCTGCATGGCCTTCTGGTCCGGCTGGACGATCGGCTCCCCGGCAAGGACATCACGCTGGTGGCAGAGTTCATCGACGTAGGCGAGTTCGGCCTTGCCCTTGAGCAGATCGCGGACGTGCTGAGCGAGGATGAGCAGCCGCTGACGCCAGATGAACGCTCCGACATGCTCGCTCTTGCTAGACGCATGAAGATGGGGGGCCGGGTGCCCCGAGTCCTCGAATACTGCCCCGAGGGGTGACGCAGGTCCGCACGCACATCGGCTATGAGTGCGCGGATCGCGGCTGAGTGCGTTCGCCCTTCGCCTATTGGACCTGGGCCATGCCCATCATGTGGTTGGTCATGTCCCGGATGGCGGGTAGATGGCCAACCGCACGCACGATCTTCAGCGCTGCTTGGTGCACGTCCTCGTCGACCGCACGCATCTGCTCGAGCGCAAGCCCGTCTGGGCCCTCGATAGCACACACGGTGAGATTGACGAGTCCGGTACGCGTGAGCTCGTCCTCGAGTTCCTCGGCGGTGTGGAAGTGTCCGCCGGGGAAGCGGCCCCCGCCTGCCGGCGAGCCATGTTCCAGCAAGGAGATCCAGTCCGAGGGGTAAGGGTGCGGAATCTCCTCCGCAAGTGTCAGCACCGCGTGACGGATGAAGCGAGGAATCGCAGCGGCGAAGATCCACCCTCCGCGCCGGACGACGCGCTTAGCCTCAGCGAGACTCCGCAGACGGTCTGCTCGTGAGGTCAGGTGGTAGAGCGGCCCGAAGAGCAGCGCAGCGTCGAAGGAGTCATCTTCAAATCGCAGATCGCGGGCGTCTCCGACATGCGCCTGGAATGTCCCGTGGCGAGAGGCCTCTCGCACCTGCGCTGGAACGGGGTCGATCAGTACGACGTTATGGCCCTGATCCGCCATCAGGTCGCGCTCTGACACCGGCAAAGTCGCGTTTCACTGTCGGCGGCATGTCAGTGCGTCGGGAACGGGCTCAGCACTCCTATCGTCGAAGTGTCATGTCGGAGGGAACGGTGCAGCCGATGGTGGAGGAGGGCCGGTCGCAGGGCAGGCGACTGGTGATGGCGTGGTGGGGATGGCTGGCGACGCTGGCCATCCCAGCCTGGCTGGTGTGGGTGACGGTCATCGGGTACGCGCAGTACATGGCGTGCCTGGAGACGCTCTTCGGGGCCGACAATCTCCGAGCGCGGGGCGCCTAACCCTGACGCGTGCGACCGGGTGCCGGTGGCATGGGCCCCAACGAGGGGGCTGGAGTTCGGGACACCGTCGGCGTCTGGGGAGTTGTGGTGGCCGGCTTGGTCATCGCCGTAACGCTGGCGGGTGTCGTCGTCGGCATGGCGATCCGCGTAGGACGCACGCGGTATCACGACGGGTGACTTCCTGGCATCCGCTCGTCGGCATGAGCGGTGGCCCGGCTAGGTCGACCAGGT
>CAWHPY010000003.1:0-176481 GCA_963831375.1 uncultured Actinomycetota bacterium | reverse complement strand
CCCGGGGGGCCTGATCCAACCAGAACGCGTACACCTCTCTCCCTCCATACCTGGATGAGGTCAGGAAAGAACGCATCGAGCGTTTGCCCAACGCTGGTGAGGACACCCACCGTCAGCCCAGTCATCTCGCGGGCACACCCTTCACCACAGCATTCTCGGCTACGTCACGGACGACACATGCGCTTGCTCCAACCGTCGCCTTGGGCCCTACGGCGAGACCTTGGAGGATAGTCGCGTTCGCGCCGATTAGACATTCACGCTGGAGATATGTGTTGCCCGACACCACAGCGGCGGGATTTAGAGTGACGTAGTCGTCTACTACGGCATCATGGCCAATCGTCACATTCTGATTGATATGCACATGACGGCCGATAACAATGTTTGTTGTCAATCGAGCCCCCGGCCAAATACAGCTGCCCGGGGCTAGGCTAACACCGAAACCGAGCGTAGCGGTGGGATGCACAAGTACAGGGCTGGCTGTCAACCCTCTGGATCTAAGGCGGCTGTCAATCCGAGCGCGAGCACTGCCAGAACCGACACCAATGCAGACGGCAACATCCCGGCTGAGTTCAAAGAATGACTCAATCGAGCCGAGAACAGAATACCCTCGATCATGAATCAACTTCAGGTCTAAGTCCGCGGGGTCGTCGTCAAGGAAGCCGGCAACCCGCATTTGAGCGCCAACGTTAATCATGGCCAAAGCGATATCGAGGGCTTCACGCCCTTGGCCTCCGATTCCGATAATGACCAGTTCAGTGGTCACGAACTTAGACCGTCGACTGGACGTCCTTCGCCGCCAAAGAACTCCGGCATTGCTTAATGTTACGCCGCCGAGATTCCGTGGCGTAGTGACCACCGAGACCGTCGCAAGCAGATTACCTTATATCCAGGGCAAGCTACGCTCACGCACGTAGCGCAGGTCGAGGTCGAGAAAACTCTCCTCCCACGTCAGCGCGTTGCGGCCGCTGACCTGCGCCAGGCCGGTGACGCCGGGCCGCACCTCGTGGCGGCGGCGCTGCTCCGGGGGTAGCGGTCGAGGTACTGCACCAGCAGCGGCCGCGGGCCGACCAGGCTCATGTCGCCCTTGACGACGTTCCACAGCGTCGGCAGCTCGTCGAGGCTGGTCGAGCGCAGGAACGCCCCGAACGGGGTCAGCCGCTCCGCGTCGGTGACGAGGCCGGCATCGGATCGGCTCAAGCATCGTGCGGAACTTGACCAGCTCGAAGATCTGCTCGTCCTTGCCGGGACGCTGCTGCCGGAAAGCACGGGCGAGCCAAGCTTTCGGCGGACCAGCAACGCGATGACGACCTGGACGGGCGCAGAGATCAGCAAGGCAAGAGAGCCAACGGCGAAGTCAGATCCGCTTGACGGGGTCGTAGGTGCGCGAAAGCCACTCAGCCCGTTCACGCCCAGATCACGCGCTCGACGCGGTCGAAGTCCTCGTCGGTCATCGCCGAACCGGAAGGAAGGGTGAGTCCTTGGTCGAAGAGCGTTCCGAGGCACCGTTGATCTCACCGTCAGAGCCCTTCGAAGACGGGCTGGAGGTGCATCGGCTTCCAGACCGGCCGGGTCTCGATGTGTGCCGCGCTTGAGATGCCTGACGCAACTGGACGGGCGACCACCCGGTCTCGCTTCGTCGACCGACGATCGCGGTGAGCCAGCAGTTGTCCTCGTCGTCGTTCTCGCCCCCGACGATGGACGACCCCGTCGACGTCGGCGAACAGCTCCCGGTAGCGCTCGCGCCACTCGCGGCGGCGCTTCATCATCTCGTCGAGGCCGCGCGAGCTGGGCGCGGCCGAGCGCGGCCAGGATGTTGGACAGCCGGTAGTTGTAGCCGATCTCGGTGTGCTCGTAGTGCGGCGACCGGCTCCCGCGCCTGGGTCGACAGCTTGCGGACGTGGTGCGGCCAGCGCTCGTCGTCGGTCAGCAGCATCCCGCCGCCGGACGTGGTCATGATCTTGTTGCCGTTGAACGAGAGCACCGCCGCGTCGCCGAAGGACCCGGCGGGCGGCCCTCGTTGCGTCGCACCGAACGACTCGGCGGCGTCGCAGAGCACCCGGGCGCCGTACGCTCGGCGATGCGCCGCGATCGCGTCGTAGTCCGCGCACTTGCCGAGCATGTCCACCGGGATGACCACCGGAACGTGGCGGCCCTCGGCGCGCAGGCGGCTCAGGCCCTCTCCAGCAGCTCCGGGTCCATGTTGCCGTCTCCGGGTCGCAGTCGACGAAGTACGGCTCGGCGCCGGTGTAGACGATGGCGTTGGCCGTCGCGGCGAAAGTCAACGTCGACGTCACCACGACGTCCCCGGGCCCCACGCCCCAGGACACCAGAGCCAGGTGCAGGGCGGCCGTGCCGCGAGCTCAGGCCGACGGCGTAGTCGACGCCGACCCGCGTCAGCGACCTCCTGCTCGAAGGCCTCGAGGTCGGGCCCGGCCGGCGCCACCCAGCCGGACTGCATGGCTCGCAGCACGTACTCCTGCTCGAGCTCGCCGACGTCGGGAGGCGACAGATGGATCGGGTGACTCACGCGCTGACCTCCTCTCGCTGGGCCGACGACCGGCAAGACACGCGCGAGCGCGGCCAGCGACCTCGACTTCGGCCGCCCAGGGATCGAGTCTCGCGCGCCACAAGCGGGTGAGAGCGCCGGCACGGGCGTGTGCGAGATCAGCGGGTGGATCGGGCGCTCGTCGGCCTCGCCGTCGCCGAACAGCTCCTCGTGCATCTTCTCGCCGTCCCGCAGGCCGGTGTAGACGATCTCGACGTCCTTGCCGGACAGCTCGATCAGCTGCCGGGCCACCGCGTCGATGCGTCACCGGCTCGCCCATGTCGAGGACCAGCGCCTCGCCGTCGCGGCCGATCGCGGCCGCCTGGATCACCAGCTGCACCGCCTCCTGCACGGTCATGAAGTAGCGCGTGACGTCGCGGGTGGGTCACGGTGACCGGGCCGCCGGCGGCGATCTGCGCGGTGAACGCGGTGAGCACCGAGCCGCGGCTGCCGAGCACGTTGCCGAACCGCACGCTGAGGTAGGTGCCCGTCGGCACTCCTGCGCGACCGCAGCGGTGAGCCCCTCGGCGAGCCGCTTGGAGTAGCCGAGCACGCTGCACGGGTTGGCGGCCTTGTCGGTGGAGATGTTGACGAACCTCTCCACGCCGCTGGCCTTGGCGCGCCTCGAGCACGGCCAGCGTGCCCCAGACGTTGGTCTTGACCGCCTCGCCCGGGTACTGCTCGAGCATCGGCAGGTGCTTGAGCGCGGCGGCGTGGAAGACGACGTGCGGCCTGCGCCGCTCGAAGAGCGCGTTGATGAACACGCGTGTCGCGGATGTCGGCGAGCACGACGTCGTCGGAGTCGAGCATCGCCCGGCCGTAGATCGACAGCTGCACGGCGTGCAGCGCCGACTCGTCGCGGTCGAGCATGATCAGCTCGGCCGGGCCGAACTGGTGCGATCTGGCGGCACAGCTCCGAGCCGATCGAGCCGCCGGCGCCGGTGACCAGCACGCGCTTGCCGGTGAGGTAGCCGGCGATCGACGACAGGTCGGTCTCGATCTGGTGACGGCCGAGCAGGTCGGTGACGTCGATGTCGCGAATATCGGAGATGCTTACACGGGGATTGAGTAGATCGTTCGTGCCCGGAATCACCTTGAGGTCGAGGCCAGCCTCGCTCGCGCGGTGGCTCAGCGTCTCGGATGTATTCGGCCGGTGCGCTCGGGATTGCGACGATCACGGTCCCCGCGCCCACGCGATCTGCTACCTCGGAC
Organism: uncultured Actinomycetota bacterium; assembly: GCA_963831375.1. Classification (GTDB taxonomy): domain Bacteria; phylum Actinomycetota; class Actinomycetes; order Propionibacteriales; family Nocardioidaceae; genus Nocardioides_C. Next base: position 172,724 of record CAWHPY010000003.1, on the reverse strand, counting down.
AACTGATCGGTAGTGCCAAGAACCGGCACTCCACGCACCCGCAGGTGACGCTTCAGCGGATCGTCGTCAACCAGGGCCATCGGCATCCACATGCTGCCGTGCTCCCGAAGCATCGAGGCGATCAGCTGATGACCCGCCTCGCCTGCCCCGACGATTACTACAGGCGTCTTGCCGTCCAGCATCTCCGACTCAACCATGGGTTCTCGCACGCGGCGATAGATCGCGCGACCCCATGCCATGACCACAAGGGCGATGAACGTTGCGGCCACGGGGACGGTGGAAGGCAACCAGTAGCCGCCGAGGGCATTCCCCACCGATACGACGAGCCCCGTCGACACTGTGACCACCCCGAGCAGGATCATCTCGTCCAAGCTGGCCAGTCGAGCGCGGCCGTGGTGCAGGCGGACTATCCAGCCGAGAGTGAGGTGCAGCAACGCTGCACCCAACGCCAGGAGCAGGGTCGGTGTCCAAGGAATGATGTCGCGGTTTGAGAAGTCGAAGCGCAGCATCGTGAAGAGGGTCAGTGAGCCCGCCCAGACCATGGCGTCGAACACCGCCAACAGCATGAGCTTGCGAGAGCGCATCAGCTCAGCAATTCTGTGGCCGCTCATGGTGCGGGCCTCCCCCGAGATTGTGAATCCTGGACAACCGTCCGATTGTAAACTCCTAGCAGTCGCCTCTCATAAACGCACCCATAGTGGGCACACTGCCCATGCAGCCGATTGGACTACGCCGATACAGTAACCAGTCGAACCGGGCCTAAACCGTCACCCCGGCGATCTTGGGAAATGGGGCCAAACGTGGAACTTCGCGACTACCTGCGGATTGCGCGTCGTCGATGGAAGCTCATCATCGGCTGCATGATCGCAGCGATCGCGGTGGCCTCGGTCGTCACCTTCCAGACCACGCCGCAGTACTCCTCCAGCGCACGCCTCTTCGTCTCGACGTCGCAGAGCGACAGCAGCCAGGCCTACCAGGGCAGCCTGTTCTCGGCGCAGCGCGTCACGTCCTATGCGGATCTTGTCAGCGGGCGCGAGGTCTCCAGTCGGGTGATCGACCGACTCGGGTCTCGATATGGCACCCTCTGCGCTGTCGGACAAGGTCAGCGCGACTGTCGTGCCAGAGACGGTGATCCTGCAGATCAGCGTGACCGACCCCAGCCCGCAGACGGCCCAGCGGCTGACCCAGGCGGTCTCTGAAGAACTCACCACGTTCGTCTCCGAGCTCGAGACGGCTCCCGGCAAGCGCAACGCGCCGATCAAGGCCACGGTCGTAGACGCCGCATCTCTCCCCACCACCCCCGTCTCTCCCCAGCCGATGCGCAACATCGGCCTCGCCGCGATCCTCGGTCTGCTGATCGGGCTCGGGTCTGCGGTTCTCCGCGAACTGCTGGACACCACCGTGAAGAACCATGAGGAGGTCGTCGAGACCGCCAATGCGCCGGTGATGGCGAACATCGCCTATGACCCGAGTGCGTCGAAGCGCCCGTTGGTCACCTCCCTTGATTCCCACGCGCCACGAGTCGAGGCCTTCCGCGTGCTGCGGACGAACATGCAGTTCGTCGACGTGGACAAGGAGAGCAAGGTCTTCACGATCACCAGCTCGGTCCCCGAAGAGGGCAAGACGACCACCGCCACGAACCTCGCCATCACCCTTGCCCAGGCCGGCCAGAAGGTGATGCTGCTCGAGGCGGATCTGCGCCGTCCGAAGGTCGCCGGCCAGCTCCAACTCGAGTCGGCGGTCGGCCTCACCACCGTCCTCGTCGGGCGGGTCGACCTGTGGGACGCGGTACAGAACCACTCGGTGCCCAACCTGTCCGTGCTCACCAGCGGCGCCATTCCCCCCAACCCCTCGGAGCTGCTTCAGTCACAGGCGATGGGCGAGGTGTTCAACCGGCTGCGCAAGGAGTTCGACGTGATCGTTGTCGATGCGCCACCCCTGCTGCCGGTGACCGATGCGGCCCTGCTGGCGGCACAGTCGGACGGTGCCCTGGTCGTGGTGCGTCACGGCAAGACCACCCGGGACCAGCTGCGGCACGCGATCGAGCGCCTCGAAAGCGTGGATGCAAGGGCGCTCGGCGTCGTCCTCAACATGGTGCCGCAGCGGAAGTCGGGCGACTCCTACTACGGCTATGGGTACGGCTACGGCTACGCGCCAGAGGCCGGCCGTCGGAGCAAACCATCGACGAAGAAGTCGAAGCACGACGCGTCATCGCTCGAAGAGCCTGGCGTCAAGTCGGAGCGATCGCGCTGAACCATCGCTCAACGACCGGCGTCAGTGCGTCGATTCTTCGCACCGACCGTAGTCGTCGTCGAGACGGGTGATGTCGTCCTCGCCGGTGTAGGCACCCCGCTGCACCTCGACGATCACTAGCTCTTCGTCGCCCTCGTTGGCGAGGCGGTGCTTCGCGCCCTGCGCGACGTCCACGGACTCGCCCGGGCCGGCAAGGATGATCTGGTCATCGATCGTGCAGGTGGCAGTCCCTCCCACGACGACCCAGTGCTCGGATCGGTGCTCGTGGGTCTGGTACGACAACCGGCATCCCGGCGCTCACGTGGATGCGCTTGATCTTGTAGCCGTCATTGACGTCAATGACGTGCCACGATCCCCAGGGTCGCTCTTCTGACTCGAGTTCCACGTCGCCCTTCCACGGTAACCAGGTGGTAGATCAGCCTACGACAGCCCCTTTACGCTTCCTCCATGTCCCGGAAACTGCTGATCAAGGTAACGGCTGGTGCCGACGACCCGGAACGGTGCAACCAGGCGTTCACGGTCGCCTCCACCGCTGTCGCGGCAGGTGCGCCGGTGAGCCTCTGGCTGACAGGTGAGGCAGCGTGGTTCGCCGTGCCGGGCAGGGCGGAGGGCTTTGACCTGCCGCACGCCGCCCCGTTGAGCGACCTCCTTGCGGCGGTGCTCGCTGGCGGCTCGGTCACCTTGTGCACCCAGTGCGCCGCCCGCCGCGACATCGGGGAGTCCGACGTACTTCCTGGCATCGTCATCGCCGGGGCGCCGAGCTTCGTCGAGGAGGCGCTCGAGGACGGGGTCCAGGCGCTCGTGTACTAGGAGCGGATGGCGGGACCCTGGGCGATCCACCAGCGGGCGGCGGACTTCTGCCACTCCGAGGAAGTGCCCGACTTCATGATCGCCTCGAGCCCCGGGGACCCGGTCATGCCCAGCGCGTAGAGCTTGGCGCCCTCGTGCGCCGAACGCTCCCCGGTCAGCGAGGAACGAATCGCCTGGTCGGAGAACTCGGTGAACGTCAGGTGACCGAAGGCCTGCGCAATCGGCGTCGCCACATCCCGGTCGGGGTCGTCGAGGAAGTTGAGCATCCGCATCCGGTGTGGGTCGTTGCTGAGGTACCGGGTCAACGTGGCGGCGCGGCCGCGCACCCACCCCGGCAGACCGGACGCGTTCAGCAGCGCGAGCATCTCGTCGGCGACGGCATCACCGAACGGGGACGCCGAGATCAGCAGCGCGGCGAGGTGTCGACGCTCCGAGTCCCGGTGGAACAGGCCTTCGCGGATCAGCCGCGGCAGCATCTTGTCCTCGTCGTAGTCAGCCGGCTGCGGTGCACGTAGCCTCGCCGACTCAGCGATCTCGTGTGACATGGAGCGGGCCTTGCTCGCCACGATCTCCTCACCGTGCTCGACCACGTAGCCGAGCTTTCGGCGACCGGCCTTGGTCGCCGCGTTGGTGAGAGTGGACCGAAGACCTTCGGGGAGCCCGGCGATCAGCTCGGCGAGCTCGTCGCCGGTCTTCGCCGGGTTGGCCCGCCACAGCCGCAGCACGGTCATGTCCAGCCTCGTGCGCTCCTCGGGCGAGAAGTCGCCGCGGGCCACCTTCTGCGTGGCGAGCCATACCGCCATCCGGAAGGCAGCGTCGGTGGGCGGCTTCTCGATCATGTCCAGCACGATCCGCGCCGCCGCTCGGGTTGGCAGCTGGTCGAGCATGCCCAACGGGTTCATCAGGACCTGCGCGTCGGGGTCGGACACGTAGTCGTCGATCGCAGCGACGAGGAAGTCCTGTGCCCGCACGACCGAGGCGATGTTCATCGCCGCGGTGCTGTACTGCCGGTAGGGGACCCGGATCGACCGGGGCAGGGTGTTGACGATCTGGTGCGTGATCGCCTCCCAGGTCCGGGCTCGCAGATGCACGATCGGGACCACCGCGAGATGCCAGCCGAGCTCCTGCCAGTCGCGCGCGCGGGCGTGCCTGTCCTCAGCCAGGTCGAGCAGCTCGTCCAGACGGAGCGCGAACTGCCGGCTGGCCACATCGAGCTGGGGCCGGATCACCTTGGTCTTCACGCCCGGGATGGCGGCGCGGATGTAGCCGGTGAGCGAAGAGATCCGGCCGGGCTCGAGCCCGAGCGCGACCTCGTAGGTCGACATTCCCTCGTAGGAGATCGGGATCTCACCGGACTCCCAGCGGCTGATCAGACTGCGGCTGGCCGGGAACCCAGCATCCGCGAGTGCGGTCACGAACTGCCGTCCGTCCTTGAAGACCGGGTCGGCGTGGTGCAGGCGTGACATGGCGAGGAGCCATCCGATGCGGGCGTCGATGTCCGGCGTCGAGGAGTTGAGGGGCGTGCCGTCGTACGCAATGCGCTGCACACGTCCTGGACGGCGCGCAGTGGGCATGGGTCGACCCTTTCGGAAATCCTTCGTCTAGTAAAGGCTCCTCGAAGCATAAAGCCCGACGTGCAGACCGATCAGCGGATCTGGGAGATGCGGGCGTAAGGCGTTGGCGGCGTACCCACCCACGACCGCACCCAGGGTGTTCGCGATGACATCGAACAGCGTCGCCGAGCGGTCGCCGAGGAAGACCATCTGGATCAGCTCGACTGCGCGACGACGAGGCGAAGCCAACGACGAGCCAGAACCTCCAGTCTCCAGCGGTCGAGGAGGACGGAGCCGAGCAGGCTCAGCGGTACGAACAGCGCGATGTTGGCGAGGAACTCGACCATCTGGCCCGTGATCCAGTGCGGCGCCCCCATCCCGTAGAGGGCTTCGGTCATCCAGTCGACAGAGTCGGACGCATGGTCGGCCGACGGCCAGAACACGATGAAGGCCACGGCGCTGGCATAGAGGATCGCCAGGCCGGTTGCGACCTGACGAGTGGTGGTGGTCGGCACTGGTGCAGCAGCTACCTGAGCTGGGGACGCACGTGCATCCCGATCTCGGGGTCGACGATGACCTCCTGGGAGGCGGGGATGCCGTCGACGTCGAACTGGACGTCCGTGCCGACGTTGCGCTTGACCATGGCCAGCGCGATCGGGCCCAGCTCGTGGTGGCGGGCGGATGTTCCGACGAAGCCGACGACCCTGCCGTTGTGCTCGATCTCGGTTCCGCGTGCGGGCAGCCGGTTCTCCGACCCGTCCAGGTGCAGCAGCGTCAGCCGACGTGGCGGGCGGCCGAGCGTGTGCACGCGGGCCACGGTCTCCTGGCCGCGGTAGCAGCCCTTGTCGAGGTGCACCGCGGTGCCGATCCAGCCGACCTCGTTCGGGATCGTTCGCGGGTCGGTGTCGAGGCCGAGTCGGGGTTCGCCGCGGGCGATGCGCAGCGCCTCGAACGCCCACATTCCGCAGGCCGGGCCGGCGGCTTCGGCGTACTTCTCCAGGTCGGCGCGCGGGATGAAGGTGTAGCCGGAGTACGGCGCGCCGTCGATCCGTGCGGCGGGGCGCCAGGTGACCGCGAGGTCGTCGGTGACGTCGGCGACCTCGACGCGCATCATGAACCGCATCTTGTCGAGCCACTCGACCAGCGCCGGCGCCTGGCCGGGCTCGACGTGGGCGGTGAAGGACTCGCCGTCGTCGACGCCGTACATCGCGTGCTCGACGTGGCCCTGCGGGCTCAGGATGAGCGCGGCGGTCGGGAGGTTGGGGGCGAGGTTCTCCAGGAACTGGGTGGTCAGCGAGTGCAGCCAGGTGAGCCGGTCCGGTCCGGTGATCCGGACGACACCGCGGTGGGAGAGGTCCACGAAGCCCTCGTTGCCTTCAAGGGTGCGCTGTTCGCCCACGAAGGAGCCGTAGTGCGCGGCCACCGGTGCGTCGATGCCGTCTCCGCCCACCGCTCCGGGCAGTCCCAGCAGCGGGCTTCGGTACTCAGCGTCCACGACTCATCCTCATCACCTTGACGTCACCGGGCATAACCAGCGCCCTCGCGCCCATGTTCCCACCGACGACCAAAGCCTGGGCTACGGCGCTGCCTACGGCACCGAGGTGAAGGCCAGGTAGACGAGGTATGCCGTGACGAGTGCGCCGATGATCAGCGCGACGTTGGCGGCCGTGCTGCGGACGCGGTCCCGGTGGCCAGGAGGCGTGTGCCCACTGCTGCTCATGTCGTCGTCCACCCCTTTGTCTTTGGAACCCCGGACTGCAAGTTACAAGAAAGAGTGGCTCGGTCGAGGTGAATTCGAGCAAACCAAGATGGGCCTGGCGTCCGTGCTCCGGCGAGTCGCGAGACGCCAAAGTAGAGAACGCCGGACAGCGACCATTCCCCAGCGTAGGGTCGGCCGCTCACGACTTCCCGGCTCGAGGGCCGCTGACCACGCAGGGAACGGCTATGACAGTTAGAAACCGGGTTGGCCTCGTCGCCGCCATGGGCCTCGTCGCAGCAACACTGACTGTGACCTCACCGGTCCAGGCGCATGAGACGGGGATCCACGACAACTGCACCAAGTTCAACAAGCGCTACCCGCACGGCGTCGGCACCCGCAAGGCGAAGGACAGGACGAGCGGGGACCCCGTGAGGAACTTCAAGAAGAGCAACAAGCTCTACTGGGCCGCCGAGCGACACAACTCGGACCTCGATCGGGACAACGACCGGATCGCCTGCGAAAAGGGCTAGCCCTCCCCCAGCGTCAGAGCGCCGACGCCATCCGACGTACTGCCTCTTCGAGGATCACGGGTGAGGTCGCGAAGTTGAGCCGGACGTGGCCCTCGCCGCCGGTGCCGAACACCGGGCCAGGGACCAGTGCAACCTTGCCGCGCTCGAGGAATACCTCGGCCGGGTCAGCCGGCAGGTCGAGCGGGCGGCAGTCGAGCCAGGCCAGGTACGTGCCCTGCGGCATCTCGTAGCGCACGTCGGGTAGGTGCTCGGCGAGCAGCTTGCCCAGCAGCTGCCGGTTCTCGTCCAGTCCGACCAGCAGCTCACCCAGCCACTCCTCCGCCTTCCACAGCGCCGCGGTGTGCGCGATCACGCCGAGGTGGCTGGGGCCGTGGCTGACCTCGTCCGGCAGTCGCGCCAGGTCGTCGAGGGCGCCGGGACCGGCGACCATCAGGCCGGCTTTGATCCCGGCCAGGTTCCACGCCTTCGAGGCGGACAGCAGCACGAACGCGTCCTCCGCCCCCGGGCAGCGACAGGAACGGCAGGTGCGTGGCGTCCGGGTACACGAGCGGTGCGTGGATCTCATCCACCACGATCCGGACGCCGTAGCGGTTGCCCAGCTCGATCACAGCCTGAAGCTCGTCGCGGGTGTGCACCGTGCCGGTCGGGTTGTGCGGGTTGCACAGCAGGTACGCCGCCCGGCGACCGTGCCCGGTGACGGAGGCGAACGTCGCCTCCAGGTTGGCCAGGTCGATCCGGTGCTCGGCGTCGAGCGGCGACTCGACCACGCGCCGGCCCATGGAGCCGACGAACTGGTAGAAGGGCGTGTAGACCGGCGAGTTGACCACCACCGCGTCGTCGACGCCGGTGAGCAGCTTGAGCGCCTCCACGATGCCGGTCATCACGTCGGCCACCATCGCGGTCTGGTTGGGCTTGAACTTCCATTCCCAGTGGCGATCTGCGAACGCAGCGAAGGCCTCCGCGTAGCCGGTCCCGGCCGGGTAGCCGGTGTCCCCGCGGTCCAGGGCGGCGTAGATCGCGTGCCGGATGGGCCGCGCCACCGGCACGTCCATCTCCGCGACGAAGAGCGGGAGGACGTCCGGCGGGTGGGTCCGCCACTTCACGCTGGTGCGTTGCTGAAGCTGCTGGAGCGTGAGTGCCTGGAGCGGGTTGGCCATGCTTCCGAAGGTATCCGTACGCCGGTCAGTCCATGCGTGAGGCGTGCACGCTGCGTCCGGCTGCGGCGATGAACGCCGCGGCCAATGTGAGCGCAATCGCCCCGCCCGTCGTACCCAGGCTGCCTGGGTCCTCGGGGAAGACCAGGCCGGCGAAGCCGAGGACCAGGGTGCAGAACACGGTGGAGCCGGCCACCCACCTCCATCCCACGGCCCGGCGGGCGGCGACGACCGCGGAGCTCGCCAGGGCGAGGCCGAGGACGCCGGCCTGGGCGTACTGGCCGTGCATCGTGTCCAGGGACGAGGTCTGCGCGCTGAGCCGCAGGTTGTCGACCGCCCAGAGACTGGCGGGTACCGCACCTGCGGCGGCGACGGCCAGCATCATCCGGTCCCAGGAGCCGGCGGTGAACAGCTGACGCCGGGCGGGGTGCAGCAGCACCAGGGCGATCGCCGGGACGGTGAAGAGCGCGATGTAGCGGGCGTTCTCGGGCTCGAACGCCAGGGCCAGCGCGACCGCCGAGGCCGCGACGAACGCGACCAGCTGCTGGCCGAGTGCCGGCAGCGGACGCCGGACCAGGGGCAGCACGGCGAGCGGGATGAACACCCCGGCGAGCAGGCCCCAGATCACGTACATCGTGCGCAGGTCGATCTCGTCGCCGGACGTGGTCCAGGCGGTGAGCAGTGACGGCAGGCCGAACGAGGCGAGCGCGGTGCCGGCGGCGTACAGGACGGCGATGGTGCCTCGCGCTCTCCGGCGGATCTTTGTGGTGTCGGTTGTGCTGGTGGGTGCCTGTGTGACGGTCATGTCGATTCTCCTTGAGGGTGTCTACCGTCAGACGTTAGAAAGAACCGGCGGCCCGGTCAGGAGTGCCAGGGAGCCAACCCGGGGTGACGCCAGCACCCCCGTCGCGCCGCCGCGGCCCTGCTCCTGTTCGCCCACGGCAATCGAATTCTCGGGGTTGTCCACAGATCTGAATTTGGGGCTGTTTTCTGTCCCTACCTGCCGATACGTTCGAACAAATGTTCGACTCTCTCGGAGGTGCTCATGACACCAAGAACGGCCGCCCCACCAGCGGCATCACCACCGCCACACGCCGCGCCACCACCGTTCGCGCCACCATCTGCGGAGCCATCCGCGGAGCCATCCGCGGCGCCATCTGCGGCGCAGGTCTCGCAGCTGACTGATGCCGCGCTCGTCGATGTCGCGGTCCTGTGTCAGGTCAGCGAGAACGCCGCGCGTGCCCACCGGTTGACATCGATCGTGGAGTTCCACCGCCGCGAGGTAGCGCGCAACGAACAAGGTGGCCCGAACGACCCGTCGTTCTTCCGGCTCACCCCGCTGCAGTCCACCAGCTCGGAGTTCGCTCCGGCGCTGGCGGTCACCGACATGACTATCGTGGTCACCCTGGACATCGCGTCCCGGCTGATCGCCTGGTTCCCGAACGTCTGGGCGATGTGCGAGGCCGGCCGCCTCGACCTCGGTCGGGCCGAGCTGCTGCTCGACGCGGTGTCGCACTTCGCGAACGAGGACGACATCGCGAAGTTCGCGGCCTCGATGGACGCCTACCTGGCGAAGGTCGACGACCCGAGCTCGCCGATCTGCACGGTTACCCGGACCCAGATCCAGCGTGCTGCGCGCTACCGCAAGGCGAAGTACCCACAGAAGACCGAGGAGGAGTCGTTCTCCGCCGCCTTCCAGAAGCGTCGGCTCTCTTTCCGGCCCGGTGAGGACGGGATGGCCTCACTGTCGGTGCGGCACATGATCACCGACGCGATGACCGCCGACTACCGGTTGACCCTGATCGCCAAGCAGATCCGCAACACCAACCCCGACGAGACCCGGACCCTGGAGCAGCTGCGCGCCGACATCGCCCTCGACCTGCTCCTCGGCCGGCTCGAGGTCACCGCGACTAACGCCCAGCTCGAAGCCCTCGCCGACCCCGACAACACTGATGACCCTGATGGTGCCGGTGGTGCGGGTGATGGCGGGGAGGTGATGAAGTTCCACAAGACCGGTGCCTACGCGAGGCCGATCATCAACGTGACCGTGCCGATCAGCACCCTGCTCGGGTTGACCGAGACTCCGGGCCTGCTCAGCGGCGGGAACGTGATCCCGCCGGACCTCGTCCGCGTCATTGCCGCCAACCCGGATTCGACCTGGTACCGGATGCTGACCGAGGCGGCCCGCTGTGTGGAGCTGTCCACCACCGCCTACAAGCCGACCGGACCGATCTGGCGTGAATGCTGCGCCCGCGATCAGATCTGCCTGTGGCCCGGCTGCAACCGGCCCGGCGTCCTCGTCGAGCTCGACCACCGCACCCCCTACCCGGAAGGGGAGACGTGCTCCTCCAATATGGGCCCCCTGTGTAAACGTCACCACACGGTCAAGCACGCCCGCGGCTTCGAGCTCTACGCAAACGAAGACGGGTCCTATACCTGGACCACGCCGACCGGGCACACCTGGATCAGCTGGCCACCCGAACAACCCGTCGCCGAGTGGCCCAACCCGGACACCGTCGAAACCATCGCCCGTGAAGAACTCGCCGACATGCTGGCCTGACTCGAGGGTTCGCCTAGGACGCGGAGGCCGACAGAACGTCAGCACCGCCTGAACCCGGCGATGCGCTGACAGCTCTTCGCGCAGGTGGAGCCTGGTCAGGATCGAGTTGATGTGTCTCGCGACCGCCGGCTCGGTCAACGTCAGCGCGCCCGCGGTATCTGCACTGTTGCGGCCCTTGCCGTCTCGCGGAGCACCTCGTGCTCGCGAGGGCTGAGCCGCGCTATTGGCGCGCCCTCGTCGCCGTTGATCTGGATCAGCGAGTCGCACCACCAGCGGGTCGATCACCGAACCTCGCCCCTAGCTGCAGTTGCGGCAGGTTCCGAAGATGGTGAGGTGCCCGACGTCGGTGGTGAAGCCGTACTTCTCCTGCAGCGTCGCCGTCATCGGCTCGATGACCTCCGGCTCCACCTCGGTGATCTGCCCGCAGCCACGGCAGACCAGGTGTACGTGATCCGGGGTCGCCGTCGAGTGGTAGGTCGGCGCCCGGTCGGTCAGGTGCGCATGCCGGACCAGGCCGAGCTCCTCGAGCAGCTCGAGTGTCCGGTACACCGTGGAGACGTTGACCGCCTTCGACTGCTCACGGACCCGGGCCAGCACCTCGTCTGGGGTGGCGTGGCCGAGGTCCTCCACCGCTCGCAGCACCAGCTCGCGCTGCGGGGTCAGCCGGTAGCCCTTGGCGCGCAGCCTCGACTGCCAGTCCTCCGGTGAGGTCTGGCCGGCGTGCTGGTGTGGGCTCACAGCTCCCGAGTCTAGTTGCGCCAGCCCCGGAGCACGGTGCGGCTGAGGTAGCCGTCACGGACCCGCTGCGGGTGGTCACCGACCCGGATCGTCCTGAGCTTCTTGGCGGTCTTGTAGTCGATCACGACGACCTTGTCCTCGCCGCTGACCGACACCCAGCACTGGTCGCCGTCGGGGCCGTTGGTGGACCAGTACGGCTTCTCGCCCACGGGGATGATCTTGTGCCGGAACGTCTTCCGGTTCACGATCGCCGCGTAGTTGTCCATCGTCCCGGCCGCGCACAGCTTGGTGCCGCGGTCGTTGATCGCGAGGCCGTGGTGGGCGGAGTCGAGGACGTACTGCTCCCGCGGCAGCCCGTCGGTCCGGTCCGGGAGATGGGCCAGCCGGCGTACCTTCCCTTTCACGGTGTCGAACTCGACGAACCCGTGGAAGAACGACACCTGCAGGTAGACGTACCGCTCGTCCGGCGCCACCGCCATCGGCCGGACCGCGGAGCTCATGCCCGGGTAGCCGGCCTCCTCCAGCTCCTCGCCGATGTCCCACTGTCTTGACGATCTTGAAGCTCTTGTTGTTCACGATCTGGAAGACCGCCTCGCCCTTGGCGGCGTCGTGGACCGGGCCCAGCTCGGTGCGGTCCACCGGGCGTGTAGACGCGGCCGATGCTGGCGTGGAAGATCCGTCGACCCGTCCGCGGAGTAGTTGTTCTCGTGCGGGGTGTCGCCGCTGGCGAACTCGCGAAGCTTCCTGCCGGTGAAGATGTTCAGCTCGTGCACCTTGTTGGCGGTCGAGTCGCTGACCAGCAGCCGCCGGCCGTCCGGGGAGACGCCCATGTGGTCGGCGCGGTAGCCCTCCATCGGGAACCGCCACCGGATCTTGTTGGTGGCCAGGTCGATGCCGACCACGTCGGCGAAGCTCGGCCGGCTCACGGCCACCAGGCGCCCGTCGTGGGTGGTGAACATGTCGTCGGTGTACTGGTCGTGGCCCTCGCCGATCGCCTGCTGGATCGCGAGGTAGAACGCCAGCTTGTCCGGGTTCGACCGGATCTCCGCCATCCGCTCGGCCTTGTCCGGGATCGTGTTGATCCGCCCGAGCTTCTTGAAGCTGTGTGCGTCGACGATGGTCGCCGTACCGTCCCAGTTGTTGCCCACGAACATCACCTCGCGCGGCGGCTTCGGCTCGGCGGCGGCGGTCGTGTGCCCGGCCAGGCCGACGGTGGTGGCGAGGACGGCGGCGGCGGTGAGGGCGGCCGTACGGCGCATGCGCGTCTCCTTGAAGTGGGGTATCGCCCTGTTCAACGCCAGGACCCGGATCTCGTTACGCAACTCCAGACGGAAACCGGCCTGCGGGACTACCTTGGAAGCATGGGCCGGGGACCTATCGCTTCGACGACCGCACAACTAGGTCATCTGCGCGAGCTGACGCTGTCGCTCGGTGACGCGGTGACCATCGACGACGTGGCCCGCGCCACGTTGTCGGCGGCAGTGGCGCTGCCCGGTGTGCTGCGTGCCGGTCTGGCCCTGACCCAGGGTGCGGGCCGCGAGCTCCAGTTCGTCTCCAGCCACGAGACGGCGGACGCGGCCACCGTACGGTGGTCCCTCATCGACGCGTACGACGACCTCCCGCTCACCCATGCCGTACGCGACAGCGCAGACGTCGACGTGCCGACCCTGGATGACCTCGAGTCCCGGTTCCCCGACATCCTCGAGCGGCAGCGGTCGATCGGCACCCGGAGCCTGGTCGCCCTCGCCCTGGTCCGCAACGAGGAGTGTCTCGGAGGGCTGATGCTCTCCTTCGACACCGAGTTCGCCCACCACGACGACGGCGACCGGGACTTCCTCGGCGCCTTCGCCGCACAGGTCACCCAGGCGGTACGCCGTGGCCTCGCCTACCAGATCCAGCACACCAACTCCGAGCAGCTGCAGCGCAGCCTGATGCCTCACGGGCTGCCCGACCTCGACGGGCTCGCGCTCGGCTCGTACTACCAGCCGGGCGGACTGAACGTCGACGTCGGCGGCGACTGGTACGACGTGATCGAGCTGCCCGACGGCACGGTGGTGGTCGCACTCGGCGACGTGATGGGCAAGGGCATGGAGGCGGCGATCGTGATGGGCGAGGTGCGTTCGGCGTTGCGCGCCTACGCGATCCTCGACCCAACGCCCGGCGTCGTCCTGGACCGGCTGGACCGGCTGGTCACCTCGTTCGCGGTCCCGGAGCAGATCGTCACCCTGCTCTACGGCCTGATCGACGCGAGGCGCACGTCGATGCGACTCTCCGTGGCGGGCCATCCGGGACCGCTCCTGATCCCCGCCGTCGGCATGCCCACCGTGCTCGGCAACCAGCTCGGTCCCGCCCTGGGGTTCGGCGCCGGGCCCTGGCCGGAGACCACGTTCACCGTCGCCGCGGACAGCACGGTGCTGTTCTTCAGCGACGGCCTGGTGAAATCGCGCACCGTGGACATCGAGGGCGGAATCGGCCTCCTGCGCGAGGAGGTCTCCGCGATGGGGTCGCGTCGCCGGAACCCCCGCGAGCTGTGCGCCCGGCTCAGCGAGCGGGTGCGCCGCGAGGACGCCGACGACGACGTGACGGTGCTCGCCCTCGCGGTCACCGCCAGCCGGCACGAACGCAGCGCGACGACGAGGCTGCCGGCCGACGTGTCCGCGGCCGGGATCGCCCGTCGTTTCGTCATCGCCAGCCTGGCCGCCTGGGACGTCGACGACGACGTGGCCGGTGTCGCCGAGCTGTGTGTCTCCGAGCTGGTCACCAATGCGGTCATCCACTCCGGGACCGAGCCGGAGGTGACGGTGCGGATCGACGACACGACCGTGCTGGTGCTGGTGCACGACCAGGGCAACCGCGGCACGGTGGAGCGGATGGCCGAGTACGACCCGATGAGCGTCTCCGGCCGGGGCCTCACCCTGGTCGACGCACTGGCCGATACGTGGAGCGCGGAGCACAACGCGGACGGCACCACGGTGTGGTTCGAGCTGGCACTTACGGACCGCGAAGCGGTCTAGCCCGCAGGCCCCATACGTCCAGCAAACAGCAGCATCGTCCGGATTTCTGGCGGAATCATTGACACCCGGTTCCTAAACCGGTTTAGTCGGCGAGGTGACCCGGCCCACCATCAACGACGTAGCCCGCGCCGCAGGCGTGTCCAAGGGCGCCGTCTCGTTCGCGCTGAACAACCGGCCCGGCGTCGCGCAGGACACCCGGGAGCGGATCCTGCGGGTCGCCGCGGAGATGGGCTGGACGCCGAGTCCCCGGGCCCGCGCGCTCTCGGTCTCCCGGGCGCTCGCGGTCGGCCTGGTCATCGCGCGCCCACCGGCGACCCTGCGCGCCGACCCGTTCTTCCCCTCCTTCATCGCCGGTCTCGAGACCGTGCTCTCCGAACGCGGCCAGGCGCTGGTGCTGCAGGTCGTCCCGGACCAGGAGCGTGAGCACGAGAGCTACCGACGGCTGGCCGACGAGGGCCGCGTGGACGGGGTGTTCGTCACCGACCTGTTCGTGGACGACCCGCGGCCCGCCCTGCTGGCCGAGCTCGGCCTCCCCGCGGTCATCGTCGGCCCGGCGCTCGACGAGGCGTTCTTCCCCGCGGTCGGGGTCGACGACGCACCCGGGGTCATCGCCGCCGTCGAGCATCTGGTCTCCCTGGGCCACACGAACATCGCGCACGTCGCCGGCCCCGCCTCCATGGTCCACGGCGAGTCCCGCCGGGAGGCCTGGTCCACCGCCGTCTCGCAGGCGGGGCTGCCCCAGGGACCCTGCGTCGAGGCCGACTTCTCGGCCGAGTCCGGAGCTGCGGCCACCAAGCACCTGCTCGACCTCGACGACCCGCCGACCGCGATCGTCTACGCCAACGACCTGATGGCGATGGCCGGCCTGTCGCTGGCCGTGGCCCGAGGCATCGACGTGCCCGGCGACCTGTCCATCACCGGCTACGACGACACCGAGATCTCCGCCCACCTGCAGCCGCCGTTGACCACCGTCAACAGCGACGTCATCGGCTGGGGCACGGCCGCGGCCATCCGCCTGCTGCAGCTGATCGACCAGGAGACCCCCACCGAGGTCACCCTGCCCCCGGCCCGGCTGGTGGTCCGCAGGTCCACCGGCCCGGTCACGACCCAGCCCGGACGACCAACCCACCCACAGCTAGGACGCCCCGCAACGAGGCGCCGACGAATGGAGAAGTAATGCAATCGAAGGTCATGGCAGCAACGTTGACCGTGCTGGCCCTCGGGATGACCGCGGCGTGTGGTGGAGGCTCCGGCGACTCGGAGGGCGCCACCACCGCGACCGGCCCGATCGAGGTGTGGCTCTCGAACAACCCCGAGGAGATCGCCTGGGGCAAGGCGATGGTCCAGGCCTGGAACGCCGACAACCCGGACCAGAAGGTCACCGCCCAGGAGATCCCGGCCGGCAAGACCTCCGAGGAGGTCATCGGCGCCGCGATCACCGCGGGCAACGCCCCCTGCCTGGTGTTCAACACCGCCCCGGCCGCCGTACCGCAGTTCGAGAAGCAGGGCGGGCTGGTGCCGCTGGACAGCTTCGAGGGCGGCGCGGAGTACGTCGAGTCGCGGACCGGTGACGGCGCCGAGCAGTACCAGTCCCCCGACGGGCAGTACTTCCAGATCCCGTGGAAGTCGAACCCGGTGATGATCTTCTACAACAAGGACATCATGAAGAAGGCCGGCGTCGACCCGGAGAACCCGCCGCTCGCGACGTACGACGAGTTCCTCGCCACCAGCAAGAAGATCGTCGACAGCGGCGCCGCGCAGGCAGCGATCTGGCCGGCACCGTCCAGCGAGTTCTTCCAGTCCTGGTTCGACTTCTACCCGCTGTTCGCGGCCGAGACCGACGGGCAGCAGCTCATCGAGGACGAGCAGGCGACCTTCGACTCCGAGGCCGGCAAGAGCGTCGCCGACTTCTGGGCACAGATGTACGCCGAGGGGTACTCGCCGCAGGAGAAGTACAACGGTGACTCCTTCGCCGACCAGAAGGCCGCGATGTCCGTCGCCGGCCCCTGGGCGATCGCGGTCTACGGCGAGGCCATCAACTGGGGCGCGGTGCCGGTGCCGACCTCGGCCGGGAAGAGCCCGGAGGAGACCTACACGTTCTCCGACGCCAAGAACATCGCGGTCTACTCCGCGTGCGAGAACCAGGGCACGGCCTGGGAGGTGCTGAAGTTCGCGACCAGCGAGGAGCAGGACGGACAGCTCCTCGAGCAGACCGGCCAGATGCCGCTGCGGGCCGACCTGCAGGCGACGTACCCCGACTACTTCAAGGAGCACCCGGACTACGAGCGGTTCGCCGACCAGGCGTCGCGGACCGTCGAGGTGCCGAACGTGCCCAACTCGGTCGCGATCTGGCAGGCGTTCCGTGACGAGTACTCCTCGGCGGTGATCTTCGGCAAGAGCTCCGTCGACGACGCCGCTGAGTGCACGCCGCCGACGAAGGCCAACGAGCTCGCCGGCCAGTCGAGCCGACGACCACGCTGCTGGCGGCCTCCTCGGCCGGCACCCGGTGGGGGTCCTGCTGGCCGCGCCGTACGCCGTGTTCCTCGCCGCGATCTTCGCCTACCCGCTCGGGCTCGCGGTGTGGATCAGCTTCCACGACTACTTCTTCGCCGCCCCCGGCGCGCAGGTGGACCGGCCGTTCGTCGGGTTCGAGAACTACCAGGCGGTGCTCTCGGACCCGGCGGTACGACGGGCGTTCCTCAACGTCCTCGATGTTCCTGGTGATCAACGTGCCGCTGACCGTCGTACTGTCCCTGGTCCTGGCCACGGCGCTGAACACGGTGGTGCACGGCCGGGCGTTCCTGCGGGTTCCTACTACGTGCCCTACGTGACCGCGAGCGTCGCGCTGGTCGCGGTGTGGCTGTTCCTGTTCAGCGAGGACGGCATGGTCAACCAGCTCCTCGGGCCGCTCGCCCCGGACCCGTCGTGGCTGGTGAACAGCGGGCTGGCGATGCCGGTGATCGCGATCTACGTGACCTGGAAGCAGCTCGGGTTCTCCATCCTGCTCTACCTGGCCGCGCTGCAGAACGTGCCGAAGGAGCTCTACGAGTCGGCGTCGGTCGACGGCGCCGGCCGGTTCGGCTCGCTTCATGAACGTCACCGTCCCCGGCGTCCGCCCGGCCACCACGCTGGTGGTGATCCTGGCGACCATCACCGGCGCCAACCTGTTCACCGAGCCGTACCTGCTCACCAACGGCGGCGGACCGGACGGCGCCTCGGCGTCGCCGGTGCTCGTGATGTACCAGAAGGGCATCGAGCAGGGGAACCCCGACGTCGCCGCGGCGATCGGCGTGATCCTGGTGATCGGCGTGCTGCTCATCTCCCTGATCAACCGACGAGCTCCTGGAGGCGTGACTGACATGGCGGTCACCGCACCGCCGCCGCACCCGACGTGACCGAGCCAGCGTCCGGCACCCGCCAGCGACGCAGGGCCCCGGACACTGGCTGAGCATCATCGCGCTCGCCCTCGGCGCGCTGCTGTTCCTGTTCCCCTTCTACTACATGCTGGTCGGCGTCGCTGCAGCCCGAGCCGGACACGTCGCTGAGCGGGTGCGTTCCCGACCGGCGGCCTGACCCTGGACAACTACCGGGCAGATCAACGACCGCGTCGACCTCGTGCAGTCCCTGGTCAACTCCGGCATCTTCACCGGCGGCGTCATCCTCGGCACGGTCGTCTTCGGCGTGCTCGCCGGCTACGCGCTGGCCCGGCTGCACTTCCGCGGCCAGGGCACCCTGTTCGCCGTGATGCTGCTGGTCCAGATCGTCCCGTTCCAGCTGCTGATCATCCCGATCTACGTGATGATCGTGCGCACCTACGGGCTGGCCGACTCCTACATGGGCATGATCCTGCCGTTCGCGATCAACTCCACCGCGGTCTTCGTGTTCCGGCAGTTCTTCCTGCAGCTCCCCGAGGACCTGTTCGCCGCGGCCCGGCTCGACGGCGCCAGCGAGCTGCGGATCCTCTGGTCGGTGGCGCTCCCGCTGGTGAAGCCGGCGCTGCTCACCGCGATCCTGCTGACCTTCATCGGGCCGTGGAACGAGTTCCTCTGGCCGTTCCTGGTCACCAAGGAGACCGACATGCAGCCGCTGGCGGTGACCCTGGCCAACTACATCAGCAACGTCGCGGGCCGGGCCGCCAACCCGTACGGCGCGATCCTCGCCGGGGCGGTCGTGCTCGCCGCACCCGCGGTGGCGCTGTTCGTCGCGTTCCAGAAGCACTTCACCGCCTCCGAGCTCGGGTCGGGCGTCAAGGGATGAGCGACTCCTCTCTCGGCCGCGAAGCAGTCGGTCTACGACCACGACCTCAGCCTCTCCCCGACAGGAACGAGAACCGCATGAGAGACACCTCCCAGCTGCGAGCCGTCCGCAGCCTCGCGACGGTCGCCGCGTCCGTCGTACTCCTGGTCCTGCCGGTGGCGGCTCTGCCCGCCGGCGCCTCCACGCCCGGTGCCGCCGTGACCAGCCCGGCGGCACCGGCGGCGGCTCTGACCAACCTGTCGCACCTCGACTGGCTGCGCGTCACCGTCGACCCGCCTGCCCAGGACGGCCACACGACGTACCGGCTGGCCGACGAGCCGGAGATCGGCACGCTCTGGACCTACGCGGAACCGGAACCGGGTGGCGGCTTCCGTCACGTGGGCGGCGGCGAGCTACGACCCGGCCACCGACACCTGGGCCCAGGGCGCCTTCAACGCCGACGACATGACCCGGGCCGCCGTCGTGTACCTGCGGCACTGGCGGGCCACCGGTGCGACGTCGAGCCGGGACGCGGCGTACGACCTGTTGCGCGGGGTGACCTACCTGCAGACCGCGACCGGGCCGAACGCCGGCAACGTGGTGCTGTGGATGCAGCCCGACGGGACGCTGAACCCGAGCGCGGAGCCGGTGGAGCTGCCGGACCCCTCGGACAGTGACGCGTCCTACTGGCTGGCCCGGACGATCTGGGCGCTCGGCGAGGGCTACGCCGCGTTCCGCACGGCCGACCCCGCGTTCGCCGGGTTCCTCCGCGACCGGCTCGACCTGGCCATCGGCGCCGTCGACCGGCAGGTGCTCGACCGGTACGGGGAGTACCTCCACATCGACGGCCGCCGTGCCCCCGCGTGGCTGATCGCCGACGGCGCGGACGCCAGCGCCGAGGCCATCCTCGGGTTGACGGCGTACGTCGACGCCGGCGGACCGCCCTCGGCGCGAACCGCGCTGTCTCAGCTCGGCTCCGGGGTGGCCGCTCTCTCGGCCGGCTCCTCCCGCACGTGGCCCTTCGGCGCAGCGATGCCCTGGGCGCTGTCCCGGTCGATCTGGCACGCCTGGGGGTCGCAGATGCCGGCCGCACTGGCTCGCGCCTCCTCCACACTCGGCTCCCCCCGGCTCGCGGCAGCCGCGGCCAGGGACTCGTTCAGCTTCGACCCGTGGCTGCTCACCTCCGGTGGACCCGACAACGGCCGGATGCCGACCCGCGGCGACCGGTCGCAGATCGCCTACGGCGCTGACTCCCGGCTGCAGTCGCTGCTCGCGACGGCCGACGCCGCTCGCCCCGGCTCCGGTCAGCGAGCGGGGGCGCTTCGCCTGGCCGGGATCTTCGGCGCCTGGTTCTTCGGCGCCAACCCGTCCGGTGAGCCGATGTACGACCCGGCCACGGGGGTCACCTACGACGGCATCTCGGCCGACGGCACCATCAACCGGAACTCCGGGGCCGAGTCCACCATCCACGGCCAGCTCGCGATGCTCGCCCTCGACCAGCACCCCCGGGTAGCCGCGTCGGCGCGCACCGCCACGATCGACAGCCGGGTCGGCACCACCACGCTGGAGGCCGAGAACGCCGCCCTGTCCGGCGCCGCGCGTGCGGTCCGGCCGACGGACCTGTGGACCGGGGAGTCGCTGTTCAGCGGCACCGGCCACGCCGCCCTCGGGTCGGGTGGGTCAGCGACCTTCACCCTGCCCAGGAGAGCTGTCCGGTCACTGCTGCTGCCGGTGTTCGACCTTGAACCCGGCAGCACGGCGGTGACGACCTTCCGGGCCGGCGGCCGCCGCCTCGGGGCTGTCGACTCCGGTGACATCGGCGCGCAGGGCGACTCCCCCGCACCCGGGGCGTTGCTGCCGGTCACCCTGCCGAAGACAGTCGCCGGAGCCCGGGTGGTCACGGCGCGCACGTCCGGCGCCAGCGGCGACGAGGCGCGACTCGACGCGCTGATGCTCGAACCGCTGGTGTCCCGGCTGGTGCTCAGCGGCGACGGGCACGGGACCGCGCTGCTGTCGAGCAGGTCCCGCACCCGTGAACACACCCGGGTGCTCGTCCCGGGCACGGGCACCGCACGCATCGAGTCCTACACCCGCACCGGCCGGCTCGAGACGGTCCGGTTCAGCCCCGCCGAACGAGTTCCGGTCACCCTGCAAGCCGGCGGCTTCACCGTCGTACGCCGGTAGCCGGCTCCACCTCTGCACACCCCAACCCTGCACGCCCCACCCGCAACACGAATCCGAACGAGGAGACATGACACAGCACGCCGTTCCCCACACCGAGTTCCCCCTGGGCCCCTTCACGCCGTACGCGAACAACCCGATCCTGCGACCACAGGGCGACACCTGGGAGTCCTCGAGCGTCTACAACCCGGCCGCCGTGGTCAAAGACGACCAGGTCGTGCTGCTCTACCGGGCGCACGCCGACGACATCGTGTCCCACGTCGGGCTCGCCGTCAGCGACGACGGGATCAACTTCACCCGACACCGGGCACCGGTGATGTCGCCGTCCGAGCCCTACGAGGAGTTCGGCTGCGAGGACCCGCGGGTCACGCACATCGACGGCACCTACTACATGACCTACACCGGCTGGGACCGGAAGAACGCCCAGCTGTGCCTGGCCACCTCGACCGACCTGTTCAGCTGGACCAAGCACGGGCCGATGTTCCCGGACTTCAACACGTTCCTCCCACAGGGCAACGGCGTCCCGGGGCCGTGGAGCAAGGCCGGCGGGATCCTCGCGACGCCGATCGACGGGAGGTACCTGATGTACTTCGGGGAGGGCTCGATCTGGTACGCCTGGTCCGACGACCTGATCCACTGGACCCCCTGCTCGAACGAAGAGCCGATCATGACGCCGACACCAGCCGGGACGTTCGGCTCGTTCCTGGTCGAGGTCGGCCCGCAGCCGATCATCACCAACAACGGCCTGATCCTTCTGCTGCACAACGCGGCGGTGAAGAACGATGATGGGACCGTGCGCTACACCTGCGGCCAGCTGCTGTTCTCGCCCGACGACCCGGGCCGGATCCTGGCGCAGATGAACCACCCGTGGCTGGAGCCGCAGACCTATGAGGACATGCACGGCCTGGTCTCCAACGTGACGTTCGTGGAGGGGCTGGTGCACTTCCGCGACACCTGGTTCGCCTACTACGGGCAGAGCGACTCGACGCTGGGCGTGGCCACCTACCGGGTCGGTGACACTTACTCCTCGCTTGCCGGCGCCTGATGTCCTGGCTCACGCCCCAGGGGGCGTCCTCGGAGCACGCGCGCTGGCTCGAGGCCGAGGGTGACCGGCTGCTGTCGTTCAGCCGGGCGTCGCGGCATCCGGCCGGCGGGTTCGCCTGGCTCTCCTCGGACGGGACGCCCGACCTCGACCGGCCCGTCGAGCTCTGGATCACCTGCCGGATGACCCATGTCTTCGCGCTCGGCCAGCTGCTCGGCCGGCCGGGCTGCGCGGCGATGGTCGACCATGGCGTCGCCGCGTTGCGCGAGCGGTTCCGCGACCCTCGGCACTCGGGGTGGTACGCCGGGGTCGGCGCGGGTGGACCCACGACAGGGGCCAAGACCGCCTACGAGCACGCGTTCGTCGTACTCGCCGCGGCCAGCGCCACCACCGCCGACCGGCCCAGCGCATCCTCGCTCCTCGACGACGCTCTCGACGTGATGATCAACCGGTTCTGGGACGCCGACTACGGCATGGTCGTCGAGGAGTGGGACGAGTCGTTCTCGACGCTGGACGACTACCGCGGCGTCAACGCCAACATGCACACGGTCGAGGCGCTGCTGGCGGCCGCCGACGTGACCAATGACCGCGGCCTGCTCGACCGCGCGCTGCGGATCGTGGACCGGGTCGTGCACGACCTCGCCCGGTCCCACGACTGGCGGATCCCCGAGCACTTCGACCACGCCTGGAACCCGCTGCTCGACTACAACGTCGACGCGCCGGCGCACCCGTTCCGCCCGTACGGCGCGACGATCGGGCACTGGCTGGAGTGGTCCCGTCTCGCACTGCACCTGCGCGCCGCGCTCGGCGACTCGGCACCCGGGTGGCTGCTCTCCGACGCGAAGTCCCTGTTCGCCGCCGCGGTCCGCGAGGGGTGGTCGGTCGACGGCGCGGACGGGTTCGTGTACACGGTCGACTGGTCCGGCAAGCCGGTGGTGCGCGAGCGGATGCACTGGGTGGTGGCCGAGGCGACGGCCACCGCGGCAGCGCTGCACGCCGCGACCGGGGAGGCGTCGTACGCGGACTGGTACCAGACCTGGTGGGACCACATCGCCGAGGTGTTCATCGACCGGCGGCTGGGGTCCTGGCGGCATGAGCTCGATGCCTCGAACCGGCCGAGCGGTGTGGTCTGGAACGGGAAGCCGGACACGTACCACGCGTTCCAGGCGACGCTGGTCCCGCGGCTGCCGCTGGCGCCGACGCTGGCGACGGCGCTGCGGGACGGCCTGCTCACCTGACGCACTGCGCGCCCCCCAGCCTCGCCGGCTCTGCCCGCATCACCGGCCACAGCAACAACTGCGCACAAGTGCAGTTCGGGCTCGGAATCGCCGAAATGACCACCCAAACTGCGCACAAGTGCAGTTTGGCTGCCGCGCGCCCCGCGCCGGTTGCTACTGGCGGACGAGCCGTCCCCAGAGGTGCGGCTGGAGCTTCTGCCCCATCGCGGCCATGTCGTAGGCCCAGAGCAGGTCGCCGTCGACGAGCCCGTACAACCGGTGCCCGGCGGCGTAGTCCTTGGCGGTCTTGGTGCGCGCCACGGCGTCGGTGGCGATCTCGACCTTCGCCTCGCCGGCCTGGCCGTACCAGACCTCGACGAAGCCGGTGTTGTGCGTCATCACCACCTCGAGCTCACCGCTGGCCTTGCACCGGAAGAAGCCGGTCTCGATGGCGGCGTCGCGGACCTTGTTGCCGGCGTCGTCGACGATCCACGCGTGGCTCATGTAGTGGAAGAACGGCCGCCCGTCGTGGGTGAAGATGCACTCCTGCCCGAACTGGAACTTGTCGATCGTCGGGTAGTCGCCGTGCCCATTGCCGCGCCAGGTCCCCAGTAGCCAGGCGATCGGAGCGCAGTCGGGGTGCAGGTTGTCCGGCAGCTCGAAGGCCATGTCAGGAGTTGTCGGCCTTGAGCAGCCTGTACAGGACGACGAACGACACGTAGCCGGTGAGTACGACGACCGCCGCCATGAGCGTGATGAAGAAGGCTTCCATGAGCCTGAGTCTATCGGCGGCCGACCTGTCGCGGCTCGCGGCCTTGGTCACGTGACCGCCGCTACCTCAGGAACCGTTGCCCGCAACACCCGCCCCAACCTCTAACCGTGTCGGCCCGTTCGAATCGGCATCTCACTGTCTCTCACGTAAACTTGTGCGGGTCGCCGCCTTCCGCGACGGGTTACGCACGTCACAATGCCGTCAACAGAGCATGAGTACCCATGTCCGCACACCGTCGAGCCACACCGCGTAAGCATCGCGTCGTGAAGACCGCTGCCATCTCCCTGGTCGTGGTCATGGTCGCCGTTCTCACCGGTGGGTTCCTGGTCTACCAGCACCTCGAGGGCAACATCACCGCCCTGGACACGACGGACGTGCTCGGCGACGACCGCCCCGAGGCGGTCGTCCCCGAGGGTGTCGAGCACAAGCCGCTGAACATCCTGCTGCTCGGCTCGGACACCCGGGAGGGCCAGAACGGCAACATCGGCGGCGAGACCCCGGGCCTGTCGGACACCACGATCCTGCTGCACCTGTCGGCCGACCGGAAGAACGCGTACGGCGTCAGCCTGCCCCGCGACGCGATGGTGGAACGGCCCGCCTGTCTCGGCAAGGACGGCGCCACCACGGACCCCGGTGGCCTCAGCATGTTCAACGCGGCGTACGCCGTCGGCGGCCCCGGCTGCACCCAGCGGACCGTCGAGCAGCTGACCGGGATCCGGATCGACCACTTCGTGGTGATCGACTTCACCGGCTTCAAGACGATGGTCGACGCCCTCGGCGGCGTCCCGGTCTGCGTCCCCAAGGAGGTCAACGACACCGAGGGAAACATCCACCTCCCGGAGGGGTCGTACGACGTGTCAGGCGCCCAGGCACTCGACTACGTCCGGGTCCGCCACGACATCTCCAACAACGGCGACATCGGCCGGATGAAGCGCCAGCAGACCTTCCTCGCGTCGATGGCGAACAAGGCGATCTCGCTCGGCACGCTGGCGAACCCGGTCAAGCTGTACTCGTTCCTCGACGCCGCCACCAAGTCGCTGACGACGGACCCCGGCTTCGCGAACCTCAAAGAGCTGGCCGGACTGGGGAACCAGCTGAAGGGCATCGGCCTGGACAACATCCAGTTCCTCACGGTCCCCTTCGAGAGCTACGAGCCCGACCCGAACCGCCTGGTCTGGGCGCCCGAGGCCGACAAGCTGTGGAAGAAGCTCAAGCACGACCAGCCGCTGGGCCCCGGTCTCGACGGCTCGGTGATCACCGCCGCGGACAAGCCTCCGTCGTCGCCGAACGCCTCACCGAAGCCCTCGGGCTCGCCGAGTACGTCGGACCCCTCGAGTCCCTCGGCCGACCCGTCCGCTCAGGCAGCTGCGCAGGCGGCGGAGAACGGTCTCTGCGCCTGAGCGTCGGCGGCGCCGGTCACAGAGGGCCACAACGACGTGCATTCAAGGCGTCGTCGCCGATGTCTTGAGCCTGAATCAGCGCTGAAGCCGCGACAACTGCACGTCCGAGTGGCCCCCTCGGCCAGGGACAAACCGGTTCAAGAACTCGTAATTGCAAGCACAATGCCGCATTGCCGCATTCCCCCTTATTTCCCTCGCAGGGGGCGTAGCCATATATTTCGGCATTGTTCGAGATAAAGTCTAGCGATCAATTCCTTTTCGCGTTTCGCTACGAACAAGGACTGAGTTAAATATCGGAAGGTCTGGGCGTTCGTCTCACCCCGACACGCCGATACTTCGCCATTCCAAGCAGTCGTTGCAGCTTCAAGTCTGCACAGACCTGGTCAGGCGGCCGGCTAGTCAAAACCTAGTCATCCGGCCCATGCCCAACCCTCTTGTGGCTACGCAAATGCGTTTTTATCCCCCCACCCGCTCAGCGTACTTCCCTACCCGATTAGGCCATTTACGCATTTGACGGCCGCTCCTTAGAGTCGGGCCTCGTCGCTCAAACCCGGGGGGGCCTAAGCGACCAAGGGGAAATACGTGAGCTCGAGGGCGGATGGGGGATTGCGCGCAAATGACCGTCAATTTTGGTTACCGACAGACGGCGGAGTCAGCCGGATCGGTGCGGGCCGAGGACGCCAACCTGGACGACGGCGTCTCCTGGAACCTTCTTCACAAGCCCGAGCGTGAAGGCCTGCGAGTGGTTGGAGAGCCGCGTCAGCGGCGGCATCCAGCCGCACGCCTGGCGATAGAGGGCACGGTCGCCGTCCTCGTCGGTGTGGCCCTCACCTTCCTCCTCGCGAGGCTGACCTGGCCGGTTCTGGTGGCCCTCGGGCTGTGGGCGGTCGCGGTCTACCACCAGGGCTTCGCCACCGCCAGCCCCATGCGGCACAGCGTCCCCACGCTCATGCACTCGCTCGGCGTGGTCCTGTCATTGACCAGCCTGTCCGTCGCGATCGGGGTCATCTCCGTGACGACCCTGCTCGGAGTCGTCATCGCGACCTCTGCGGCGACGGTTGTCGCCACGGTCAACCGCTTGGTCGACCGCGCACGTCGTAGCGTCCGGATCCTCCTCGTCGGAGATCCCCTCAACGTGGCGAAGCTTGAAGCCCTCTGGTCCGCAGCCGGCTCGGTTGACCTGTTGGCCACGTACACCACCGCTGCAGCGTCGACGGCACACGTCAACCCGGACATGGGGTTCGTCGACGGGGTCGCGAGAGCGGCGCGAAACCTGCCCGCCGAGGCAGTCATCGTGGCACCCGGGGGCAGCGTCTCAGCCGAGGACCTGCGCTTCCTCACCTGGGCGTTGGAGGACTCGGCCGTGCACCTCGGTGTGGTCGGCGCGACCGCGCACATCGGTGCGCATCGTATGCGGCCGGGCACATTCGGTGGACAGCTCACCATGGAGGTGGCGCCGAGCCGACGCTCCGCGTGGACGCGCACAGTGAAGACACTCGCCGACCAGGCACTGGCCGCCGTACTCCTCGTCCTGGTATGGCCACTGCTGCTGGCGCTCTGCGCGATGGTGAAGATCGACAGCAAGGGGCCGGCGATCTTCACCCAGAAGCGGGTGGGCCAGCACGGCAACGAGTTCACGATCTACAAGCTGCGCACGATGCGCGCCGACGCTGAAGCGATGCGGATCCCACTCCAGCGGGCGCATCCGGGCCAGATGCTCTTCAAGCTGCGCGACGACCCGAGGGTTACCCGTATCGGCCGGTTCCTGCGCCGCTCGTCCCTCGACGAGCTGCCCCAGCTGGTCAACGTGCTCAAGGGTGAGATGTCACTCATCGGGCCTCGCCCAGCGCTTCCGGAGGAAGCCGACAGGTACGACGAAGAGGCCCAGCGCCGGCTCGCCCTCAGGCCGGGGATCTCCGGACTGTGGCAGATCAGCGGCCGCTCCGACCTCAGCTGGGAAGAGGCCCTGGCGCTCGACCTGAAGTACGTCGACAACTGGCGGCTCAGCGAGGACGCCCTGATCCTGGCGCGCACTGTGCACGCCGTCGTGCGCTCGAAGGGAGCCTTCTGATGGGGAAGCCCGAGAACCCGAGAACCCTCTTCGTCGCGACGACCGGCGGACACCTGGAACAGCTGTTCCGGATCGCTCCACGACTGGTCCCGAGCAGCGGCGACACGGCCTGGGTGACGCACGACGATGCCCAGTCCCGGTCGATGCTCGCGGGCCTCGAGGTGCACATGGTGCCCTACGTGCCGCCACGCGGTTACCTGCAAACCATGGAGAACGTGCCGCTGGCGCACAGCATCCTGCGCCAGGGCGGCTTCACCCGCGTGGTGAGCACCGGCGCCGCCGTCGCGCTCCCCTTCCTGGCCGCCGCGCGAATGCGGCGGATCCCGTGCCACTACATCGAAAGCGCGGCCAGGGCTGACGGCCCGAGTCTCACCGGCCGGCTGCTGTCCCGTATTCCCGGCATCCACCTGTACACGCAGTACTCCTCCTGGTCCGACCACCGATGGCAGTACCGCGGCTCGCTCTTCGACGGCTTCGCACCCGTCCACCGGCCACGGCCGATCGCCCGGGTGGTCGTGACGCTGGGCACCATGCGGGCCTACACGTTCAGCCGAGCGGTCGACCGGCTCCGCAAGCTCCTTCCCCAAGTCGTCACACCGGGCGCCGACATCCTCTGGCAGCTCGGCCCGACTCCCGGTGACGGACTCACCGGCCGGGTCGCCGCGACGTATCCGCAAGCCGAGCTCAAGGCCGCCATCGCGGACGCCGACCTGGTGATCGCACACTCGGGAATCGGCTCCGCGCTCACAGCCCTCGAGCTCGGGCGCAGTCCGGTGCTGCTGCCTCGGCGGACCCGGTTCGGCGAGCACATAGACGACCACCAGTCGATGATCGCCAAGGAGCTCAACTCGCTGGGGCTGGCCGTCTCTGCCGAGGCCCACGAGCTCACCGCCGCGCACCTGCTCCGAGCCGCGGCCACCGAGGTCAAGCACACCGAAGAGAAACCCCCATTCGACCTGGTGTCTCCCGACACCACGGCCGTTCCCACGATGCCCAGTCCGCGGCAAGCCAGGAGACCCTGATGCGCACCCCTCGTCTCGCACCGGCGATCGTTTTCGCCTTCGCACTGCTCCTCGGGTTCATAGCCCCTGCTCTGGGCGTCCAGTCCGCCCATGACCAAGTGCCCAGCGCCGTACCGGGTGCGAGCACGCCGGCCATCAACAACGGCAGCGTCAGCGCGATCGCCAAGGTGGGCAACACGATCGTCGTCAGTGGCGACTTCAGCAGCGTGACACCCAACGGTGGCAGCGCGCTCACTCGCAACTACATCGTCGCGTTCGACGCCAACACCGGCGCGGTGAGCAACACCTTCAGGCCCGTGTTCAACAACCGGGTCAACGATGTCGTGGCCGGCCCCAACGGCACGGTGTACGTCGGCGGCTCGTTCTCTTCCCTCAACGGCAGCTCCGTCCCCCGCGTGGTCAGGCTGAACGTCTCCGACGGGTCGCAGGTCACCGGCTTCCGGGCAGGCTCGATGAACGGCGCGGTCAACACTCTGGCGCTACGCGCGAACCGGCTGTTCGTCGGCGGCAACTTCACGCAGGTTGCCGGAGCGGCGAACGGCGGTCTTACGACGCTCAACGCCACCAGCGGCGCCCGGGACACCTTCATGAACATCCAGGTCACCGAACGCCACAACAACAGCGGCAGCGGCGCCCAGGGCGCAATCGGTGTCCGTGCCCTCGACGTGAACCCGGCCGGCACCAAGATGGTCATCATCGGCAACTTCCGGAAGGTCGACGGCCTCGACCGGGTGCAGGCCGCGATGATCGACCTGGGCGCGACGGCCACCGTCGACCCGGACTGGCGCACCAGCCGCTACGAGCCACTCTGCTTCAACTGGGCCTTCGACACCTACGTGCGTGGTGTCCAGATGTCGCCGGACGGAAGCTACTTCGTGATCGCCTCCACCGGCGGCCCGGTCGGTGGCACCCTCTGCGACACCGCTGCCCGGTGGGAGACCGACGCGACCGGATCCGACGTCCAGCCCACCTGGGTCGACTACAGCGGCGGCGACACCCTCTACTCCGTGGCCGTCACTGGAACAGCTGTCTATGTCGGCGGCCACCAGCGCTGGATGAACAACCCTGACGCGGGCGACAGTGCCGGTGCCGGCGCGGTGCCCCGACCCGGTCTGGTCGCCCTGGACCCGGCCAACGGGATACCCCTGAAGTGGAATCCTGGCCGCAACCCGCGCGGTGCCGGCGCCGAGGCCCTGCTCGCCACCCCAGACGGTCTGTGGGTCGGCAGCGACACCGAGTGGATCGGCACGTTCGACCACCGGCGGCCGAGGATCGCGTTCTTCCCGCTCGACGGCGGGGCGGCCCCGCAGGCACCTGACACCGGCGCGCTACCCGGCAACGTCTACCTGGCCAGCAACCCTGGTTCGACCGGCCCGGCCAACGTGCTCTACCGGGTGAACGCGGGAGGACCCGCGCTGCAGTCGATCGACTCGGGACCGGACTGGGCCGCGGACGACAACCCGGTCGACCCGCACCACAACGACGGCAACAACGCCGCCACATACAGCCCTGTGCCGAGCGTCTCGAGCACCGTGCCGGCCAGCACGCCGTCCAGCATCTTCGACAGCGAGCGGTGGGACCCGGGAGACGCTCCGGCGATGAGCTGGAGCTTCCCGGTTCCCGACGGGGTGCCGCTGCAGGTGAGGTTGTACTTCGCCAACAGGTACACCGGAACCGGCCAGGTGGGCGGGCGCATCTTCGACGTGTCCCTCGAGGGCAGCGAGCGGCTGTCCGACTACGACATCGTGGCGGACACCGGTGAC
Organism: uncultured Actinomycetota bacterium; assembly: GCA_963831375.1. Classification (GTDB taxonomy): domain Bacteria; phylum Actinomycetota; class Actinomycetes; order Propionibacteriales; family Nocardioidaceae; genus Nocardioides_C. The sequence continues at coordinate 142,709 of CAWHPY010000003.1, read as the reverse complement.
CAGCAGGGCACGATGAAGGCCTTCGACATCACCAGCGACGGGTCGGTCGACATCTCGTTCGGGCACCACACAGAGAACCCGCTGGTCAACGGCATCGAGATCGTCCGCACCGACATCGCACCGCCACCACCGGCCGACGCGAACTCGCTGGTCTACCGCACCTTCACCGGGACGACGTCCAGCGCAGACCAGGCCACCGCCAGTGGCGGCATCGAATGGGCCCAGTCACGCGGCGCGTTCATGGTGGGCGACCAGCTGTTCTACGGCTCGGCCGACGGCCGGCTCTACCAGAGGGCCTACAACGGCTCGACGTTCGGGTCGGCCACCATGCTCGACCCCTACCACGACCCGGAATGGGCCAACGTCGACACCGGATCGGGCCAGACCTACAACGGCGCCTTCCCCGGCTTCTACAGCGAGCTGTCCAACGTCACCGGCATGTTCTTCGCCGACGGGCGCATCTACTACACGCTCTTCGGCTCGAACAGGCTCTACTACCGGGGGTTCTCGCCGGACAGCGGCATCGTCGGCCAGACCCGGTTCGAGGCCTCCAACGGCATCGACTGGACCGACACCCGCGGCATGTTCATCAACGGTTCGGACCTGTACGTCGGGTCCGCGTCCTCGGGCAACCTACGCCGGTTCACGTTCAGCGACGGCCAGCCCAGCGGTACGGCGGCCGTGGTGAGCGGGCCGGGCGTCGACAACCGGTCCTGGAAGAGCCGCACGATGTTCCTGCTACCAGGTGAGGCGCCGCCGCCGAACCAGCCGCCGACAGCACGGTTCACGTCGGGCTGCCTGCAGCTGAGCTGCAGCTTCGACGGCTCGACGTCTTCGGACCCCGACGGCACGCTGAGCTTCTCGTGGGACTTCGGTGACGGCGCATCCTCCACCCAGGAGTCACCAAGCCACGACTTCGCGAACGAGGGCAACTACCCCGTGACCCTCACCGTCACCGACGACGACGGTGCCCGGGACTCCGTCACCCACGACGTCCAGGTCGCTGAGGACACCATCCAGGAGCCGGTCACCTTCGCCGGCGCCAACCACGGCAACGCGAACTCGGCGACCGTCTCGACCACGGTGCCGGCTGCAGCGGCCGCCGGCGACACCTTGCTCCTGTTCCTATCGTCAGGCAACACCGTCACGCCGAGCGGACCATCGGGTGTCACCGGATGGACCCAGCTCGACACGCTCACCAACTCGACGATGACCACCACGGTGTGGTGGAAGCCGGCGGCAGCCGATGACGGCGGCAAGTCCGTCAACGTCGGTCTGGGCAAGACGACCAAGTCGAACCTCGTCGTCGCCGTCTACAAGGGCACCGACGCGGCGACGCCCGTCGCAGGGGTTGCCACCGTCGGCGACTCCGCGACGGCCAGCCACACCACGCCGACGCTACCGGTGACCAGTGGGCAGTACGCGGTGTCCTTCTGGGCCGACAAGTCGTCCTCCACCAATGCCTGGGCTGCACCGCCCGAGGTGACCGTGCGCGACACCTCGCTGGGTTCAGGTACGGGACGGTACACGTCGCTGCTCGCCGACTCAGGCGGCCCCGTCCCGTCCGGAAGCTACGGCGGCCTCACCGCCACCACCGACGCCGCCAGCGGCAAGGCGACCATGTGGACGATCGCTCTGACACCAGGAGGTAGCTGAGATGACTGCGACTCCCATGCGTAGCAGGAGCGGGCCAGGTGTGCTGCTGGTCCGGGTCGGGGTGGCGGCACTCGCCTGCCAGGTCCTCGCAGCCTGCGGCGTGCACCAGTCCGTGGGCAGTGACCAGGCGCGTCCGGCGGACCCGGCGAACAGGTCGGTGGACCCGGGGACCGGGTCGGTGGACCCGGGCGACCAGGGTCGGCGCAAACCCCGGGAGACAGCGACTCGAACCCGTCGACCAGCCAGGCCTCGGGCACGACGGGCGCGGCCCTGGCAAGCTCGAAGGACCACAAGAAGCAGACCGCCGTACTGGACCGGCTACCGGGCAGCGCCGACACCCGGTGCGCCCGGGTCGGGAACGTCCCGGACATCCGTGCCGGGAGCTTCGCAGGCGGGAACTTCCAGCGTGCGCGCTCCGAGTTCCGCAGCTCGTTCAAGAAAGACGACAGCCGCACAGAGGTCCCGCTGTACTGGATCCCCGAGACCGTCTCGAGCATCAACGCGGGCCTTACCCTCACGACCAGCCTCGTCGGCGACCGCTCGCAGAGCCGGACGATCACCCAAGAGTCCTTCGGCACTGCCGGTGGGTGGAAGTACTTCCTCACCGATGTCAACGTCACCCGACCCGGCACCTGGCGGTTCCAGGCCACGGCGGGGACGGACAGCGGCTGTTTCGAGGTGACCTTCCATGGCTGAGGGGGCAACATACGATCCGGGTCTCCGCCATCCCCTCCAGAATGGGCGGGGGCCCGGATCTCGGCCACATCGACACGACTGGGCGCCGACCGGTGTACGCGTCTGCGTCATCGGCGCCGGCTACGTAGGGCTGACAGCGTCGGCCTGCCTGGCCCATCTCGGCCATGACGTGGTCTGCGCCGACGTCTCGGAGGACCGCGTGGACCGGCTGCGACGGGGACAGGTCCCGATCCTCGAGGAGGAGCTTCCCGAGCTGCTGGTCGAGGGGCAACGGCTGGGCAGGCTGCACTTCACGACCAGCAACACCGAGGCGGTGACCGGTGCCGACTTCGTCTTTCTGTGCTTGCCGACACCGCAGGGCGATGGCGGCGCCGCAGACCTGAGCCGGGTGTGCGAGGTGGCCGAGGAGATCGGCGCCCACCTGCGGCCGCACAGCATCGTCATCGACAAGTCCACCGTGCCGGCGGGAACGAGCAGGCTGGTCAGTGAGGCGCTGATGCGCGACGACGTCTGCGTAGTCGCGAATCCCGAGTTCCTCGCCGAGGGCAGTGCGGTCCGCGACTTCCTGGAGCCGGACCGGATCGTGATCGGGTCCGACGACGTGGGAGCCGCGGCACAGGTCGCCACTCTCTACGGCCGCATCGCCGCCCCTGTGGTGATCACCGACGCGACCAGCGCCGAGCTGGTCAAGTACGCCTCCAACGCCTACCTGGCGCTTCGGTTGAGCTTCGTCAACTCGATGGCGGCGCTCTGCGAGGCGGCCGACGCAGACGTCACCGCGGTGATGGCCGGAATGGGCAGCGACCATCGCATCGGCCGCGCGTTCCTGAAGCCCGGGCCGGGCTGGGGCGGATCCTGTTTTCCCAAGGACACCGCGGCATTGGTCCACACCGCCGCCAGTCGGGGTTTCGACTTCGGTCTTCTGCGCGCGGCGATCGCTGCCAACAACTCCCACCGCGACTGGGTGGTCGAGAAGATCACGGACGCGGCTGGTCGCCAGCTGGAAGGCGTGCCGATCGCGGTGTGGGGCCTGACGTTCAAGGCCGGCACCGACGATCTGCGTGACTCCGCGGCGCTCGCCATCACTCGAACGCTGGTCGCCCGTGGCGCCGTCGTGCGTGCCTACGATCCGGCAGTGACCGGCCCGGTCGAGGGCGTCACCGTGTGCGCGAGCGCAGAGGAGGCCTGCCGTGGCGCCGCCGTGCTGTTCATCGGGACCGAGTGGCCGGAGTTTGCCGTGCAGGACCTTGACCTCGTGGGGGCTGTGATGGCCGATCGCATCGTCGTGGACGCGCGCAACCTGCTCAACGAGGACGCGGCGCGGGCAGCGGGATTCCAACACCACAGCGTTGGGAGACGGGTGACGACAGTCGACAAGACCGCTGTTCGCTCTCGCCCGCCACTCCCGGCGTAAGCGCGGGGGCTGCGAAGCCACGCACACGAAGAGCAAGACTGGAGGGGATTGCTTTGAACGAGACACGAGCCAGCATGGAGCTGGCTGACTACCTGGGGGTGCTGCGCAGACGGTGGCCGACGATAGCGCTCGGTCTGCTTCTCGGGACGCTGCTTGCTGGACTCACCATGCAGGTCGTTCCGAAGACCTACACGGCCACGGCCTCCGTCATCGTGCTGCCGACCATCGGCGACACGTCCATCGAGAACGGCCGGACGAGCCAGCCGATCAACCTCGACACCGAGGCACAGATCGTCACCTCGTACGTCGTCGCCTCCGGCGTCGCCGATGCACTGGGCGCCGCCGGGGATCCCGGGGACCTGGTACGCAAGGTCTCGGTCAGCGTTCCCCCGAACACCTCGGTGCTCGACATCTCCTACTCGGCGTCCTCCGCCGAGGACGCGAGGAACGGCGCGCAGGCCTTTGCCATGGCCTACCTCGACAACCGGGGCGCCGCGGCGACCGCCCAGCTCGAGGATGCGGTCGCCACGCTGCGCGGGCCGATCGCGGCCCTGAACGTCGAGCTGCGCGAGGCGAGTGCCAAGCTCGCGACGCTGTCCCGGAACTCGCCGGAGGCGACGTACCTGGTCGCCCAGAAGAACCTGCTGATCCAGCAGATATCCGCACTCAGCGCCGAGCTCGTGCCGCTGACCTCCGGCGACGTCGAACCGGGCCGGATCATCAGCGACGCTCGTGCCCCGAGTGAGCCCTCCAACCCGAGCCCGTCGCTGCTTCTGGCGACCGGGCTCTTCGGCGGGCTGCTTCTGGGGCTGGTCGGCGCGGCCTACCGGGAGCGCCGGGATCACCGCATCCGGGGCCATCGGGATCTCGCGACGGTAGGCCTGTCCCCGCTGGTCGGCCGTGCTGAGCTCACCATGTCGTCCGGGGCACCGCCCGCGATGTCCGCCCCCGACGGCGATGCGTTCCAGCTGCTGCGCAACGCCCTGGCCGCCCGGGTTCCCTATCAGAATGCGGTCATCGTCGTCGCGCCGGCCTCGGACTCCGAGTCAGGTGCCTTCATCTCGAGGAACCTGGCCCTCACCGTCGCGCACAGTGGTGTCCGCACCCTTCTGGTCTCGCTGACCACGACATCCCCCGAGATCGGTATGGTGCCCCGCCTGGCGCCACGAGGCCTCGGGGACGTGCTGGCCTTCGACTGCGCGTTGAGTGAGGCGTTGCGTGCGGTGCCTCGTGTCCCGAACCTGCACGTGCTCAGCGCTGGCGTCGGCACACTCCCCTCGACTGTGCTGCAGGACGCCGCGGCCGAGGCGGTGTTCTCCCAGCTGCGCGAGATGTACGACGTGGTGCTCATCGACGTACCGCCGGTGACGAAGAGCGCGGACGCCCAGACCCTGGCCCGCAACAGCGACGGCGTGCTTCTGGTCGCCACTCTCATGCATACCGTGAAGGACGAGCTCGTCGAGGCCGTCGGCCAGTTCGCGCAAGTGGGCGCGGTCGTCCTGGGCTGCGTGGCGGTTCGGGACGCACGCGGCAAGGGCCGCCGACGGGTCAGACGAGCAGCCTCCGGGGCGGGTGAGACGCCGCAGGAGCCCGTTCACCGTTTCCCGGAGCTGCCAAAGAGAAGCGGTCGCGGCGCCGATACCGACAGCCACCGTACCCAGCCGAGTAGGGGGACAGCTTCGTGAGCCGACCCCGGTCGCGGAACAACCGGTGAACACACTGGTCGGTCCCCAGGTCGCTGCGGGCGACGGTTCATCGCCCGCCGTGCACCCCTCCCTGCCCACGGGTCTCCCACGACGTCGCTGGCTGCCGCTGGCACCGGGCTGGCCGCTGGTCGCCTTCCTGGTGGGCATGCCCGTGTTCTGGGCGATGGGCCTGGCCGCCTTCGCGGCCCCTCTGTTGGCTGTGCCGATGGCGCTGGAGCTCCTGCGGCGCCGTCCGATCAAGGTTCCCCACGGCTTCTGGCTGTGGCTGCTCTTCCTGGTCTGGACCCTCAGCGGACTGCTGGTCCTCGGCACCGACCCGCCAGGCACCGTGCCGGGGTCGTTCACCGGGCGACTGCTCGGGTTCGGCATGCGGGAGATGAGCTACGGGGCGCTCACGGTTTTCCTGTTGTACGTCGGCAACCTCGACGTGCGCGAGTTCTCCCAGCGCCGGCTGGTCCGGCTGCTCGCAGGCTTCTACCTGATCGTCACCGCGTTCGGGGTGCTCGCCACGGTGTGGCCGAACCTCGAGTTCACCTCTCCGCTGGAGATGCTGCTGCCCGGGTCGATCAGCAACAACCTGTACGTCCATCACCTCGTGCACCCGTCCCTGGCGCAGGTACAGGACTTCGGCGGCGACCTGACGCCCCGGCCGTCCGCGCCGTTCAGCTACACCAACGTGTGGGGCTTCCACATCACCCTGCTGCTGGTGTGGTTCGTCGTGGCCTGGTGGCCCGGCAGCCGGTTCGGGGAAAGCTGTTCGTCGGCCTGGCGGTGCTGGCCGGACTCAGCACGCTGGTCCTCTCACTCAACCGCGCCGCCTGGCTGGGGGTCGCACTGTCGGTCGGCTACGTGCTGGTCCGGCTCGCGATGCGCGGCCGCTTCGTGCCCCTGATGGGTGTCGTGGTTGCCTTGGTGATCGGCTTCGGCGCCCTCCAGGCCAGCCCTCTCGGCGATGTTCTCTCCGAGCGACTGGAGAACGGCAAGAGCGACAGCATCCGCAGCTTCACGACCGAACGCGCCCTCGACCTTGCCGTGGACTCGCCGATCGTCGGCTACGGGTCCACGAGGTCCGCTCTCGGCTCGCACTCCTCGATCGCGGTCGGCAAGTCCGAGCAGTGCCCCCAGTGCGGGAACGTGCCGATCGGTATCAACGGCTACCTGTTCATGCTGCTGATGTCGACCGGGTTCGTCGGAACCTTCTTCTTCTTCGCCTTCGGTGCCGTGATGCTGTGGCGCGCGGGACCCGACCGAAGCGTCATCGCCATCGGCGGCAGCCTCGTCATCCTGCTGACCGGCTTCTACGCCCTGCTCTACGACGCCAGCACGTGGCTCATGGTGCCCTTCATCTCACTGGGGATCCTGTGGCGCTGCGAACAGGAAAGGAACAGCACGTGACCCTCGACGAGATCCTCGGCCAGCTCTGGCCGGCTCCCTGCACGGTCCGCAGAGAGCCCCGGCGCCTGCTGCGTCGCCCACACCCCTCGTCCGGCGAGCACGCGTTCGTCGTGCTCCCGCGCCTGTCCGAACCACGACTGGTGCTGCCGACGGACGCGCGTTCTGCTGCCGCGGCGCTCGGCCGCGCTCGGCGACTCGTCAGCCGCAAGGACCGGATCGTCAACGCCGGCCTTGCAGTGCTCCTGCGGGGCGGCGCCGGGGTAATGGCGGACCAGGTCCTGGTCACCACGTCGGGCACCGAGACCATCGAGTCGTACCTGGCGAAGCTCTTCGGAGAGCCGGTGGGTGTGGCGATCTTCCTCGGCCCGCCGCGAGGGAACCGCAAGCCGGTCCTGCAGGTTCTGGACCGCACGGGCGGGCTGCTCGGGGTGGCCAAGCTGGGAATCGACGACCGGACCCGCGACCTGGTCCGCGCCGAGGCATCAGCGCTCGCACTGCTCGGGGATGCGGACCTCAGCCGGACTGTCGTGCCCAGCCTGATCCACCACGGGCGGTGGCGTGACATCGAGGTGGTCATCCAGACGCCGCTGAACATCCCGCAGGCGGCGCCAGCCGCTGGGAACCGCATCGAGGCGATGCGTGAGGTGGCCGGTCTGCGCGGTTCCTCGTCCTCGCTGGTCGGCAGCGGCTACCTGACATCGCTCGAACAGCGGCTGGCGGCGCTTCCTGAGGACTCGAACACGAGCATGTGCGCCGAGATGCTCAGCGTGCTCCTCGAGCATGACGACGGCCGGCCCATGCGGTTCGGCTGCTGGCACGGTGACTGGTCGGTGTGGAACATGGCCTCCGCCAGGAACGGCCGTGTGCTGGTCTGGGACTGGGAACGGTTCGCCACCGACGTACCCCTGGGCTACGACCCGCTGCATTTCGAGTTCATGGCACACGTCAACGATCCGGCACGGGTGGCGGAGACCGGGAACCGGCTGCTGTCGAACGCTGCGCAGATCCTCGACCCCTTCGGAGTGCCTGCCGAGCAGGCGACCACGACCGCCGGCCTCTACCTGCTCGAGCTCGCCGCTCGCTTCCGCGCAGACCAGCAGGACCGGTACGGCCTCGTCGGAGGCCGGGTGGCGCGGTGGCTCGAGCCGGCGTTCGCGCAGCTGCGAGACAACCGACCATCGTCGACGGCGACAAGGAGCATCCATGGCTGAGCACGGCCTGACCGCGCAACGTGTACATCGACTCGCCCGCCAGGTGTCCAGCTCGTTCGGGCAGGTCACCTCGGGGGCGAGGATGTCCCCGGCCTTCCTGATCGTCGGAGCCCAGCGGGGCGGCACGACCTCGTTGCACAAGACGCTGGCCGAGCACCCCCAGGTGCTCTCTGCAGTGCTGCACAAGGGCGTGCACTACTTCGACACCTCCTACGGCCGCGGCATCGGCTGGTACCGCGCGCACTTCCCGCTCACCGCGACGGCGCGTGTGGCCGAGGGCAGACGTGCCGGCAGGGTCATCACCGGTGAGTCGAGTCCCTACTACATGTTCCATCCGCTGGCGGCCGAGCGGATCGCCACCGATCTGCCCGACGTACGCCTGATCGTGATGCTGCGCGACCCGGTCGAGCGGGCCTACTCCGCCCACAGCCACGAGCGGGCCCGCGGGTACGAGACCGAGGAGTTCGAGCGCGCCCTCGAGCTGGAGGACTCACGGCTGGCCGGCGAGGAGGATCGGATCCGCGCCGACCCCGCGTACGTCAGCCACGCCCACCAGCACCAGGCCTACCTGGCGCGGGGCCGTTACGTCGAGCAGCTCGAACGGCTGGAGCGGCTGGTGGGCCGCGACCGGCTCTGCGTCGTCGACAGCGACGAGCTGTTCCTGGCCCCCGACCAGGTGCTCACCAGCGTCTATGAGTTCCTCGGCCTGCCGCCGCGGATGAACGCCACGCTCGAGCACCGCAACGCCCGGCCCCGCTCGAAGATGCCGCCTTCCCTGCGTCGCGAGCTGAGCGACCACTTCGAGCCCTACGACGAGCGGCTGGCCGCCTGGTGGGGCCACACGCCGAGGTGGCGGATGTGACCGCCGGCGCCGGAACCCACGCCGCCCGGCAGCACGGAACAGCGGGCGCGGACCTGACCGGCCTGGCCAGGCGAGGCTCGCTCAGTCTGGCCGGGTCGGTGGTGAGCGCTGCGGCGAGCCTGCTGCTGGTCCTGCTGGTGACCCGAGGGGCCGGCCAGGTCGAGGCGGGCGTGCTGTTCGCGACGACGTCGGTGTTCCTGATAGCCACCAGCATCTGCAACCTCGGGACCACCACCGGACTGGTCTACTTCATCGCCCGGTGCCGCGCGCTGGGACAGCACTCGGCGCCCGCCACCCTGGTCCGGTACGCCGCCACGCCGGTCGCCCTGGGCGGAGCGGTCGCGGCCACGGTGCTGTTCGTGCTCGCCGACCCGGTGGCCGGGCTGGTGCTCGGCGACGGTTCCGAGGCACGCACCGGCGGTGAGTTCCTCCGGGTGCTGGCGGTGTTCATCCCACTTGCAGCGTTGTACGACATGGCGACGGCCGCCACCCAGGGCTATCACACGATGCGAGCGACCGTCCTCATCGAGCGGATCGGGCGGCCCACCGGGCAGATCGTCCTGGTCGCCGTCGCGCTCACGGTCGGAGCGACCTGGTTCCTGCCGCTGGCGTGGGCCCTGCCGTACTCGATCGGTCTCGTCCTGATGGGCCGGACACTGCACCGGCTGCTCTCCGGCGCCCACCCGGAGGGACTGCCAACCGACGTTAGCCTCCGGCAGTTCTGGTCCTACACGGCACCCCGGGGGGTCGCTGGGGTCGCGCAGATCGTGCTCCAACGCATGGACATCGTGCTGGTCGCGGCGTATCTCGGCGCCGCGCAGGCCGCCGTCTACATGGCCGCGACCCGGTTCGTGGTGCTCGGTCAGCTCGGCAACCAGGCCGTTGCGCTCGCCGTACAACCCAAGCTCGCGGAACTGGTGGCCACACGCGACCTACGGACGCTCGCGAAGGTCTACCAGACCTCGACCGCATGGATCGTGGCCGCGACCTGGCCGATCCACCTGCTCGTCATCGTCACCGCCCCGCTGCTGCTCGCGGCATTCGGCGCGGACTACACCGACGGCCGCTGGGTCGCGGTACTGCTGGCCTGCGCGATGCTCGTGGCCAGTAGCTGCGGCATGGTGACCATGCTGCTGGTGATGGCCGGCAAGACGAGCTGGAACCTGTTCAACGTCCTGGTCGCCCTGGTGGTGAACCTCGGGCTCAACCTGCTACTGATCCCGCACCTGGGCATCCTCGGCGCGGCCGTGGCCTGGGCGGCCTCCATCCTGGTCAGCAACCTGCTGCCGCTGGCGCAGGTCCGGCATCTGGTCCGGGTGATCCCGTTCAGCCGGGCCGGGTTCGCCGTCTCCGCGCTGGCTCTCGGCTGTTTCGGGGTGCTGCCGTTCGGGGTCCAGGCAGTGGGCGGCAGCCACGTCGCAGCCGTCGTGGCATCCATCTGTGCCGGCCTGGTCTGCTACGCCGCCGGCCTGTGGTGGTTGCGCCGGACCATCCACGTCGACGAGCTGCTCCACCAGCTGCGACACCGCCGGGCCCGACGATGAAGCGGTTCTCCGCCCGACCGCCGGCACTGCTGGGTACGGCCGCGGCGACGGCGCTGCTGGCAGGCTGTTTCGGCGTCACGGCGCTCGAGCCGGCATCGGACGGCTGGTCGGCCGGACTCGCACCCGAGCACGGCGCGCTGCTCGGGGCGTACGTCGACCCCGACCTCTACACCGACGACGGCCGGGTCACGGCCGTGCACGAGTTCGAGCAGCTGATCGGCCGTCCGCTCGACGTCGTCCAGACGTTCCACCCGTGGACCGAGCCGTTCCCGTCCGCCGGCGACCTGGCCTTCCTGGAACAGGGCAGGACGCTGCTGCTGTCCTGGGCGGGCACGGACACGAGGGCAATCGCCTACGGCCAGCACGACGACCTGATCCGCGCCCGCGCCGCCGCGGTGGCCGAGCTCGGCACCCCGATCCTGCTCCGGTGGCGCTGGGAGATGGACCGGCCCAACCTGCAGGCCGAGATCCACTCCGCGACGGACTACGTGGCCGCCTGGCGGCACATCCGGGCAATCTTCGCCGACACCGGCGTGACCAACGCCGAATGGGTCTGGTGCCCGCTGGCCGACGGCTTCACGGAGCGGTCAGCCGCCAGCTACTACCCCGGTGACGACCAGGTGGACTGGCTGTGCGCGGATGCCTACACCCGGACACCAACCGTCCCGCTGGCCGACATCCTCGACCCGTTCCTCGCCTGGGCCGAGGACCACGACAAGCCGGTGATCATCGGCGAGATGGGTGTCCAGGCGGGTGCCGCCGGTGAACGGGCCGACTGGCTCGCGACGGCCGGCGACTACCTCCAGACGCACGACCAGGTCAGGGCGGTCGTCTACTGGGAGGCCGACCCGCGGAAGCTCGGAAAGTACGACGCCGCCTACTCCCTCGCCCCGGAGCCGTCAGCGTTGGCCGCGTTCCGCGACCTCGCGCACGACGACCACTTCTACACCCGAGACCACGACACGAGGAGTGACTGAATGCGCACGTACTGGTTCCGGTCGGTGGCCTTCTACGGCGCGACCTCACTGCTTCTGCTGGCGATCACCACCGGGCTGCTCAAGGCCGTTCTCCCAAGCGGCCTCGCCACCCAGATCGGGCACAACAGCGAGTCGCTGGCCCTGGCCCTGCTTGTCTGCGCCACCATCCAGTTCGTCCGCCCCGCGGCACTCAGGTCGGCGCACCCGTGGCGGCTGCCACTCATGTTCTTTACCGGCTGCCTGGTGCTCGGCTACCTGCTGGTCGAGCTGCCGTTCTCGCCGAGCCTGCGCACTCTCAACGAGCCGGTCCTGGCCGCCGGGGTGCTCGCCGTGTACGTGCACCTGCCCCGGCGGCCGCGCATGGCGCCGCTGCTGAGCCTCACCCTCTTAGTGGCTGTCGTCGCACTGTTCGACACCACGTTCGTCCTGGACCAGGCCGAGAGCCTGGTGCCACTCATCCTCGCGCCGATCGGGCTCGACGTGCTGGACCGCAGCCTGCTGCTCCGGGGGCACCCTGATACGCCGCGCAGCCGGCTGCTGTGGTGCGTGGTCCTGCTCGGCGTCGGGTTCGGCGCGATGCTGCTGGCGGGCCCGGCCCGCGAGGACCTGAACGGCTCGCTGAACCTCGGCATCGACTACGCGCACCGGGCGTCGGAGGCCTACTGGGGCCTGCTGCTGGTGCACGGCTACTTCTCTTACTGGCTCGGTGACCGGTGGCGGTCCACCGCCACCGTGGCCGACACGACCCAGATCCGGAACCAGATCACGGAGGACTCCCCACATGCGTGAACGCGACAAGCAGCCTGTTCTCTACATCGCCGGGCTCGGCCGTAGCGGGTCGACGCTGCTGGAGCGCGCGCTGGGCCAGCTGCCCGGTGCCTGCGGCGCCGGTGAGCTGGTCTTTCTCTGGGACCGCGGCGTGCGGAACAACAACCGCTGCGGGTGTGGCGCGCCGTTCCTCGACTGCACGTTCTGGCATCAGGTTGGCCAGGCCGGCTTCGGCGGGTGGGACAACGTGGACCTGGCTCGGGTCCGACACCTTGCGCGCGTCGTCGACGACGTGAAGCACATCCCGCGGATGCTCCTGCCCGGCAGGCAGCGGAGGTTCGACGCCCTGGTCGACGAGTACGCGTCCTACTACCGCCGGCTGTACGCGGCCGTCTCCGCGGTGTCGGGGGCGCCGGTGGTGGTGGACTCCAGCAAGATCACCTCGCTGGCCTACCTCCTGCATCGGAGTGGGTCGTTCGACATCCGGATGGTGCACATGCTGCGTGACCCGCGGGCGGTCGCCTACTCGTGGACCAAGCAGGTCCAGCGTCCGGAGATCACCGGCCGTGTGGAGTACATGCCGATGTACTCCCCTGCCTACATGGCGGCGTTGTACGACGGCCACAACGCCCTCCTGGAGCTGCTGAGGATGCGCGGCGTGCCCACGATGCAGGTCAGGTACGAGGACTTCGCCGAAGCCCCGCTGCCGACGATCGAGAAGGTGGCCGGGTTCGCCGGGGTGCCGTTCAGCGAGGAGGCCCTGCGCGGCGACGGACCGGACAGCCTCTCGCTCGAGCCGGTGCACAGCGTGAGCGGCAACCCCTCACGCTTCCAGACCGGGACGGTCGCGGTGCGCCGTGACGAGAAGTGGCGCGCCCTGATGCCGCGACACCAGGCGCGGACGGTGTCGGCGATCACCCTGCCGGCCCGGGCGGCGTACGGCTATCGTCGCCCGAACGCACCTGTACGGGTCACGCACCCGCCTCAGCCGCGTCTGCCGATCGACCCGTCGGCGGGGTGCCCATCCGTGGGGGTGGTCGTGCCCACCCGAGACCGGCCGCAGCTGGTCCGCCGCGCGGTCCGGTCCATCCTCGCGCAGGAGTACGACGGCGACCTCGAGGTGCTCGTGGTGTTCGACGGGACCGACCCTGACCACGACATCACTGCGCTCGACCCGCGCCGGGTCCGGGTCACCTCGAACAGCCGCACCCCGGGCCTGGCGGGGGCACGCAACTCCGGGATCCTCGCTGTGACCACGGACCTGGTCGCTTTCTGCGACGACGACGACACCTGGGAGCCGGGCAAGCTCTCTGCGCAGGTCGCCGCCCTGGTCGCCCAGCCCGAAGCGGAGTTCGCCACAACCGGGATGGTCGTCGACTACGAGGGCCGCTCCACACCTCGGCTCGCCGGATGCGACCGTGTCGAGCACCAGGACCTGATCCGCTCTCGGATGGCGATGCTGCACTCGTCGTCGTTCCTGGCCTGGCGCACAGCGTTCATCGACGGCTTCGGGCTCGTGGACGAGACGATGCCCCAGAGCATGGCCGAGGACTGGGACCTGCTGCTGCGTGCCGCGCGCAGCCACCCGATCGTGCACTTGGACCGGCCCCTGGTGCGCGTGCAGTGGGGCCCGACGTCGTACTTCGCCCAGCAGTGGCAGACCCGCAACGAGGCGCGGCTGTGGTTGCTCCGGCACCACCCCGACATCGCCAAGGACCGGGTCGGCGCGGGACTGGCCTACGGCAAGCTTGCCTTCGGGTCGGCGATGATCGGGAACCGGGCCCAGGCGCTGCGCTGGTCGGCGAAGTCGCTGAGACGGAACTGGCGGGAGCCCCGAGGGGTGCTCGCGATCGCGGTCGCCAGCGGCGCCTTGGACGGCGCCTGGCTGGTGCGGCAGCTGAACCGCCGCGGACACGGAATCTAGGCTTTGTCTAACGACGCTTGATCTGCAGCAGGTCCCGCGCCTCGTCCGGCGACATCGGGGTGCGCTGGGCGATGTTCCCCAGGTCGACGACCCGTTGCACCAGCTGGGAGTTGCGCTCGACCGGCACCCCCTTGGCGAGGGTGAGGACGTCCTCCATGCCGACCCGCAGGTGCCCACCCTTGGACAGTGCGGCCAGCGCGACGGTCAGCGTGGAGCGGCCGATGCCGGTGGCCGACCAGCTGGTGACGACATCCGGCAACGCGTTGACCGCGGCGACCAGCGCGTCCGTCGTACCGGGCATGCCTCCGGGGACCCCCATCACGAGGTCGCAGTGCACGCGTCCGCCGTACGGCAGGCCGTACGTGTCGAGCAGGCGGTGCAGGGCGTGCACGTGACCGAGGTCGAACAGCTCGAACTCCGGCACCACCTCGCGCTCCTGGGAGAGCTGGTAGAGCTCGGTGATGAAGGTCCATGGGTTCATGAACACGTCGTCGCCGAAGTTGGTGGTGCCCATGGTCAGGCTGCACGAGTCCGGCTGCGCGTCGAGCACCTTGAGCCTGCTCTCGAGCGGGTCGTGGACCGAGCCGCCCGTGGAGAGCTGTACGACGAGCGCGGTGTTCTCGTGCAGTGCGTCGACGGTGTCGGTCAGCCGGCCCAGGTCGAGGGTCGGCTGGTGGTTGCCGTCGCGGATGTGCACGTGGATCATCGACGCGCCGACCTCCTGGCACTGCTGGGCGGTCTCGACCAGCTCATCGAGGGTGGTCGGCAGCTGGGGCCAGTCCGCCTTGCTGGTCTCCGCGCCGGTGGGGGCGACGGTGATCATCAGCTTGTTGGTGCTCACGCTCATGGCGTCATCGTGTCAGACTTCGTCCCGCCCGTCGATCCGAGTGACAGGAAGATTTCCCGATGCGAGCCGTCGTGCAGCGAGTTCTTAAGGCCTCAGTCGTCGTTGACGGGACAGTTGTCGGAGCGATCTCCTCCCCGGGGCTGGTGGTCCTCCTCGGTGTGACGCACAGCGACGGCGCCCGCGAGGTGGCCTGGATGGCGCGCAAGATCTGGGAGCTGCGGATCATGCGGCACGAGAAGTCCGCATCCGACCTGGACGCGCCGATCCTGGTGGTCAGCCAGTTCACACTGTACGGCGACGCGCGCAAGGGCCGACGTCCCACCTGGCAGGCCGCGGCACCCGGCCCGGTCTCGGAGCCGGTGTACGACGACCTGTGCGCCGAGCTGTCGCGGCTCGGGGCGACGGTGGCACGGGGCAGCTTCGGGGCGGACATGCTGGTGTCCCTCGAGAACGACGGCCCGGTCACGATGCTGCTCGAAGTTTGACCCGGGCGCCGCGCGGGTGCGTGCGATAGTGGCGAACATGGGTGAGAGGTTGGCCACCGTTGCGATCGTGGTCTTCGTCCTCGTCGACATCGTCCTGGTCACTCTGGCCTTCCGGCACGTCCGCCCGACGGACCCGCCCGGTGACACGGTCCCGCCGATCGTGGGTACGCCGTCGCCTGCTCCTGCTGCGCGCCACCCGCGGTGGCTGTGACGCGGGCGTCCCGCCGGTCGTCGAGGTGTCCACCGACGGCGGTCGCTCGTTCGAAGCGGTCGCCGTCGACGAGAACCTGAGCGAGGTGCTCCGGGTCCAGGCCGACGCCGCCGACACGGTGTGGCTGGTCGGGGCGGCTGCCGACTGCAGGTTCGGGGTCTACCGCTCCTCTGCTGACTCCGGCTCCTCCGGTGACGGCTGGCGGTTCAGCCCGGGCACCGGTGGCGCCTGGCACCTGCTGCCGGACCGCGATGCGGCGGGAGTGCACGCACCGGCCGGACGCGTCGACACCCCGTGCCGGCCGGTCAGCCTGTCGACGGCCGGCGGCAGTGTGCCCCGGGGGCTGTGCGACAACGGGACCATCCTGGGTACGACGGACGACGGGAGCACCTGGGTGGTGCTCGGCCGGCTGCCGGATGCCGTGGGCGTCGCGTTCACCTCCCCGAGCACCGGGTACGCCCTCGCCGGCCAGGACGACTGCGCCGCCGCTGTTCTGCGGACTGACGACGGCGGCTCGAGCTGGGACAGTCTCGAGTGCCTCGCTGACGGCGAGCCGCGGGCGATCGCGGTCACCGGGCAGGACATCGCCGCGCTGGTCGACGACACGCTGCACGTCAGCAGCGACGCGGGCGCGAGCTGGCAGGCGAGGGGCTGAGCTCCCGCCCGCCTCAGCGCGCCGCGTGTGCGCCGGACCCCTGGGTCAGCCGCGGGATGGTCTCGACCAGGAGCCGCTCGATGTGCGCGGCCGCTGCTGCCGCCGCCTCGGGACCGCGTTGGTACGGGTCGACCACGTCGTCCTCGGGCGTCGCCGGCTTGTGCGTCCGGCGGCAGGCGCGGAGCAGGTCGAACCCGCGGAGGTCGTCCGGAAGGTCCGCGATCGTGCGGGCGAACTGGCCGATGGTGTACACCCGCCACACCGCCTCCGGTCGGTCGTCGAGGATGAACTGGCGGTGCGACATCGCCGCGGTCAGCACCAGGTCGGCCTCGTCGACCATCTGCATGGTCAGGGCACGGCTGGCGAAGGATCCGGCCTCGATGCCGCGGGTGGTCAGCTCCATCGCCAACGGCGGGTTGACGGGCTGGTCGACCCAGCCGTGGGTGCCCGCGCTCATCACCGACACCGTCGGGTCGTCTGCCACCAGATGCCGCGCGAGGTGCTCGGCGAACGCGGACCGGCAGATGTTCGCCGTGCAGACGAACAGGACCGACAGCGGCTTGGTCGCGCCCTCGGTCACTGGCCCGCGACCTTGCCGACGTTGACCTCGCTGATCGCGGTGGTGTCGCGCGGCCCGGGGGTCGTCCTGAGGATCTCGATCACGACCTGGTTGGCGTCGGTCTGCGGGATCCGGATCGTCTGCATCGAGCGGTCCCCGGCCGCGCCGCTGAGCTTCTGCACCACCGAGGACCCGTCGCTGAACAGCCAGCGGGCCCGGATGATCCGGTTGTTCTCGGCGTACCGGTCGGCGCCGTCGCTCGGGTCGGTCTTCGCGTAGCCCGGGACCATCCCTACCTGTCCGATGGTGATCGTGTCGGGCAGCTCGATGGTCACCCGCTGCCCGACGCCGCTGCCATCGCACCGCCAGGCCGTCGAGATGTCCCCGTCGTAGATCTTGCTCGGCTCGTACCCGACCCGGTTGCCCGCGGCATCGACACTGCTGTCGGACTGGCAGGACGCGGTGGCCCCGCCGATCGCCGCGGCATCGACCTGCCCGTCGTACTTCTCCTGCCCGGGCTTGTCGCTTGGCTTCTTGCTCGACGGCTGGTCCGTGGGTGCCTCGTCCTCGCTGAGCACCACCCCGTCGGGCTCGGGCGCGGACGTGTCTGTGTCGCTGACCTGGCCGGCGAACAGGCGGCCGACCCCATACGCGGCGAGGACCAGCACCAGGGCCAGCCCCACGAGCAGCAGCGGCGCGAGCAGCTTGCGGCGCTGCTCGTCCTCGGGCCGGCGGTGCAACGGCCGTGCCTGGACGTCGTCCGGGGGGACGGGCTTGAACGCGGAGTCCAGCGACTCCAGGCGCGCGGTGTGCTCCGCCTCCTCCTCGCTGGCGCCATGTTCGTAGGCGCGTTCATACCCCAGGCGGTACGCCTCGGCGTACTCCGGTGGCAGGTCCGATGGGATGTCACCGGGGCGGTTGGGTCCAGACATCGCAGCTCAGCCTACGGAATGGGCAGTGCAGGGCACAAAGCGTTCCACTCACCGGGTGCTCAGCGGTCGCCGGCAGCGCGACTGGCGCATATGTGCAGTTGATGCTGCGGAATCCGCGAAATCACAGCCCGAACAGCGCACACGTGCACTTGGTGCTGTCGCCACCCTTGTGGATAACTTCTGCAGCCCTCGCGCGTCGTTGGCAGAGTCCTCCCATGCCCGAACTCGACACCCGGTGGCCATTCACCCGCGCACAGGCGACCGCCGCCGGGATCACCCCGGCCATGCTGCGCGGCCCGAGGTTCACCCAGCTGTTCCGAGGCGTGTACGTCGCCTCCGGCATCCCGTTCCACCCCGAGATCCGGATCCGCGGTGCCCTGCTCACCCACCCCCCGGATGCCTTTGCCAGCCACCACAGCGCGGCCGACCTGTACGGACTCCCGGTGCCGAGCACCCCAGTGGTGCACCTGTCGGTGTTCGCCGACGTCGACCGGCGTCGGCGCGACGGCATCGCCAGCCACGTGGCCCCGCCGCAGGAGCTGAGCTGCGTACGCGGCATCCGGCTCTCCGCCCCGGTCCAGCTGTTCATCGACCTTGCGGCACATCTCGGCCTGGTCGACCTGGTCGTCCTCGGCGACGCCATGGTCCGGCGAAAGCTCACCACCACGGAGAAGCTCGTCGCGGCCTGCGCGGCATGGGAAGGTCGGCATGCGCGAGCCGCCCGGCGAGCGGCGGGGTACGTCCGCGCCAAGGTCGACTCCGCGATGGAGTCCCGGTTGCGGATGCTCATCGTGCTGGCTGGGTTGCCGGAACCGGAGGTGAACCTGGAGCTGCGCAACGAGTTCGGCATCCTCGTGGCCAAGCCCGACCTCAGCTACCCCGATCTCAAGATTGCCATCGAGTACGACGGACAGCAGCATCGCGAGGACCTCGCCCAGTGGGACCACGACATCGACCGCGGCACGTGGTTCGATCGCAACGGGTGGCGGGTCGTGCCGGTGATCTCGAAGGGCATCTACCGCCGCCCGGACCAGACCATCGAACGAGTCCACGAGAAGCTGCAGGAGCGCGGCTGCCGCGCCCTCCCGCGGGTACTCTCCCACGAATGGCGCACCCACTTCCCCGTGCGTGGATGACCGCGTCCGACGTACGAGCCCGCCCGGCAGCACGACTGCGCAGCCCACTTGACGCCGCGGACCCGCACAACGCACAAACTGCGCACAAGTGCAGCACTTGACGCTGCGGAACTCGCGAAACCGCAGCCCGAACTGCGCACAAGTGCAGTTGACGCCGTCGTCCGGACGCAGCTGAGCGGCCTACGACGGACAGCAGCGCGTCACAGACAAAGGCCCCCGCGTGCCTGCGTGAGGCAGCACGGGGGCCTGAGCCAGGTGAATCAGATCGCGACGGCGACCTCGGCGACGACGCCCTGTTTGGCGACGACCTTCTGGTCCACGACCTCGGCCTTGGGGGCCAGGGTCCGCAGCGTCCACTCGCCCGGGGAGGCGAAGAACCGGAACTGGCCGGTGACAGAGGTGGGTACCTCAGCGGTGAACTCGCCGGTGCGGTCGAGCAGCCGGACGTAGGCGTTGCCCACCGGCTGGTCGTCGCGCGTGACGATGCCCTGGATCACCGACTCCTTCTCGACGTTGACGCCCTCGAGCGACACGCCGCCTGTGGTTGCTCCGCACATATCAGGCCTCACCAGCCTCGTCGCCGAGCACGATCGGGACGCCGATGAGCGAGCCGTACTCGGTCCAGGAGCCGTCGTAGTTCTTGGTGGACAGGTCGCCGAGCAGCTCGTGCAGCACGAACCACGTGTGCGAGGAGCGCTCACCGATGCGGCAGTAGGCGATGGTCTCCTTGTTCCAGTCGACACCGGCCTCGGTGTAGAGCTTCTTCAGGTCGTCGTCGGACTTGAAGGTGCCGTCGTCGTTGGCCGCCTTGCTCCACGGGACGTTGCCGGCGGTCGGGATGTGCCCGGCGCGCTGGGCCTGCTCCTGCGGGAGATGGGCCGGGGCGAGCAGGCGTCCGGCGTACTCGTCGGGGCTGCGTACGTCGATCAGGTTCTTCACGCCGATGGCCTCGACCACCTCGTCGCGGAACGCACGGATGCTGGTGTCCTGCTCCTTGGCGGTGTACGTCGTGGCCTCGCGGGTCGGGACCTCGTCCACGAGCTGGCGGCTGTCGAGCTCCCACTTCTTGCGGCCGCCGTCGAGGAGCTTCACGTCGTCGTGGCCGTAGAGCTTGAAGTACCAGTAGGCGTAGGCGGCGAACCAGTTGTTGTTCCCGCCGTACAGCACGACGGTGTCGTCGTTGCTCACGCCATTCCTCGACAGGAGCGCTGCGAACTGGTCCTTGTTGACCGCGTCGCGGCGGACCTGGTCCTGCAGCTCGGTGGTCCAGTCGAACTTGATGGCGCCCTTGAGGTGGCCCTTGTCGTAGGCGGTGGTGTCCTCATCGACCTCGATCAGGACTACCTTCGGGTTGTCGAGGTTCTGCTCGACCCAGTCTGCGTTGACGAGTACTGTCTCGCGGCTCATCTGATCTTCCCTTTCATGCGACCGGGGTACCGGCGCGGTTGCTTGCATCAGCGATGGTGTTGGCTGTGGTGGTGCGTCCGGGGGCGATCCGTCGTACGACGAGGTAGACCTCGCACCCCAGGCAGAACCCGAACGCCGCGTTGAGGAACGCGGCTCCGAGTGCGAACCCGGTCGCGATGGCCCCCAGCAGGGTCGCGCCGGACAGGTAGCCGGCCAGCGCGACGACGGCGAAGGCGAGACCGACGGCCTGCGCGAAGCGCGGCGGTGCGGCATCCTCCAGCTCCGTCGGGGCGCCGAGCCGGGGCCGGACCAGGGTCTTGAAGAGCAGGGCGTACGGCGTGCTCGCTGGTCCGGCGAATGCTCCGGCGGCGAACAGGACTGCCTGCACCGCCAGGAGCGCGACTGCCACGGCAGAGGGCGCCGCGAGCAGGACGACCGCGAGCACGACGGTCGTCAGCGCGGCTGCGAACCGTTGACCTCGCGGGTCGATCTTGGACTGGGTGGACATGTTCTGGCTGGTCTCCTGCTCTGTGTCGGCATGCCTGCGGAAGGGCACGGGAACGTCGGGAGCACAGCGGCACCACGGCTCGGAGCCGGGGGTTGTTGTGCGGGGTCAACCCAGGAGTGGGTCGCGACGTCCCGTCAGGACATTCGACACAGCGACGAGCGCATGCGGCAGTTGTCCACTGCGCGGCGCTTGGTCAGCATGGTCGAGAACATGGGAAGAGAGTAGAGGGCGGCCGCCTGCGCGCGGTAACCCGTATCTTGCATTGTGGACACGCTTCCCAACATACGGTCAGACCTCCAGTGCCCGGCCGAGGCTGGCCAGGACCTCTTCCTTGCGCGGAGCCCCGCTGGCGCGGCTGACCTCGTGACCGTTGTGGTCGAGGATCAAGGTGGTCGGGGTACGCATGATGCCGACCCGGCGGACCAGGTCCAGGTGGTGCTCGGCGTCCACCTCGACATGCTCGACACCGGGGACCACTGCGGCGACGTCGGCGAGGATCCGTCGTGTTGCCCGGCAGGGTGCGCAGAAGGCCGACGAGAACTGGAGCAGCGTCGCCCGCTCACCGAGCACGTGGTCGATGTCGGTGTCCGCGAGCAGGCTGGGTGTGGGGATTTCTGCGCCGGCCGCAGCCGTTCCGGCAGTGGCCGCGGATGTTCCGCGCACGGCGTGCGTGCCGCGGAACCGGCCGTCGCGCACCGCCCGGTACATCCCGAACGCGGTCGCGAGCACCAGCGCGGCGACGAGAACCCAGACACCTTGACTCACAGTGGGGCAAACCATGGGACGGGCCCGGGCATTCCCGGGCAGGTGAGGACCCCCGCCCCTGACCCTGGGAGAAAGCAGGTGCGGAGGCCCTCGGTCCCTCCCCGTACCCCGTGTTGGGTGCTGTTCCCGCGAGGGTCCGCGTTATTCAAGCAGGCAGGTAAAGGACTCAGTCGTTCCAGAACAGTCGCGGGCCAGCCGGGTCAGCCGGGTCAGCCGCCGGCGAACGGGGGGAGCAGCTCGACGGTGTCGCCGGGGCGTACCTCGACATGCGCCGGGTCCGTCGTACCCACTGGTCGGTCGCCCACCAGCACGGAGCAGACCGACACGACGTCCTTGAGCTTGGGCCGGTCGACGTGGCGCAGGCCTACCTCTTCGAGCACCGCGGCCAGGCTGGTCGCACCCTCCACGTCGAGCAGGTCTCGCTCCACCCCCGCGGCGGCCCGGGCCGCGGCCCAGTAGCGCACGACGACGTGTCCCCGGGTCTCGGCGTCCGGGTTCTCGGACGGGTTGTCGCTCATGTTCGGTATCCTGCCCTATCACGCATCCCTGACCTCAGGGAGCCCGCGACGAAGAGCGGCTCAACGGCGAGTCGGTGAGAGAACCCCTCCCCGAGGAGGTGCCATGGGCACCCTGCTTCTGCTGACGAGTGCACTGCAGCCGTCCGCTGAGGTGCTGCCCGCGCTCGCCCTGCTCCCCCACCAGGTCAAGATCCTGCCCTCCGAGGGCAGCGCCCTGCTCGACGCACCCGACTGCGACGTGACCCTGGTCGACGGCCGCCAGGACCTCGCGCATGCCCGCGACCTGTGCCGGCTGATCCGCACCACGGGCTCCGTCGCGCCGCTCATGCTGATCGTCACCGAGGGCGGGCTGTCCGTGGTCGCCGCCGACTGGGGGATGGACGACGTCCTCCTGCACACCTGCGGACCCGCCGAGGTCGAGGCCCGGCTCCGTCTCGCGATCGGCAGGCTCGCGGCGTCCCGCGACCCCGACGACCCCGAGGCCCGGGTGATCCGTTCCGGGGAGGTTGTCGTCGACGACGCGACGTACACCGCGAAGCTGGGCGGAAGGTCGCTGGACCTGACCTTCAAGGAGTTCGAGCTGCTCAAGTTCCTCGCCCAGCACCCCGGCCGCGTGTTCACCCGGGACCAGCTGTTGAAGGAGGTCTGGGGGTACGACTACTTCGGTGGCACGCGCACCGTGGACGTGCACGTACGCCGGCTGCGGGCCAAGCTCGGTCCCGAGCACGAGACGCTGATCGGCACGGTGCGCAACGTCGGCTACCGGTTCGTGCTGCCGCCGAAGGAGCGGGCGATGGAGCGGGAGAGCAGCGACGCCTGAGCCGGCACGGGGCGGGGCGCGGGTGGTGCGGCCGGGCTGGCCGCGGACGACATGGTCGGCTTCGGGCGCTGCACCGGGATGGCCAGGATCGGGTCGGGTACGTTCCGTCGCTCGGCCTTCCTCACGTCCTCGACCAACGTGTCCTCGAACCGTGCGAGCCACAACAGCAACCCCAGCCAGCCGAAGGGCACAAGTGTCGACAGCCCCACCAACATGGCTGGATGCATTCGCGTCCCTCGGTTCTGTCCGCCTGTCAGGTGCCCAGGCCGGTCGTGCCCACTTACGAGTCGTACTGCCTCACAACCTAAGGTGTGGACGTGACCGACGCTACGTCCATCCTGCAGGTCGAAACGGATTCTTTTCGCTGGGACGCGCCGTCCGGGGTCGCCGAGGGCGTACGACGGGTGGTGGCGGATGCGACCACGGCGGACGGACGTAGCCCGCTCAACGAGGCCGCCCTCCTCTCCCTGCGCCACGACGGCCTAGCGGCATCGACGCTGTGGGTGTCCGGCTCACCCGACCAGGACCTGACCGGCTTCGCCCTGGCCGATGCCGCGCCGGACCCGCGGTCGGACGGCGCGGTCGAGGTCAACCTCGTGGTGGCACCAGCCGCGCGCGGCAACGGGCTCGGCCGCGACCTTGCGACCCGCGTCCTCGACGCCTTCCCGAACGCGGACATCTCGGCCTGGTCGCACGGCAACCACCCGGCCGCGTCGGCGCTGGCGAGCCATCTCGGCTTCCACCGGGTCCGGGACCTGTGGGTGATGCGGCGCTCCCTGGACGAGCCCCTCCCCGACGTCAAGACACCGGCCGGGGCCGTCGTACGCCCGTTCGAACCGGGACACGACGAAGAAGCGTTCCTCGGGGTCAACGCGGCAGCGTTCGCGCACCACCCGGAGCAGGGCAGCATGACGCGGGCCGACCTCGACCAGCGGATGGCCGAGGACTGGTTCGACCCGGCCGGGTTCTTCCTCGCGGTCGGCTCCGACGACCGGTTGCTCGGGTTCCACTGGACGAAGGTGCATGCGGACGAACCGGCGTACGGCGAGGTCTACGTGGTCGGTGTCTCGCCCGACGCGCAGGGCATGGGCCTGGGCAAGGTGCTCACGCTGACCGGCCTGCACCACCTGCGCTCACTCGGGCTCGGCGAGGTGATCCTCTACGTGGAGTCCGACAACGAGGCCGCGGTCGCGGTCTATGAGGGGCTCGGGTTCACGCACGCGGACGCGGACACCGACGTGATGTACCGCAGGGCTACACCGCGCCCTTGAGCTTGGCGGCCAGCTCCGCGGCTCCAGCGCGGTTGCTGCGGCCGACACCGACGATGGTCGCGAAGCCGTGGATGAAGCCCGGGTACCGCTTCATCTCGACCTTCACCCCCGCGTCCGCGAGCAGCCGCGCGTAGGCCTCGCCCTCGTCCCGAAGCGGGTCGTAGCCGGCCGTCGCCACGAACGCAGGGGCCAGGTTCTCGGGGACCTTCTCGGTGAAGTACACCGAGATCCGCGGGTCGCGCCGGTCGTGGCTGTCGGTGAGGTACGACGTCTCCGCGAGGTTGATGAACTCGGTGGTGAGGAAGAACCCCTCGCCGAACATCGAGCGGCTCTCGCTCTGCTCGGCCATGTTGGTGACCGGGTAGATCAGCAGCTGGAACTTCACCGGGATCCCGGACTCGGCGGCGAGGATCGCGGTCACGGCGCTGAGGTACCCGCCTGCGGAGTCACCGCCGACGGCGATCCGGTCCGGGTCGACCCCGAGCTCGTCGGCGTTCTCGGCCACCCACTGGAACGAGGCCCAGCAGTCGTCGACCGCGGCGGGGTACGGGTGCTCGGGCGCGAGCCGGTAGTCGACCGACAGCACCCGCAAGTCGGCGCGCTCGGCGAGGAACCGGCAGAGCGCGTCGTGGCTGTCGAGGTCGCCGTACATCATGCCGCCGCCGTGCACGAAGAACAGCAGTGGCGACCCGGGCCCGTCGGTCGAGCCTGGTCCTCCGGTGGTCGAGCCTGTCGAGACCTGGCTGCGCGGGATGTACAGCCGCGCCGGCAGCCTGCCCTCCGCACCGGGCAGCTCGAGCGCACGGATCTCGCCGATCGGCTGGGTGCCGCCGACCAGCCCGGCCTGCCGGAGCAGCGCCTTCCGGGCCTCCGGCATCGGCAGTGTCTCCGCGGCCGGGATCCGGGCGAGCTTCTGGATCCGCAGCATCCACTGCGTCTCGGTGTCGAGGGTCTGACCGTCCAGGATCACCGGTCGGCCGGCGAGCCTGCGCTGGACCGGGGTGGGCAGCATCATCAGGGCTCGGAACACGGTCGGTTCGAGTGCCGCCGCCAGCCTCTGCAACTTCTCAGTCATCCCTCGAACCTACCGATGTTGTTACCTAACATTCACCGGGAGGTGTCACGATGGTCGGATGCCGACACCATCCGATCCCGGCCCCACGCTGTCCGCCACCGTCGGCGACGTCGACGAGGGACCCAGCGACCCTGCCCTGCGGGTGGTCTCCTCCGACTCATACGACATCGAGCCGCCCTACGAGGCCCCGGCCGACATCGACTCCGCCGCGTTCCCCTACCGGTTCCTGGACCGCGAGCTGTCCTGGCTGCACTTCAACACCAGGGTGCTCGAGCTCGCCGAGGACCCGGCCCTGCCGCTGCTGGAGCGGGTACGGTTCCTGGCGATCTTCGCCTCGAACCTCGACGAGTTCTTCATGGTCAGGGTGGCCGGCCTCAAGCGCCGGATCGCTGCCGGGGTGGCGGTCCGGGCCGCGTCCGGGATGATGCCGCGCGAGGTGCTCGAGAAGATCTGGAGCACGACGGGCAGCCTCATGCAGCGGCAGGTCACCCTGTTCCGCGAGGAGATCGTCCCGGCGCTGGTCGACGAGGGCATCGAGCTGCTCCGCTGGAACGACCTCACGCGCGACGAGCAGAAGCAGTGCAAGAAGCTCTTCAAGGAACGGGTCTTCCCCGTGCTCACGCCGCTCGCCGTGGACCCGGCGCACCCGTTCCCGTACATCTCCGGACTGTCCCTCAACCTCGCGGTCCTGGTCCGCAACCCGAAGACCAACAAGGAGCACTTCGCCCGGGTGAAGGTCCCGCCGATCTTCTCGCGGTTCGTCCCGGTCGGTCCGCAGCGGTTCGTCCCGCTCGAGGACGTGATGGCCGCGCACCTCCAGCGGCTGTTCCCGGGCATGGAGGTGCTGGCCGTGCACACCTTCCGGGTGACCCGCAACGAGGACCTCGAGGTCGAGGAGGACGACGCGGAGAATCTCCTTGCAGCATTGGAGAAAGAGCTGCTCCGCCGGCGGTTCGGGCCCCCGGTCCGGCTCGAGGTGGAGGAGTCGATCGACGAGCACATCCTGGACCTTCTGGTGTCCGAGCTCGGCGTCCTGCCGGCCGAGGTGTTCCGGCTCCGGGGCCCGCTCGACCTGCGCGGCCTCGGTGGCATCGCGGACCTCGACCGCGAGGAGCTGAAGTACCCCGCGTTCGTCCCCTCGACACACACCGACCTCGCCGAGGTCGAGTCGGCGTCACCCGTGGACGTGTTCACCTCGTTGCAGAAGCGCGACGTACTCCTGCACCATCCGTACGACTCGTTCTCCACGTCGGTGCAACGCTTCATCGAGCAGGCTGCCGCGGACCCGCACGTGCTCGCGATCAAGCAGACGTTGTACCGGACCTCGGGCGACTCCCCCATCATCGACGCACTGATCGACGCCGCCGAGTCCGGCAAGCAGGTGCTGGTCCTCGTCGAGATCAAGGCGCGGTTCGACGAGCAGGCCAACATCCGGTGGGCCCGCAAGCTCGAGCAGGCCGGCTGCCACGTGGTGTACGGGCTGGTCGGCCTGAAGACGCACTGCAAGCTGGCCCTGGTGGTGCGCGACGAGCCCGAGGGGATCCGGCGCTACACCCACATCGGGACCGGCAACTACAACCCGAAGACCGCCCGCGGCTACGAGGACTTCGGGCTGCTCACCGCGCACGAGGGCATCGGTGAGGACGTCGCCAACCTGTTCAACAACCTGTCCGGGTTCTCCCGGCACGCGGAGTACGAGCACCTGCTGGTGGCCCCGGACTCGGTGCGCGACGGGCTGGCGTCCCGGATCCGCGCGGAGATCGCCAACCATGCGGCCGGGCTGCCCGCCCGGATCCGGATGAAGGCGAACTCGATCGTCGACGAGGCCCTGGTCGACGAGCTGTACCGCGCGTCCCAGGCCGGGGTCCCCATCGACCTGCTGACCCGCGGCATCTGTGCCCTGCGGCCGGGTGTGCCGGGGCTGTCCGAGACGATCCGGGTGCGTTCCGTCCTGGGCCGGTTCCTGGAGCACAGCCGGATCTTCTGGTTCGAGAACGGCGGCTCCCCAGCGGCCTGGATCGGGTCCGCGGACCTGATGCACCGAAACCTGGACCGGCGGGTGGAGGCCCTGGTGTCCCTGCCGGCCACGCCGCAGATCGAGGAGGTCGGCCGGATCCTCGACCTCGCCTTCGACGAGGGGACCGCGTCGTGGTGCCTGCAGCCGTCCGGTGAGTGGGTACGTCATCACCTGGACGCCGCCGGGCAGCCGTTGCGGGACATGCAGGACGCCCTGATCGCCACGAAGCGCCGCCGCCGCGACCCGAGCTGACCCACCCTGCCCGTCGTACCGGCGCGGGCCCTGCCCGTCGTACCCCGCCGCGCGGGATCAGCAGGTGGCGAAGAGGACGGGGCCCTGGGACAGGTCGCTGAGCAGGGTGGACTCCGCCGGGTCGCCGGATGGTTCGAGGTCGAGTACGACGTTGGGGCCGGTCGACCTGGCCCGGGTGATCTCGAACCGGTCAGCGAAGGTCCCGCCCTGCCCCACGGCCTCGCCGGAGGCCAGGTCGGTCCGCGGCCGGAGGTTCCCTTCGGCCTGGTCCGAACCCTCGAAGTGCATCCCGACCACGAGACTGCGGTCGGCCTGCTGGGCCATCACCAGCCCGGACAGGGGGCTGACCCCTCCGGCGTCGGAGACCAGCTGTTCCGCGGCAGCCTGGTCCTCCTCGTCGGCCGACGCCATGCTGAGCGCCGAGCACGCGAAGTCGGAGGCCCACAGCACCGCCGACACGGGCTCCTGTGCGACACCAACCAGGTCACCGACCGCATCACTGTCGTCGGACAGCGAGGCGGCATCACCCCCCACCACCTCGGCCGAGGTCGACGCGTACGCCGCGTTGTCCGACATCAGCACCAGCTGCTCGTCCTCGAGCACGACGACGTTCTGCATGACCGGGGTCAGGGACCCGTCGATCTGCGCGACCAGGTCCGTGGATCCCTCCCACACCTGGCCCGCCCCCGCGCCGTCGGGCGGCGCCTCGTAGCCGAGGGTGCGCAGGTTGCGCTCGATCCCCGGGAAGTCGGCGCCCTCGGGCAGCCGCAGGGCGACCACCGCACCCTCGCGGGACTGCCCGAACATCTCCCAGGTCGCGTCCAGCGGGGAGTACCCGTACTGGCGCGCCATCGCGTACGTCGAGCCGTACACCGCCGACGTGGAGATCAGGTCCGCCCGGTAGGCGTCGTCGAGGAACGTGCTCACCTCGCCGGCGGGTGACCGATCGTCGAGAGAAGTGCCGTCGAGCTGGTCGCGGACCTGGGACCAGTCGGTGTAGGTTGCGCGGAGCGTGGACGCCGGCATCGTCGCGACGGCATGCTCATAGTCCGTCGTACCGAGCCATCGCCAGACGAACAGCCCTCCTGCGGCAACGACCACCACCAGGAGGAGCGCGGTCAGGCCGACGACGACACGTCTGTGCACCGAGTGTTGTCCCTTTCTTCACGACAGTGGTGTGAGACTAGCCCGCATGGCAGAGCCAGCCGAGATCATCGCCGCGGGTGCGGTCGTCACACGCAAGGGCCCCGACGGGCCGGAGGTCCTCCTCGTGCACCGTCCGAAGTACGACGACTGGTCGTTCCCGAAGGGCAAGGTCGATCCCGGGGAGCACGTGGTGGCCACTGCCGTGCGTGAGGTCGCCGAGGAGACCGGCCTCGACATCCGGCTCGGCCCGCCGTTGAACACCCAGCGGTACACCGTGCAGAACGGCCAGCAGAAGTCCAAGGACGTGCACTACTGGGTGGGCCGGGTCGTCGGCGGTGACGACGTATCGACGTACCGGCCCAACGCCGAGGTCGACCAGGTGACCTGGCTTCCGCTCGAGGAGGCCTGCCAGCGGCTGACCTACCCCTACGACCGCGACACGCTGGACGAGTTCACCGCGGTCAGGAGGAAGACGTACCCGCTCATCGTGCTGCGCCACAGCCGCGCCCGGTCCCGCAGGTCATGGCGCGGCGACGATCGCGACCGCCCCCTCACCCGCGCCGGCGAGTTCCAGTCCGAGCAGCTCGTCCCGCTGCTGGGTGCCTACGGCGTCGAGCACGTGCTGAGCTCGAGCAGCCGGCGTTGCTGGAGCTCGGTCTCGCCGTACGCCGACGTGGCCGACCTCGAGGTGGAGGTCACCGACGACCTCGCGGAGGAAGGCGCGACGGGTACGGCGGTCAGCGCGCATGTCGAACGCCTGCTCGCGTCGAAGGAGCCGGCCGTGCTGTGCTCCCACCGCCCGGTGCTCCCCCTGGTGTTCGAGGCGCTCGCGCTCGAGGAGCGGAATCTCGAACCGGGTGGCCTCTTCGTGGTCCATCATCGCCGCAGCAAGGTCGTCGCGGTCGAGCAGCACGACGTGGCCTTCCGCTAAGTCGGCAATAGCCGGTTGTAGGCGGGTTGACCAGCCCGAAACGCATGAGTTCACGTGACCGCCGTCTCGTTTCCAGCAGCCGGTGACCAAAAGAGTCAGCAGCGTTCACCTTCCGTTCACCTGCGTCGGGCGATCGCTTCATTTCTGCTGCCTAGCGTCCCTTGTGAAAGCTCTACTAAGCCAGATCTAGTCCTCAGGAGAGGAACGTAAGTGAACCGCAATATTATGCGCCGCGCGATCGCCCCCGGCGCCATCGCCGCGTCGCTCGTGCTGACCCTCGCCGCATGTGGCGGCCAGAGCTCCGGCGACGAGAGCGGCAACGCCGGCGCCTCAGGATCGGTCGCAGTCGACGGCTCCTCCACTGTCTTCCCGCTGAGCGATGCTGCCGCCGAGCTGCTGGCGGAGGAGAACACCAACATCAACGTCACCGTGGGGTCATCGGGCACCGGCGGTGGCTTCGAGAAGTTCTGCGCCGGCCAGACGGACATCTCCGACGCGTCCCGTCCGATCAAGGACGACGAGGAGGCGCCCCTCTGCGACAAGGCCGGCGTGAAGTACACCGAGCTCCAGGTCGCGACCGACGCCCTCACCGTCGTCGTCAACAAGGACCTCGCCGTCGACTGCCTGACCACCGAGCAGCTGAACAAGATCTGGGCGCCCGAGTCACAGGGCAAGGTCACCAACTGGAACCAGGTCGACCCCAGCTTCCCCGACCAGGAGATCGCCCTGTTCGGGCCCGGCACTGACTCGGGAACCTTCGACTACTTCACCGATGAGATCAACGGTGAGGAAGGTGCCTCGCGCTCGGACTACGAGGCCTCTGAAGAGGACAACGTGATCGTCGAGGGCGTCGCGAACACCGAAGGGGCCACCGGCTACTTCGGGTTCACGTACTTCGAGGAGAACGCCGACAAGCTCAAGGCAGTCAAGATCGACTCGGGCGCGGGCTGCGTCGAGCCGTCGGTCGAGACCGCCCAGTCCGGCGACTACACCCCGCTGGCCCGGCCCCTGTTCATCTACGTGTCCAACAAGTCGTACAACGACAAGCCACAGGTGAAGGAGTACGTCGACTTCTACATCGACAACCTGGGCGACATCGCTGAGGCGGCGGAGTACATCCCGCTTAACGACGAGCAGCTCAGC
Organism: uncultured Actinomycetota bacterium; assembly: GCA_963831375.1. Taxonomy (GTDB): domain Bacteria; phylum Actinomycetota; class Actinomycetes; order Propionibacteriales; family Nocardioidaceae; genus Nocardioides_C. The sequence goes on along the minus strand of CAWHPY010000003.1, from coordinate 111,878 downwards.
TCAACGAAGGACATGCTCGCCTCCGTCAAGTAGCCCCGCCAGATGTGGAGGGCGGCTCGGTCCGCCCTCCACATCGAGCATCAAACATCAGAGAGTCACTGGATGAGTAGCAAGACAACCGCGCACAACCCGGCCGACGTGCCGGGTTCCTGGCCTGAGGAGGGTGGCGTCGACCTCAGTCGTAAGGCTCGCCCCGGCGAGTCTGCCGTCATGTTCCTCCTCCGGGCGGCCGCCTTGGTCTCGGTCCTCACCACCGTAGGCATCGTGGTCTCGCTGACGGTTCCTGCGATCGCCTTCTTCCGCAAGGTCCGGGTGATGGACTTCCTGACCGGTTCCGACTGGTCCCCCAACTTCTCGCCACAGTCCTTCGGCGTCCTGCCGATCGTCAGCGGCACCCTCGTCGTGACCGCCATCGGGCTGGTCGTCGCAGTGCCGTTCGGCCTCGGCGCGGCGATGTACCTGTCCGAGTACGCCAGCATCAAGACCCGTGCCCGGCTCAAGCCCGTCCTCGAGCTCCTGGCCGGCATCCCCTCCGTGGTCTACGGCTTCTTCGCCCTCACGTTCGTCACGCCGGTTCTGCTGCAGGGGATCCTCGACGTGAACGTGGGCTACACGAACGCGCTCTCGGCCGGGATCGTCCTCGGGATCATGATCATTCCCACCGTCGCCTCGTTGTCCGAGGACGCGATGAGCGCCGTACCCCACGCCCTGCGGCAGGGCTCGTTCGCGATGGGCGCGAACCGGATGCAGACCACGCTGCGCGTGGTGTTCCCCGCGGCGTTGTCCGGCATCGCCGCCGCAATCGTGCTCGGCCTGTCCAGGGCGATCGGCGAGACGATGATCGTCGCACTCGCCTCGGGTGGCCAGCCGAACCTGTCGCTCGACCCACGCGAGGGCATGCAGACGATGACCGGGTACATCGCGGCGACCTCCCAGGGCGAGAACCCCGTCGGGTCGGTCTCGTACAACACGCTGTTCGCCGTGGGGCTGCTGCTCTTCTGCATGACGCTCGTGATCAACATCATCAGCATCAAGCTCGTCCGTCGCTATAGGCAGGTCTACTGATGACCATCACCGAAGTCGAGCCCACTCGACCCGCCGACCCCGAGACGACGCAGCTCGCGACCGGCAAGAACCACGAGCGCAACGTCACCTCGCTGGTCTTCCTCGTCGCCCTCTGGTTCTCGCTTGCGTTCGGCATCCTCGTCCTGCTCGTCCTCCTCGTGTCCACGGCTCTCGACGGCTCCCAGCGTCTGGATGCCAACCTGTTCACCGAGTACATGTCACAGCTCCGCGAGGACGAAACCGGTGTCCGGGCGGGCATCCTCGGAAGCATCTGGCTGATGTTGACCACGGCGTTCATGTCGGTGCCACTGGGCATCGCAGCCGCCTTGTACCTCGAGGAGTTCGCGAACCCCGACAAGTGGTACAACCGGATGGTCGAGCTCAACCTTCAGAACCTGGCGGCCGTCCCATCGGTCATCTACGGCCTGCTCGCCGTGGGCCTGATGGCGCTGGCCGGGTTCCGGCAGAGCTCGCTCGTCATCGGCGGTGCGCTCGCGCTCACCTTGCTGATCCTGCCGGTCATCATCATCACCACCCGCGAGGCGGTACGCGCGGTTCCCCGTGAGATCCGGGACGGCTCGCTCGCACTCGGGGCCACGCTGTGGCAGACGACGTGGCGCCAGTCCCTTCCCTCGGCGATCCCCGGTATCGCCACCGGAACCATCCTGGCGCTCTCCCGGGCCATTGGCGAGGCAGCTCCGCTGCTCCTCCTCGGGGTCGCCACGGGTATCCGCTTCGACCCCAACGGCATCCTGAGCCAGTTCACGGCACTGCCGATCCAGATCTTCTCCATGTCGGCCATGTCCAAGGAAGAGTTCCACACGGCCGCCGCCGCAGCCATCATCGTGCTGCTGGTGATGATCCTGGCGCTCAACGGTCTCGCAATCTACATCCGCAACCATTTCCAGCGAAGCTGGTGAGGGAGAACATGTCCGTCAAGCCCGCAACCCACACTGCCCGCCCCGGCGAGGGACCCCTGTTCGCCTCACAGGTGCAGGACGAGGTACTTCCCGACCTGCCACCGCATCCGGTGATCGAGGCCACGGCTCTCAACGTGCACTACGGCGACTTTCATGCCGTCCACGACGTGAACCTCGCCTTCGGAAAGAACGAGATCACCGCCCTGATCGGACCGTCCGGCTGCGGCAAGTCGACGGTGCTGCGTTGCCTGAACCGGATGAACGACCTGGTGCGGGGCGCCCGGGTGACGGGATCCGTCACCTACCACGACCAGGACATCTACGCACCGAGGGTCGACCCGATCGAGGTGCGACGCCGGATCGGGATGCTCTTCCAGAAGCCCAACCCGTTCCCCAAGTCCATCTACGAGAACATCGCCTACGGGCCCAAGGTCACCGGCATGAAGGTCGAGAACATGGACGACCTGGTGGAGGAGGCACTCCGCGGCGCAGCGTTGTGGGACGAGGTGAAGGACAAGCTGAAGCAGTCGGCCTACGGGCTGTCGGGCGGCCAGCAGCAGCGACTCTGCATCGCGCGCACGATCGCCACGCGGCCGGACGTCATCCTGATGGACGAACCCTGCTCGGCACTCGACCCGATCGCCACCTCCCGGATCGAGGACCTCATGCTCGAGATGCGCGAGGACTACGCCCTGATCGTCGTCACCCACAACATGCAGCAGGCAGCGCGGGTGTCCGACCGGACTGCGTTCTTCACCGCCAAGCCGGACGAGACGACGGGCAACCGCACAGGTCTGCTTGTGGAGTACAACCAGACCAGCAAGATCTTCTCCAACCCGTCCGACAAGCGCACCGAGGACTACATCTCCGGGCGCTTCGGCTGATCCCGCTGCACGTCGGAGTGGCTACGGAAGAACCTCGATGAAGAAGTGGGAGACCCAGTAGCAGAGCGCGGCGGCGAGGCCGGCCATCGGGAAGGTCAGCACCCAGGCGGTGACGATGGACCGGGCAACGCCCCAGCGGACCGCCGAGAAGCGCTTGGTGGCGCCGGCGCCCATCACCGCGGAGGTGATCGTGTGCGTGGTGGAGATCGGTGCCTCGAACGCGAACGCGGTGGTGTAGAGCACGCCGGCGGCGATCGTCTCGGAGGCGAACCCGCGAGCGGGGTCGAGGTGGATGATCCGGCGACCCAGGGTCCGCATGATCCGCCAGCCGCCGGAGTAGGTGCCGAGCGAGATCGCGCTGGCCGCGGAGATGATCACCCAGACCGGCAGCGGGTCGCCCTCGGACACGTAGCCGCCGGCGAGCAGCGCTAGGAAGATGACACCCATCGTCTTCTGGGCGTCCTGGAGGCCGTGTCCGAGCGCCATCGCGGCGGCCGATACGGTCTGGCTGAGGCGGAAGCCGCGATTGACCTTGTGCGGGTTCTTCCTCCGGAAGATCCACATGATCGCGAGCATCAGCGCGAACGCAGCGGCGAAGCCGAACAGCGGCGAGGCGACCATCGGGATGACGACCTTCTCGATGATCACGTCCCACTTGACCAAGGACCCCGACGCCAGGGCGGCGCCGACCAGGCCGCCGATCAGCGCGTGCGAGGACGAGGACGGCAGGCCGTAGTACCAGGTGATCAGGTTCCAGGCGATCGCACCGAGCAGCCCGGACATCACGATCACCAGACCATGGGTGCCCTGACGGTGGCGAGATCACGCTGCCGACCGTGTTGGCGACCTCCTGCCCGAGGAAGGCGCCGACGAAGTTCATGATCGCGGCCATGATCAGCGCGACCCGGGGGGTCAGGGCACGCGTCGAGACCGAGGTCGCGATAGCGTTCGCTGCGTCGTGGAAACCGTTGGTGTAGTCGAAGATGAGGGCAACAGCGACTACCGCGATGATGATCGCGAGCTCCACGCTCAGGACTCCTTGACGGCGATCTGCTCGACGATGTTGGCGACCGTCTCGAATGCGTCGATAGCGGCCTCGAGGGCGTCCACGATGTCCTTGAGCTTGAGCACGTCGAGGGCTTCGTACTTGCCGCCGAACAGCTTGGCGAGGATCCGCCGGTAGCTCTTGTCGCCGGCGTTCTCGAGACGGTTGATCTCGATCCAGTACTCCTCGAGGTCCTTCATCGTCTGCAGCCGCGGCATCGACTCGGCGGTCAGCTCGGCGCAGCGCTGGATGACCTCGACCTGGTTGGCCAGCTCGGAGGGCAGGTGCTCGACCTCGTAGAGCAGGACCAGGTCGACGGCCTCCTCCATGAAGTCCATGACGTCGTCGAGCTGGGAGGCGAGGCTGTAGATGTCCTCCCGGTCGAACGGCGTCACGAAGGTGGTGTTCACCCGGCGCACGATCGTCGTGGGTCGTCTCGTCCGCCTGGTGCTCGGCGTCGCGCATGCGTTGCGCGATGGACTCGCGGTCGTTGCCCTCCCCGAGCATCTCGGCGAGGAGACCGGCACCTTCGACGAGCTGCTTGGCCGTCTGGGTGAAGAGGTCGTAAAACGTTGTGTCTGCAGGGCGGAAGCGCAACGCCACGGCGAAACTCCTGGGATATGGAAGTGAACCAACGACATGCTAGGCGGTGCGGGACCAATCCGCACAAGCCAGGCCTGTTGAGTACCCCCTAGGGGTATATGCTACGGACATGACCCAGACCCACGGCTACCACGACAACAAGGCCGCCTACCTGACCCGGCTGCGCCGTATCGAGGGGCAGGTCCGGGGCCTCCAGCGGATGGTCGACGAGGACACCTACTGCATCGACATCCTCACCCAGGTCTCCGCCGTGAACAAGGCGCTTCAGGGCGTGGCCGTGGGTCTCGTCGAGGACCACCTCGCCCATTGCGTACGCGACGCGGTCGCCGCCGGCGGCACCGAGGCGGACGACAAGGTGGCGGAGGCCTCGGCGGCGATCGCCCGCCTGCTCCGGACCTGACCGGGTACGACGGACGTGGCGAATGACACGCGTTTCGACAGCGAACGAGGCGTGACTCAACGGAGAACGAGGAAAGGTGAGGGATGACTGAGACGAGCTACCAGGTGACCGGGATGACCTGCGCGCACTGTGCGAACGCGGTGACCCGGGAGGTGTCCGACGTACACGGCGTGCAGTCGGTCGACGTCAGCGTGGAGACCGGCACCGTGGTCGTCGCGGGATCGGACGTCAGCGACGTCGCGGTGCGCGCGGCCATCGACGAGGCGGGCTACCATGGTCCGATGACCAGCCGACACGCGCGGGACCGCGCACGTCGACCTGCTGGTCGGCGGGATGACGTGTGCGTCCTGCGTCGGGCGGGTCGAGAAGAAGCTCAACCGGCTCGACGGGGTGACCGCGAGCGTCAACCTCGCCACCGCGTCGGCCTCGGTGCGACTACGACCCCGCATCCGCGACGAGGACACCCTGATCCGGACCGTCGAGCGGACCGGCTACACCGCGGTCGCCGGCCGCGGACCAGGGGCCCGACGGAGGCCGAGGACACGACCGGGGCCGACCTCGCGCCGGCGTCTCGTCCTCAGCGCCGCCGCTCACCCTGGTCGTGCTGGTGCTCGCCATGGCGCCCGGTGTCCCCGACGCGGCGGCCGTGCCCTGGCTCGCCGCTCGCGCTGGCCACCCCGGTCGTGCTCTACGGCCGGCTGGCCGTTCCACCGGGCCGCGGCGGTCAACGCCCGCCACGGCGCCTCGCACGATGGACACCCTCGTCTCGCTGGGCACGCTGGTCGCCTACGTCTGGTCGGTCGTTCCAGGCCGTGACCGGCGGCATGCACAGCTACTTCGAGGTCGCGGCCACCGTCACGACGTTCCTGCTGCTCGGCCGCTGGCTGCGAGGCACGCGCCAAGTACCGGGCCGGCTCGGCCCTGCGCGCGCTGCTCGCAGCTCGGCGCCAAGCAGGCGACCGTCCTCGACGACGGCGGCGCCGAGCGGCTGGTCGACGTCGCCGACCTCCGCCCCGGGATGCGGTTCCTGGTCCGACCCGGCGAGCAGGTCGCCACCGACGGCGTCGTGCGTCGAGGGCCGCTCCGGCGTCGACGAGTCGATGCTGACCGGCGAGAGCCTGCCGGTCGAGAAGGCCGCCGGCGACGAGGTCGTCGGCGCCACCCTCAACACCGACGGCCGCCTCGTCGTCGAGGTCACCCGGATCGGCCGCGACACCGCGCTGGCCCGGATCGCCGCCCTGGTCGCGGCACGCGCAGGCCGGCAAGGCCCCCGTCCAGCGGCTGGCCGACCGGATCTCGGCGGTGTTCGTCCCGGTCGTGCTGGCCGTCGCGGTGCTCACCTTCGCCGGCCTGGCGGCTGACCGGCGACCCGTCGACGCCGGGTTCACCGCGGCGGTCGCCGTGCTGGTGATCGCCTGCCCCTGCGCCCTCGGGCTCGCCACCCCCACCGCGCTGCTGGTCGGGCACCGGCCGGGCCGCGCAGCTCGGCATCGTGATCCGCGACGCCGCGGTGCTCGAGTCCACCCGGCGCGTCGACACGGTCGTGCTCGACAAGACCGGGACCGTCACCACCGGCGACATGAGCGTGCACGACGTGGTCGGCGGACCCCGACGACGAGGCGGTCCGGCTGGCGGGGGCGCTCGAGGCCGCGTCCGAGCACCCGGTCGGCCCGGGCCATCGCCGAGTACGCCGCGCACGGGACCGGTCCGTTGCCTGGCGTCGACGACTTCGCGAACCACGAGGGCATCGGCGTCTCCGGCCTGGTGGACGGCCGGCGGGTGTGGGTCGGCCGCGCAGCGAACGAGGCGGATCTCAACGGTGAACGCGGCGCGATCTCAACAGCGAACGAGGCACGACTCAACGAGGGCGGGGGTCGGTGCGGGGCGCTCGTCCTCGACGATGCCGTGTCGCCGGGCCCGCGACGCCGGCCGCACCGCCGTACTCGTCCGGGTCGACGACACGCCGCGCCGCGGTGTTCGCCGTCGGCGACACGGTCAAGCCCACCAGCACGGACGCGGTACGCCGGCTGCAGGGGCTCGGCCTCGACACGTACCTCCTCACCGGCGACCACACCACTACGGCGACGCACGGTCGCGCGGCAGGTCGGGCATCGGCCACGTGGTCGCCGAGGTGATGCCAGCCGACAAGGCCGGTGCCGTGGCGAGGCTGCAGGGGCAGGGCCGGATCGTGGCGATGGTCGGCGACGGCGTGAACGACGCGGCCGCGCTGGTCCAGGCGGACCTGGGCATGGCGATGGGGACCGGAACGGCCGCCGCGATCGAGGCCAGCGACCTCACCCTGATGAGCGGTGACCTGCGGGCGGCCGGCGACGCGATCGAGCTCTCCCGCCGCACGCTGCGCACGATCAAGCAGAACCTGTTCTGGGCGTTCGCCTACAACGTGGTCGGGATCCCGGTGGCCGCGCTCGGCCTGCTCAACCCGATGGTCGCGGGCGCGGCGATGGCGGCATCGAGCGTCTGCGTGGTGGCGAACTCGTTGCGGCTGCGTGGCTTCCGGCCCGAGCGGGGCTGACCCGGCTCAGGCCGACGGCTGCCGCTTCTGTTGCGACGGAATGGCGACGGGTCCTTCCAACGGGGACCCCAGACCCAGGATCTGGTCGACCTCGGCCTGGGTCAGCGTGGCCTCCGCCTCGCTCGCGGCGATGATCAGGTTGGTGGTCAGCTCGACCTCCGCCAGGAGCTCCGCATCTTCAAGCGGGACGTTCAGCTGGTCGTCCATGACGCCGCTCCTTCCTTGCGCACGCATACGTCCCTACCCACATCCTTCGACAGTGAATCTTCTTGTAAAAACCATTGTGTCGAAGAGACCCGGAACAACCCATAGTCATTTCGGACAAAACGAAAGGCCCCAACGGGGATCCGTTGGGGCCTTTCTCATGCCTAAGTCAGGCGTTTCTCTGAGATCAGAGAGCGCGAACGTTCTCCGCCTGGGGGCCCTTGGGACCCTGGGTGACGTCGAACTCAACCTTCTGGTTCTCATCGAGCGACTTGTAGCCGTTCGACTGAATCGCCGAGTAGTGCACGAAGACGTCGTCTCCGCCGTCCTCCTGCGCAATGAAGCCGAAACCCTTCTCGGCGTTGAACCACTTAACGGTGCCCTGAGCCATGCTCACTTACTCCTCTAACGGGTGTGGAACCGCCACTTCGACGGCCCCGCATCAGATGCGGTGTAACGCCGTCCTATCCCGAATAGCTTTGGAGCAATCTGAGAAGAAACGCCGTCGGATCACAAACTCCGCGGGCGTCTTACCTGCTGGAACTTGCATCTGCTGCACTCAAGAGACTACCAACTAAACGCCGTATTGCCACTACCGGGACACGAACACCGGGAAACTCGCCGCCACGGCACTGCGCCCCGGCCCGGTAAACCGTTCGCCGGAGCCGCGCATCGGATGGGTATCCGGCCCCCGCACGCAGGATCTGCGAACCCCCCGAGGGGCCCCTCCCCAGCAGGGGGCTGACATGTTCGGACAACTCGACCAGGGTGGTCGACCTTTCGATTCGCGACGCACAAGAACCACGACCGGGTGGTGATCGATCTCACCGGCCAGCGCCTGCCCGGCTACACCATCGACTACAGGAAGCGCCGCGCCGTACCGGGTGCTCACCCTGCACGACCCGACCCGGATCGTGGTCGACCTCAAGCACTGAACGGGCACCCGTCTAGCCTGGGCGCCATGGTCAGCAGCGTCTACGTCGCGTCCGTCGAGGGCTTCACGGGCAAGTCCACGGTCGCCCTCGGCGTGCTCGAGCAGCTGTCCCGCCGCGTCGAGCGGGTCGGGGTGTTCCGGCCCATCGTCCGCGCCGACAGCATCGGTGGCCGGCTACGTCCTTCTTCTCGGGACGACTACGTGCTTGAGCTGCTCACCGCGCACGATGCGGTCCGACTGTCGTACGACGAGTGCGCCGGCGTCAGCTACGACGAGGTGCATGCCGACCCGGCCGCCGCCCTGGACCGGATCGTCGAACGCTTCCACCAGGTCGCCGAGCAGTGCGACGCCGTGGTCGTGGTCGGCAGCGACTACACCGACATCGGCACCCCCACCGAGTTCTCGTACAACGCCCGGATCGCGGCCAACCTGGGCGCGCCGGTGCTGCTGGTGCTCAACGGTGCCGCGCGGTCCGCCGAGGACCTGCACACGGTGGCCGAGATGGCGGCCAACGAGCTGCATGCGAACCACGGCACGCTGTTCGCGGTGATCGCGAACCGGGTCGCCGCCGACGCCGTCGAGACGGTGCGGTCCGGGCTCTCCGGGCTCTCTGCTCTCTCCGGGGACGACGTGCCGGCGTTCGCGATCCCCGAGCAGCCGATCCTCAGCGCCCCCTCGGTCGCCGACCTGATGGACTCGGTCGACGGAGTGCTGGTGAGCGGTGACGCGTCACTGCTGGCCCGCGAGGCGACCGGGCTGGTGGTGGCCGCGATGACCATGCCGAACGTGCTCGACCGGCTGATCGAGGGCGGGATCGTGGTGGTCCCCGGCGACCGGCCCGAGGTGGTGCTCGGGGTACTCATGGCGCACGCGTCGCCGACCTTCCCGCAGGTCTCCGGGATCGTGCTCAACGGTGGGCTGGCGATGCCGGAGCCGGTGTCCCGGTTGATCGAGGGGCTCGGTGTGACGATGCCGATCGTGTCCACGAACCTGGGTACCCACGCAACCTCGGCCGCCCTGACCGCCGTACGCGGCCGGCTCACCCGGGACTCGCCGCGCAAGGTGGCCACCGCCCTGGCGCTGTTCGCCGAGCACGTCGACGGCAGCGCGCTGCTCGACCGGCTCGAGGTCGCACGCTCCCACGCCGTCACGCCGCTGATGTTCGAGCACCAGCTGATCGACGACGCCGTCGAGGACCGCCGGCACATCGTGCTGCCCGAGGGCGAGGAGGAGCGGATCCTGCGTGCCGCCGACATCCTGCTGCGCCGCGGCGTCGCCGACCTGACCCTGCTCGGCGACCCGATCGCGATCAACGCCAAGGCCGCCTCGATCGGCGTCGACGTGTCCCGGGCGACGTTGCTCAGCCCGTTCGACGAGAAGCTCCGGGAGCGGTTCGCGCAGGAGTACTTCGAGCGCCGCCAGCACCGTGGTGTCGACCTCGACGAGGCCCGCGACATCGTCACCGACGTGTCCTACTTCGGCACGATGATGGTGCTCCTCGGCCTCGCGGACGGCATGGTGTCGGGCTCCGTACACACCACGGCTCACACGATCCGGCCCGCCCTCGAGGTGGTGAAGACGCTGCCCGGTGTGTCCGTCGTGTCGTCGGTGTTCTTCATGTGCCTGGAGAGCCAGGTACTGGTCTACGGCGACTGCGCGGTGAACCCGGACCCGACCGCGGAGCAGCTCGCCGACATCGCGATCTCCTCGGCGGCCACCGCAGCGGCGTTCGGGATCGAGCCGCGGGTGGCGATGCTGTCCTACTCCACCGGCTCGTCGGGAACGGGCAGCGACGTGGAGAAGGTGTCCCGGGCCACGGCGCTGGTCAAGCAGCGGGCGCCGGAGCTGCCGGTGGAGGGGCCGATCCAGTACGACGCGGCGATCGACGTCGCGGTAGCGAGGACGAAGCTGCCGGACTCCGAGGTGGCCGGACGTGCGACGGTGTTCATCTTCCCTGACCTGAACACCGGCAACAACACGTACAAGGCGGTGCAGCGCTCCGCGGGCGCCGTCGCGGTCGGGCCGGTCCTTCAGGGGCTGCGCCAACCGGTCAACGACCTGTCGCGCGGGGCGCTCGTGCGCGACATCGTGAACACCGTCGCGATCACCGCGATCCAGGCGCAGCAGGCCGATCGCCGATGAGTGACTGGGTGCTGGTGATCAACGCGGGGTCGTCGTCGCTGAAGTACAGCCTCGTCGACGCCCGGTCCGGCGACTCTGCGGCCGGAGGTGTGGTGGAGCGGATCGGTGAGTCCAACGGCTCCCTGACGCACCGCGGGCCGGGCGGCGAGCACCACCGCAAGCAGGAGGTCGAGACCCACGAGGACGCATTGCGGGCGGTGCTCGACTCGTTCGCGTCCGAGGGCCCCTCACTCGACGACATCGAGCTCGCGGCCATCGGCCACCGAGTCGTGCACGGGGGCGACCTGTTCGGCGACCCGGTGCTCGTCGACGACGACCTGATCGAGGCGGTGACCGAGCTGGTCCCGCTCGCACCGCTGCACAACCCGGCCAACCTGGAGGGGATTGAGGTGGCCCGGCGGCTGTTCCCGGACCTGCCGCAGGTGGCCGTGTTCGACACCGCGTTCCACCAGACGCTCCCCGAGCACGCCTACACCTACGCGGTGCCCTGGGCGTGGAAGGAGGAGCACAAGGTCCGCCGGTACGGCTTCCACGGCACCTCGCACGCGTTCGTCTCCGCCGAGGCCGCCGGGCTGCTCGGCCGGGCACCCGAGGACGTGAACCTGATCGTGCTGCATCTCGGCAACGGCTGCTCGGCCACCGCGGTCGCCGGCGGGCGCTCCGTGGACACCTCGATGGGGATGACGCCGCTGGAGGGGCTGGTGATGGGCACCCGGTCCGGCGACATCGACCCGGCGCTGCACGCGCACCTGCACCGTGAGGTCGGCTGGACCCTGGAGGAGATCGACGCGGTGCTCAACCGCGAGTCCGGCCTGAAGGGGATGTCGGGCGAGAACGACTTCCGGGAGCTGAGCCGGCTGGTCGACGAGGGGGACCAGCGGGCCGTGCTCGCGCTCGAGGTGTACTGCTACCGGATCCGCAAGTATGTCGGCGCCTACTACGCCGCGCTCGGCACGCTGGACGGGATCGTGTTCACCGCCGGCGTCGGTCAGCACTCCCCGCGGGTACGCGCGAAGGTGCTCGACGGCCTGGAGGCCCTGGGCATCCGTCTCGACGGCCGGCGCAACGACGGTGACCCGGACGAGGCCCGGGTGGTGTCCACCGAGGACAGCCAGGTCACCGTGCTGGTGGTCCCCACGAACGAGGAGTGGGAGATCGCGCGACAGACCCTGGCCCTGGTGCACACCCCCCGTTGAGACCCGCCCCATTTTCCGTTGAAACCCGCCTTATTCGCTGTTGAGATCCGCGTCGTTCGCCGTTGAGTCGCGCCTCGTTCGCCGTTGAGATCCGTCTGATTCTCCCGTCACGGCAAGTGCCGCTTCGGCTCGTACGACGGACGGGGCACCCGTCGTACGTCGTCATCCGGACCGGCCAACCGGCGGGAACGAGGCGGATCTCAACCGGAAACGAGGCGCGACTCAACGGGGAACGGGGCGGATCTCAACGGGGGCGTCGTGCGGCGGACGTACAGACGGGTGCGACGCCCACTGCTTGACGCCGCACCCGCCCTGTCCTGGGGTACGCCCTGCTGCTGCGGGCGTACCCAGCGATCCGGGCGGTACACCCCAGGTCACACCCCCTATATGGGTGACAAAGTTGGCCAAAACGCCCCGTCACACGAGCCCCACTGGTTAGCCTTCTGCGGTGTTGTCAAGGCGACACGCCCAAGTGAGCCGGCTGGTTGGGAGGCCCGCCGTCTCACCGGCCGACCTTCTCTCACACCCATGACCCTGAACGTCGCCCGCGTGCTCGCGCGCCTTCTCGCGGCGGTGCTGATCTGCGCCGCCCTGAGCACGCCGCCCGCCCAGGCCAGCACCGTCGACAGCTATTCCGGCTACGAGCCGCAGCAGACCTGCACGTCCGCGCCCCGCCCGGGTACCGAGTACCTGCTGCGCTGGCTGGTCGGCCAGTACCCCCGGACCGGATCGTCCGGCACCCTGCGTGCCTGCAACAGCGGCGGCCAGTCCGAGCACAAGGACGGCCGCGCCCTGGACTGGGCCGTGGACGCAGCCGAGCCGGACCAGGCGATCCAGGCCGAACGGTTCCTGGAGCGGATCTTCGCCACCGACCGGGCCGGCAACGACGACGCGCTCGCCCGCCGGATGGGCATCATGTACATCATCTGGGACGACCACATCTACTCGTCGTACTCCGGTGGCTTCCAGAAGCGGGACTACACCACGAACATCTGCGCCAAGCCGAAGAACTGTTCCAAGACCACGCGGCACCGTGACCACGTGCACATCTCGTTGTCGCACTCCGGCGCCGCGGCCCAGACCTCGTTCTACCGTGCGCGGAGCGTGCCCTCGATCCCGGTCCTCATACCCGGTACCCGGCAGCTCGACCCGGTCGGCACCGCGCTCGTGAGGCTCACCGTCCCGGCCGACGGCAGCGCCGTGACCGCCGGCTTCAAGGTGACCCGGGGAACGACGTACCGCATCGTCGCCGACGGCCGCTACCGCTACGGCCCCGGCACGAGGGTGGCCGACGCTGCCTGCCGCTGGTCCGCGAACGGCTGGATGCCGCACGACAGCGGGCTGCTGGTCAACGGCACCTCGCCGTGGTCGTCCTCGTGCGACGGCGAGCACACCCACGTCAGCACCTACCGGGCCAAGAAGACCGCCTACCTGCAGCTGCGGGTCGGCGACGAGCGCACCGGCGACAACGAAGGGTCCGTGTCCTTCTACATCCTGCGCGAGGACCTGGCCGTCGGCTCGGTCGCCTCGCACCCCGCCGCCTCCGGCCGGCCGCCCCGTGTGGCACGGACCGTGGGGCCGTCCGGCAAGCGGCTGCTCTCCGAGAAGGTCACCGTGCGCACGTCGTCACGTCGCGGTGCGCTCACCGACCGTGCGCTGCGCCGGAAGGTCAGGTACCGCGTGGTCGTCACCGGCCTGGCCCGGAGCGGTTCGACCGTGTTCGACGGGAACTGCGTGAGGTACGCCGGCCGGTTCCGTCCCCAGCACTCGCTCGACCTCACCAAGCCGTCGGCCGACCACCTGTCGCTGTACATCTCGGGTGTGCGGGTCAACCTCCGGGTGCCTGAGTCGAAGGCGTCCTGCGACCGTCGCGACCACCGGTACGTCGGCACCTTCCGCGCGGTCGTCCGGGGCAAGGCCCGGGTGAAGGTGTGGGACCCGTACACGTACCGCGACAACACCGGCTCCCTCACCGTAAAGCTCCAGAGGCGCGCCTGACCCCCGTTGAGATCCGCCATATTTCACGTTGAGTCGTGCCTCGTTCGCGCTGAGACCCGCCTCGTTCCGCAGCTGGTACGACGGACACCCTGCCCGTCGTACCGGTGGGCGAACCGCACGCATCTCAACCCGAAACAAGGCGCTACTCAACAGTGAAAAGGGCGGGTTTCAACACGAAATAAGGCGGATCTCAACGGGGGGTGGTGGGGTCAGGACATGACGCCGAGGGGGCGGAAGGTCAGGCCGGGGAACACCTTGCCGACGGACCGGTCCGGGAACCGGCTACGGATGATCTCGCCGAGCACGTTGCGGTAGTCCGTGGTCACGGCGAGGTCCCCGTCGACGAGCTTGCCCGCGCCGAGCCCGGGCCACTGGCCGTAGTACCGACCGCCCTTCACGCCGGCGCCTGCGAGCAGCATCATGTTGCCCCAGCCGTGGTCGAGGCCACCGTTGCCGTTCTCCGCGACGCGGCGGCCGAACTCGCTGATCGTGACGACGGTGACCCGGGAACGCAGCGCACCGAGGTCTCGCATGAACGCGTTCAGGGCGCCGGCGAACGCGGTGGTCATCGACTGCATCTCGCCGTAGGCGAGCTTGCCGTAGTCGCTGTGCATGTCCCACGACCCGTAGTCGATCGACACCACCTCGGTGCCCACGTCCGCGCGGACCAGGTGCGCGGTGTCCTTCAGCGCGGCGGACAGGTCGGCGGCCGGCCAGGCGTCGGGATAGGCCACGCCGTTGGACGGGTGGTAGGTCTCCGCGGCGACCGGGGCGAGCCGCTTCACGGTCTCCAGGGCCGACCGGGCGCCGTCGCCGAACGCGCCCGGGGTGCTGCCCCACATCGTCTGGAGCTGGCTGTGTCGGCGCGAGGTCCACTTGTCGTCCGCCCCCGACAGCGCGACCCGGTCCAGGCGGTCCGCCGAGAGCGTCGGCTGGGAACCGACGAGCATGGTGGGCACGATCGGTGAGGTCAGGTGGATCGCCTCGCTCGTGGTCCGGGTCCCGTTGAGGCCGATCATCCGGTTCACCCAGCCGCGGCGGACGCTCGAGGTGGGGTCCGCGTCCTCGATCTCCTCCATCGCCAGGAAGTGCGAACGGTTCGGCCGCTCCATCCCCACGGCGTGCACCGCGGCGAGCTCTCCCCCGTCGTACAGCCACTGCAGCTTCTCCAGGCCGGGATGCAGCCCGAACATGTCGTCGCGCGCGATCAGCGACTCCCTGGGTACGGCGATGCCGGGACGCGCCGTGTAGTACGCCGGGTCGCCGTGCGGGACGACCATGCCCATGCCGTCGATCCCGCCCCGGAAGCTGATCACCACCAGCACGTTCCGGCCGGTGGTGGCGCCGAAGGAGGCCTGGCGCAGCGCGTCACCGAACATCGTGGTGGCGACCGCCCCGGCGCCGGTGGCGGCCACGCCCTGCATGAACCGGCGTCGGCCCAGGCGGGCAACGCGGTCGTACTCGACGCAGCAGTTGTCATCGGTGGTCATGGCGTTCTTCCTCGGTCAGCGGCACTCGGTCAGCGGCACGCGGTCAGCGGCTCATGTGTTGCGGGGAGTCCAGGAGAACCCCGAGAAGACGGACGAACATCCAGTCCGCGATCGGGTGGTCCCTGGTGATCACCTCGCCGGGCCGGTAGCCCACGGCCTGCACGGCGGCCTTGAGAATGCGGGGCGTCGACCCGGTGCCGTGCAGCATCCGGCACAGGTGGTCGACGTACTGGTCGAACCGGATCCGTTTCTGCGGCAGCCAGGACGCGTGCTTGCGGTAGCTGACGTTGGCGGTCGGGTACCAGCCGCCGCCGAGGTTCCAGTGCATCCGGAACGAGCTGAGCATCCGGGTCGCCGACGACCAGGCACTGTTGCGGTCCGGCGGGCCGTCGGGGCGGGGCCACTGGTAGAGCACCATGCTCTGGTGCACCCAGGACATCACGTACGCGAACGCCCTCGGGTTGGTCGGCCGGTGCACGTTCACGCCGAGCACCCGCGCGGTGGCGACCAGGTCCTCGACGGGGGTGCGCACCTTGTCGCCGGCGGAGCGTTTGAACTCCTTGTGCGCGACGAGCGCCCGCAGGGTGGCGGTGATGTCGGTGCCGGAGCGGCGGAACACCTTGGCCAGATGGTCGACCAGCTCGTTCGAGGGGCTGTCGGACACGAACCGCACCGCGAGCTTGCGGGCGATGGTGCGCGCGGTCGCCGGGTGGTGCGCGAGGTAGCGCAGGTACTCCTTGGCGAGCGAGCTGCCGTCCGCGGCACGGTTGGGGTCGGAGAAGCCGAGCACCTGGACCGCGCCGGTGGTGTGGCGACCGGGGTCGTAGTAGCCCTTCCAGCTGTCGAAGGCGTCGACGGTGTAGCCGGACAGGATCTTCGCCGAGTCCTTGACCATCTGCTCGGTGTAGCCCGAGGTGCGTCCGACGGTGTGCAGCTCGAGCAGCTCACGACCCTGGTTCTCGTTGGGCGCGTTCTTCTCCGAGCGCCAGTTGTCCAGGTAGAGCAGCATCGCCGGGTGCAGGCTGGCAGCGACGAGCATCTCGTCGAAGCGACCCAGCGCGTGCCTGCGGATCAGCGTGTCGTAGTCCGCCCGGTGCACCCAGCAGAGGTCGCCGTTGGACGGGACGTGCAGGTGGTTCGACCAGAAGTCGACCATGGTCTCGAAGACCTGGCGGGTGGAGTACATCCGGCGCAGCATCGAGTAGTTGGCCAGGTCGACGGCGTACTCCCAGCCGCCCTTGCTCTTGTTCTGCTGGCGGGCCCACTTCCGGGACGGGGACTCACGCAGGTCGGGGAACCAGCCGGGCAGCGCCTTGGCCTTGGTGCTCTCCGCGACGTTCGCGGGCCGGAGCTGCTTGTTGAACCACGCGGTCGCCCCGCCGGCCCGCCGCATCTGCTTCCAGGTGCCCCGCGAGTAGCCGCAGCCCAGCCGGTTCATCATGTGCAGCTGCGGGCGCGTGGGCACCTTGGTCCTGCGGTAGGGACGAACCCGGTACGTCGACGCGGCGACGGCGTCCTCGGCGAGAAGGGACTCACCCAGGACCGCCGCGGATGCCACCGCTGCTCCTCCGACCAGGAGTCTTCTACGAGAGCCGCGGGCAGGGCCGGGCTCGACGGTTTTCGTTGTCATGCATGCCTCGGGAGGTGTACGTGTGCGGAGCCCGCCTACCGGCGCTCCGTACCCGATCGTCCTTTACTTTCGGTCGTACGGGAGCAAAACCGGAGATTTCGCTCCCTCCCGGCATGCGCTCCCAGGGACGGGGTACGTCGTCGTGCACGGACCGAGCCCTGGGGAGGGACCCGCATGGAGATCGAGAAGGACCAGGTCGTCGACATGCTGCGATCGCGCGGCGAGCACGACAGGGCACAACAGGTCGACAGCGCGCTCCCCCGGCACGTGGACACCGACCGGGACGCCGGGCTGCTGCACACGTTCGACATCAACATCGGCGAGCTCCCGGCGGACACGGACGAGGGCCCGGACGACTAGGTCCGACCCAGCGTGGACTCGCGGGCGATGATCTCGAAGCCTCCTTGTCCGGGGAAACCTGCTCAACGTCGGCGTCGAGAACCGCCCGTTCTCGATGTTGTCCAGGCCGATCATCGCGATGTCGCCGGGAACCCGTAATCCGCGCTCCGCAAGGGCTCTGAGCACCCCGAGCGCCAGCAGGTCGTTGGAGCAGAACACCGCGTTCGGCGTCTTCTTCCTCCGGCAGTTCTTCCTGCAGCTGCCGCAGGAGCTCGAGGAGTCCCGTCCTGCTCTCGCAACCCTGGCGCTGCTCGCGTTCCTGACCAACTGGAACGACTTCCTCTGGCCGGTGTACGTGTTGTTCAGCCCCGAGTCGCAGACGTTGCAGGCCGGTCTGAGTACTCTGCAGTCAGCCAACAACGTGAGGTACGACCTGCTGATGGCAGCGTGGGCCTCGGCGGCGCGACGCTGGTCAGCGGTTGCTGGCCGTCGAGGATGACCGGACCTCGGAACAGAAGACCAAGGAGTCAGCAATCTTCGAGCTCTCATTCGCCGTCACCGAGCGCTACCGACCGTTCCACCTTGTGGCCCCCGGCTTCGTGCAGGCCTCGCAGTCCGCGGTGGGTTCGACCACCGGGGTCTCCGTCAGTGGCAGCTCGCCCCAGGCCCCGTTCGCCGCGGTGGTGGTGGACGTGGTCGACGCCGGCAGCGGCATCGTCCTGGCGGGGCTGGCCACCTCGTCCGGTGACCACGTGGCCGCGACCTACGACGCGGCCCGCCGCCGAGTGGCGATCTCGGTACGACGGGCAGGGCGCGTGCGCCTGGTGCAGCGGAAGAAGGTGAACCTCCCGGCGGGGTTCAGGTTCGCGTTCGCGGTCTGCGAGAACAAGGTCACCGTGCTCGGGGACACCGGGGACGGTTGGCAGCCTCTGCTGACCGAACGCGACAAGGTCGCCGCGCTGGTGGACCTGCGCCGGCCCGAGGTGCTCGCCGACTTCTCCTACGCCTGGGGATCACCGCCCGCGAAGCCGGTGAAGCTCGGAGACGTGCGCGCCGGCCTCTTCGGGATGACCGGCCTGCGTGATCCGCACCTCGTGCAGCACAGCGACGGCCGGCCGTATGTCAGCGACGGCAAGGCGTACTTCACCGTCACCTGCGCCGGCCTCGGGTTCTTCCAGCAGGCTCACTGGGCGGTGTTCACCCTCGACCTCGCGCACCCGACCCGGTTGGAGCAGGTGGCGCAGATCTATGCCCACCGGGACGGTTTGCTGCTCGGCGACCACGCCGGCCAGATCGTCCGGGACGACGACAACGACCGGTGGATCGTGGCAAACAGCTCGTGGGGCGACTTCACCTATCGCGGCGTCCACGTCCGTCATACGACGACCACCGACGACGTGCTGCACGGCGTACATGTGCTCGAGACGGCACCGGCACCGCTCCCGACGTCGGTGAGCTCCTGGGACCCGGCGATCACGAGGATCGACGGGCGCTGGCACGTGGCGTTCGTGGAGAGCCCGACCCAGGACCCGTTCGTCTTCCATCCCGCACTCGCGCGCGGGCCCGAGGGTGCGTCGTGGAACGACGGGCTCGAGCTGGTCGGCGCGGCCACGGACCTGCACCAGTGCGAGGGGCCCATCCTGTCGCAGGTCGAAGGCCAGTGGTGGCTGCTCACCAGCGACGGGGACAACCGCCTCTACCCTGTGTACGACATGGAGATGAAGCGACACGGACGGCTCGACGCGCCGTACCCGACGAACATCCCGCACCCCCAGATCGTGCCACTGCCTGACGGCGGTCATCTGCTGGTGACGTTCAACGGTGCGCAGTACGCCAAGCCGGTCATGGGGTACGGCGGGCACGGGGATGTCGTGATCATGCGCTCGGTCGCACCGGGCGGGTCCGGTGACTGACCCACGACCCGTCGTCTTCCTTCACATCGGGGCGATGAAGACCGGCACCACGTACCTGCAGCACCTGATGATCGCCAACAAGGAACGGCTTGCCGAGGCCGGCTACCTCTTCCCGGGCGAGAGCTGGGGTCGGCAGGTGCGCGCTGCGCAGGACATCCTGGGGCGAACCCACCGGGATCCCCGGCTCGAGGCCGAGGCGGCCGGCGCCTGGGCCGCGATCTGCACCCAGATGCTGGCGCACACGGGCACCGCATCCATCATGTCGATGGAGTTCCTCAGCTTCGCGAACCGCAAGGACGCACAGCGAGTCATCGCGTCGCTCGACGGCGCCGAGGTCCACGTGATCCTGACCGTGCGTGATGCGACAGCCACGTTGCCGGCGCAGTGGCAGACCGACGTGCACAACGGGGAAACCGTGTCCTGGCCCGCGTTCATGCGCGGGGTCCGACGAAGGTCCGTGCTCGCCGGGCGGCTCGGGAGGTTCTCGCCGAACCCAGCGCGTCGGAACTTCAAGAAGGGTCAGGACATCGCGCGGATGCTGGACATCTGGGGTGACGCGGTGGGCGCAGGGCGGCTCCATGTGGTGACGGTGCCGCCGGCCGGGTCGGACCCCCGGCTGCTGTGGGAACGTTTCGCCGGCGTCGTCGGCCTGGACCCGAACATCTGCGCCGAACCTCCGGCACGCGGCAAATGCGTCGCTCGGGTACGCCTCCTCCGAGCTGATCCGGCGGGTGAACCTGGAGCTCGGCCGGCAGCTCCCCACCGACTACAACCCGACCGTCAAGGAGAACCTGGCGCTGAAGTTCCTCGCAAGACGCAGCGAGCCTCGTGCGCAGCTCGACCGGGCGACGCGCGAGTTCGCCCTGGCGTGGAACCAGCGCACGCGGGCCGCCATCGAGTCGACAGGGGCTGAGCTCACCGGCGACCTCGACGACCTGCCGACCTCCCTGTCCGCTGCGCCGGGACCGGGCCTGGACGAGAGCCCGGGCATGCCCGAGGACTACGAGATCCTGGCGGCCGCGGCAGATGCCGTGCCGGCCATGCAGCGGCTGCTCCGACGTCACACCCGCCGGCTGCGCAAACAGGGCGTCGAGCTGGAAAGTGCACCTCACCCCGACACGTCCGTGCGACCGGACCGCTGGGACTCCGCGGACGACCCCGTCGGCGCCGCCGCGGCCGAGCTCGCGGACCTGGCCAGTGCCGCCATCGTGCTGAAGCGCCGGCTCAGGGCCCTGCAGAACAAGGGCTGAGTCGGCAGGTCTCCTGCCGACATCTCTCTTGTTGCTGGCGCTACGCGCTGGGACACTCAGCCATGGTGCCTCCGATGCTCGAACCTCGGCTTGCTGACTCGTTCACGACCACGCCGGCGACTGGTGCCGACCTGGCAGAGGTCTACGCGCTCGTGGTCGACGCGATGTCCGCGGTCCTCGGGTACTGCTCAGACACGGAAGAGGACGTCCGGTCCTGGCTCGAGCCTCCGGAGGGGGCGCAGTCCGCGCAGGTTCTCGTGCATGACAAGGAGACGGGCACCCTCGCGCAGTGGTGGGGTGTGCTCCAAGCTCCCGGCGATCCTCGCTTCGACATGTGGGTGCACACGCATCCCGGCGTCTCCGAGGCTGACGGCGATGAGCTCACCCGAGAAGCCTGGGAGACGCTCGTCGCCTGGGTGCACGACGTCGCCGGCACGGACCGGACCGGCGACGTACTCGTGCACTCAGGCTGCGTCAAGGGAGACGAGTCGGCTTTCCGTCGACTGCTCGAGGCCGGGTTCGTGCACGAGCGGACGTTCTGGGAGATGGCAGGTCCGGTACGCGAGCAGGTGACCGACACCCCACTCGTCGAGGGGTTGACGATCAGACCAGCTGAGGACCAGGCCACCGTGCACCATGTCCTGACCGAGGGGCTCGCGGAACACTGGGGCTTCGACGCCAGGCCCTTTGATGACTGGCTGGCCATGGAAAAGTCCTCGGCCGGCTACGATCCCGGCCTGTGGGTGCTGGCCGAGCTGGACGGAACCCCGGCGGCGGCCATGATGCTGACCCGGCGGTCAGCTGCGGACGGGGGGTTGTACGTCCAGGAGCTCGCAACGCTGACCGGATACCGCCGCAGGGGAATCGCCACGGCGCTCCTCCGGCATGCGTTCGACGTCGCTCGCTCGGAGGGCTACAACCACGTCGTCCTGCACGTGGACAGCGACAACCCCGATCGAGCGCCAGAGATCTACCGCAGCGCCGGACTCGACGTACGTCATGCCTTCAACGCATGTGTCCTGCGGCTCGTACCCTCGGGCGCACATGTCGACGGAGCCTGAGGTGGACGTGGCCGACGTGATCGCATTCCGCGACGCCGCCGAGTTCGAGGCGTGGCTGGCCGAGCATGTCGACCACCGGCCCGGAGTGTGGCTCAAGATCGCGAAGAAGGGGTCCGGGGTTGCGTCCCTGACCGACGACGAGGCGGTCGACCTCGGCTTGTGCCACGGCTGGATCTCGGGCCAGCGCAAGGCATTCGACGACGTGTACTACCTGCAGAAGTACGTCCCGCGACGACCGCGGAGCCGTTGGTCGCAGGTGAACGTGCGCAAGGTCGAGGCACTCATCGCGGCCGGGCGGATGCGACCATCCGGCCTCGCCGAGGTCGAGGCCGCCAAGGCCGACGGACGGTGGGACGCCGCCTACGAATCTCAGAGGCATGCCACTATCCCGCCCGATCTCGCGGCCGCTCTGGCCGCGAGCCCCCGAGCGGCCCAGGCCTTCGAATCGCTCAGCAAGACCAGCCAGTACGCCGTGATCCTGGACCTGGTCACCGCCCGTACCCCCAGGACCCGGTCTGCGCACCTCCGCAGGGCCATGACAGCCCTGGAAGCAGACGGTGCCCAGCTAGGAGCATCCCGCACATCGAATGCTTGGCGGGGTGGGAGCTGAAGCTGAAGCTGCTGAGAGTGGCGCCCGTCAAGGCGGCTGAGCAGGTTCGGTCGACCCAGTGAGGAAGTGGATGAACCCGTGCATGTAGGTGGCGCCGTAGTCCGGCTTCGCCGGCCGCGGAGGAAGCCGAGGTTCATCACCTCGTCCGACAGGTCACGTCGAGCGCGGCGCGTACATGATCACCGCAACTCCGACGAGGCAGATGAGGGCACCAGAGATGTCGTACCTGTCGGGCCGGAACCCGTCCAGGGCCATCCCCCAGGCCAAGGACCCGGCGACGAACACACCGCCGTAGGCGGCCAGGATCCGACCGAAGTTCGCGTCTGGCTGGAACGTGGCGACGAAACCGTAGACGCCGAGCGCGATGACCCCGGCTGCCGCCCACAGCCAACCCCGGTTCTCGCGGACGGATTGCCAGACCAGCCACGCGCCGCCGATCTCAGCCAGCGCGGCCACCACGAACAGAAGCACAGACCGTGTGATTGCCATGCCGATAGCCTGCCAGCATGCCCATCCAGGATGAGGCGGAGAAGCGCCATTCCCACTCTCTGACAGTGGGCGCATCGTCGGATCACCGAAGGAAGTGATCGCCATGTGGACCGGGATCATCGTTATTGTCGTCGCCCTAGCACTCGCCTTGCTGGCTGCGCTCATGAGCGGAACGCTCCGAGGACCTCGGCTCCGCAGAAGAGATAAGCCCCAAAACCCTCCGATTGTCGGTTGGGGTAACGATTCGGGAGCACCGAGGTTCTGAGTCAGGGATCGTGTCTGCTTCCGCGCGCACGCCGTTGTGACGGCTGACTGGGCGCGAGCGTCTGCTTCAGGACATGCGGCAGGTATGCCGGGCGTGCTACAAGCACCCCGTGGGGTGACGCTCCTGGAGTTGGCCGGTCGGCAGTCTCACATGCCGACGAACGGCCCGCCACCGGTGCTTGTGCTGCGCGGGTCCATCTTTTCGCAGTACTTGCAGGCGTGGTAGCGCTGACCGGATTCTTCGTTGACTCGCCTCGTGTACTTGTGGATTCCGACGCGGCAGCATCGCCTATGGAAATACGCGATGATGCGGTCCCCGGGGCGGCGCTCGTGTACCAGCGTTCCGCGCGTGGCTTGCTCGCGCGATGACCTGATCGTCCTACGCCGAGGTAGTGAATCCGCTGTCATGTCGAATTCCGGATGGCTGGTGAGCCACAAGCCTCATACTGAAGCCGGATGGGGGTGAGTCTGATGACAACCAGCTCGACTGAAAGGCCGGACCCCTGGGGTGTCACCGCCAGGTATGCGTTGCGTCGGCTGTCAGCGGTGACGTGGGCGGGCGGGCTCCTCGGCCTCTTCGTGGGCGGGATCGGCAGCCGCCTGGCGATGATGCTGCTTGCGAGAATGAATCCCGAGGCCACCGGCGTGACCAGCGACGACGGCTTCATCATGGGCCAGCTAACCCTGCAGACTCTGGACCTGCTGATCACAACAACGCTGCTGGGGGTGTTCGGCGGCGGTATCTACTTCGTGCTACGCGGGCTCATGATCGGACCACGTTGGTTCCAGATCCTGTCGGTGTCGGTCGGTCCCGCGGTGGTGGTAGGGAGTTCTGTCATCCACGTGGAAGGAGTGGACTTCACCCTCGACCCGGCCTGGTTGGCGATCGCCATGTTCGTCGCGATTCCGTGGGTGTACGCGGCGCTCTTGACGGTGCTCGCGGAGCGCTGGCTCATCCCGGAGGGAAGATTCATGACTTCGACCTTCTGGCTGGCTGCCTCCCCACTCCTGCTTTGGGCTCCGATCGTGCCGATTCTTGGTGTCCTGCTCCTCAGCCTGGTCGTGTTCGAATGGGTGCGCCGGACGCGCACCGGGGATGCTCTTGTCGGCCATCCAGGGTGGCCGTGGCTGGTCCGTGGCGCCCTGGCAGTTCTCTTCACCGTGGCACTGATCGATCTCATCCAGGACACGAATGCCCTGACCTGAGCAAGGGCTTCAGACTTCAGAACGACGCCGGGGGCAATGAGACCGCCGACTGCGGAAGACTGTCGCGCGAATGGTCAAGCTCCACCGCGAGCACCACCGACTCCTCGCAACGGCTACCGCGCCGCCTTCTGCAACCGACTGCTGACCGGCCTCAAGGAAGGCGGATCAATCATCAGCACAAGCGCACGGATCACCGGCATAATGTCGCAATTAGCTCGTGCCGAAGCCCCGGATGTTCAGCGGGCCGGCCGACCAACGCTGGGCGTCCGCTCCCACATCAAGCAAGATGAAGTGTGCGCGATTGGTGGCGACGGAGCCTCGCTCGCGAATTGACGCGGCTCCGGAACGACGGCCGCGCGGCGCTGCTCTGGTCCCTGCGGATCACGGTCGCCGCGGTCGCGAGCTATGCCGTGGGGACGCTGCTCTTCCCGGGCACGCAGCCACTGCTCGCACCCCTGACCGCGATGCTCGTCGTACAGGTCACCCCGGTCTCGCTCCTCGCCAGCGGACTCGACCGCGTAGTGGCAGTGGTGACCGGCGTCTCCGTCGCGGTGGCCTTCGCTGCCGTCGTACCGCTCGAGTGGTGGAGCCTCGGTCTGCTCATATTTGTCTCCATCACGATCGGGCAGGCACTACGCCTGCGCTCGAACCTCATCGAGGTCGCGATCAGCGGCATGCTCGTGCTCGGCGTCGGCTCGCTGAGCGCGGAGCCCGCCGCCTGGCAGCGCATCGCAGAGACGCTGGTGGGCGCTGCCGTGGGCATTGCGGCGAACCTACTGCTCCCTCCCAAGGTCGCCAGCGCCGACGCCGGCCGGGCCATCGACGGGTTAGCCGACTCGCTCAGCGAACTGCTGAACCGCGCCGCCGACGAGTTGACAGCGCTGGTGGCCGACGGTCGTGACGTGGCGCCGAACGCAAGGACGTGGCTGGGCGAGGCGCGTCGCATCACCCACGACATCCCACGAATCGGCGCAGCGCTCCTGCACGCGGAGCAGGGGCGCCGGCTCAACGTCCGCGCCGTCGGTACGCCCAACGTGGGGCCGGGGCTTCGGCAGGGGCTCGAGGCGCTGGAGCACTCCGCGGTCGCGATCCGCGCAATGTTCCGCGCTCTGCTAGACGCAACGGACGACGCGATCTGGATCGACGAGGATAGCGCCGAGGACGTGTTGCTTGGGCTCGCACAGACATTTCGCGAGATGGCCGCCGCCGTCGACGCGTTCGGGCAGCTGGTCCGAGACGAGGCCGATCCCGCGAAACGGATGAGCCCAGCCGACGCACAGGCTCTGCGTGAAGCGCTCGAGGGACTGCACGAGGCACGCGCCCGGCTCGACGACCTGCTCACGACCGACACCGCTCCCGAGCTGCTCGAGCTGCACGCAGCCGTCCTCTCGACCGTCAAACGGCTGCTGCGCGAGACGGACCTCGACGAGCGGATCCGGCGACAGGTTCGAGCGCTGCGCCCACCCCGTCCGCAGCTGCCACACCCCGGTGCCCCAACGCCAAGCAGCCGGCCACACGCTTCAACGGAGCCCACACCAGATGCAGAGACTCAGCTCTTGCCGAGGCTCCCCCGCGACCGTCGGGACAAGCCCCGCCCCTGACGTCACGACCTAGAGCCGCGGTCGAGGGCTCGTCTATCAGCCGCCGGTGCGGCGGCGTAGTGAATGCCCACCGTCTGGCGGCTGAGCACAGGTCGGGCAGCCTTGCCGAGCGGGCAGGCTGGACAGAGGCGGACCACACGGGGTTATCCCGAGGGTTTCACCCGACTGGAGTCCCGATGTCTGCCCTGCTCAGCCCAATGTCGAAACTCGTGAGCTTCCTGCCGTCTCCGTACACCTCGGCGCGAGCATGAGGACCGCCGCCACGACCGTCAGAATTTTGGATGACGCATCAGCAGGCTCAGTTCTTGACAGGGGTGAACTGGTAGAACACATCGTCGGAACCGTGGTGCGTGAGGAACAACCGAGGCGGAGTAGCGAGGAGTGCATTGATGTCGATCTCGTAGCTGTTGTAGCCGTCGAGGCTGGGACCCGGAACTTCCAGATAGCCCGAAAGTTCCCCCAAATACCACTCAGCTTTCCCGGTTCCGTCGTAGGAGTCGTACGTGAGGTAGGTCCCCTCAGGCTTGAACTCGACGACCTCGGCTTCCCACCCGCTGCGGGCCTTCCACGCGGCGCTGGTCAGGACCTCACTCACCTGGGCGTTGCGCTTGGTCCACTCGTCCGGTGTGTAGAACGTGCACGCCTGACCCTCGTCGACGACGATAAGACGATGTTCCATCGGATCAACCGTGGCGTACATGAGCCACCCGTTCGAGAACTGGACCCGAGCGCGGGCCAGACGTGACCATGTCATCACGCTGTCGTCGATGATGAGTGTTCCATCAGCCAGGAACTCCAGCTGGCTGTCTACCTGGAACTCCCCGTCGTGATTCGCGAGGCCGCACCGCGGCAACGGCTGCCACACGCCCACGACCTCGTCTTGGGCGGGTTCCTGGGGCTTTGACTGCTCCTGCGACTGCTCCTGCACAGGTCGGGCTGTGTCTTCCTGGCAGCCGGCGACCAGGACGATGCCCGCAGTCATGCTGGCGAAAAGCAAGCCGTGTCGGGTCCGTCTCATCGGAACACCTCCAAATGAGGCTGCTCACGGATTCCCCGTACCAACTCAGGCTTTCCCTAGACACCGATGCTGGCAACGGCCCAAAAGAACTAGTCACCCAGGATGCCGGCGGCCGCGGATTCAGGGGTGGTGTCGGCGCTCTCCATCACGACCTCGAGGTCGAGACCAATCTGGGTTGTGGGACCCGGAAGGAAGCAGTACACAACGGACGCTTGCGCATCCGTGGCTGGCGGCTGTCGGCGAGGGCGGCAGCCGGTGTGTTCGAGATGTCGCGAGACCCGCGAGCCACACTCCTGAGGCGGGTGGGCAGCCGCACAGAGAGCCTCCCACCGCGGACACCGTGAAGCTGTACCACGTCGAGTTCAGCCCCGGCTAGTAGCCGCGATCGACTCGGTTCTCTGTGCAGCGGCGCCGACATGTTTGGGTTGATGAGCGGATGTCTCCACGGTGGGTCTCCGACCCTGGAGGGGCGGAGTTTCGACTCCTGGCTGAATCCTGGGGTCGGTGGTTGACTTGTCGCACGGGCCGGAGCCGGATGGCACCCCCCACGGCTTCAGCGCTCTGTCGCGGCGGTCAGCCGTGACAGGTCGGCAGAAGGAGCAGGAGATGTCCCTCGAAGAAACCGAAAGCACCATTCGTCAGTACCTTGACGCCTTGCTGAATGCAGGCGATTTCGCCGCGTTCTTCGCCGACGACGTCTTGTGGACCACGATGGAAACGGGTGACCAGATCCGCGGTCGTGAGGCAGTCAGGAACTACATCACCGCCCTACATAGTCAGCTGTTCGACGCGTCGCCTGAGCTCGTGAGCACCGAATTTGCCGATGGCGTCGCGGGTCTGGAAGCGGTGTTCGTCGGCACGCACACAGCCGAGTTCGCCGGCGTCCCGGCGACCGGTGCTGCGGTGCGGCTCCCTTACTCCATGTTCTATGACATCTCCGATGGAAAGATCGTCGCGCTGCGTGCGTACTTCCCGATCAACGCCCTGCTGCACCAACTCCGGGAAGCTCCCTCGGCTCACGCGTAGTCCAACCCAGGGGGCGGGGTGAGTCTTACCGCCGCTACGGCTGCACAGGAATGACGACCGTCAGAGGTAGGAGACTGTGACCTCGAGCCGCGTCGGAGGTGGTTCGGGAAGCGCCTGCATCTTCACGTACAGGTCACCGATCGCCCAATCGTTTCTGTGTCCGCATTCTCGATACCGGTCACTGTTCACGGCCGAGGTGTAGAGATCCAGCGTGACGGTGATGGTGGATGCTTCAGTAGGAGTCCCGGTCATCTGCCGATGTGTTTCACCCAAGATTGCCCCTGACGTCGCAGAAAGCGGTAACTCGGATCCTGGGCGAGCCGACTAATGCGCTCCCTCACCGGCCTCAAGGAAGGCGAAGCATCAGGAGCAGCGACCGTCCCGATCACGTGCCTAATGCCGATGAGCGGACGTTGCTCCGGTTGCCCCCCATCCCAACCCGCATCGATACTTTGTCGGCTGTCTCCGATCGCTTCGCCGCCGGTACTCTCGCGAGATGCGACCCCTTCGGTACTCCATCAACGTCACATTGGACGGATGCTGCGATCATCGAGCAATCCCTGCGGACGAAGACTTGCATCGTCACGCGGTCGAGAACCTCAAACAGGCCGATGCCCTTCTCTTTGGCCGGGTGACCTACGAATTGATGAGGTCAGCGTGGCGGCCGCCGGCACCGACGGAAGCGAGACCCGACTGGATGGAACCCTTCGCCCAGACGATCAACGCGGCGAAGAAGTACGTCGTCTCGAGCACCCTGGACGAGCTTGATTGGAACGCGGAACTCGTGCGCGGAGATCTGGGCGAGGCCGTTCAGCAACTCAAACGGGAGTCGGGCAAGGGACTGTTCGTGGGAGGAGTGAGGCTCCCACTGGCGCTGACGGAGCTCGGATTGATCGATGAGTACGAGTTCGTGGTTCATCCCAGGCTTGCGGGCCACGGACCGATGTTGTTCGCGGGGCTATCGACCCACGTCGACTTGAAGCTCGTGAGCCGGCTGGAGTTCGACTCGGGGGCAGTGGCAATGCGGTACGAGCCGAGAAGGTAGCCGTCTGCTTGCTAGCCCGAGCGGGCCCCGGATGGAGGCCCGTTTCGCGGCTCTCGTGCGCCTCACCGCCGGGTTTCCCTCCGCGGCTGCCCGCGACACCGCCATGGCTGACGCAATCTCGGAGCCTTGGGTGACCAATCTCGATCGCTGGTCGAAGCCCTTGAGAACGTCCGGATCTGGTTCCCCTCTGTGTCAAGGGCGCGGTGTCGGCTTCTTGGAGTGTGCGCCGGCGCTTGTCGCCGTCAAGACATCCGATGCAGTTTTCTTGTCAAGCTGCGCGGGGTGAAGTCGTGGTGGGAGTGGTTGGGAATGCGGTCTCTTCTCTGTAGTGCTGGCCGGAGGCGAGGCAGTGGTGGAGGCAGCCGAGGAGCCGTGCGAAGAGGTTGCGTTGGGCTGCGGAGTGTCGGTCTTTGGCTTGGCGACGGCGGTCGTAGTGGGCTCGGGCGCCTGGGGAGGCGGTCAGGGCGGAGAAGGCCCAGCTGTAGCCGGCTGCGTTGAGCCGGTTGTTCTTGACGCGCCGGTGTTGGACGGCGGTGCTTTTGCCGCTCGCGCGGGTGATCGGGGCAGCTCCGGCGTAGGCCTTGAGGCCCTTCGCGTCGTGGAATCGGGAGCGGTCGTCGCCGAGTTCGGCGAGAACGCGGGCGCCGGTGAGGGATCCGAGCCCTGGGAAGCTGGTGATGATGTCGGCGTCTGGGTGTTGCTCGAACGCTTCGGTGACGGCGTGCTCGAGGTCCTCTGCGGCGGCGCAGGCGGCGTTGAGTTGGCCCAGCAGGGCAAGTGATTGGCGTCCCATGGCGTGTTCGACGAGGGGTAGTTGACGCATCTGTGGCTCCCGGAGGGCGTTGCGGAGCCGGGTGGCCTCGACAGCGATGCCTCGCGTGCGCCCGGCGCGTTTGAGGAGCGACTGCAGCTGAGAGCCGGTCAGCTTGGCCCCGGCGGCCGGCGAGGGCGCGGCGGCCAGGAGAGCCCGGGCCTCGGGTCGGGTGATGCCTCCGCGTGCGTCGGCGAAGGAGGCGAGGAAGCCGGGATAGTACTCGCGCAGGTGGGACCGGAGCTTGTTGTGCGCCGTGGTGCGTGCCCAGACGGCATCTTGCTGGGCGCGGGCGAGCACCGCTATGGCCTGGACGAGCTCGGAGTCGGCCGGCAGTGACCGATGGGTGTGCGCGTCGGTGCGCAAGATGTTCGCCAGCACGACCGCGTCACCGTGGTCGGATTTGCGGCCGGCGATCGAGTGGCGGTCCCGGTAGCGAGCCACGGCCATGGGGTTGATCGGGTAGACCTTCCGGCCGGTGGCGCGCAGGCACGCCGTCAGCAGTCCGCGTGGTGTCTCGATCGCTACGGGAATCGGTTCCTCGGCGTTGTCGCCATGCGCGGCCAGCAGCGCCATCAGCGTGGTCAAGCCGGGCGCATCGTCGCCGATCCGCTGCCGGGCCAGCAGCCGGCCATCTCGGTCGACCAGCGCGATGTCGTGGTGATCCTCCGCCCAGTCGATGCCACAGAACACGTCCACTAGAAATCTCCTCTCCACTTGACAGGTTTTGATGCTGACCAGGCCGCGCCAGGCCACCTGGGCTCCCTAATGGAAGGGCTCGCGGCCCGCCATCCGATTGGCCGTTCGTGACCTCAGCTGCCCGCAGGGCCCCGGTCCCACCTGGAGCTCCGCTGGCTCCGGTCAGGGTGAAGGAGTCTGATCCCGCGGGTGGCTCGGGCTAGAACCACCACTACGGGAAGCAGACGCCGGGCAGGGGATCCGGCTCGGCGTGTCGCAGAACGCGCTGATGACCAAGGGGCTGAGGTGGCTGTCGGCAACTTCACGAGAACCGCCGGTCTTCATCAAGTGCTCAAAGGCATCGGGGCGGGAAGGGCGTGGTCCCGGTCGAGCGGGCCCCGCGATCTTGACGAAAGGCTGGAGCGCCCGAGTCGTTCGAAGCGATGGCCCGCTCATCTGCCCATTAGGTCGTTCGTCCGGTGGGGCGCTCCACCTTGACGGCTCCGGCGCGTCGGCGCGGGGGCCGGGGAGCCGAGCCCGCGTGGGGGTTCGCAGCGTCTGCGGGCGGGGGTAGCGTCGGTGCTGCGGGTCCGGGAAGTGGCTGATCCGAAGAGCCGATGACCGGGGTGGACAGGTCGGCCGCGCTGGATTGTGAAGACGCCCCCGAGTGCCCTCCCGGGCCCGCGTCGTGTGCCTCAGCGCCGGCGGCTGTCGGTCGGCGAGGCCGGCGTCGGCGACGAGCTGGCGGTAGATCGCGTCGGAGATCCGGCGTTTGAGGCAGCGCAGCGCCTCCATCGGGGTCTTGGACTCGGCCAGCTTGCGTCGGTAGTAGGCGCGGCCTTCGGTGTCGTGGCGGATCTGCACGATCGCGGCGATGTGGATGACGTGGTTCATCCGCCGGTTCCCGGCCCGGGAGAGCCGGTGTCGGATCTGTTCACCAGAGGAGGCGTCCAGCGGTGCGGTGCCCGTCCAGGACGCGAAGTGGTTACGGTCGGGGAACCGGGCCACGTCCCCGACGTCGGCGAGGACACGGGCGGCGACCGCCGGACCGACCCCGAACAGGTCCATCAGGTGCGACCCGCGGGCCACCACGGCGGCCTTGAGCTCCTTCTTGATTGCCTTGAGCTTGGCGTCCACGGCGACCAGGTCGGTGATCTCCTCGGCCGCCATCCGGCGGATCGTCTTGCCCACCACGGATCTGGGCCTCACCGTCGCCACCAGTCGGTTGGCCTGCAGCGCGGACAGGTCGCGCTCGTTCGCCCCGCCCGGGATCAGCTCGGTGAGCAGCCGGTGCAACCGGTTCACGGTCTGCACCCGCAGCTTCGCCAGCTCGTCGCGCCGGTCGGTCAGCAGCCGCAGCGCGAGCAGCTCCTCATCGAACGCGAGCTCGCGCAGCCCGGGGGTCCGCAGCGCCACCATCGCCACCGCATGCGCGTCGGTGGCGTCGGTCTTACGGGCGTTGCCGGTGTCGAACACCCGCACCCGGGCCGCCAGCTTGGCCGGCACGTCCACCACGTCCTCGCCCTGGGCCAGCAGCCGCTGCGCGAGCGGGCCGGCCGACGCCCTGGGCGCCCTCGACCGCCCACCGGTGGTGCGGCCACTGGTCACGCACCTGCCTCACCATCGTCCGGTAGCCGGCCGTGTCGGTGCCATACCGGCCCCGGTGCCAGCACCGAACCGTGCTCGTCGACGACCTCGATCGTCACCGACTTCTTGTGTGGGTCCACACCCACGATCACTCGGCTCATCTCTTTGCCTCCTCGCTCGAGCCGGCATCTGTCGGCGAGGACGGGCAGAGCTACTTCGAGCCGGGCAATCCCCTGACTTGTCCACTGGACCCGACACCACGGTGCCCGGCGGGACCGCATGCCAGATGAGAGCCACACCCGCAAGGGTGGGCAGCCGCTGCCATGTCAGAGCGGACCGCCGAGCACCTCGACAACAGCCTGGCCCGGCCGCTGCCGTAAGCAAAGTCAACAAGTAGCCGCTGATTGCGCGGTCCTGGTTGGCCAGCTTCACGTCGGCTGTCTTCGAAATCCGGTGGTGAACCGCCACGCTTCCTCGGCACCTCTTGACTGTTCGTCTTGGGACGGGGAGATCCATGTAAACGGTGGAACCGAGCAGACCACCTACCGGATCGACCCTGACGCGTGGGCGGTGAATCTCACCGGGATCCCCCGAGTCACCTGGCAATCCGAGACCGTCCCGGCCGCCGCACCGATGGGCTTCTCCTTCGGGCGGTCGATGCACTCACCGAGGTCGCCGCTGCATGTGACCCGTGATCGGACTGGTTGACGGACGACTTGTCGGCCCCCAGGTCCCACGACTAACTCAGACCCGTGCATCGCGGTCTGGGTCCGTCTACCAGCTGCCTGTGCCGGGGCGTGGGACGCCCGCCATCCCGCAACCCAGCACAGTTCCGGCATACTTACCGAGCGGCAGGCTGGAGCGAGGGCGAACTACACCGGAGTTATCCCGAGGGTTCTCCCGATTAAACTCCGGACCTCCCGGGCCTCTAGCTCAATTGGCAGAGCAGCGGACTTTTAATCCGCGGGTTGTGGGTTCGAGTCCCACGGGGCCCACAAAACCGCAGGTCAGCGGTCTAATGGCTGACCTGCAGACCGCTGAAAGTGCGGCTCGGAGACGCGCTGGAAGCACAGGTCGAGCACCGGTCCGCCCTCGACGGTGAGCCGCGCCTCGAAGGCATCAGGCTCGTCGGTCCGCAGGACGTCTACATGGGCCGGCGTGTTGTTGATGGGTCGGTGGCGTCTGCGTTGGACGGGCTGTTCGACCCGGACGCACCGGACGACGAGGCCCCCGGTTCCGGCGCTCTCGCGGTGGTGTCGTGATGCGTGTTCGGCTCAACTTCTGCCGCGCTTCTGCCGCATGGGTCGCGCAGCGGCCTGGCGGGCGGCGCTGGCGCGCCGGCCTCGGCCGCAGTCTTCAGAGCGCCGACCGACCCCGACTCGCACTTCTTCCGGCGTCCCGTATCGGATTCAGCCTGCGCTCAGCCGACCTGTGTTTGGCTCTAGGCGTGAGCACAGCAGCTGAGGACGTCGGCCGCGACTCCGGGGGCGCGCCCGGTTTGGACACCCCCGACGGCTCCACGTCCGAGGGTTCGGTTGCCCACGCCAGGAGGTCGAAGAAGAAGCAGCTCTCGGTCTGGCAGGAGATGGGGTTGCTGCTCGGGATCGCGCTGGTGCTCGCGATCGTGATCAAGGCCCTCTTCATGCAGGCCTTCTACATTCCCTCCGGCTCGATGCGGGACACGCTGGTCAAGGACGACCGGATCCTGGTGCAGAAGATCTCCTACTGGCGCGGTGACCCGGAGCGCGGCGACGTCATCGTCTTCGAGGACTCTGCCTCCTGGCTCCAGCCGACCGAGGTGCGCAGCGCCGACGACCCGGTCTCTTTGGCCCTGGAGCTGTTTGGGCTGTACCCGACCGGCGGGCACCTCGTGAAGCGGGTGATCGGCGTCGGTGGCGACACTGTCATGTGCTGCGACAAGCGGGGCCGGATGGTCGTGAACGGGGTCGCCCTCAACGAGGAGGACTACCTCGCCGCGGGGGAGAAGCCGTCCCTGCGCGACTTCGAGGTGGTGGTGCCCGAGGGTCACATCTGGGTGCAGGGCGACAACCGTTCCAACTCCGCGGACTCCCGCGGCCACCTCGGTGACCCCGGTGGCGGCTTCATCTCCACCGACCGCGTCGTCGGCAAGGTCTTCACGGTCCTCTGGCCCCGGGACCGCGCCAAACTGATCCATCGTCCCGCGGCCTTCGATTCCCTCGACTAAGCGCCCGACTCACCCGGCCACATGGTCGGGCCGGTTGTGACGAGCGGGCGTCCTAGATCCGTTGCACGGTGGCCGGGCTGACCCCGACCCGGTCGGCCATCGTGCGGCAACTCCAGTGGGTGTGGCCCTCCGGCTTCGAGTGCAGGGTGAGATCGACGATCTCGGCCACCTGCTCGTCGGTGATCGATCCCTCATCGGCACGACGCGCCGGACTCGGTGCCGCTGCGTACCCCAGACAAGTACTGCAACGGCCGCGCAGGTCGGTGCCCACGCCTGTCGCTCTTCGTGGCCATCCCGCGGAAACGCTGCTATGCGGCCGCATTGCGCCGAGTTTGCAAGCAGGAGCGGGCATGGTGCACTCGCGCCGGACCGCACTCCGTAGCTTCAGCTAGCTTTCCGAACCGTGCTCCTGAAGCTCGCTGGTCCCCTACTGTGGGGTCATGGCTCGTATGACTCCCAGGAGGCCGCTGCGGTCAATGTCCTCCTCGGCTATCTGGCGGGCCGCGCAGACGATCTCCCGCGGGAGGTTGTGCTGGCCCCTCGAGACACTCGCCAGCCGTGCGCACAACCGGATTCAAGCCGGGGTCAGCGAGGCATCCGTCAGGCAACAGTGGCCAAGCGCCTTCCAACAGCCTGACTAGGCCAGCCGTCAGCGCGGAGCTGGCACGAAGCGAAGCGAAGTCAATCCGCCTGCAACAACCAGCGGTCGTGGCAGCCATACACAGCACGTCTGCAGCCTTCCCCGAGACGCGCTCAAGCGGCCGCGTTGCTCGCACCGACCGGCCGAGGTCGGCGGCCACCGCGGACATGTTAGTTATGCCGATGACCGGACGGTCACGGTAGGAGGTCGGTTCACGGGCATCCCGTCCAGGCGTCTTGGCGCCACGATCTCCGAGCCGGGGCGACGACTAGATTTTCCTTACGAAGCGTCGCGCCCCTGACGCATCAGCGAATACCTTGTAAGTGTGGTTACCAGACTAGGCATCTCGTCTGTTCTCGCCGCGGCAGCCCTGTTCGTACCAGTTCCGGCGCTCTCCGCAGAGGCTGAGAACCGGGTTCTGTTCCAGGCCATCGAGGCAGAGGGGACCGTGGCCCTAGACGGCTCCGGCTACCACAACGACGGCAGGCTTATAGGCGGTGTCACCCGCGTCAACGGGGCCTACCGGTTCCACCCCCTCTCATTTCCCGGCCACCGCTACGACCGCATCCGCGCCGAATTCGACCCCTCGCTCAACCCGGAGTCAGCGCCTTTCAGTTACGGCGCCCGCGTGAGGGTCTTCCCGAGCGCCGAGTGGTCACACGCGGAGATGGCCGTGGTGCGGCACGGGGACTTGGACACTTCGGGCGGTGACTACAAGCTGGAGTTGCGGAAGACGACGAAGGGGACCGTGGTCGCGTTCTGCGCCATCCACGACGATGACGGTGACGGCACAGGGTATGTCCGCGGCCGTGGACAGCTGGAGACGATTGCGGACGGCCAGTGGCACACCATCACGTGCAGCCGTGTGAACGATGACAGGGTGTCGCTCACCATTGACGGCGACGTCCTCAAGCGCCGCACCTCCGGGGACCTTGGCAGTGTCGTCGGAGCGGACCCCTTGCTCGTTGGCGCCCAATTCGCCAAGGACGGGATCCACCTCCGGGAACAGTTCGCCGGATTCATGGATGACATACACGTAACCGTCCATTGAGCGTCTGCCGGGCAGCCAGGGGTTCGATGGGAACGCGCCTGCCGATGTCCGAGCGCTCGTCGCCAACCCACGTCTACCGCGCTGCGTGTGCTAGCGGACATCGTCCTCCTCGAGGGGGATCACGAACGCGCGCCGTTCGCAGATCAGTCCGTCGCGGAACACAAAGACCTCACCCATGGCCATCCGCATCGTCGTCCCGTCCTCACGCAGAGCACTCCCGGTGAGCTCAGCCATCACCGTGTCGCCCTCCTCGACCATGCGGACGACGTCGAGGCCCGGTCCGCCGACGAAGCCGGGACTCTCGATGGCGTCGTCGTAGGCTTCCTTACCCTGCAGCCGGAAGGCGCCGAACACCGTCCATACGATGTCGTCGGTCAAGCACGACAGGATCTGCTCGTGGTCGGACCGCCGGAAGCCTTCGAGGTACCGCTCGACCGTCTGCTTGTTTCGCGACAGTTCCTCCGTCACGTCCACTCCTCTCACCGGTTGCCCCAGGGAGACCCTCCGGGCCCCGGCCATGTCCGTCAGGTGATCGAGATCCGCGAGTGCCAATAGCTGGGTGTTGGTCTGGCGAGATTGCGGAACGACCGCGATCCTCCGATTATGGGGTGTGACCGGCACCATTTCACGCGGAGCGTGGGCCTCGCTGTTCTTGGTGGCCGCGGTCGCGTTGGTCGTCGCAGCCGGAGTTGCTTTCTGGCCTGACGAGGCCGAGTGGACCAGGTCCGAAACCGTGCCTCCCGCGCAGCCCGACGTACTCGTGATCGCGCACCGTGGGGCAAGCGCATACGCGCCACACAACACCGTGGCCGCGGCGAGGGAGGCCGTCGCTCGGGGGGCGGACGCGCTCGAGGCGGATATCCGGCAGACGAGCGACGGTCACCTCGTGGCTCTCTTCCACGCAACGCTGGCTCCGACGACGAACGTCGAGCAGGTCTTCCCGGACCGTAGGCCTTGGAGGGTCGAGTCGTTCACGCTGGCTGAGGTGGGACGGCTCGACGCCGGCTCCTGGTTCGGGCCAGCGTTCGCCGAAGAGCGGGTGCCCACCCTCACCGAGCTCGCGGACGCGTTGGACGGGTCGGACGTCGAGCTGATCGTCGAGGTCAAGTCACCGCAGCGGTACCCCGGCATCGGGCAGCGGGTGCTGAGTGAGATGCGTAGCAGGCCGGACCGCTACCGCGAGGTGGAGAGCTTCGACCTGGAGTTCATGCGCGCGTTCGCGCGACTGTCTCCTGCGGTCAAGCTGGGCGCGGCCAGAGGGGTGCCACCGGGCCAGATGGAGGACGTAGCGAGCTACATCGATGCCGTCAACGCCCCAATAGGCGACGCTGACCCGGCGTATGTCGATCGCGCGCACGATCTTGGCCTCGAGGTGAAGGTGTGGTCGCTGAACACACCTGCCGCCGTGTTGCGAGCAGTGGCGTTGGGTGTCGACGGCATCTACAGCCACCGGCCCGACATGGTGCTCGAGGTCCTCGGCCGAAGCCCGCGTGAAAGCTCAGCGCCGTAGTCGGTAGCGCAGGTGGGTCACCAGCTCGGTGTCCCGGACGACCGGCGCGACGTGCAGCCAGAGCTCGTCGACCAGTCCCGCACGCAGGTACTGGTTGATGGTCGCGGCCCCGCCGGCGATGGACACGACGCCGTCGCCGGCGGCCGCCCTTGCCTGGTCGAGGGCGGACTCGATGCTGTCGGTGACGAAGGTGAAGGTGGTACCGCCGGCCATCTCGATCGGCTCGGGCTCGTGGTGGGTCAGCACGAACACCCGGGCGTGGTACGTCCACGCACTGCACAGCGAAGGACCGGCCCACTCACATGCATCGCCAGTAGTGCCTTCCGACCAACTGTGGCCTCGGTCGCGTGCACTCAGCGCTCCACCCGGTACCGGAGGTGTGTCACCCACGGTGACTGCAGCGCGCTGACCTGCTCGAGCCCAATCGTCGTGTCGAACCCCTCGAACAGCCGTTTCCCGGCACCGAGAATGACGGGTGCGATCGAAACCACCAGCTCCTCGACGTGACCGCCGTCCAGGGACTGGCGTATCAGGTCGGCGCCGCCCATGATGCAGATCTGCCTTGCCCCTGCCGCCGCACGAGCCTGACCCAGCGCGGCCTCGAATCCATCGACGAAGGTGAAACCAGCCTCGGCTGGAGGTGCGTCGTCGGGGCGGTGGGTCACGATGAAGAACGGCACCTCCCAGGGGTTGCTGCCGCCCCAGGCCTCGGCCGCCTCGTACGTGCCGCGGCCGCCGATCACGGCCCCGAGGTCGGCGAACGACTCCTCGAGCAGTTGCTTGTCGACGCCGGTCGCCTCGCCAGTCGGTTCCTCGTCGTACGTCCACGGTCCGCCGAACACCCAGTAGTGCAACCGCTCGCCTCCGACCCCCAGGCCACACCCGGGACCGTCGTCCGGACCGGTGATGTAGCCATCGAGTGACGTCGTGATCTGTGCAATGACCTTGCCCATGTCCGTTTCCCTCCATCGTTCGAACCGAGAGAGCTCGGTGCGCGCTCCTCCGCTGGACTCCGCGTCAGTATCGACTCAGGCTGCGTGCGGATCTCATCGGCTTCGGGCCGCGGGAACCCGGGTCGACGAAGCCGCTGCGACGAAGCAGCACCGGAGCCAGGACGAGGAGAACTACCCCGAGAGCCGCGACCGCCACCATGGCCGCGCGTAGTCCGACTGCGTCAGCCCACAGTCCGACGTACACCGGACCGAGGAGAAACCCGATGTAGGACACGGATGTGACGACCGACGTCGCGCGGCCTCGGCGGGACTCGTCAACGGTGCGCGAAACGATTCCGAGGAGCGTCGGAAAGAGCACCGCGGTTCCAGCAGCGGCCACCGCAAGACCCAATGCTGCGACGAACAGCGTGGGTGCCGAGGCGATGATGGCCGCACCGGCCGCCGCGGCCACCGCCCCAGCGAGGAGGACCGTCCGAGCGTGAGCGTCCTCGAGCCCGCCGATCGAGAACCGCGTGATCGCCACCGTTGCCGCGAACACTGCCGGCGCGACAGCGGCGAGACCCGCACCTGAACCGAGCTCCTGATGGGCAAAGACCGCGCTCCAGCTCTGGTGCGCGTTCTCGCTCGCGAATGCCAGGGCGCCCAGCAGCCCGACCAGGAGCAGCGGGACGATCGTTGAGCGTCCGGCCCGGAACGAAGTCGCCGTCGGTGGGTGCTCGTGGGCTCGAGGCACGACGCCGGCGGGCAGTGTCTTGAGCATGCACGCGCCGGCAGTGACGGAGAGAACGGCAACCGCGACGAACGGGACCGCAAGCGGCAGGGACGCGGCAGAGGAGAGTCCGGTGGCGAGACTGGCGAGCACGACCAGGCTGGAGAAGACGCCATGGGCACGGGTGATGACGGGCCGGCCCGTGCTCTTCTCGGCCCGTCCCGCCACCGCGTTCATTGCCACGTCGGCCGCGCCGCTCGTGGCGCCGACGAGAGCAAGGCCGATGCACAGCCCCGGCAGGTCCACCGCCGTCAGCGCCAAACCGGCACCGGCGACACCCAATGCACTGACGACCAGGGCCGCGATCCTCAGCCCCCAACGATCGAGCGCCCTGCCCACCCACAGCATCGCGGGGAGAGCGCCGGCGCCCACGAACAGCAGCGCGACCCCGAGCTGACCGTCGGCGATGCCGGCCTGCTCCTGAACCCGCGGCACGGAGGCACCCCAGACTCCCCAGAACGAGCCGAACGCAGCGAATGCCAAGAAGGCAGAGGCAATCAGCTTGCGCGGCGAGTCGAGGGAGGTCACGAACATCTGTGTAACGATACACAACTAGACTGGAAGCATGAAACCGTCCACCGGCTCCAAGCGCGTGACCCTCGCGCAGGTCGCAGAGCTGGCCGGGGTGTCGGTGATGACCGCCTCCTACACCTACAACCAGCCGAGCCGTGTGTCCGACGCTGCCCGGTCCAAGGTGCTCAGCGCGGCGGCCCAACTGGGATATGCCGGACCCGACCCGAGTGCCAGGTCGCTGCGCCGCGGCAGCACGCGCAACCTGGGTGTCGTGATGGGCGAGCATCTGAGCTACGCGTTCGAAGATCCGCAGGCCGCATCCTTCCTGGCAGGGATTGCCGACGTGTGCGCCGACCGCGGTTACGGGATGACGATCTTGCCGATCACCGGCGCTGCCGAAGACGCTCCGCGGATCAGGGCCGCGGCGGTCGACGGGTTCATCGTCTGGACCACATCCGAGGATGACCCGATCCTGGCGGCTGTGCGAGCGATGAAGCTTCCGGCCGTGGTGCACGGCGGGCCGGCGGTCCGTGGAGCAGGGCTGGTAGGCATCGACAACCGGGCAGCGGCGCAGGCGGTGGGATCGGTCGCCTTCGCGGGTGCACAACGGCCGGCGATCGTGAGCTTTCCGCTTTCACGCGACCGGATCAGCACTGTCCTGAACGGCCCGGACACGGCGGGCATCCTGTTCCCAGTGACGCGGGAGCGACTGGAGGGGTACCGGCTCGCCTCCGAGGGCATCGGCATCGCGTGGAGCGAAGTAGTGGTTGCGGTGTGCGCACGGAACAACGCCGACGAGGCCGAGCGAGTCGCCGCAGGCTTGTTGTCGTCCGCCGAGCCGCCCGACGCGATCGCCGCGATGAGCGACGAGCAAGCCGCCGGCGTGGTCCGGGCGGCCCGCGCCGCCGGCCGTGTCGTCCCCGACGATGTCGCGGTGACCGGGTGGGACGATGCGGCGGTGGCCTCGGTGCTCGGGCTCACGACGGTCGCTCAGTCGCTGCGTGATCAGGGGGCTCAGTGTGCGCGTGCAGCGCTGAGTCAGGAGCCGGCCTCCGTGGTGGCCGCCCCATGGAGCGTTGTGCGCAGGGCCAGCACCCGGTTCTGAGACACGGCGCCCGTACGTCGTACGGCGTACACGGACCGCCGCTTTCTCGTCATGGGCCCGCCGATTGTCACATGTCGCAAGCGGCCGCGGCCGGTCCGGCTAGCCCTGCTCGGCGGCGCGCTTCAACGTGTCGATGTCGATCTTCGTCATCTGGAGCATGGCCTTCATTACGTTCTGTGACTTCTCCTGATCCGGGTCACTGATGAGCTCAATCAGAACCGTGGGGATGATCTGCCAGGAAAGGCCGTACTTGTCTTTCAACCAGCCGCAAGGCTGTTCCTGCCCACCTGCGACCAGGCTGTCCCAGTAGCTGTCGACTTCATCCTGCGACTCGCAGTACACCTGGAGCGAAACCGCCTCGTTGAACTTGAAGTCCGGGCCACCGTTGAGGGCGGTGAACTCCTGGCCAGCGATCTCGAAACTCACGGTCATGACGGTTCCCGCCGGCCTCGGTCCGGCGTCCCCGTAGCGAGCGACCTCCAGGATCCTCGAGTCCTTGAAGATCGAGGTGTAGAAGTTCGCTGCCTCTTCACCTTCGGTGTCGAACCACAAACAGGGTGTGATCTTCTGCATGATGCGTCGTCCTTTCCGGAACGTGACGGGTTGCCTCATCTGACGCCCATGTAGACCTCGGCGATCGCGGAAAGTCATCGTCCGCGCGGGCTATGCAGGACCGAACAGACCGGCCGATCCGGTCAGGCTCAGCAGCCTCTGCACCGCTCGACTCGGGTGGAGCAGCAGAACGCTCCCACTGCCCACGCGCTCGCCGGTGGAGACCAGAACGTTGAGGGCCGCACAATCCATGAAGGTGACCTCGGAGAGATCGACGACGACGCGGCCCTCGGCCTCGGTCAACACGGCATCGAGCGTCTGCCGAAGGGACCCCTCGCAACTGAGATCCAGCTCGCCGGCACAGATCACCCGCACCCCGCCGACTCGTGCGACCCGGACCGACCATTCCTCCGGACCGAAGGGGCCACCAGCCACCTGCATCTCCCACCGATCCTCACAAGTCGCTGCTTCGATTTGTGTGACCGCCCGCCAAGTGCGGTTGAGCCCTCCGCTGCCCCACCAGAAGGGGAACTGGTGGGGCAGCTACCGGGGAAAAATCAGTGCGTCCCCAAGAGTCTGTTGGCCGCGATCGCGGACGGCCAGTTGTACTTCGGTACTAGTACCGCGCTCACATTTCCGGAGGAACGCGAAGAGAACCGGCTCGCCACCGCCCCGTCGCAGCGCCGTGGCCCTGTCCGGCATACATCATCTGGTGCGAAAGTGGTACCGCGGACCGCACGTACGACCACGGGGAGGAACCATGCACCGCGACGAACCGGCACCGTGCCACCAGCGGCCGGAGGGCCTCGACGACCTGACGGTCGAGGCCGTAGGGCTGCTCACCGAGGCACTCGAGTCGACCGAGCGCGCGCGTGGGCACCTGTATGCGTTCCACCAGCTGACCGGCAAGGCCGACTTCGGTGTCGGCGATGCCGTCGACAAGCTTCGGGAGGCGGGCCATACCGAGGTGGCGGACCGGATCGAGAGGGACCTGCTCGGCCGCAACGTACTGCCCGGCCGGTGGACGTTCCAGATCGTGGAGGAGTACGACGACACGTACTTCTCGGTGTTCCGCGACCTTGAGCAACAGGTCTGCAACGAGCTCACGGCCGGACGCCGCCATCTGTTCGAGGCCGAGCTCAAGGAGCAGCGCCGCACGCACGGACATCCCGACCACACAGCACGCCCGGAGTAGGCCGCGCAGATGAAGCGCGGAAGCATCCAGAGTCTCTATCCCACGCCGATCCGTACGTGACCGTGCACGTGCGCGGTGCGCCCTGCCACAGCGCAGGGGCGGCCGACACGCATGCTCGCTGGGTGCGCGGGCACTTGAAAGCACCCGCACCACGACGGAGGGTGAGAACCATGAGCGAGAACTCGACCGAGAACACAGATGGCGTGAACGAGAGCTACAACACCTACAGCGTCGACGACGAGGACCAGCCCCAGGGCGACGGCGACAGCCTGGTGTCCGACCGCGGTCTCGAGGACCCGCTCGACGAGGGGTACTCACCGCCGGAGAGGTGGTCAGCGGGCGAGGGCTACGGCAACACGCCGCTCGAGGAGGAACAGGGCGAGACGCTCGAGCAACGGATGGCCCAGGAGATTCCGGAGCCCGACCCGTACGAGCTGGCCGCCAACGAGTCCGAGAACGTCGGCGGAGAGGTGGGCGACGAGCGCACCGGCCGGCTGGTCGCGGGCGATGAGGGGCTGACCATGGACACCGAGCAGGACATGGTCGCCGACGACGTCGGCATCGACGGCGCCGCCGCGAGCGCGGAAGAGGCCGCCATGCACACGATCGACGAGGAGTAGCCGGCGCCGGAAACGCGACACGTCTCAACGGCGAACGAGGCGGATCTCAACGGGGGACGGGCTGCTCCTCGTGGCTCGCGCCCCGTTCGCCGGCGTCCGTCAACCGGGCCTCCTCGGCGGCGCGGGCCTCGAGCTCGGCCCGTTGAGCCGCCTCCTGCTCCTCGCGCTGCGCGTCGAACTCCCCCGGCCGCATGACGAGCGCGGAGGCACCGCCCTCGATCCGCTGCAGTGCCGCACGCGCGAAGATCTGCTGCTCGGTGGTGGTCCGCTCGGCGCGACCTCGCCCG
This sequence comes from uncultured Actinomycetota bacterium, assembly GCA_963831375.1. Lineage (GTDB taxonomy): Bacteria > Actinomycetota > Actinomycetes > Propionibacteriales > Nocardioidaceae > Nocardioides_C. The sequence continues at coordinate 68,535 of CAWHPY010000003.1, read as the reverse complement.
ATGAAGCTGACCGTCCAGTGCAGCAGCGCGGTGACCCTGCTCTTGAAGCCGGTGATGTAGACCAGGTGTACGGCGAGCCACATCAACCAGGCGATGAACCCGGTGAGCCGGAGCTTCCCGATCATCGCGACCGCGCTGAACCGCGAGATCGTCGCCATGCTGCCCTTGTCGAAGTACTTGAACGGGGGCTGCGGGGCCTTGTCCCGCAGCCGGTTCTCGATCTCCCTGGCGGCGTACTTCGCGCCCTGGATCGCCACCTGCGCGACACCCGGGAGGTGGTTGAGGTTGATCATGTCGCCGACCACGAACACCTCGGGGTGACCGGGCAGCGTCAAGTCCGGATTCACGCTGATCCGGCCAGCACGGTCGAGCTTCGCGCCGGTCTGCTCGGCGAGTGTCCTACCGAGCGGGCTGGCCGAGACACCGGCCGCCCAGACCTTCGTGACCGCATCGATCCGGCGGCGGGTGCCGTCCTTGTCCTTCAGCTCGAGGCCGCGCTCGTCCACGTCGACGACCATCGCACCGAGCTGTACCTCCACGCCGAGCTCCTCGAGCGCCTGCTTCGTCTTGCGACCGAGCTTCTCACCGAACGGCGGGAGCACCTGTGGGGCGGCGTCGAGCAGGATCACCCGGGCGTTGCGGGTGTTGATCCGGCGGAAGTCCTTCTTCAGCGTCCGATGCGCGAGCTCGGCGATCTGACCGGCCATCTCCACACCGGTCGGTCCGGCACCGACCACCACGAAGGTCAGCAGCCGGTCCACCTCCTCCTCGGTGTCGGCGATCTCGGCGAGCTCGAACGCGCCGAAGATCCTTCCCCGCAGCTCGAGCGCGTCGTCGATGCTCTTCATGCCGGGGGCGAACTCGGCGAACTGGTCGTTGCCGAAGTAGGACTGGCCGGCTCCCGCAGCCACGATCAGCGAGTCGTACGGCGTGACCGTCTCGCGGTTGAGGACGTGAGAAGTGACCGTTCTGGCCTCGAGGTCGATGTCCCTGACCTCACCGAGGATCACGCGAGCGTTCTTCTGCGCGGACAGGACCTCACGGGTCGGCGGGGCGATCTCGCCCTCGGACATGATGCCCGTGGCCACTTGGTAGAGCAGCGGCTGGAACAGGTGGTGGGTGGTCTTGGCGACCACCGTGACGTCCACGTCGGCGCGCTTGAGCGCCTTGGTGCCGAACAGGCCACCGAACCCCGACCCGACCACGACAACCTTGTGCCGATCGTTGGCGGGCAGTGGCTTCAACTCGGCCATGACGTACCTCTCGCTGGAATGCAGGACTCTTGGCTGGTTCCCAGTTCCGTCGTTCGTACAACACAACGCACCTCGCGTCTCGTTTCTTGCGCGTCGGGGCATGGCGTGGCTCACAGAACGGAGGCCGCAACGGTACCCGCGGACGCGAGCACGCTCACGGTCTCGCGGCCGTCCGAGGCAGGATGGGGTTGTGACCCACTATCGACCTCGCGATCATCGGCAGCGGCTCGGGCAACTCGATCGTCAACGAGGAGTTCCAGGACAAACGCGTTGCCCTGATCGAGGAAGGCACGTTCGGCGGGACCTGCCTGAACGTCGGCTGCATCCCCACCAAGATGTTCGTCTACCCCGCGGATCTTGCCAGCGCGGCCGAGCACGCGGAGCACCTCGGCGTGGACCTGCACGTCGACAAGGTGCACTGGGCCGGGATCCGGGACCGGATCTTCCGCCGGATCGACCCGATCTCCGCGGCCGGGCGCGCCTGGCGGGTCGAGAGCAACGAGAACGTCACCGTCTACGAGGCGCATGCCCGGTTCACCGGCGTGCGCGAGCTCGACACCGGGACCGGCGAGACGATCACCGCCGACCAGGTCGTGATCGCGGCCGGCAGCCGGGCCGTCGTACCCCCGATCCCCGGGCTCGACCGGGTCGAACACCACACGTCGGACACGATCATGCGCATCGACGACCTGCCCCGCCGGCTAGCGATCGTCGGCGGCGGGTTCGTGGCCGCGGAGTTCGCGCACGTCTTCGGCGCCTTCGGCAGCGAGGTCACCATGATCGAACCGCTCCGGCGCGCTGCTGCGCGAGGAGGACCGCGACATCACCGAGCGGTTCACCGAGCTCGCCCGGGCGCGCTGGGACGTCCGGCTGGACACCGTCGTCAGCAGGGTCGAGCCGTACGACGGGGGCATCCGCGCCCATCTGGTCCACGACGGCGAGACCTCCACGCTGGACGTCGACGCGCTGCTCATCGCGACCGGACGCCGCTCGAACTCCGACGGGCTCGACCTGGACCGGACCGGCGTGCACGTCGACCCCGAGGGGCTGGTCGTCGTGGACGAGTACCAGCGCACCAACATCGACGGCATCTGGGCGCTCGGCGACGTCAGCAACAAGTACCAGCTCAAGCACGTCTCCAACCACGAGGCGCGGGTCGTCCAGCACAACCTGCTGCACCCCGATGACCTGTGGAAGGCCGATCACGAGCAACGTGCCGAGCGCCGTGTTCACCTCCCCGCAGGTCGCCAGCGTCGGCCTCACCGAGCAGGAGGCGGTCAGCCCAGGGCATCCCGTTCGTCACCTCCCGTCAGGCCTACGGCGACACGGCGTACGGCTGGGCGATGGAGGACCGGAACGAGCTTCGCGAAGGTGCTCGCCGCGCCGGACACCGGCCGGATCCTGGGCGCGCACCTCCTCGGGCCGCAGGCCTCGAACCTGATCCAGCCGCTGATCCAGGCGATGAGCTTCGGGCAGACCGCGCACGAGGTGGCGCGCGGGCAGTACTGGATCCACCCGGCGCTGAGCGAGGTCGTCGAGAACGTGCTGCTCGGCCTCGACACCGGAGAGTCCCCGACGCCACTCCCGGCTGAGTCGCGGCTACGTCACGGCTGCCGAGATTCCACCACCAGGGACCGACCTCCTCGAGCCGGGGTGCGCGTGGTCGTCCGCCGTCGACGACCCCGGTGTCCCAGCTCATCGCGAGGCCGTCGCGGCTCTGCCTCCAGGACGGCCAGGTTGTTGTCGAACCACGGGCCCCCGCATTTGCGCCACCGGAACGGTGCGTCCCGGGACCTTCGCGGAGCGCGCCACCACCGTACCCGACCGGACCGGCGACGCCGTAGGACGAGAATCGCAGTCGTGAACCGCATGGACCTCGGCAGCGGGTTGCGGATCGGAGAGCAGACCGCCTGGATGATCCGGCTCCCGGAGCATCCGTCTCACCTCCGAGACGTAGGAGTGGTGCACGTCCCCGGACAGGAACGTGACCGTCTCCGGGCGCAGGGCCGCGCGCCCCGTCGGCCACCTCGACCGCCATCGCGGCCAGCGCCTGGAACCCCTTCTGGAACGCACCCCAGTGCTCGAGGTCCACGGCCTTGCGGAGCCGCTCCCCGAACTGCGCGGCGCGGGTTCCCCAGGCTCCGTCGGCCAGGGCCTCGTTCCACGCCTCCAGGTGGTGCAGCCCGGGTGACAGCAGGAACGGCAGCGACGTTCCGACGAGCAGGTGCCGGAAACCACCACGCATCTGGCCGTCGAGCCAGGCGACCTCGCTCGGCGTCCAGGATCGACCGCTTCTCCGGGTTCGAGCACGCGTGCGGCGCGTGAGTCCATGACCACGAGCCGCACGTCGTCGAAGTCGCGGGCGAAGCTCCACCGGTACGTCTCGGGATGTTGATCGGTCCGCTCCGCCAACGTGTCGAGCGTGCTCGCTCAGGTCGAGCTCCTCCGCGGCGGCGTCGTGGGCGTCAACCTTCTGCCAGATCTCGTCCTCGGCGCGTTGGGCAGGCGAGAGGTTACCCAGGTGCTGGTAGACCCAGTACGACGCGAGGCCCGACACGATCCGCTCGTGCCACCACGACGTGGACTCCATCTCGCCGCTTCCAGTCCAGCGAAGTGTTCCAGTCGTCACGGATGTCGTGGTCGTCGAAGATCATCGCGGTGGGCAGAGTGGACAGCAGCCACCGGTTCGCCTCATCGGTCCAGGCCAGCTTGTAGAGATGGGCGTACTCCTCGTAGTCCTTCAGCTCCACCCCCGGCGGCTGCTCGATGTCACGGCGGGACTCGATGAACTCACGCATCTCCGGCGTGGTCTCGTCGGCGTAGACCTGGTCGCCGAGGAACAGCACCAGGTCCGGCCAGCCCCGAGGGTCGGACCGGTCGTCGGTGGCCATCCGCAGCGCGAAGGCACGCAGCGCGTCGACCCCGTGCGTCTTGTTGCCGTCGGCGTCATGGGTGACGCTGGTGCGACAGGAGCCGAACGCCATCCGCAGCGGCCGGCCCGGCTGCATCGTGGCGATGATCACACTGGCCGGGTACTCCGAGTCCTCCGGCGGCCACACCGCCGTCCCGTCGATCTCGACGGGTAGGGCGTGATCGCTGCCGGGCTCGAGTCCGTCGACCTCGACGAGCGCGTAGTGATGGCCGTGCACCGCGAACGTGCGGCTCCCAGGTCCGTCCGGCGGCGCGAACGACAACGCGGGAGTGGTCGCGGGTCTCGACCCAGATGCTCGCCGAGTGTCGTCGACGAACCTGATCAGCGGCCCGAGCACGAGCGGTCCAGTGGTCATCCGTCCGTTCTACTAGGTCACGAGGGTCCGCGCCTAGTGTGGGCCTCATGAACGACTCCGCACAGGTCCTGAAGCAGTGGCACGACGCCGTCAACGCCGCGGACATCGAGGGCGCACTCGCCCGATGCGACGAGAACGTCGCGGTCCAGGGGCCGCGCGGCGTCGGCCACGGCCACGACCTGATGCGTGGCTGGCTGACCCGGTCCGGCATCCGGCTCGAGCCACAGGAGGACCTCGTCGAGGCCGGCGGGCGGTTCGTCGTACGTGAGGTTGCCCGGTGGACCACCGCGAACGCTCCGGACGGCGCACCCCTGGAGCCGACCGAGACCTGGTGCGTGTTCACGGTCGTCGACGGCAAGCTGGCCTCGGTCGCGCGGTTCGAGACGCCGGCAGACATTCCTTCGGCCTGATTGGGTAAGACTGCTCCACGGGGTTCGACGGAGGGGCGGTAGATGAGCACAGGTGGCGCGTCCGCGAAAGCGGACCAGCTCGGCCGGAAGGCGGACGGCAGTGAGGTGCTCGACCATGCGGTGCGGGTCGGGCTTGGTGGCGTACGGGGTGGTGCACCTGCTGATCGGCATGGCTCGCGATCCAGCTCGCGTTCGGCGAGAGCGCGGGTTCGGCCAGTGGTTCCGGCGCACTCAGCGAGCTCGCACAGAAGCCGTTCGGCCAGATCCTGCTCTGGGTGGTGGGCCTCGGGTTCTTCGCGCTGGTCGTGTGGATGCTGATCGAGGCGGTGCTCGGTCATCGTGACGAGGACGGCCTCAAACGAGCCGGCAGACGGCTCAACTCGGCTCGGCAAGGCGGTGATCTACGGAGCGCTGGGCATCAGCGCACTGAAGATCGCGATCGGTTCCGGCGGGGGCGGCGGAGACGACACCGACACGCTGACCGCACGGCTGATGGCGTTGCCGCTCGGCCCGCTGCTGGTCGGCGCGGTCGGCGTCGTCATCCTCGTCATCGGCGGCACGCACATCTACAAGGGGTTCACCGAGAAGTTCAAGGAAGACCTGAAGGCCACCGGCAGCACCGGGACCAGCGGGCGGCTCTACATCGGGCTGGGCAAGGTCGGCTACATCAGCAAGGGCATCGCGCTGCTCGTCGTCGGCGGATTGTTCGTCTACGCCGCGTGGACGCACGACCCGGACAAGTCCGGCGGCCTCGACCAGGCCCTCAGGACGATCCTCGAGCAGCCGTTCGGGGCGCCGTTGCTGGTCCTGATCGCGGCCGGGCTGGCGTGCTACGGCCTCTTCTGTTTCGCCTGGGCCAAACACCTTGACCGCTGAGGTCGTCTCTTCGAGACCGAGCGCTGCATCGTGCGCAACTGGCGGGCCGATGACGCCGACCGGGTCTTCGACATCTACCGCCGGTGGGAGGTCTCCAGATGGCTCGGCTCGCGACCCGAAGTCGATGGAGTCGCTCGAAAACGCCGATCGGCTGGTGCAGCGCTGGGGCGAGCTGAACCTCGCCGAGCCAGAGACCGGACGCTGGGCGGTGGAACGCAAGGACGACGGCGTGGTCGCCGGCACGATCATCCTGCTGCCGCTTCCCGACGGTGCCGGTGAGTTCGAGGTCGGCTGGCACTTCCACCCGGACGCCTGGGGGCAGGGCCTCGCGTCCGAGTCCGCCCGCGGCGCGATCGACTGGGGTTTCGGCCGTGGCCTCGACGAGATCCTGGCCGTCGTACGCCCCGGCAACGCGCCTCGATCGCGCTCTGCCGGCGGCTGGGGATGACCCCGCTGGGCAGGACGACGAAGTACTACCAGGCGGAGCTCGAGCTGTTCCGGATCACCCCTCCCCGTTGAGTTCCGCCTCATTTCGTGTTCAGTTCCGCCTTATTTCTGGTTGAGTCGCGCCGAATTCTGTGATGAAACCCGTCGGATTCGCTGGTCGTACGACGGACGCGCCCGCCGTACGACGGACTCCCGGACCTCGCGGGGACCCCGGGGAACCCGCGCGGCACCGAAAACCGAGCGGATCTGAACACCGAACGAGGCACGTCTCAACCAAAACAAGGCGGATCTGAACAGCGAACAAGGCGCGACTCAACGGGGGCTTAGGACCCGCCGAGGCTGGGGACGGTCGCGGTAGCGGTTAATCTCTGTGCATGCGGGTGGTTCGCTTCGTGAAGAAGACACCGAGCGCACTGCTGCTCATCGTGCAGCTCGCGGGCGTGCTGCTCTACCCGTTCATGTCGGAGACCAGCGCGGGCCAGGCGGCGTTCGCGGTGTTCGGGATCCTCGTGCTGGTGCTCGCCGTCCTCGCGATCCGGGCTACCCCGTTCCTGTCCTGGGTCAGCATCCTGATCGGCGCACCCGCGGTGGTGCTGCTGGCGATCCAGGTCTTCACCGCCCGGGAGGAGCTGTTCCCCTGGTCGTCGGGGTTCGAGGCGGTCCTCTACTTCTACGCCGCGATGAGCATGCTCGCGTACATGCTCGAGGACTCCCACGTCGACACCGACGAGCTGTTCGCGATCGGCGCCGTCTTCACGCTGCTGGCCTGGGCATTCGCCTACGTCTTCGTCGTCGTCCAAGCTTTACAGCCCGGAAGTTTCGCCGGGGGCGGCTCGGGTACACGCTCGTGGATGGAGCTCCTCTTCCTCTCGTTCACCACGCTGTCGAGCACCGGCCTCTCCGACATCACGCCGGCGAAGGGTCACGCTCGCAGCGTGGTCATGATCGAGCAGGTCGCGGGAGTGTTCTACATCGCCATGGTGGTGACGCGGCTGGTCTCGCTCAAGGTCGCCAGGACGAGGGGCTGAGCGCATGCCGCTCAACAAGGATCCACTGCCGCTGGAACCAGACCCCCGGGCCGTCAAGCAGGCCCGGGAGTGGGTGAGCGAGGTCTTCGCGCGCCTCGGCCGCGACGACCTGGTCGAGCCCGCCGAGCTGGGCGTCTCCGAGCTCGTCACCAACGCCATCCTGCACGCCGACCCGCCGATCACGCTCCGGGTCCGCGGCACCCGCCGGCATCCCCGGGTCGAGGTGCACGACCACTCGCACAACCCGCCCGAAGTGAACATCGAGATGACCGATGAGGAGAATCTGCTGTCGACGATCGGCCGGGGTCTCGGGATCGTTGCGCTGTACTCCTCGACCTGGGGCGCCGAGCTCGCCCCGGACGGCAAGACGGTCTGGTTCGAGCCGACAGCCGAGCTGCGCGTCGACGGCGACCTCTCCGGTGAAGTCTTCGACCTCGACGAGGTCGTCGACGAGCGGCTGGCGTCCGCACCCGAGCCGGAGGCGCTGCTCACGATCCGGCTGATCCGGATGCCGGTCCAGGTCTTCGCGCACTTCCGCCAGCGATACAACGAGCTCCGCCGTGAGCTGCGGCTGCTGTCGCTCGCCCATGGCAACGACTACCCGGTGGCCCGGGAGGTGTCGGAGCTCTTCCTGCAGGTGGAGGCCGAACGTCGGCAGGCCTCCGGTGTGAGCGAGCTCGACGCGGCGATCGAGGCAGGTCTCGACGAGGTGAGCCTGGTGTACGAGATCCCGTCGAGCGCGCCCGCGTCGATGGGCCGGATGCTGGAGATGCTGGAGAAGGCCGACGAGTTCTGCCGCGAGCAGCGGTTGCTCGCACTCGCCGCGTCGCCGCAGCAGCTCGACCTGCAGCGGTGGTACCTCGGTGAGTTCGTCCGCCAGGCCGCGGGCGAGGAGCCCACCCCCTGGCCGGGTTCCCTCACCGTCGAGCACCCCGAGCACCCCGAGCACCCCGGGGCTGCCACCTCGTGACACCCCGGCACCCTCTGCACCTGTCCGTCCTGGGCGTGGTCGCGATCGGCGGCGCCCTGGGCGCGTCGGCCCGGTACGGGATCTCCGAGACGTTCCCCCAGGCAGGGGCCGCGTTCCCGTGGGCGACCTTCGGCATCAACGTGGTCGGGTCGTTCCTCCTGGCGATGCTGCCCGCCCTGCCCGTCGTACGTCGAAACCCGCTGCTGCCACCCCTGCTCGGGACCGGTGTGCTCGGCGGGTTCACCACCCTGTCGACGTACTCGGCGCAGGCCCGGGACCTGGTCGCGGACGGGGCCGCTGCGCTCGCAGCGCTCTACGTGACCGGGACGCTGGCGGCCTGCCTGGTGGCGGTGGCCATCGCCGACCGGTTCAGCACCGCGGCCGCCAGGCGTGAGTTCGAGGACGAGGAGGGCGACCTGTGACACTCCTGCTGGTCGCACTCGGCGCCGCGCTCGGGGCACCGCTGCGCTACGTCACCGCGCACCTGCTCGACGGCCGCCTTCCCTGGGGCACCGTGCTGGTGAACGTCGCGGGCTCGTTCCTGCTCGGTCTGTTCGGCGGGATGGCGCTCACCGGCGCCACGATCGCCTTCCTCGGCGCCGGGTTCTGCGGCGGCCTCACCACGTACTCCGCGTTCGCGGTGCAGACCCATGACCGCGGCTGGCGCTCCGGCTCCGCGACCGTGCTGCTGACCGTCGTACCTGCGTTGGCCCTTTGTGCGCTCGGGTTCTGGCTGGGCGCGCGGCCCTAGCTGCTCAGGCGTACCCGAGGTCGTGCAGCCGGTCGTCGTCGATGCCGAAGTGGTGTGCCACCTCGTGCACCACGGTGATGCGTACCTCGTCGACGACCTCCTCGGCGCCCTCGCACATCCGCAGCGTGGGGTTCCGGAAGATGGTGATCCGGTCCGGGAGCATCCCCGCGTAGCGGCTGTCGCGCTCGGTCAGCGGCGTCCCGTCGTACACCCCGAGCAGGTCGGGATCATCGGCCGGCGGCTCGTCCTCGACCAGCACCACCACGTTGTCCATCAGGGCCGCGAGCTCGGCCGGGATCTGGTCGAGCGCGTCACTCACCAGCTCCTCGAAGCGCACCCGGCTCATCTCGATCACCCACCCATTGTCGTGCGTGCCCCGGGGCCGGATCGCCGGGGTCGCTGAATTTTGGTAAGCAGGCTCCGTGGCCCTATGCTGTACCGGTCCCTGACGGGGATCAGATGAATGCCCGGCTGGGTAGTCAACACCTGGCCCCCATCGTCTAGTGGCCTAGGACGTCGCCCTTTCACGGCGGTAGCACGGGTTCGAATCCCGTTGGGGGTGCGCGGTCCGAGCTCGATTCGGACGCGGAGCGGTTGGTGGGTTAGCATTCCTCCGCTTGAGAAATGAAGAGCATGGCCCCGTAGCGCAGTTGGTTAGCGCGCCGCCCTGTCACGGCGGAGGCCGCGGGTTCGAGTCCCGTCGGGGTCGCCGATGATCGCCCTGGAGCAGCAGCTCCGGGGCGATTTCTCTTCCCGGTCGTACGGCGGACAGGGGGGTGACCCACGGCACAGCCGTCACCGGAATAGTTTAACGATCAACCATTGTTGAGCAGCGACATGACCGACATTCTCGAACTGTCCCCAGACGCCCAGAACCTCCTGTTCCGCGACGCTCGCACCGCGAACACGTTCACCGACGAGCCGGTGACCGAGGAGCAGGTCGCCGCGATCTACGACCTGGTGAAGTACGCGCCCACCGCGATGAACACCCAGCCGCTGCGCATCGCCCTCGTCCGCGAGGGCGAAGCACGCGAGCGCCTGCTCAAGCACATGGCGGACGGCAACCGCGACAAGACGGCGAACGCTCCGCTGGTCGCGATCCTCGCCGCCGACACCGAGTTCCACGAGCACCTGCCGCGAACCTTCCCGCACTTCCCCGGCGCCAAGGACCTCTTCGCCGACGACGCCGCCCGCGAACAGGCCGCGAAGTTCAACGCGACGCTGCAGGCCGGCTACTTCTTCCTCGGTGTCCGTGCGGCCGGGCTCGCCGCGGGACCGATGGGCGGCTTCGACGCCGACGGGATCGACGCCGAGTTCTTCGCGGGCAAGAACCTCAGGTCCCTGGTGGTGGTCAACATCGGCCGGCCTGGCGACAACGCCTGGTTCGACCGCCTCCCCCGCCTCGACCAGGACGAGGTCGTCCTCGAGGCCTGACCGCTCCGGGCGGCTCGATTCTCGGATCGCCGAGGGACTGTTGTAGCATTTCCTCCGCTTGGGCAGGTAGCTCAGTTGGTACGAGCGTCCGCCTGAAAAGTGGAAGGTCGGCGGTTCGACCCCGCCCCTGCCCACAAGCAAAGCCGCAGGTCAGTCACTATGTCTGACCTGCGGCTTCTTTCTGCCGTCGACTTGACCGCCAGTTCTGACCGCAACGCCTCACGCACGCTGCTCGTGGACCGCGAATGTATCGTCCGCAACGGGTGATACATACGCCTTCAGTCCCGCTCGATACTGAGGCTTGAATCATGTCGGGCGGGTCGCCCGAGTCGCCCGACTTCGGATCGGAGACCCCTTTCTGTGGTCTCGCATCTGACCGCCTGGTTCAAGCCTGCTCATCGTGGTTGAGCCTTGGAGAAGGAGAGTACGAAGATGCTTCCCCGACTTGCTGCCCGGTCCTCCGTGGTCACCCTTGCATGTGTCGTGCTGCTCTGTGTCCTGGTGGGTTGCGGTGGCGACTCCACGTCGACGGCGGTCCGATCGACGCCGACCGCCACGGTCGCCGCGGGCTGCGCGGACGCCTCCGCGCTCAAAGCATCGCTTCAAGCCCTCAAGGACGTGAACGTTCGACAGGACGGGATCGAGGCACTCACCAGCGCGCTCGCGGACGTTTCGAACGATCTGGACGCCGCTGTTGCCTCGGCATCCGCGGCACTGGAACCGCACGTGGAACAGGTGAAAACCAAGTTCGTCGCGCTGCAGACCGCTGTGAGCGGCCTGACCACCGACAATCTCGTCCAGAAAGCCCCGTCCATCAAGGCCGCGCTGAGCCAGCTCGGCACCGCAACGACGGCCCTCGCCTCGTCCCTGGCGCAGAACTGCCAGACGCGCTGACAGGATGAGTGCCCGGGTCGCTATCCATTCAGGACTTAGCGTCCAACAGCAACGCGGCTACCGGAGTGTGCGCAGGTTGGCAGCTCGACGAGCGAGATCTGGCCCATGCCGTCGTCCGTCGTAACGCAGAAGATCCTGGGTGATGCCCGGACGCGGCCCACTCCCGCTGGCCCCGTTCAGCGAGCCCAGTGGGTGATGAAGTCGCGAAAGCGAGTGGCGGGGGCCGGCAACGGCCGGTCGGTACGCCAGGTCAGCCCGATAGCGCGGTGGGCGGAGTCGGCGACGATAGGCAGGCCAGTAGTCCCGGTCAGTCCGGCGAAGGGTTCGGGGACGATCGCGACGCCGAGACCGGCGGCGACCAGGCCCTCGATGGTGGCGAGGTCTTGGCTTTCGAAGGAGACAGCCGGTGCGACCCCCGCCTCGCGCAGCAGCGAGTCAACCAGTGAGCGGTAGCCGAAGCCGACGGGGGTGGTGACCAGCTCTTCGTCGGCCAGCTCGGTCAGGCTCACTGCGCGGTGGCTGCCCAACCGGTGACCAGGCGGCACCACCACCACGAGCCGTTCCTCCTGCAGGGGATGCCAGCCGTGGTCCTGGCTCGGTCGAGTTGAGGTGATGGCCAGGTCCACGGCACCGGTGGCGAGGTCGTCGAGGATCTCGTGAGCCGGCTCCTGGCTGAGCAGTACGCGCACATTTGGGGCGTCCTCATGGAAGGTGCGGAGTGCGCGCGGAACGATCGAGGTGGCGATGGAGTCCAGAAAGGCTAGGCGAACCACACCGCTCTCTGGGTCAAGCTGGGATGCGAGCTCGCTCTGGAGCTGCTCGTAGCGCACGACGATGTCGCGGGCCGCCGAGACGACCGTCTCCCCGACTGGAGTGAGGTGCACCCCGTCATGCGAGCGCTCGAAGACCCGCGCGTCCAGCTCGGCCTCGACGCGCGCCAGCGTGCGCGAGAGCGTGGGCTGGCTGGTGCGCAAGATGGCGGCCGTGTCGGTGACATGCCGATACTCGGCGAGAGCCATCACCCAGGCAAGGTCCCGGATCAGCATGTGTTCAACCATACGTGCTGCGTATGAACATTGCACTTGCATCGCATTGGACGCATCCCGGTTGGAGGCGAAGACTCGTCGGTGGTAGCAGCCCGAAAGGAGTAGCAGTGGTCATCCAGGACCGTCTCGCCCAGGACCGAGTGGACATCACGAGCAACGGTGTCGACGTGTCGATCGCGATGCTGCGTCGCACCGGCGCTCGACCTCCGGTGGTCTTCCTGCACGGGTTCGGCTCGACCAAGGAGGACTACGCCGACGTGGCTCGCCTGGCATCCTTCGGCGGACGCGGTCTCCTCGTCTACGACGCACCGGGCGCGGGGCAGAGCGAGTGTGCCGACCTGCGGGCCGTCTCCGTCCCCTTCCTGGTCGATGTCGCCGAACAGGTCTTGGCCGAGGTTGAAGTGGACCGCTTCCACCTGATCGGCCACTCCATGGGAGGCCTGACCGGGCTGCTGCTGGCCCGGCGCCACCCGGAACGTGTCCTGAGCTTCGTCGACATCGAGGGCAACCTCGCGCCCGAGGACTGCTTCCTGAGCCGTCAGATCCTCACTCACCCCGTCGAGCTCGAAGACGGCGCCGGTGCGGACGAGGGGAAGCATGACGAGGCGTTCCTCGACGCCTTCATCGAGCGGGCTCGACAGTCGACGGAGTCCACGAGCGCGCTGTACGCCGCGGGACTGCGCCACAAGGTCCGCGCCGCCGCGGTCCGCGGCATCTTCGAGTCGATGGTCGAGCTGTCTGACCACGGCGACCTTGTGGAGACCTTCCTCTCGCTGCCGTTCCCACGCATGTTCATGTACGGCGAGCAGAACGCCTCGCTGTCCTACCTGCCCTACCTGCGTCGTCACAACGTGGAGCTCGTCGAGATCGAACACAGCGGCCACTGGCCGATGTACTCCAACCCCGTGGCGATGTGGCAGGCCGTCCCGCAGTTCCTCGACCGGGCAGAGACCGAACAGAGGCCCTCGTGACCACCGCAGCACGCCCCCTCAACTGGCGCATCACCGGGGCTCGCGTGGAGCGCGCCCACGATGGTCACCTGCCAGGAACCGGCCCGTACCGGCGCGTGGTGGCGGCACTGTTCGCGGCAGGCATGGCGACCTTCGCCCTGCTGTACAGCACCCAAGCCGTGCTGCCCGAGCTGGCCGCACAGTTCGACGTCACCAGTGCCGACACCACGCTGACTGTCTCGCTGACCACCCTGGGGCTCGGAGCCGCGCTGCTGGTGGCAGGACCGCTGTCGGACGTTCGAGGCCGCACCTGGCTGATCCACCTCTCCCTGACTGCCTCGGCCGTGGTCGCGCTCGGTTGCGCGCTTGCTCCCACATGGGGGACGTTGCTGGCGCTTCGACTGTTCGAAGGAGTCGCGCTGGCCGGGCTGCCGGCCGTGGCAACCGCCTACCTGCGCGAGGAACTGCACCCCACCAGCCACGCACGTGCCGCCGGCCTGTACGTCGGCGGCACGGCCATCGGCGGGATGGCCGGTCGGCTGCTGACCGGTGCCGTGGCCGAGGCAACCGGCTGGCGATGGGCGCTGGCCGCGGCCGCCGTACTTGGGCTGGCCTGCGCCTTGGCGGTCCGCCTGCTGCTACCGGCCTCGCGCAACTTCGTTCCCGTCGCCCCCCGGGCTCGCGCACTGCTGGGCATGGCCCGATGCGCTCTGTCCGACCGCGGCCTGTTGGCTCTGTACGGCATCGGCGCATGCTCGTGCGGCGCGCTGGTAGCAGTGTTCAACACCCTCGGCTTCCGGCTCGGGGCCGAGCCCTTCGACCTTGGTCTCGGCGCCGCCAGCCTGGTCTTCCTCGTCTACCCGCTCGGGACCCTCAGCTCGGCCTTGTTCGGTCAGCTCGCCGACACTTACGGTCGACGCACCGTGCTGCCTGCAGGGTGCCTCATGGCCGCGGCCGGAGCACTGCTGACCCTGCCCGACTCGCTGCCCCTGCTGGTCGCCGGACTGGCGCTGCTGACCGCAGGTTTCTTCGCCATGCACGGCGTCGCCAGCGGCTGGGTTCCTGCCCGCGCCCACGCCGGCGCCGTGAGCACCGGCCAGGCCGCCTCCCTGTACCTGTTCACCTACTACCTGGGCTCCTCGGTCTTCGGCACCCTTGCCGGCCCGGCCTGGCACGTGGCCACGTGGCCTGGCGTCGTCACCTTGGCGGTCGTCCTGCTCGCCATCACCGGCATGCTCGCGATGTTCCTGCGACGCATCCCCACCCTGCTGGGCGGTCAGCGATGACGACAATCCGGGTCACGGTCCGTTGCGGAGCCACCTGCTCTCGTTTCCCGACGGCCGTCCTCCACTACGCCGGCCGCGCACCGGCTCCGGCGACGTGTTCATCGACGTCACCGGGAGCCAGGCCGCCGGCCTGAAGGTGGACGACCGGCATGATCTCTTGTTCGTCGCCGGCGGCTTCACCGGCCGAGGTCTGGTCTACGACACGCGCGACGGCAGCCGGGAGGCGAGCCTCGAGCTGGCTCCCGCGAAGGCGTGTCCCTCATCAACGACGTAGCAGTCACCAGGGACACGGCCTACTTCACGAACACCGCCAGCCCCGAGCTCTACAAGGTGCCGATCGCGGCCGACGGCGACGTGGGCAAGCCCGAGACCATCAAGGTGACCGGACCGGCCTCCCCTGTCGTGGAGGGCTTCGGCCTCAACGGGATCGATGTCTCTCCGGACGGCGACACGCTGATCGTCTCCCACACCGGCCTCGGCGCGATCTTCACCGTGGACCCCGAGTCCGGGAAGAGTCGCAAGATAGTCGTGCCAGGCGGACCGCTTCCGGAGAGTGTGGACGGAATCCTGCTCGACAAGGATGGCGGCGACGAGGTGCTCTGGGTGGTTGCCAACTTCTCCAACACCGTGCTCAAGCTGCAGCTGGAGGACGACTACTCGAGCGCTGAGATCGACGACGTGCTGACCAACGACGACGTCGAGGGGCTCTTCCGCGTGCCCACGACTGTCGCCGAGCACGGAGATGAGCTGGTCCTGGTCAACGGACGCTTCGACCTCGGCCTCCCGCCGCCGTTCGGCACCGGCGCACCGGAAGGGACCGCCTACGACGTGGTCGTGGTCGACAAGTTCTGATCGGCTAATCCGTCGCTCGCCTTCGGAAGCCGCACGGCGATCAGGATTGCTGCAGCCGCTGCCATGGCACCGCCGACCGGCTGGACGATCGGGATCATGAAGCCGGCGATCGCGAAAACGGACAGCCCGATCGCGTAGCCGTAGCCCGGCCACCGGAGGTCCGGCGACGTCCGCGCCACGGACCGCCCGAAGACGATGGCACCGGCGATGAACAACAGCAGCCCTACACCGACGGTGGCGAACAGTGGCGTGCCGTACACGTCGTCATTGAGCGTCGGCATGCCCTCGTCGCCGGCGAGGAACGCCCTGCCCAGTGCTGGTTGCGTGAAAGCGGCGGCACCGAACACTGTCGTGATCAGCATGTTGCCAACGATGGTCAGCGCCGCCCCGACCATGGCGGATACCGCCGCTGGACCTCGAACGAGCAGGAGCAGCGCGGCCACCAACCCGACAAGACCGAGGCCCGCTCCGAGGATGCTCGCCCCCAGGTGGCTGACGAGGAAGATGTCGGTGGTGATGTAGCGGGAGTACTCCTCGAACTCGGCTTCGGGATCCGGCTGGTGCGTCAGCGTGGACAGCGCGAGGAGGACGCCGTAGACGGGGAGCAGCCACACCCCTGCTCTGACCATGCTCATCGACATCCCGGTCAGGTCCTGCGGGGTCGTAGACATCTGTCGACGGTACGTCGGGCCTACCGGCCACCGACATAGCTCGGAAGGGTCACCGCTGGAGTTCGGGACGCGCCCTGTCGAAGTCCCCGGCCCTGCGGATCAGCAGGTAACCAGCGACCAGCATCATGATGACCATGGTCGCCGCCCCGGTCTCGGTCGTGACGTAGGCCATCGTGACCGGCGACGTGGCGATCGCGGCGGCACCCACCGTCTCCACGATGTTGTTGAACGCGCTGTGTGACAGCGCGACGGGCCAGATACTTCCCGACCACAGCCGCAGCCAGCCGTACCAGACCCCAGCCAGGGTCAGCGTGACCATCACCATCGGCACGACGATCCACCGGCTCCCCGCGCTCTGGTACGTCGTGGTGAGCAGCAGAAGAGGGAGGTGGAAGATCGCGTGGAAGGCGCCGGTCAGCAGTGCGGCCCGCCGACCGGAGGTGACCTCGGCCAGTCGGAACAGCAGGTACCCCCGCCACCCGACTTCCTCGCCGAGGAAGACCACCGCGAAGACTGCGGTTGCGAGAACCACGTTCAAGGCGTCACTGGCGAAGCCGTCGTCGGGTCCAGGAAAGCGGACCACGCCGAGGACCGCGGCGACACCGAAGCTGAGGCCGACGATCAGCGCGGGCCCCAGAACAGCGAGAATCAGCCCGCGGCCTCCGAGACGGTCGAAGCCGACAGCCGCCCAGATCGTGCGCCGGTCACCGCGCGGGACGGTCAGTGCGACCGTGACCGCGACCGCGGTGACGGGAACCAGGATGCTGATCAGGGGCGCGAGACCCGAACGAGGCAGGGCGAGCGCGATCGCCAGGGCCAGACCGTAGGTGATGCCAAGGAACACCTGGACCTGCCGCAACGGGCGGCTGGTCCGTGGTGGTGGTGCGACCTGGGAAGTTCTCGTGTGCTGCATAGGCATTTCTCTCTTCACGGGCAGCCGTGAAGCTCCGCCGATCCAGGCGGTACTCCGTCGCTTTCAGCATCCTTCGGTGTTCTCGCCGCGTCAATGGCCCCGTTCGGGGTGGTCGGAGGCGAAGGCTCTCCGGCTCATCCTGGGCGGATGAGCCGCGAGGCCACCCGACGGGCAATCATCGAGGCAATGCTCTGGAGGTGACATGGCATCCCCACTGGTGGCACCGGACATATCGGATGACGAGCTGCATGAGCTCCTGCAGCTGCTCAAGGGGGCGGACAGCGCGGAGCTGAAGGCCACGGTCCCGGAAGGTGAGCAGCACTCCACCGTGCACCGACTGGGCCTCGACCCACTCGACGCACAGATCCGGCAGATCTTCTTCTTCGACACCCCCGACCTTCAGCTGTTCGAGGCCGGGCTGGTGGTGCGCGCGCGACGAATTCAGGACGAAGGGGACGACACCGTCGTCAAGCTGCGTCCGGTTGACCCGGCGGCACTTCCCGCGGGTCTTCGAGAGTCCGCCGCCTTCGGAGTGGAGGTCGACGCGATGCCGCATGGCAAGCACGTCTGCTCTGCTTCCCTCAAGGGACGGACCACCGGGGTGCGTGAGGCGGTCATCAAAGGCGAGGGCTTCCGCGAGTTGTTCTCCAAGGAGCAACGTCGGTTCTACGCGGACCACGCGCCGGCGGGCCTGGGGATCGACAACCTGTCCGCACTGGGCCCGATCTTCGTGCTCAAGCTTAAGTTCAAGCCAGAGATCCTCGGGCGGCGCCTGGTCGCCGAGATGTGGTTCTACCCCGACGGGACGCGAGCGCTCGAGCTGTCGACGAAGTGCAAACCTTCGCAGGCCTTCCAGGTCGCCGTGGAGGTTCGGTCGTTCCTGGCAGACAGCGGCATCGACATCACAGGCGAGCAGCAGACCAAGACCCGGACGGCGCTGACGCTGTTCTCGGAAGCCCTCCGGGCAGAGCAAAAGCCATAAAGCGCCCCAGACCGCCGGCACCGGGAGGCCGTTCGTGACTCGTCGCCCATCGCACCGGCGCACTCAGGAGCAGCCCGCCGCGACGACCGCCCCGGAACCCCACTCTGATGAACATGAGCCCGGACCGGACGAGGCTCCCCCGGACCCGTTGACCCTGATCAGGTCCCGCGGCTACGCCGTGATGCTGGTCGGGGCCGCCGCGCTCGGCGTCCCCATCGCGGTCGTGTCGTACTGGTTCCTGCAGCTCTCCACCCATCTCCAAGGATGGCTCTTCACCGACCTCCCGGGCGCGTTCGGTTTCGACGAGCAGCCGACGTGGTGGCCGATCCCGGTGCTGGTGGTCGGCGGCCTCGTGGTTGCGCTCACGATCCGATACCTACCTGGCCAGGGCGGCGAGTCGCCCGCGGACGGGTTCCACGCCGGGGGTGCGCCAACCCCCGCCGAGCTCCCCGGCATCGCCCTCGCGGCCCTGGCCACGATCGGCTTCGGCGCGGTTCTCGGTCCCGAGCACCACTGATCCCTCGGTGGCGGTCTCGCGGTCTGGGCGGTGAGTCTGGTCGGCAAGGACACCCCCGCGCAGGCCATGGCTCTGATCGGTGCCGCCGGCAGCTTCGCCGCGATCAGCGCGCTGCTGGGCTCACCGCTCCTGGGCGCTTTTCTGCTCATGGAGGCGGCCGGCCTGAGCGGGGCGATGATCTCGGTCGTGTTGGTGCCCGGGCTGCTGGCCGCGGGAGTGGGCTCGTTGATCTTCATCGGCCTGGCCTCGCTGACCGGCCTCGGCACGACCTCGCTGACGATTCCCAGTCTGTCGGCCGTCGGCACACCGACCGAGGCGGAGTTCGGGTGGGCACTGGTGATCGGCGTCATCGCGCCGGGCCTGGCGATCGCGATCCGATGGCTGGGCCTTGCGTTGCGCCCTTGGGTACAACGAAGGCTGCTGATCGCGTCGATGACCGTCGGCCTCGCGATCGGCCTACTGGCGGTCCTCTACGCCGAGGTGAGCGGCAAGAGCTCGTCGGACGTGCTGTTCTCCGGCCAGGAAGCTCTTGGCCCGCTGATCAGCGAGAGCGCCGAGTACTCAACAGGAACGCTGATACTGCTCCTGCTCTGCAAGGGGGTTGCCTATGGGGCCTCGTTGAGCACGTTCCGTGGTGGACCGGTGTTCCCGGCGATGTTCCTTGGTGCGGCCGCTGGCCTGCTCCTGTCGCACCTTCCCGGGCTGGATGTCATCCCGGCGGCGGCCATGGGCATCGGTGCACTCTGCGTCTCGATGCTCGGGTTGCCCCTCGTGTCGGTCCTGCTCGCGACCTTGCTGCTGGGGGCCGACGGCCTCCTGGTCATGCCGCTGGTGATCGTGGCTGTCGTCGTGGCATACGTCGTCCGTGCCTGGCTGATACCGATCCTGGACAGGAACAACCCGCTCGAGGAGGTGCAGCACTCACCGGCCTAACAAGCAAGGGTCGTACATCACGATGGGACCTTGAGCCCTTTCGCTGACTCCCTTGCCACCAGGAGTATGAAATCGAAGGTGCCGCCAACGAGCCGGCGCCCGGGAGGAGGGGTCATGAAGGTCACCGAGGTCTTCAGCACGGCCAAGGAAGCGATCAGCGTCAAGCGGGTGTACGCCGAGCCCTACGAGAAGGACGGTCTCACCGTCATCCCCGCCGCCGTGGTGGGCGGCGGCGCCGGCGGCGGCACCGGGCATGACGAGAAGGGCCAGGAAGGTGAGGGCGGGGGGTTCGGCGTGACCGGCCGTCCCGCCGGCGCCTACGTGATCAAGAACGGCGACGTCAGCTGGCGCCCTGCGGTCGACCCGAACCGGATCGTCGCTGTGGTCGGCCTGGTCGTCATCGCCTACCTGATCACCCGGCCGCGGATGGTCCGTGCCCGCGCCAAGTCGAGCCACCGCCGGAAGGCTGGTTGAGACGCATCCGCCGGCTAATGCGCGATCTCCCAGATGTGGCCGCCGGGATCGCGGAAACTGGCGGTGCGCACCCCCCAGGGCCGATCCATCGGTCCGTTCAGCAGCTCCACTCCACGTCCGGTCAGCTCCGCGCATAGTGCGTCCACGTCATCGACCTCGATGGTGAGCTGCATCCGGGCTCCAACCTCGCGACCTGCGACCCCTGCGGGCTCGATGAGTTCGTGTGCCGCCCTAGTTCTCAGCAGGTTGATGATCGTGCTCCCGAACTTGAACACGGCGGAGTCGTCGTCCTCGAATGCCACCGGGAGGCCGAAGACCTCCAGATAGAACTGCTTCGCGGCCGGTAAGTCCTCGACGAACAGCGTGATAGCGCCGACACCTTTCGGCCACGAATCCACTTCGGCACCTCTTTCAGGAGCTACTTGTTCGCCTACACCGGGCACCTGCCTACCACCGTGACACCTGACCTGCCAAGCTCATTCGGCCCGTCTCTTGGCTGGGTCAGAGGCCAGCTCCAGGCGCAGCGGGTGTTCTACGGCGACAGCAGCGGTAAGGCTCCGGCGATCCGTCGGCCGATCACCGGCTCGCTGAAGGTGTCCCGCTTCCTCGTAGGACTCGCTCGCCGCGGGCAGCCCTTCCGCGTCCGCTTCGAACCGGCGGTCGCGAACGCGCAGCCCGCCGTGTGCGTGCTGGATGCTGATGGCGCTCTGCTCGGCGTGATCGGTCTCGACATCGCCGACGGTCATGTGGTGGCGCGGCGGAACCAGATCAACCCGACAAGCTGGCGCACCTTGCGCCGGTCGGTGACCTCGCCGCGATGATGGCCGAGGGGATGCTCACGCGTCCCGGCGACACGTGACCGGGTAGCCGGGACGGCCCGGCCCTCGTCGCCGCGAGAAGCTCCGAGTCAGTTCGACCGGTCCCACCGCACGTAGGCGGGTACCCGGTCCGTCACCACGCCCCGGACCCGGGCACGCTCGAAGCGTGCCCACTCGCGTCGCCGGCTCGAGTTCCGGCCCAGGGACCCGACCCCGGACCGTTTCAACGCCCGGACCCGCTTCGGCCCGACCTCGTCCGCGGGGATCGAGACGTTGTCGACGTGCTGTCTCCGGATCGTCCCGAGACTGGGCCAGCCACGCAGGATCCACGAGGTCGCCAGTACCGGAGCGACGCGTTCGGCCCGCCGCAGGATGTCATTGTCGAACGAGATCACCATGCTCTGGTGCAGCATCCGCTGATCGGCCAGGACCCGGCGCAGTGCCCGGATCCGCCGTACGGTCCAGGCCTGACCGGGCCCGGACTTGATCTCCAGGACCGCCGTCGCGTCCAGCCGGCGAAGGAGCCGCACCGTGCTCTGGACGAAGGGCACCCGCGCACCATCAGGTGTTCGCAGCTTCGTGATCCGTGCGTAGCGCATCCGGTCGATGTAGCCGCGGCTCGTGGTGGTTCGGGTGACGCTGCGGTCATGCATCAGCGCCATCTTCCCGTCCCGGGACAGCCTGACGTCGACCTCGACCGCCGACGCCCCACGCCTCACTGCCGCACGGATCGCTGGAAGCGTGTTCTCCGTCTTCCGAGCGGTGTAGCCGCGGTGGCTGATCGGATCGAGGTCGACCCATGCCGCAGCCGACCCGACCGGACCGAACACGACGGCGGCGGCGGTACACGCCACCACCAGCGGAAATGAACCCTGCCTCATACGTCGCCCCCGAGAACGTCGTCGTACGTCGGACGACACGAGGCAACAGGGCAAATCCGAATGCGGCGTGAACGGACCCGATCATTCGGGTCAACAGGCCACCAAGGGAGGTGCGCCATGAACGGAGACAGCTCGACCGGCTAGAGGTACTCGAGCCATAGGGCCAGCCCGAAGGTCCTCAGCGGTGGCGGCTGGCCAAGATCCTGGCCGCAACGGGCGCCGACGCCGGCCACAACTGGGTGAAAGTACTCAGACGGGTTGAGCCCTTGTTCCCTGACCGGAACCGTCGTGCCGTGGGTTCACTGGAGGTATGACGCGCTACGCCGACCCCGAGCGGTGCCCCGACTGCCGCAGACCCATCCAGTACGGCGCCCGGGCATGCCCCACCTGCGACCTGCCCCTGGACGGCCCCGTGGCCGGAAAGCTGTTCATCACCCTCGCCGAGGCCGACGACCTGCTCCGGGGTCTGCGAGCCAGCCAGGTGTCCGTCGTACCCGTCGGCGCAGCCGCGATGCCCGCACCCGCGGAACCGGCCGCGCAGGCACCGTCCACTCCGACGATGCCTCGCCGCCCGACCAGCGGGCTCAGTGCCGCGTCGGTCCCCAAGATCCTGCTCGGCCTAGGCGCCGTGTGCCTGCTGGTGGCCGCGCTGGTCTTCCTCGCGGTCACCTGGTCGGTGATGGACGTCGCCGGACGCACCGCCACCCTGGTCGGTTTCACCGTGGTCGCCGCTGGCCTCGCCGCCTGGCTGGCCGGCCGGGACCTGCGCGCGGCCAGCGAGTCATTCGCCGTGGTCGCGCTCGGGCTGCTCGCGTTCGACCTGTTCGGGGCGAGGGACTCCGGCTGGTTCGGAGACATCGGCACGCCCGGCTTCCTGGTCCTGCTCGGCACGGTCCTGGCTATCGCGGCGGCTGCGGCAGCGCTGGCGGTACGACGGACGCCGGTCGGTGTCCTGGCCGGTGCCGAGGTCGTCGCCGCCCTGGGGATCGGCACGATCTGCGTGGGCATCATCGCAACCGACTGGGTGGCGGAGTCCGCCGCACTCATCGGCTCGGTGCTCCTCGCCGCGGCCGCCGCCGTCACCGCCCAACGACTGCGGATGGTTGTGCTGGCAGTCGGCGCAGCATTGGTCGCCGGCTACTTGTGGCTGCTGCTCCTCGCTACCTCGTTCGATCGGGCAACGTCCCACCCGACGGGACGCGAGCTGTGGCTGGAGCTCGAAGCCTGGCCGCTGGTCGTCGCTGCCGTGCTCGTCGGCTCGGTCGCGCTGGTGCGAACGTTCCCGGCCTGGGCCCGTGTGGCCGGGCTTGCCGTGGCCGAGCTGGTCCTGGCTGCCGCGGGCTTGATCCCGTTCGCGCAGGACACCGGGACCGAGCTGACCCTGGCCGTCCTGGGTGTCCTCGCCGTGGCCTGGACGGTCACCTGGTTCAGCCCCCACCCCTGGGCCCAGGCCTCTGCGGTCACGGCCGCGGCCGGTGGCCTGTGGATGGTCGTGGTCGGGTTCATGCTGTCCGTCACCGCGCTCGGTCGGGTCGCCGACGCGGGGGCGCAGCTGTGGGACGGCAGTATCCGTGACCGGTTCCCGGTTGCCTACGACGGGCTCTTCGAGGCGTGGCTGCTGCCGGTCGCCGTGGCCGCGATCCTCGGCACCGGCATCGTGCTGGCGCGGGCCGTGCGCAGCATCGACCAGGTGGCCGCGCCGCTGGCCAACCCCGTGCTCGGCCTCGGCCTCATCTCGGCCGCGACAGTCGGGACCGTGTCGTCGTACCCGGTGCCAGTGTGGCTCGCGTGTGGACTGATGCTGCTCGCGTCCCTGGCCCTCACCGGTTGGGCACTCGCCAGGCAGGACGCGCTCTCGCTCGGTCTCGGCGCCGGCTTCCTGGCCGGTGCGCTGGCGATCTCGCTGCACGACGAGTGGCTGACCGCTGTGGCGTTGCTGGTCACGCTGACCGTGAGCGCGACGGTCCACCTGCGGTGGCGCCGGGCGGAGGTGCGCATCACCGCCGGGGCACTCATCCCGGGCGCGGTCGGCGCCTCGATCTGGACGTGGGGCGCGATCGCCGACGCCGAGGGAACCTGGACCGCGCTGACCGTGCTGGTGGTCCTGTCCGGTCTGGTGCTTGCCGGGAGATCCTCAGCGTTCGCGGGGGTGGAGGTGGGTGCGGCGGTCTCGGCGTTCGTGGTCGCGCTCGCGGGAGTGGCCGACGCGCCGTCTGCCCAGAGCGCCACCTGGACCGCGGTGTACCTGACCGTGGCGGGTGTCGCGGTGTCCGCGGTGGCGCTGCTGCGGGAGGACCGGAGACTGCTCGGCTGGGTGGGTGGCCTGTTGCTGGCGATGGCGACCTGGGTACGGCTGTGGGACATCGGCGTGGACACCCCGGAGGCGTACACCCTGCCTTCGGCGATCGCCCTCGTCCTCGTCGGGCTGCTGCACCTGCGGAGGTACCCGTCCGCCAGCACGATGACCGCGCTCGCCCCCGGCCTCGGCCTCGGGCTGGTGCCGAGTCTGTTGTGGGTGCTGGCGGAGCCGGTCTCGGCCCGGTCGGTCCTGCTCGCTGCGGCCTGTCTGCTCCTGCTCGTCGCAGGGGTCCGGATGCGATGGACGGCTCCGGTGTTGTTCGCGGCGACGGTCGGCGCGCTCGTCGTACTCCGGCACGCCGCACCGTTCGTCGACCA
The DNA here is from genome assembly GCA_963831375.1 of uncultured Actinomycetota bacterium. GTDB lineage: Bacteria > Actinomycetota > Actinomycetes > Propionibacteriales > Nocardioidaceae > Nocardioides_C. The sequence continues at coordinate 44,186 of CAWHPY010000003.1, read as the reverse complement.
GGCCGTGCCGCGCTGGGTGCTGATCGCGACCGCGGGCACGATCCTGATGAGCATGGGCATCACCTGGGAACGGCGGATCCAGGAGGCTCGCGCGGTCGTCGGGTACGTCCGGGCACTGCGCTGAGGCGGCCACCCGGCCCACGCAGCACAAGGACCCGGCCCCCCGTGGGTACCAGGTCCTCGAAGTCAAAACCCTTGGTGAGTGCCCGAGTCGGGCGAAACCAAAAAGCCTGTGATGTGGCCTTGCGGCACGGCAGCTTGCTAGCCCAGGTCGTCTCCGCGCCGCTGCTCGGGAACCATCCCGGTCAGCAGCTCGCGCACTTCGGACTCGCGATAGCGGCGATGTCCTCCAAGAGTCCGGATCGAGCTCAACTTGCCAGCCTTGGCCCATCGGGTGACCGTCTTGGGGTCCACTCGAAACATTGCCGCGACCTCGGCAGGAGTGAGCAGCGGTTCAGACTCAGGCGGTCGCGTGTTCATAGCGAGCCTCCCTCACTGTTCGATGCCAACCCGTGCACGGGGAAGACCTCCTCCTGCACGCTTCTGGCAGTGTCTCACCTTCGAGGTTAGCCGGGGCGGAAAATTTACGACAACGGCTCCTATGAGTCGCTAAGGCGTGGGGAATAGTCATTCCCGGCAGCCGTGATGTGACCCAAGTCGCTATGTGCTGATCTCTTTCGTAGGCTGAGTGGAAGCGCCCGCACCACCCTCGCGAGCGTGCACTCACTGCCCGCACACCCTCGCGGGCCCGAAACGGAAAGGGTCACCACCGTGACCGACAACAAGCAGGTGTCCCCGGGCGTGTTCGAGCTCGGCAGCGGCCACGAGCAGGTCGTCTACTGCCACGACGAAGCCACCGGGCTCAAGGCGATCATCGCCATCTACTCCACCGCGCTCGGTCCCGCCCTCGGCGGCACCCGCTTCTACCCCTACGCCAACGAGCAGGACGCGCTCGCGGACGTGCTCAACCTCTCCAAGGGGATGGCCTACAAGGCTGCCCTCGCCGGGCTCGACCTCGGCGGCGGCAAGGCCGTGATCATCGGTGACCCGGCCACGATCAAGACCGAGGCGCTGCTGCGCGCCTACGGCCGGTTCGTCCAGTCGCTGAACGGCCGCTACTACACCGCCTGTGACGTGGGCACCTTCTCCGAGGACATGGACCACATCGCCCGCGAGTCCTCCTTCGTCACCGGCCGGACCGTCGCGCACGGCGGAGCCGGGGACTCCTCGGTGCTCACCGCGTTCGGCGTCTTCCAGGGCATGCGTGCCGCTGCCGAGGTCACCTGGGGTGTGCCCACGCTGCACGGCCGCATGGTCGGCGTCGCCGGCGTCGGCAAGGTCGGGCACCACCTGGTCAACCACCTCGTCGAGGACGGCGCCACCGTGGTGGTCACCGACGTGAACGGTGCCGCGATCGCCCGCGTCCAGGAGCAGCACGCGGAGGTGCAGGTCGTCGCCGACGCGGACGCACTCGTCGCCACCGAGCTCGACGTGTACGCCCCCTGCGCGCTCGGCGGCGCGCTCAGGGACGACGTCGTCGAGAAGCTCAGCGCCAAGATCGTCTGCGGCGCCGCGAACAACCAGCTCGCGCACGAGGGCATCGAGAAGAGCCTGCAGGACCGCGGCATCCTCTACGCCCCCGACTACATGGTGAACGCGGGTGGCCTGATCCAGGTCGCCGACGAGCTCGAGGGATTCTCCTTCGACCGCGCCAAGCACCGCGCCGAGAAGATCTTCGACACCACCAAGCAGGTCTTCCAGCTCGCCGCCGACGAAGGTGTCCCGCCGGCAGTGGCAGCGGACCGGCTCGCGGAGCGCCGGATGACCGAGGTCGGCCGGCTGCGCGGCATCTGGCTCGGTTGAGCCCCGGGCACACCGGTCGACCCGCGTGGTCCGGCGGCGCGTGCGGGCGCGCCGGCCACACGGGTCGACTGCGTCTGGTGGTCGGGCAGATCACCCGACGGGTGTGGTGCGATGGGCGGCCAGGTCAGCCGCGGGCATCACGGGGTTCTGGGTAGTCAGCCCACTCGTCGTACTCCTCGGGCGCATCCGCGATCTCCTCGGATGCTGGTCCCTTGGTCGGCTCGCCATGCAGCTCTCGGGCCAGCGCGCTGAGGTCCGTCTCGTGAGAGCGGTACTTCAGGTCGCGGGCAACCTTTGTCTGCTTAGCCTTCGCTCGGCCGCGCCCCATAGGGTCGACCCCCTCGCACACTCGGCCGGAGTCACGATTACCACCACCGCGACGGTCGTTCCGCGACTGTCACGGACGTGGTCACTCGCGCGTCCGGTCTCTCGTTCGTCTTATCGTGAGGACAACGGTACCTGGCTCCTGGCCGTTCTCCCACATCAGCCACGAATTCTGGGCCGAATCAGCCTCAAATCGGGTGGGTTCGGCCTTCGGCACCGGCACCTGGGCGGTACGACGGACGTGTGGCGGGTTGCTTCACCAGCCGGGGTGCTGGCCAGTGAGCGTGACCGACCCGCCCGCGGAGGCGCGCACCACGTCGGAGCCGACCTCGCCGCAGACCCACGCGCGGACGCCGTGACCCTCGAGCAGGGTGATCGCCCGGTCCGCGTCGTCGGCCGTGGTCAGAGCGACCATCCCGACACCGCAGTTCAGCGTCTTCTCGAGGTCGGCCTGGGCCACCGAACCGACCCGGCGCACCACGTCGAAGATCGGCTGCGGGGTCCAGGTGCCGCGGTCGATGGTGGCAACCAGCTCCTCGGGCATGACCCGCTCGAGGTTCGCGGCCAGGCCTCCGCCGGTGATGTGGGACATCGCATGGGTCTCGGTGGTCCGGGCCAGGTCGAGGCAGGCCTTGGCGTAGATCCGGGTCGGCTCGAGGAGCTCCTCGCCGAGGGTCCGACCGAGCTCGTCCACGGAACGGTCGAGCGTCCAGCCCGCCCCCCCGTCGGGTGGCGCGGCGAGCAGCACGTGGCGGACCAGGGAGTAGCCGTTGGAGTGCAGGCCACTCGACGCCATCGCGATCACCACATCGCCGGGCCTGACCCGCCCCGGACCGAGCAGGTCGGCCGCCTCCACGACTCCGGTGGTGGAGCCGGCCACGTCGTACTCGTCGGGCTCGAGCAGCCCGGGGTGCTCCGCGGTCTCGCCGCCGATCAGCGCGCAGCCGGCCTGGACACAGGCCTCGGCGATGCCCTGCACGATCGCCGCGATCCGCTCGGGCACGACCCGGCCGGTGGCGATGTAGTCGGTGAGGAACAGAGGCTCGGCGCCGCACACGACGAGGTCGTCGACGAGCATGCCGACCAGGTCGAAGCCGATCGTGTTGTGCCGGTCCATCGCCTGCGCGATCGCGACCTTGGTGCCGACCCCGTCGGCCGACGAGGCGAGGAGCGGCTGCGTGTAGTCCTTGAGCGCGCTCGCGTCGAAGAGCCCCGCGAACCCGCCGATGCCGCCGATCATCTCGGGGCGTCTGGCCTTCTCGATCCAGACCTTCATCAGCTCGACGGCCTTGTCGCCGGCGTCGATGGACACCCCGGCCGCCTCGTAGGTCGCCCCCGCCTGCGTCGGGGCGGGCTGCTCGTCAGACATGCTTCAGCTCCACCGTGCTCTCCGGGTCGGCGACGACCTGGCCCTTCACCTCGAGCAGGTACTTGCCGAGATGCGCCTCGTCGGGCAGCTTCACCGGGTAGACACCGTCGAAGCAGGCGCGGCACAGGTCGTCCTTCGGCACCGTGGTCGCCTCGATCAGCTCGTCGAGGGAGATGTAGCCGAGCGAGTCGGCGTCGATCGAGCGGCAGATCTCGTCGTTGGACAGCCCGTTGGCGATCAGCTCGGCTCGGGTCGCGAAGTCGATCCCGTAGAAGCAGGGCCACTTCACCGGCGGCGAGGAGATCCGGACATGCACCTCGCGGGCGCCGGCCTCCCGCAGCATCCGGATCAGCGCGCGCTGGGTGTTGCCGCGCACGATCGAGTCGTCGACCACGACCAGGCGCTTGCCCTCGATCACCTCGCGGAGCGGATTCAGCTTCAGCCGGATGCCGAGCTGCCTGATGGTCTGCGAGGGCTGGATGAACGTGCGTCCGACGTACGAGTTCTTGACCAGCCCGGAGCCGTACGGGATGCCGCTGGCCTCGGCGTACCCGATCGCGGCGGGCGTGCCCGACTCGGGGACCGGGATCACCAGGTCGGCGTCGGCCGGGAACTCCTTGGCGAGCCGGCGGCCGATCTCGACGCGGACGCTGTGCACCCGCTGCTCGTTCATCAGCGTGTCCGGGCGGGCCAGGTAGACGAACTCGAACAGGCAGTGCTTCGGCGCCGGCTCGGCGAACGTGCGGCTGCGCAGGCCGTCCTCGTCGACCGAGATCAGCTCACCGGGCTCGATCTCCCGTATGTAGGAGGCGCCGACGATGTCGAGGGCGGCGGTCTCGGAGGCGACGACCCAGCCGCGCTCCAGCCGGCCGAGCACCAGCGGCCGGATGCCCTGCGGGTCACGGGCGGCGTACAGGGTGTTCTCGTCCATCCAGACGAACGAGAACGCGCCCTTGACGGTGGTGAGCACCTCGGCGGCGTTCTCCTCGAGGCTCCGGTCGGGGTGGTGCGCGAACAGCGCGGTGACCAGGCTGGTGTCGTTGGTCGACGCCTCCTGCGGGCGGCGAGGGATGTCGAGCTCCCCCACGGCGTGCGCCAGGCCGTCGACCCGCTCCGCGAGCTCACGGGTGTTGGTGAGGTTGCCGTTGTGGGCCAGCGCGATCGACCCGTTCGCGGTGGGACGGAAGGTCGGCTGCGCGTTGTGCCAGGTGCTCGCACCGGTGGTGGAGTAGCGGGCGTGACCCACCGCGAGGTGGCCCTTGAGGGACTCCAGCGTCGACTCGTCGAAGACCTGCGAGACCAGGCCCATGTCCTTGAAGACGAGGATCTGCCGGCCGTTGCTCACCGCAATCCCGGCGGACTCCTGGCCACGGTGCTGCAGCGCGTACAGCCCGTAGTAGGTCAGCTTCGCGACGTCCTCGCCCGGCGCCCACACACCGAACACGCCACAGGCGTCCTGCGGCGAGCGGTCGTGGGGGTCGAGGTCGTGGGTCAGACGGCCGTCACCACGGCGTACTTGACTGGGCACGGCCCCGAGTCTACGGGTCACCCGGCAGGGGGCCGAATCCGTCCGGGTCGCATGGCCTGCGCCGGCCACGATGGCCTCGCGGATCCGGCTGTACGTCCGGCCCAGCACCGAGACGTCACAGGTTGTTCAGCAGCAGGGCTTCGGCGAGGCACACCCGCTCGAACTCCTCCAGATGCAGCCCCTCGTTGGCGCCGTGCGCGCGGGTGTCCGGGTCTTCGACGCCGGTGACGAGTACGGCGGACGTGGGGAACGCGTCCTGGAAGGCTGCGATGAACGGGATCGACCCGCCCACGCCGATGTCCACGGGGTCGGTGCCGTCCCAGGCCTCCTTGAACGCGGCCCGCGCCACGTCGTAGACCGGCCCGTCCGCATCGATCACCCCGGGCTGTCCGCTCTGCCGACCCTTGGTGACGGTGACCTTCGCGCCCCACGGCGCATGCGCGTGCAGGTGGTCGACCAGCCTGTCGAGGGCGGAGGTTGCGTCGTCGCCCGGGGCCACCCGCAGCGACACCTTGGCCCGGGCACTGGGGATCAGCGTGTTGCTGGCCTGGTCGGTGCGGGTGGCATCGAGACCGATGATGGAGATCGACGGCCTGGTCCAGAGCCGCTCCACGAAGGAGCCGGTCCCGATCAGCTGCACACCGTCGAGGAGCGAGGACTCCTCCCGGATCCGGTTCTCGGGGTAGTCGAGGTCCGACGCGTTGCCCGCGACGAGTCCCTCGACGGCGACGTTGCCGTGGTCGTCGTGGAGAGTGGCGAGCAGCCGCACCAGCGCCATCATCGCGTCCGGCACCAGACCGCCCCACATCCCCGAGTGCACGCCGTGGTCCAGGGTGGCCACGTCCACGAAGCAGTCGACGTTGCCCGCGCAGGGTGGTGGTCAGTGCGGGGACACCGACGTCCCAGTTGGTGGAGTCGGCGATCACGATCACGTCGGCCTGGAGCAGGTCCTTGTGCTCGGCAAGGAAGGCGCCCAGGGTCGGGGAGCCGACCTCCTCCTCGCCCTCGACGAAGACGGTGACCCCGACCGGCGGGGCGCCCCCGTGCGCCCGGATCGCGGCGAGATGAGCGGCGATCCCGGCCTTGTCGTCGGCCGCACCGCGGCCGTAGAGGCGCGCACCACGTTCGGTCGGCTCGAACGGCGCGCTGTCCCAGTCGTCGAGGTTGCCGACCGGCTGCACGTCGTGGTGGGCGTAGAGCAGCACCGTCGGTGCACCCTCCGGCCCGGCCTTGCGAGCCACGACCGCCGGCGCTCCGCCCTGTGCGGAGAGGATCTGCACGTCGTCGAAACCCTCGCCCCTGAAGAGCTCAGCGGTGGCCTCGGCGGACCGTCGTACGTCGTCCGCGCGTGCGGGATCCGCGCTCACCGAGGGGATCCGCACCAGCGCCTCGAGGTCGGCGCGGACGAGAGGCAGCACATCGCGCACGGCGGCGCGGACCTCGTCGGTCGTCTTGGGTGAGGCAGTCATGGCGATCACCTTATGACCCGGGCTCGCCGCTCCACCGCTGGCCGCCCCACCCCCCGGCGGCCACGGCGACGTGCAAACCTCCCCGGGGAATGCCCTGCATCGTCGAGAACGTCGACGTTTGCACGTCCGGCTGGCCTGTGGATGACCGGATTCTCAGGTGAGCCGGTAGGTGCGGTACTCCACGTCATGGCCGTCCTTGACGATGCCGCGCGCGGAGACGACCTGCCTCGTGAACCCGTGCCGGTCCATCAGCTGCTCGAGGTAGCCGACGTCGGCGGTGGTGCCGAAGAACACCAGGACCCGGGCGTCGTCGTTCAGGTGCTCCCGGAGCTGGTCGAAGAACTCGGTCAGCGCCCGGTAGTTCTCGTCGGTGATCGCCGCCTCCGCCCAGTCGCGGGGACGCAGCCAGCGGAACGGCGGGTCGAAGATCACCAGGTCGAACCGGCCGTCCACCGCCGTGAACACGTCACTGCGCCGGACCTCGACCCGGTCGGCGACCCCGTTGCGCTCGGCGTTGGCGCGGGCCGCCTCGACCGCGTGCGGGTTGATGTCGACGGCGAGCACGTCCTCGGCGGTCCGGGCAGCGAGGATCGCGTTCACGCCGCTTCCGGTGCCCATGTCGAGCACCCGGTCGGCTGGCCGCACCTCGTCGAGCACGACCGTGCCGAGCAGGTCGGAGTAGAACGAGATCGGCTGCACCTGCGGCGGCACGTGCAGGGTCAGCCCGAGGTAGTCGAAGGTCTGGCCGTCCTCGCCGGCCTCCTCCCGCATCGCGGCGTATGCGGTGTCGTGCCAGGTGAGCATCTGTTCGGCCTCCTGCGCGGAGACGGTCGGCCGGTAGTCGGTCATGTCACGAACCTAGCCGCGCCGTCAAAGCAGCGGTAGGTGCGGGCTCAGGTCGGATCGCTCACCCGAGGCGACCAGCCGCGCGTCCCGGTCGGCCTCCTCCCACGACAGGTCACCGACGGCCAGCCCGATCCAGGTCGCCGCGTCCATCTCCACGACCGCCGGCGGGGTGCCGCGCGTGTGCCGGGTCCCCTCCACGCACTGGGCCACCGCGAACGGCGGGACCCGCACCTCCACGGCACCGCCCGGAGCCCGGGCCACGAGCAGGGCCAGCAGGTGCTTGGTGAGCAACCGCAGGTCGGCCGCGTCCGCCTCGCCGCCATGGAACCGGGCCAGCGCGGAGGCGACGAGTCCGGGGTCAGCGGGTCGGAGACGGACGGGCATGTGACCAGTATCGACGGCATCAGCGGATCGCCCGGCCGCGGGTCCGGGCGGTTGTCCCGTTCGGCCACGACACGCCCTCTCCGCAAGGTAAAGTCATCGCCTTGCCGTCTCCATCGGGGGAAACCGTTGAGCCTCTCGCCGAAGCCGTGGCGCCTCGCCACCGCCGCCATGACCACCCTCGTCACCCTCGCCGCGTCACTGCTCGCGGCGACACCGGCCCAGTCCGCCGTACGGGTCACGCCGGGGAACTTCACCGGCTACGGGTTCGACCAGTGCGTGGCACCCACGCAGGGGGCCATGGACACCTGGCTGAGGACCTCGCCGTACTGGGCGGTGGGGATCTACATCGCCGGCGACAACCGTTACTGCGGCGACGACAAGCAGGTCAACCTCGACGCCACCTGGGTCGACACCCAGCAGCGCAACGGCTGGCGGCTGCTGCCGCTGACGGTCGGGTTGCAGGCGTCCTGCTCGTCGATCGACCGCTACAAGAACAAGCGGATCAGCGCGAACCCCACCAACAACTACGCGACGGCCCGCGCGCAGGGCCGCGCCGAGGCCAACGCGACGGTGCGAGCCGCGACGCGGCTGGGCATCGCGGCGGGCAGCACCCTGTGGTTCGACCTCGAGCACTTCGACGCCAGCAGGCTCAAGTGCCGTGAGTCGGCGCTGAGCTTCCTGTCGGCGTGGACCAACAGGCTGCACCATCGCGACTACCGGTCCGGGGTGTACTCCAGCGCCTCGTCCGGGATCCGGGCCCTCGACCAGGCGAAGAACACGACCCCGGGCAGGTTCGCGATGCCGGACCAGGTCTGGATCGCGGACTGGAACGGCCGGGCGGACGTCAGCTCCAGCTACATCCGTTCGGACAGCTGGATGCCGCACGCCCGGATCCACCAGTTCCGCGGTGGCCACGACGAGCGGTACGGCGGGGTGACGATCAACATCGACAGCAACTACCTCGACGTCGGCCGCGGCTCGGTCGCCCCGCGGGAGCACAAGCACTGCGGCGGGGTGGCCTACAGCTACGCCCGCTACCGCCGGCTCGAGCGCGGCGTCAACGACGTGCAGGTGAAGTCGCTGCAGTGCCTGCTGCGGAACCGGCGCATCCCCAGCGGGGAGCTGCGCTACCACTTCAGCATCAAGACCGAGCGCGCCGTGCGGAGGTACCAGTCCTCCCGCGCACTCCCCGTCACCGGGATCATGAACCGGCGCACCTGGACCGTGCTGCTGGCCGAGGGCCCCTCACCGATCGTGAAGATCGGGTCGGCGAACCGGGCGGTACGCCGCGTGCAGCGGGCGTTGAACGCGGCGACCGGTTCACGGCTCGTGGTCACCGGGGTGTTCGACCGGGCGACGTCGACGGCGACGCGTGCCTACCAGCAGGAACGGAGGCTGCCTCGCAACGGCGTGGTCGCCGAGACCACTTGGGCGCAGCTGCTGCGCGGCCTGCGCTGAGCCCCCCTGCTTCACCATGGTGCCTTGGTGAAGCCGCACTCCCCACGATGAGCTCGTCATGGGGAGTGGGGGTCCATCGTGGGAAGTGGTACGGCGGACGCGGTGGTCGCCTGACCGGGCCGAGTCGCCGGTGTCTTCGCTAGGGTGCTCGGACACACTCACTTCCACGGGGGAAACATGAGGATTCTGCGTACTCGACGCGCCACGTCCGTCGTACTCACCACACTGACCACGCTCGCGGCCGGCCTGCTCGCCGCCGCACCGGCCGCCGCCACACCGGCCGGCGCCGCAAGCCCGGTGACACCGGCCGGCGCCGCAAGCCCGGTGACACCGGGGTCGTTCACCGGCTACGCGTTCGACGCCCGCTGTGCGCCGAGCCAGAAGCAGATGGACGCGTGGCTGACCACATCGCCGTTCTGGGGCGTCGGCGTCTACATCGGCGGGTCCAACCGTGCTTGCGCCGAACCGATCCCGGCTGCGACCTGGGTCGCGCGGCAGGCGCGGCGGGGCTGGAAGGTGCTGCCGATCTGGGTCGGGCCGCAGGCGTCCTGCAGCGGATATGGGGACGTGATCACGCCGACCGCGGCCAACGAGTACGCCGCAGCGCGGGCCGAGGGTCGGACGCAGGCCCAGCAGGCCGCGCGCGTGGCCGGCCGACTGGGCGTCGCCAAGGGCAGCACGCTCTGGTACGACCTCGAGGACTTCGACCTCGCCCCGGACGACTGCCGCAGGTCGGCACTGAGCTTCCTGTCCGCCTGGACGAAGCGGCTGCACGGTCTCGGCTACGCCTCTGGGGTCTACTCCAACGTGGCCGCCGCGATCCACGCGCTGGACAACGCTGACAACATCTCGGCCGGTTCCTACGCGATGCCCGACCAGGTCTGGTACGGCTGGCACAACGGCCGCGCGGACACCTACATCGCGCCGAAGTGGGTGCGCGCCGACAGCTGGCTCCCGGGAGGCCGGGTGCACCAGTACCAGCTCGACACCCCCGCGACCTACGGCGGCGTGACCCTGCACATCGACCGGAACTTCATGGACGTCGGCCGCGGGTCGGTCGCGCCGCGACCCACCGGCTCGTGCGGTGTGCGGGTCGACTTCGTCGACTACCGGTTGCTGAAGCGTGGTGCCGCAGGCGGGCAGGTGAAGGCGGCGCAGTGTCTGTTGAAGAAGCAGCGGCAGTACCACGGTCGCGTGCATGGCCGGTTCGACGTCGCGACAACGCGGGCGGTGCGGTCGTTCCAGCGGTCCCGCCACCTGAAGGTCACCGGCCGGATCACCGCGTCGGTCTGGACGGTCCTGCTGGCTGACGGCGCGAACCCTGTCCTGAAGCGCGGGTCCGCGAGCAACGCCGTACGACGGGTCCAGCGCGCGTTGAACGTTGCCCCTGGCACTGACCTGAAGGTGAACGGTGTGTTCACCGCGGGCACGACGACGGCGGTGAAGCGATACCAGAAGGCACGCCATCTGCCGCGCACCGGCGTGGTCGCCGGCGACACCTGGCGAGACCTGGAGGCCGGCCGCCGCTGACAGGCCCCACCCTGCCCCTGCTTCACCATGGTGCCCTGGTGAACCTGCACTCCCCACGACGTGCTGCGCGTGGGGAGTGCATGTTCACCGTGGGGAGTGGACGGTACGACGGGCGACCGCTGACCGCCCCACGCGCCGACTCGACGAGGGTCAGGCCATCGCGTTCGGCAGGGTGGCCGACCACGCCGCCCGGAGCTCCCCGAGCGAGACCGAGAACTGGTCCTGAACGTCGATCACGGCGTCCGGGCCCAGGCCGTCGGTGACACCGATCCGGGCGTGCGGGAACCCGCGCGCCCGGCACATGTCGGTGAACCGGACCTCCTCGCTGCGAGGGACCGCGACGATGGCGCGGCCGGCCGACTCGCTGAACAGGCCGACGAACGGTTCGAGCTCGTCGGGGACCCATACCCGGGCGCCGACGTCGTTGCGCAGGCAGGACTCGACCAGGGCCTGGGCGAGGCCCCCGTCGGACAGGTCGTGGGCGGCGTCGATCAGGCCGTCACGCGAGGCGTTGATGAGGATGTCGGCGAGCTGCTTCTCCGCGGCCAGGTCCACCCGGGGCGGAGTTCCGCCGAGGTGCCCGTGCACGACATGGGCCCACTCCGACCCGGACAGCTCCACGTCCGTCGTACCCAGCAGGTAGATCTGCTGCCCTTCGGCGACGAAGCCGGACGGGGTCCGCCGGGTGACATCGTCGATCACACCGAGGACGGCGACCACGGGTGTCGGCAGGATCGCGGTCTCCCCGGTCTGGTTGTACAGGCTCACGTTGCCGCCGGTGACCGGGACACCGAGCTCGCGGCAGCCCTCGGCCAGGCCGCGGGTGGCCTCGGCGAACTGCCACATCACCGCGGGGTCCTCGGGTGACCCGAAGTTCAGGCAGTCGCTGATCGCGAGCGGCCGCGCCCCGGTGGTGGCGACGTTGCGGTAGGACTCGGCGAGCGCGAGCTGGGCGCCGGTGTACGGGTCGAGCTTGGCGAAGCGGCCGTTGCAGTCGGTGGAGACGGCGACGCCGAGGTTGGTGTCCTCGTCGACGCGGACCATCCCGGAGTCCTCGGGCTGCGCGAGCACCGTGTTGCCGAGCACGTAACGGTCGTACTGGTCGGTGATCCACGACTTGTCGCACAGGTTCGCGCTGGCCACCATCCGCAGCAGGGTCGCCCGGAGCTCGTCACCGGTCGCCGGCCGCGCCAGGTCCTCGGCCCGGTCCTCCTGCAGCGCGTCCTGCCAGTCGGGACGGGCGAAGGGCCGGTTGTACGTCGGGCCGTCGTGCGCCACCGACCGCGGAGGTACGTCGACCACGGTCTCGTCATGCCACTCGATGGTCAGCCGCTCCGAGTCGTTGACCTCGCCGACCACGGTGGCGTCGACGTCCCACTTCTCGCAGATCTTCAGGAACCGCTCGACGTTCTCTGGCGTGACGACCGCCATCATCCGTTCCTGCGACTCGCTCATCAGGATCTCTTCGGGGGCGAGCGTCGAGTCACGCAGCGGCACCCGGTCGAGCCACACGTGCATGCCCCCGTCGCCGGCGCTGGCCAGCTCGGAGGTGGCGCAGGACAGGCCGGCTCCGCCGAGGTCCTGGATGCCGACGACGAGGTCCTCGGCGAAGATCTCCAGCGTGCACTCGATGAGCAGCTTCTCCTGGAACGGGTCGCCGACCTGCACGCTGGGGCGCTTCGCGGGGCCGGTCGACTCGAACGTCTCGGATGCCAGCACGGACACGCCACCGATGCCGTCGCCACCGGTCTTCGCGCCGTAGAGGATCACCTGGTTGCCGGCACCGGACGCCTTCGCGAGGTGGATCTCCTCGTGCTTCATCACACCGATGCAGAGGGCGTTGACGAGCGGGTTGCCGGCGTACGTCTCGTCGAAGACCGCCTCACCGCCGATGTTTGGCAGCCCGAGGCAGTTGCCGTAGCCGCCGACGCCGGCGACGATCCCGGGCAGCACCCGGTGCGTGTCCGGCGCGTCCAGCGGACCGAACCGGAGCGGGTCCATCACCGCGACCGGGCGTGCGCCCATCGCGAGGATGTCGCGGACGATGCCGCCGACGCCGGTGGCCGCGCCCTGGTAGGGCTCGACGTACGACGGGTGGTTGTGCGACTCGACCTTGAAGGTGACGGCGTACCCATCGCCGACGTCGACAACGCCGGCGTTCTCGCCGATCCCGACCATCAGGTGCTCGCGCATCTCGTCGGTGACGTTGTCGCCGAACTGCTTGAGGTGCACCTTGCTGGACTTGTAGGAGCAGTGCTCGCTCCACATCACCGAGTACATCGCCAGCTCCGAGCTCGTCGGGCGGCGGCCGAGGATCTCGCGGATGTTGGCGTACTCGTCCGACTTCAGCCCCAGGTCGGCCCATGGCTGCGCTCGGTCGGGAGTGGTCGAGGCGGTGTGGACGGTGTCGAGAGAGAGGCGCTGTTCAGTCACCGAGCATGGCTTTCGGATCGGTCTCGCACGGGCGTCGGGCTGCGCTCAATCTACCCGCCGGGTAACGCCGGATCGCGGTTCGGGTCTCCCCAACTTTACTTTCCCATGGCAGGGTATGACCTCGTTGCAGCATCGCACCATTGGCACCAGTCAACCCGGGAGACGACCATGGACCGACGAACCCTGCTGAAAACAGGCCTGGCGAGTACGGGCGGTCTGCTGATCCCCGTCACCGGCGGGCTCACCAGCGAAGCCACGGCCGCGCCCCGGCCCCGGGTCGGCAAGGTGCTCGCCCGCGACCTGAGGACCCCGTGGGGAATCACGTTCCTGCCGGGAGGGCACGCCCTGGTCGGGGAACGTGACTCGGGCCGGATCTACAAGGTGCGCAAGACCGGTGGCCGCCGCCGCATCGGCCGGATCCCGGTGCACAGCCAGAAGGCAGCCGGCGGTGAGGGCGGCCTGCTCGGACTGGCCGTGCACCCGAACTTTGAGCGCAACCGGTGGCTCTACGCCTACATCTCCACCCGCAGCGACAACCGGATCGTCCGGATGAAGTACTACGTCGGCGGGAAGCTGGGCCGGCGTCACGTGGTCCTCAAGGGGATCCCGACCAGCGTGCACCACAACGGCGGGCGGCTCGCATTCGGCCCGGACGGGATGCTCTACGCCAGCACCGGCGACGCCGAGGTCTCCTCGCGGGCGCAGAACAAGAGGTCGCTGGGCGGCAAGATCCTGCGGATGACGCCGACGGGCAAGGTGCCGCCCGGCAACCCGTTCGGCAACTACACGTGGTCCTACGGGCACCGGAACGTGGAGGGCATCACCTTCGACGGCCATGGCCGGCTGTGGGCCAGCGAGTTCGGCGAACGGGACGTCGACGAGCTCAACCGGATCCGCCGGGGACACAACTACGGCTGGCCGTTCGTGGAGGGTCGCGACGGCCCGGGTGGGCGCCACGACCCGATCGCCGCGTTCCAGACCGAGAACTGCTCACCGAGCGGTGTCGCGGTCGCGAAGGGGTTCGCGTTCCTCGGCGCCCTGCGCGGTCGGTGCGTCTGGTCGGTGAAGCTCAGCGGTGCGAACCGTGGTCTCCGCAGGCGTTACTTCGTGGGGGACTACGGACGGATCCGGACGATCCAGAGAGCGCCGGACGGGTCGCTGTGGATGACCACCAGCAACCACGACGGCCGGTCCAGCTCCCAGCATCCCAACGACGACCGGGTGATCCGGCTCCGCGTCTGACCTGCTCGGGCCGCCACGACCCGGCGGAGCCGCGGGAATCCGCCGGGGCGGTGCCGCGTTGTCACCCGGCGTGACCTCCTTCGCACCCACCACCGTCCCCCTGTCCGTGCTCGACCTGTCCCCGATCCCGTCCGGGCGACCCGCCTCGTCGGCGCTGCACGACACGATCGAGCTTGCGAAGGCCGCCGAAGCATACGGCTACCAGCGCTTCTGGTTGGCCGAGCACCACAACATCGCGAGCGTCGCGAGCAGCGCGCCGCTGGTGATGATCGCGTCGGTGGCGGCCGCCACGACGACCATCCGGGTCGGCTCCGGCGGCATCATGCTGCCCAACCACGCACCGCTGGCCATCGCGGAGAGCTTCCGGGTCCTCGAGGGCCTGCACCCGGGCCGGATCGACCTCGGCCTCGGTCGCGCGCCCGGCACCGACCAGCTCACCGCGTACGCACTGCGCCGCGGCCGGGAGGGAGGCGAGGACTTCCCGCAGCAGTTCTCGGAGCTGCTCGGCTACGTCGACGGGTTCCCCGACGACCATCCGTTCAGGCCGCTCAAGGCGATCCCGGACGACGTGCCGCTCCCGCCGGTGTGGATCCTCGGGTCCAGCCTGTACGGCGGACACGCGGCCGCCGCGTTCGGCACCGCGTTCGCGTTCGCGGGGCACTTCGGCAGCGCCGATCCCGCGGAGGCGGTGGCCGGCTACCGGACCCGGTTCGAACCGTCGACACGGCAGTCCGAGCCGCAGGTGATGCTCGGCGTCGCCGCGATCGCGGCCGAGACCGAGGAGCGGGCCGAGGCGCTCGCGAAGGCGAACGACCTGTCGATGGTCCGGCTGATGCAGAACCGGCCGGGCCCGGTGCCGACACCGGACGAGGCCGCCGCGCATCCGTGGACCGAGCAGGAGCTCGCCCTCGCGGCGCAGCGCCGCCGGTTCATCAGTGTCGGCACCCCGGCCCAGGTGCGCGACGACCTCGAACGTCGACGTCTCGAGGCCGATGCGGACGAGCTGATCATCACCACCCAGGTCCACGACCCGGCCGAGCGCCGGTTGTCCTACGAGCTGATCGCCAAGGCCTACGCCGGCTGACCTGGCAGGATCGGCCTGTGCATCCGCCCCTGACCTCCCGACGGATCGTCGGGCTCGACGCGGCACGGTGCCTCGCGCTGGTCGGCATGATCGCCACCCACACGCTGGTATCCACCGACGAGAACGGTGTCACGGCCGTGCAGCAGCTCGCCGGCGGCCGATCCGCGGCGTTGTTCGCGGTCCTCGCCGGCGTGAGCATCTCCCTGATGAGCGGCGGCACCCACCCGGTCACCGGCCGCGAGCGGGAGGCTGCCGCCGGTGGGCTTGCGGTGCGTGCGCTGATCGTGGCCGGGATCGGCCTGGTGCTGGGTGGGCTCGGCTCGGGCATCGCGGTGATCCTGACCTACTACGGCCTCCTGTTCCTGCTCGGCCTCCCGTTCCTCCGGCTGCGGGCACGGTCCCTCTTCGCCTTGTCCGGCGGGTGCCTGCTCGTCGTACCCGTGCTCTCCCACCTGCTGCGGCCGCACCTGCCGGACCCCACCCTGGTCACCCCGCGGTTGGACATGCTCGCCGCTCCGTGGCAGCTGCTCACCGAGCTGGCGTTCACCGGCTACTACCCGGTGCTGCCGTGGCTGGCCTACCTGCTGGCCGGGATGGCGATCGGGCGGCTCGACCTGACCCGGGCACGCACCGCCGTCGACCTGCTCGTCGCCGGCGCGCTCCTGGCCCTCACCGGCTGGTTCCTGTCGGCCGTGTTGCTGGACCGGCCCGGCGTGATGGGGACGCTGCGCGAGACCTACGACCGCGGCGGGTCGCTCACCGACGACCTCGCCCACGGACTGTTCGGCACGACCCCGACCGGGTCCTGGTGGTGGCTCGCCGTGCGCGCCCCGCACTCCGGGACACCGTTCGACCTTGCGCACACGATCGGCAGCGCGATGGTCGTGATCGCGTTGTGCCTGCTGTTGAGCCGGCCCGCCCCGCGGGTGATGGCGGTTGTGTTCGGGGCCGGCGCGATGAGCCTGAGCCTCTACACGCTGCACGTGGTGATGCGGACACCGCAGCTCTGGTACGACGACAGCACGTGGAACTTCAGCCGGCACGTCGCGCTGGTGCTCGTCATCGGCGCGTTGTTCGCGGTGTTCCGCGCGCGTGGCCCGCTGGAGACCCTGGTCCGGAAAGCCGCGGAGGCCGCTGCCAGCTCGGTGCGCATGACCCCGGGCTAGGCGTTCTCGAGGGCCTTGATCGCGGAGGTGAAGAACGGCAGGCCGTCGGTGCCGGGGCCGCAGAGGGTCTCGATCGCGTGCTCGGGGTGCGGCATCAGCCCGACCACATTGCCGCGGTCGTTGGTGATCCCGGCGATCGCACGCTGCGAGCCGTTCGGGTTGTCACCCAGGTAGCGCGCGACGACCCTGCCCTCACCCTCGAGCATGTCGAGGGTCGCCTCGTCGGCGACGTAGCCACCTTCACCGTTCTTGAGCACGATGATCAGCTCGGCGCCCTCGTCGTACTCGCTCGTCCACGCGGTGCGGTTGTTCTCGATCCGGAGCAGCTGGTCGCGGCAGACGAACCTGCGGTGGTCGTTGCGGATCAGGGCCCCGGGGAGCAGGTGCGACTCGCAGAGGATCTGGAAGCCGTTGCAGATGCCGAGCACCGGCATGCCCTGCTCCGCTGCGTCGACGACCTCGGTCATCACCGGCGCGAACCGGGAGATCGCCCCGCACCGCAGGTAGTCGCCGTAGGAGAACCCTCCGGGGAGTACGACGGCGTCCACACCCTGCAGGTCGTGGTCGCCGTGCCAGAGGGCGACCGCCTCGGCCCCGGCGGCCCGGACGGCGCGACGGGCGTCGACGTCGTCGAGCGATCCCGGGAAGGTGACGACGCCGATCCTCACGCGGTCGCCCCGGTCTGTTCGACGTGGACCTCGAAGTCCTCGATCACCGGGTTGGAGAGCAGTGTCTCGGCGACCTTGCGGATCTCGGCGAGCCGTTCGTCGGTGACCTCGCCGTCGACCTCGAGCTCGAAGCGCTTGCCCTGGCGGACATCGGTGATGCCCTCGAAGCCGAGGCGCGGGAGTGCGCCCTGCACGGCCTTGCCCTGGGGGTCGAGGATCTCGGGTTTCAGCATGACGTCGACGACGACACGGGCCACGGAAGGCTCCTTGGGAGTTCGTTGCGTACCGGCGCCCTCAGTCTAGGGGCGGTCGCGGCGCCGGGTGACAACGGTCCCGCCGGCGCTCGAGTGGGGTCTAGGACAGCTCGCGCTTGAGGATCTTGCCGGTCGCGGTCATCGGCAGGGTGGGCGAGAACTCGATGATGCGTGGGTACTTGTAGCCGGCCATCTGCTCCTTGCACCAGGCGACCAGCTCGTCCGCGGTGATCGCGGCGCCCTCGTTCCTGATCACGAACGCCTTGATCTCCTCGCCGTGGCTGTCGTGCGGGACCCCGATGACCGCGGCCAGCGAGACCGCCTCGTGGGTCATCAGGACCTCCTCGACCTCGCGCGGGTACACGTTGAAGCCGCCGCGGATGATCATGTCCTTGGCCCGGTCGACGATGTAGTAGAAGCCGTCCTCGTCCCGACGGGCCAGGTCACCGGTCCTGAACCAGCCGCTGTTCATCACCTCGGCGGTCGCCTCGGGCCGGTTGTAGTAGCCCGCGCATGATGTTGTGTCCGCGGATGGCGATCTCGCCGACCTCGTCGATGCCTTCCACCGTCTTCCAGCTCTCGTCGACGAGCCTCACCTCGACACCCCAGATCGGCACACCGATGGAGCCGGGACGGGGGTCCCGGTCGGGGTCGCTGAAGGTGGCTACGGGGCTGGTCTCGGAGAGTCCGTAGCCCTCGAGGATCTGGACGTGGAAGCGTTCCCTGCACCTGCTTGATGATCTCGACGGGGAGGCTCGAGCCGCCGGAGACGGCGACCCGCAGGTTGCTCGCGATCTGGTCCACGTCGACGTCGTCGGTGAGCGCCCCGAGCAGGCCCCACCACATCGTCGGTACGCCGGCGAAGAAGCGTGATGTTCTCCTTCTGCAGCAAGGGCGACGGCCTGCTCCGCGTCGAAGCGGGGCAGCAGCACGAGCGTGGATGCGGTGGAGAACCCGGCGTTCATCTGGACCGTCGACCCGAACGAGTGGAACAGCGGCAGACTGAGCAGGTGCCGCTCGTCCGGTCGGGGTGGTCCCGAAGAGCCGGTTGCAGGTGAGCGCGTTCATCATCAGGTTCGAGTGCGAGAGCTCGGCGCCCTTGGGCTGGCCCGTCGTACCGCTGGTGTAGAGGATGACCGCGGTGTCGGTCTCCGCGGTCTGCACCGACTCGAACACCGGCGACTGGTCCTTCAGCGCCTGCCCGAGGGTCTCGGTGCCGTCGACGTGCGACGGCGCGGCGGGGTCCGCCATCACCATGAAGAAGTGCTCGCAGCCGTCGGCCTGCTCGAAGCCGGCGTATCCGTCGGTGCCCATCGGCAGGTCCGCGGTGCCCTGGAAGCAGAAGTACGCCTTCGCATCGGAGTCGCCGAGGTGGTAGGCGATCTCGCGTGCCTTGAGCAGCACGTTGAGGGGCACCACGACGGCGCCGGCCTTGAGAATGCCGTAGTAGACGATCGGGAAGAACGGCAGGTTCGGACAGGACAGCGCGACCTTGTCACCGGGCTGGATGCCCCGCGAGACCAGGAGGTTCGCGACCTGGTTCGCGGCCCCGTCCACCTGGGCGTAGGTCAGCCGGGTGTCCCCCAGCACCAGAGCGTCGCGGGTCGGGTACTTGCGGGCGCTGTCCTCCAGCAGTACGGAAAGGTTGAGCACGGTTCACTCCTCCAGCCGGGGAGGGTCAGAACGTCTGACCCGTCAGTTTCTCGAATGCCTCGATGTACCTGGCGCGGGTGCGCTCGACCACGTGCTCGGGCAGCGGGGGCGGCGCCGCTCCGGATTCCCTGGACCAGCCGCTCGCGGGCGAGGTGAGCCAGTCACGCACGATCTGCTTGTCGTACGACGGCTGGCTGCGGCCCGGCTGCCACAGGTCGGCCGGCCAGAACCGTGACGAGTCCGGGGTGAGGACCTCGTCGCCGAGAACGATCGTCCCGTCGGGGCGGGACCCGAACTCGAGCTTGGTGTCGGCGAGGATGATGCCCCGCTCGCGGGCGATCGCCTCGGCGCGCTGGTAGATCGCGATCGTCAGGGTGCGCAGCTCGGCTGCCGTGTCCTCGCCCACGGCGTGCACCACCGCGTCGTACGACACGTTCTCGTCATGGTCGCCGACGGCCGCCTTGGTCGCGGGCGTGAAGATCGGTTCGCGTAGCCGGCTGCCGTCCTCGAGCCCGTCGGGCAGCGCGACACCGCAGACCTCGCCGGTGTGGCGGTAGTCGACGAGGCCGGAGCCGGTCAGGTAGCCGCGGGCGACGCACTCCACCGGGAACATGTCGAGGGCCTCGCAGACGACCGCGCGGCCCTTCACGTCGGCCGGAACGTCGGTGGACACGATGTGGTTGGGGACCATCTCGCTGAGCTGCTCGAACCACCACAGCGACATCTGGGTGAGGACCGTCCCCTTGTCGGGAATGACGGTGTCGAGGATGAAGTCGAAGGCCGAGATCCGGTCGGAGGCCACCATCAGCAGCCGGCCGTCCTCGAGGCGGTAGAGGTCACGCACCTTGCCGGAGTGGATGTGCGTGGCACCGTCGATCTCGGGCGCGGGAGGGATGCCGGCGGCGCTGCTCATGCGGGCGATCCTACGGGCCTCGTGGCCACTTCCCACGACGAGCCCACACATCCCGTGACGTGCAGGGCGTGGGGAGTGCGGCTTCACCATGGTGCCCTGGTGAAGCCGGGGCGGGTGGGGCGAGGGAGACCCGGCTCCGGGGCAGGTTGAGGTGAAATGGCAGGCTTGCGCCATGCCTGAGTCAGCTGAAGAGGTGTATGCACGAGTGGTCGCGCAGGTCGGCCAGGACGGTCGGCTGCCGACGCCCCCGGTCGCCGCGTGGGACACCTTCCCGTGGGAGGGCGACGTCGTCGCCAAGGTGCTACAGCCTCCCGCCGAGGAGGAGCCCCGCGGCGGGGAGGACGGCAAGCCGTGCTGGCGGTGCGAGAACCCCGGCGCGAACGCGATCTGGCACAACGAGCGGTGGCAGGTCACCTCGATGAACCAGCCGAGTGGCCTGCCCGTCGTCCTCTTCCTCGAGAGCCGCGAGCACCTGGACTTCGTCGACATGGACGACGAGCTGGCCTCCGAGTTCGGCCGGGTCACCGCCTGGGTGCACCGGATCCTGTCGAACCTGCCGCACATCGGCCGGGTACACGTCTGCAAGTGGGGCGACGGGAGTGCGCACCTGCACACCTGGTTCATGGCCCGGACCAAGGGCATGGGGCAGACCATCGGCAGCTACGCGGCCGAGTGGGACGAGATCCTGCCGCCGGTTCCCGAGAACGTCTGGCGCGCGGACCTCAAGGCCGTCGCCGATCGGTTGGCCACGCATGACGGCGCGGCGCTCGTCTGAGGTAATCCGTCGCCGATACTGGTGGGGTGTCTCGCCAGCCGCCCGTGCCGACCGACCTGCTGGTGCACCTGCGCCGGGCGCACGACCTGGCGGACCGGCGCTACGCGGAGCCGCTCGACCTGCAGGCCCTCGCGGACGCGGCCGGGGTGTCGAAGTACCACTTCCTGCGCAGCTTCGCGGCGGAGTACGGCCAGACGCCGGCGCAGTACCTCAGCCACCGCAGGATCGAACGGGCCCAGGACCTGCTCCGGGCCACGAACCTGACCGTCACCGAGATCTGCCACCTGGTCGGCTTCACCAGCCTCGGGTCCTTCAGCCGGAAGTTCCGGGACCTGGTGGGGACCAGCCCGTCGGCGTACCAGGGCAAGTACGCCGAGACCGGCGCCCCTCGCATCCCCGGCTGCTACGTGTTCATGCACGGGCTGAGCGACCGCATCCCGCCGACCACCGCCGCAACAACGGAGAAGCGCGACGACGGCCCTGGGGCCTAGGTTCGTCACATCGACAACCGAGAGGATCCGCCATGATCACCAACATCTCGCTGATGACGCTGTATGTCACCGACCAGGACGCGGCCCGCGACTTCTACGTAGACAAGCTCGGCTTCGTGGCGAAGACCGACGTGAGCATGGGCGACGGGTTCCGTTGGGTCACGATCGGCCACCCGGAGCAGCCGGAGCTCGAGGTCACCCTGATGGTGCCCGGGCCACCCCTGGACCCGGAGATGGCCACCGCCGTGGAGCGGTCGCTCGCCAAGGGGCAGATGGGTGGCTTCGGCCTCAGCACCGACGACTGCCAGAAGACCTACGAGGAGCTGTCGGCGCAGGGCGTCGAGTTCGCTCAGCCGCCGTCGAGGCGGCCGTACGGCGTGGAGGCCGTGATGCGCGACAACTCCGGGAACTGGCTGGTCCTGGTCGAGCCCAGCGAGTACTCCGGCGAGGACTTCCCCCACGCCTGACCCGTTGAGATCCGCCTCGTTCCCGGTTCAGATCCGTCCCGTTCACGGTTGAGATCCGTCCCGTTCCGCGCACCCGCCGGTCAGAGGATGGCGCCCGGGGTGTACGCCGCGGCCTCGGGGTAGCTCTTCGCGACCTCGTCGATCCGGCGTACGACGGACTGCACCTGGTCGACCGCGGCACCGGTGAACGCGATCGGCTCGGCGACCAGCGAGTCGAGCTGCTCCTTGGTCAGGCCCAGCCGCGGGTCGGCCGCGAGGCGGTCGAACACGTCGTTCTTCGCGGCCCCGCGGCGCATCTCCAGGGCCACCCCGACGGCGGCCTCCTTGATCGCCTCGTGCGCGGTCTCCCGGCCGACACCGTTGCGGACCGCGGCCATCAGCACCTTGGTGGTCGCCAGGAACGGCAGGTAGCGGTCGAGCTCCCGCTGGACCACCGCCGGGAACGCCCCGAACTCGTCGAGGACCGTGAGGAAGGTCTGGAACAGCCCGTCGGCGGCGAAGAACGCATCCGGCAGGGCCACCCGGCGCACCACCGAGCAGGACACGTCGCCCTCGTTCCACTGGTCACCGGCGAGCTCACCGACCATGGAGAGGTACCCGCGCAGGATCACCGCCAGCCCGTTGACCCGCTCGCAGGACCGGGTGTTCATCTTGTGCGGCATCGCCGACGAGCCGACCTGGCCCTCCTTGAACCCCTCGGTGACCAGCTCGATCCCGGCCATCAGCCGGATCGTGGTAGCCAGGTTGGACGGGCCGGCGACCACCTGGACGAGCGCGGAGACCACGTCGAAGTCCAGCGACCGCGGATAGACCTGACCCACCGAGGTGAGCACCCGCTCGAAGCCGAGGTGGGCGGCGACCCGCCCCTCGAGCGAGGCGAGCCGGGTGGCGTCACCGTCGAGCAGGTCGAGCATGTCCTGCGCGGTGCCGACCGGGCCCTTGATGCCGCGCAACGGGTACCGCGCGAGCAGGTCCTCGAGCCGGGCGAGGGCGACGAGCATCTCGTCCGCGATGGTCGCGAACCGCTTGCCGAGGGTGGTGGCCTGCGCGGCCACGTTGTGCGACCGGCCGGCCATCACGAGCGCCTCGTGCTCGGAGGCGAGCCGGCCCAGCCGGGTGAGCGCGGCGACGACCCGGTCGCGGACGAGCTCGAGGGAGGCGCGCACCTGGAGCTGTTCGACGTTCTCGGTCAGGTCGCGGGAGGTCATCCCCTTGTGGATGTGCTCGTGCCCGGCGAGGGCGCAGAACTCCTCGATCCGGGCCTTCACGTCGTGCCGGGTGACCCGTTCGCGAGCGGCGATCGAGTCGAGGTCGACCCGGTCGATGACCGCCTCGTAGGCCTCGACCACCCCGTCCGGGACGTCGATACCGAGGTCCTTCTGCGCCTTGAGCACCGCGATCCACAGCTGCCGCTCGAGCACGATCTTGTGCTCGGGCGACCAGAGCCGCGCGAGGTCGGCGCCGGCGTACCGGTTGGCGAGGACGTTCGGGATGGTCATGTTCAGACTCCGGCTGCGATATCGGTGCGGTGGTGGCTGCCGTCGATGGTGATCGCGTCGACACCGGCATACGCCCTGGCCCGCGCGTCCGCGACGTCGGCGCCGACCGCGGTGACGGCCAGCACCCGGCCGCCGGCGGTGACCAGCTGCTCGTCCTCGTCGAGGGCGGTGCCGGCCTGGATCACGTCGACGTCGTCGAGCGCCTCGGCCGCGCGGACGCCGTGGATCATGTCACCCATGCGTGGGGTGCCCGGGTAGTTCTGGGAGGCGACCACGACGGCGACCGCGGCCCCGTCGCGCCACCGGAGCGGACCGACCTCGTCCAGCCTGCCCTCGGCGGCGGCGTGCAGGACCACCCCGAGCGGCGACTCGAGCAGGGGCAGCAGCGCCTGCGTCTCCGGGTCACCGAACCGGGCGTTGAACTCGATCACCCGCACCCCTCGCCCGGTCAGCGCGAGACCGGCGTAGAGCAGGCCCTGGAACGGGGTGCCCCGTCTCGCCATCTCGTCGACGGTGGGTTGCAGCACCCGTTTGGTGACGTCGCGGACGAGGTCGTCCGGCGCCCACGGCAGCGGCGTGTAGGCCCCCATGCCGCCGGTGTTGGGGCCGGCGTCCCCGTCCCCGACCCGCTTGAAGTCCTGCGCCGGCAGAAGAGGTACGACGGACGTGCCGTCCGTGACCGCGAACAGGGACACCTCGGGGCCGTCGAGGTACTCCTCGACCACGACCCGGTCGCAGCTCGCGGCATGCGCCATCGCCGCGTCCCGGTCCTCGGTGACGACCACACCCTTGCCCGCGGCCAGTCCGTCGTCCTTCACGACGTACGGAGCACCGAACGCGTCCAGCGCGTCGGTGACCTCCTCGGGTGTGCTGCACACCCTGGCCAGGGCGGTGGGCACCTCGGCGGCGGCCATCACCTCCTTGGCGAACGCCTTGGACCCTTCGATCCTGGCCGCCTCCCGGGACGGACCGAAACAGGTGATCCCGCGGTTGCGGACCGCATCGGCGACCCCGGCGACCAGCGGCGCCTCGGGTCCGACGACCACCAGGTCGACACCGAGCCCGACGGCCAGGTCGGCCACCGCCGCGCCGTCCATGGGGTCGACGGCGTGCAGCTCGGCGACGCCCGCGATGCCGGGGTTGCCGGGCGCGGCGTGCACCTCGGTGACGTTCGGGTCACGGGAGAGGGCCAGGGCCAGCGCGTGCTCGCGTCCGCCGGTGCCGATAACGAGGGTCTTCACGAGGTCGATCCTATGAGTCGCGCAGGATGACGGTCTGCTCGCGTCCAGGGCCGACACCGACGGCCCAGAACGGGGCACCCGACATCTCCTCGAGCGCCCGCACGTAGGTCTGGGCGTTCTTGGGCAGGTCGTCGAACGTGCGGCAGCTCGAGATGTCCTCGTTCCAGCCGTCGAAGAACTCGTAGACCGGTTTGGCGTGGTGGAACTCCGACTGGGTCATCGGCATCTCGTCGTGGCGGACCCCGTCGATCTCGTAGGCCACGCAGACCGGGATCTGCTCCCATGCGCCGAGAATGTCGAGCTTGGTGAGGCAGAACTCGGTCAGCCCGTTGATCCGTGCGGCGTACCGCGCGATGACCGCGTCGTACCAGCCGCACCGGCGGTCTCGCCCGGTCGTGGTACCGAACTCGGCCCCGATGTCACGCAGCCGCACGCCGTCGTCGTCGAGCAGCTCGGTCGGGAACGGGCCGGAGCCCACCCGGGTGGTGTACGCCTTGACGACGCCGATCACCCGGTCGACCCGGGTGGGACCGATGCCGGCCCCGGCGCAGACGCCGCCCGCCGTCGGGTTGCTGGAGGTCACGAACGGGTAGGTGCCGTGGTCCACGTCCAGCATGGTGGCCTGAGCGCCCTCGAACAGCACGGTCCGGTCCTCGTCGAGCGCCTGGTTGATCACCCGCGAGGTGTCCGCGACGAGCGGCTTGATCTGCTCGGCGTAGGCGGCGATCTCGTCGAGCACCGCGTCGACCTCGATCGCGCGGCGGTTGTAGACCTTGACCAGCAGGTGATTCTTCTGGTCCAGGGCCGCCTCGACCTTCTGGGCCAGGATCTTCTCGTCGAAGATGTCCGCGACGCGGACGCCCATCCGGTTGATCTTGTCGGCGTACGTCGGACCGATCCCCCTGCCCGTCGTACCGATCTGGTTCTTGCCGAGGAAACGCTCGGTGACCTTGTCGATGGTGGTGTGGTAGGAGGTGATCAGGTGGGCGTTGCTCGAGATGAGCAGCCGGGACGTGTCCACGCCGCGGGCGTCGAGGCCCTCGATCTCCCTGAGCAGCACCGCCGCGTCGATGACGACGCCGTTGCCGAGAACCGGGGTGACCCCCGGGGTCAGCACGCCGGACGGCAGCAGGTGCAGAGCGAACTTCTCGCCGTTGACGACGATCGTGTGTCCAGCATTGTTTCCGCCCTGGTACCTGACGCAATAATCGATCGAGGAACCGAGCTGGTCGGTCGCCTTGCCTTTTCCTTCGTCGCCCCACTGGGCTCCGACTAGGACAATCGCGGGCATGGGCAGGACCCCTCTCGCCGGCCATTCGGCTCGGTCTGGTGGCCGGGACATCACGGCCGGACAACAACGAAGCCCCGGATGTGCAACAGCACCGGGGCTCTTGCGAATTCACGTTATCAGAGCCGTGGATTAGGCATGTAGTGTCCGATTCGTGGACCCAATGCTGCTGATCACCAACTCCGATGCCGGCTCCATCGACGCCGAGAACGTCGACAAGGCGCTCGCCGTACTACGCGGGGCCGCCGACGTCGAGGTCTGCTCGACCTCCAACCAGGGCGAGCTCGACGGCGTTCTGCATCGCCGAGGCAGCCGACGGGTCGTCGTGGCCGGCGGCGACGGCAGCCTGCACGCGGTGGTCGCCGCGCTGCACCGTCGGCAGGAGCTGACGGACACAGTGCTCGGCCTGATCCCGCTCGGCACCGGCAACGACTTCGCCCGCGGCACGGAGATCCCGCTCGACCCCGAGGAGGCCGCGCGGCTCGTGGTGAAGGGCAACGTCCGCCGCGTGGACCTGCTCGTCGACTGTGTCGGCGAGGTCGTGGTCAACAACGTCCACGTCGGCGTCGGCGCCCAGGCCAGCCGCAAGGCGCACAAGTGGAAGGGGCGACTGGGACGCGTCGGGTACGGCATCGGCGCCGTCCTGGCCAGCGTCAACCCGCCCTTCGTCCGGCTCCGGGTCGAGGTCGACGGCCAGGTGGTGGCCGACTTCGACCACCCGATCCTGCAGGTGGCGATCGGCAACAGCTCACACGTCGGCGGCGGCACCGAGCTCACGCCGGAGGCCGACCCAGCGGACGGCAAGGTGGACGTGATGGTCTCGTTCGCGGTGGGGCCGTTATCCCGGTTCGGCTACGTCGCGAGCCTGCGGAAGGGTGAGCATCACGAGCGGGACGACGTGCTCTACCTGCGCGGATCGCAGGTGTCGGTGTCCGGCCAGGCGTTCTACTGCAGCGCCGATGGCGAGCTCTACGGGCCGGAGCGGCACCGGACCTGGCACGTCGAGAAGGCGGCGTTCTCGATGAGCCTCCCGCACTGAGTGCGCCCTTGTTCACAAGGCGATTCAGATCCAACCCCGTCGTACCGCCTCGACGCCGGCCTGGAACCGCGAGTCCACGCCGAGCTCCTCGAGGATGTCGGCGACGCGGCGCCGCACCGTCCTGAGGCTGAGGCCCAGCGCCCGGGCGATCTGCTCGTCCTTGGCGCCGCCGGCGAGCTGGTCGAGGAGCAGCCTCCGGTCGCTGGCGCGGTCCGCGGTGTCGGGCTGGCCGTCCAGGCCCGGCACCGCCATCGCCCGCTCCCACAGACTCTCGAACAGCAGGGTGAGCGCGCCGATCATCGAGTTCTGTCGGACGACCAGGCGCCGTTCCGAGCTCACCCCCCAACGCTCGGACATCAACGCCGCGGTCGCACCCATGATCGCCACCCGGCTGGGCACCGACGCCAGGATCCGAACGTGCTCGCCGGCCTCCGCTCGTGACCGGACGACTTCCGGGGCCTCCTCGAGGACGCGCGCCGGGTAGATCGCCCGGGAGCGCCGGCCGGACCGGACCAGATCCATCACCCAGTCGTCGATCTCCCGCGAGATGTCGAGCCGCCACTGGTCCGGGCGCAGCCACATCAGATCCCCGGCGCTGGTGACCGTCAGGCTGCGGATCAGCTCCACCACGTCGCCGCCCTCGACGACCTCGACCGTGACCGCCTCACCGGAGTGGGTCAGAGCGGACAGGTGGTCGGCCGTCAGCGACGGGAGCATGCTGCGCAGGGAGTCCAGCTGGTTGCTGACGCTCTGCAGCCGGCGGGTCTCGTCGGAGATCAGCCGTCCGAGCGCCTGGTCGGGAGGGCTCGTCACGACCGTGTCCGCCCGGATGTCGACCAGCCCCGAGGCGACCAGGCCGGCGACCTCGTCGCGGAGCTCGTCCACCGGCCGGCCGAGCAGCTCGGCGAGCCGCGGCAGCCGTTGGCCCGGGTTGCGGAGCAGGACACGATAGAGGTCCTCCTGCTCAGCGCTGAACCCGAGGACCGTCAGGGGTGATCCGACGCCGGAGCCAAGTGTCATTTTGGCAGGATAGTGCCAGTGACAGGAAACTGCCACCATCGGTACATATAGGACTGGCATGCTTTTTACCAGCGGGATCGATGATTCGAACGGGGGCTCGGGATCCTCGGTCGACGCTGGCAAAGTCGAAGCGCCGGAATCGCAGCAGGGGACGATTCCGGCGCTTCGCCCATTTCCGTTGAAACCCGCCTCGTTCCCCGTTGAAACCCGCCTCGTTCGCTGTTGAGTAGCGTCGCGTTCGCGGGCAGGAAGGTCGGGATGGCCCCGAACGCCGCCGCCTCGTCCGTCGTACGACGGACGAACAAACGTCATGAATCAGAATCTGTCGGGTCTCACCCGAAAACCAGGCATCCCTCAACGGGGAACGAGGCGAGTTTCAACAGAGAATAAGGCGGATCTGAACGGTCAGCTGCCGAGGAGCTCGTCGTAGGCGGTCGGGCTCGAGTCGCGCAGGAACTCCGTGCAGCGGGTCGCCTCGGGCGCCTCGCCGATCCGGTCGGCCGCGACGGCCAGCGCCGCGAGGGCCCGCAGGAAGCCGCGGTTGGGCTCGTGCTCCCAGGGCACCGGGCCGTTGCCCTTCCAGCCGTTGCGGCGGAGCAGGTCCAGGCTGCGGTGGTAGCCGACGCGCGCATAGGCGTAGGCGGTGACGTCGTCGACGCGGTCGTCAGCCAGCGCCGCCTCGGCGAGGGTGGCCCACGCGGCCGGCGACTCCGGGTGGGACCTGACCACCTCGGCGGCGGCGGCGCCGGAGGCCAGCTCGGCAGCGGCCGGGTCCTCGGGGAGGTGCGTGGGCGGAGGTCCTGCCATCAGGTCGTTGAAGGTCATACGCCTACCATTCCATGTGAGCTTCTCGAACCCGGCGGACGACCCCGACTTTCACCCCTGGCCGGCGCTCTGGGCTCTGTGTCTCGGCTTCTTCATGATCCTGGTCGACTCCACCATCGTCTCGGTGGCGACACCGGCGATCATGACCGGGCTCGATGCGAGCGTGAACGAAGTGGTCTGGGTGACCAGTGCCTACCTCCTGGCGTACGCAGTGCCCCTGCTGATCACCGGCCGTCTCGGGGACAGGTTCGGCCCGAAGAACCTGTACCTGACCGGTCTCACGGTGTTCACGCTCTCCTCGGTGTGGTGCGGCTTCACCGGTGACATCAGCCAGCTCATCATCGCGCGGGTGTTCCAGGGCCTCGGGGCCTCGTTGATGACGCCGCAGACGATGGCGGTGATCACCCGGATCTTCCCGGCCAACAACCGCGGCCAGGCGATGGGCCTGTGGGGAGCCGTCGCCGGCGTGGCCACCCTCGTCGGACCGATCCTTGGCGGCGTTCTCGTGGACGCGCTCGGCTGGGAGTGGATCTTCTTCATCAACGTCCCGGTCGGCGTGGTCGGGTTCGTCCTCGCCTGGCGGCTGGTGCCGACCCTCCCCACCCACACCCACCGGTTCGACCTGGTCGGCGTGGCCCTCAGCGCCGTGGGCATGTTCTGCCTGGTGTTCGGCATCCAGGAGGGTCAGCACTACGACTGGGGCACCATCGCCGGCCCGATCTCGGTGTGGTCCCTGATCGTGACCGGGATCGCGGTGCTCGCGGTCTTCGTGTTCTGGCAGGCCCGCAACCGGCGCGAGCCGCTGGTGCCGCTCAGCCTCTTCCGCGACCGCAACTTCTCGCTCGCGAACGTGGCGATCACGACCGTGGGGTTCGCGATCACGGCGATGGCGTTCCCGCTGATGCTGTACGCCCAGAGCGTGCGCGGGATGAGCCCCACCGAGGCCGCGCTGCTGCTCGTGCCGATGGCGGTGATCTCCGGCGTGCTCGCACCGTTCGTCGGCCGTCTCGTGGACCGGGTACATCCGAGGTACGTCGCCGGGCTCGGCCTGCTCTGCTTCCCCATCTCACTCGTCTGGCTGTGGCAGGTGATGACCCCGGGCTCGGCGGTGTGGGAGCTGCTGCTACCGATCGCGCTGCTCGGCGTGGCCAACGGGTTCATGTGGTCACCGCTGAGCACCACGGCCACCCGCAACCTCCCGATGCACCGGGCCGGCGCGGGCGCAGGGGTCTACAACACCACCCGTCAGGTCGGTGCGGTGCTCGGCAGCGCCGCGATCGCCGTACTCATGGAGGCCCGCCTTGCCGCGGAGCTGCCGTCCCTGCCGGGTTCGGCACCGAGCGAGAACGGGGCCGGCGCACTCGCCCCGGAGCTGCACGAGGGGTTCGCCGCTGCGATGGGACAGTCGCTGCTGCTGCCCGCGGCGGTCCTGGTCATCGGTTGGGTGGCCGCACTCTGCTTCGCCCGGCCCCTCCACCTGCGCGCGGACGCGGCTGACCCGTCGCTGGAGACAGCCGCCCGTTAGGTGACCGCCGGCCTGGGCGTCGCCCGCCGGGCGCCTGCTACGTGGTCGGCCGGTCCTCGGTGGGCCTAAGGAGGGGTCTCGGAGAAGATAGGGAAATCCTCCGATGTGCGGGCACCCGCCTTAGAAGCAATGTGTATCTCGAAGACAACTCGAGGAGCACACCATGCAGTCCTACCCTCTCTACGCCCTCGCCAGACTCCGTGAGGACGAGCTGCGTCGGTTGGCGCGGACGTCGTGGCGGTTCGAGCAGAACGGGGCCGAGGTCACCGACGTACCGAAGCGGCACCGCCAGTGGCGGGTCCGCTGGCATCGACACCCGCGTCCGGTCGCAGCGTGACTCAGGCCGCGACCGTGTCCGCAACCGCTTCACCATGGTGCCCAGGTGAACCGGCACTCCCCATGGCCTGTACGTCGTGGGGAGTGCGGGTTCACCATGGTGCCCTGGTGAAACTGTGAGCAGAAGGGCTCAGGCGGAGAGGCTGGTGCCGTTGCTGCGCAGGTTCTCGCAGGCCTCGACGATCCGGGCGGCCATGCCGGCCTCCGCTGCCTTGCCCCAGGCGCGCGGGTCGTACTGCTTCTTGTTGCCAACCTCGCCGTCGACCTTCAGCACGCCGTCGTAGTTCTCGAACATGTGCGCGGCGACGGGGCGGGTGAACGCGTACTGGGTGTCGGTGTCGACGTTCATCTTCACCACGCCGTAGTCGACGGCGGCGCCGATCTCGTCGGCGGTCGAGCCGGAGCCACCGTGGAAGACCAGGTCGAACGGCCGGGCCCCTTCACCGAGCCCGTGCTTCTCGGCGACCACCTGCTGGGCCATCTTCAGGATCTCCGGGCGGAGCTTGACGTTGCCGGGCTTGTAGACGCCGTGCACGTTGCCGAACGTCAGCGCCGCCATGTAGCGGCCCTTGTCGCCGAGCCCGAGCGCCTCGACGGTCGCCAGCGCGTCCTCGGGCGTGGTGTACAGCTGCTCGTTGATCTCGTTGGCGACGCCGTCCTCCTCGCCACCGACGACACCGATCTCGACCTCGAGGATGATCTTGGCGTCGGCCGCCTTGGCCAGCAGCTCCTCGGCGATCTTCAGGTTCTCGTCGAGCGGTACGGCGGACCCGTCCCACATGTGCGACTGGAACAGCGGGTGCTGACCGTTCTTCACGCGCTCGAGGGAGATGTCGAGCAGCGGGCGCACGAAGCCGTCCAGCTTGTCCTTCGGGCAGTGGTCGGTGTGCAGCGCGACGTTGACCGGGTAGTTCTTGGCCACCTCGGCGGCGTACGTCGCGAACGCGACAGAGCCGGTGACCATGTTCTTCACGCTGGGGCCGGAGAGGTAGTCCGCGCCGCCGGTCGAGATCTGGATGATGCCGTCACTGCCGGCGTCCGTGAACCCCTTCAGTGCGGCGTTGAGCGTCTGCGAGGACGACACGTTGATCGCGGGGTAGGCGAACGACTCGCGCTTCGCCTTGTCGAGCATCTCGGCGTAGACCTCGGGGGTCGCGATAGGCATCTGCTGGTCTCCTAGTGATCAAGGATGGGCTTTCCGCACTGTGCCGCCAACCTTAGTCCTCGGGCTCGGGGTCGTCCCGCCCCGGTGTTCGCAGGTTGAACCGGCGGATCGCGAACCGGAACAGCACGTAGTAGGCAACCGCGTACCCGAACCCGATCGGCACCAGCCACAGCGGGTGGGTCGCGGTAGTGAAGTTCAGCGTGTAGTCGATGAACCCGGCCGAGAAGCCGAAGCCGTCCTTGATCCCGAGGACGTTGACCAGCGCCATCGACGTGCCCGTCAGCACCGCGTGGATCAGGTACAAGGGCCAGGCCACGAAGATGAACGCGAACTCCAGCGGCTCGGTGACCCCGGTCAGGAACGAGGCGAGCGCACCGGAGAGCATGATGCCGCCCGTCAGCCGTCGCTGCGCGGGCCTGGCCTCGTGGTAGATCGCGAGCGCCGCCGCGGGGAGCGCGAACATCATGATCGGGAAGAAGCCGGTCATGAACGTGCCGGCCGTCGGGTCGTCCGCGAGGAAGCGGGCCACGTCGCCGGTGACGACCTGGCCGGTGGAGGTCTCGTACTCGCCCAGTGCGAACCACGGCACGGAGTTCAGGATGTGGTGCAGCCCGAAGGGGATCAGCAGCCGGTTCGCGAAGCCGTACACACCGGCACCCAGGATGTGGTTCTGGACCAGCCACTCGCCCAGACCGACCAGGGCTTTGTCGAATGCCGGGTACACGAACGAGAGCATGACGCCGAGGAGCAGCGAGACGCAGGCGGTGATGATCGGGACGAACCTGCGCCCACCGAAGAACGCGATGTACGACGGCAGTCTGATCCGGTGGTACCGCTGCCACAGCAACGCCGCCGCGATGCCGACCAGGATCCCGCCGAAGACCCCGTAGTCGATCAGCTCCTGCACATCGCCGGGCCCAGGCTCGAGGACGTACGGCGACATCGCGTCGGTGACCCCGCCGAAGACCAGGTAGCCGACGACCGCGGCCAGCGCCGTCGAGCCGTCCGACTTGCGGGCAAACCCGACCGCCACACCGACCGCGAACAGCAGGCCCAGGTTCGCGAAGAGGATCCCACCCGCGGCCGCGAGCACCGCCGCCGACGGCTCGAGCCACGGCCATCTCGAGGCCAGCGCCAGTCCGGACTCGCCGGAGCCGAGCATGTCGGGCTGACCGAGCCGGAACAGCAGCGCCGCCACCGGTAGTGCGGCGATCGGCAGCATCAGGCTGCGGCCGAGTCGCTGCAGCACACCGAGACCGGTGCGTCGCGGAGCCTCGGCGGTGGTCATGGGGCGCCTGATACCCACTCACCGATGGTTGAATGCAGGAATGAGCCAAGCAGAGCTGATCCTGGCCGGCCTCGGCGGCAAGGAGAACATCGTCGAGATCGAGGCCTGCATCACCCGGCTGCGGACCGAGCTGACGGATGCCTCGCTCGTCGACGAGAAGGTGCTCAAGTCCGCGGGTGTCCATGGCGTGATGCGGGCCGGCACCGTCGTCCAGGTCGTGGTCGGGCCCGAGGCGGACACCCTCGCGAGCGACATCGAAGACCTGATCTGATGTTCGAGGTGAGGTCGCCGGTGGCGGGGCGGAGCCTCGCCGTCAGCGACGTCCCGGACCCGGTCTTCGCCAGGGGACTGGTCGGCCCCGGGCTGGCGATCACACCCCGCCCGGGGAACCAGCGTGCGGTGGCGCCGGTGCCGGGGACGCTGGTGAAGGTGCACCCGCACGCCTACGTGGTCCTGACCGAGTCCGGCCACGGGGTGCTGGTGCACCTGGGCATCGACACCGTGCACATGCACGGTGACGGGTTCCGGCTGCACGCCACCGAGAACGACCAGGTACGGGCCGGGGACCAGGTCGTCAGCTGGGACCCCACCCACGTCGAGGGGACCGGCCGGTCCGCCACGTGCGCGGTGGTGGTCCTCGACTGCGACCCGGACATCCTCCGGCTGCACGCGGTCGACACCGAGGTGGAGGCGAACCAGCTGCTGTTCGAGGTCCACTGCTAGCGGTCTACCCGCGCCACGAGTGGTCGGCGGTCAGGTCGGCGTGCTGCCGGACCCAGGTGTGCATCGCGATTGCCGCCGCCGCGGACGCGTTGATCGACCGGGTGGACCCGAACTGTGCGATCGAGAACGTGCCGTCGCAGGCGGCGCGGGCCTCGTCGGAGAGCCCGGGCCCCTCCTGCCCGAACAGCAGTGCGCAGTGGCGCGGGAGCTCGATGGACTCGATCGGCTGTGAGCCGGGTAGGTTGTCGACGCCGAGGAGGGCCACCCCGGCGTCGTGCAGGTAGGCCGCGAACCCGGCGGCGGTCTCGTGGTGCCGGATGTGCTGGTAGCGGTCGGTCACCATCGCCCCGCGACGGTTCCACCGCTTCCGGCCGACGATGTGCACCTCCTTCGCCAGGAAGGCGTTCGCGGTGCGCACGATCGTGCCAATGTTGAAGTCGTGCTGCCAGTTCTCGACACCCACATGGAAGTCGTGGCGACGGGCGTCCAGGTCGGCGATGATCGCGTCCATCGTCCAGTAGCGGTACCGGTCCACGACATTGCGGCGATCCCCCTCGGCGAGCAGGTGCTCGTCGTACTCCGCGCCCTCGGGCCACTCGCCGACCCACGGGCCGACGCCGACCTCGTCCGGGCCGTGCGGCATCGGGTCGTACGGCGCCCGGCGGTCGTCCGACGCGTCGGAGAGGGCGACGGGCTCTTCGCTCGGGTGCACGGGTCGATGTTAGTCAGTCGCCCGAAAGGGCTGGGAGAGGGCAGTTAGGGTTCTCATGTGACAGAACTTGCGCCGATGCTGCTGGGCATCGACTGGCTGGACCCTCAGTACCTGCTCGACCGCTTCGGTGACTACGCCCTCTGGGGCGCCATGTTCATCGTGTTCGCCGAGTGCGGGCTGCTGATCGGGTTCTTCCTGCCCGGTGACTCGCTGCTCTTCACGGTGGGGCTGCTGATCGCCCGCGACAACATGTCCTACCCGTTGTGGCTCGCGTGCCTGGTCCTCACCGTCGCCGCGCTGGCCGGCAACGCCTGCGGCTACGCGATCGGCGCGAAGGCCGGCCCGGCGATCTTCGAGAAGCGGGACTCCAAGATCTTCAAGCAGGAGTACGTCGAGAAGACCCACGACTTCTTCGACAAGTACGGCAACCGTGCCATCGTCCTCGCCCGGTTCGTGCCCATCGTCCGCACGTTCATCACCGTGATGGCCGGCGTCGGCAGGATGGGCTTCCGCCGGTTCATGGTCTACTCCACGATCGGCGGAATCCTGTGGGCCACCGGCGTGACCGTTCTCGGCTACTACCTGGGGCAGTTCGCGTTCGTGCGGAACAACATCGAGGCGATGTTGATCGCGATCGTGCTGGTGTCGGTGGTGCCGATCGGGGTCGAGTTCCTGCGCGCCCGGGCGGCGCGGAAGCTCCAAGGGCACCACGAGCACCAGGGCTGAGCCGGGCCCGCGTCAGAGGCCGAGGTCGTCCAGCCCGAACGCGTACAGGTAGCCGCAGCCCTCGGCCTCGACGCGTTCCTTCGCGCCGGTCGCCCGGTCCACGATCACGGCTACGCCGACCACCTCCGCTCCGGCCTCCCGGAGCGCCTCCACTGCGGTGAGCACCGAGCCGCCGGTGGTGGAGGTGTCCTCGACCGCGAGCACCCGGCGACCCTTCACGTCCGGGCCCTCCATGCGGCGCTGCAGGCCGTGTGCCTTCTCCGCCTTGCGCACCACGAACGCGTCGAGCTCGCGGCCCTCCGCGGCAGCGGCGTGCAGCATCGCGGTCGCCACCGGGTCGGCGCCGAGGGTCAGGCCGCCGACCGCGTCGTACTCCCAGTCTTTGGTGAGCTCGAGCATGACCCGGCCGATCATCGGCGCGGCCTGCCCGTCGAGGGTGACCCGGCGCAGGTCGACGTAGTAGTCGGCCTCCTTGCCGGAGGACAAGGTCACCGCGCCGTGCACGACTGCCTTGGTCTTGATCTGGTCGAGGAGTGCGTCCCGGTCGCTCATGCAGCGGACTCTACTGAGGCTACTTCTCCTCGGTGCCGACGAGGTGGCCGAAGGCGATCATCCGGTTGTCGGTGTGGAACAGCTCAGCGCAGGTGGTCAGCGTGATCAGCCGCTGGCCCGGCTGCTGCGACGGCGGCTCCGCCCCGCCCTCCCTCGGGTTGGCCGGCACCGGGTCGATCACCCAGATGTCCTCGAAGGTGACGACCAGGTCGTTGGGGTTCGTGTCGAGCCGGTAGGTGTAGACCGCGTCACGGGTCTCGACCACCACCTCGTCGCCGGGCCGCAGCCGGGGCATGTCCCGCAGCGGCTCCCCGTGGGTGACCCGGTGCGCGGCCAGGGCGTAGTTGCCGGTCTCGCCGGGGCCGGCCGTGTCCGGGAAGTGACCGAAGCCGGAGGACAGCTCGGCGTCGCCGATCCCCTCGAGCACCGGCACCACGTAGTCGTCCCCGAAACGCGGGACCCGGAGCAGCGCGGAGGCCCGGCCCAGCGCGACGTCGGATTGCCCCGCTGCGTCATCGGGGACGACGGACCCGGTCGCGCGCCACTCCTGCTCCAGGTCGGCGACCACCCGCTGGTGCGTCTGCTGGGCGACGATGTTGGTGCCGTAGAACTGCCAGCCGACGTACCCCAGCAGTCCCAGGCCGGCGAGGACCAGCGCCAGCCCGATGTAGAAGACGACACCGCGACGGGTTCGTGTGCCCTCGGCGGGCGGCTGGCTGGTCTCCACGGACATGTCGCTCATTCTCGCCCACTACAGTCGCGGTATGACGGCAAACGAACCAAGGACCCGGCTGGCGAAACGGATGCAGGGGATCCCACCGACGATCTTCGCCGAGATGTCGGCGCTGGCCGTGCGCACGAACGCGCTCAACCTGGGGCAGGGGTTCCCCGACCGGGACGGGCCGGGCTCCGTGGTGGAGGCAGCGGTCGCGGCGCTGCGGGCAGGTCGTAACCAGTACCCACCCGGCCGCGGCATCCCCGAGCTGCGGGAGGCGGTCGCCGGCCACCAGGCGAAGCACTACGGGATCGAGCTCGACCCGCTGGACGAGGTGCTGGTGACCACCGGCGCGACCGAGGGGATCGCCGCCGCGATCCTCGCGCTGCTCGACCCCGGCGACGAGATCGTCGTGCTGGAGCCGTTCTACGACAGCTACGTGGCGTGCATCCAGATGGCCGGCGCCGTGCGCCGCCCGGTCACCTTGAAGGCTCCCGACTTCCGGCTGGACGTCGAGTCCCTGCGCGCCGCGGTGACCGGGCGTACGACGGCCATTCTGATCAACTCGCCGCACAACCCGACGGGCACCGTGCTCGGCCGCGACGAGCTGGAGTCCATCGCCGCGGTAGCCATCGAGCACGACCTGGTCGTCATCACCGACGACGTCTACGAACACCTGATCTTCGACGACCGGGAGCACATCCCGCTGTGCACGCTGCCCGGGATGTGGGACCGCACCGTCTCCATCTCCAGCGCCGGCAAGACGTTCTCGTTCACCGGCTGGAAGATCGGGTGGGCGACCGGGCCCGCCGACCTGGTCCGGGCCGTGGAGTCCGCGAAGCAGTGGCTGACGTTCAGCTCCGGCGCACCCCTCCAGCCCGCGATCGCCCATGCCCTGACCGAGGAGAACGACTTCTACGCCAGGCTCAGCCGCGAGCTGCAGACCAAGCGGGACCTGCTGTGTGCGGGGCTGGGCGAGCTCGACATGGACGTCTACGTCCCCGAGGGCACCTACTTCGTGACCTCTGACGTGAGCAGGCTCGGCTACCAGGACGGGCTGGAGTTCTGCCTGGCGCTTCCCGGGCGTGCCGGCGTCGTCGCGATCCCGTCGCAGATGTTCTACGACGACCACACGGAGGGCCGGCACAAGGTGCGCTGGGCGTTCTGCAAGGAGACCCCACTCCTCGAGGAGAGCATCCGGCGGCTCGCGACCGCCGACCTGCACGCCTGAGGCCAGGAGCTCGCCGGGCCCCCGGCGCAGGTCGTCTACCAGACGTTCTTCGGCGGATCCTGGTCATCCTCCGAGCCGGACCTGCCCGGCTCGTCGTACGGCCCGTCCTGCTCCGGGCTCCCCTGCTGCCCGTACGGCGGTTGCGGGTTTGGTCCCTGCACCCCGCCGTACTGACCGGGCTGGCCGGGCTGGCCGCCGTACTGCTGCGAGCCCTGCTGGTACGGCGCCCCGCCGTAGGGCTGGGCGCCGTACGGGGCGTGCTGCTGGGGGTACGACGGGTAGCCGCCTGCCTTGGGGGAGTACCACTGGTTCGCGCCGCCGACGAACAGGAGCGCGATCGTCGCACCGGCGGCCATCGTGTGCAGCAGCCCGAACGGGAACGCGGCCAGGCTGAACAGGGCGGCCATCCCCGTGGAGACCACCAGCGTGATCCGCGCCCAGTTCTGGCGGCGGTACGCCAGCACCCCGAGCACGATCGCCGACACGCACCAGACCAGGACGATCGAGCTCACCACCCACATCGCGGCCACGATGTCGTCGGTGGCCACGTCGAGCTGCTGGAACTCCGGCTCGGACCGCATCGCGTTGATGAAGTCCTCCCGGGCAGCGATCATCACGAACACGACGAGGACGAACGCGGCCAGGGTCAGCGCGGAGAAGACCCAGGTCAGCCAGGCCGCGATGGTCACCGTGGTCGGGCGCTTGTCGGGGTCCTGGGGCCCGGCGTAGGCGGGGTAGCCGCCGTACTGCTGAGGCTGCTGGCCGTACGCCCACTGCTGAGCTGGCTGGCCGGGCTGGCCCTGCTGGCCGTAGGGGTTCTGGCCGTAGGGGGCAGGCTGCTGTCCCGGCGGGGTATTGCCCTGCCCGGGCTGTGACTGCACCGGGGCGCCGAAGCCCTGCGTGGGCGGCGGGGCGGGCCGGTCGGAGGACGAGTCCGGCATTCGCGGCCACTCGGAGGAGCCGCTGCTCCCGGTGGACGGGTTCTCACCGGTCGGCGGGTGCTCTGACGACACGAAGATGCCTCTCTGATCCTTCGATGCGGGGGCGGGTGGCCGGCCCGCGAACCAGTCCCGGGCCGGCCGGGTCCACAGCATCATGGCTGCGGCCGCGACGAGCACCGCGAACGGGCTGCCGGTCAGGGGAGCGGTCACCATGATCGCCACCGCGGCGACGGTGAACCCGAGACGGGCGCCGTTGTTGCGCTGGAGCACGTAGATGGCCAGCACGGTCGCCGCGGCCGCCGCGGCACCGGAGAACAGCATCATCCCGCGGATGATCTCGAGCACCTGGGCGGTGTCCAGGCCGAGGCCGCTGCCCGGGGAGGTGGCGAGGAACTCCTCGATGGACTCCCGCATCTCGATGGAGCGGATCTGCGAGATCGAGTCGAACAGGGTCAGCACCAGCAGCGCGGAGCCGATGACGGCAACCCACCCGGCCATGGTGACCTGGCTCGGACGGGCTGGTTCTTTCGACTCACTCATACGCACATTGCATCATGCAGCCCAAGGGCATGCCATTCGACGGGCCCGTGCCTCATGCTGCGGCCTCTCCGCCCGGCACGAGGGTCAGGCCCTCGCCGGACTCGTCCACGTCGACGACGACCGTGCTCCCGTCGAGCACCTCGCCCGAGAGCAGCAGCCGCGCCAGCGGGTCGCCGATCGCGCTCTGCACCAGGCGGCGCAGTGGACGGGCGCCGTAGGCCGGGTCGTACCCCGTGCGGCTGAGCCACCCGTGGGCGGCCTCGGTGACGGTGACCGAGATCCGGCGCACCGCCAGCCGACGGTTGAGCTGGGCGATCTGCAGGTCGACGATGTGCGAGAGCTGGTCCGGGGTGAGGGCGTCGAACATCACGATCTCGTCGAGCCGGTTCAGGAACTCGGGCTTGAACGCCTGCCGGACCACCGCCATCACCGAGTCCCGCTTCTTGTCCTCGTCCATGGTCGGGTCGACCAGGTAGTGCGACCCGAGGTTCGAGGTGAGGATCAGCAGCGTGTTGCGGAAGTCGACGGTGCGGCCCTGGCCGTCCGTCAACCGGCCGTCGTCGAGCACCTGCAGCAGGATGTCGAAGACCTCAGGGTGCGCCTTCTCCACCTCGTCGAGGAGTACGACGGAGTACGGCCGGCGTCGTACCGCCTCGGTCAGCTGACCACCCTCGTCGTACCCGACATAGCCGGGCGGGGCACCGACCAGGCGGGACACCGAGTGCTTCTCGCTGTACTCGCTCATGTCGATGCGGACGATCGCCCGCTCGTCGTCGAACAGGAAGTCGGCCAGCGACTTCGCGAGCTCGGTCTTGCCCACACCGGTCGGGCCGAGGAACAGGAACGACCCGGTGGGGCGGTCGGGGTCCGCGATGCCGGCCCGGGAGCGTCGTACCGCATCGGAGACAGCGGTGACCGCGGCCTTCTGGCCGATCAGCCGCTCGCCGATCACCTCCTCCATCCGGAGCAGCTTCGCGGTCTCCCCCTCGAGCAGCCGCCCGGTCGGGATCCCGGTCCAGGCCTCGACCACGTCGGCGATCTCCTCGGGACCGACCTCCTCACGCACCATCTTCTCGGTGCTCTCCGCCGCCTCGGTGGCGTCCTCGAGCTCCTTTTCCAGGGCGGGGATCTTGCCGTACTGGATCTCGCTGGCGCCGGCGAGGTCCCCCTCGCGCAGCAGCTTCTCCGACTCCGAACGCAGCGAGTCGAGCTGCTCGCGGAGCTCACCGATCCGGTCCAGGGAGTGCTTCTCCCGGTCCCAGCGCGCGTCGAGGCCGCGGAGCTTCTCCTCACGGTCGGCCATCTCGCTGCGCAGCTTCTCGAGCCGGTCCTTCGACGCCTCGTCGGTCTCCCGCTGGAGGGCCATCTCCTCCATCTTCATCCGGTCCACCGCACGACGTAGCTCGTCGATCTCGACCGGGCTGGACTCGATCTCCATCCGCAGTCGCGACGCCGCCTCGTCGATCAGGTCGATCGCCTTGTCCGGCAGCTGGCGGCCGCTGATGTACCGGTCGGAGAGCATCGCGGCGGCGACCAGCGCGGCGTCGGCGATCGTCACCCGGTGGTGGGCTTCGTACTTCTCCTGCAGTCCACGCAGGATCGCGACGGTGTCCTCGACCGAGGGCTCACCGACGAACACCTGCTGGAAGCGGCGTTCGAGCGCGGGGTCCTTCTCGATGCGCTCGCGGTACTCGTCCAGGGTGGTCGCACCGATCATCCGCAGCTCGCCGCGGGCGAGCATCGGCTTGAGCATGTTGCCGGCGTCCATCGCGGAGTCGCCCCCCGCGCCGGCGCCGACGACCGTGTGCAGCTCGTCGATGAACGTGATGATCTGGCCCTCGGAGTCCTTGATCTCCTGAAGCACGGCCTTGAGCCGCTCCTCGAACTCGCCGCGGTACTTGGCGCCCGCGACCATCGCGGCCAGGTCCAGCGAGAGCACCTTGCGGCCCTTGAGGGACTCAGGCACGTCACCGTCGACGACCCGCTGGGCGAGTCCTTCGACGACGGCGGTCTTGCCGACGCCGGGCTCCCCGATCAGCACCGGGTTGTTCTTGGTGCGCCGGGACAGCACCTGCACGACGCGCCGGATCTCGGAGTCACGTCCGATCACCGGGTCGAGCTTGCCCTCTGCCGCTAGTGCCGTCAGGTCGACGGCGTACTTATCGAGCGCCTGGTACGTCGACTCCGGGTCCTGGCTGGTGACGCGGCTCGACCCGCGCACGGTCGACAACGCACCGCGCAGACCGTCACCGGTCACGCCGGCATCGGTCAGCAGCCTCTGCACCGGGGAGTCGACGGTCGCGGTCGCGATCAGCAGGTGCTCGGTGGAGACGTAGTCATCCTTCATCTCCCCGGCGATGTCGGCCGCAATGGTCAGGATCTGCAGCGCGGCACGGGAGTACGACGGAGCCGAGACCGTCGTGCCCGACGCGGCCGGAAGCCTCTTCAGCTCGGCCTCGACGGCGGAGGTGATCGCCGACGGCTGCACACCGACCGCCTCGAGCAGCGGGCGGGTGATCCCTTCCGGCTGGGCGAGGAGTGCCGCGAGCAGGTGGACCGCCTCGACCTGGGCGTGCCCGGCGGTCGCGGCGCTCTGGATCGCGGTGTTGATGGCCTCCTGGCTACGGGTGGTGAACTTCGATGCGTCCATCAGATGGGCCCCCCTGGCATGTTTCGTCGCCACACGGTGACGGCCTGACCGGTCGCCCCGGTCGTCGCGCGCACCGCCGGCAGGTTCGGATTCGGGTTCTGGTTCTGCCGGACGGCCTGCTCATACGCGAACGCGGTGACGGCGAGCTCCTCCTCGAGCTCGGCGACCCGCATCCGGAGCGCGGTGACCTTGTTCTCGAGGTCGAGGATCCGGCGT
The DNA here is from genome assembly GCA_963831375.1 of uncultured Actinomycetota bacterium. Lineage (GTDB taxonomy): Bacteria > Actinomycetota > Actinomycetes > Propionibacteriales > Nocardioidaceae > Nocardioides_C. The sequence continues at coordinate 2,037 of CAWHPY010000003.1, read as the reverse complement.
ACCCCCTCCAGGCCGATGCCGGAGGCGGTCAGCTCCGCGACCTCGCGGAGCAGCTCGATGTCGTGCCAGGAGTAGCGGCGCCCGCCGCCCCCGGAGCGTCCGGGCCGGACCAGGCCCATCCGGTCGTAGGCACGCAGTGTCTGTGGGTGCAGGCCGGTGAGCTCCGCGGCCACGCTGATCACGTAGACGGGGACCTCCGGGCCCGGTTGCCCGGGTATCCGACCGGGCTGTCCTGCGGTGGTCACCCGTCACCTCCGTGGAACAGGTTCGCGCGAATGTCACCACCGGCCGCGGCCTCCTTGTAGGCCTGGACGGCGGCACGCGCCTCGTCGGAGAGCACGGCAGGGACCTGGACGTCCACCGTGACGAGCAGGTCGCCCTTATGACCGTCCTTGCGGACCACTCCGCGGCCGCGGACCCGGAATGTCCGGCCGTTGGGTGTGCCTGGGGGGATCTTGACGGTCACCGGCGCTCCGTTGAGCGTGGGGACCTTGATGTCGGCGCCGAGCGCCGCCTCGTCGAAGGTGACCGGCACCTGGAGGGTGAGGTTGTCGCCCTTGCGGCCGAACAGCGGGTGGTCCGCGACCTTGACGTGGACGTACAGGTCGCCGGGCGGGCCACCGCGCTCCCCGCTGGCCCCCTTGCCGCGCAGCCGGATCCGCTGTCCGTCCTTCACCCCGGCGGGGATCCGGGCCTGGATGGTCCGGTTCGACATGCCTCGTCCGGAGCCGTGACAGGTCGGGCAGGGGTCGTCCACGACGAGCCCCCGGCCGTGGCAGGCCGGGCAGGTCTCGTTCATCGTGAACGCGCCACCCACGGAGGCGGCAACCATGCCGACCCCTTCGCACTCGGGGCAGACCCGCGGGACGGTACCGGCCCTGGCTCCGGTGCCGGAACAGTCCGGGCAGGGTGCGTCCGAGGACAACCTGAGCGAGACGGTCACGCCCTCGATCGCGTCGGTGAAGCTGATCGTCGCCTCGGTCTCGATGTCCGCGCCGCGACGCGGCTGCGCCTGCCGGGTCCGCGTGCTGCCGCCACCCCCGCCGAACATGCCGCCGAAGAGGTCGCCGAAGCCACCTCCTCCGCCCTGGCCGCCGAGGAAGTCGTTGATGTCGAACGGTTGGCCACCGGCGGTGGTGGTGCGTCCTCCGGCGAAGCCGCCGCCGAAGCCCCCAACTCCGATCGCAGCACGCATCTCATCGTATTTTTCACGCTTCTTCTCGTCGCCGATGACGTCGTAGGCCTCGGCGATCGCCTTGAAGCGCTCCTCGGCGACCTTGTCGCCAGGCTTGGAGTCGGGGTGGTTGGCGCGCGCAAGCGTGCGGTAGGCCTTCTTGATGTCCGCCGCGGACGCGTCCTTGGCGACGCCGAGCGTCTTGTAGAAGTCCTTGTTCGCCCAGTCAGCGTTCGTCATGCGCGCACCTCCCCTCTGATCTTCTTACCTGCGTGTTACTCGGTGTCGCTGGTCCCGGGATCCGCCGGCTCCGGGTCGACCACGGTCACCCGCGCGGGGCGGAGAACCCGGTCCCCGATCCGGTAGCCGGCATGCACGATGGTCTGGCACGTCGTGGTGGTCACGTCCGGCGAGTGCGAGTGCATCAGCGCCTCGTGCAGGTTCGGGTCGAACTCGTCACCGGGTTCACCGAACTTCACCAGGCCAAGCCCCGCCACGTTCCGCTCCATCGAGTCGGCGACGGCCTTGAAGCCGCCCTCGAGCTCACCGTGCTCCCGTGCCCGGTCGATGTCGTCGAGGACCGGGAGCAGACCGGAGAGCACCTGGAAGATGGCGTTCTGCTTCACCAGCTCACGGTCACGGTCGACGCGCCTCTTGTAGTTGACGTACTCGGCCTGGAGCCGCTGCAGGTCCGCCGTCAGGTCCGCGACGTCCTGCTGAGCCTTGGCGAGGTCCACGAGCAGGTCGTTCGGGCTGTCCCCGGCCATGTCGGCCCCCTTCACGGCGTCCGGCTCGACGGCGTCCGGCTCGACGGCGTCCGGCCCGGGAGCCGCAGCCTCCTGCGGCTCCCCTGGCTCGGCCTG
>CAWHPY010000002.1:0-188646 GCA_963831375.1 uncultured Actinomycetota bacterium | reverse complement strand
CGTCGCCTGCCTCGTCCAGGTCGGCCCGGAACGTCGGCTGGAACATCTCCGGGCCGCTCGCGCGGAGTGCGCGGACGAGATCGGCGACCACCTCACGCTGGGTCACGAGCAGCGCCACCCGGTCGTCGGCGCGCATCACGTAGTGGGCCGCGACCCCCTTCAGCGCCCCGACCGCCAGCCCGGTCTCCCGTGGCACGACCAGATCTGCCGCGTAGCGGGTCAGCGGCCCGGTGCCGTACTTCTCATGGGTGGCGTGCTGGACCTCCGTGCAGAACCTCCCGATCAGGTCGCTCGTCAGGTTCTTCAGCGCCGCCTGGGCGCGCCGGCTCCCGTCGTACGCCGTGACCGGCCAGGAGCGGACCTGCCACAGCGCGGTGAGCGCCTCGTCCATCTCGTCGTCGCTGACACCGGGGAGGTACCAGTCGCGAACGGTCGCCCACACCTCGCGTCGGCGGCCGGCGTCGCGCAGCCAGGCGAGGTCGATCTTGCCGGCGACGATCCCGTCCTCGAGGTCGTGCACGGAGTACGCCACGTCGTCGGAGAGGTCCATCACCTGGGCCTCGATGCAGCGCTGGGTGCCCTCCGTGCCCTGGCGCATCCAGGTGAAGGCAGCTAGGTCGTCGTCGTACACGCCGAACTTCCGCACGGACCGCGGGGTGCCGTCCGTGTGCGTGCCGTGGGGGTCCCCGGACCTGCTCCGGCCCCAGGGGTACTTCGTGCTCGCGTCGAGTGTCGCGCGGGTGAGGTTGAGGCCGACCGACCGACCGTCGGCGTCCGCGGACTTGGCCTCGAGCCGGGTCAGGATCCGCAGAGTCTGCGCATTGCCTTCGAATCCGCCGCACTCCTGGCTGAGCTCGTCGAGCATCCGCTCGCCGTTATGCCCGAAGGGCGGGTGCCCGAGGTCGTGCGCGAGGGCCGCGGTCTCCACGATGTCGGGGTCGCAGCCGAGCGTCTTGGCCAGGTCACGGGCAACCTGCGCGACCTCGAGGGTGTGGGTCAGCCGGTTACGGACGAAGTCGTCGGTCTGCGGGCCGACCACCTGTGTCTTGGCGGCGAGCCGACGCAGCGCGGCCGAGTGCACCAGCCGCGCGCGGTCACGCTCGAACGGCGTGCGCTCGGCGCGCTTGGGAGGCTCGTCCACCCAGCGGGCGCACGCAGCCTCGTCATAGTTCTTGACCATCGACCCCATCGGGATCGACCCTACTGCCCGCCGGGGACAGCCGGACGGGACCGGCTGTCAGGCTCAGCCGTAGACGGTGACGTGCACGTGGTCGTAGTGGTTGGCGGTGGTCGAGCCGCGGTCCTCCATGTAACGCCAGCCTTCGCTGCTGCGCTCCACGGTCCAGATCTGCTGCGACCAGATCACCTCGCTGACACCCAGCGAACCCGCGTTGGAGCGGACGAACTCCGCGATCGCGTCACCGGTGGACGAGTCGGGGATCATGATGTCGAGGGCCAGGCCCTGCGAGTGCTCACCGTCCGAGCGGAGGCCGCCGTAGGAGGTGACCTGCGGGAAGTTCGCGCACACCGACCGGTGCACGGCTACCGCGTTGGAGCCCAGGCCGCTCTCCACCGAGGAACCCGATGCGCAGGCCGCGTCGGAGAGGCCCGAGGCCATCCGGGCCTCCGGCTCTTCCTCCTCGGGCTGCGGCTTCTCCTCGGTCAGGTAGGCGGCGTTCACCCAGCGGGACAGGCCGTCGTAGGAGATCTCGGCCCACTCACCCTCGACCTCGCCGGTCACCGGGACCTTGGTGCCTGCGGGGAGCACCTCGAGCAGCGTGAACGTCTCGCCCGGGCCGGTCCACACGTTGAGTGCGGTAGTCATGAAGTGGTGGTCGACGATCTCGGAGCTGGCGACCGGGACCGGCTCCGGAGCCGGAGCCGGTTCGACCTTCTTCTCGGGCTCCGGCTCTGGCTTCGGCTTCAGCTTGACGCGCGGCGCCGAGCGGGAGTACGCCACGACACGGTCCGCGGCAGGTGGCTCGGCGTCGGCGCTCCCGGTCGGTCGGGAGATCGCGGAGGCGGCCGAGCTGGCACCCTGCTCCGGCCAGGCGACTGCGGCGCCGACGACGGTTCCGGTCACCAGGACCGCGGCGAGAGCCGGGGCGCCGATGCGGATCAGACGAGGTGACCTCGGGAGGTCGCGCAGCTGTTTGTGGCGGCCGGAAGCCACAGAGAATCACCAATCCAGGGGTCGAGACCGAAACGTTACCAACGTCGAGTCAAACATACGTACCCACCCAGATCACAATCGACACCACCTTCTGGTGCATAGCGGTGCATACGGGTGGCCGACCCGCGGCCCCCTCTTCGGCGGGTCAGCCGGTCACCAGCCTGACCAGGTCCGGGAGCGCCGCGACCTCCAGCGAGGGCGTCGCGGCGTACGCCGGGACCGGCGGACCCGTGCAGGTCCCCGCCACCTGGGCGGCGCCGTTGCTCAGGGTGACCAGCCGGCCCGAGGAAGCCGGTGAGGCTGTGGTCCACGGCCTGGTCCGGGTCACGGTCGAGAAGGGCTCGAGCACGCAGCACTGCGCAGAACCACCGGGGAGCCAGGTGCGCGGGAGCGCCGACATCGGTGCACCGTGTCGCCATCGCGGACACGTCGGACAGCGTCTCGTTCACGTCGAAGACCATGACCTCGGGCCGGGACCGCCGCTCAGCCGCCGGAGATCTCCGCGGTGTCCTCGCGCAGCAGACAGTCGGTGCCGTCCGTGTCCTCGAGCCAGCCCTGCGGGAGTACGACGTGCCGCGGACTGCCCTGGCGACCCCGCGGTGTCCCCAGCTCGACCACCGGGAACGGCTCGGCCGGGTCGAGTCGGCCCAGCAGGTCGTCCAACGCGGCCAGCGAGGACACCAGGGCCAGGGACCTGCGGAGCTCCCCACCCGCGGCGAACCCCTTGAGGTACCACGCGATGTGCTTGCGGAACTCCTTGCAGCCGCGCTCCTCCCCCATGTGGAAGCAGAGCAGCTCGGCGTGCCGGCGCATCATCGCGGCGACCTCCCCGAGCAACGGCAAGGTGGCGACCGGCTCCCCGGCGAACGCCGCGGCCAGGTCGCGGAACAGCCACGGGCGGCCCAGGCAGCCGCGACCCACGACGACGCCGGCGGCCCCGGTCTCCTGAACCATCCGGATCGCGTCCGCGGCCTCCCAGATGTCCCCGTTCCCGAGGACCGGGATGTCGACGTGCTGGGCGAGGTTCCCGATCGCCTCCCAGTCGGCGGTGCCGCTGTAGGCCTGGCTCACCGTCCGGCCGTGCAGGGCGATCGCGGCGGCTCCGGACTCCTGCGCGATCCGCCCGGCGTCGAGGTAGGTCAGGTGGTCGTCGTCGATGCCCTTGCGGGTCTTCATGGTGACGGGCACGCCGTACGGCTCGGTCGCCTTGACCGCCGAGGTGAGGATCTCGCCGAGCAGCCGCCGCTTCCAGGGCAGCGCGCCGCCGCCGCCCTTCCTGGTGACCTTCGGGACCGGGCAGCCGAAGTTCAGGTCGATGTGCGCGACGCCGAACTCCGCGCAGAGGATCTCCGCGGCCTTGCCGACGTACACCGGGTCGGTGCCGTACAGCTGCACCGACCGCACGTCCTCCAGCTCGTCGAAGACCAGCATGTTCATCGTGGTGGTGTCGCGTTCGACGACGCCGCGCGACGTGATCATCTCGCAGACGTAGAGGCCGGCGCCCTGCTCGCGGCACAGCCGCCGGTACGCGGCGTTGGTGATCCCTGCCATCGGGGCCAGTACGACGGGCGGGCCGACGCGGAGGTTCCCCAGGCGGAGCTCCTGGGGTACGACGGGCGCGGCGGATGTCATGGCCCTATTGTCGCCGGGACCCACCGAACCCCCCAAATCACCACCCACGCGCCACAAGCCCGGGCGGAGCGGGCGCTAGTTCTTCTTCGCCTTCTTCGGCGGCTCCGGGGTGGTGATCTCACCGGTCCACTGGATCGGGTCGAAGTCCTGGTCGGGCCGGAAGCTCACGGCCTCGAGCGTGCCGCCCTCCGGAGCGAGGAACACCAGGCAGGTGTTCAGCGTGTCACCGGCCGGGAACTTCTTGGGCAACGGGTCGGAGGGGCACTTCCTGAACGTGGTGGTGAACGTCGCCGCGGGCAGCAGCGTGTTGGCCCCGTCGACGCCCCACAGCGGCACGGGTGTGCCACCCACGTCGCTCTCACCGACGTTCCTCACCCGCACGTTCACGTAGTACGGCGTGGCCGCCTTCGTGTAGTCGTCGAGGATGAAGGCCGAGAAGTCCTTCACCGAACCCTCGGTCGCCCTCTTCACGGTCAGCTCGAGGACCGACCCGCGGTTCTGGGTCGGCTCGAAGATCACCGAGGCCCGCTTGCCGAAGGGCAACGCCGAGCCCGGCTCGCTCAGCGTGACAGCGGACGGGACGCTCACCGTCGAGGTCGGTGAGGGTGAAGCGGAGGGGGACGGTTCGTCCGACGTACCGTCGGCGCCCGAGCTGCACGAGGCGAGCACCAGGCCCGCCGCGGTCGCCAGGGCAACGGCGCGGGTCACGGACACGGTGGATCGACTTCTCATTCCAGGCATTCGTTCATTGTGCACGGTCAGATCAACAGAGCCGGGCGGGCTCAGCAGCCCAGCAGGCGCTCCGCGAAGTACGCCTTGATCTGGTCCAGACCGATCCGCTCCTGCTTCATGGTGTCGCGTTCACGCACGGTCACCGCGTCGTCGTCGAGGGTGTCGAAGTCGACGGTCACGCAGTACGGCGTACCGATCTCGTCCTGCCGGCGGTACCGGCGACCGATCGCACCCGCGTCGTCGAAGTCGACGTTCCACAGGGTGCGCAGGTCGGCGGCCAGGCCCTTCGCCTTCGGGGACAGGTCCGCGTTTCGCGACAGCGGCAGCACGGCCACCTTCACCGGCGACAGGCGCGGGTCGAGCTTGAGCAGCGTTCGCTTGTCGACGCCGCCCTTGGCGTTGGGGGCCTCGTCCTCGGCGTAGGCGTCGATCAGGAACGCCATCATCGACCGGTTCACCCCGGCCGCCGGTTCGATGACATAGGGCGTCCAGCGCTCGCCGGTGATCTGGTCGAAGTACGACAGGTCCTGGCCGGAGTGCTCGCTGTGCGTGGACAGGTCGAAGTCGGTGCGGTTCGCGATGCCCTCGAGCTCCCCCCATTCGGAGCCCTGGAAGTGGAAGCGGTACTCGATGTCGACGGTGCGCTTCGCGTAGTGCGACAGCTTGTCCTGCGGGTGCTCGAAGTGTCGCAGGTTGTCGCGGTCGATGCCGAGGTCGACGTACCAGTCGGTCCGGGCCTCGATCCAGCGCTGGTGCCACTCCTCGTCCTCACCCGGCTTGACGAAGAACTCCATCTCCATCTGCTCGAACTCGCGGGTGCGGAAGATGAAGTTGCCGGGCGTGATCTCGTTGCGGAAGCTCTTGCCGATCTGGCCGATGCCGAACGGCGGCTTGCGGCGCGAGGAGTTCATCACGTTCGCGAAGTTGATGAAGATGCCCTGCGCGGTCTCCGGGCGCAGGTAGTGCTTGCCCTCGTCGCTGTCGACCGGGCCGAGGAACGTCTTGAGCAGGCCGTTGAACATCCGCGGCTCGCTCCAAGCGTTCTTGGTGCCGCAGTTGGGGCAGGCGATCAGCGCCATGTCGACGCTGTCGGGATCGTCGATGCCCTTCTTCTCGGCGTACGCCTCCTGCAGGTGGTCCTCGCGGTACCTCTTGTGACAGGACTCGCACTCGATCAGCGGGTCGACGAACGCGTCCAGGTGGCCCGATGCCTCCCATACCTTCGTGGGCAGGATCACCGAGGAGTCGAGACCCACCACGTCGTCACGCGACTGGACGGTCGAGCGCCACCACTGCTTCTTGATGTTCTCCTTGAGCTCGACGCCGAGCGGGCCGTAGTCCCAGGCCGAGCGGGTACCGCCGTAGATCTCGCCGCACGGGTACACGAACCCGCGGCGCTTGCACAGCGAGACGATCGCGTCGACGTTGGCGCCGTTCGACGAGGACTTGTTCACGGCATTGGACATAGGGGGTCTCGGCTCCATCACTCACGGGTCGCCGGCTGGCTGACGGCGAGCGCTCAGCCTATCGGCCACGGTGAATGCCGCTTCGTTCGGGGCGAACGGTCGCCGGCCCCGGCGGCACGGTCAGCCGAGGCTACGCGGCTGCTGGCGGTTGAGCTCGGTGTCCCGGTCCCCGGTGACGATCTCGTACGCCGACGGCTCGTCGATCGCCCGGGACAGCAGGGGCACGGCGCCGAGCTTCACGTCGTACGTCGAAAGCGCGCGCCGGTAGCTGCCGACGTTCTGCCACCGGGTCTGCAGCACCCACAGCGCGGGATCGTCCACGTTGCGTCCCACCGTCCCGTCGACGTAGCCGGGCCGCTGAGCCAACAGCTCGAGGGCCGCCGTCACGTCGTCCCGGAAGACCTCGACGTCCTCCTCGACGACGCGGAACCTGTTCACCACCAACACCCCGCAAACCCTACCCACCCACCCCTCCCCCCGTTGAGATCCGCTCTTCGTGTCCGCCTCGTTCCCCGTTGAGACCCGCCTCGTTCGCGGTTGAGATGCGTCCGGTTCGGTGGGGTGCCGGAACCGCACGCGTTTCACCGCGAATCTTGCGCGTCTCAACCGGAAATCTTGCGAGTTTCAACGGGGAATAAGGCGGATCTCAACGAGAGAGTTGACAATGGTTGTCAGTTGGATTGAGAATCATTGTCATGAAGGCCGCCGACCGACTCCGCATCCTTGCCGCGACCGGCGCCCTGGCGCTGGCCGCCCCACTCGTCGCCGGCTGCGGCTCGGGGCTCGGGGCGGACAGCGGCAAGCCGACGGTCGTCACGTCGTTCTACCCGCTGCAGTACGTCGCGGAGCAGGTGGCGGGTGAGCACGCCGAGGTGACGAACCTGACCTCCCCGGGCACCGAACCACACGACGCCGAGCTCAACGTGCGGCAGACCGCCGAGGTCGCGGACGCCGACCTCGCAGTCCACGAGAAGGGCCTCCAGCCGGCCGTCGACGACGCGATCGACCAGAACGGTCCCGAGCACGTGCTCGACGTGACCGGCGCCGCCGACCTCGAGCCGGTCGCCCAGCACGAGGAGGGGGCCGACGAGGAGCACGGGGACACCGACCCGCACTTCTGGCTCGACCCGGCCCGCCTCAGTGATGTCGCCGCCGCCTTCGAGAAGGAGATGGCCGAGATCGACCCCGACCACGCCGCCGCCTACCGGACCAACCTCGAGGACCTCCAGGCCGAACTGGCCGACCTCGACGGGGAGTTCGAGACCGGACTCGCGGGCTGCACGATCGACACCGTGGTGGTCAGCCACGACGCGTTCGGGTACCTGAGCAAGTACGGCCTGCGCTTCGAGGCGATCAACGGCCTCTCCCCCGACGCCGAGCCGTCCCCGGCGCACATCGCCGAGCTGCACGACCTGATCGAGTCCGACAACATCACCACCGTGTTCTCCGAGACCCTGGCCAGCAACCAGATGTCACAGTCGATCGCCCGGGACCTCGGCATCGAGACCGCGGTCCTCGACCCCATCGAGGGACTCGGCGACGCGACCGGCGAAGAGGACTACCTTTCCCTCATGCGCGCCAACCTCGCCGCACTCCAGGAGGCCAACCAGTGCCGGTGATCGAGATCCAGGACGGCACCGTCTCCCTTGGCGGCCGTCCGGTCCTGCGCGGCATCGACCTCACCATCGACCAGGGCGAGGTCGTCGCGGTGCTGGGCGCCAACGGCTCCGGCAAGTCCACTCTGGTGCGCACGATGATGGGCCTGGTCCCCACCGTGCGCGGCCAGGTGTCAGTGTTCGGCACCCCGCTCGACCGGTTCCGGGAATGGAAGCGGATCGGGTTCGTCCCCCAGCGGGTCACTGCGGCCGGGGGCGTACCCGCCTCGGTCTGGGAGGTCGTTGCGTCCGGCAGGCTCTCCCGGCGACCGCTGCTCCGCCCCATGCGTAAGGCCGACCGGGCTGCCGTCGACGACGCGATCAGCGCCGTCGGTCTCGCGGACAAGGCGAAAGACGGCGTTTCCACGTTGTCCGGAGGGCAGCAGCAGAGGGTCCTGATCGCGCGGGCGCTCGCCGGTGAGCCCGACGTGTTCGTCCTCGACGAGCCGACCGCCGGCGTGGACCTGCAGAGCCAGCAGGCGTTCGCCGAGGCTTTACAGGTCCTCGTCGACCGCGGCGCCACTATCGTCCTCGTCGCTCATGAGCTCGGCCCGATGGCGCCGTTGATCGGTCGCACGGTCGTGATGCGGGACGGCCGGGTGGTGTACGACGGACAGCCGATCGCGTCCGCGCACGAGGTCGAGCATCACCACGGCCACCACCACCGCGACCTGCAGCAGTCCGGGTCCGACTACGCGCCGGTCGTGGCCTCACCCATCGACGGTGCGCCGAACCGGGAGGAGCGCTGATGAGCATCCTGACCTACGACTTCATGGTTCGCGCGTTGCTCGCCGCGGTGTTCACCGGACTGGCCGCACCCGCAGTCGGCACGTACCTGGTCCAGCGCCGGCTCGCGCTGATGGGCGACGGCATCGGCCACATCGCGGTCACCGGCGTCGCGCTGGGTCTGCTCACCGGCACATCCCCCACGATCACCGCCGTCATCGTCGCGATCCTCGGCAGCGTGGTCATCGAGGTAATCCGCGAGAAGGGCCGCACCAGTGGTGACGTCGCCCTGGCGCTGCTGTTCTACGGCGGCATCGCCGGCGGCGTGATGCTCACCGGCCTGGCGGGGCAGGGCGCGGACACCCTGAACATCTACCTGTTCGGCTCGATCACCTCGATCTCCCCCGTCGACGTGTGGGTCACCGTCGGCCTCGCCGCCGTCGTGATCGTGATCTCGGTCGGCCTGTCCCCGCAGCTGTTCGCGGTCGCGCAGGACCAGGAGTTCGCCCGCGTCGCCGGCCTGAACGTGCGGTTCTACAACGTCCTTGTCTCGGTGATGGCCGCAGTGACCGTCACGGTGGCCATGCGCACCGTCGGCCTGCTTCTGGTCAGTGCGCTGATGGTCGTTCCTGTCGCCACGTCCCAGCAGCTGACCCGCGGCTTCCGCTCTACCCTGCTCATGGCGATGGGTCTCGGCACTCTCGCGTCGCTCGGTGGCGTGGTCACCTCGGCTTTCGTCGAGGTCGCGCCCGGCGCCACCATCGTGCTGCTTGCCCTGGCCGGGTTCGTCGTGGCCTGGCCAGTCGGCATCTTGGTCCGTCGCCGGCACCGGTTGGCCGAGCCGTTCGCGGCCCTGGTCGATGCCGAGTTCCCGCTCGACGGCGACCACACCGTCGTACCGGAGAACCACGAGCACCAGCACGGCGAGGACTGCGGGCACCAGGCCGTACGTCACGGCGATCACGTCGACTATGTCCACGACGGGCACCGGCACGCACCCCACGGAAGCCACTATGACGAACACTGAACCGGCCCTCCCCAGCGGCACCCGCCCCACCCGGCAACGGCGAGCGGTCGCGGCCGCGCTGCAGTCCTTCGAGGACTTCCGCAGCGCTCAGGACATCCACGACCTGCTGAAGAAGCAGGGCGACAACGTCGGGCTCTCGACGGTGTACCGGACGCTGCAGGCACTCGCGGAGGGGGGCGAGGTGGACATGCTGCGCACCGAGGACGGTGAGGCGATCTACAGACGGTGCAGTACGACGCACCACCACCACCTCGTATGTCGCTCCTGCGGCCGGACCGTCGAGGTCGAGGGACCGACCGTGGAACGCTGGTCGGACTCGATCGCGAGCCGACACGGGTACACCGACGTCAGCCACACCCTGGAGATATTCGGGACCTGCCCGGACTGTGCGTGAGGACGGCCCACTCTCGATTCAGGACATCGATCCCGCCTGCCGGGCGGTGCTGGGCACGGAGCTTTACGTGCGAACCGGAGCGGGCGGCGCTCGCTTTCACCGATGCAGTCACTCGTCTGCCCGGCCAGGGGTACTCGATTCGGTGAAAGGACGTGGCCAGCCATTTCGATGAGAAGCGGGCCGTTCGCCTGCTGATGGCCATCGCCACCCATCAACGTCTGGATCCGTCTCGCTGTGGGCACTCACCAGCGCCTGCCGGCGAGGGCATGGCGGCGTTCTGGCGGTGTGCGCGCACGGCTGCCTTCGCCGCGGCGACGACGCCGGTGGCCAAAGCCACGCCAGAGGTGTGTCCGACGCGGATGAGCTCGAGCAGAGCATCGTCGAGGTGAGCACTATGCGAGCTGAGGCCCGAAAGCGCCGACAGCATCGCGCTCACCTGTGGTGTCGACTCGCCCCTGCAGGCGCATCGGAGCAGGGCGGCCGACAGATCGGTGGTGCGTTGCGGAGCTGCGGCGAGCACTTCGTCTCGCATCGGATCTGCGTCGAGCCCGAACGACCACGTGCCGACGAGGAAGCCTGCCAGCAGATCGTCGCCGGAAGGGGTGAGTCCCGATCCTGCGCCGAGCAAGCGATCAGCGAGATCGGCGGCGCCTTGAGGGCACTGAGGATTGCGAGCCAGCGCATCGATCAGTCCGGGATCGTGTTCGGCGAAGTCGATGCTCTTCAGTCGGTCTGTGGCGCGTTCGATAGCGACATCCGCCGGAACGAGGCCGAGCGGCGCCCGCACCGAGACCAGTCGCGATATCCGGATGCACCAGTCGCCCATCCGCACCCGAGATGACCCGACCAAGATCTCGCCTTCCAGCCGGGTGAACGGGCCGTCGGTGCTGGATGTGGGCAGGACGAGTCCGATCGGAAGCCGGATGGCGTCCTGGCTGAGCACCGCGACCACCTCTGCCCCATGCAGTCGCAGGTACAAGGCGGTGGGGGATGCGCCGAGAACCTTGGCCGGACGGACCGCGCCGCTGATCAGATCCCGAACGCCGACGGAACCCGTGGCGCACATCGGTTTGGGTGTCAGGGTGGTCATCCTGGTCAGCCGAGGTCGATGGTGAGTTCTGGTTGATTGCGAAGTGTGTTGGACACATAGCACAGGCGTTCGGCCTCTGGCATCAGCCCTTCGAGCACCTCGCGCGGGCTGTCGGAGGTGGCTGACAGCGAAATGCGCGTGAAGCTCGGCCCGTCGTAGGTGCCCACCGCGCTGACATCGAGCCCCAGCAGCTCGATGCCCCGCTTCCCTGCGACGTACGCCATCGCCAGAGCGAAGCACGAGGTGATCGAGGCCAGCAGCAAGTCGGTCGGTTGCGGTCCGGTATTGGTCCCGCCCGACGCCTCCGGCTCGTCGACCACGATGTCGAAGCCGCCTACCCGAGTGATGGCCCGCATTCCGCCCGTCCAGCGGGTATGCACGGTCCTCTCATGCACTGTCGGCTCCCCTCATTCCCAACTCAGCCTGCGGCCAGTGCTCGCAGTGCCGCGCGAAAACACTCAACGGGAGCGGTGGCCACGCCGGCGCCGACCTGGCCGACGCCGGAGCTGGCGTGCAAGATCCCGGTAGTCACTCGAGGAGTCGTGTCGAGCTCGACCACCCGGCGCACGTCGACCCCGAGCGGAGTTCCCCGGTAGTTCCTGGTCGGCAGCTTGAACCGGGTGCTCTCATCGGCGCAGATCGAAGTCAGCTGCTCGGTCATCGCGACGGCGTCGGACATACCGCCGGGCAGGAAGCCGGCGACCGCCGGCGATCCCGCCGCTGCCGCACCGCCCAGTCCCACCAGCTCGAGGATGGCGCTGTCTCCGATATCGCGAGCGCTCGTCTCGGGACCGTAGTCGGGGTAGTACATCGCGTCTGCGACCGGCGGCGCCTCGCTGATGAATACCTCGTCCGAACCTGCCAGCCGGATGGCGTACGACGTCCCGTTGCGGCACATCATCGTGACGATGCTCGATCCCTCGACCTGCTCTGCCCACATTGCTGCCGATTTCGCACCTGCCATGGCCAGGTTGAGGAAGAACAGGTGATTCCCCGACAGGAACTGCGCAAGCGCAACCCGCCCGCCGTCTGGCAGCGCGGCGATCTGCGGGAGCAGGTTGCGAATCATCAAGCTGGTGGTGCCCTGTGTGCGCATGTGGACGTCGTCGCCGATCTGGACTCCTTGGGCAGCGAGCGCGAAGATGTCGATCGGGCCAGATGAGTCAAGGACCTGGTGAAGCATCGGCCCGGCGACGTCACGTAGGAACTCCAGTCTGGCTATCGCTGCAGGCGTCTCGCGTCCGAACCACGCGGTCTCCCCCGGGCCCTGGTTGATGGGCGCGAACGCGCGAGTCCGGCCGTCGCGGTTGTCGACAGCGAAAACCGGCGCCGACGGACCGATCGCACTCGCCATCGGCATCACGGCGTCGTGGAGGTAAGCAGGCTCCAACACAACCGTGCCGTCGGCGAGGAGCCGGTCCGCCTGCTCGACGGTCTCTGCCCATCCCTCAGCGACCGTGGCGGCCCGCATCGATCGACGCAGCGGATCGCAGACATCGGGCCACTCGACGGCGGGACCGCAGTGCAACAGCATCCGGCCTGAGAAGCCCGGGACGATCGTCTCGGCCGCGGCGAGATCCACCAACAGGGGAACACTCTGGTCCAATCGCCGTACTGCCTCAACGTTGGCCTCCTCGATGTCGGCTGCGCGCTGCCCATAGAGCTGTTCCAAGTCGGCAACCAGGTCGAGCTGTCCGTCGGCCGGTATCCGCCAATCCACGTGCTCCACCGCAGCCGCCTGATCTCGAACCGCATCGGCGAACAGCGAAAGGCCGATGTTCACAACAGCGACCTCGTCGGGCAGCGCAATCGTTTGGGTTGCCTCACTCCTCATCCTTCCTCCACCTCTCCGACCGTGAGCGTGGCCCGCTCGAGGAGCCGCTGCTCGGCGTGCTCGAGGGTCTGACGTCGCTGCTCCACCGCAGCAAGGAGCTCGTCGGTCTTCTGCTCGCATTGCGTGATCATGGATTCGACTGCTCCCGGGGCCGCTCCGCCCGTGCCCTTCCGAGTCTCGATGATCAGCCGCGGGTCGAGCGCCGCAGTCAGGTCGATCTCGGCCAGGCCCCAGGACTGCCCGGTCTCAGCGATTGCAGCCTCGTCAAGCATTGCCCCGGTGATGCTCCCACCGGGTATCCCCTGCCTGCTGGCTTCGCGTACCGTCCTGCCGACCACGTCGTACGCGCTGCGGTAGTCGACCCGGCACGTCTGCACGATGAACTCGCTGAGGTCGGTGGCTTGCGTATAGCCGGCATCGAGGCCATGGGCCATACGCTCGACGTTGACCTCGAGCGTGCGCACGACGCCGGTCATCAGCCGTGTGACCCGGATCGAGAGGTCCAGTGCCCGGGGCACCTCGCCGTAGGCGAAGATCAGGTTGTCGCTACGCGCCGATGGGCTCTTGGCGACCGCGAGGAACCCGGTGAGCCGCCCGATCAGCACGCCAGACGCGCCTCTCACGATGGACAGCGAATACGGGTTGCGTTTTTGCGGCATCAGGATGCTCGACCGAGTGTAGGCGTCCGCGAGGTCGACGAAGTCGAACTCGCTGCTGGACCAGATCTCGAAGTCTTCGGCGAGTTTGCTCTGCGTGGAGAGCAGGCTAGCCGCACTGGCCAGCACCTGGATGAGCCCGTCGATCTGCCACATCGCATCGCGGGTGTGCTCGATGACCTCGTCGAAACCCAGGGCAGCAGCGACGAAGGTGCGGTCGTCCAGCAATCGGGTTCCGTTGACGCAGCCGGCACCAGCGGGACTGCGGTTGATGTCGTCGAACTCGTCGAGCAGTCGGTGGGCGTCCCGCACCGCCGGGTAGACGAAGGACAACACATAGTGGCCGAATGTGGATGGCTGCGCCTGTTGCAGGTACGTCTGGTCCGGCATGAGCGTGTCGACATGCCGGCCCGCGAGCGCGGTGGTGTCGCGGGCGAACCTCACTACCTCGGTGACGAGCTCAAGCAGCTGGTCGCGGACGTAGATCCGCAACGCGATCCGGGCCGCCTCGCGTCGCGGCCGGCCCGCATGCAGCCATCCGGCGACCTTGCCCAGCCGCTCGACGAAGAAGCGCTCCCGGGAGTTGTACGGCTCACCGAACTCGGGGTCGTACGGAAAGTCTTCAGCAGCCATCCGCTGCACTTCAAGCAGGAGCCGCAACAGGTCACGCGCCGCTGTCGCGGGGACAATCTCGCGACGCAAGAGGTCCAGCACATGTGCGATGTCAGCGAGGTTCAGACCCCCGTGGAGGAACGGCGCGTCGGCATTTTCCAGGACAAATCCGCTGTCGATCAACTCTCGTGCGGGCGCCCCCTGCGGTGGGCCGCTGCGCCGCGACGGAGTCGTCATGATGCTTCTCGCATCAGGGCGCTGAGCGCCGCGGCCAGTCCACCGGTATGCCAGAACACTGCGGGCGTCGGCGCACCGGCGGCCAGCAGTGCTCTGAACAACGTCATGGCTTTCGCGCCGTAATAGTCATCAAGCAACAACCCCTCATGTTCCAACGCAAGGCGTGCGCTGATGCGATCGTCTGTTGAGGCAACACCAAACCCTGCGCCTCGGCAATCACGGACATCGATGTCGTTTGCTGTGGGTTGGCCAGTCCCGAGCTCAGCCGCACACGCCCGTGCCGTCCGCAGGATTTGGTCGGCTACGCCCTCGACAGGTCGGCTCACCGAAGCGCCGATCACCCGCCATGGCAGCCCAGAACCCACCGCCCCGGCGATCAGTCCGGCCTGGGTGCCGCCGGAGCCGGTGGCCACCACAACAGTGCGTGGGACGATGTCGGCTCTGTCGCACTGTCCGGCCAGCTCCTGAGCTGCAAAGGCGTACCCGAGCCCGCCGACCGGTGTCGCCCCACCCCGCGGGACCGCGTAGGGCCGCCGTCCGTCGGCCCGAAGGACGTCAGCGTGCTCGAGAACAGCGTCGTCGAGCTCGTCGCGCGTTGCGACCGCGTCGAAGAGCAGCCGGGCGCCGGCCGCTCTGGCCAACTCGACATTCACCGACGGAACCGATGGCCGCTTGCCTGGGAACAGCAGGTCGCAGTCCATACCGGCGACACGGGCAGCCATCGCCGCGGCCGCGCAGAAGTTTGATGAGGGGCTGCCAACCGCGACGAAGACGTCGGAGCCGTCGGCGATGGCGGCGCCGATCAAGAACTCGAGGGCACGCGCCTTGTTGCCGGCGACGCCAAATCCGGTGAGATCGTCACGCTTGATGTACAGCGGTCCCGCGTCGAGAGCGCTCTCCAGACCACGCGCACGCATTAGCGGAGTCGGCAGGGCCGCGAGTCCGATCCGAGGCCGATTCACGTCCAGGCCTCCGGCTCGGTCGCCCGGGCGAGCCGAGCTCGGGCGACAACCTCCTCGACCATCCTCCCGGCATCGCCGACCTCCCACGATGTCCATGCCTGACGGTCCTGCTCTGTGGCGGCGCCCCCGGCGACCAACACATCGAGTACCTCGTGGATGTCACGAGTCCCGGGGGCGAGAACGTCGTGCATGAGCTGCTGGGCGGCGTGCTTGCCGATTCGCTGTGTCAGGCCAGCAAGGATCCGCTCCGATGCCAGCTGGTCGCCGTGGCTGTCCAGGTTGGCCAGCATCGAATCGGCATCGATGACGAGACCAGACAGCAACCGGCGGGCCAGGCGCAGGGCCACGCCGGTCAACAGGCAGACCTCGGGCAGTGCGACCCACTCCGCCTTCCAGCCGCGCCCGTCGCGTTCGTGCCCGACGACCATGCCCTCAGCGAGCACGCTAGCGTTGGCGCGCACAAGTCGCGCCAATGTGTCCAGATGCTCACTGCCTTCGGGATTGCGTTTGTGTGGCATGGTGATGCTGCCGACGGTGTCGGCCGTGGTGGGCTCACGCAGTTCGCCGATCTCGGGCCGCTGCAACTCGTAGACCTCGTTGCCGATCCGGGCCAGAGTGCCGCAGATCGCCTCCTGCAGCGCGCCGAACTCGGCGATCCGATCCCGCGAGGTGAGCCAGGAGATGCCCGGATCGGCCAACCCCAGCTCAGCGCAGAACTCTGCCCGCAGCTCCATCCCCTGCGGTGCGAAGAAGCCCAGTACGCCCACCGCCCCGCCGAGTTGCCCGACCAACCATCGCGGCCGGCCCTCCGCAAGCCGCTGAAGATGGCGCCGAACCTCGTCGGCCCACGACGCAGCCTTGAATCCGAAGGTGATCGGCGAGCCAGGCTGACCGTGGGTCCGTCCGGCCATGAGCGTGTCACGATGCTCGACCGCCAGCGCGAGCAGCGTGTCCTCGATCGCCCGAAGGTCATTCCACGTCGCTGCCCCGACGTCGCGCATGACCAGGGCAAACCATGTGTCGGTGATGTCTTGGACTGTGGCACCGAGGTACACGTACTCCCGGGCCTCCTCCGGAAGTATCCGCTGCAGCCCCCTGATCAGGCCGAGCATCGAGTGCGACGTCCTGCGGGTCTCGCCCGCAACGACCTCTAGATCGAGCGACTCCGCACGGGCATAGGCTGCGATCTGGGTCGCTGCCTCGGCAGGGATGATGCCCAACCGCGCCTGGGCCGCGGCCAGCGCCGCGAGGATGTCCAGCCAACTCTGCAACCGAGCCCGCTCCTCGAACACTGCGGCCAGCTCGGCAGTACTCCATAGGTGGGCGTACTGCTCGGAATCGCTCAGGCGGGTGCCCACGTCGGCTCCCACTCGGCGGCCAGCGCAGCCAGCGCCTCGGAAATCTGGGCCAACGAAGCTCCCCACGGCACGACGACACAACCGTCACCCGCCTCGATGTGCGCCTCGAGCAGGCAGCATTTCGCCAGGATCGCACCCGCGCCACCGATTCGCTTCCGCGGGCAGATGTCGACCTGCTCGGCGCGCTCGCCATAGAACCACTCATGGATCTGCTGCGATCTCTCGCAGCCGATCAGGGTCCACGGTCGGTGCTCGGGACGCTCGTCCAGGTACGCCGTGGCCGCACCCTCGATGAAGACCCCGCCACCGCGGCACGGGAGCAGGTAGCACGTAGATGCTTTGTTTCCCGCAAGCTGGTCGAGCTCGACGACATCAGGCACCAGCTCGATCGGAGGCAGGTGTTCGGCGGTGTCCAGCACTCGACGAGTCTGGTCGACCAGCTTCGCGGGGTATGGCGGCACCACCTCCCGAACCGTCACCCGAAGCGGCGCCGGGTCGATGATGAAACTGACGTGACAGTACTTGCCGTGCACCACCACACCGCGTTTCCCTGGCGCATGGGCCAGAGCGGCCCGCGCCAACGCGGTAGGCACCGCGGTATCGACGTCGGGGTCCTCGACGTAGGCACAGTCGCCCGCCCCGACGAGCAGTCGAAGCGCGACGATGGGTGCGAACAGCGGATCCTCGGACTCCTTCTGCACCGCGACGATGGCGGTCTGGGCACCCTTGCGGACGACGATGAAACGAGTTCGGCGATAGGCTTCGCGCCCGACGAAGTGTTGCGCAAGGGCTGCCTCATCGAGCTCGCCGTCGACCGAGGTCACTGCTACACCGCGATAGGCGCCCGGCACCACATTGCGCTCTGTGGTGGCGGCCGACTCAGTCACGCCGGCTGCCATTGCCGGGTGAGGTCGCAGGTGTCAGCTCGAAGTCCTAGACGCAAAGTCTCGAGGGCGAGCACCTCGTCACAAGGGATGTTGGCGAGATTGACGTCAGGGCCGAACGCGCGGATCAGCCATGCCTGCTGGTCCTTGCGGGGCGCCTCGAAGAGGACCCTGTCGACCCCTCCGCCGCCCACTGCCGCCGCCACGATGTCCTGGCGAATCGACCCGTCACCGCGGTAGATGCCCACAGTGCCACTCTCTCGACCCTCCGTGATCACCGACTGTGCCCCGGCCGCGAGATCGCCGGCTACCTCATCCCGCCATTGCTTTGCGGTGAGTACCTGGTCGGGGTCCTTGCTGCCGACCTCCGACAGGACGACGAAGGACTCTGCCGCCCGGCGTAGTAGCTCGTGCTTGTCGGCCAGTGTCATCGGAGCGACCCCGCGGGAGACCTCGACACTGTCGAATCCGACTTTCCCCGCCCAGTCGAGGCAGTCCTGCGCCTTTCCCTGGACCCAGGCGATTTCCAGCAGCGTTCCGCCCAGGCAGGCCCGTATCCCGGCCGATCTCAGCAACGCCAGCTTGTCGGCAAGCGCGGTGTCGAGATAGGCGGTGCCCCAGCCGAACTTCCATACGTCGATGTAGGTGGCAGCAGCGGTCAGAGCTGACTCGGTCGACGACACGGTCTTCCCCTTGTCGAGGACATGGGTGAGACCTACAGTTCTGGGCTTCGTGCTGCGCTCTGGCAGGGTGAGGAACGTAGGCGTTTTCACGTTGCCTATACTACATGTATCGTTCACTTTCCGAGAGAGTAAGCCAACGTGGGCCTCGGGTCGCCCCTCCCGGCCCGTGAGGGGTGTTCATGATCACCGGTTCGAATCCAGCGGCTGAGCTCGACGAGTTGGCAGGCTACTTGCGATCGCATCCGGCGCTTCGCGCGAAGGGCGAGATCAAGCTGGTCACCGATGTCCTGGGCAGCGGGAGTTGGGTTCACGGCCCAGGCGACGATGGCGCGGTGGTGGCTGCACGACCCGGCATCGGGCCGAACAGATCCGACGACGAGCATGTCATCGCGTGTGGCGAGGCGTTGCTTCCGGCATTCGTCGCCTCCGACCCCTACGGCGCAGGGGTCGCAGCGGTGTTGGCAAATGTGAATGACCTCGCCGCCATGGGTGCCACCCCGCTGGCGATCGTCGACACGATCGTGGGCACTCCCGAGATCGCCCGAGAGATCCTGCGGGGTATGAAGGAAGCGTGCGGGTGGTACGACGTCGCGATGGCCGGCGGTCACCTGACGGTGCACGACGGCGCGCCTGCCCTGTCCGCCTTCGGGGTAGGTCGGGCCGCAGCCGTGCTGTCCACGACGAACGTCGCCGCAGGGCAGTCGCTGATCGTGGCCGCCTGCACGGAAGGGTCGATGAGGGCAGACTTTCCCTTCTTCCGCTCCTTCGAGGAGCGCGGCGCCGGGTTGGCCGACGACGTCCGCATCCTTGCTTCCGTCGCGGCCTCGGGATCCTGTGTCGCCGCCAAGGACGTCAGCATGGCCGGGCTGGTCGGCTCGCTGGCGATGCTGCTCGAGTGGAGCCAGCTCGGCGTGACGGTAGACCTGGAGGGTCTCCCTCGCCCAGCCGGGGTGTCGATGCAGGACTGGCTGACCTGTTTCCCGGCGTACGCGTTCTTGCTGTGCTCACCTCCAGGACGCGAGAGCGAATGCCTCTCGGCATTTCGTGCGCGCGGTCTCGAGGCGGCAGTGGTCGGTGTGATCGACGAGTCCGGGTTGTTGGCCATGCGTTCGGGAGGCCGTCGGGCCACGGTGATCGACCTCGCGGTGAGCGAGGTCACCGGCCTCGCGCGCTGAGCCCCGCCGCGAGTCTCCGGACGGTGGCGATGCCCTCGTCCTGTGTGGGCAACACGATGCTCATGGGTTGGTGGACAAGGCCCGCGTAGATCTCTGTGCCACCCACAGCGGTCCAGCCGAGCCGCCGGAAGAACGCGATGTTTGCGAGCTGGATATGGGCGATCATCTCCTGCCCGCCACGCGCAGCCGCAGTTGCCACCGCGCAGCGCACCAAAGGGGCGCCAAGCCCTCGTGTTCGGTACGGCGAGAGCACGGCGAGCCGATCGCCCTGCCAACGGCCAGTGGCCCGGTCAAGCACGAACAGTCGGACGGTTCCCGCGGCGACCCCGTCGCAGTAGCCGAGCAGCGCGATCGTTGAGTCGTCCTGATCACGCGAATCCAGGTCAGACTTGCTGAAGACTGCCTGTTCGTCGACGAAGATCTGCTGTCGGATGGCGAGGTGGTCGGCGCGCTCGCTGGTCGAACGAGCTTGCCTGCAGAAGACTCCGGTCTTGGCAGAGGGCTTGTGACGCAGCGGCTGCGCCGGCACAGCCGCGCGTGTCAGGCTCAGCTCGGACGGCATGGGGTATCAGACTGCCTGGGATACCTGGATGGGACGTGGGCCGATCTGCAACAGGGCCTGAACACCCTGCAGACCGGAACAAGCCTGGCATCGGGCGCAGCCGGCCTTGGGAACGCTGGCGTCCATCCCCCGCTCGCTCATGTAGCCGGCCACCTTGCGATAGATGCGCTCGGTGTACTCGCGATCCGGTGGGATGACGTCTTCCATCAGGCTGCCGGCCACCGGCCGGATCGGAACGACGAAGGGGAACACGCCCATGTCGATCGCCCGCCGACAGCCTCGCACGGTCAGCTCCGGGTCCTCGCCCATGCCCAGGATGACGTACGTGGAGACCTGCCCCTCACCGAAGCGGGCGACGGCGCGTTCCCAGGCGCGGAAGTACTGTTCGATACCGGTTCGAGCCTTCGCCGGCGCAACATGCGCGAGCACGTCCGGATCGAACGACTCGACGTGGATGCCCACCGAGTCGATGCCCAGGTCGGCGACCTCGTCGATGATGTCGAGGTTCATCGGCGGCTCGAACTGGACCTCCACCGGCAAGCCCGTGGCGTCCTTGACCGCATTTCCGCATCGCGCGACATACCGCGCGCCACGATCGACGCCGTTGGAGCTTCCGGTGGTGAGCGTTGCATCGACCGCGCCGTCGAGTTCCTTGGCCGCCATCGCAACCTCGGCGAGCTGCTCTGGGCTCTTCTTGACGATCGTGCGTTCCGCGTCCAGCGAGACTCCGATGCCACAGAACTTGCACTGGTTCTCGTTGCCCCAGTACGAGCAGGTCTGCACTACGGTGCTGGCGAAAGAGTCCAGGTGGAGCAGGCCGATCTTCCAGTACGGGACGCCGTCGGCCGTGCTGAGGTCATAGAAGCGCGGGCGCCGCTGGGTCGAGGCTGTGGCCACCCTTTGGCTGCCTTCGAAGATGGCGTAGCCGTCGTCCTCGGCCTTCAACGTATAAGTCGAGCTTTCCGCAGCGGCGTTGTCCGTGGGGACCGTGATCGGGAAGCCGCCAACCCACAACATGCCGGAGTCGGTCGGGCCCGCGCCGCCGTGCCGTCGTTCGAGTGGGACCTCAACCCGCAGACCACGAGCCTGGAGGTCGACGAGAAGCGTCGCCAGCGCCGCGGCGGCGGCTGGCTCCACCTGCTGAGCCGGGGGCGATTCGAGGGGTGACGTCAACGCAGAGGACCCACGACTCACGTTCATTACGCTCTCCAAATCGTTTACTTCGCGACACGAATCATAACCTTTAGTACAGGCATCTCAGACCGGGATGTCAAGGCCGCGGGACAACGCCTCCCGACGATGCGCCGGACAGCCTGGCTCGGACGTCTTGTACAGCGGAGGCCCAGGCGTCTCGACCCGGATACACCCAACGTTGCGAGGAAGGTGCCGTCGGCGCCTCACCGCGACTGATCAGCTCGATCGCGTAGGTCGTACCCGCCCGAGCGCCGCCGGCCTCGATCGAGGTGATCACGGTCGAGCCGGTCGGCACGTGCGTCTCGGACCGTCGATAGGTGCCGCTCATGACGTCGGCCGGATCGGCTTCGTCTACAAGCCACTCGACTCCGGCCTCTCTCGCAGCCTCGATGCGCGCGCCGAACGCCTCAGCGGCCCCGGCCGCCCTCAACTCGCGACAACGCAACGCCGACGCAGCATCGACCACGGCATCGGCGGGCAGATCGCCGAGACTCAGCTTTGCCGCGGACGCGAGCGCGGGCAGCAGACTGATCAGCTCGACACGTCGTTCCAGCACGGCCGCGATGTCGGCGCAGCTTCTGCGTAGCTCGTTGGCGACGAGTCCCACGAGTGTCGTCGCTCGCTGGTACCCAGCGGGATCCGTCATGGCCAGCGGGTACAGACGAGCCTCGGCGGCGGTGAATCTCGTCATCGCCTCGGCGGGGATGTCGGCGGCAAGACCAGCCATATCTTCGCTCCAACTCAGAAGGATGCCTTGTGCATGACAACGACGTTCACTATCATCTATGGCTACACAGTATGCTAAACGAGTCCACGCATTCCTCACCCGCACGTGAAGGTG
Source organism: uncultured Actinomycetota bacterium (assembly GCA_963831375.1). Taxonomy (GTDB): domain Bacteria; phylum Actinomycetota; class Actinomycetes; order Propionibacteriales; family Nocardioidaceae; genus Nocardioides_C. The sequence goes on along the minus strand of CAWHPY010000002.1, from coordinate 166,753 downwards.
TCGGTTGATTGTCCATCGAAGCGAGGGGTCGTGACCAGGACCGCGGTAGTCGCCCTTGGCGGGAATGCGCTCGTTGCCGAGGGTCAGCACGGAACGTACGAGGAGCAGCGCGCCAACGCCGCAGGGATGGCTGTGTCCATCTGCGAGTTGCTCGATGCGGGTTGGCGCGTGGTCGTCGTCCACGGCAATGGCCCGCAGGTCGGCAATCTCGCGATCCAGCAGGAGAAGGGACGCGGCGAGGTTCCCGAGATGCCGCTGTTCAGCCTGGGCGCCATGACCGAAGGCCAGCTGGGCTCACTGATCGCGATTGCGCTGTACCGGGTATGCGGGCGGCGTCATCGAATTGCGGCCTTGCTGAGCCACGTGATCGTGAATCTGGACGATCCTGCGTTCGACCGGCCGACGAAGCCGATCGGGCCGTTCTTCCCCGAGGCTGCTGCGACGAAGCTCGCCGAGAGCCGCGGTTGGGACATCACCGAGGACTCCGGCCGCGGCTTTCGTCGTGTGGTCGCGTCACCCGAGCCGAAGGGATTCGTCGAGATCGACGCAATCCGTTGCCTGCTCGACGCTGGCCATGTCGTGGTCACCGGCGGCGGAGGCGGAATTCCGGTAGGTCGCCGCGGGGATGTCTGGGACGGGGTGGACGCCGTCATCGACAAGGATTTCGCCGCGGCCGAGCTCGCCCACCAACTCCGGGCACATGCGCTCGTCCTCATCACCGCAGTGGATGCCGTCCAGCTGGACTTCGGCAAGGCAACCCAACGCCGCTTGACGTTGGTGGACGCCGCGGAGGCCGAACGCCACCTGAGCGCTGGGCAGTTCCCCGAGGGCAGCATGGGACCCAAGGTTCGTGCCGCCACTCGGTTCGTCCGTCGCGGGGGGCAGGTTTCGGTGATCACAACCGCTCGGCTAGTGGCGGCCACGCTCGGCAGCAACGACCCGGCAGCTGAGTTCGTAGGCACCCGGATCGTCCCTGTCGCGAGCCGTGAGGGCGCGATCGCATGACCATGGCGATCAAGTTGTTCCGGGACACCTACATCGATTCGGTCGTGCAACTTCGCGGGATGCGGGCCATGCGAGAGGCAGAAGGCGTTGAGTGGGCAAGCGCGGCCATGGCCACGCCCGCGAATGTTGAGACGCTTCGCACGGAAGGCGTCGAGCCCGCGCAGGTGGGCGACGCCGGATCCAACGACTTCTTTCTCGTCGTACGGGCGGTCAGCGATTCCGTCGCCGAGAAGGCACTGGCCATCGGCGAGTCCGCAGTCGCGTCCTCCGGCCCAGCTGACGACGCCGATCGTCCTGCCCACGACGCGCCAGGCACCCTGCGCGACGCACTGCGACTGCGGCCGGAGTCCAACGTCGCGGTGATCTCCGTGCCCGGCGACTACGCCGCGCTGGCCGCCCACCAAGCTCTTTCCTCGGGCCTGCACGTCTTGCTGTTCAGCGACAACGTGCCGCTCGAGAAGGAGATTGCGCTCAAGGACCACGCGCTCAGCCGCGGTCGACTGGTGATGGGGCCGGGCGCTGGCACCGCGATGCTCGGTGGCACCGGCCTGGGATTCGCCAACGCGGTCGCGCCAGGGCGAGTCGGCGTCGTCGCCGCTGCCGGCACAGGTGCCCAGGAGGCGATGGCGCTGCTGGACCGTTGGGGCGTGGGCGTTAGTCAGGTCATCGGCGTCGGAGGGCGCGACATGTCCTCGGAGGTCGGTGGGCGGATGGCACGCTCGGCTATCTCGGCCTTGCGCGAGCATCCGGCCACCGATGTCATCCTTTTCGTCTCCAAGCCCCCCTCGCCCGACGTCGCCGCTGCGGTGCTCGCGACGGCGGGCGATACCCCCCTGGTCGCGGCACTGATCGGCTTCGATCCCGAGTTCCCGGCGCCACCCGGAGTCGTGCTCGCCGACACCCTGGAGTCCGGCGTCACAGCGACTCTCGGCCTGCTGGGGATGACCACGCCTGACCCCACCCGGACGCTGGGCCCGTCGGTGAATGAGTCGCGCCAACGGCTGTCGCCGGATCGCTCGCTGGTCAGGGGGCTGTTCTCGGGCGGGACGCTTTGCTACGAGTCCCTGGTGGTCCTGGGCCGGACGATCGGCGAGGTTCGCTCCAATACCCCGATCAACAAGGAGTGGGGGCTACCCGCACCGGACGGCGCCCACCAATGCCTCGACCTCGGCGAGGAGGAGTACACCCGCGGACGTCCGCACCCGATGATCGACCCCGAGGCCCGGGTCGAGCTGCTTCTCGAGCACGCCGCAGATCCCCAGGTGGGCGCGATCATCCTCGACGTGGTCCTCGGCTACGGTGCCAACCCCGATCCGGCTGGGATTCTCGGACCTGTATGTCAATCGGTCATGGCCAACGGTGGCCCTCGTGTCGTTGCCTACGTCCTCGGGACCGAGCAGGACCCGCAGGGGTACGCCGGCCAACGCGACCTGCTGGTGCAGGCTGGTTGCATCGTCACGGAGACCGCAGCAAGGGCCTCTCTGGTCGCCGCGGCGATCGCCACCGGCGATCCAGGTCTGGTAAGGATCAAGCTATGAACGCCGCCAGTGGCCGAACCAGCCAACCTCGAGTGGCCCTGGTCACGTATTCGACTAAGGCCCGTGGTGGCGTCGTCCATACGCTGTCGCTGGCGGGAGCGATGGCTGACAAGGCGATGCCAGTGCGCATCGTCGCGCTCGGCGACCCCGAGCAGGGCTTCTTCCGGCCGGTGCGTGCGCCGTACTCAGTGGTACCGACGTCTCCACCGGCCGCAACTTTGGAGAGGCGTGTGTTCGCGTCCATCGACGACCTCGAAGCCGGGCTGTCCGAGATTGCAGACGAGGTGGATGTCTTTCACGCGCAGGACTGCATCTCCGCGCGCGCCGCTGCACGAGTGCGTGACGCAGGCGCCCAGGTGCGCGTCGTGCGGACCGTGCACCACGTAGACGACTTCAGCACGGCCGCACTGGTCGAGTGTCAGCGCAAGGCCATCGAGGAGCCGGATCATCTGGTTGTCGTGAGCGAGGACTGGCGCAACCGGTTGAAGGCCGACTACGGCGTGGACGCCGTCGTCATTCACAACGGGGTCGACCCCACTCGTTTCACACCCATCGAGTCCGGAAGGCGTGATGCACTGCGACAGCAGGCGGGGGTTGCCGATCGTTTCGTCTTCTTGTCTGTGGGAGGCATCGAACCACGCAAGGGCAGCATCTTTCTCTTTCAGGCGATGGCCCTTCTGGCGCGAGAACTCGATCCCACACCTGCACTGGTCGTGGTCGGCGGGCACTCGTTCCAGGACTACAGGCGATACCGCGACGAAGTACTGGCAACGATGCCTGGGCTGGGCCTGCGGCTGGGTACCGACGTGATCCTTGCCGGCTCGATCAGCGATGCCGAGCTTCACGAGTGGTATCGCAGCGCCGACGCGCTTGCCTTTCCATCGGTCAAGGAGGGTTGGGGCCTAGCCGTCCTGGAGGCCATGTCAGCCGATCTTCCTGTGGTGTCCAGCGACATCGCGGTGCTGCGCGAGTACCTCACGCCCGACGAGAGCGCGGTGATGACGCAGGTAGGTGACCCGGAGTCGTTGGCTGCGGGAATGCGCAGAGTGGTCACCGACGACGCGTTGCGTGACACTCTGATCCGAGGCGGCCGCGCACTGGTCCCAGCATTCAGCTGGGACCGGGCGGCAGAAGAACACGCCCGCCTGTACTCCCAAATGCTCCGCTGACACGGCGGCATCCCGAACCGACCGCAGCGGTTGCCGCTCGGTCGAGCGGCGACCGCGAGCTACGTCAGACGGTCCAGGTCTGCATGATCAGCGCGTTGTTACGCCGCGCTGTCAGCACCGCATCCAGCACGTCGAGCGGGTTGATCGGCTTGACGCCCTCCATCATGTCGATCTCGCGCATGCCGTAGAGAGCCGCAGCCGAGAACCTGCACGCGTAAACATGGCCACCTTCGTCCATGAACGTCTGCAGCTGCTTGTTGTAGCCGAGCGCTCCCGGGAATGCCTCGTCGCCGACCTTTGGATAGCCGCGTGCGGCCGATGCCATCAACGAACCGGGGCCATAGAGCACCAGGTGCGTGTCGAAACCCTTTCGGTTGACCCGGGTCGCGGTCAGCATGTTGACCAGACCTACCGAGCCCTCGAAAGGCACCGTGTGCATCAGAATGTAAGCGCTTTCGCCCGGCTCCGCTTGGATGTCCTCGAAGACCTTGTCGTCATAGTCGACGATTGCGTCGCCCTTCTTGACCCGCTCACCCACGATCTGAACCATTGCCAGACTCCTTCTCTTGTTGGGTTGATCTCCTCGGAAAGTGTTCCTCCACGGCTGAGCCGTGCGGTTGGGGCGGTGGCGCCCAATGCTGGCGATGGCTTCCCGGCATCATCAGCATGATCTTGTGCCGCAGTGGCCACGGCAGCACTCGATAAACCGGCGCGAAGACTCGAAGCCAGAGAAACTCACGCAGGCCGCGCGGCGACCGAGGCCCTCGCGTTCCCTGCTGGTGGGCTATCCGGTCCTGCGCCGCTATCAACAAATAGTGCTCTGAGTTGCTACGCAACCATCGAGAGAAAGACATCTTCAGCTCTTCTGCAATGCGTCGATGCCGCTTTGGGCGGCGACCACGATCGGCTCATTGAGAGCCCCGATAGCTGGTGAGTAGACGTTTTCCATGCGTGCCAGATCGTGCAGGGTGAGGCCGAACTTGATCGCCACGGCTAGGAAGTCGGCGCGCTCCTTGATGCCCTCGCCGCCGACCATCTGAGCACCGAGGAGTCGCAGGCTGCCCGGCTCGGCCAGCAGCTTGACCTTGACCGGTTTGACGCCGGGGTAATAGCGGGCTCGCGAAATGCCCTGCGCGGCTCCCACAACGTAGGGAATTCCGAGCGCGGTTGCCGTGGTCTCGCCGAAGGAGGCGCCGCCGATGATCCACTTTCCCGCCGCGGTGCCCCAAGGGACGTAGACCGCGCTGTAGGCCCGTGAGCCACCCGCTGCGTTGATCCCCGCCGTCTTGCCCTGCGCGTACGCGTGGCTGCCGGTGAGGCCCTGGAGCGGCACGCCCGTCAGCCCGTTCGGGATTTCTGTGCAGTCTCCGGCCGCGAACACACCCGGGGCCGAGGTCCTCATCCGGTCGTCGACAATGAGACCGCCAGTGGAGCCGATCTTGAGTCCAGCAGCGACGCCCAGCGCGTTGTTCGGCTCCTTGTGGGTGCAGATCACCGCCAGATCGGCCGTGATCTCGCCGTCCGAGGTCTGTACCGCACGCAGCCGGCCGTCGCCGACAAATGCCTTCAGGGTGGTATTGAAGTGCGTCGTGACGCCGAGCTCGCGCCAGGAGTCCTCGACCGGAGCCATGATGTCCGGGTCGGCGATCTCCGACATCGGCCACGGACTCGGATCTATCAGGTGGGTCTCGATCCCTCGGTGAGCGAGCGCTGTGACCATCTCCACGCCGAGCGGCGAGGCCTCCACGACCACCGCCGACTTGACCGTGTCCAAGACCTTGTCCCATTCGATGGCCTCGCGGATGTTCTTGACGTAGTAGAGACCCGCGAGATCGCCACCCGGCACTCCCGGATCCGCGTAGTTGAACCCGGTCGCGAGCACCAGGGTGTCCCACGAGACCTCGCCAGCGTCGGCTACATGGACGACCTTGCGCGTGACATCGACGCTGGTGACGTTTGCGTTGTAGTGGACATCGATCCCGGCGTCGACGTACGCCTGTTTGGAGGCGAGGAACAATCGCTCGAAGCTGTCGATCTCCTTGCCGTGGACGTAGGGGATGCCGCACGGGCTGTAGGCAACATCGTCGAATCCGGTGTAGACCACGACCTCCGCCTCGGGGTCGACGGCCTTGGCACCGCCCGCCGCGCCCATGCCGCCCCCGCCGCCACCGACGACTACGATCTTGCGCGTCACGCACGTGCCTCCGTCTCGAGGTAGGCGGACTCGAACGTCTACGTGCCTACGTGCCCACCATGGTCGACTTTCGTTTACTATATTGCATGCCGCCCAAGCGTCAAGGGGATAGAGGACATGACCAACACGAAGCCCGCATCAGCGAGTTCAACCCGTATCGAGCAACACGTGGACGGAATCGTCAGCTCCATTGGGCCGAAGGTGAAGAACCTCCGCCAGGAGCAGCGCCTCTCGCTCCAACAGCTGGCCGTCAAGGCGGAAGTGTCCGCCGCGGCGATCCACAAGATCGAACGTAACGACATGGTGCCCACGATCACCACACTGCTGAAGATCGCCGCGGCTCTGGACCGCGCGGTCACCTACTTCGTCGAACTTGACGACGGCCAACCAGAGCCGGTCGCGTTCACACCGTCATCGAACCGCTCCGCAGTGTTCACCCCTCACGCGGGCTTGACCCTCGAGGGGGTATCGGGTCCCTACGCCCCGTTCCGCAGCGCTGCCGCGGTCGCCACTGTCGCCCCCGGCGCAAACAGTGGCGACAAGCCACTCGTCCACGCCGGGGAGGAGCTCGTCTTCGCCCTCGAGGGCACGCTGACCTTCGAAATCGCAGGAACGCGGCACAAGGTCAGGCGTGGTGACTCACTCCATTTCATGGGCGACCAGCCCCACCACTGGGCAAACGAGGGCAAGTCCGCCGCACGCGCCCTGTGGGTCGCTCTCCGGGACTCGTGACGTCCGCCGGCGGCTGACCAACCGAGGTAGCAGTGCTGTGCGGTGGAACCCTCACGGAGCTCGAGGTCCCCGACTCAGGCGGGCTCGAAGTCCTCTACTATCCGATACAACCCTGCAGTATAGTAACCCTCATGGCTTCCAAACTCGTCAACGACGCCCACCGCCACATCGGCCTCCTTCCGGCCTACCCGTTCTACGGCGGTCCGCCGGTCCACCCCGACAGCTCGGCTCGCAGCACGGTCGCCGAGTTCCTTGCGGACCTCGATGCAGAGGGAACCGAACGAGCCATGGTGATCCCCAACTACGGGGTCCCCGACGCAGCCGTGTCGTTCTCGTTCAACGAGCTCGTGCTGGAGGCGGCCGCGGCAGACGACAGGGTCAGCTGTGGCTTGTGGGTGTCACCGCGGCCTCAGGACGCCGAACTCAACCAGAGCGCCCTGGCGCACGCTGGCGAGAAGGGCGTGAAGGTCCTCAAGACGAGCTTCCTGCTGGGCGGACGTGTCGATGACCCGGCATGTCTCCCCCAGCTAGACCAGATCTTCGACGTCGCGCGTGCCTCCGGGCTTGTAGTACACGTGCACACGTCGTCCGGCGGGGCGTCCGACATCGACGAGATCGGTTCCCTCGTCGAGCGTTACGGGGATGACGTAAAGATCCACCTGGTGCACCTCGGCGGCGGGGTGAGTGCGCACATCAAGCTGATCGGGAGCCGCTTCTTCGACTGGATCGAGTCGGGCAAGCAGGTCTACACCGACACCAGTTGGGCCGTCGGATTCGCCCCGCGTTGGTTGGTGAAGGAAATCGAACGGCGTGGGATCGGCCAAGACCGGCTGCTCTTCGCCAGCGATGAGCCGTGGGGAGATCACGTCGGAGAACTTGCTCGTCTTCGCGCGGCAGCCGGTGACGGTGAGCTCGCAGACTTGGTCCTGCGCGACAACTTCACCGCCCTCTACGGCTGATCCGACCAGGAGCAAGGTCGAGCGGCCGGAACAACCTCCTTCTCGTTCACGCGATGCCGCAAACCACCTATCCCACGCCGCACTAGTCGTTGGGGAGGGCGCCGCCGTACCGACGGTCCCGCCGCGCGTAGGTGTCGACCGCCTGCCACAGGTGCCGACGGTCCACGTCGGGCCACAGCACGTCGGTGAACACCAGCTCGGAGTAGGCGGCCTGCCAGAGCATGAAGTTCGACAGCCGCTCCTCCCCGGAGGTGCGCCACACCATGTCGGCGTCGGCGAGCTCGGGCACGTAGAGGTGCCGGGCGAACGTCTTCTCGTCGACCCGCTCGGGGTCGAGCCGTCCCGCGGCGGCCTCGCGCGCGATCGACCGAGCGGCGTCCGCGAGCTCCGCTCGGCCGCCGTAGTTCACGCACATGGTCAGCGTGAGCACGTCGTTGTCGCGCGTCATCTCCTCCGCCACCCGGAGCTCCTTGACCACCGAGCGCCACAGCCGCGGCTCGCGACCGGCCCAGCGGACCCGCACGCCGAGCTCGTGCATCTCGTCGCGGCGGCGCCGGATCACGTCCCGGTTGAAGCCCATCAGGAACCTCACCTCGTCCGGTGAGCGTTTCCAGTTCTCGGTCGAGAAGGCGTACGCCGAGACCGCCTGCACGCCGATCTCGATCGCACCCTCCACCACGTCGAACAGCGAGTGCTCACCCTGCTCGTGCCCCGCGGTGCGGGGAAGTCCGCGTTGTCTGGCCCAGCGGCCGTTGCCGTCCATCACGATCGCGACGTGCCGCGGGACGAGCTCCTGCGGGATCGCTGGGGGCCGCTCCCCGGACGGATGCGGGTTGGGTGCACGCACTTCTGCCCGACTTCGGGACCTGCTGCCTCGCGCCACCGCTGATCCTCTCTTCGATTCTTCGCACTCTGATGCGCTGACCAACTTATTCTTCAGATGAGGCGGCTCACACGGAGACCCTGGAAGCGGGACAGATGGACAACGCGAACAAACAGATCGAGCAGCAGATGACCGTCCTGCTGCGCCGTGGCCAGCGTATTCACATCTCCACCTCCTCCGGCGTCATGGAGCTCGACCGGTCGGCGTACGGGATCATGGCCCGGCTCGCCGACGACGGCCCGCAGCGGCTCGGCGCCCTGGCCTCGGCGTTCGGCCTAGACCCGTCCACGATCACCCGGCAGGTGCAGGCGCTGGAGAAGGCCGAGCTGGCCACCCGGACGACGGACCCGTCCGACCGGCGAGCCTCGATCCTGGCGCTCACGGAGGAGGGTCGTGACGTGTTGGAGCGGACCCGCGAGCACCGGCGGGAACGGCTCTACGCCGTCCTCCACAACTGGCCCGACGAGGACCGCGAGGAGTTCGGCAGGCTGCTGGCGAAGTTCAACGAGTCGATGGACACGTTGCTCGGCCGTCCCTGATGTTCAGCGTTCGACGTGGGACAGGGACTTGAGCCCGCGTTCGAGATGCCAGGCCAGGTAGGCGGCGATCAACCCGTTCGCCTCCTTGCGGTGGCGCGACTCGCTCGCCTCCACGACAGCCCAGTCCCCGGCGAGCAGCGCACCGAGCAGGGCGACCGTCTCCACAGCCGGGCTCGCCGAACCCGGGACCCGGCAGGTGCCGCACAACATGCCTCCGGCGGCGGGGTTGAAGGAACGGTGCGGGCCCTCGAGCCCACAGCGCGCACACGCCTCGAACGAGGGTGCGTAGCCGGCCACCGACATCGACCGGAGCAGGAACGAGTCGAGCACCGCGCTGGCGTTCCGCTCCCCCGCGGACATCGTGCGCAGCGCACCCGACGAGCAGCAGGAACTGCTGGAGCGCGGGCTCCTTGTCCTCGACGACGAGTCGTTCGGCGGTCTCGAGCATCACGGTCCCGGCGGTGTACTTCTCGTAGTCGGCCCCGATCTTCGCTGCGTACGGCGCAAGCGTCTCGGCCTGCGTGATCACATCGAGCGACCTGCCCTCGGCGAGCTGCAGGTCGACGTAGGTGAAGGGCTCGAGCCGCGAACCGAAACGGGAGGAGGTCCGACGTACGCCCTTGGCGACCGCGCGGACCCGACCGTTCGCACGGGTCAGCAGCGTGATGATGCGGTCCGCCTCACCCAGCTTCTGGGTGCGCAGCACGATTGCTTCGTCACGGTAGAGACCCACGCGCTCCATTGTCCCCCGAAGCCCCGGCCAGATCCCGGCAGGCCCGCCCGACGGGTGGACCGAGTCAGGTGGAGTGGACGGTCTCGCGGGTGCGGCGGTGGGTGGTGGCGGTCCAGCACTCGGTGATGAAGTCGACCGCCGCGGCGTTCAGACGCTCCGGGCGGGCTCGCCACTCGAGGATGCCGCGGGCCTGCACGAAGCGGCCGTTCGGCATCTCCTCCGCCACCATCGCCGCATCCGCGAACGGATGGACCGGGTCCCGGGGGTGGCCGACCACCATCGCGGGTACATGGATCTGTCGTCGGCGCCGGGTGGGCGGCGCGATCCGTCCGAAGAAGATGCCGTGGATAGCGGCCGCCATCGCGGCAGGCCGCTGGTTCAGCGTGTCGAGCACGATCCCCGCCCAGAACGGGACGACTCCGCGCGGAACCATCCTGGTGGCAGTCCGCAGTGCGGTGACGGAGAGCGGCACGAACCGGGCGGCGAACATCAACGGACCGAACACGATCAGCCCCGCCTCGAGACCGTTGTCGAGCACGGGCATCTCCAGGATCAGTCCCCGGACCCGTGCCGGGGCGACGTCGGCGACCTCGAGCGCGACATTCGCCCCCAGCGACGTACCCCCGATCACCGCCTGCTCGGCGCCGAGGTGGTCGAGCAGCTCGATCACCTGCTCGCCGAACGCGGTCATGGAGTACCGCATCGGGTCGGTGGGCCGGTCGGACCGGCCATGGCCGAGCAGGTCGACGGTGACCACATGGAAACCTTCGGCGGCGATGGCGCGGGCGAGCGGCTGGTGCATCCGGCGCGGCATCAGCTGCCCGTGGACCAGCACGACCCACCTGTCGCCGGCGCCGTAGTCGGTGTACTCGACGCGATCGTCGCCGATGAAGAACTGGCCGATGCGCTCGGAAACCAAATTCGCCATGGGTACAACCTAAGTTACGTTCGGGTAGCCTCGGAGCGTGAGTGCCAAAGATCACCCGTCGCTACACCCGCCCGTGCACGTCGTGGCGATGGGTGTCTCCGCCACCGGGAAGACGTCGGTGGCCGAGGCGCTCGCGAAGGAGCTGGGCCTCGACTTCGTGGAGGGCGACGACCTGCACCCGCCGGCCAACATCGAGAAGATGTCCGCGGGAACGCCGCTGGACGACGGCGACCGGAGGCCCTGGTTGGAGGCGATCGCGGAGCTGATCGCCGAGCAGCACCGCGCGGGTACGTCGGCCGTGGTCACCTGCTCCGCACTGAAACGTTCCTACCGCGACATCCTGCGCAGCCGCCTGCCCGACAGCAACGTGTTCTTCCTGCACCTGCATGCCGAGTTCGACGTGCTGCACGACCGGATGGCCGGACGCACCAAGCACTTCATGCCCCCGGCGCTGCTCCGTTCGCAGTTCGACACCCTTGAACCGCTCGAGGACGACGAGGTCGGGGTCGTGGTGGACGTGACAGCGCCTCTCGCGGTGGTGACGGCGGCCTCCGTAAACGCGGTGCGTCGGGCCTACCCGGAATGGCATGCTCAGCCCGGTGACCACAGCTGACCTCCTCGGCACCCTCGAGACCTACTACGACGCCGCGCCCCGGGCCACAGCGACCACGGAAGAGGTCGGGCCGTTCACGCTGTTCTTGAAGACCGACCCAGGCAGCTGGGACTTCTACGCGCGGCCCCGCATCGACCACGACGCAGTCTTCGGGGTCGCGGACGTGAAGGCGGTCCGCGACCGGCAGCGCGAGCTCGATATCGCGGAGAACCTCGAGTGGGTGCACCAGACCACGCCGACCCTGCTCGACGCCGCCCGTGCTGACGGGATGGCCGTCGAGGAGTGCCCGCTGCTCGTCCTCCCTCGCGGCACGGCGTCCCCCGTCCCCTCGTCGGACGACACGCGGATCGACGTACTCGACCCGGACTCCGCCGATCTCGGTGCTGTGCTCGGAGCGGTCCACGCCGGGTTCGCCGGCACCGACGACGTCGAACCGCGAAGCATCGGACGCAGGGCCGAGCAGTTGCGGTCGGGACAGCTGGTGCTGGTCGGGGCGTACGACGGACAGGGGAACGTGATCGGCGGAGGCACCCACTCGCCGCGCGGCACCACCACCGAGCTCACCGGCATCGCGGTACTCCCCCGGGCACGTCGACGCGGCGTCGGCGCAGCGATCGCGCAGGCACTGGCGGAGGACGCGAGGCGTCGAGGGCTGGACACCATCTTCCTGTCCGCACAGGACGATGCGGTGGCGCGGGTCTATGAGCGGGTCGGTTTCGTCCGCGTCGGCACCGCCTGCATCGCCGAAGCCCCCGGATCGGTGACCGGCATCGAGGTACGCCGGGTCGACGCCGACGCGTGGGAGGACTGGCGCGACATCCGGCTGCGGTCGTTGCGGGACTCACCCGACGCGTTCGGCTCCACCGTCGAGCGGGAGATGGCGTTCACCGAGGCTGACTGGGCGGGACGGCTCGACGGTCGCGGACCGGCCGTGCTCGCGTACCAGGCAGATGAGCCGGTCGCGCTGGGCGCGGGATGGGAGTACGAGCCCGGCAAGCTCATGATCGTCGCGATGTGGACAGAACCGCGCGTGCGCGGCCAGGGCATCGGGACCCGGATCCTGGACGAGCTCGTGGGTTGGGCGCAGGAGCACGACCTGCGCCCAGACCTGTGGGTGGCCGACGCGAACCCCGCCGCCCGCCGCCTCTACGAGATCTACGGGTTCGTCGCCAACGGCGACACCTCCCCCTTGCGCGAGGGTTCGGAGCTCACCATGTCCCGGCTGGTGCTTCCCTGAACCGAGCTGTCGCGTGCTTGGCTGCCGCGTCGAACCGGGCATCGCTCAGAGGCGGAACCCGAGGAGATTCCAGTGGTGCAGGAACCAGACGAACCCGAGCCCGGTCAGCGTGACCAGCGTGAGGTGCACGCGTCCGACCAAGCCCCAGTAGCCCTTCTTCCAGGCCACGGCCGTGCAGACGCCGAGACCGGCGGTGGACAGGGCACCGACGACGCCGACGGCCAGCGCGGCTTTCGCGAGAGGGCTGATGCCCTTCTCCAGGTCGGCTAGTCCGAGGACGAGGAGAGCCGGGAACGTGACGAACAGCAGGCTGGCCAGCCACGCGATTCCCCGCGTCATTCGGGCCCCGAAGCTGGGAGAGTGCGTCGCCGACGACTGCGCAGCCAGGCGATCGGCAACCCGATGACGGTGGTGAGAAAGACGACCATCGAACCTGCCAGCAGTCCTAGGTGCAGTGGCGTCGACTCCCACCACTGCTGCTTCGTGAACCCGACGATCGGGAGGCGATCGGCGAACATCGATGTCACGTTGCCATCGCCGTCCTCTGCGAAGGCGACCTCCTCCCAGCCGCCGACCTCACGAAAGAGGAGCCGGTTCGACCTCCAGCCAACGTCACGCCTCGGCGCCCATGGGCCCACCTGTGATGGACAAGCTGCCGTCCTGGTTGCGCGAGACCTCGACAGCGGATGGGAGTAGACCGACGAGCTTCTCGATGTTGCTACTGGTCGTCCGGGTCATTTGATAGCTGCCGACGAAGTCGGTCGACCGGTCCGTGAAGCCCTCCACCCCACGGGTCAGCGAGGGCGACGGCTCTGGGTAGTACCGATCGAGGAAGGCCTCGCCCAGCTCACCCTTTGCCGGACCGCCCCCTTGGCTGTTGAACGACACGAAAAGCCCGACGCCGTCCTTCGGCATGAGCATGAGGTAGCTCTGGAACTGTTCGAAGTTCGTCGAACCGGCGTGCATGAGGATGCGCTGATCTGCGCGCCGCTGCTCGACCAAGCCGTAAGCCATACCGCTGAGACGCCGGTCGTTCGCAAAGTGCTGCCGATGCATGTCGCGCGCAGTTGCCGGTTGAAGGATCCGATCATCCGCGAGCGTGCCGTCCTGCAGATGGGCGATCATGAAACGCGCCATGTCCGTTGCTGTCGCGCTCATCCCAGCCGCCGGCGCGATCGCGAAGTACTCCTGAGGGAGTACCTCGAGGTTCCCTCGACGTTCTGATAGCTGCTCGCAAGATTCTGGGCGAGCTCTCGCGGCAAGACCTGGCGAAGAGTGCTGTGCCGCATGTCCAGTGGCTCCAAGATGTGCCTCTGGACGTACACGGCGAGGGGTTCACCGCTGATCTGCTCCACGATGTAGCCGGCCAGCGTCGTCCCGTAGTTGGAGTAGCCGGTGACCTTGCCGGGCGGAAAGATGCGATCGGGCATGTCGGCGGCGAGGAAGGTGGCCAACGATCTCGATCGCTCCACGTCGACCACAGAGAGGCCGAGCTGTCGGTCCTCGAAGCCGGCAGTATGAGTCATCAGCTGCGCCGTCGGCCACCAGCCGGAGCGCGAATGTCGTCTCGACGTACTGCGAGAGGACGAGAATCCCCACCTCGGTCCCATGCGCGGCCCTGATTGTCTCGGCCGCGCGAAGCCCCTCATCGGTGTGGTCGGGTGGCATCCGGATGTCGACTATCGCCACATCGGGATGATGCTCGCTGACCGCAGCCACCAGCTCGTCAGCACTGCCTGCTTGCCCCACGATCTCAAAGCCGGCCTCAGTCAGCAGGCGCGCGATCCCCTCACGCAGAAGCAGCGAGTCGTCGGCGATGACGAGGCGCAGCATCACATCGCCTCTCCGGGGGCCCGGATCACTGACCATGCGTTGATCGTGTCACGCCTGTCGTACGGAATACCCTGCGCTTCTCATCCCCGTCGGTCCGGACCGGCGCGCAGGGGTTCCACCCGGAGCAGCACTCGCTTCTCCCTGCGCATGCTCTCTCGGTACTCGTCCCAGTTGTCGTGCTCCCCCGACACGCTGCGGAAGTAGTCGACCAGCGGCTCCATCGCCTCCGGAAGCGAGATCACCTCCGTCTCGCCCTCGACGAAGATCCACTCACCGAAGAACCGGTCGGAGAGCACGCACAGCTGCACCCACGGGTCGCGTCGCAGGTTCTTGGTCTTGTAGGCGGCCTCGCGGCTGCTCACGACAAGCCGGCTCTGCTCGTCCACGCCGACCAGCACCGGGCTCTGCTGGATGCCCCCGTCCGCGGTCCGGGTGGCGAGTACGGCGCGATGGTGATGTCTCACGAACTCTCGAGCTTTGTCCAGATCCATGCGAACAGTCTGCTACGGGGCAGGCACATTCGGACCGTACGGACGATTTCTCCGAGGTCCCTTCCGGGAGCTCACCAGTGTCATTCGCCGGGGTAGCTGCCGAAGCTCCACATGTTGCCCTCGGGGTCGAGCACGACGAAGTCACGCCCGCCGTAGTCCTCGTCGCGGGGCTCGCGCAGCACCTTCGCGCCGGCGGCAATGGCGCGTTTGAACACGGCGTCGACCTCGTCGGTCACACAGTACGTCGACCCGCGGCCCCGCACGTCGGGCCACCCGTCGGGACGCGGCGCCGACCCGAGCATGACCCCGCCGCCCGGGGGCCAGGCCAGCTCAGCGTGTACGACGTTCGACACGTCGTCCGGGTCGGTGTGCACCGCTCGCGACTCGAAGCCGAACGCCTCGGTCAGGAACTCGATCGCGGCGAGCGCGTCGTCGTAGCTCAGGGTCGGCCATACGTTCGGGGCCGGTGATGTCTTCTGGTTCTCGGTCATGCACCGAGCGTGTCACCGCGCTGCGGCGGTGTCTTGAAGGAATGGGAACTCGGCCCGTAGCCACTCGGTCGGCGTGTAGCCGGCGGAGTCACGCCACTCCCGGGTCAGGTGCGCCTGGTCGGCGTACCCGCAGTCCGCCGCGACCTCGGCCAGCGACATCTCGCGGGCGAGCAGCAGGGACCGGCTGCGCTGGAAGCGGAGGACCCGGCCGACCTGCTTCGGGCCCAGTCCGAACTCCGCTCCGAACTGCGCGCTCAGGTGCCGCCGACTCCAACCCACTTCCTGCGACAGCACGTCCACCCGGACCGAACCGTGGCTGCGTGCCAGGGCCGACCATGCCCAGCGCAGCTCCTCGCGGATCGCCTTCTGCTGCTCCGAGAACATCGCAATCCTGAGCAGGTGCCGGTCCAGGGCGTCGAACCGGTCCTGCCACGTCGAGGCACCCGCCACGTCGTCGTACACATGTTCCATCGGCGACCCGATGGCCTGGCCCAGCGGCACCATGGTGGCCGCCAGCTCTGCAGCCGGCATCCCGAGCAGCACGCGGGCACCGGACGGGGTCAGTCCGAACTGGATACCGGACTGCGGTGAACCCTGGTGGATCACAGCCGGCGCGGTGTGCAGACCGGAGACCAGCGCCCGGTGCCGGCCGCGGGAAGACGGGTCACGGAGCCAGCCGACGTCCAACGGGTCGTCGAAGGCGAGCACCACGGTCAGGTCGGTGGACGGCAGGCCGTGGTGCACGTCGGACGGGAACGCGTCGTAGCGATAGCCGTGGTAGGTCCTCACCAGCCCGCGCAACGCCGGATGTGGCTGCCGCTGGACCGACTCCGACGTCATCTGCCCAGGGTACGACCGGCGGGGGGACCCGAACGATGTGCCGCCCGGCCCGAACCGGCCGACCAGTCAGGAGGCTCGGTTCACCGCGGAGATGACCGCCTTCAGCGAGGCGGTGACGATGTTCGGGTCGAGCCCGACGCCCCACAGGATCTGGTCGCCCACCGCGCACTCGACGTACGCCGCTGCGATCGCGTCGCCACCCGACGACAGGGCGTGCTCGTGGTAGTCGAGGACCCGGACGTCGGTGCGGTTCGCGTAGACCGGGTTGCCGGCCTCCTGCTCGGCGGCGACCAGCTCGTTGAGAGCCTCCACGAATGCCGCGATCGGGCCGTTGCCGATCCCCTGCAGTGTCCGCATCTCGCCGTCGACGTACACGTTGACGGTCAGCGCGTCCTTCTCGCCGGCCGCCGAGGAGGTGTGCACGGAGTTGAGCTTGAGCGGGCTCTCCCGGTCGAGGTACTCGGTCTTGAAGTCCGACCAGATCGCCTCGGGTGACATCTCGCCCCCCTCGCCATCGGTGTGCACCTGGATCACCCGGCTGAACTCGATCTGCAAACGACGGGGAAGCTCCAGCTTGTGCTCGGACTTCATGATGTAGGCGACGCCACCCTTGCCGGACTGGCTGTTCACCCGGATCACGGCCTCGTAGGAGCGGCCGACGTCCTTGGGGTCGATCGGCAGGTACGGCACACCCCAGGGGTGGTCGTCGACGGGTACCCCGGCGGCGACTGCATCACGCTCGAGGGCCTCGAAGCCCTTCTTGATCGCGTCCTGGTGGGAGCCGGAGAACGCGGTGTAGACCAGGTCCCCGCCATAGGGGTGCCGCTCGTGTACGGGCAGCTGGTTGCAGTACTCGACGGTACGACGGACCTCGTCGATGTCGGAGAAGTCGATCTGCGGGTCCACGCCCTGCGTGAACAGGTTCAGGCCAAGGGTCACCAGGCACACGTTTCCGGTGCGCTCCCCGTTGCCGAACAGGCATCCCTCGATCCGGTCCGCTCCTGCCTGGTAGCCCAGCTCGGCCGCGGCGACCGCCGTACCCCGGTCGTTGTGCGGGTGCAGGGACAGGACCACGTTCTCGCGGTGGTTCAGGTGCCGGTGCATCCACTCGATGGAGTCGGCGTAGACGTTGGGGGTGGCCATCTCCACGGTGGCCGGCAGGTTGATGATCACCGGCTTCTCGGCGGTCGGCTCGAAGACCTCGAGCACCTCGTTGCAGACCCGCACCGCGAACTCGAGCTCGGTCCCGGTGTAGGACTCCGGGGAGTACTCGTAGAAGACAGTTGTCTCGGGGAGGTTCTCCTCGAACTTCCTGCACAGCTGGGCGCCGGTCACCGCGATGTCGGCGATGCCGTCCATGTCGAGGCCGAAGACCACGCGCCGCTGCAGGGTCGACGTGGAGTTGTAGAGGTGGACGATCGCCTGCTTCGCGCCGCGGATCGCCTCGTAGGTCCGCTCGATCAGGGGCTCACGGGCCTGCGTCAGCACCTGGATTACCACGTCGTCGGGGATCAGGTCCTCCTCGATCAGCATCCGCACGAAGTCGAAGTCGGTCTGGCTCGCGCTGGGGAAGCCGACCTCGATCTCCTTGTAGCCCATCTGCACGAGCAGCTCGAACATCCGCTTCTTACGGGCCGGGGTCATCGGGTCGATCAGGGCCTGGTTCCCGTCGCGGAGGTCGACCGCGCACCAGCGCGGGGCCTGGTTGATCTTCTTGTCCGGCCACGTCCGGTCGGAGACGGCGATGGACGGGAAGGGCTCGTAACGCTGGAAGGGCATGCCGCTGGGCTGCTGGGGGTTCGTGTCGAAGTTCATGGGTTCCTCGCGAGTCACTGGTTCGTCTGTCGGTCCGGAGGGCAACGACGAAACTCCGCAGCGAGGGGGTCCGGCTAACGAACCTCGCTGCGGCAGCGAAGGAGCAGGTTGCGCCACATGATGTGCCCAGCCTAGCCCCTGAGCCCTCGTCACGCCCAGGGCGGCCGAAGACTGAGACCCATGTTTAATGACCGGGTGACTTTCGACATCGAACGCATCGACCCGATGGACCTCGACCTGGAGACCGCAGACGCGATGGCCGAGGTGATCCGGGCCTCCGACAAGGCGGCGGGGGTCCCTGTCCCGCCGACCACGGGTCCGACCCTCCTCCACATGGCCCAGCAGGGTTCCGACGGCACGCCCTGCTCCGGTCTGTGGGTGCTGCGCGAGGAGGGCGAGGTGGTCGGGCGTCTGGTTGCGGAGTTCCCCTGGCGTGACAACACGGGGGCGGCGTATCTGCGCGGCGTCGTCCACCCGGCGGTACGTCGACGCGGGGCCGGCCGTGCGCTGCAGGCGACGGCCCTCATGGCCGCTGAGGAGGCAGGCCGCAGCCTGGTCTACGCCGGTGCGTTCGAGAGCAGCGACGGGATGCCTGCACTCGCGGCGCTCGGCTACGAGCCGATCCACACCAACGCGATCAGACGCGTCTCGCTGCACGACGCCCCACACGGCCTGTGGAGCCGTCTGCGTGAGCAGGCGATGGAGAAAGCCGGAGCCTACGAGCTCGTGCGCCTGGTGGGTCCGACGCCGCCGGAGTACCTCGATGAGATGGTGGAGCTGTTCGACACCATCAACGACGCCCCCTCAGATGACGAGGACCAGGAGGACGACAACTGGTCGCCTGACCGGGTCACGGCCTACGACACGGCGATGGCCGCGCGAAGGCAGACCGTGTACCGCGTGGTCGCGCGGCACCGCGATACCGGCGACTGGGCCGGACACTCGGTGTTGTGCGTCGACGAGTTCGCACCGTCGATCGCCTTCCAGGAGGACACCTCGGTGGTGCGGGCGCACCGTGGGCACCGGCTCGGCCTGCTGATGAAGACCGAGATGTTGCAGTGGATGGCGCGGGAGCGTCCCGAGATCAGCGCCACGGATACCTGGAACTCCGTGCACAACCACCACATGATCGCGGTGAACGAGGCGCTCGGCGCGTCCGTCATAGCGCGTTTCATCTCGCACAAGCTCGCATGACAGCCCCCTGCTCGTCGTACCCCGAACACACCCGGAAGGCGACGTGGCAGCGGATCATCTGCAAGCGGCTCATGACCCGGGCGGTACCATTTCGGCACCACTGGCCGCCGACTCGTAAGGTTCCTGTTGCTTCCCCGCCTGGCCGTGTTCGTCACGGTGCTCCTGCTGCTTGCGCTCTCGGCGTGCACCCAGGGGACGGCTGACACCGAACAGGAAGACGTCGACACCGTTGAGGTGCCCGAGCTCGGGTCCTGCCGGGTGCTGACCCCGGCGGACGTCGCCGAGTCCAGCAACGCCTCACCTGTCGTGGACTGCTCGGAGGACCACACCGCGCAGACGTTCGCGGTGGGCACCTTTCCGGAGCGGGTGTCCGGCGAGGACGCCGAGGACACGGACCTCGGCGCGTTCATCTTCGAGACCTGCGACAAACGGTTCCAGTCGTTCCTCGGTGGCGACGACAGCCTGGTGATGCGCTCGACGCTGACCTGGGCCT
This sequence comes from uncultured Actinomycetota bacterium, assembly GCA_963831375.1. Lineage (GTDB taxonomy): Bacteria > Actinomycetota > Actinomycetes > Propionibacteriales > Nocardioidaceae > Nocardioides_C. The sequence goes on along the minus strand of CAWHPY010000002.1, from coordinate 147,066 downwards.
GGTTCCGGCCCTCGGACAACGCGTGGGACCAGGGTGCCCGGTGGTACCGCTGCGACATCGTTGGAGGCGGCCAGCAGTCGAAGTCCTTCGTCAACCTGCCCGAAGACGCCAAGGGCCTGCTGCTCGGGCAGCCCGAGGACCGCTGGATGATCTGCGTCGACGGCCCCACGGTCGCCGGTTCGGTGAAGATCCCGTGCTCGGAGAAGCACACCTGGCGCGCGGTCACCACGATCAAGCTCGGCCAGCCCGACGACCCGTACCCCGGTGACCGGCTGGTCGAGGTGCGCACCAAGGACTTCTGCTCGGACTCGGTCGGCGCCTGGATGAACTATCCGGTCGACTATGACTTCGGGTACACCTTCTTCCACGAGGCGGAGTGGAAGGCCGGGAACCGTCGCTCGATCTGCTGGGCGCGGACCGACCAGTGAGCCGGTCCTGGGTCGCTGCCGCCGCCGCCGTGCTGCTGGCCCTGGCGGCCTGCACCTCGTCACCCTCCGGTGACGCCGGCTCGCCCACCTCACCCGCCACGTCCACCTCGCCCGCCGAGCCCGCGCCGACTGCGGAGGAGCCCGGAGCGCGGCGTACGACGGACGCGGCGGAGGTTCCCGCGCCACCGGAGGAGGGGGACTGTCACCGGCTCAGGTTCACGCAGCTCGCGCAGGCCAGCAACGACAGCGACCCCCTGCCGTGCAAGGGCGAGCACAACGCGGTCACCATCCACGTCGGCGAGCTGGACACCGTCATCGACGGGCACTCCGTGGCCGTGGACTCCGAGCAGGTGCTCGACCAGATCTCCACTGCCTGCCCGCGACGGCTCGCGGCCTATGTGGGGGGCAACCGGTCGACGCGGGCGCTGAGCCGGTTCCACGTGGTGTGGTTCACGCCCACCATCGAGCAGTCCGACGCCGGCGCGAACTGGTTCCGCTGCGACCTGATCGCATTCGCCGGCCACGAGCAACTTTCGCCGCTCCCCCGCCCGAAGCGGCTCGCCGGTGTCCTCGACGACGCCGGGGCGCTGGACACCTACGGGCTGTGCGGCACCACCGAACCCGGCGCCGAGGCGTTCCAGAGGGTGATCTGCTCACGCCGGCACGCGTGGCGGGCCACCTCGACGATCCGCATCGACGGCGACACGGCGTACCCAGGTGCCCGGGCGGTCCGCACCGCCGGCGACGAGACGTGCAAGGACCGGGTCCGCCAGATCTCCGGCTCGTCGCTGAGGTTCAGGTACGGCTGGGAGTGGCCCACGAAGGACCAGTGGCGACGGGGCCAGCACTTCGGCTACTGCTGGGCCCCCGACTGACCTGTCGAAACCCGCCTCTTCCCTGTTGAGACCCGCCTCATTTCCTGTTGAGACCCGCCTCATTTCCTGGTGAGACCCGCCTCGTTCGCCGTTCAGATTCGCCTCTTTCCAGGCGAGATCGGCCCCTTTCGGGCGATGCGCCCCGCGGCGGCGAGGGGCTTGCCGACGATCGCAAATATCGAACGGCTTGCCGCTGGTCTCGCAACAAGGGGTCGCGCCGACCCGTTATCGCGAGGTAACCACCGCTGGTCGCGCAACAAGGGGTCGAGTCGACCCGTTATTGCGAAGTACCGCCGATGTGGCAGTGGACCTGCGTCCTCCGGCGTGGTTCCCACGTCAACGCGGAACGAGGCGGAACTCAACGGGTCAGAAGCCGAGTCGGCGCAGCTGTTTCGGGTCGCGCTGCCAGTCCTTGGCGATCTTCACGTGCAGGTCGAGGTACACCGGCGTGCCGAGCATCGCCTCGATCTGCTTGCGGGCGGCGGTCCCGACCTCGCGCAGCCGGCTGCCCTGGTGGCCGATCACGATCCCCTTCTGCGACGAACGCTCCACGAACAGGTTCGCGTGGATGTCGAGCAGCGGCTTGTCGGCCGGTCTCCCCTCACGCAGTCCCATCTCCTCGACGACCACCGCGATCGAGTGCGGCAGCTCGTCGCGGACCCCCTCGAGGGCTGCCTCACGGATCAGCTCCGCGGCGATCACCTCCTCGGGTGAGTCGGTGAGGTCACCGTCCGGGTAGAGCTGCGGGCCCTCCGGGAGCTGCCTGACCAGCAGGTCCTCGAGGAGAGCGACCTGGTCGCCGGACCTGGCCGACACCGGCACGATCTCCGCCCAGTTCGTGCCCGTGTCCTCACCGAGCCTGGCGATGTCGAGCAGATGCTCCCCGAGCTGCTGCGGTGTGGCCAGGTCGGTCTTCGTCGCGATCGCGATCTTGATCGTCCGTCGTACCTTCCCCAGCTCGTTGACGATGAACCGGTCACCGGGACCGATCCTCTCGTTGGCGGGGAAGCACACCGCGACCACGTCGACCTCGGCCCACGTCGTCTTGACCAGGTCGTTGAGGCGCTCGCCGAGCAAGGTCCGCGGCCGGTGCAGCCCGGGAGTGTCGACGAGGATCAGCTGCGCGTCGGGACGGTGCACGATGCCGCGTACGACGGTCCGGGTGGTCTGCGGACGCGAGGAGGTGATCGCCACTTTCGTGCCGACCATGGCGTTGGTCAGGGTGGACTTGCCGGCGTTGGGACGACCGACGAACGAGGCGAATCCACTGCGGAAGGGTTCGGGCACGTGGGGCATTCTCCCCCATCGCGTCGGAGGGCGACGAATCTCCCCCTACCCCAGCTCGACCGGCACCCGCTCCTCCGAGCCCGCCGAGCGGACGATCAGGAGCAGGCCGGTCACGATCAGCAGCGCACCAGCCACTCCGGCCGGGCTGAGCCGCTCATCGACCAGCAGCACGGCCAGCACCGCGGCCACCACCGGCTCGATCAGGCCCAGCGTGGAGGCGGTGCTCGGCCGGACCCCGTGCAGCCCCCGGTTGAACAGGTTGTACGCGATGACGGTCGGCACCATTGCCAGGTAGACCACCAGCAGCAGGCCCGCACCGGTCGCGAGCCAGGCCACCTCCCCGACGATCAGCAGGGGAATTGTGGCCACCGCCGCGATCGAGAACACCACCGCCAGGAAGGACTGCAGCTCCAGCCCCCGGGAGGCCGCGGCGTTGCCCGCGATGATGTACGTCGCATAGCTCGCCGACGCACCGAGGGCCAGCAGGATGCCGAGCGGGGACGGGGCCGACTCGGTCCGCATCTGCCCGCCGACCAGCAGTGCGAGTCCGCTGATCGCGATGCAGGTGGCGACCAACCAGAGCCGCGTGACGTGCCTGGTGAGGAGACCGGTGAGGATCGGGGTCGCACCGATCGCGACCAGTGTGCCCACCGCGACCCCTGCCTGGTTCATCGCACCCAGGAAGCACAGGTTGAAGCCGGCCTGACCGAGCGCCGCCCACCAGGTCGGAGCCTGCCGCCACCCGCCGACCAGTCCCACGACATGGCCGGTGACCACGGCCAGCAGCACGAACACGGCCGCGGCCAGCAGCAGCCGTGCGGCGGCCAGCTGTGGCGGCGGAACGTCGGGTCCGAGCAGCTGGGCCGTGCCAACCGTCCCGAACAGTGCGGCACCACCCAGCACCAGCGCCGCCGACCCGAACCGGCCCGGTCCGGCCGGCTGCGCGTTCGCCGGCTGAGTGCTCAGCTGAGCCACGTGGGCCGCAGCGGGAAGTCCGCCCGACCCGACCCGTCGGTCTTCACCGCGAGCACCTGGTGCAGCTGGATCTCGTTGCGCTCGAAGGACAGCCGTGAGCCGGCCATGTAGAGCCCCCACACCTTCGCGGTGCCCACGCCGACCTCCTCGACGCACGCGTCCCAGTTGGCCTCGAGGTTGCGGCACCAACCGGCCAGGGTGAGCGCGTAGTGCTCACGGAGGTTCTCCTCGTGACGCACCTCGAGCCCGGTGTCCTGGATCGCGGTGATGATCCGCCCGGACCCGGTCAGCTCCCCGTCGGGGAAGACGTAGCGGTCGATGAAGGCGCCGGTGTCCGTGGCCCGGTTGTCGGCCCGGGTGATGCAGTGGTTCAGCAGCCGGCCGCCGGGACGCAGCCGGGACTTGATGAAACGGAAGTACGACGGGTAGTTCCGCACCCCGATGTGCTCGGTGAGGCCGATCGAGCTGACCGCGTCGAAGCCGGTGTCCATCACGTCGCGGTAGTCGCCGAACCGGACCTCGGCCCGGTCGCCGAGCCCCTCACGCTTGATGGCCTCCTGCGCCCAGGTGGCCTGTGCGCGCGACAGGGTCACACCGACCGCGGTGACGCCGTACTCACGGGCGGCGTGCCGGACCATCCCGCCCCAGCCGCTGCCGATGTCGAGCAGCCGGTCCCCCGGCTTCAGGCCGAGCTTGCGGCAGACCAGGTCGTACTTGTACGCCTGCGCCTCCTCCAGCGTCGCGTCCTCTTCCGGAAAGCACGCGCAGGTGTAGGTCATCGACGGACCGAGCACCATCTCGTAGAAGCGGTTCGACACGTCGTAGTGGTGCTGGATGACCGCCGCGTCGCGTTCCTTGGAGTGCCGCAGCCCTTCGAGGACGCGGCGCCACTTCGGCAGGTGCTCCTGCGGCGGGGGCGGTGGCGGCTTGAGGTGGCTGAACCCGAGGCTGCGCACGATCCGCACCGCCTCGCCTGGCGTCGGCACGCGGAACTTCAGGTGCCGCATGAGCATCACCATCGCGTCGTAGGGGTCGCCGGGGTGCACGCCCTCCAGCTCCAGGTCGCCGGACACGTAGGCCCGGGCCATGCCCAGGTCGCCGGGTGCGGTCAGGATGTAGGACAGCCCGCGCTCGGTTGCGCAGGTGCAGCCGGATCTTCGCGTCCTCCGGGCCGGCGCTGCTTCCGTCGTACGCCGTGAAACGAAACGGCAGGCCGCCGGACATCAGCCGCGACATGGCCTCGCCGATGGTCACCGTCGACGTCGTGCTGGTCGGCCTTGCACTGGTGGTCGTCATCGTCGCTTCACCGCCTTCTCGTACAGACCGGTCAGCCGGTCGTCCGGGTCGTAGTGCTGCTTCACCGCTGCGTGGTTCGCGCCGTTGTAGAGGCGGTCGAACGTCTCGCGGTCGTAGTAGGCGTCGGAGTACAGCGACTTGTGGCCGCCGAGCTCGGTGACGCGGCTGCTCGACGGCCCGGTTGACGTCGCCGTCCTGCGCACCGTCGGCGATCGGGACCGTGCCCCAGAAGCCGACGTTGACGTACGTGCGTGCCGGGCGCGAGCGGGTACGAGCGGCCAGCTGCGCGCGCTCGCGGGCCCCGGCGGGTGCACGCAGCCGCAGCGGGCACAGCCACACCGGCCGCATCGCCACCTCGCTCGTCGAACCAGCGCAGGAACTCGGCCAGCCGCTCGACGGGGATCTCGACGTCCTGGACCACGCGCTCGCGGGCCGGCTTGCCTCGCGCCGCGTCCAGCCGGGCCGTCACACCGAACCGGTTCTCCAGCCCGACGAGCCGGTGGTAGACGTCGCTGCGGCGATAGCGCCGCGGCCACAGCCGGCGTACCCGCGGGTTCTGCGCGCCGAACGCCCGCGAGCACCAGAACCAGTCGGTGTCCCAGCGCCACAGGTAGTCGTACATCGTCAACGTGTCGGTCGCCCGCTGCTGGATCGACCGGTAGTAGAGCGCCTGACCGGTGTAGTCACCCACTCGGGGGCAGCCCCGTGGACCCCCCGCTCGGTCCACTCGTCACTCCAGCGCGCCAGCGTCAGGTAGGACTCGCTCGGCTCGAAGACCACCCCGTCGACCGCGTCGACCCGGGTCCCGTCCCACTCACGTTCCGAGACGATCGCGTCGATCGCCTTGGTGAGCGCGCCGAGGTCGTCGAACCGGATGTGCCGCAGGGCCACCATCGACGGCACCTGCTCGAGCTCGATCCGGATCCGGGTCGCGTAGCCGAGGCTGCCGTAGGAGTTGGGAAACGTGTCGAACAGGTCGTTCGCCGGGACGCACGGTGACCACCTCGCCGGCACCGGTGAGGATGTCCATCTCCAGCACCGACTCGTGCGGCAGCCCGTTGCGGAACGAGGTGGACTCGATGCCGAGCCCGGTGACCGCTCCGCCGAGCGTGATCGTGCGCAGCTGCGGGACGACCAGCGGGATCAGGCCGTGCCGCAGCGTGACGTCGACCAGGTCCTCATAGGTGCACATGCCCTGCACGTCGGCCGTTCCGGCCTCGGGGTCAACCGCGACCACGCCGTCCAGCGCGGAGACGTCGAGCCCCGGTGCGGTCGAACGGGTCCGGGCCCGGAACAGGTTCGAGGTGCGTTTGGCGAGGCGCACCGGGGACCCGGCGGGGATCGCGTCGTACGACTCCCTCAACCGGCGCACCGCCCGCTCGTGTGCGGACCAACCGACAACCACACTCACACCTACAACCTACTGAACCCCACCTTCGTTGGGGAGCACACGCGTGCACTGCGCGCGCCTCGTGATGGAACACTGGCCCGAGCAAACCTATCCACGCCGGTGCTTTGGAGGACGAATGCGACGGCTCTACCTGCACGTCGGGATGATGAAGACGGGCACCACGTTCGTGCAGAGCGTGCTACGCGCGAACCATCGGAAGCTGGCGAAGCAGGACGTGTACTTCCCCGCCGGCAAGCACGCCCCGGTACAAGCATTCGCGGTGTGGGACCTCGTGGGTCGCCGGCCCCGCGGAGCGCCCGATGACCGCATCGCCGGACAGTGGGACGCGCTCACCGACGCCGTCTCCCGCAGCACCGCCTCCACCGTGCTCCTGTCCGAGGAGTACCTGGCCGCTGCCACCGTCCGCCAGGCCCGTCGGGCCGTGGCCGGCTTCCCGGATCATGAGGTGCACATCATCGTCACCGCCCGGGACCTGGGGCGGGTGCTGGCGTCGGCCTGGCAGGAGAGCATCAAGAACGGTGCCCGCCAGACCTGGCCGCAGTTCGTGACCGCGGTCCGCGACCCCGAGGCCATCACCCGGGATCCCGCCCGTGGCTTCTGGCTACGCCACGACCTGCCCGCGGTCGTCGATGTCTGGGCGGCCGCCGCCGGACGAGAACGCGTCCACGTGGTGACGGTGCCACCCGCCGGATCGCCACCGGAGCTGCTGCTCTCCCGGATCGGCGACGTCGTGGGCTTCGCCCCTGCCCGCCTGACCAACCCGCCCCGGGTCAGGAACGAGTCCCTGGGGGCCCCGATGACCGAGGTCGTCAGACGCCTCAACGAGCAGCTGGACAACCGGCTCAACCAGCGTCAGTACGACTGGGTCGTCAAACGCACGCTGCAGCGCCTGGTCCCGGCGGCCGGGACCTCGGAACGGTTCGTGCTTCCGGCCGAGCACCTGGACTGGGCCACGGCGGAGGCGCAGCGGATGATCGGCCAGGTCCGGGTCGGCGGCTACGACGTGGCCGGCGACCTGGACGACCTGCTGCCTCTACCCGCGAGCGGCGGGCGGAACCCGGACCAGGTCGACGAGACGGAGCTCCTCGAGACCTCGGTCCGGTCCCTGGCCGTGCTCGCGGAGGAGTACGCCGGCATGTGGTGGGAGCACCTACCCCCTCACACCCCTCGGGTGCCGGCCGGCTCCCGCACCGTCCGCGCGGTCAGCGGGGCGAGGGGCGCCGCGTTCCGCGTCCGGCGTCGCGCGGCGGAGGTCGCCGACCACAACAGAGTCGCCGCCTCAGCCATGGGGGTGTACCTGCGGGCCCGCGCGGCTGCTCGGCGTCGCATGTCCTGAGCCTGGTCGCCGGGAGAGTCAGGAGGTCAGCGACGCGACCACGGTGCCGTCGGGCTCGGCGACCAGGACCGTGACGCCGGTGCCGGAGAAGTCGCGTACGACGGACAGGTCGGCGTCGTTCGGTGCCGCGGACCCGCCGAGTACCGCGACGGCCTCGAGGCCCCGCGCCCCGCTGGAGACGGCCATCGCTACAGCCACCTGGACCGCGGTGAGCTTCAGCGAGTCCAGGTCGACGCTGGCTGCCGCGTAGGTGCGGCCGTCGGTGTCACGCACGCAGGCACCCTCCGCAGCGCGGGTGCGGGCCCTGGTGGAGCGGGCCAGCGTGACGATCTTGACGTCCTCGGGGTCGGTGAGCTCGATCATGGCGGGTCAGCCTGCATGGGAGTCGGGGTATGAATCCTCGCCCTGAGCCTCGTCGACCGTCTCCACCCGGCTGATCAGGACGGTGCCGATCCGGTTCCGTCGACCCGTCGGGGTCTCGGCCTCGAACCGGAGCCCGTGCGCCTCGACGACGGAGCCCGGGATCGGAACCCGGCCGAGGTGCTTGGCCATCAGGCCGCCCACGGTGTCCACGTCGTCGTCCTCGATCGCGACCCCGCAGATCTCCTCGAGGTCGTCGACCGGGTACCTCGAGGAGACCCGGCTCGACCCGCTGGAGAGCTGTTCGACGTCGACCTGCGCCTCGTCGTACTCGTCGGTGATCTCCCCGACGATCTCCTCCAGCACGTCCTCGATGGTGACCAGGCCGGCCGTGCCGCCGTACTCGTCGACGACCACCGCGACGTGCTTGCGCTTGGCCTGCATCTCGCGCAGCAGCTCGTCCACGGGCTTGGAGTCGGGGACGTAGAGCACCGGCCGCATCACCGACTCGACCCGTTCGGTGGACTCGGCCTCGTGCCGGTCGAAGACCCGCTTGGTGATGTCCTTGAGGTAGGCGAAGCCGACGATGTCGTCGAGGTTCTCCCCGATGACCGGGATCCGGGAGTACCCGCTGCGCAGCGCCAGCGACATCGCCTGGCGCAGGGTCTTCTGCCGCTCGATGAACACCACGTCGGTGCGGGGAACCATCACCTCACGCACGATCGTGTCGCCGAGCTCGAAGACCGAGTGGATCATGGCCCGTTCGCCGGACTCGATCACGTTGCTGGACTCGGCGAGGTCGACGAGCTCACGTAGCTCGGCCTCGGAGGCGAACGGACCTTCGCTGAAGCCGCGGCCGGGGGTGATCGCGTTGCCGACCAGGATCAGCAGCTGCGCGATCGGCCCTAGCACCTTGGTGAAGGCGATCAGGATCCCGGAGGACATCAGCGCGACCCGTTCGGAGTGCTGACGGCCGATCGTGCGTGGGGCGACCCCGATCACCACGAACGAGACCGTCACCATCACCAGGATCGTTGCGGCCACGGCCCACCACCGGCCGATCACCTCCTCGGAGACCGGGTCCCGGGTCACGATGAGGTCCGTCATCACCACGGCGACCAGCACGATGGCGCCGATCTCGCAGAGCAGGCGGAGGAACAGCGCCGTGTTCACGTAGCGCGGCGGGTCCTCGACGATCGAGAGCAGCCGCGCGGACCCGGACTTGCCTTCGGCGGCGATCTCTTCGGCGCGGGCCTTGGAGAACGACGCGAACGCCGCCTCGGCGCTGCTGAACAGACCGGCGATGACGACGAGGATGGCTGCGATCACGAGCAGCCAGATATCGACGGAGGTCATGACTCCTCGTCCATGGTGGGCTCGTCACCGGGGAGTGCCTCCCCGCGACGGGCGCCCTGCCACTCGGCGAGCAGCCGGGCCTGGAGGCCGAACATCTCCCGGTGCTCCTCCGGGTCGGCATGGTCGTAGCCGAGCAGGTGCAAGATGCCGTGCACGGTGAGCAGGTCGATCTCGTCGGCCGTCGCGTGGCCGGCGTCCTTGGCCTGACGTTCCGCGACGGCCGGGCAGAGCACCAGGTCGCCGAGCACCCCCTCCTCGGGGTCCTCGTTGACCAGGCCGGGGCGGAGCTCGTCCATCGGGAAGGCGAGCACGTCGGTGGGGCCGGACTTCTCCATCCACTGCTCGTTGAGCGTGGCGATGGTGTCCTCGTCGACGACCTTGATGCAGAGCTCCGCGAGCGGGTGGACCCGCATCCGGTCCATCACGAAACGGGACAACGTGGAGAGCTCCTTGATGCTGATGTCTGCGCCAGATTCATTGAGAATCTCGATGCTCATCCATGGTCCCCGGGGAGGTGAGAGCGAAGCGAACAGCTTCCTGGGGTGTCGGTCACGCCCGGTGGCTCCTTTGTCGGCGCCCGTCGGTCGACGGGTCACCGCCGTTCACGGCGGCCCCGTCGTCACGACGCGCTTCGTACTCGTCGTACGCGGCGACGATATGGCCGACCAGACGGTGCCGCACCACGTCCTGGGCGGTGAGCCGGTTGAACCCGACGTCCTCGATCCCGGTGAGGATGCCCTCGACGATCCTGAGGCCGCTCTTCGTGCCGTTGGGCAGGTCGACCTGGGTGACGTCGCCGGTGACGACCATCTTCGAGCCGAAACCGAGCCTGGTCAGGAACATCTTCATCTGCTCGGGCGAGGTGTTCTGTGCCTCGTCGAGGATGATGAACGCGTCGTTGAGCGTGCGGCCGCGCATGTACGCCAGCGGCGCGACCTCGATCGTCGCTGCGGCGAGCAGCTTGGGGATCGTCTCCGGGTCGAGCATGTCGTGGAGGGCGTCGTACAACGGCCGGAGGTACGGGTCGATCTTCTCACTGAGCGTTCCGGGCAGGAAGCCGAGCCGCTCCCCCGCCTCGACGGCCGGCCGGGTGAGGATGATCCGGTTGACCTTCTTGGCCTGCAGCGCCTGCACGGCCTTGGCCATCGCGAGGTACGTCTTGCCGGTGCCGGCGGGCCCGATCCCGAACACGATGGTGTGCTTGTCGATCGCCTCGACGTACTTCTTCTGGTTCACCGTCTTGGGCCGGATCGTGCGGCCGCGGTTGCTCAGGATGTTGAGCGACAGGACGTCGGCGGGCCGCGACTTGGTCTCGGTGCGCAGCATCGCGATCGCCCGCTCGACGGTCTCGGTGCTGATCCCCTGACCGGTGCGGATGATCGTGACCAGCTCGTCCATGAGCCGCTCGGCCAGCGCCACCTCGGCGGACTCGCCGCGCAGGGTGATCTGGTTGCCGCGGACGTGGACGTCTGCCTTGAAGGCCTTCTCGATCAGTGCGAGGTGCTCGTCCCCGGGCCCGAGCAGGGCCACCATGGGAATGCTCGCGGGCACCACGATCGTGTGCTGAGGAATGTCGGTCTCAGTCATGAACGGCCTTGCGGGCCGACCTCCAGGGTTAGGTGGACAGGGCGGGTGTCTCTACGGCCATGCTACGGGAGGTCCCGCAATACCGCGCGACCCACTTTCTTTCCGGCGAGCCCGTCGACCCCCGGGTCTAGAGTGGCTCCATGCCGGAGTACGACGAGACGGGTGCCGAGCTGATCAGGCCGGAGGACTTCCTCGCGGCCGACCCGATCCCGGGCGACGCACGCCGGTTGGGACTCGACCGCAACACCGAGGAGGGGGCGCTGATCGCGCTCGCGGCGTCCCTGGACCCCGGCAAGCTCTCGCACAAGATCATCGCCTGGGTGTTGCTGCTGGTCTTCGCCGCTCCCGTGCTGCTCGGGCTGATGCAGGAGATCCGCCTGCTCTGACGCGTAGCCGATCAGCCCCAGTCGCGCCCGTCGACCAGCACGCCGTCGCCGTCCAGAGAGGCGACGAAGCTCACGTCCGGACGGACACGCAAGGAGCTCCGGCTGCGCTCGACGGCGGTGGCAGCCATCTGGTCGCGGTCGCAGTCGGCGCCGGCGACAATCTCCAAGCGGAGCACGTCCTTGTCGCTGGGCCGCTCCACGACGAACCGGGCGGCCGTCGCCCCGGCGCGCTGCAAAGCTCTCACGATCTCGCTCGCCTGGTGGGGGTGGACGAACATGCCGCGGACTTTCACCGCTGCCCCGACCCGGCCGAGCACACCTGCCAGGCGGAGCTCGCCGTCGGGATCCAGGCTCCAACGAGAGACGTCCCCCGTCCCGAACCGGATCAAGGGGTAGTCAGCATGGAGCACCGAGACCACGACCTCGCCGGGGTCTCCCCCCTCCACCGGCTGCCCGGTGCCGGGATCGCAGATCTGGATGTAGCTGGCACCGGCGACTCGCAGTCCTGAACCGGGTGCGGTCTCGTAGCCGATCAACCCCGCCTCAGCGGTGCCGTAGGCCATGAGCACGGTGGGTACCCGGCTCATCAGCTGCACCCGCAGCGTGTCGGGCAGCGGCTCCGCGGTGACGAGCGCCTTCGTGAGCCGCCATCGGGCCCGATCCAGGGACTGGCCGTCGAACCGCTCCGCCAGACCGGCGAGGTAGCTGGGCAGCCCGATGTAGGCGGTGACACCGAGGCCGGCGATGACCTGTGCCTGGACCTCGGCCGCACCGACGCCGCCGGGGACCACGGTGGCACCGACCGCGCGGCATGCCTCGTCGAACATCGCGCCGGCCGGGGAAAGGTGGTAGCTGAAGCAGTTGAGCACGATGTCGTCCGCACCGATCCCGCAGGCCTCGAGAGCAGGCACCCACCGCCAGGGGTCAGGACCGGCGAGCTGCGGTTCGTAGATCGGCCCCGGCGAGGCGAACAGGCGTACGACGGACGCGTCGTCGGCCACCAACCCGCCGAGCGGTGGATGCTCCTTCTGCAACGCCGGCAGGGCGTCCTTGCTGAGCACGGTGAGCCGATCGAGGTCGGCGAGGGACAGGCCGGCCGTGCCCAGACCAGCGGTGGCCATCCGGCTGTCCAGCGTCTCGACCCGGCCGGCCGCCGCCGCGAGCACGTCGAGGACCCGCGGACCGGTCCGGTCCTGGTAGTTCTGCAGCGCAACGCTGACCGACATGGTGTTCCCGATCTCACAGCCAGCGCTTACGGCGCTTGTAGTGCTTGACGTTCCGGTAGCTCTTCTGGCCACTTTCTCCGAGTCCGAGGTAGAACTCCTTGACGTCAGGGTTCTCCGACAGCGCGGCCGCGGAGCCCTCCAGCACGATCCGGCCCTGCTCGAGGATGTAGCCGTGGTCGGCCACCTCGAGGGCGCGCCGAGCGTTCTGTTCGATGACCAGGACGGTGATGCCCTGGTCCTTGTTCAGGTCCTTGATGTAGCCGAAGATCTCCTGCACGAGCAGCGGGGCCAGGCCCAGCGACGGTTCGTCCAGCATGAGCAGTCGCGGTTTGGCCATGAGCGCGCGCCCGATGGCCAGCATCTGCTGCTCGCCGCCGGAGAGGTAGCCGGCGACCCGGCTCCGCATGTCGGCGAGCATCGGGAAGTAGGTGTAGACCAGGTCGAAGTCCTCGGGTGCCGCACCGCCGCGTGCGTAGCCGCCGGCGACGAGGTTCTCGTGCACGCTGAGGTGCTCGAAGACGTGTCGACCTTCCATGCACAGCGACAGACCGTTCTTCACTCGTGCAGCGGCGTCCATGCGAGTGATGTCGCGGCCGTCGAACGAGATGGACCCGTCGGTGATCTCACCCCGTTCGCTGGGGAGCAGGCCGGAGATCGCCTTGAGCGTCGTGGACTTGCCGGCGCCGTTGGATCCGAGCAGAGCGACGATCTTGCCCTCGGGCACGTCGAGGGACAGGCCTCGCAGGACGAGGATGACCTCGTCGTAGATCACCTCGATGTTGTTGATGGTGAGGAGGCCTGAAGGGCTGGCTCCCGGAGCGGTTCCGGGCGCCAGCTCCTCCCCGAGCGGTGTGTCGGTCATTCCGGGGTGACGCCGGTCTCGAGCGGCTTCATCTCGCCACCTTCGGCGATGTAGACGCCGGTACCCGTCGAGCCACGGTGCGAGTCTCCCGAGAACTCCACCTCACCGGTTCCGACCACACCGCCGGTGTCGATCGGACCCATGGTCTCCAGGGCCTCCTTGATCGAGGCCCCGGTCAGGTCACCCGCCTCCAGCGCGGCCCGGATGCCCTCAGCCATGGCGTGCATGGTGTACCAGCCCTGGGCGTAGTGCAGACCCTCGTCCTCGAGCGACGACCCCTTGCCCTCCAGGAACTCCTGGATCGGCTGATGGCCCTCCTGGTCCGCGGTGATCGGCGCGAACGGCTGCACGAGGATGTGGCCCTCGGCCGCCGGGCCGGCGGTCTCGATGAACTGCTCGTCAGCGCACCAGTTGAGGCACACGATCTTCATGTCCAGGCCTTGCGCCTTGATGTCCTTCGCCACCTGCGCCGCGGGACTGGACACGTTCTGGATCACGATGTACTTCGCGCCCTGGTTCTTGGCCTGTGACAGCAGACCGACGTAGTTCGCGCTGCCGGCAGGCATCGCGTACGGCTCCATGTTGAGGTCCAGGCCCTGCTCGGTGATCCAGCTCTGGCCGTCCTCGAGAGGGGCGAGACCGAACGGCGAGTCGTTGTGGAACATCGCCACCTCTGCGGCACCCCCGGCGTCCTCTGCGATCCAGTTCAGTCCGACGCGCATCTGGTCGGAGTAGGTCGGAGCCACCACGAAGTTGAAGGGAGCCTGTCCTGGGTCGGTCAGCACCTCGGCGTAGGAGGCCGACATGAACGGCAGCTCGTCAGCCGAGACCTTGTTCATCAGGGCCTCCGAGTCACCTGTCCCCCAGCCCTGGATGGCGACGGCGCCCTCGTTGATGTACTCCTTGTAGAGCCGCTCAGCCGTCGGCACGTCGTACGCATAGTCCTTCGACATCGCGTCGATCTCGCGGCCGTCGATGCCACCGTCGGCGTTGAGCCACTCCACGTAGCCGAGCATTCCTTCGTTGTACGGCGTCCCCACGTCACCGGTCGCGCCGGTGAGGTCGGCGATGATGCCGATACTGATCGGCCCTTCGGCGTTGCCCGAAGCCTCGCCGCCGCCGCCCGGCGCGCAGGCGCTGACGGCGAGTGCGGTGGCTGCCGCGAGGGCGACCGTCCAGCGTTTGTAGTACATGTCTGTCTCCTTGTTAGTAGCGGAACGGCCAGAACCTGACGTAGTCCTTCATGCGCTGCCAGATGCGATCGAGGCCGCGCGGCTCCACGAGCAGGAAAACGATGATCATCAGCCCGAAGACGGCGTTCTCGATGGCGGGCAGCCGGGTGACCAGGAACGGGATGGTGCTGCCGAGGATCGGGATGATCTCGTTGAGGAACACCGGCACCAGCATCATGAAGAAGGCGCCGTAGACCGAGCCGGCGATGCTGCCGAGCCCTCCGACGATGATCATCGCCAGGTACAGGATGGAGACCTCGAGCGTGAACGACTCCCAGGTCACGGTCTCCGTGTAGTGCGCCGACAGGGCGCCGGCGAACCCGACGAAGCCTGATGACACCGCGAAGGCGGTGACCTTCGTCCGGGTGAGGTTCACCCCGATCGCGCTCGCGGCAATGTCCTGGTCCCGCACAGCCATGAACGAGCGGCCGAGCCCGGTCCGGAAGAGGTTGCGGGCCGCCAGCACCGAGAGCACGGCGCACACCAACAGGATCCAGTACCACTGCCACTCGAAGTACTCCCGAGTGATCTCGTAGGACCCCACGTGCAGCCGGTCGACGCTCAGCGGTGCGCTCCCGTCGCGCAGGAACTCCCATCGCCTGGCGACGAAGACGATGATCTCCTGGCTCGCCAGCGTCGCGATCGCAAGGTAGAGGCCCTTCAACCGCAGCGCTGGAAGCCCGAACAGGGCCCCCGCCACAGCCGTGACCACGACCGCGCACGCGATGCTGACCGGGGCCGGCAGGTCCGCACGCTGGTAGAGCAACGCCGAGGTGAATGCGCCGACCGCGAGAAAGCCGCCCTGGCCGAGCGAGATCTGACCGGTGAAGCCGACCAGGATGTTGAGCCCGACGGCACCGATGACCGCGATCAGGATCGTGTTCACGATCGAGAGCCAGTAGTTGTCGATCAGGTACGGCGCCGCCACCATCGCGACCACGACGAGGGCCAGTCGGACGTACTCCGCGCGCGTGTGGCGCAGCGCCAGGTCCCTCGGGTAGCTGCGGTGGTAGATGCCGGTCGCGGTCGCCGCCATGTCAGACCCTCTCGATGCGGGTCTCGCCGAAGAGACCGTAGGGGCGAACCAGGAGGATGGCGATCAGGAGCAGGTACGGCGCGATCTGCGACAGTCCCGGGTCGGCGTACCCGCTGACGTACTGCGTGGTCAGCCCGATCGTGAGGCCGCCGACGATGGTTCCGGGCACCGAGTCGAGACCACCGAGGATGACCACCGGAAAGACGAACAGGCCGAAGGTTGCCAGCCGGCCGCTGACTTCCGTCATGTCACCAAGAAGGACTCCGCCCACGAGCGCGCTGAGTGCCGCCAGCGCCCAGGCCATCGCGAAGATCCGGCGTACCGAGATGCCCATGGTGAGGGCCGCTTGCTGGTCGTCGGCGACCGCCCGCATGGCGATCCCGTGCCTGCTACGGCGGAAGAAGACGGTGAACGCGGTCAGCACCATCGCGGCGATCACGATCACCAGGATCCGGTTCAGCGGGACGGACGTGCCGGGGAGCAGCTCGATGGGGGTGCGTGGCAGGAGTGCGGGCTGCGAGACCGGACGGGTACCGAAGATGAGCTGCACCACGGCTCGCAACAGCGCCGCCAGCCCGATCGTCACCATGATCACGCTGATCGCGTTCTCACCCACCAGCGGGCGCAGCACGAGCCGCTCGATCGCGACGCCGAGGGCGATGGCGAAGAGCACCCCGACGACCACCGACACCGCCATGGGGAGCCGGAACACCACGAACGCCGAGTAGAGCGTGTAGGCGCCGATGAGAAGGAACTCGCCCTGGGCGAAGTTGATGACGCCGGTGGCCTTGTAGATGAGCACGAACCCGAGCGCGGCCAGCGCCAGGATGGCGCCGTCGGAAAGCCCGTAGACGGTCAGGTTGAGGAAGGTGTTCATCGGCGGCCGCTCCACACCGGGCGCTGCTTCTTGTGTTCCGGAGGCTGGTAGCCGTCGAGGTCCCGGATCTGCAAGCTGGTCGTCCGCTTCACCGATGTGCCGTCCTGGTAGGTGACCGTGTTGGTGATGTCCACCGAGCCGTCACCTCGGTCCAGCGCCGCGATCAGGTCCGCATAGCGTTCCGCGATCACGTTGCGCCGCACCTTCCGGGTGCGGGTGATCTCGTCGTCGTCGGGGTCGAGCTGCTTGAAGAGGAGGAGGAAGCGGCGCACCCTGATGCTGTCGGGCAGGTCGGCGCTGGCGCGGTGCACCTCGTCGGTGATGAGGTCGTAGACCTCCGGCTTGCCCGCCAGATCGGTGTAGGTGGTGTAGGTCAGGTGCTCGTTCTCCGCCCAGGACCCGACGGTCATCGCGTCGATCGTGATCATCGCGGTGATCTCGTCGGTGCCGAAGACGACTGCCTCCTCGACGTACGGCGAGAACTTCAGCTTGTTCTCGATGAACGCGCTGGAGAAGGGAGTGCCGTCGGCGGAGGTGAGTACATCCTTGGCCCGGTCGATGACCACGAGGTGCCCGTCGTCGAGATAGCCGGCGTCACCGGTGTGCAACCAACCATCGCGGTCGATCGCCTCGGCGGTGGCGAGCTCGTTGCCCACGTAGGCGAGGAACACCGAAGGCGAACGCAGCAGAATCTCACCGGAGTCGCTGATCTTCAGCTCCGTCTCGGGAATGGGTACGCCCACGGTGTGGAAGCGGACGTCGTCGTCGTGGTGCACGACGGCAATGCCGCAGATCTCGGTCTGCCCGTAGATCTGCTTAAGATTCACCCCGATCGCGTGGAAGAAGCGGAACACGTCCGGGCCGAGCGGTGCCCCACCGGTGTAGCAGCGTCGGACCCGGGTCAGGCCCAGCTGGTCACGCACAGGCCGCAGCGCGACCCAGTCGGCGAGCTTCGCCAGCGTCCGTGCGCCGACCCCGACCCGCGTCCCGCGTACGCGTTGCCCGGCGACTCGATCACCGATGTCGTAGCCGATGCCGAAGATCTTGCGCTTCAACCAGCCCGACTCGTCGATGCGCACCTGCACCTCCGAGAGCATCGACTCCCAGATCCGCGGCGGGCTGAACATCACGTGAGGGCCGATCTCGCGCAGGTCGCTGCGCTGGGTGGAGGCGTCCTCGGGGAAGGACAAGGTCATGCCTCGGGAGAGCCCGCACGCGACGGCGATCATCTGTTCACCTATCCACGCCAGCGGCAGGAAGGAGACGAACCGATCCTTGGGGCCGAGGGGGTCGACCGATGTCAGGTTGTCGGCCATGGACAGGAGGTTGCGATGGGAAAGCTGCCCGAGCTTCGGCCGGGAGGTGGTGCCGGAGGTGGTGCAGACGACCGCGACATCATCGGGTTGTCCCTTTTCGACCTCGGCCTCGAACCAGCCGGCGCGTTTCTCGGCCCAGGCGCGACCCTGTTCCTCTATCGCCGAGAACTCGGCCAGCCACGGTTGGGGGTACGTCTCCATTCCGTGGGGGTCGTAGAACACGACGGTCTCCAGGCCGGTGATCAGCGGCTTGACCCGGATCAGCTTGTCGACCTGCTCCTGGTCCTCGGCCACGACGACCCTGGCCCCGGCGACGGTCAGGATGTGCACGATTTCTTCGTCGAGGCTGGTCGGGTAGATCCCCACCACCGCCGCTCCGATGGACTGGGCGGCCACCTCGGCGATGAGCCATTCCGGACGGTTGTCGCCCAGCACCGCGACGACCCCGCCGCGGGTCACTCCCAAGGACGCGAGCCCATGAGCGAAGTCGCGGACCCGGTCGGCGTACTCCCGCCACGTGATCGGCTGCCAGATCCCGTAGAGCTTCTCCTGCATCGCGACCGCCTTCGGTCGCTCTGCTGCGCGCTCCGCGAGAAGGCGCGGGAACGTCTTGTCGGCGCTGTTCAGCCTCGGCTTCGCAGCCGGCCGCTCACCGGTCGTCATCTGGCTCACGTGTCGGCCCCCAGGTAGGCCTCGACGACCACGTCGTTGTCGCGGATCTCCTGGGGGGTCCCGTCACCGATGAGCTTGCCGAAGTCCAGGACACTGATCCGGTTCGAGATGTCCATGACCACGCCCATGTCGTGCTCGATCAGCATCACCGTGACACCACGCAGCTCGTGCACGTCGAGGATGTAGCGCGCCATGTCCTCCTTCTCCTCAGCGTTCATCCCCGCCATCGGCTCGTCGAGCAGCAGGAGGGACGGCTCCATGCACAGCGCCCGGCCGAGCTCGACCCGCTTCTGGATGCCGTAGGCGAGCGCGCCGACGTGGTTGTTGCGGTGTGCCTGCAGCTGCAGCAGGTCGATGACCTCCTCGACGAACTCGCGGTGCCTGACCTCCTGGTTGCGGGCCGGTCCGAACCACAGCATCGAGGGAAGGAGCCGGTGGCTCATGTGGACGTGGCGGCCGAGCATGAGGTTCTCGAGCACGGTGAGGTGGCCGAAGAGCTCGATGTTCTGGAACGACCGGGCCACCCCCAGCCGTGCGATCCGGTGCGGCCTGGACCTGGCCAGGTCGTGCGTCGAGGCTCGGCCGTCGCCGTCCTGCCGGTGCAGGATGATCTGGCCTTCCTGCGGGCGGTAGAGGCCACTGGTGCAGTTCAGGAGGCTCGACTTGCCGGCGCCGTTCGGCCCGATCACCGCGTGCACGTGCCCCTGCGTCACCGTGAAGGAGATGTCGCTCAGGGCTCGGATACCTCCGAACCGCAACGAGACATCGCGGATCTCGAGCAGCGGCTCTCCCGCCGGCACCCGGCTGGAGTTCAGGGGGAAGCGGTAGGCCCGGGTGAGCACCCTGGGCACCTCCTGATGTGATCGGCGACACAAGCCACGTCATGTGACAGTACATTTCCACTATCTGAAAAAGCAAGCATCTCATCCTGAAGTGGCGTGCGGTGTTAGGCTTCGTCTGCCGATTATTCGGAACATCTTCCGCCATCACAAAGCCTCCGAAGGGACGCCAGTGGCCGACCCCACCGAGCTACGGGGCACGCTCGGCACCGTCCGAAACGCCGTGCTCCTTCTCGACCTGCTCACCGACGGCCCCGCATACCAGCAGCTCACCGACCTCGCGGAGCGCTCCGGGCTCTCGATGCCCACCGTGCACCGACTGCTTCGGTCGCTGGTACAGGCCGACCTCGTGGAGCAGGATCCCGGCTCGTCGAGGTACAGCCTCGGTCCCGAGGTGGCCCGGCTGTCCCAGCGCTACCTGGGACGACTGCCGATCCTCGGCGCGATCTCGCCGTATCTCGTCGCGCTGCGAGACACCTTGAACGCCACGATCCACGTCTCGGTGCTGGTCCGTTCGTCGGTGGTCTACGTGGACCGGGTCGACGCCGGAGACGGAGGCCCGTACCGCGACAGCCACCGCGTCGCCGACGCGCTGTCGACGGCTTCCGGCCGCCTGCTGGCGGCACGTGCTGCAGACGAGGTGTGGGCGGACTGCGTGAAGGCGTACGCCGGTGCGCTCGACGACACGCCGGACAACTCGCGCCGAGCCTGGGCCAAAGCTCCGCACCTGCTCTCCCGCGAGAACGGGATGGGTGCCGGCGGCGAGGTGGCGGTGCCGGTCGTCGACGCCTCGGGCAGCCCGGTTGCGGCACTCGCCGCGTCGGTGGCGCATGACATCGGACCCGACCGCATCGAGGAGCTCGGGGCACACCTGGCGCGAGCAGCAAGTGCCGCGGGAAGGACCCTCGGCCATGGCTGAGCGAGAGCCCGCACCGCAAGAGATGCTCGATCGATGGCGAAGCGTTGCCGATGAGCTGCAGTGGTCGAAGCCCTACACGGAGCTCCTTCGCCCGGCACCGCCGTACGACGACTGGTTCGTCGACGGCACGCTGAACCTGTCGGTGAACTGCACGGACCGGCATCTTCCCGAGAGGGCCGGAGAGATCGCGATCTACTGGGAGGGTGAGCCGGGCGACCGACGCGAGCTGACCTACCAGGAGCTGCACGAGGAGGTCGTGCGGCTGGCCGGCACCTTGCGCGGGCTGGGAGTCGGCGCCGGAGGACGCGTGGCCCTGCACCTCGGGTGGCTGCCGGAGACGGTCGTCGCGATCCTCGCCTGTGCGCGGCTGGGCGCGGAGTACACAGTCATCCCGATGGCCCTTCCGGTGGAAGCCCTGTCGCTGCGGCTCGACGACTTCCGGCCCCGTGTCCTGTTCACCCAGGATGGCGGCTGGCGGCACGGCACGATCCTTCCGTTGAAGGCCCGCGCGGACGAGGCGCTCGAGGCGACGAGCGGCGTGCAGCACACCCTCGTGGTGCGTCGTACCGGCATCCAGGTGGACTGGTTCGCCGGCGACTGCTGGTACGACGAGCTGCCCGTCGCCACGGAGCCCCTTTCACCGGTTGACCTGGGCGCGGCGCACCCGGTCGTGGCAGTGCACCTGGCGAACCGGCGAGGCCGGCCGGTGGCCATCCGGCACGGCACCGCAAACCTCGCTGTCGCGGCGCTCGCGACCCATCGGCATGGTCTCGCCGCCGGCGAGGTGTTCTGGTGCGCCGGCGACGTCTCCTGGCTGGGAGCGCAGGTGCATGGGGTCTTCGGCCCGCTGCTCGCCGGCACCAGCGCTGTGATGTACGAAGGGACGCTCGACGTCCCCGACCCTGCACGGACCTGGCAGATGGTGGAGCGCTACCAGGTCTCGTCGCTGTTGACCTCTCCCTCGATCCTGCGATCGTTGCGCGGCTGGTCGCTCACGGCGCCCGCCGGCAGCACCGGTTCACTGCAGCGGATGACGACGCTCGGGGAGCGTTTGGACCCCGACCTGCGTTCCTGGATGGCCACCGTTCTGGGCGACCACGTCAGCGTCTGCGACGGATGGGGCCAGGTGGAGCTCGGTGGGATCGTCACGTTCGACTCCCCTGCCGACCCCGACCGGCTGCCGCAGCCGGGGTTCGCCATCCTGGACGAGCACGGAGCGGAGGTTGAGGACGGCGTGGTGGGCGAGTGGGTGATGCTGAACCCCTGGCCCGGCACCATGCGCTCGGTCCAGATACATGGCGACAACCCGACCGCAGCGCACTGGACGCGGCATCCGGGACGCTACGCCACCGGCGACCTTGCTCGCCGCGGCCCTACCGGGAGCCTCGAGTTCCTGGGACGCCTGGACGAGGTCGTCTCGGTCTCCGGCCAGCTGGTGTCGCTCAACGAGGTCCGTGACGTCCTCCTGGACCAGCCGTTCGTTGCCGCGGCGGAGGTTTTCGAACGCACGGATCCGAGGCTCGGACGTTCGGTTGCCGCGGCCGTCGCGCTGGATGCCGGTGCTCCGTCCGACCCAGCGAGCCTGCGTGAGCTGCAGGACTGGGTACGCGAGCTCCTCGGCGGGCTCAGCAGACCTCGTGCGCTGCTGGTCGTGGACCGGTTCGGCACGGAGCTGGAGGGTACGGCGCTGCGCGGGGCGTTGGCCGTGCTGTCCGCCGCGTCCGACACTGACCCGCGGCATGTCACATGGGAGCAGGTGCTCGGCTCCGCGGGCAAGTGAGGGTGACTGCTCGCTAGCCGGGGGGCCAGTTCATCCGCCGACCCCCGAGCACGTGCAGGTGCACGTGGAACACCAGCTGGTTCGCACCGGCTCCGGTGTTGAACACGAGACGGTACCCGGCCTGCAGTCCTTCCTGGTCTGCGACGGCGCTGGCCGCGTTGAGCAGGTCGACCGCCGTCGCCGGCTCGTCGGCGGCCAGGGCCGCTGCGTTCGGATGGTGGCTGCGCGAGATCACCAGCACGTGCGTCGGCGCCTGAGGCTCGATGTCGCGGAACGCCAGGGTCGTGTCCGTCTCGTGCACCACGTCCGCCGGGATGTCCCCCGCCACGATCTTGCAGAACAAGCAATCGGGATCTGTCGCCATGGACGCCAACCTATCCCCGGGTCGGCGCGTGTAAACCACATGGGACGGTCGTGCGTGCAACTACCGTGATCAGTGAAGCGACCACTCGACTCCACCTGGGGGGTGCGATGAACGTCTCCCTCACGTGGGACGCCGACACCGCGGTGGAAGAGCTGTATGCGGCCCACTACCGGAGGCTGGTGCGGCTGTCGGTACTCCTCGTGCGTGACCTCGGTACCGCCGAGGAGGTCGTCCAGGACTCGTTCGTCGCCATGCACGGCCGGTGGCGCAACCTCAAGGACCCCGACAAGGGGCTGGCTTACCTGCGTCAGACGGTCGTCAACCGGTCACGGTCCGTGCTGCGGCACCGCGGCGTACAGGCCAGGTACACCCCGCCGGTGATACCGGACCATCCCGCGGCCGAGGAGGACGTGCTCACCTCGGAGCGCCGTACCGAGATCCTCGACGCCCTGCGGGAGCTTCCCGACCGGCAGCGTGAGGTGATCGCGCTGCGCTACTACCTCGACCTTTCCGAAGCAGAGATCGCGGACACACTCGGAATCAGCCGCGGCGCCGTCAAGAGCCACGCCTCCCGGGGTGTGTCCGCTCTCCGTCATCTCCTGAAGGATGCGTCATGAACGAGTACAACGGCTCCGAGGACGAGCGCATCCGTCGGCTGCTCAACGATGCCGTCGACGACATCGAGCCCCATGACTCCCTCGACTCCATCCGGTCCCGGACGGTCGTCACGCCGTTTCGCGCCCGCCGCCCGTGGATCCTCGGCGCGGGGGCAGCGGTGGTCGCCACGGCGGCCACGGTCGCCGCGGTCGCGGTGATGGGAGGCAACCCGGGTACGACGGGCGCCCAGGACCCCGGGTTCGCGGACGGGTCCCCGACCGTCGCAGCCACCGGCGAGGGATCCGGCATGCCCGACCCGCGCAGGAGCACGGCGCCCTCACCCGACGCCGACCCGTCGCAGTCGGGGGTGACCACCGACGAGTCGAGCGCGACCAGCTCCGAGCCCATCACGGTGCCGGTGTACTACGTCGGCGACACGAGCCGTGGCCCGCGACTGTTCCGCGAGTTCCACACCGTCGCGAAGAACGGCGAGGACGCGACCACGCCCGCGCTGAACGAGGCGGTGGCTACGGACCCGGCGGACCCGGACTACCGGACCGACTGGCCCGCCGGCACGACGGTCGACCACATCAACTTCGACGGGATCGGCAACGACGGCCTCACGACGGTGTACCTGGAGAACTCGCAGACCAACCTGCACGACCGGCCCGCCGGTATGAGCGAAGAGGCCGCGTCGCTGGCGATCGAGCAGCTGATCTATACGGCCCAGGCCGCGTCCCAGACCCGGGCCCCGGTGCAGTTCATGCTTGACGGCGCGCGCACCGACACCGTTCTCGGCGTACCCACGTCCGAGCCGCTGTCGGAAGGCGACCCCACCGCCGTGCTGGCACAGGTGTGGATCATCGACCCGGGCGAGGGCGCCGAGCTGACCGTGCCGTTCGAGGTCTCCGGCCTGGCCGCTGCCTTCGAAGCAAATGTCCAGTGGGAGCTGATGCGGGGCGACACCGTCGTGCAGAGCGGGTTCGACATGGCCGACGAGTGCTGCACCATGTCGCCGTACTCGTTCGCCGTGAAGAACGTGCCGCCAGGCGACTACACCCTCGTGGTGCACGACGAGGACGCGTCCGGCGGGGCCGAGGGATTCGCGCCGTGGCGGGACACCAAGAGCATCACCGTCGTCGAGTAGCAGGCTGTGGAGCATTTCCTGTACCTGCCGGAAGGACTCCCCAGCCTCGCCATCACGGCAGGCCCTAGTCTGACCGGGTGCTCTCCGACCGCGCGTTGAACCGGACGCTCCTGCAACGCCAGCACCTGCTCGAACGGGCCGCGATGCCGGCGCTCGACATGGTCGACCACCTCCTCGGCCTGCAGGCGCAGGACGTGCTGCCGCCGTACCTCTCGCTGTGGAGCCGCATCCGCGACTTCGACCCGGCCGAGATCTCCGACTCACTCGAGGACCGCACGGCGGTGCGGGTGCTGCTGATGCGCGGAACTATCCACCTGGTCACCCCGGCGGACTGCCTCGAGCTGCGACCGCTGGTGCAGGGCATGCTCGACAAGATCACCCGGAACAGCGCCACCAACAAGGAGAGCGGCCGACGTCCCGCGCACCGACCTCGCGGCGGCCGGGCGAGCAGCCCTGACGGCGGGACCGTTGAGCCTCGATGCGCTCGGTGCCGCGCTCGCGGACACGTTCCCGGACCATCCACCGAAGGCGCTCGCGAACTCGGTGCGCGAGATGCTACCGCTGGTACAGGTACCTCCGCGCGGGCTCTGGAAGCAGTCGGGCGGTGTGGTCTACGCGACCGCGGAGAGCTGGCTCGGGGCACAGCTTTCCAAGGCGCCCGACATCCGGGAAGTCGTGCGGCGTTACCTCCGGGCGTTCGGCCCGGCCACCCCTGCCGATGTCACCGCCTGGTCACGGGTGACCGGCATGAAGGCGGTCTTCGACGACATGTCGGAGGAGCTGGTCAGCTACCGCGACGAGAACAACAAGCTGCTTTTCGACCTCGAAGGGCTCCCGCTCGCGGACCCGGATGTTCCCGCGCCGGTGCGGCTCCTCGGGAAGTACGACAACCTGTGGCTCTCCCACGCCGACAAGACCCGCGTCGCCGCGCCGGACAAGCGGCCCAGGTGGATGGGGCTCAACGGCGGGGTGGGCAGCACGGTCTTCGTCGACGGCATGCTCGAAGGCCTCTGGCGCCAGGTGGACGGTCATGTGGAGCTGGAGCTTTTCCGGAAGCTCACGCGACCCGAGCATGCGGAGCTCGACGCCGAGGTAGCCGCTCTCGAAACCTTCCTCTCCCGTTGAGTACCGCCTCGTTCACCGTTGAGTACCGCCCCGTTCACCGTTGAGATCCGCCCCATTCGGCAGTGAAGTACGCGCGGTTCTACGGGAGCCGCGAAACATACGCATCTCAACGTCGAACGAGGCGAGTTTCAACGGCGAATAAGGCGCAACTCAACGGGTTAGCGCCAGCGAGGAGTGCGGGACAACAGCGCGGCGGTTGCCGCCACACCGGCCGTGGACGTGCGCAGCACCGACGACCCCAGTCGGACGGGTTCGGCGCCGACCTGGGCGAACGCCGCAAGCTCCTCGTCGCTGATCCCGCCCTCGGGACCGACCACGATCACGATCTCGCCGCGGCCGAGGACGGGCAGGTCCGACATCGGTCCGGATGCCGCCTCATGGAGTACGACGGGCAGGGACGCTCTCTCGAGCAGGCCCACCACGTCCGAGGTCGAGGCCATCTCTGACACGGAGGGGAACCAGGAACGACGCGACTGCTTCGCGGCCTCACGTGCGGTGGCCCGCCACTTCGCCAGCGACTTCTCCACCCGGTCCCCACGCCACACGACGACCGAACGCGAGGCGGCCCACGGAACGATCTCGTCCACGCCGACCTCGGTGAGCATCTCCACCGCCAGCTCGCCGCGGTCGCCCTTGGGGATGGCCTGGACGACGACGACCCGTGGTGCCTCGACGGGCGCCGTGGACAGGGACAGGACGGTTGCCTTGAGCGAGGACTTCGACGTGGCCGCCACGGAACAGACCGCTGTGGTCCCCTGGCCGTCGGTCAGGGCGACCTGCTCGTCGACCTTGATCCGGCGGACCACAACCGCATGTCGTGCCTCGTCACCCGCCACCTCGACGGTGCCGCCGGTGACGACGTCGGACAGGGACGGGACAAGGAAGACCGGGAGGCTCATCGACGTCAGCGCGGACCGAAGGCGTCGCGGAGCCGGTCGAAGACCGACTTGTGGTTGGCGTGCACCTGCCCGTCGGGTGACTCCTCCTCACGGACGGCGGCGAGCTCGCGCAGCAGCTCCTCCTGCCGCTCGTCGAGCCGGGTCGGGGTCTCCACGATGATGCGGACCACCATGTCACCGCGGCCGGTGCCCCGCAGCGACGGCACACCTCGACCGGCCAGAACTGTCTCGGACCCCGACTGCGTGCCGACCCGGATGTCGAGAGGCACTGTGGTCTCGACGCCGCTGTCGGAGTCCTCGGAGACCAGGTCGGCCTCGAGCGTCGGCAGGTCGATCGTGGTGCCGAGCGCGGCCGCGGTCATCGGCACGGTCACGTTGCACACGAGGTCGTTGCCCTCGCGGGTGAACACCGGGTGCTCGGCCACGTGGATCTCGACGTACAGATCACCGGCCGGACCACCGCCGGGACCGACCTCACCCTGCTCGGAGAGCTGGACCCGGGTGCCGGTATCAACGCCGGCGGGGATCTTCACCGTCAAGGTGCGGCGGGAGCGGACACGTCCGTCGCCGGAGCACTCGCGGCACGGCTCGGGGATGATCGTGCCGTAGCCACGGCAGGCCGCACAGGGACGCATGGTGCGGATCTCACCGAGGAACGAGCGCTGCACGTGGTGCACCTCACCGCGTCCCTGGCAGGTCTCACAGGTCACCGGGGTGGAGCCGGGTGCTGCCCCGTCTCCGTGGCAGACCGTGCACAGCACCGCCGTGTCGACCTTCAGCTCGTGCGTCGTACCGAAGGCTGCCTCGGCGAGCTCGATCTCGATCCGGATCAAGGCGTCCTGGCCGCGACGCACGCGCGGCCGCGGGCCCCGTCCGGCACCGGCCGCGCCACCGGCGCCCTGGCCACCGAAGAAGGCATCCATGATGTCCGTGAACGAGAACCCCTGGCCTGCACCGAAGCCACCGCCGGCGCCGCCGAACGGGTCGCCGCCGAGGTCGTACATCCGGCGCTTCTCCGGGTCGGAGAGAACCTCGTAGGCACGGGTGACGTCCTTGAACCGCTCCTGCGTCTCCGGGTCGGGGTTCACGTCCGGGTGCAGCTTGCGGGCAAGCCGGCGGTAGGCCTTCTTGATCTCGTCGTTGCCGGCATCGCGGGGGATGCCAAGGGTCTCGTAGAGGTCCTGACTCACAGTCGTTTCTCAGCTCATCCTTCGTCGAGAATCTTGGATACGTAACGCGCCACAGCGCGCACCGTCGCCATTGTTCCGGGGTAGTCCATGCGCGTCGGGCCAACGATGCCGAGCGTCGCCA
Organism: uncultured Actinomycetota bacterium; assembly: GCA_963831375.1. Classification (GTDB taxonomy): domain Bacteria; phylum Actinomycetota; class Actinomycetes; order Propionibacteriales; family Nocardioidaceae; genus Nocardioides_C. The sequence goes on along the minus strand of CAWHPY010000002.1, from coordinate 119,567 downwards.
GCGCCTCCTCGCCGGGCCCGTAGCCGGTGGCGACCACGGACGTGGTGGACAGCTCCTGGTAGGGCAGCTCGTGTCCGATGCGCACCGTCAGCGTGGACGGCGAGGTGGCCTCGCCGAGCAGCTTGAGCAGGATGACGTGCTCCTCCAACGCCTCGAGCATCGGCTTGATCGAGGCGTCGAAGCCCTCACCGAAACGGGCCAGGTTGGCGGTGCCGCCGACCACGACGCGCTCATCGGAACGGTGGTCGGACATCGCGTCGATGAGCGCCGCCATGATCACCGCGACGGGGCCGCGGTTGCCCCGCTCGAACTCGTCGGGGAGGGCGACCAGCCGTTCGGACGCGTCGGTGAGCTTCTCCCCGATCACCGCACGGTTCAGCTTGGTGCGGATGTCGGCGACCCCGCCGTCGTCGAGGGGTTCGGGCAGCTCCACCACCCGCTGCTCCACACGGCCGGTGCTGAGGATCAGCACCAGCAGGATCCTGGTGGCCGAGAGCGTGACGAGCTCGACGTGTCGCACCGTGGAGCGCGACAGCGTCGGGTACTGCACGATCGCCACCTGCCGGGTCAGCTGCGCGAGCAGCCGGACGCTGCGCTGGACGACGTCGTCGAGGTCGATCGCGCCGGCGAGCAGCGTGGCGATCGCGCGCTTCTCGGCGCTCGAGAGCGGCTTGACCTGGCTGAGCCTGTCGACGAAGAGGCGGTACCCCTTGTCGGTCGGGATCCGTCCCGCGCTTGTGTGCGGCTGGGTGATGAAACCCTCGTCCTCGAGCGACGCCATGTCGTTGCGCACCGTCGCTGGTGACACCCCGAGCTGGTGCCGTTCCACCAGGGACTTGGAGCCGACCGGCTCCTGGGTGGACACGTAGTCCTCCACGATCGCACGCAGGACAGCGAGCTTGCGGTCCTCAACCATGACCCCGCCTCCCGTCTCGACATCCCGTTGGCACTCACCTGTTCCGAGTGCCAACTCTACAAGGCCGACCCGCAGGACGCTGAATTCAGCAGCCTAGGGTTGCCCGCATGGACGCACGTGAGATCGCCCACCACATCCCCCACGACGGTGGCTTCGTCGAGGTCGCCGACCGCTGCTGGGTGGCCCGCCACGAGTTCCTCGACGTGAACGTCGGAGTGGTCGGTGGCGACCGCGGCCTGCTGGTCATCGACACCCACGCCTCCGAGGTCGAGGCTCGCCGGGTCGTCGAGCAGGTACGCCGCCTCGGCGCCGGCGAGGTCGTAGCCGTCGTGAACACCCACCAGCACTTCGACCACTGCTTCGGCAACGTGGTGTTCACCGAGGCGTACGACGGGGTGCCGATCCATGCACACGAGGCAGCCGCCGCGGGACTGGAGGAAAGCGCTCCTGCCGTGCAGGCGGAGGCGGCTCGTGACGCGGAGGACCCCGACGAGCCGGAGCAGGAGCGGAGCGTGGCGGTCGCACGGACCCGGGTCGTGCTTCCGGACCAGATGTTCTCCTCGGCGAAGGCGATCGACCTCGGTGACCGGTTCGTTGAGCTGGTCCACCCCGGACGCGGTCACACCGCCGGCGATGCCGTGATCCGGGTCCCGGACGTGGACGTGATGTTCGCCGGAGACCTGGTCGAGGAGTCCGCCCGGGGCTCATCGATGGGCACCGGGGTCCCCGGGTTCGGCGCCGACAGCTACCCGCTGGAGTGGCCGTTCACCCTGGACCTGGTGATCAGCATGCTCAGCGACTCGTCGGTCGTCGTGCCGGGTCACGGCCTCCCGGTGGACCAGGACTTCGTGATGGAGCAGCGCGGCAGCATCGGCATCGTTGCCGAGACGATCCGAGACCTTGCCGGGAAGGGGGTCCCGGCGGCCGAGGCGCTGGCCGCGGCCGAGTGGCCGTTCCCGGTCGAGGAGCTGAGGCATGCGGTCGAACGCGGCTACCAGCAGCTGCCCCGGTCCGCGAGGTCACTGCCTCTCCTCTGACGACGTGTGTCCCAGTGCCTCAGAACCTGCGCGTGTGCCCGTGGCTCCCGACACAGCCGCCCCAGCGACTCATGCGGAAGATGACGGCCCCGACCAGGAGCAGCCACCACGGGCCCGGGAGCAGGAACGACAGTCCGATCACCAGCAGGATGAGCGGCACCCACGGAAAGCTCCGTCGTCGCGGTCTGGGGCCGGGCGTCGCCATCGCCCACGCCGCGCCCCGAGCAGCCGACCGCCCGAACGACTGCTGCGGCGACTGCTGCGGCCCTGCCTGCCCCCGTGACAGGCCTGGCGCAGGCAGGTCGACGAACAACGGTCGCAGGTCGGAGTTGGTCTTCGCGGTCCACACCTGCGCAACGCGTTCGTCGAACTCCTCACGGGTGAGGCGTCCGGCCGCGTAGTGCTCACCCAGCGCCTCCGCGGCCGTGCCGCGCTCCGCATCGCCGATACGTGGCTCGGGCTGGGTGCTCATTCGGGGTCTCCTTCCGCGAGCAGTCCGTAGAGCTGTCGCCGGGTGTCGGCGAGGATCTCCGCGGCGTCGGCCTGCTGTTGCGCGGTCCCGGAGATGAGGATCTGCCAGATCGCCGAGCTCGACCTGCCCGATCAGTGGCTTGAGGTCTCCGACGTCGTCGCCCGGTGGCTCGTCGAAGACACGCCAGGTGGCGGCCATGTCGTCCGGGTGCTCCTCGACGTACGTCCGGCCGGCGGCGCTGAGCTGGACCAGGCGTCGACCTTCGGACGCGAGCGCCTCGACGAGGCCTTCGTCCTCGAGCTGCTGCAGCGTCGGGTAGACCGATCCCGGGCTGGGCTTCCATGCCCCGCCACTGCGCTCGGCGATCTGCTGGATGATCTGGTAGCCGTTCATCGGCTCGACCGCGAGCACGTCGAGGATCGCCGCCCGGACGTCCCCGCGACGCACCTTGGGCCCCCGTAGGGGCGACGGCTGCGCCAGGTTCAACAGGCCCGAGACCCAGGGCGGCGGGCCGGAGCCCCACGGTCCACCCCGGTGCTGCCAGTGCTTCTCCCACCCACTGCCGTGCATCTCGCCACCTCTTCGGTTCCGACTATCCCGATACGTTGACGATATATCGCGACCGTTCGGCAGCCAAGGGGTCCGGGACACTGTTTTCCGGTCTCCAGGCAGTCCGGAGGTGGACCGCGTGTGACGAGGATCCCGCGGCAGGACCCGGGCCGGCGGCGTGCCTCCTCCCTCGGCGGGGTGAAGCGACCTAGCGTTGCCGGTTATGGCCATCGACCGTTACGGCTCCGACGTACTCAACACCGACTGGCGTGCTCCCAAGCGCGGCCGGGCGGTCGAGATCGAGGCAGACAAGGGCCTCGTCGTCGAGGAGGTCACCACCGACTGGTGCGGGGAGATCGTCGCCGTCGAGCGTGACCTGCAGACCGTCACGCTCGAGGACCGGCGCGGCAAGCGTCGTACGTTCCCGCTCGGCCCCGGCTTCCTGCTCGAGGGGGTGCCGGTGATCCTCAGTCCGCCCACCCGCAAGGGCCCGGCCCGCAAGACGCACACTGCCTCCGGGTCGGTCGCGGTCCCCGGCACCAAGGCCCGGGTGGCGCGCGCCAGCCGGATCTTCGTCGAGGGCCGCCACGACGCCGAGCTCGTCGAGAAGGTGTGGGGCGACGATCTGCGCATCGAGGGGGTGGTCGTGGAGTACATCGAGGGTGTCGACGACCTCGCCGAGCACCTCCGGGACTTCCGGCCCGGACCCGAGCGCAAGGTCGGCGTGCTCGTGGACCACCTGGTCGCCGGCTCCAAGGAGAGCCGGATCGCGCAGTCGATCGCGAAGAGCCCCGTCGGCAAGCACGTGCTGATCGTGGGACACCCCTACATCGACATCTGGCAGGCCGTGAAACCCGACCGGCTGGGCATCCAGAGATGGCCCACCATCCCGCGCAACATCGAGTGGAAGCGCGGCATCTGCCAGAGCCTCGGCTGGCCGCACCGGGACCAGGCCGACATCGCCCGCGCCTGGAAGCACATCCTGTCCAAGGTGAGCTCCTTCGCCGACCTCGAGCCCGCCCTGCTCGGCAGGGTCGAGGAGCTGATCGACTTCGTGACCGTCCCCGAATCCTGAGCCCACCCCTGAGCCCTCAGGGCCGGGACCAGGGTCCATACCAGGGTGATTCCCGACTGCTCACGAGCCTCTTCTGTGCTTGAATCGTGAGTATGACAACGGGGCCGAACACGCCAGAAGAGCCGAACCAGCCGCAGGGCCAGCCGCCGCCTCCCGCGCCGGGGTACGGCCAGCAGCCGCCGCCCCCCGGGTACGTCCCACCGCCGAACCAGCCGATGCCGGGCGCGCCGCAGGGCATGCCGATGCAGGGCCCACCGATGCGTCCGGACGAGGAGAAGCTGTGGGCGATCGGCGCGCACCTCGGCCCGCTGCTGCTCGGCTTCATCGCCCCGCTGATCGTGTGGCTGGTCTTCAAGGACCGCTCCAGCTTCCTCGACCGTCATGGCAAGGAAGCCCTCAACATGCAGATCTCGTACATGATCTACTTCTTGGTCGCCGGCTTCTCGCTGCTCCTGCTGGTCGGCATCGTCCTGTTGCCGGTGGTCGGCATCGCCTGGCTGGTGCTGATGATCCTGGCCACCATCAAGGCGGCGAACCTCGAGGACTACCGCTACCCGGCGATCTTCCGCTTCGTGAGCTGACGCCTCACAGGTCCCTCGGGAGTACGACGGGCAGGGCGGCTGCGCCCTGCGGGGCCATGCTCAGGGCAGCAGGTCGCGGACGACCGCATCGGCGAGCAGACGACCGCGTCGGGTCAGTACGATCCGGCCCCTGTCGAGGGCGTCGAGGTCGATGAGTCCGCGCTCGGCCTGCGCCCGCACCTGCGCCCGTCCCCCGTCGTCGAGCACGTCCAGCGGCAGGCCGTCCCGCAGCCGGATCTCCAGCAGAACCCGTTCCACGCGGCGGGTCTCCTCGTCGAGCAGCTCACGGGCGTGGGTGGGACTGGCCCCGGCCCCGATCCGGCCGGCGTAGGCGGTGGGGTGCTTCACGTTCCACCAGCGGACGCCACCCACATGGGAGTGCGCACCGGGCCCGGCACCCCACCAGTCACCGCCGGTCCAGTAGAGCAGGTTGTGCCGACAGCGGGCGTCCTCGTCGCGGACCCAGTTCGAGACCTCGTACCACCCCAGTCCGGCCTTCTCCAGCGCCTCGTCCGCGGCGAGGTACTTGTCGGCCAGGTCGTCGTCGTCGGTCATCGGCACCTCGCCGCGGCGGATCTGCCGGGCGAGTGCGGTGCCCTCCTCGACGATCAGGGCATAGGCCGAGAGGTGGTCCGGCGAACAGGACAGCGCGCTGTCGAGCGAGGCCTGCCAGTCCGCCAACGACTCCCCCGGCGTCCCGTAGATCAGGTCGAGGCTGACCTGGTCGAACCCGGCCGCGCGGGCCCAGTCCACGACCTGCGGGACACGCCTCGGGTCGTGGGTGCGGTCGAGCACCGTGAGCACGTGTGGCACCGCGGACTGCATGCCGAACGAGATCCGGTTGATCCCACCGTCGCGGAGCACAACGAGGTCCTGGGCGGAGACGCTGTCCGGGTTCGACTCGGTGGTGACCTCGGCTCCCTCGGCCAGCCCGAACTCCTCATGGATGGCGGACACGATCCGGGTCAGGTCGGCCGGCGGCAGCAGCGTCGGCGTACCTCCACCGAAGAAGACCGTCTGCACGGGGACATCACGGTCACCGAGCACGCTTCGCGCGAGCCTGATCTCCGCGACCGCGGCGTCAGCGTACGACGAACGCGACGCGCCCGGACCCGGGCCGAGCTCGGATGCGGTGTAGGTGTTGAAGTCGCAGTAGCCGCACCGCACCGTGCAGAACGGGACATGCACGTAGAACCCGAACGGCCGCTCGCCGAAGGCAGCGAGCGCGGACGCCGGCAGCGACCCGTCGGCGGGCGCGGGTTCACCGTCGGGCAGGGCAGAGGGCACGCGCCCATGCTGCCACGGCGGCCGTCGAGACGGTCGCGTCGTCCGGAGCTTCCTCCTGGGTCGGTCCGTCGCCATGACCCGAACGGGCCGAGGCTCCCCCGACCGGGTCAGTGCACGAGCTGGGCCTCGAGCCGGCTCAGCCAGGCGGTTGCGCCGATCTCGGTGAAGCCCGCACGCGCACTGTCGAGAAGCGGCAACGCCTCGTCGCCGCGCCCCTGACCCATCAGCCATGCGCCGAGCTCGGCCTCGGCCCTTGCCCGGTAGGGCACCGACCCCCACTCGTGGAACCCTGCGATTGCAGCCCGGAGCATGCTGTCGACCTGCTCCGGGGAGCTTCCGTCGACGATCGCCATCAGGCCGAGGAACCGCGTCCGATGGGTCCGCACGCAGGGTGGCACCAGGGCATTCGCCGTGTCGTCGACCAGGCTCAGCAGTCTGGTGACGACTGACTGCTCCTCACACTCGAGCGCCAGATCCACGGCCGTCGGCCACATGTGCGTGAAGTCGTCCCACGTCCCGGAGATGCCGTGCATCTGTTCGGTCGCCTCCGCGGCGAGTCGGAGCGCCGCCTCGGGCTTACCGTTCGACTGTGCGTGCAGCGCCTCGACGAACGTCAGCCAGGCGAGGTCACTGGCGTCGTCACTGGTCGGTCGGTCGGCCTGTGTCCAGGGCAGCGACCAGGACTGCCCGCGCGCCGAACTCATCGATCCGACGAGTGCCGTCGAGATCAACAGGTTGACATTGTCCCGCTCCGACTGGCTGCTGCGGACGCTCTCCGCGGCTTCGGCCCAGCTGCCCCGGTCCCAAAGCGCCAGCAGCAGGTTCACCTCACAGTAGGAGATCCACACCGACACCCCGGTACTGCGGGACACCATCACGGCTTCGTCCCCGACCTCGACGGCCTTGGCGAGGTCGCGGAGGCTCCAGTCGACGGTGAGGTTCAACAAGCATCGCGCCAGGGCCAACGGCTGGTGGTGCGTCCGCGCCAGGTCCGCCGCAGCCTCCAGCAGAACGCGCGCGAGCGAGCTGACTCCCGCTATTCCGTACTGCACACTCAGGCTGGTGAACGCGTCAGCCAGCTCGCCGGGGTCCCCGATCTTCTCGGCGAGCTTGATCCTCACCTCGTCGATGTCGCGGGTGTCGATCGAGAGTCGTCCGCGAGCGGCGGTGAGGACTCTGGCCAGCGCCAGGAGGGTCACGGTAGCGTCCTCCCGCCCCTGAAGTGCCTCCCAACGCGGCTGGGCGAGCGCAAGCGCCAGCGCGTTGTCCCCGTCGAACATGGCTGCGCTGGCGTGCGCGGCAATGGCGCGTGCCGCTGCCACCGGGTCTCCCAGCTCGTCGAAGGTCGCCGTCGCGGCCACGGCGTGCTCCACGGCTTCGGAGTACTTCCCCACGTCGTGCAGTGCGAACGCGAGCTCGACCTCCAGCCCGGCCCGGGTACGGGGGTCGCTCGTGTGTGCCAGAGCGGAGCTCAGGTGCCCGGCAGCCTCGGCCGGTACGCCGAGCGAACGGGCACGGGTCGCTGCCCGCTGGAGCTCGGCGATCGCGGAGACCTCGAGCATGCCGACGTCCGGGTCACCAGGCACCGCCTCGATCGCGTCGAGGTAGTGCTGGGCCAGGATCGGCGCCAGGTCGCCGGCGGAGTCGCTGTTGGTCTGGTACAGCCGTATCACCGCCAGGTGGGTCGCCTTGCGGTCGCGCCGCGACAGCGTTCCGTAGGCCACCTGCCGCACCACGGACTGGACGAACTGGTACTGCCCGTACTCCGCGTTGAGCCGGCTGGACTCCTGGCTGAGTATCTGCAGGCGGACCAGGCTGGTCAGCACGTCGTCGAGGTCGGCCATGCCGACGCACAGGCCGGCGATCGCCTCCTTCCTGAACGAGGACCCGAGCACACTGGCCTCGTTGACGACCCGGCGCTGGTCGGCGGACAACGTGTCGAGCCGGGCCGCGATCAGCGCCTGCAGTGAGGCGGGCGCGGCTACCGCATCGAGGTCCAGGGCTTGCGCGTCCGCCAGCACGTACTGTCCGCCGCGCGGCACCACCAGGTCGCGGTCGATCAGCGACCGCACCGTCTCCACCGCGAACAGCGGCACCCCCTCGGACCGTTCCACCAGGGTGGTCCGGACGTCGTCGGGAAGCCCGGCCACCAGGCCGCCGAGCAGCGCGGAGATGTCGCGTGCGGCGAGCACCGGTAGGTGGATCACGGTCGCTCTCCTGTTGGTGGCCAGGGAAGGGTGGTCCTCGAGCAGACCGGGTCGCGTGAGCAGGACCACGAAGCACGGGAACGACCCCACCGACAACAGGTGCTCGACGAACTGCAGCAGGCCCTCGTCGGCGTGCTGCGCGTCGTCGATGACAAGTACGACGGGGTGCTGGTCCTCACCCACGCGCTCGAGAAATGTCGTCCACGCGGAGAACAGGTCCTCCCGGGGGAACGTGGCGACGGCGCCGCTGCCGAGGAGGGCGCTGACCCGGGGCCGGAGCCAGGCTCGTTCCTCCGAGTCGGGGACGTACCTGTTGAGGCCCACGTCGAGAAGCTCGTCGGGATCGTCGTTGCCTGCCGCATCGGCTGCTCCGAGCCGGCCCCGGATCGCCTCGGCAAGCGCGAAGAAGGCCACGCCCTCGCCGTAGGCGACGCAGCGTCCGCTGTGCCATTTGGTGGTGGACGTCAGCCCGTCGACGTACTTCTCGAACTCCCACGACAGCCTGGACTTGCCCACACCGGGCTCGCCGTCGACCACGAGCAGCGACGGCCGGCCGGTCTCCTCAGCCGCATGGAACAGCTCCTTGAACAGACGAAGCTCACGGCCACGCCCCACGAGTGGCGCCTCGAGGCCGTCCGCCCGCTGGGCCCCGCCCATTGCGGCGACGACCGCCCGCACCGACCACAGCGGGACCGGGTCGGTCTTGCCCTTGAGCTGGTGGCTGCCGACATCGAGATAGGTGATCGCCGACGAGGTGAGCAGGCGCGTCGTCTCGTCCACCCACACCTGGCCCGGGTCGGCGGCCGACTGCACCCTCGACGCGGTGTTCACGGCGTTTCCCGCGACCATGCCCTGGTGCTCGGCGCCGATGGTGACCGCAACCTCTCCCGTCACGATGCCCACGCGCATCGCGAGCCCGGGTATGCCGAGGTCCTCTCCGAACGCCGCCACCTTGTTCACCAGCTCGAGTCCTGCCCGGACGGCCCGCTCGGCATCGTCCTCGTGCGCGGTGGGGACGCCCCAGACCGCCATCACGGCGTCGCCGATGAACTTCTCGACGGTCCCGCCGTAGCGGCCGACGATCCTGCTGGACTCCTCGAAGTAGCGCGACAGCAGCTCGCGGACCTCCTCCTGGTCCCGCGACTCGGACAAGGACGTGAACCCGACGAGGTCGCCGAACAGCACGCTGGTGACCCGGCGGGCCGAGGCCTGTGCAGGGTAAGCGGTTGATGCTGGGGGCGCGGCTGGGGCCACCTGGCTGTTTCCGCAGGAGCTGCAGAACCTGGCGCCGGGGACCAGCTGCTCCCCGCACGTCGAACACGTGGGAGCCGCCACGGGAGTGCCGCAGCTGTGACAGAAGCGTGCGCCGTCGGCCTGGGCGGTGGCGCACGACGTACAGGTCACCATGACCGCCTCAGACCGACAGCCGGCGGGCGACGATCGCGTCAGCGGCGAGGCTCGCCTCACGCTCGCCGTTGACGGCGGCGAGGAAGTCGTCGCGACCGAGGACCAGCAGGGCCGTGTCCTCGAGCGCCGTGATCGTGGCGGTCCGGGGCACGTCCCGAAGGAGTCCGATCTCTCCGAAGAAGTCGCCTGTCCCCTCCTCGCGCAGCACCCTCCCGTCCTGGGTGACCTCGACCAGGCCGGACTCGATGATGTAGAAGCAGTCGGATGCCTCGCCCTCGCGCACCACGACCTCGCCGGCGGGGACCCGACTCGCAACCAGGCTGCGGGCCAGCGACTCCATCACGGCTGGAGCAAGCGGAGCGAACATCTCGATCGCCTGGACCAGCGGGAGCGTCAGTGGCGGACGCAGCCGCGCGTCCAGGGCACGCATGGTGGGCATCCCGGCCAGGGCCACGGCTGCCACCGGTACGGCGAGTGATGCGAGCGACCAGCGCAGACCGAGCCACTCGATCAGGAACGGCATCACGAAGGCCCCGAGGGCCATCGTGCCCACACACGCCGTCTCGAGCGCACCGAAGACGCGGCCCAGCACCTCGTCGGGGGCGAGCCGCTGGAGGATCGTGTCGGTGTTCACGTCGACCAGGGGGTTGGCCACGCCGAGCAGTGCGATCGCCACGAAGACGACCACCGGCGACGGCCACGCGGTGACCAGCAGCAGCGGCACCGCCCACATCACCACTCCGGTCAACAGGTCTATGCCCAGGCGGTGCCGGGAGGCACGCGAGATGGCGACGAACCCACCCACGACGCAGCCGATACCCAGGACGGACTCCAAGAAGCCCACCCCTTCGGGGCCGGTCCCGACGATCTCGACCATCATCACGACCATGAACACCGCGCTGGCCCCGGCGACAACCGTCTGCACACTCACCGCGGCCACCACAACCAGCAGCCCGCGGTCGGCGAAGATCGTGCGGAACCCCGCCAACATCTCGGAGAGGAAGCCGGGCTTTCGCACCTCGACGGGGTCCGTCTCTTCGCCGTTGCTGTCGAGCTCTCCGGCTTCGCGCACGCTGGCGCCGGCCTTCCGCGCCACCCGGACTCCGGTGACCAGCAGCAACGACCAGGCAAACGTCGCGACGTTGAGCAGGAAGACCACCTGGACCGTGCGTGTTGCCTACCGTGCTGCGAGCCCGTCGGAAACGCTCCGGTGCTCAGGTGTAGAGGGCGTTGATCCTGTCCATGTAGTTGTCCTCGACGACCTTGCGCTTGACCTTCATCGACGGGGTCAGCTCACCGGACTCCACAGAGAGGTCATGGTCGAGCAGGATCCACTTCTTGATGGTCTCCCACCGGTTCAGCCGGGAGTTGAGCTCCTGCACGTAGCCCTCGACCAGGTCGTTGACCTTCTGCGAGGCCACGATCTCCTGGTACGACGCACCCTCCATGTCGTTGTGGACGGCCCACTGGGTCATCGCGTCGGGGTCCAGCGTGATCAGCGCGACACAGAAGTTGCGGTCGTTGCCGTGCACCAGGAACTGGCTGGCGTAGGGGCAGACCGCCTTGAACTGCGACTCGATCGAGGTCGGCGCGATGTACTTGCCTCCCGACGTCTTGAACAGGTCCTTCTTGCGGTCGGTGATCCGCAGGAAGCCCTCGGCGTCGAGCTCGCCGATGTCACCGGTGTGCAGCCAGCCGTCGTTGAGCGACTCGGAGGTCTGTTCCGGCAGGTTGTGGTAGCCGTCCATCACGCCGGGACCCTTGATCAGCACTTCACCGTCCTCAGCGATCTTCACCTCACTGCCCGGGAACACCTGCCCGACGGTGCCGAACTTGTAGTCGTCGGGGTGGTTCACGAACGAACCGGCCGAGGTCTCGGTCAGGCCGTACCCCTCGAGGATCAGGATGCCGGCGGCATGGAACCACTCGGCGACCTCACGGTTCAGCGCGGCGGCACCGGAGATGAAGAAGCGAACCCGGCCGCCGAAACGGGCGCGGATCTTCGAGAACACGAGCTTGTCGAACAGGGCGTGCTGCCTGGCGAGCAGGAACGGGACCGGCTTGCCCTCACGCTTGAGCCGGTCGACCTTCAGGCCGACCTCGAAAGCCTTGTTGAACAGCTTCTCCTTGATGCCGCCCTCGGTCTTCTGCATGGTGACGATCCGGCCGTGTGCCTTCTCGAAGATCCGCGGGGCGGCACCCATGAACGTGGGCTGGACGACCGCGAGGTTCTCGATGATCTTGTCCACGCGTCCGTCGACCGCGGTGGCGAACCCGCAGGCGAGCTGCGTGGAGAGCAGCACCTTCCCGAACGAGTGGGCCATCGGCAGCCACAGGAACTGCAGGTCGGTCTCGTCGAGGATGTTCTGCGCCTCGATCGCGGTGCCTTCATAGGTCCACGACGAGTGGCGCAGCCGCACACCCTTGGGCCGACCCGTCGTACCCGAGGTGTAGATCAGCGTGGCCAGCGCGTCCGGCGAGGTAGCCGCGATCCGCTCCTCGACCACGTTGGGTTCCTTGGCGAGCAGCTCCTCACCGAGCTTCTCGAGGTCGGCCAGCCCGATCACCCAGTCGCCGTCGGTGGTGCCGTCGAAGGTGACCACCTTCTGCAGGTGCGGCAGCTCGGACTTGTGTGAGGTGATCTTGGCGATCTGGTCGTCGTCCTCGGCGAACACGACGCGTGACTCGGAGTCGGCCAGGATGTAAGAGACGTCATCGGCCATCGTCGACGGGTACACCGTGGTCGTCGCTGCGCCGGCGGACATGGTGGCGAGGTCGGCGAGGATCCACTCGTAGCGGGTGCCTGACGCGATCCCGACACGCTGCTCAGGCTCGAGGCCGAGCGCGACGAGGCCGGCTGCCAGCCGGGTGACCCGGTCACCCGTCTCCTTCCAGGTCACCGACTGCCACTGGTCGCCCCTCGGGTAGCGGAACGCCTCCCTGTCCGGGCTGGCCTGGACCCGGTCGAAGAACTGCCGGCCCACGTTCGGAGCCCGGTTCTCGATCGCGGTGAGGTCGCGGTTGACGGCGGTCTCTGACATCGCTCTCCCTGATCTTCCCTGCAGGGGCACAACGCGTCGCACCGGCAGGCCGTTGACTTTGTTTGACGACAAGGTAGAACAGAAGGCTACCGTTCGGTAGCCGATCCCCCGTTTCTGGACGTTTTCCCCTCGAATCGTTGCCGCAGCCGGATGGCTCCTGCCTGCGCCTCGCGGGTCAGTCCTGCACTGCCTTGGCGATCGCGATCGCGCGGGTGATCCACTCCGTGTCCTCCGCGTCGAGGCCCCGCGCGGCGTCGACGGCGTCCTGGACGGTCCACATGGCGTTGTTGACCTCGCGCACGACCACCCAGTCCCGGGCCCGGTCCTCGTCGAGCCCGGCCGTGTCGACCAGGGTGTGAAACCGTCGGCGTACGGCGTCCCGTACGTTCCCGGACGCGACGACCTCGTCCCACCGGTTCCAGAGCATCGGCGCGACCTCGTAGTGCGGGTCCCCTGCCATCGGTTTCGGGTCGATCGCCAGCCAGGGTTCGCGATCTCCCGCGAGAACGTTCTCGTAGTGCAGGTCCCCGTGAACCATGGTGCCGGTGGACGCCGCGTCCGAGATGAAGCCCTTGCCCAGCGAGATGGCCTGCTCGACCAGGCGACGCGGGATCGGCGCGTCGTTCGGGAGCGACTCCAGGTCGGCGGTCCACCGTTCGATGTACGAGGTCAGTGTGCGCAGCTGCGGCAGCGCCGGGATGTGGATCCTGCGGTACAGCCCCGCGACGACCTCGCAGGCATCGACGTCGCCGACCGTGGTGAGATCCTCGGTGTGGAGCCTCTCGAGCAGCATCACGTGCCGGTTCGGGTCGGCGCGGTACATCCGGACCATCCCGTTGCCCTGCAGGGCCTGCAGACCCAGGTGCTCGTGCTCCTCCTCGTCGTGCGGCCACGCGAGCTTCAGCACGACAGGGCGCCCGCCCGTCGTACGCACCGGCACCACCAGCGCACAGTAACCGTGCAGAGGAGCGCCGTCGTAGGTCAGCTCCCACTCCTCGACGACGTCGCGGACCAGCCGGGGCAGCGCCGCGAGCCAGCCGGCCCTCGACTCGTCACGATCGCCGAAGGCGCGCAGCCCGGCCGGGATGTCGAAGGGGATCAACCGGCTACTTCTTGCCCTTCTCGCCAGGACTCGTGTCGGAGGACAGTGCTGCGATGAAGGCTTCCTGGGGGACCTCGACCCGACCGACCATCTTCATCCGCTTCTTGCCCTCCTTCTGCTTCTCGAGCAGCTTGCGCTTGCGGGTGATGTCCCCGCCGTAGCACTTGGCGAGCACGTCCTTGCGGATCGCGCGGATCGTCTCCCGGGCGATCACCCGGGCACCGATCGCGGCCTGGATCGGCACCTCGAACTGCTGGCGCGGGATCAGGTCCTTGAGCTTTCCGGCGAGCGAGACACCGTAGGCGTACGCCGAGTCGCGGTGCACGATCGAGCTGAGCGCGTCGACCGTCTCGCTCTGCAGCAGGATGTCGACCTTGACCAGGTCCGCGGCCTGGTCGCCGATCGGCTCGTAGTCGAGGGACGCGTAGCCCTTGGTCTTCGACTTCAGCTGGTCGAAGAAGTCGAACACGATCTCGGCGAGCGGCAGCGTGTAGCGCATCTCGACGCGGTCCTCGGAGAGGTAGTCCATCCCCTGCAGCTGCCCGCGCTTGGACTGGCAGAGCTCCATGATGACGCCGATGAAGTCCTTGGGCGCCAGCAGCGTCGCCTTGACGATGGGCTCACGGACCTCAGCGATCTTGCCGGTGGGGTACTCGCTCGGGTTGGTCACCACGTGCTCGGTGCCATCCTCCATCAGGACGGTGTAGACCACGTTCGGTGCGGTCGAGATCAGGTCGATGTTGAACTCGCGCTCGAGCCGCTCGCGGACGATCTCCATGTGCAGCAGGCCCAGGAACCCGATCCGGAACCCGAACCCCAGTGCGCCGGACGTCTCGGGCTCGTAGGCCAGGGCGGCGTCGTTGAGCTGGAGCTTGTCGAGCGCGTCGCGCAGCGTCGGGTAGTCGTCGCCGTCGATCGGGAACAGGCCCGCGAACACCATCGGCTTCGGGTGGCGGTAACCGCCGAGGGGCACGGTCGCGCCGTTGCTCTGTGAGGTGACCGTGTCACCGACACGGGACTGCCGGACCTCCTTCACCCCGGTGATCAGGTAGCCCACCTCACCGACGCCGATCTCGCCCGCCTTGACCGGCTCCGGGGAGATCACGCCGACCTCGAGCATCTCGTGGACGGCGCCGGTCGACATCATCTTGATCCGGTCGCGGTGGGTGAGCTTGCCGTCGAAGACGCGCACGTAGGTGATCACCCCGCGGTACGTGTCGTAGACCGAGTCGAAGATCAGCGCCCGCGGCGGGGCGTCGACGACGCCGGTGGGTGGCGGGGTCTGCCGGACGATCTCGTTGAGCAGGTTCTCCACCCCCGCACCGGTCTTGGCGGAGACCTGGAGCACGTCGGCCGTGTCGCAGCCGATGATGCCGGCGAGCTCCGCGGCGTACTTCTCGGGCTGCGCGTTGGGCAGGTCGATCTTGTTCAGCACCGGGATGATGTGCAGGTCGGCGCCGATCGCGAGGTACAGGTTCGCGAGCGTCTGCGCCTCGATGCCCTGGGCCGCGTCGACGAGGAGGACCGCGGTCTCGCACGCTTCCAGCGACCGGGAGACCTCGTAGGTGAAGTCGACGTGGCCGGGCGTGTCGATCATGTTCAGGACGAAGGTGTTGCCCGTTTCGTGCCCGTCGCTGACCGTCCACGGCAGGCGCACAGCCTGGCTCTTGATCGTGATGCCGCGCTCGCGCTCGATGTCCATCCGATCGAGGTACTGCGCGCGAGCGTTCCGCTCGTCGACGACGCCGGTGAGCCGGAGCATCTGGTCGGCGAGGGTCGACTTGCCGTGGTCGATGTGCGCGATGATGCAGAAGTTGCGGATGATCGCGGCATCGGTCTTGCCCGGCTGGGGAACCGATGGAGTGGTCTTGGGCACGAACTTCTTCCGGGGTCGATCGTCAGGTGGGCGAGCCTCTCATTGTCCCACGAGGTGAGGTTCGCTCGGGACACGCCGGTAAACCGGTCGCCGCGGCGCCGGGACGCCGTACACAATGAGGCCGCATGACCCTGCCCCAGAACCCCACGGCCGTCGCTCCCGTCCCTCACGGCCGGACCGCGCAGCGCCTGGACTGGCTGCTGCTCCCGCCGATGGTGCGCCGGTTCATCGAGGGCAAGCTCGGCTCCCCAGTAGCGGACGCCGACTCGGCCGGATCCGGCTACACGCCCGGTTTCGCGTCGGTGCTCACCGGCGAGAACGGCGAGCGTATGTTCGTGAAGGCGGCCAGCAAGAAGGCGCAGCGGGTGTTCGCCGAGTCCTACCGGGAGGAGGTTCGCAAGCTGTCCCGGCTCCCTGGCGACCTGCCGATCCCGAAGCTGTTGTGGAGCCATGAGGACGACCTGTGGATGATCCTCGGGCTGGAGTACGTCGACGGCCCGAACCCGACCCGGCCGTGGAAGCGCACCGAGCTCGACGCCTGTCTGGACTCCCTCGAGCAGCTGGCCGATGCGCTTGACACCCCCGCCGCTGGAGATGCAGCTCGACAGCTTCGCCGACGAGTTCGCCGGGTGCCCGGGCGACTGGGACCACGTGCGAAGGGTCGCACCCGGAATGGCCGCACCTCGAGGATGCGGCGGCGCTGGCCGGACGGTTCGCGGAGGTCACCGCCGGGGACACGTTGGTGCACACCGACGCGCGCGACGACAACTTCCTGATCCCCGCCGACGGCACGGCGCTGCTGTGCGACTGGAACTGGCCGGTGGTCGGCGCCTCGTGGATCGACACGGTCCTGGTGCTGATCGCCCCGTCCGGCGACGGGCTCGACGCGGACGCGATCCTCGCCGAACGACGGCTGACCAAGGACGTGGATCCCGAGCACATCGACATCCTGCTGGCGCTGATCTCCGGCTACTTCCTCAAGCATCGCGACGACCCGGTTCCGAACTCGTCGCCGTACGTCCGGCAGCACCAGGCGTGGTACGCCGCGGCGACGTGGGCGTGGCTGGCGAGCCGCCGGGGCTGGGCGTGAGCGGGCGCGCGACACGGCCCGTTGAGATCCGCCTCGTTCCCTGTTGAGATCCGCCTGTTCCCCGTTGAGATCCGCCTCGTTCCCGTGGCCACCGGTGGCCCGGAGCCCGACCGGCTGCGATTTGGGCGCAAACCCGCCCCGCTGGTATCGTCGTCCCTTGCGTGTTCCGCCCGATTCATGACCCGGGCGTGAGCGCAACCCCAGACCCAACCGTTTGACAACAATCGAGGCTTGCCCCGTGGCGAACATCAAGTCCCAAATCAAGCGCAACCGACAGAACGATGCTGCGCACGAGCGCAACAAGTCCGTCAAGTCGGCGCTGAAGTCGGCCGTCCGCAAGTTCCGTGAGGCTGCGGAGACCGGCGACGCCGACCAGGCGAAGGAACTGGCGAAGGTTGCCAACAAGAAGCTGGACAAGGCTGCGTCCAAGGGCGTCATCCACAAGAACCAGGCTGCCAACAAGAAGTCGGCCATCGCCAAGAAGGCCGCCTCTCTCTGAGGCACCACACCAATCAGGCGCCGCTCCCCGAGGGAGACGGCGCCTTTTTGCGTTGCCTGCGCAGTCCGCGACTCAATACCTCGCGGATGGCGCGGTCAGCGAGGGGTCCGTGCCCCGGCGACGGTCAGCACCATCCGCTCGAGGGAGTACGCCGCATCGCTCGCGGCACCCTTCACCTCGGCATCTGCGCGCGCTACCGCGGTGATGGCCGCGGCCAGCCCGCTATCGTCCCAGCCGCGGGCCTGCTCCCGGAGGATCTTGAGCTTCCATGGCGGGACGCCGGCCTCCCGCGCGAGGTCAGCCTCGCGCAATCCCCGCGACGCCGACCTGAACTTTGCCAGCCCTCGCAGACCGCCCGCGAACGCGCTGGTGACGAGCACCGGAGCCGTCCCGTTGTCGAGCGCCCAGCGCAGCTCCTCGAGCGCCTTGGCGGTCCTGCCGTAGAAGGCGGCATCGGCGACTGCGAAGGACTTCACCTCTGCCCGACCGCCGAAGTACTTCCTGACCACACCAGCGGTCAGTGGCTCGTCGGCGAAGTCGTTGGCGAGCTGGTGCGCGGCACCGGCGAGCGCTCGCAGGTCCTGCCCGACCGACTGGACCAGTAGCTCGGCGGCATCCTCGGCGATTCGTCCACCGTGTGCACGCACCTCGTTGGCGACCCAGCGGGGGTACTCGTACTGCTTGAGCGCCTCCGACTTGACCTCGGTCACGGTCGACTTCAGCTTGCGCAGCTTGCCGAGGAGGCCGCTGCCCTTCTGCCCGCCGGAGTGCACCAGCACCAACCCGACATCGTCAGCCGGTGAGGAGGCGTAATCTACGACGCCGGCATGCGTGTCGTCGGGCAGATCCTCGAGCTTTCGGACCACCACGCAGCGGATCGACGAGAACAGTGACGGAGCCGCGAGATCGGCCAGGAGACCCATGCTGAGCTGGTCCGCCGTCGTCTCGCTGACCTCCGACTCAGGGTCGGCCGACCGCACCGCACCGACCGCCGCGGAGATGGTCCGCTCGTTGAGCAGCTCCTCGGGACCGGTGACCAGCGTGACCTTGCCGAGGATGTCGGTTGCCTTTGGATTCGCCATCGTGGGTTCAGCCTGCCACACGCCACGGTCGGTCCCGGTCAGGCGTCCCAAGCCCGCCTGTAGTGCTTGTTGACTCGCTGCCCGCGCGAGCAGCTTCGAGGGTCAGTTCTCCGAGGTGAGCACCCGCAGCTGACCGTCCCGCACCACGACCGCGACGTCCCCGGACCCGTCGGTGCGACGCACCAGCATCCCCGCTCCCTCCAGCAGGGCGATCGTCTCCGGCGCGGGATGCCCGTAGTCGTTGTCCTCCCCCACCGAGATCACCGCCAGCCGTGCCCCCAGACCGGACAGGAAACCCGAGTCCTGGTACCGGCTCCCGTGGTGCGGCACCTTGAGTACGTCGACCTGCAGGTCCGGAACCGACCGCTCCATCTCCTGCTGCGCCTCCGGTTCCATGTCTCCGGTGAGCAGGATCGTCACACCGTGCGTCTCGACGAACAGCGCGACGCTGGCGTTGTTCGCCTGGGACCCCTCCTCGCCATGACCGCGGGCCTCGACCTGTCGGGACGGTCCGATCACCTGCCAGGTCAGCGATCCGACCTGGCGCACCTCGCCGTACGCCGGAACCCGCACCGGCACCTGCTCGCTGTCCGCCCAGTCTCGGACGGAGGCCGCCCCAGCCGCCGGGTCCTCGAGCGCGGTCACGACGAGCTCGCCGACTGGGTGACCGTCGAGGACCGCGGGCAGCCCGTTGATGTGGTCGGCGTGGAAATGAGTGAGTACGACGGCCGGCAGCTGCTTCACGTCCAGCCGACCCACACACCGGGCCATCGCCTCGGGGTCGGGGCCGACGTCGACCAGGACCGCGGAGCCGTGTCCCGCGTTCAGCACGAGCCCGTCTCCCTGACCCACGTCGCAGGCGACCATCACCCAGCCCGGAGGCGGCCAGCCGACCGTCGGCAGCGGACGTACGACGGTCGCCAACATCAGGACCGCAACGCCCAACGACCACCACCGATGTGCGAGAAGGCGCGGCATCGCCAGCCCGATCGCTGTGCACAGCAGGGACAGCAGCGCGATCGCGACCACGGACGCCGACCATTCGACCGCCGCGCTCGGAAACCGGGCGCTCTGCTCGGCGACAGTCACGATCCACCAGGCACACCACCCGGCTAGCCGGCCGCAGAACAGTCCGGCGGGGTCGACCACCAGCACGAGCAGGCCGCCGACCAGTCCGAGGACCGTCGCGGGACCGACGGCCGGAGCTACCAACATGTTGGCCACCACCGCGACGAGGCTCACCTGACCGGAGATCGCGGCGACCACCGGTGTGCACACCAGCTGCGCGGCGAGTGGCACCGCGATCGCCTCGGCCACCCATCGGGGCAGCCACCGCATCAGGGCGTCCCGCCACGGGGGCGCGAGGAACAGGATCCCGGCGGTGGCCAGCGCCGACAGCACGAACCCCACCGACAGCGCGAGCCACGGGTCGAACAGGAGCAGCACGAGTACGGCGACCCCGAGCGCCCGCACCCCCTTCTCGCGACCGTTGGACCCCATCCCGATCAGGGCGACCGAACCCATCGCGGCGGCGCGTACGACGCTGGGCTCGGTCCGCGCCAGCAGCACGAACCCGGCGACGCCCAAGGCACCGACCACTATCAGCCCGCGGGCGCGAACCCCGGCCCACCTGGCCAGGATCAGCACGAAACCTACGACGAGCGTCAGGTTGGTGCCGGAGACCGCCGACAGATGGGTCAGCCCCGAGACCCGGAAGTCCTCGACCAGCCGCTCCGACATGCCCTGGTCGTCGCCGACCACGAGTGCCGGGATCAGTGTTCGCTCGTCGATCCCGGCCGGCGCGACGGCCGCCCTGATCCCGCCGCGGACCGTCGCTGCGCCGTCGAACAGCGGCCCCGGCTCCGCCAGCAGCCTTGGCGGCCTGCTCGTGGACACCACTGCGGCCAGGTCCTCACCGTCCGCTTCGGACAGCCTTCCCTCGATCACGACCCGCGAGCCGAGGTCGGCGTCCATCCACTCTGTTCCGGCGATGACCAGGACCGGCACCGCGGTTCTGTGAGTCTCGCCGCGCCCGGTGACCTCCCGGACCTGTGCCCGGACAAGTACGAACGGTTCGTACTCGCCCTGCTTCAGCACCGGATCCGTCGTGACCCGCACGGTCGCCGAGACGAACGCCCGCTCCTCGGCCAGCCTGGCCACCGCGTTGTGGTCGATGGCCCCGGCGCGCAGCATCGCCGAACAGGCGACCGCTGCGCCCGCGGCCACGCAGCCGCCGAGCACGAGCACGGGTCTGCCTCGACGGTGCCGGCGCAGCAGCAGGACGAGCGTCGCGCCCAGAACGGTGAGGCTGACCCCCTCCGGCAACAGGAACCCGCCGAGAGCGCCGAACCACGCGACAACGGCAAGTAGGACGACGCGCAGGTCCGGCCGTGGGGTCTCGGCCGGCGCGCCCTCCGCCCCGGCGTCGACGGCTCCGGGCCCGCCCATTTCGGACCCGCCCACCCGAGGGCCAGCTGTCCGGCCCGCGGCCGACCGACCAGTTCCCATCAGATCGTGACGAAGGGCGCCATCTCCGCCAGGGTCGCGTCACCGATTCCGGAGACCTCCAGCAGCTCGTCGACCGAGGTGAACGCGCCGTTATCGGTGCGCCACTGCAAGATCGCGGCGGCCGTGACCGGACCGACTCCGGGCAGGGTCTCCAGCTCGACCTGGGTCGCGGAGTTCAGGTTGACGAGCGGACCCGGTGCTCCGCCGGAGGCCGCGGAGGCCGCAGGGGCCGCGACCCCGCCCGGGGGCGGCACCCCCACCACGATCTGCTCGCCGTCGACGAGCAACCGCGCCAGGTTCAGCGACGTGAGGTTCACTCCCCTGCGCGCGCCCCCGGCTGCCTCGAGCGCGTCGACGACCCTTGATCCGAGCGGCAGGGTGGCGATGCCCGGGCGGCGTACCTTCCCGGCGACGTCGATGATGACCACCGGGCTGCCGGAGGACGATGGCTGCCCGGTGGCCGTCTGTGCGGCGGCCCGACCCGCCGGGGTGGCCGACTCCACCGCGACCGGCATGGCGGCCGACGCGCCGGTGGCTGGTGCACCGGCGAATGACGCGGCAGGGACGACGGTGCCTCTGCCATCGGCCCGGATAACCCACCAGGCGGTCACGGCGAGCGCTGCCGCCACCAGCAGCGCGACGACGGTCAGGTGCGACGAGCCGAGCTGGACCCGACCCTGCAGCGTGGGAGGCAGCCGGTCGTGGAACCAGCCCAGCAACCGGGCGAACGGCCCGATCGAACGTCGTGCGTGCCTGCCGACACGCGGGCGGTCTGCGGCTGACCCGGGCGCCGTTCGCCCGGGGCGCTCAGGCTCAGGGAGTTCAGGCTCAGGGAGTTCAGTCGCTGGAGGCTGAACCCGTGCACCGGAGCACTCGTCCGGCAGGGTGCGGCTGACCCGGGCCAGCTCCGCGGTGAGCAGCTCGAGGCGTCGCCGGGCCACCTCGGCGACGTGTTCGTTGGCTGCCTTGCGTGAGCGCATGTCTCGAAACTAGGAACCATCCGGTCCCCCCGGGTACCCCGAATGTCCTCGCCTGTGGACAACCGGCACGCGCAGTCGGCTGTGCACGCGTCCAGGTCCTCCCCGGCGGCCGACCTAGATCGGACTGCAGATACGCCGGCGCCCGGCGCGAGGGCCAACCCACGGAGGTGTGGGCGGCGACGCTGCGCGATGGCTCTAGGAGAGGCGTGGCGCGACGACCACGGCGACCATGCCCGGGCCGACGTGCGCACCGATCACGGCGCCGACCTCACCGACCTCGATCTCACGGTCGCCGAGGTTCTCCGCGAGACGTTCGCGGAGGTTGCCGGCCAGCAGATCGGCACGGTCGGGGTTGGCCAGGTGCGCGACGGCGATGTCGACGTCGCGCTCCCCCGCCGCCTCGACCGCCAGCTCCTCGAGCCGGCTCAGCGCCCGCGCGGCGGTGCGCACCTTCTCCCGCGATCCGATCCGCCCGTTCTCGAGCTGCAGCAGCGGTTTCACCGACAGAGCGGACCCGAGCAGGGCGGCTGCGGCTCCGATCCGGCCACCACGGCGGAGGTACTCCAGGGTGTCGACGTAGAACAGGGACGTAGTGGCCTCGGCCCGCCGGGTCGCGGCAGCGGCGGCGTCGGCTGCGGACCCGCCTGCAGCGAGTACGTCGACCGCCGTGAGCACGGCGAAACCGGTCGCCATGCCGAGCTGTTTCGAGTCGACCGGTGTCACCTTGACCGAGGCGTCGCGGGCGGCGAGCTGGGCCGACTCGTACGTGCCGCTCATCTCGCCCGAGAGGTGGATGGACACGATCTCGTCGGCACCGGCCGCCGCGGCCTTCTCGTAGGCGTCGAGCATCGCCGCTGGCGTGGGCCGCGACGTGCTCACCGGTATCCATTCCCGCAGGGCGTCGGCCACCGTCTCGGGGGTGGCACCGCCTTCGACGCCTTCGTCGTAACACTTCGCTCCGATCACCACCTGGAGCGGGACCACGATGATGCCGTGCCTGTGCACGACGTCGCGCGGCAGCGAGGCCGTGGAGTCGGTGACGAGGGCGATGGATCCGGGCATGCGGGAAGGCTACCGGGCGAGCCGCCCCGGTCAGGAATCGTCCAGGAACAGGACTTGTTGTCCCGGAACGGGGAACGAAGCACGTTCGGATCCGACGAAAGGTTGTACATGCGCGTCGTCATCGCAGGTGGACACGGTCAGATCGCTCTCAGGCTCGAGCGGCAGCTCAGCCAGGCGGGACATCGGCCGGTGGGCCTGATCCGCGACCCGGACCAGGCCGCCGACCTGGAACAGGTGGGCGCCGAGCCCGTCGTACTCGATCTGGAGCAGGCGTCGGTCGACGAGCTGGCCGAGGTCGTGGCGGGAGCGGACGCCGTGGTCTTCGCGGCCGGTGGTGGCCCGAACAGCGGAGCCGCTCGCAAGGAGACGGTGGACCGCGGTGCGGCGGCCCTCCTCGCCGATGCCGCGGAACGGGCCGGGGTACGGCGCTACCTGATGATCTCCTCGATGGGCACCGACCAGGTCGACCCCGACAGCGACGACATCTTCCAGGTGTACCTACGCGCCAAGGCGGCCGCCGATGAGGATCTGCGTTCCCGCGACCTGGACTGGACGATCGTCAAGCCCGGCCGGCTCACCGACGGCGACGGCACCGGCCTGGTCACCACCAACCCCACCTCACAGCCACGCGAGACGCCCCGCGAGGACGTCGCGGCGACGCTGGTCGCGGCACTCGAGGACAGCCTCGCCATCCGCAAGGACCTTTCGCTGCTCACGGGAGAGACCCCGATCCGCGAGGCCCTCACCGCTCTCTGAGCCGGACAGACCGGACCGATCGTTGTCCCCCGGTCAGGTGGCGCTGAGGGTCTGGGTCAGCCGTCGGACCACCGAGGCGTCGAACTTCTTGCTGATCGCACGGGTGATGGCGACGGCGTCCTCGAGGTTCTTCGACCGGCTCATCCTGGCGTACTGCTTCGCCAGGACCGCCAGCTGCTTGCCGTAGGCCGTCATGTCCGCGCGCAGCTTCGTCGGCCACTCGGTCGAGTCGACGACCCGACGGAAGCCCTCGCAGGCTTCGCCGGCCTTCGCGGCCCGGTGACGCACAACAGTCAGCGAAGGCGTGGGTGCGCTGAACTCCTTGTACAACCTGTCCTGCACCCGGTAGCAGGCGACACTCGCCTCGTCGACGGTGGCACCGGCCTCAGCCATCGTCATGATGGCCGCCTCCGTCGGCGAGGGGACAGGTGTCGGCGTCGCGGCCGCGGACGTCGGAGCATCGGACGCAGAGGGCGCTGCATCCTCACCTGAGCACGCGGCCAGCGCGAGCATGACGCTCACCAGCACCAACGTTGCAACAGCCTTGCGCATGCGACCTCCCCGGCTGCGGCCCGCCCAACCGTGACGGGCCGGAAATCTCAGGGTAGGGACCGCGGTCCGAGGCGTACGACGAACACGGAAACTGTCCAGCCGACACGGGCAGATCCGGGCGGCTCAGCCCGCGACGACGTTCACCAGCTTCGGGGCACGGACGATCACCTTGCGCACGGTCTTGCCCTCCAGTGCCCGCACGATGACCGGCTCCGCCAGCGCCATCGCCTCCAGGTCGGCCTCGGAGATCTCCGGGCTGACCTCCAGCTTGGCACGCAGCTTGCCCTGCACCTGCACGATGGCGGTCACCGAGTCCTCGACCAGCAAGGCCTCGTCGACGGTCGGCCAGCCGGCATGGGCAACGGTCGGCTGGTGGCCCAGCCGCGCCCACATCTCCTCCGCCGTGTAAGGCGCGATCAGGCTCAGGATCACCGTGACCGCCTCGGCGGCCTCCCGGACGGCAGGGTCCTCGGGGCCGCAACCGGAGTCGATCGCCTTGCGGGTGACGTTGACCAGCTCCATGGCCCGCGCGACCACCACGTTGAACCGATGCGCCTCGATCAGGCCGGTGACCTCGTGCACGGCCTTGTGCACGGCCTTGCGCAGCGAGACGTCACCGTCGGCCGCAGGAGTGCCCGGAGCAGAGGCCACGTCACCTGCCAGCCGCCATGCTCGCTGCAGGAACTTGAGCGAGCCCGACGGGGACATGTCGGCCCAGTCGATGTCGTCCTCCGGAGGGCCTGCGAACACCAACGTCAGCCGGACCGCGTCGACGCCGTACTCGTCGATCATGTCGCCCAGGTTCACGCCGTTGCCCAGCGACTTGCTCATCGCCTTGCCCTGGTTGATCACCTGGCCCTGGTTCAGCAGCGCGTTGAACGGCTCCTCGAAGTCGACCATGCCCATGTCGTGCAGCACCTTGGTGAAGAAACGGCTGTACAGCAAGTGCAGGATCGCGTGCTCGACACCACCGACATATTGATGCGCCGGCATCCACCTCCGCACGGCCTCCGGGTCGAACGGCCCGTCGGAGTAACCCGGTGAGCAGAACCGCAGGAAGTACCACGACGAGTCCACGAACGTGTCCATCGTGTCGCTGTCCCGTCTGGCCGGTCCCGCGCACGACGGGCAGTCGACGTTGACCCAGTCCTCGGCGGCCGCCAGGGGCGACGTGCCCTTGGGTTTGAGATCGGAGCCACGCAGCTCAGGCAGTACGACGGGCAGCTGGTCGTCCGGAACCGGGACCTCGCCACATGTGTCGCAGTGGATGATCGGGATCGGGCAGCCCCAGAACCGCTGGCGCGACAGCAACCAGTCACGCAGCCGGAAGTTCACCGCGCCCTTGCCACGCCCCTCTGCCTCCAGCCGTTCGACGATCTTCGAGATCCCGCTGGTCTTGTCGGTCAGCCCGTCCAGGTCACCGGAGTTCACGTAGGCACCATCTCCGGGCGTGGCCACGAAGGTCTCGGCCGGATCGGCGTCGCCGGTGTCGACGACCCTCCGGACCGGCAGGTCGAACGCCTTCGCGAAGTCCAGGTCACGCTGGTCGTGCGCGGGGACGGCCATCACCGCTCCGGTGCCGTAGTCCGCCAGCACGTAGTCGGCTGCCCAGACCGGGATCCGCTCGCCGTTGACCGGGTTGGTGGCGTACCTGCCCAGGAAGACACCCGTCTTCTCGCGTTCTGTCGACAGCCGGTCGATGTCGGTCTCCTTGCGCACCTCGGTCAGGTAGGCCTCGAACGCCTCCCGCTGCTCGGGCGCGCAGATCTCGGATGCCAGCTTCGCATCGGCAGCCACCACGAAGAACGTGGCGCCGTACAACGTGTCAGGTCGCGTCGTGAACACACTGACCGGTTCGTGATGACCCTCGACGTCGAAGTCGACGTACGCGCCCTCGCTGCGGCCGATCCAGTTGCGCTGCATCGCGATCACCCGCTCGGGCCAGGTGTCCTTCAGGCCCTCCATGTCGTCCAGCAGCCGCTGGGCGTAGTCGGTGACCTTGAAGAACCACTGGGTCAGCTCGCGTTTGGTGACCTCGGCGCCGCAGCGGTCGCACATCCCGCCGACGACCTGCTCGTTGGCCAGCACGGTCTGGTCGTTGGGGCACCAGTTGACCGGGCTCGACTTGCGGTAGGCCAGGCCGCGCTCACGGAAGCGCAGGAACAGCCACTGTGTCCACCGGTAGTACTCCGGGTCGCTGGTGTGCAGCCGCCGTGACCAGTCGAAGCTGATCGCATACCGGCGGAACGACTCGGCCTGGGTCTCGATGTTGGCGTAGGTGTACGTCGAGGGGTGCTCGTCGCGCTGGATCGCGGCGTTCTCCGCGGGCAGCCCGAACGAGTCCCACCCGATCGGGTTCATCACGTCGTACCCGCGCTGCCACCAGTAGCGTGCGATGACGTCGTGCAGCGCCATGACCTCGGCGTGGCCCATGTGCAGGTCGCCGCTCGGGTAGGGGAACATCGTGAGCGCGTAGCGACGCTCGCGGGACCCGTCGTCGGCGGCCTGGAACGGGTTCAGGTCGTCCCAGACCTTGCGCCACTTGTCCTGGGTCGCGGCGACGTCATACCGGTCGGCTTCGTGCGGCTGCTCGGTCATCTCAGTTGTCCTTCGTGTGCGGCGTGCTGGTGGTGAGTCCACTTCTCGGCCCGGGACGCGGATGCGACCGCGGGGCATAAAAAAACCCCTCAGGCATGAGGGGTGGCCGCGCTGACGTCAAGCGAATGTCAACGCGGCTGACCAAGAAGCAGGTTCTTCCGCATACCCCCATGGTAGCGCAGGGCCGCCGCGCAAGGGCGGGCCGGATCAACGCGTGCTCGAGCCGTCCTGCTCCGCGGCGTCCGGGTTCTCGAGGACGATGACCGGGCGCCACATGGCCCATGCCTGGAACAGCGACGCCGCCACCACCATGCCGAGACCGGCCCAGAGGTTGACGTTGAAGCCGCCGGCCTTGGCCAGGTCCTCGTCGCTGGTGCTGAACAACCCCATCACGACCAGCACGATGCCGTAGATACCGATCAGCATCGCGATGAAGGTACGGATGTCGAAGGCACCCGCCTTGTGCGCTGTCTCTGTGCCCGTCGAGTTCGACATGAGGGCTCCGATCCGTTACAGGAAGATGAGGTTCAGGGCGATGACCATGGCCAGCGCGACACCGGCCAGCTTGGTGGGCTGCTGCCACCACGGGAGGTCGCTCTCGCGAGGGTCATGGAAGTCCTTCTTCGGGGTCAGCGAGTAGACCAGACCGCGCAGGTCGGTCTCCTCCCTGGGTCGGGTGGCCAGGCTCACCAGGACGCTGACGACGATGTCGACCACGAACGCGGCCCCGGCGGCGACGAAGGCTCCCCCTTGCTCACCGATGCCGATCACCCCGGTCACGTCCTCGCTCAGCACCCAGACGAACACCGCGGCGCCGGTGCCGGCCACGAGCCCGGCCCAACCTGCCGTCGCTGTCATCCGTTTCCAGAACATGCCCAGGATGAACGTCGCGAACAGGGGCGCGTTGAAGAAACCGAACAGGGTCTGCAGGTACGTCATGATGTTGGAGTAGGAGGCCGCGAACGTCGCGGTGCCGATCGCGACAACGGTCGCACCGACCGTCGCGACCCGGCCGACCGTCGTGTAGTAGCCGTCCGGCTTGTCCTTGACCACATAGGTCTGCCACAGGTCATAGCTGAACACCGTGTTGAACGCGGAGATGTTCGCGGCCATACCGGCCATGAAAGAGGCCATCAGTCCGGCGATCGCTACACCGAGCATGCCGTTGGGCAACAGGTCGCGCATCAGGAACAGGATGGAGTCGTTGTAGGTCACCGTGCTGTCGGCTGGGCCCCCCGCCTGCTTGTACTGCGCGACCTCGCTGACAAGCACTGCCGCGGTCATGCCGGGGATCACCACGATGAACGGGATGAACATCTTCGGGAAGGAACCGATGATCGGCGAGCGCTGCGCGGCAGACATCGAGTTCGAGGCCATCGCCCGCTGGACCTCGACGAAGTTCGTGGTCCAGTAACCGAACGACAGCACGAAACCGAGACCGAACACGATGCCGACCACGGACAGGAGCGGCGAATCGAACCCGCTGAGTGCGGTGCCGGGCCAGGACGACAGCTGCTCGGCGCCACCGGGGCTGGCGGAGATCTTGTCCTTCAGACCACCCCAGCCGCCGACCTTGTGCAGGCCGACCAGCGTCAGCGGCAGCAGCGCCGCCACGATGATGAAGAACTGCAGGACCTCGTTGTAGATCGCCGCCGAGAGACCACCGAGGGCGGTGTACGTGAGCACGATCGCGGCGGCGATGATCAGGGAGACCCACAGCGGCCATCCGAGGAGAACGTCGATGATGCTGGCCAGCAGGTACAGGTTGATGCCGGCGATCAGCAGCTGCGCCAGGGCGAAGCTGAGCGCGTTCACCAGGTGGGCGCCGGTGCCGAACCGCCGGCGCATGAACTCGGGGACGCTGCGCACCTTCGAGCCGTAGTAGAACGGCATCATCACGACGCCGAGGAACAGCATCGCGGGAACCGCGCCGATCCAGAAGTAGTGCATCGTCGCGATGCCGTAGTTCGCGCCGTTCGCCGACATGCCGACGATCTCCACCGCACCCAGGTTCGCGGAGATGAACGCCAGCCCGGTGACCCAGGCGGGAAGCGACCGACCCGAGAGGAAGAAGTCGATGCTGCTGGAGACCGAGCGCTTCGCGGCGATGCCGATGCCGAGGACGAAGGCGAAATAGATGGCGACAAGAAGGTAGTCGACCCAGTTGGCGTCGAGCCTCAGTTGTTCCTCAGCCGCAAAGATCACAGTGCCTCCCGGAATGAGCGGTTCTGGGCCGGCCAGCACGTGACTCCGTCCTCGGGCGCACGTGATGGACCGTGTATCAGGTAGCCGTTCATGAAGTTTTCAAACCGTCCCACTAAGGTCAGTGGCTATGAAGGTTCTCGTCACCGGCGGCGCCGGCTATATCGGATCGACCACGGCCAAGGCACTCGAGGAGGCCGGCCACGTGCCGGTGATCCTGGACTCGCTGCTGAGCGGCCCCCGCGTTTTCGTCAAGGACCGCATCTTCTATGAGGGCGACATCGCCGATCGTGACCTCGTGGCGCGGGTCGTCGCGGAGCACCCAGACATCGAGTGCACGATCCACATGGCTGCGCGGATCGTCGTACCCGAGTCGGTGGAACAGCCCTACGAGTACTACCGCGACAACGTCGCGAAGTCGCTGGAGCTCTTCGACCAGCTGGTGCGGCTCGGGAAGCCGAGGGTGCTGTTCTCCTCGAGCGCCTCGCTCTACGCCACGGTCGACGACTTCGAGGTCGACGAGAACGCTCCGCTGGAGCCGCCGTCGCCGTACGCCCGAACCAAGCGCGTGATGGAGATGGCGCTCACCGACATGGCGGCGGCCACCGATCTGCGCGCGATCATCCTCCGTTACTTCAACCCGATCGGCTCCGACCCGGACCTCGAGTCCGGCATCTACGTCCGCGAGCCCTCGCACGTGCTGGGCCAGCTGGTGATGGCCGCACAGGGACAGAAGGACGCGTTCACGATCACCGGCGTCGAGCACCCGACTCGCGACGGCACCGGCATCCGCGACTACATCCACGTGTGGGACCTGGCCCAGGCACACGTCGCGGCGGTCGAGAAGTTCGACAAGGTGCTCGACACGGTCGACGCGCCCAGCACGATCATCAACGTCGGCACCGGTTCCGGCGTCACCGTCCGCGAGCTGGTGAAGTCGTTCGAGAAGGTCTTCGGCAAGGCAGTCCCGGTCCGCGAAGCGCCTCCGCGGCCCGGCGACGCGGTGGGCGCGTTCGCTAACGTGGACAAGGCGCGCGACGTACTCGGATGGACGTCGTCGCTCACCATCGACGACGCGATCGCCTCCGCACTGGCGTGGGGCGGGAAGCGCAAAGAGATCCTCGGCTTCGAATGACCCTGGAGTTCGTCAGCTGTCCGATCTGCGGCGCGGAACAGCCGGCGGTCCCGCGCTACCCCGGTTACCTGTGCCGTGAGTGCGTGGGCCGCGCCGCCACCGAGGACGGCCGCCCGCTCAGCCTGGTGAACACCAGTGTCTCCGGTGGGTTCACCGCGAGGTACGCCGACAGCGGCGAGCTTGCCGAGGAGGAAAGCATCACCCACATCGTGTACGTCGACGGGGTGCGCTGTCGCGCGGACGAGGCGCGGCTCGGCGGGATCGTCGTGCAGCCCGAGGATCGCAGCAACGAGCGGGGGGCACCACAGTGACCGTTCTCGACATGTTCCGGCTCGACGGCAAGGTCGCGATCGTCACCGGCGCCTCGTCCGGGCTCGGGGTGGCGTTCGCCCAGGCACTCGCCGAGGCTGGTGCCGATGTGGTGCTCGGTGCCCGACGCGTCGAACGGCTCGAGGACACCAGGCGGCTCGTCGAGGCTGCCGGCCGACGCGCCATCGCGGTGCGGACCGACGTGGCGAACCCCGAGGACTGCCAGCGGCTGGTCGATGCCGCCCTGGATGAGTTCGGGCGGGTCGACGTGCTCGCCAACAACGCCGGCATCGGCACCGCGGTGCCGGCCACCCGGGAGACGCCCGAACAGTTCCGGTCGGTGATCGACGTGAACCTCAACGGCTGCTACTGGATGGCGCAGTCGTGCGGCCGGGTGATGCAGCCGGGGAGCAGCATCGTCAATATCAGCAGCGTCCTTGGCCTCACCACCGCCGCGCTTCCTCAAGCCGCCTACGCCGCCAGCAAGGCCGGCCTGATCGGGATGACCCGCGACCTGGCGCAGCAGTGGACCGGCCGCAAGGGGATCCGGGTCAACGCGCTCGCACCGGGCTTCTTCGAGTCCGAGATGACCGACCAGTACCCCGACGGGTACCTCGACTCGATGGCTCCGCGGATCCCGGCGGGCCGCAAGGGCGACGGGATGGAGCTCGCCGCCGCGCTGTTGTTTCTGGCCAGCGACGCCGGCGGCTACGTGACCGGGCAGACCCTCGCCGTCGACGGCGGGATGACGATCACCTGAGCCGGCCCCGGTACCGCCGGACCAGGCCGGGTTTGGGGTCGACGCCAACACGCTCTACCCGCTGCTGCGGCGGCTCGAGAAGCAGGGCCTGCTCACCAGCGAGTGGAACACCGACGAGGCCCGGCCGCGCAAGTTCTACAGCATCAGCCCACGCGGGCAGCAGTTCCTGGAGGCGCTGACCCGCGAGTGGACCGATCTCAACTCCAACATCCGACGACTTCTGCAGGGAAAGACCTCATGAGCAACCTGATCGACCGCTACGTCTGGGCGGTCTCCACCAACCTGCCGCAGGGCGTGCGCGACGACGTCGCGCGCGAGCTCCGCGCGACCATCGCGGACATGTCCGACGACCGCGCCGAGACCGCGACGGACCCGACGCGCGAGGTCCTCGAGGAGCTCGGCGACCCTGTGCTGCTGGCCCGCGGCTACGACGGGACCACGCGGCACCTGATCGGTCCGCCGTTCTACGACATGTACCTGAAGCTCCTCAAGACCCTGTCCGTCGTGGTGCTCCCCCTGGTGCTGCTGGTGAACCTGGTCATCGAGCTGTGGGACCCGGACCAGCCCGTGGTGCCGGGCATCCTGGTCTCCGTCGGCCACACGGCCGAGGCCGCGGTGCACATCTTCTTCTGGAGCACGCTGGCCTTCGCCCTGATGGAGCGGTCCGGGATGTCGCGCTCGGAGCTCACCGGCTTCGAGGACGTCCCGTGGGACCCGGACAAGCTGCCCGAGGTGCCCACCGCGCGGCAGGTCTCACTGGTCGACACGGTGGTGGGCATCGCCCTGCTGGTGGCCGCAACGGCGTGGCTGCCGTGGCAGCACTTTCGCTCCCCGTTCGAGCGGGACGGCGACCCGGTCCCCCTGCTCGCTCCAGACCTGTGGTCGTTCTGGATTCCTGCCTTCGTCGTCCTGGTCGCGGTGGGCATCGCGATGGACGCCTGGGCCTACCGGGTCGGCCGGTGGACCTTGCCGGTCGCCGTCGTCAACACCGCCCTGAACGTGGTCTTCATGGCATTCTTCGTCGTCTTGTTCAGCACCCAGCAGGTCGCCAACCCCGACTTCGCGGCAGCGATGCGGGACGCCGGGAACGACTGGGACGGCGACGCGATCGGCATGGTCGCCCTGTTCGGCACGCTCGCCGTCTGCGTTTGGGACGGCGTGGACGGGATCCGCAAGCACCTGCGGGTGCGCAACGGGTCCGTCGGCTGACCAGGACGTGGCCCCCCGGCGCGTCGTACGCCTAGCCCACCGGGAACAGGCAGTGCACCTCGTCGTGGCTCACGTACAGCTCGATCGACGGCCGCGTCGGGTCGTAGTCACCCAGACGAGTCAGCTCGTCGAACGCAGGTCCGATGTTCTGGTACACCCGGGGTGATTCGTCCACCAGCGAGAGCCGAAGGTAGTCCCCCGCCCGGTAGCGCACGCATCGCCAGCTCGAGCGCATCCGGGTCGTCGTCGTCACGCATCGCGGTCGCCAGCCGGTAGATCCCCTGCTCGGGAAAGACCACGGCCATCAGCTTGCGTCCGCGGAGGGAGTCGAACTTCGCCTCGAACGCAGTGCACTGGTCAGCTCGCGACCTTCTCGAGTCCCCGTCATGGAGGAAAGTTACGTGACACGCCGACCGGAGGGCAACGCGGCATTCTCCGTGCCGCAGTCGTGACCCAACCGTGCTCCGGGATGGGCATGGCGGTTTCAGGCACCGGCGATAATGGGTTCATGAGCACTCCGCACACCAGGCCAGGGTTCACCCAGAGCAGGTTGAGCCTCGAGTTCCCGATGTCCCTCGGTGTCTACGAGAAGTACGAAGAGGCGCAGCGCGCCGTGGACTTCCTCTCCGACAACGACTTCCCGGTGCAGAACTGCATGATCGTCGGCACCGACCTCAAGCAGGTGGAACGCGTCACTGGCCGTCTCACCACCGGCCGCGTGGCCCTCGGCGGTGCCCTCTCCGGCCTCTGGCTCGGTCTGTTCGTCGGACTGATCTTCTCGATCTTCGGGGAGGGAAACCTGCTGGCGATGATCGTCTCGACGGCGCTGTTCGGTGCGCTGTTCGGCCTGATCTGGGCGCTCATCGGGTACGCCGCCGCGCGTGGCCGTCGCGACTTCACCTCGGTGTCACAGGTGGTGGCCACCCGCTACGAGGTGCTCGTCGAGCACAAGCACGCGCAGGCAGGGCGCGACCTCCTGTCCCAGATGCCGGGAGCCTCCGCCGAGCCCTTCAACGGCTGACGCGCAACCCCGCGTCGCGCCGGCTGTGCAACTTCAGCGCATGTGAGCGATTGTGACGGCTGATGGCGCACACGGCCGACCAGGCACATGGCCCTGAACACAGAAAGCCGGTCGACGTTCCAACTCGGCGGGCCTGCGCTGCCCGATGGGACGGTGCCCGGTTCGGGACCGGACCCCGACCCTGAGGTGGCAACCCGAGAACCGGTGATGCCAGCCATCACTCTGGGTGGAGCTGAGGGGACTCGAACCCCTGACCCCCTCCATGCCATGGAGGTGCGCTACCAGCTGCGCCACAGCCCCGCCGCCCGACCCGGACCCGCAGGCCTCGCCGAGCAACCAGGGAATCTTAGCCAACACGGGTGCAACTTGCGAAATCGGCCCGGTGCGATCCGGACAACGGCGGGAATGGGCGTCGCTACAGGGCGCGGGGGTGGTCGTGGCCGGGCAGGACGCTCTCGTTGTAACCCACCAACCCCAGCCGGCCGCCGAGCTCGTGCTCCTCGACCGTGGCCCAGGCGCAGTTGTCGATCCCACGCAGGCCGACGGAGGTCTCGGCCGGCCAGCCGAGCAGCGCGACCAGCCCGACCTTGAGCGCGGCACCGTGCGTGACGACGATCCCGGTCTCGCCGGCGGTGAGCGACTCGAGGTACTCCCGCAGCGCGGGGAGCATCCGCAGCTCCACGTCCGAGCTCCCCTCGGCGCCCGGCAGCCGCAGCATCGAGTCGCCCCGGACCCATTCCGCGTGCTCCTCAGGGAACCGGTCCGCGAGCTCCGGGATGGTCAGCCCCTGCCGCTCCCCCACGTCGATCTCGCGGAGCCGTTCGTCGTGCTTTGCCGACAGCCCCGTCTCCGCCTCCAGGTAGGCGCAGGTCTCCCGCGCCCTGGCCAGGTCCGAGGACCACAGCGCGGCGGGCCGGAGGGAGGCGAGGTACGGCGCGGCGACAGCCGCCTGCAGATGGCCCAGGTCATCAAGCGGGACATCGGCATGACCCTGCGCGCGACCGGACTCGTTCCACGCGGTGCGCCCGTGCCGCAGCAGGACCAGCCGTCGTCCCGGCCGGCATCTGGAGGGCGGGGTCACCGGCCGTCGCGGCCGGAGGTGGCCGTCTCGGGCAGCTCGATGACCGGGCAGTCGCGCCAGAGCCGCTCGAGGGCGTAGAAGGACCGCTCCTCCTCGTGCTGCACGTGCACGACGATGTCGGCGTAGTCGATGAGGACCCAGCGGCCGTCACGTTCACCCTCCCGTCGTACCGGCTTCGCGCCGATCTCCCGCAGGGAGTCCTCGACGGCGTCCACGATCGACTTCACCTGGCGGTCGTTGGCGGCCGAGCAGAGCAGGAACGCGTCGGTGATGACGAGCTGTTCGGACACGTCGAAGGCCAGGATGTTCTCGGCAAGCTTGTCCGAGGCGGCCTGCGCGGCGGTGTGGACGAGTTCGAGGGCACGGTCTGTTGCGGTCACTGTATTCCTAGCTTCGATTCAGGTTTGTCGGGTGCGTAGAGGGAGTACTTGTTGATGTACTGCACGACGCCGTCGGGCACGAGGTACCAGACCGGCTCCCCCGCGACCTTCCGCTTGCGGCAGTCGGTGGAGGAGATCGCCAGCGCCGGGATCTCGACGATCGTGACCCGGTCCGACGGGATCCCCTCCAGGGTGGACACGTCCATCTCGTAGCCCGGACGGGTGCACCCCACGAAGTGGGCGAGCCGGAACAGCTCGTCTGCGTCCCGCCAGGTGAAGATGTCGCCTAGCGCGTCGGCGCCGGTGATGAAGTACAGCTCCGCGCCGGGCAGCTCTTCGTGCAGGTCCCGCAGGGTGTCGATGGTGTACGTCGGGCCGGTGCGGTCGATGTCCACCCGGGACACCCAGAATCGGGGGTTCGACGCCGTGGCGATGACCGTCATCAGGTAGCGGTCCTCGGCCGGCGACACCTCGCGCGACGCCTTCTGCCAGGGCTGGCCGGTGGGCACGAACACGACCTCGTCGAGGTCGAACCAGGCCTGGACCTCGCTCGCGGCGACCAGGTGGCCGTGGTGGATGGGGTCGAAGGTGCCGCCCATGACGCCGATGCGGCGCGGGGAGCTCTTCGACCCGGTTCCCGGCTCAGTCACCAGCGACAGTCATCTGTGATTCTCCGATCAGGAGTGGTCCCGGCCCTTGCCGAACATCGTCAGGCCGAACAGCATGGCCAGCAGGATGGCAAAGGCGACGGCGCCGACCACGAACGGGTGGATCGCGGGCTCCGCGCTGTGCTCAGCGGCAACCGTGATGAAGGACGTGATCGACATGGGCATACCTTACCGTCCGTCGGCGGGCTCGGAGTGCGCCGGGACCGGCAGGCCGAGCCGCCCGAGGCGGACCAGCGACACCGTCTTCAGCACCAGCAGCCCGGTGGCGATCACGACACCCAGCCACACCCAGCCGGTGACCAGCAGCAGCACCGCGAACAACGAGGAGTTCACCGCCTTGCCGGGCTTGGACCAGTTCCACAGCCACAGCGGCCGGTCCACGACGTAGAAGTAGTTCGGGCTAGCGGATCGGCCAGGCCAGGAACGCGAGCGACAAGAAGCAGTCGATCACCATGAACTCGGCGAGGTAGATGAACACCGGCAGCACGAACTCCGGGCTCAGCCAGACCAGGCCGAGGTAGAACGACGCCGCGCAGAACCGGTCGCAGAGGATGTCCAGCACCGCGCCGATCCGGGTCTCGCAGCCACGCACCCGGGCGACGAACCCGTCGAGCATGTCGCCGAGCCAGTAGACGACGAGGGCGGCCACCAGCAGCTGCAGGCTGTCCTCGCGCACCGCGAGGCCGGCGAGGACGACGGCCACCAGGGTTCGCACGTAGGTGACGATGTTGGCGGACGTGCCCAGACGTTCCTTCGCCGGGTCGGCGTAGACGTCGAGGGTCGCCGCGTCAGCGGAGATGTCCATCGCCGGTCACCACGTACTTGGACGAGGTCATCTCCGGCAGCCCCATCGGTCCGCGCGCGTGCAGCTTCTGGGTGGAGATGCCGATCTCGGCGCCGAACCCGAACTCGCCGCCGTCGGTGAACCGGGTGCGAGGCGTTGACCAGGACCGCGGCGGAGTCGACCTCCGCGGTGAAGCGTCGCGCCGCGGTCTGCGAGCGGGTGACGATCGCGTCGCTGTGTCCGGACGAGAAGGTGCGGATGTGCCGGATCGCGGCGTCGAGGTCGGGTACGACGGCACGCGGAGATGTCGAGGGAGAGGTACTCGGCGCCGTGGTCCTCGTCGGTCGCGGCAACCACCCCGTCGTACTCCTGGAAGGGCTGGTCGCCGTGGATGGTGACCCCGGCATCCTGCAGGGCGGGCACGACCATCGGCAGGAACCGTTCCGCGACGTCGGCGTGGACCAGCAGCGACTCGGCGGCGTTGCACACCGAGGGTCGATGGGTCTTCGCGTTCAGCACGATCGCGAGTGCCTGCTCGAGGTCCGCGTCGGCGTCGACGTACACGTGGCAGTTGCCGACCCCGGTCTCGATCACCGGGACGGTGGACTCCTCGACGACCGACCGGATCAGCCCGGCACCTCCCCGCGGTATGAGCACGTCGACCAGCCCGCGGGCCCGCATCAGGGCCTTGGCCGGCTCGTGTCCCTCGCCCGGGACGAGCTGGACCACGTCCGCCGGAAGACCGGCGCCGGCCGCCGCGTCGCGAAGTACGGAGACGATGGCGGTGTTGGAGTGGGCGGCGCTCGAGGATCCGCGGAGCAGGACGGCGTTGCCGCTCTTGAGGCAGATGCCGGCTGCGTCCGCGGTGACGTTGGGGCGGGCCTCGTAGATGATGCCGACGACCCCGAACGGGACGCGGACCTGGCGCAGCTCGAGACCGTTGGCGAGCGTGGAGCCGCGGAGCACCTCACCCACCGGGTCGGGCAGGCCGGCCACGTCACGGAGGCCGTCGGCCATGCCGCGTACCCGTGACTCGTCGAGCCGCAGCCGGTCGACGATCGACGCGGGGGTTCCGACGTCCTCGGCGGCGGACACGTCCTGCGCGTTGGCGGCGAGGATGCCGGCGGTGCCGGCGACCAGCCCGTCTGCCATCGCGACCAGCGCCCGGTCCTTGGTGCCGCGATTGGCCAGTGCCAGCTCGGTTGCGGCGGTCCGCGCACGTCGTGCCACGTCGACGACGGCGGCCTCTACGCCGGTCGGATCAGTCATGGGAACAGGGTATGTCGCGGCCGGCCTAGAACGGCAGCGGAGTGACGTCTTGGAGGTCCACGACCATGGTGTACTCCATGCCGCGGCTCTGGAAGATGCTGCGCTCGAGCACCTCGAGGCCGACGACCTCCCAGCGGGGCAACCCGGCGGAGTCGCGGTACTCGTTCCACACCCGCAGCGCGAGCGACGACGCGTCGAGGAGGGTCTCGGCTTCCTCCCAGTACTGGATCTCAGCACGGGCGCCGGAGTACTTCATGGAGTGCAGGAAGGGACGCTGGTCACTGAGGCGTCGGAGTGCGTTGCGCACGATCGGCGGTTCCACTGAGTCGCCTGCAACGGTCACGGTCACGTGCCACAGTCGGACGGGTTCGCCCACAAAGTCACCTCTTTTCGAGCCCCGGGATCACTCGTAGGACCTAGTGTTACGCGGCCGGGCGAGCCGCCACAGTCGAATCCAGAAATGTTTGTGAAATCGCCGGACAGCCTCAGAATTGTTCGAAATTCAACGACGGAGCAGGACGAGGTCGTCGCGGTGCACGACCTCGCGTTCGTACGACGCACCGAGCTCGCGCGCCAGGTCCCGGGTGGACCGGCCGAGCAGGTCGGGCAGCTCGTCCGAGTCATAGTTGACCAGGCCACGGGCGATCGGCGCGCCGTCCTTGTCGACCAGGTCCACCGGGTCGCCCCCGACGAACGACCCGGCGACCCGTGTGATGCCGGCCGGCAGCAGTGAGGCTCGCCGCTCGGTCAGCGCGCGCACCGCACCGTCGTCGAGGAAGATCCGCCCCTTTGGCTCGGTGGCGTGCGCCAGCCACAGCAACCGGGTCGGACGACGGCGGCCGGTCGGGTGGAACATGGTGCCGACCTGGTCGCCCTTGAGGGCTGCGTCGGCCTGCTCGGCGGAGGTGAGGACGACCGGGATACCGGCGCCGGTCGCGATCCGGGCCGCCTCGACCTTCGTCTGCATTCCGCCGGTCCCGATGCCCGCGGACCCGGTCTTCCCGATCCGCACGTCCTGCAGGTCGGCGTCGGAGGCGACGTCGGCGAGCAGGGTGGTGCCGGGTCGGCGCGGATCTCCGTCGTAGAGACCGTTCACGTCGCTCAGCAACAGCAGCAGGTCGGCGTGCACCAGGTGCGCGACCAGGGCGGCGAGCCGGTCGTTGTCCCCGAACCGGATCTCCGAGGTGGCCACCGTGTCGTTCTCGTTGACGATCGGCAGCATGCCGAGCTCGAGCAGCTTGGCGAACGTGCGGTAGGCGTTGCGGTAGTGGCTGCGCCGGGTCACGTCGTCGACGGTGAGCAGCACCTGGCCGACGTTGACACCATGCCGGCCGAACTCCTCCGTGTAGCGGTGCACCAGCAGTCCCTGCCCCACCGATGCGGCGGCCTGCTGGGTGGCCAGGTCACGGGGGCGGCGCCTGAGGCCCAGCGGGGTCAATCCGGCCGCGATCGCCCCGGAGGAGACCAGCACGACCTCCGCGCCACGGGCGCGCACGGCGCCGAGCGTGTCGACGAGGGCCCTCAGCCGGGCCGGGTCGATGCCACCCTCCGTCGTGGTCAGCGAGGAGGACCCCACCTTCACCACGACACGGCTGGCAGCGGCCACGTCAGCCCGGCTGGTCCTGGTCACTACTGATCGGTGTCCTCGCCCCGGGCCGGGTCGTCCTCGTCCCATCCCCAGTCGGTCTCCGTGGGCTCGGTTCCGGCGTCCGACGTACCGCTGCCGTAGCGGCGGGCGACGTCGGCGCGGGTCTCACCCTCGGCGCGGGCCGGGAACGCCTCGTCGATCTCGCGACGGCGACGGGCGGCCGGGCGGCTCTCCTCGAACCGCTGGTCCTCACCACGGCGGCTGAGGATCTCGGCGCCCGCGCTCATCATCGGCCTGAAGTCGAAGACGACCGCGTTCTCGACGTCGCCGATGAGGACGGCGTCGCCCTCCTCGGCACCGAGCTTGAGCAGCCGGTCCTCCACGCCCAGGCGGTTGAGCCGGTCGGCGAGGAAGCCGACCGCCTCGTCGTTGCTGAAGTCGGTCTGCCGGACCCAGCGCTCGGGCTTCTCGCCACGCACGCGCCAGCCCTCGCCGGTCTCCTTGATCGTGAAGTCGGGGACCTTCGCGGCGGCCGGGGGCCGGATCACGATCCTGGCCGCCTCGACTGCCGGCTGCTCCGCGCGGCTACGGGCCACGATGTCGGCCATCGCGAAGGACAGCTCGCGCAGGCCCTCGCGGCTGGCCGCGGAGACCGGGATCACCTTCAACCCGCGGGCCTCGAAGTCCTCGAGCGTGATGTCGGCGAGGTCACGCCCGTCGGGTACGTCGATCTTGTTGAGCGCCACCAGGCGGGGACGGTCCTCGAGTCCGCCGTACCTCGCCAGCTCACGCTCGATGACGTCGAGGTCGGAGATCGGGTCGCGGTCGGGCTCCATCGTGGCCATGTCGACCACGTGCACGAGCGCGGCGCAACGCTCCACGTGGCGCAGGAAGTCGTGTCCGAGACCGCGGCCCTCGCTGGCGCCCTCGATCAGGCCAGGCACATCGGCGACGGTGAACGTGGTGTCGCCGGCGGTGACCACGCCGAGGTTCGGCACCAGGGTCGTGAACGGGTAGTCCGCGATCTTCGGCCGGGCGCGGGACAGCGAGGCGATCAGGCTGGACTTGCCGGCGCTGGGGAAGCCGACCAGGCCGATGTCGGCGACGACCTTTAGCTCGAGGGTGATCGTCCGGTCCTCGCCGGGCTCACCGAGCAGGGCGAAGCCGGGGGCCTTGCGCTTGGAGGAGGCCAGCGCGGCGTTGCCGAGCCCGCCGCGGCCGCCCTCGGCGATCACCAGCTCGGTGCCGGCACCGACCATGTCCGCGAGCGTGGTGCCGTTCTCGCTCACCACGGTGCCGTCCGGGACGGACAGGACGATGTCGTCGCCGTGGGCGCCGTTCTTGTGGTCCCCTGCGCCCTGCCCGCCGTGCTGGGCGCGGCGGTGCGGGTTGTGGTGGTAGTCGATGAGCGTGGTGACGTCCGGGTCGACACGCAGGATCACGCTTCCGCCGGGGCCGCCGTTGCCGCCGTCGGGGCCGCCGAGGGGTTTGAACTTCTCACGGTGGACCGAGGCCACGCCGTTGCCACCGCGGCCGGCCGTGACATGCAGCACCACCTGATCGACGAAGGTGGGTACTGCCATGGGGTCCTCGATTCTGTGTCTGCCGTTTCCCCAAGGTATGTCTGTGAACCTGCACTTCCCACGACGAGTACGCCGTGGGAGGTGCAGGTCGAGCAACAGACCTTGATGAAACTGTGGCAGAAAGGGTGAGGGGCGTTCTGCTGTCTCAGCAGGAACGCCCCTCGGAGTGCTTGTGCGGGTGGCTTGTCGCCGTTCAGCCGAGCTCGTTCACTCAGCCGTTGGGAGGATGTTCACGACGCGGCGGCCGCGCTTGGTGCCGAACTCGACGTTCCCGCCGACCAGGGCGAACAGGGTGTCGTCGCCACCGCGGCCCACGCCGTTGCCGGGGTGGAAGTGGGTGCCACGCTGGCGGACGATGATCTCGCCTGCGTTGACGAGCTGGCCGCCGTAGCGCTTCACGCCGAGACGCTGTGAGTTCGAGTCGCGACCATTCTTGGTCGAGGCTGCGCCCTTCTTGTGTGCCATTTCTAGTCCTTGCGCTCTGACAGTCGGGGGATCTACTTGGCCGAGATGTCGGTGACCTTGACCTGGGTGTACTTCTGACGGTGCCCCTGGCGCTTCCGGTAACCGGTCTTGTTCTTGTACTTCAAAATCGTGATCTTGGGACCCTTGGTTGCACCGAGGACCTCGACGGTCACAGTCGCCTTGCCGAGGGCAGCAGCGTCCGAGGTGACCTTCTCACCGTCGACGAGCAGCACCACGGGAAGCTTGACCGAGTCGCCAACCTCGCTGGCAACCTTGTCGATCTCGATGACGTCACCAACAGCAACCTTCTGCTGCTGACCGCCACTGCGCACGATCGCGTACACCGCGGACTCACTCTCTTCGTCGGACTACAAGTTCGTCGTGTGAAGGGCCGACGCTCACATCGTCAGAAGACGGGAACGGTGCGACTCGCACACAGGATCAGGCGCGCTTTGCACACCGAGGGTCAAGTCTACGGATGATGCGTTGCCGGGTCAAAACGACGCGTCCCGCTGCAACGCGCACCCGTCTCAGCGCTTGCGCGACCCCTTCTTCTTCACCGGCACGTGGGCCGGAGCGGCCTGCTCCTGCCCGTCGGCCGGCAGCTGCTCGCCTGCGTCCGATCCGCCCCCACCTGCACCGGCATCGCTCACCGGATCCGCTCCGGATTCGGCCGTCGGCGTAGCACCGTCGGTGGCGCCGTCGGTGGCGCGTGCTCCCGTGGGCGGCCCGGCCGGCCGACGTGCGGCCCCGCGGCGGCGGACCGTGGCCACCACCGTGGGCGCTGCCTGTGCGACCGGCTCGGTCGCCGCGGCAGGTCCGGCCTCGCCGGCAGGTCCGGCCTCGACGGCAGGTGCGGCCTCTCCGACAGGTGCGGACCCCGGCGTCGGGGCGACCTCCACCGAAGCGGCGTTCACCGGCGCAGCCTGCGCTGAGACGAGCTCGTCGGCGCTGACCACGCTGGGCTCTCCTGCCGGGCCCTGGGCCCGTCGGGCAGAGCGCTTGCGTGTGGTCGTCGCCTTCTTGGCCGCGGGCGGCAGTTCGGTTTCCGGCTGGGACACGGCGCGGCCACTGTCCGGGACGGCTTCCTCCGCGACCGGCTTGTCGGCGACGGTCGGCTCCCCTGCGTCCAGGTCGGTGGCACCTTCGTCGGCGTCGTCGATCAGCGCGGGCTGGTCCCTCTTCGCGCCGCGACGGCGTCCCGATGTCGTGCTCTTCTGCGGGGCGGCGCCGTCAGCCTCAGGCCTTCCGTCGGACTGCTGGTCGGCCGACCGGTCGGACTGCTCGTCCGGCTTCCGGTCCGTCTTCGCCATCGCCGCGAGGTCCTTCGGCGTCGGAGTCGAGCCGTTGCCGGTCCCGCCGCTCCCGTCACTGCTGTCGTCACGCCCGCGGCTGCGGCCGCTCCGGCGGTCCCGACGTGGCTCCTCGTCCTGCTTCTTCTTCGGCTCGACCGGCTCGTGATGCACGATCAGGCCGCGGCCGCCGCAGTGCTCGCAGCTGTCGCTGAACGCCTCGAGCAGCCCGGTGCCGATCCGCTTGCGAGTCATCTGGACCAGACCGAGAGAGGTGACCTCGGCGACCTGGTGACGGGTCCGGTCGCGGCCGAGGCACTCGACCATCCGGCGCAGCACCAGGTCCCGGTTGCTCTCGAGCACCATATCGATGAAGTCGACGACGATGATGCCGCCGATGTCGCGAAGCCTGAGCTGACGGACGATCTCCTCGGCGGCCTCGAGGTTGTTCTTGGTGACCGTCTCCTCCAGGTTTCCACCGGAGCCGGTGAACTTGCCGGTGTTGACGTCGACGACGGTCATCGCCTCGGTGCGGTCGATGACCAGCGACCCACCCGAGGGCAGCCAGACCTTGCGGTCGAGACCCTTGGCGATCTGCTCGTCGATCCGGTACGCCGCGAACACGTCCTCGCCGCCGGAGTAGTTCTCCAGGCGCTCCTCGAGGTCAGGCGCGAGGTGCTTGACGTAGTCGTCGACCATGTCCCACGCGTCGTCACCGGAGACGACGAGCTTGTCGAAGTCCTCGGTGAACAGGTCACGGACGACCTTGAGGGTGAGGTCGGGCTCGCCGTACAGCAGCTGCGGTGCGTTGCCGCCGCTGACCTTGCTCTCGATGTCTTCCCAGCGAGCCTTGAGCCGCTCGACGTCACGCGTCAGCTCCTCCTCGCTGGCGCCCTCGGCCGCGGTGCGGACGATGACGCCCGCCGTGTCGGGGACGATCTCCTTCAGGAGCGTCTTGAGGCGGGTCCGCTCGGTGTCGGGAAGCTTGCGCGAGATGCCGCTGGTGGTGCCATCCGGTACGTACACCAGGAACCGGCCCGGCAGGCTGATCTGGCTGGTCAGGCGGGCGCCCTTGTGACCGATCGGGTCCTTGCTGACCTGCACGAGCACCGACTGGCCGGACTTGAGCACCGACTCGATCTTGCGGGCCTGCCCGTTCTTCGCGCCCAACGAGTCCCAGTTCACCTCACCGGCGTAGAGCACCGCGTTGCGGCCCTTGCCGATGTCGATGAACGCGGCCTCCATGGAGGGCAGCACGTTCTGCACGCGGCCGAGGTAGACGTTGCCGATCAGCGAGCTCTGCGACTCGCGGGCGACGTAGTGCTCGACGAGGACCTTGTCCTCGAGTACGGCGATCTGGGTGAGGTCCTTCTTCTGGCGGATCACCATGACCCGCTCGACGGCCTCACGGCGCGCTAGGAACTCCGCCTCGCTGACGATCGGCGCCCGTCGACGGCCGGCCTCACGGCCCTCGCGCCGACGCTGCTTCTTCGCCTCGAGCCGGGTGGACCCGCTCAGTGCGGTGATCTCGTCCTCGGCGGTGCGGGTCTTGCGCACCCGGGTGACGGTGTTCGCCGGGTCGTCCGACCCGGTGTCGCCGTCGTCGCCGGTCCTGCGGCGGCGACGTCTCCGACGGCTGCTCGGGGAGCCGCCCTCGGAGCTGTCCTCATCGCTGACCGTCTTGACGTCGGCCTCGGACTTGTCGTCGTCCTTGGTATCGGTGTCACTGCCGTTGTCGGAGTCGTTCTCGCCCGACTTGCGGCGGCGACGGCCCCCGCGGCGACGGCGGCGACGGTTGCCGCCCTCGTCGGTGTCGGAGTCGTCGTCGGAGTCCTGGTCCCGTGCCTCGTCGGCGGGAGCCGGCTCTTCCTGCTCCTCAGGCTTCTGCTTGCCCTGAGCAGGGCTCCTCTTCGCGGTCTGCTTCCTGGCCTTCGGCTGCGCGTCGCCCGCGGAGTCGGCCCTGTCACCCCCCCTGTCGTCCTGGGTCGGCTCCGCGTCCGGCTTGGGCTCGGCCTTCTTCCTTCGCGGCGTCGCCGTGGTCGGGTCCGGCGGCTGGAACAGGAGCGTGGTGGCCGGGGGCGGGGACGCCGTCGCCTTGGCGGTG
This sequence comes from uncultured Actinomycetota bacterium, assembly GCA_963831375.1. GTDB lineage: Bacteria > Actinomycetota > Actinomycetes > Propionibacteriales > Nocardioidaceae > Nocardioides_C. The sequence continues at coordinate 75,040 of CAWHPY010000002.1, read as the reverse complement.
CCGGGCTCGGGTGCCGCGTCCGTCGTACCCGCGTCCGTCGTACCCGCGCCCTCGGAGGCGGCCGCGGTCTTCTTGGCCGCCGCCTTCCTGGCGGTGGCCTTCTTGGCGGTCGACCTCTTGGCCGCGGCCTTCTTCGCCCCGACCGGCGCCTCGGCGGACGACTCGGCGGACGACTCGGCGGGAGTCTCGGGGGCGGCGGCATCACCGGTCCCCGGCTCGGCGGGGGCGGTCTTCTTGGCCGCCGCCTTCTTGGTGGTGGTCTTCTTCGCGGTCGCCTTCTTCGCGGCGGTCTTCTTTGCGGCTGTCTTCTTCGCGGCGGCCCTCTTGGCCGGCGCCGACGCGGTCTCGGCGGGTGCGGATGTTTCTGGGTTGTTCTCGGCGGCCTGGTTCTCGGCCGGGTTCTCAGCGTCGAGCATGTGCTCTCCTATGGCTCCCGGGAACGTCCTTGCGAACGGGTTGCACGCGGGAGCGTGTCAGTCGTCGTCCGGCGTGCCGGCGCGACGCAAGCCTGCGGTCGGAGCTCCACCAGGACTCACCATCGCTCCGCCATCGGTCGGCGGCGTGACTATCAAGCCTCGTCTGGAGCTGCGGCGACATCCTCCGATGTACTCGTCATCTGGGCGGTCGCGCGGGCACAGTCCGCGGTCAGCAGGTGGTACGTGAGCGTTGCTGTCACCAACGGTCACACTGCGTCGCGGTCGGGTGCCAACGGATCGCCCACCGTGCCGGTCTGCGGGTCGAGCGGACCCTGAGCCAGTCGCTCGTGCAATGGAGCGGTGCCGACTTCGAGTCCCGCGATCTCGCGGAGTCCGGCGAGGACGTCGTCGGGTCTCACGGACGGGGTTCCGTGACGTAAGACCACGTCGAGTATCGCACACTCCTCCCCATTTTCCGTCCCGGGCAGTGACCTGAGCGACACGACCGCGGCACGGCAGTCGAACTGACGCAACCCTTTTTTCGTCATCCGTTCCACGAGGACCTCGTCGGCGGCCAGGAACCGCTCGACCGCGGCGTCCGTGGCCACCGTGGTCGGCCCGGAGAGGGTGAGCCGCCAGTGGCTGGCCTCCAACCGGTCCGCGAGGGCCCCTCCGGCGCTGACGACGACCTCGACCACGTCGAGGCCGGACGGGAGCGCCTCGTCGAGGACGGTCGTGATCTGCTGCGGGTCCGCCTCCTCGGCCAAGGCGATCTCGAGATACTCGGCCTCGCTGGCGGACCCGGTCGGAGCCGCGCCGGCGTAGGAGATCCGCGGATGCGGGTTGAAGCCCGAGGAGTACGCCATCGGGATCCGGGCCCGGACGATGGCCCGCTCGAACGCCCGGGAGAAGTCCCGGTGACTGGTGAACCTGAGCCGTCCGCGTTTCGCGTAGCGGATCCGCATCCGCTGCACCGGCGGGGCTTGCTGTTCGGGCTGTTCACGCACGCGGCAACCCTAGCGGTGCGGGTCCGACCGGACGCCGGTCACGTCCCCGCGGTCTTCTTCGACAGCGGCGACGGGAACCGCTGGGCGACCCGGACACCGTCGAGCCATTCGGTCAGCCGGCCGCCCTCAGCCTCTAGCGCCCGTCGCGCACGCGGGTCGACCTTCTCGAGCAGGTCCACCACCACTTCCCCGGCGCCGGTCTGGTGCCACCCACCGACGATCCGCCCGTCCCACCATGCGCTCGCGCCGCCGTTACCGGTGCTGTCGAAGAGCTCCGCGCGATGAGGTCCGAGGTACCAGTCGCGGTCGAACCAGCCCATCGTGGTCGGGTCGAGTCCGGGAAGAAGGGCCGCCCAGGGCTCGACCGGCTCGGTGGGTTCCAGATCATCGGGCAGCACGTAGCCCGGCTGCCCGTGCAGGTCCACCTCGACCGCGGCCACGTCGGCGAGAGCCGAGCGCGCCGCCCCCAGGGTCGAGCCGAGCCACCACTTCACGTCCTGGAGCGTGCCTGCGCCGAAGGTGCGCAACCATCGCCTGACCAGATCCGCCCGGGCCGCTGCCTCGTCCACGGTCTCGATCTCCTCGCCGAGCCAGGCCCGGAAGGTGGTCCACCGTGGCCGCGACGTGGTCCAGCCACCGACGTTGGACGCCCGGACGACCCGCCCCGTGGCCGACAGAACGGTCAGCACCCGCGGCCCCACCGGCGCCACGCCGCCCCAGGACTTCCCGGCGCCGTACATCATGCCGCCCTCGAGCAGCGGGATCTCCTTGCGCAGCTCCGCCGACGTGGCCTCACGCCCGTCGGCCAGCGCGTCCATCACCGCGGCCGAGGCCCGCTCGAGCCATCGGGCACCATCGTCGTGCAGCCCGGCCTTCTCGACCTCGCGAGCCAGCCTTCTGCGCTCCCCGTCACCGACGCGCGCGCTGGCGCCGGCTTGCACAACCGGGAGGATCGCCCGCGGGAACACGAACAGGGTCCGTCTCATGGCCAGGTGCTTGACCAGCGAGCGGTCGTCGTACAGCGCGGTGTCCAGGTCGGCGACCGTCATGCCCTGCACCCGCGCTCGGGCCGAGAGGTACAGGGTGGCCGGGTCGGTCGCGTGCAGGCAGAGCATCCCGGCCGCGGCCTCCTCGACGCCACTGGCCCGGACGTCCGGGTGGAGGTGGTGGCGGCGGGCCAGCCGCGCCCTTCGTTCGGCTACGTCGATCGTGGACACATCCGCATCCTTCCAGAACCCGGACAGCACCCTCGGTCGATTTTGCTGCTTACAAGTACCGGCGGCACGATGTCCTGGTGATCAAGCCCGACAACCACCAGGAGACGCGCGCCGAGAAGATCCTGGTGCTCGTCGGCATCGTGGTGCTCGGCTTCAACCTCCGGCCCGCCGCGGTCAGCGTCGGCCCGATCCTGGACGAGATCACCAACGGGCTCGGCATGTCATCGACCACGGCCGGCGTACTCACCACGCTTCCGGTCCTGGCGTTCGCGGGCATCGGCGCCCTCGCACCGTGGCTGGCCCGGACCATCGGCGTCCACCGGGTCACCCTGTTCGCGCTGAGCGCCGTCGTCGTCGGGCTCGGGGTGCGCGCCCGGACCGACAACGTGACGCTGTTCCTCGTGCTCTCGCTGCTCGCGCTCGCCGGGATGGCCACGGCCAACGTGCTGCTCCCCTCCCTGGTCAAGCTGCACTTCCCGCAGCGGGTGGGGCTGCTCACCTCGATCTACACGACCGCGATGGCCATCGGCCTGACCGCGGCCTCGGTGTTCACGGTGCCGATCTCGAACCAGTTCGACGGCGACGGGTGGCGCTGGGGCCTGTTCGCGTGGGCGCTGACCGCCGTGGTCGCCGCGCTGCCCTGGGTCGCGCTGGTTCGTCACGACAAGACCCTCGAGGACGTCCCGCACACGATCCGGCTCGGTGACGTCGCACGGACCCGCCTGGGCTGGGCGATGGCGGCGTTCTTCGGGCTGCAGTCGCTGCAGGCGTACTCGATCTTCGGCTGGTTCGCGCAGGTGTACCGCGACGCCGGGTTCTCCGCCTCGACCGCGGGCCTCCTGCTCGGCGTGATCACCGCGATGAGCATCCCGCTGTCGTTCTGGGTGCCGTCGAAGGCCGCGCGGCTGACGAACCAGAGCTGGCTGATCCTTGGCCTGGTCGCCTGCTACCCAGTCGGGTACCTCGGCCTGATCCTCGCGCCCGCGGGTGGCGCCTGGGTGTGGGCGGTGTTCGTCGGGACGGCCACAGCGGTGTTCCCGCTGGTGCTCACGCTGATCGGGCTCCGCTCGCGCACCAGTGCAGGCACGGCCGCCCTGTCCGGGTTCACCCAGTCGGTGGGCTACCTGATCGCCGCGGTCGGCCCGTTCGGGATGGGCGTCCTGTATGACGTGACCGGCGGCTGGACCTTGCCGCTGACCGCCCTGCTGATCCTGGTCATCCCCCAGCTGGTCGCCGGGCTGATGGTGGCACGTCCGTCGTACATCGAGGACTCGCTGACCCGCGCCTGACCTCCCCCTCCCCGTTGAGATCCGCCTCATTTCCCGTTGAAACGCGTGCTTTTCGCGGTTGAGACGCGTCTGAGTTCGGGGCGGCAGCTGAGTCGGTGGTTTGCGCACCGTCCCAAGGCCCCGAACCGGTGCCAAACCAACCGACTGCGACCGTCCTGGAGCCCGACACCCCGGGCGGGAACCGAGGGCGGCGTACGACGGACGCGGCGGCGACCACAAGCAGACGGCGAACCCGGAATCAGGCGTGTCTCAGTGGCGAACGAGGCGCTACTCAACCGAAAATGGGGCGGATCTCAACGGGGTCGGGCAGGGGCGGGTCGGGGCGGGGGCTACACGACCGAGAGCGGGAGCAGCTTCTGGCCGGTGGGGCCGATCTGGATCTCGGTGTCCATCTGCGGGCACACACCGCAGTCGTAGCACGGTGTCCAGCGGCAGTCCTCGACCTCGACGTCGGTGTCCGGGTCGATCGCGTCCTCCCAGTCCTCCCACAGCCAGTCCTTGTCGAGGCCGGAGTCGAGGTGGTCCCAGGGCAGCACCTCGGAGTGTTCGCGCTCACGGACCGTGTACCAGTCCAGATCCACGGAGGCGCCGGAGAGGCCCTTGTCGCAGGCGGCGACCCAGCGCTCGTAGGAGAAGTGCTCGCTCCAGCCGTCGAACCGGCCGCCGTCGCGCCACGCGGCCTCGATGACCTGCCCCACGCGACGGTCGCCGCGGGACAGGAGTCCCTCGATGATGCCCGGCCGCCCGTCGTGGTAGCGGAAGCCGATCGCGCGGCCGTACCGCTTGTCCGCGCGCACCTTGTCGCGCAGCTTCTTCAGCCGCTCGTCGGTGGTCTCGTGGTCGAGCTGCGCGGCCCACTGGAACGGCGTGTGCGGCTTGGGCACGAACCCGCCGATCGAGACCGTGCAACGGATGTCGTTGCGGCCGGAGACCTCGCGCCCCTTGGCGATCACCTTCTTCGCGAGGTCGCCGATCTCGAGCACGTCCTCGTCGGTCTCGGTCGGCAGCCCGCACATGAAGTAGAGCTTCACCTGCCGCCAGCCGTGGGAGTACGCCGTGGCGACGGTGCGGATCAGGTCCTCCTCGGTGACCATCTTGTTGATCACCTTGCGCATCCGCTCCGAGCCGCCCTCGGGGGCGAAGGTCAGCCCGGACCGGCGGCCGTTGCGGGAGAACTCGTTGGCCAGGGTGATGTTGAACGCGTCGACCCGGGTCGAGGGCAGCGACAGCGAGACGTTGGAGCCCTCGTAACGGTCCGCGAGCCCCTTGGCCACCTCGCCGATCTCGGTGTGGTCGGCGCTCGACAGCGAGAGCAGCCCGACCTCCTCGAAGCCCGACTTCCGGATGCCGTTCTCGACCATGTCGCCGATCGTCGTGATCGACCGCTCACGCACCGGCCGGGTGATCATGCCGGCCTGGCAGAACCGGCAGCCGCGGGTGCAGCCGCGGAAGATCTCGACGGAGAACCGCTCGTGCACGGTCTCGGCGAGCGGCACCAGCGGCTTGCGGGGGTAGGGCCACGCGTCGAGGTCCATCAGCGTGTGCTTGTGCACCCGCCACGGCACACCGGACGTGTTCGGCACGACGCGCTTGATCCGGCCGTCGGGGAGGTAGTCGACGTCGTAGAACTTCGGGACGTAGACGCCGCCGGACACGGCGAGCCGGTAGAGCAGCTCGTCGCGGGGGGTGCGTCCGCCCAGGCCCGGGCTGCCCTCGTCCTTCCACTCCCGGATCACCTCGGAGATCGCGAGCACGATCTCCTCGCCGTCACCGAGGACGGCCGCGTCGACGAAGTCGGCGATCGGCTCGGGGTTGAACGCCGAGTGCCCGCCGGCGAGCACGATCGGGTCCCGCTCGGTGCGGTCGACCGCGTGCAGCGGGATGCCGGCGAGGTCGAGCGCGGTCAGCATGTTGGTGTAGCCGAGCTCGGTGGCGAACGACAGGCCGAACACGTCGAACGCGCGCACCGGCCGGTGGTTGTCGACGGTGAACTGCGGGATCCCGTGCTCGCGCATGATCTGCTCCATGTCCGGCCACACCGAGTAGGTGCGCTCGGCCAGGATCCAGTCGCGCTCGTTGAGGACCTCGTAGAGGATCTGCACGCCCTGGTTGGGCAGGCCGACCTCGTAGGCGTCGGGGTACATCAGCGCCCAGCGGACCTCGGTCTCGTCCCACTCCTTCTGCGTGGAGTTGAGCTCGCCTCCGACGTACTGGATCGGCTTCTGCACCGACGGCAGCAGCGGCTCCAGTCGCGGGAAGACGGACGCTGCGGTGGCGGCAGGCATGCAGGTACCTCTCGGAGCACGGGGGTGGAGAGCCTCAAGGGTACGACGGATGCCCCGGCCGATCTAACTGTCGAGGTCGGACAGCTCCCGCAGCGCAGCCTCCGCCTTCGCGAGCTCCTCCTGCGCGAACCAGATCAGGTCGGCGAGGCCCTGAGCACCGAATCGGTTGCTCACGTGCTCGACGGCGTCGACTATGACGGGATCAGGCTGGTGCGACTCAGTCATGCGCAGCATCCTTGCAAACAACGCATGCGAACCACCGGAGGCTGACCGCCGCGTGTCAGCCCTTCACGTAGGACAGCTTCTCGGTCACCTTGCCGTCGCGCAGCCGGATCACGTCCACCCCACGCACGTGGCCCGGCGCACCGTCCGGCTCCACCCAGCTGAACCGCCAGCGCAGCACGGCCCGGTCCCCGCACACGAACGACTCCTCCTCCGTGAACGACGCATCCTGTGTCTGCCCGAAGAGCTCCTCCCAGACCCGGCGTACGGCGGACGCGCCCTCGTGTCGCACCCCGTCCGGCGCCGGTCCCGTCGACTCGAAGGCACAGTCGTCGCTCATCAGGCCCATTATCGCCTCGACGTCCCCGCTGCCGAACGCCGCGGAGAACCGGGCCAGCGCGGCATGGTTCGGGCCCCAGTCGGCGGCCCGCCCGAACCCGGCGAGCAGGTCGCCCTGCGGGTCCCCGGTGCGCGCGGCCCGCGGCCCGATGACCCCGCCAGACCGGTACATGTCCTCTCGCTGCGCGAACCAGCCGGCCACCTCGGTGACCAGCGCGGTGTCGAGCCGGGTGTCGCCACCGGTGGCCGCCGCGAGGTCCCAGCCGTGCACCAGGTGGTCGGCGGCGATCTGGTGGACGTACTCCGCCATCTCCTCCTCCCCGTAGGACAGGTGGACCTTCCCGCCCGACGGCAGTGTCTCGGCCACCACGGACTCGGCATCGGCGGCTGCGTGAAGCGCCGACGCGATCGGGTCGTCACCCAGCAGGTCACCGTCGAGGTCGCTGCCGACCTCCTCGATGGTTCGGCCGCGCATCAGCGGCACCGTCCAGCGGTCCTCCCCCACGACATGGTTGACCAGCTCCCGGACGGTCCAGTCCGTGCAGGGCGTCGGGTCGTCCCACTGCTCCGGACGCACATCGTTCACCCGGACCGCCCACGACTCCATGGTGCGGCGGTACATCGTCCCGAGATCCATGTCGGACTCCGATCGCTCGCTCCCCGCCGTTCCAGCGTGCGCCAGCCCGTCGCCCGCGTCCAGACGGATGTTCGGGGCAGAGGGCCCAGATCAGAGCAATCCGGCCTCGAGCGTGCGCCGGCCCTGCGCGAGCCACCAGGCCAGGTCCTGCTGCTCGCGGGCCCGCACTCCCGGGTCAGGGTGCTCGGCCGCGTCGAGGGCCTTGTTCCACCCGAGCCACACCAGCGCGCTCAGCAAGCCGAGCCGGAGTGCGGTTTCGTCGTACGCCGGGCCCGCGGCCCCGCGGTAGTCGGCGATCATCTCCTCGCGTGTGGCATCGACCACCGACGCGCAGCCGGCGATGAACCGGCACAGGTCGACCGCACCCGGTGCGGCCGCCGGCATGCTCCAGTCCAGCAGCGTGAACCGGTCCCCGTCGATCGCCATGTTCACGGTGGCGAGGTCACCGTGGACGAGGGTCACCGGGCGAGCGGCCAGCGCATCGACGAGCGGCGTCACGTCGTCGAGCAGCGCGAGCACAGGATCGGCGATCACCGGGTCCACCGTCTCGGCGAAGATCTCCCAGCCGCGCAGGGCGATGCGCGCCAACGGGTTGTCGTCCGCGGCGTGCGGGCCCATCCGTTGAGGCGCGAACAGTCCGAGCAGGTCTGCCAGCGGCGTCAGCCCCTCGGGGGCCGCGCCGAGGAAGGCCTGGTGCATCGCCGCGACCCGGGTCAGCACCCAGCGGCACCGTTCCCGGCTGAGCCGGTCGTCCCAGGTAAGCACCGTGTCGCCGAGGTCACGCATCACCACGACGGTCGCGTCGGACTCGACCCAGCCGTCCACCACCGCATGCTCCACCTCGGGTGGCAGCCGACCGAGCAGGCCGTGGGTCCAGAGCTCGTACTCCCGGCCGACCAGGTCGCCACTCGCCGCCATCACCAGGTCGGCGGCCGGCGTGAAGCGCTTGACGATGAGGCGCTGACCGTCCGCCAGCACCAGCCGCTCGAGGGGCGCACCGGACTTGCCCTCGTGGTCGACCAGTGGAAACCGTTCGACCGCATTCTGAAGGTAGTTCTCGTAGTCCAACGCAGACACCGCCTGCGGGAAGGCTAGTGCTCAGAAACGGGAGCGCACCAGACGCGAACGGGCCACTCCGAGGCCCATCGAGCGCTCGGTGCGCAGATGGATGTTCTGCAGCAGCCCGATCGCCATCAGGCTCGCGAACATCGACGACCCGCCGTACGACACCAGCGGCAGCGGGACACCGGTGACCGGCATGATGCCGAGGCACATGCCGATGTTCTGGAACGCCTGGAAACCGAACCAGCAGGCGATGCCGCCCGCGGCGAGCCGGCCGAAGAGGTCGTCGGCGTACATGGCGATGGTCAGGGCGCGCCAGAGCACGACACCGAGCAGCGCGATCAGGACCGCGGACCCGAGCAGGCCGAGCTCCTCACCTGCGACGGTGAAGATGAAGTCGGTGTGCTGCTCGGGCACGAACCCGGACTTGGTCTGCGAGCCGTCGAAGAGGCCCTGCCCGAAGACACCGCCGTTGCCGATCGCGATCCGCGCCTGCGTGGTGTTGTAGCCGGCGCCACGGGGGTCGAGGTCGGGGTTGGTGAACGCCATGAACCGGTCGAGCTGGTAGTCCGCGAGGACCCCGAGCTGGACGGCGAGCACGGCCGCCGTGACCGCGCCGGCCGCGAGGGCGACGAGCCAGCGACGGGGAGCGCCCGACACCGCTACCACGCCGAACACGGTCGCGCAGAGCACCAGCATCGTGCCGAGGTCCGGCTGAAGGAGGATCAGGACGGCCGGAACGCTGGCGATCGCGAGCATCCCGATCACGTCGAGGTGCTTGACCTGTCGTTGCCGCAGAGAGTTCTCGGTGCGCTCGGCCACCAGCAGCGCCATCCCGATCACGACGGCCAGCTTGGCGAACTCCGCGGGCTGGATGGACATGCCACCGACCATCAGCCAGGACCGGGAGCCGTTGATCGTCGACCCCATCACCAGCACCAGCGCGAGCCCGACCACCGACCCGACGTACACCAAGGGCGCGAGGATCCGCACCCACCGGTGGTCGGTCGCGGTGATCATCACCCCGAGCACGATGCCGATGGCGATGTTGACCAGCTGCTTCTTGAGGTAGGAGTTGGGGTCTCCGCCGGTGAGGTCGTCGCGGGTGATGGTGGCCGACCAGACCAGCACGGTGCCCATCACCAGCAGCCCGGCGACCGCGAACATCAGCAGCCAGTCGAGCCGAGGTGCCTTCGCACGGCTGGTCGCCTCGATCCGCATGGGGCGTGGGCGGGCCGTCGGTGCCACGGTCATCGCCTGCCACCCCGCTTCGTCTCTGTCCTGGCCATCGGCGGCAGGATCTCACCGTCCTCGGCGAAGACCGGGAGGCCGGCCGGCGGCTCGGCGTTGGGCAGAGCCGCCTTGCTGTCCACCACATCGGTCCCGCGTACGCCGTACAGCGTCTCCCAGATCTTGCGGATCGCCGGACCGCTCGTTCCGGAGCCGGTGCCGCCCTGCGAGACCATCACGATCACGACGTACCGCTTGTCGTACGTCGCGACCCACGACGTGCTCTGCTTGCCGTAGACCTCTGCCGACCCGGTCTTGGAGCGGATCTTCACCTTGTCGAGCGGGAAGTCGATCAGCCGCCACGACATGGTGCCCGTCTTCGACGTTCCCTGCAGGGCGGTGTCGATGTACTTCAGGTCGCCCTTGGAGACCTTGACGTCCCTGGCCTTCTTCGGCGGGATCTTCTTGATCACCTTGCCCTCGGGTCCGACGATCGCCTTGCCGACCCTCGGCTCCCACAGCGTGCCGCCGTTGGACAGCGCGGCGTAGGCGCGTGCGAGCTGCAGGGGCGTGACGATCGTGTCGCCCTGGCCGATGGCGAAGTTCACCGAGTCACCGGCGCGGTAGGTGTACCCCTCCACACAGAACTCGCGGGCAAAGCGGTGCAGGAAGTCGTTGCCGGGCTTCTTGCCGATCTTGCAGTAGTAGTCCTTGTTGGCCTTGTAGTAGTCCAGCTTCCAGTGCCGGTCGGCGATCCGGCCGCTGGCCTCGCCGGGCAGGTCGATCCCGGTCTCCTTGCCGAAGCCGAACATCTGCGCCATCGACACCAGCGGGTCCTTGGCATCCACGTCTGCCACGTCGGTGCCGAACTTCTGCCAGAAGTGGAAGCCGACCCGGTAGAAGAAGGTGTTGCAGGAGACCTGCAGTGCCTTGTCGAAGCCGATCGAGCCGTACGACCCGGACTCGTAGTTCTTGAACGCGCGGTTCCCGACGGTGAACGACGACGAGCAGTTCAGCCGGGTGTCCTGGCCGAAGCCGTTGGAGAGGGCACCGGCGGTCATGATCGGCTTCCACGTCGAACCGGGCGCGAACTGGCCCTGCGTCGCCCGGAACAGCAGCGGGGTGCCCGCCTTCTCCGAGTAGAGGCGGTCCAGGGCCCTGGAGGTGATGCCGCCGACCCAGACACCGGGGTCGTACGTCGGCTGGCCGGCCATCGCGACGATCCGTCCGTTGGTGGCGTCCATGACGACGGCCGCGCCGGAGTCGGCGACGTAGTTCCTGCCGGTGACGGTGTCGAAGGTCTTCCGGGCGGTCTTGATGGTCTGCTCGAGCTGCTGCTCGACGACGGCCTGCACGCGGGCGTCGATCGAGGTGACCAGGGTGTCTCCGGCGCGGCCCTGCACCTCGCCGGAGTCACCGAGGACCCGGCCCATCGAGTCGACCGCCACCCGCTTGTAGCCGGGGTACCCGCGAAGGAACTCGTCGTACTGCTTCTCCACGCCCGCCCGGCCGACCACCGACGCACCGTGCACGGAGGTGTCCTCGTCGGCCCTGGCCTCGTCGAGCTCCTCCTCGGTGATCGGGCTCAGGTAGCCGAGCAGGTGAGCGGCGTTGATGCCGAACGGGGACGGGTAGGCGCGCACGCTCTGCGACTCGGCCAGCACCGCCGGGAAGTCCTCGCCCTGCTCGAGGATCGAGACCGCGGTCTGCTGGCTGACGTCCTCGGCGACCGGGACCGGCTGGTACGGCGAACCGTTCCAGCAGGTGCCCTGCATAGAGCCCGGCTCGCCGCACAGCAGGGTGCGGTCCCGCACCTCTTCGTAGGGCTTGTCGACCATCGCGGCGACGCGGCGCAGCAGCCTCTCCTGGGCGGGCTCGTCCATCTTGTTGAGCAGTGTCCGGTCGACGGTGACCACCCAAGCGTTGCGGTTGGCGACCAACGGCCGGCCCATGTCGTCGACGATGAGGCCGCGGGCAGGTTGTACGACGAGCTCACGGATCGACTGCTCCGCAGCCTGGGCCTGGTACGCCTCGCCGCCGAGAACCTGGAGGTACCACAGCCGCGCGAACAGGGTGATGAACAGGGAAAGCACGAGCGCCTGCACCACGATCAGACGCAGCCGACCCTTGGTGTCGCTGGTGGCGCGTGCCTTGCCGTTCCGGTTCGTGGTCGAGCCGGTCATCAGTACGCGACCTGGTGCGGCTCGAGCCTTCGGAACAGCCGCATCATCAGCGGCAGCACGAACGGGGTCAGCAGCACGTCATAGACGACCGCGACCGGGACCACGGACAGCGCCTCGGTGACCGGGACCGTGGGGTCCTGCAGGACCATCCCGCTGAGCGCGAAGATCGAGGTCCCGACGAACGAGCTCGCCGCCACCGCGATGATCGCCGCGATGGCGGAGGTGCTGGCGTCGTGGCGGACCCGACCGGCGAGGTAGCCGACGACGACCAGGGCGAGGGCCCAGCGGCCCGCGACGTGGTCGGCCGGGGGTGCGAGGTCGATCGCCAGCCCGGACAGGAAGCCCAGCACCGCGGCGAACTCGGGTCCGCGGACCAGTGCGGCGGCGACGACGACGAGCAGCGCCAGGTTGGGCACCACCCCGTCGTACGCGAGGTAGGGGAAGAGGCCGACCTGCAGGACAACGGCGAGCACGACGACGAGCGTGACGACGAGAGCGCGGACGACACCCATCACCGGCCTCCTGACTGGCCCGGGCGCTGCGCGTCACCGGCCTTGATGATCGAGCGGTCGCTCTCGGTGTCGGCGTTGACCACCACCCCGACCAGGTCGAGCGAGGAGAAGTCCACGAACGGCTCGATCACCGCCTGCTTCGAGAGCTGGCGGGGGCTGCTGTAGACCGACTGCACGCGGCCGATCGGGACGCCGGAGACGTAGGGCGCTCGGTTCTTTGAGCCCCAGGTGACGAGGATGTCGCCACTTGTGGGGGTCACCGAGTTGTCGACCAGGTCGAGGTCGAGCCGGCCGCGGTCACCCATGTCCCCGCGACCGCGGAGGAAGCCGACCTCCATGCTGGAGCCGAGGCGGCCGCCCACGACGGACTCCGCGTCGACGATCAGCAGGACGGTGGCGGTGCTGCGGTCGGCGCGGATGACCCGGCCGACGAGCCCGTCGTTGTTGAGCACGGTCATGTCGGCGCGGACGCCGGAGCTGGTGCCCGCGTCGATGGTGACGGTCCGGGAGAACGACTGGGCCGGTCCCACCGCGATCACGCGTGCGGGGACGAGCGCGAAGCCGGAGCTGGTCGAGCTCTGCAGCAGGCCGTCGAGCTCCGCGGCCCGGTTCCGGTCCACCACCGTGGTGGCGAGCCGCCCCCGCAGCGACGAGTTCTCCGCCTCCAGGTGCTCGAGGTCGTCGCGCAGCGACCCGTTGGTCTGCAAGAACTCGGGAACGGCCTGGAACGGGCGTACGACGGTTGCGGTGACCTCCTCAACGGGGCCGAACAGGTCACCCGCCGCGGAACGGAGCGGCTCGACCGGCGAGTCGTCGCCGCCGCGCACGTCGAGGGTGATCAGCGCGAAGCTGGCAAGCAGCAGGAGCACGAGCACCGTTCTAGACGGCCGCTTGTTGCGGTCGTGCATGGCCATCAGGTCACCCCCCTGGTCGTCGCCGGGTCATCGTCGGGTCATCGTCGGGGCTCGGACACGAGCACCTGCTGCAGGGCCTCGAACTCCTCGACACACTTGCCGGCGCCCATGGCGACGGAGTGCAGCGGGTCCTCGGCGATGTGCACGGGCATGCCCGTCTCGTGCCGGATCCGTTCGTCGAGCCCGCGCAGCAGCGCACCACCGCCGGTCAGCACCAGGCCACGGTCCATGATGTCGCCGGCCAGCTCGGGCGGGGTCTGGTCGAGGGTGGTGCGGACCGCGTCGATGATCGCGTGCAGCGGCTCCTCGAGGGCCTGGCGTACCTCGGCGCTCGAGACGACCACGGTCTTGGGCAGGCCGGAGATCATGTCGCGGCCGCGGATCTCGGCCTCGGGCTCCTGCGGCAGCGGGAACGCGGAGCCGAGGGTCATCTTGATCTCCTCGGCAGTGCGCTCCCCCAGCATGAGGGAGTACTCCTTCTTCATCCACGCGATGATCGCCTGGTCCAGGTCGTCGCCGGCGGTGCGGATCGACAGCGACGTGACGATCCCTCCCAGCGAGATCACCGCCACCTCCGTCGTACCCCCGCCGATGTCGACGACCATGTTGCCGGTGGCCTCGTGCACGGGGAGGTTCGCGCCGATCGCGGCCGCCATCGGCTCCTCGACGATGTAGACGCGACGGGCCCCGGCTTGGTAGCCGGCCTCCTTCACCGCGCGCTGCTCCACGGCGGTGATGCCGCTGGGAACACAGATCACCAGGCGGGGTTTCGCGAAGTACCGGCGACGGTGCACCTGCTGGATGAAGAACCGGAGCATCTGCTCGGTGGAGTCGAAGTCCGCGATCACGCCGTCCTGCAGTGGGCGGATCGCGGTGATGTTGTCGGGGGTGCGGCCGATCATCCGCTTGGCGTCGTGGCCGACGGCAAGGATCTCGCCCGTGGTGGAGTTCAGGGCGACGACGGACGGCTCGTCGAGGAGCACGCCCTTGCCCCGGACGTAGACGAGCGTGTTGGCGGTGCCGAGGTCAACGGCCATGTCCCGACCGATGAAGCTGTTCGCCATGATGCCCCTAGAAACTCCGCGTGAACGGGTCGTCGACCACGCTCGCCGACCCTCGGGAGAAGCCTAAGAGCGCAAGCCCGCTTTACCTGGCAGGACACGCGGCGCTCCTGCTTCCCGAGTTGTCAGGCCCCCACGCGGCTACAGGCGTTCACGACCCTGACAAGTCGGGGAACCAGATCTTGATCTCGCGTTCGGCGGACTCGGGCGAGTCGGAGCCGTGCACGAGGTTCTCGCGGTTGGACAGGGAGAGGTCGCCGCGGATGGTGCCGGGGGCGGCCTTGCGCCCGTCAGTCGCGCCGTTGATCGCGCGGACCACCTCGACGGCCTCGTCACCCTCGAGGATCGCCGCCAGCAACGGGCCGCTGGTCACGAAGTCGCGCAGCGGGGGGTAGAAGCCCTTCTCGACGTGCTCGGCGTAGTGCTCGTCGGCCTTCGCGGCGTCGATGGTGCGCATCTCGAGTGCCACGATCGCGAGGCCCTTGGCCTCGAACCGGCTGAGAATGTTGCCGACGAGGCCACGGCGGACGCTATCGGGCTTGAACAGGACAAGAGTGCGCTGAGACATGACGGGAAGCCTATCGGCCGTTGTTCTCGTCGGCGTGCTCGGCCGCCCACTGCTCCTCGATGACGGCGCGCTCCGCCTTCTCGACGTCGATCTTGCGGCCCAGGAAGTAGGCGGCTGCCCAGAGAGCGGTGAAGAGGACACCGAGGAAGAACATCATCGGGATCACGAAGCCGAGACCGACCGAGGCCACCTGGATCGCCCACCCGAGCAGGTAGGCCCACTGCCTGCTCAGCAGGCCCGAGGTCACGATGCAGGCCACGGTGAGCCCGAGGCCGACCCACAGGGCGGTGGACACGTCGACGTTCGAGACGCTGATCATGACCGGTGTGGTGAGCCCGAGCACCACCGCCTGCAGGATGAGCATCGCGGCGCACATGGACCGCTGGACCGAACGCATCAGCGCTGTTCCTTCTCACGTGGTTTGAGCATCGTGCGAGCCTCGCCGACGGTGATGACCGAGCCGGTGACCAGAACGGCGCCCGACCCGATCGCCTCGCCGTAGACCCCACCGACCTCGGCGATCGTGGCCGCCTTGTCGAGCGCATCCTCGAGCCGGCGTGCGACGTGGACGCGGTCCTGCCCGAAGATCCCGCGCGCCACCTCTGCGAGCTCCTCGGCCGGCAGCGCGCGGGCCGTGGAGTTCTGGGTGCACACGATCTGGGCCATCACGGGCTCGAACGCCTCGAGCACGCCCTCGTAGTCCTTGTCGGCCATCACCCCGACCACGCCGATCAGCGGGCTGAACGCGAACGAGTCCTGCAGCGCCTCGGCGACCGCGGCTGCGCCGTGTGGGTTGTGCGCCGCATCCAGCACGATCGACGGGCTGCGGCGGATGATCTCGAGCCGGCCAGGCGAGGTCACCTGCGCGAAGGCCTCCCTGACCAGCTCGGCGTCCAGTGGCTCGTCACCGGCGAACGCCTCCACCGCGGCGAGTGCGACCACGGCGTTCTGTGCCTGGTGTGCGCCGTACAGCGGAAGGAACACCTCCTCGTACTCACCACGCAGCCCCTGCAGGTGCAGCATCTGGCCGCCGACGGCGGGGAGCCGGTGCACCACCCCGAACTCGAGCCCCTCACGGGCGACGGTGGCCCCCATCTCGGCGGCGCGCTCCAGCAGCACCTCTGCCACAGGTTGGGACTGCTCGGCGAGGATGACCGTCGCGCCCTGCTTGATGATTCCGGCCTTCTCGATCGCGATGTCCTCCGGTCGCTCGCCGAGGTACTTCGCGTGGTCCACGCTCACCGGCAGGATCACCGCGACCTTGGCGTCGGCCACGTTGGTCGCGTCCCAGGACCCGCCCATGCCGACCTCGACGATGGCCGCGTCCACCGGGGCGTCCGCGAACGTGGAGTACGCCATCCCCACGACGGTCTCGAAGAAGGAGAGCGGAGGCTGACCCGCGGCCGTCGACGACCGGTCCACGAGATGGGTGTACGGCGCGATCTCGTTGAACGCGTTGAGGAACTGCTCCTCGCTGAGCGGCTCCCCGTCGACGGAGATCCGCTCCGTCATCGACTCCACGTGCGGGCTGGTGAACCGCCCGGTGCGCAACCCGATCGCACGGATCAGGGTGTCGATCATCCGGGCGGTGCTGGTCTTGCCGTTGGTCCCCGTCAGGTGGATCACCGGGTAGGCATTCTGCGGGTCGCCGAGCAGCTCGGTGAACGCCTCGATCCGGTCCAGTGAGGGCTCGAGCTTGGTCTCGGGCCAGCGGGAGAGGAGGGCGTTCTCGGCCTCGTCGTAGGTCTCGGCCAGTCGAGGTGAGGAAGAAGTGTCTGACATCGCGTCCCGAGTCTACGGTCCGGCGCGCGCAGGACCGGAACTGAGTCACAGGCGGAAAGGATCGGACCGTAAGATTTCGGACTATGACTGAGCAGCCAACCCCCGACCTGTCCACGACGACCGCCGAAACCGCCGCGGTCGTCGTACCGGACAAGCCTGCCCTCGAGGGGTTGGAGGCCAAGTGGACGCAGCGGTGGCGCGCGGACGAGACCTACAAGTTCGACCGCACCAAGACCCGCGAGCAGATCTACTCGATCGACACTCCCCCGCCGACCGTGTCCGGCTCGCTGCACGTCGGGCACGTGTTCTCCTACACGCACACCGACCTCGTCGCCCGGTTCCAGCGGATGTCCGGCAAGGAGGTCTTCTACCCGATGGGCTGGGACGACAACGGCCTGCCCACCGAGCGCCGGGTGCAGAACTACTTCGGTGTGCGCTGCGACCCGTCGCTGCCCTACGACCCCGACTTCACCCCCCCGGAGAAGCCGGACGCGAAGAAACAGATCCCGATCAGCCGCCCGAACTTTGTGGCGCTGTGTGAGGAGCTCGTCGTGCAGGACGAGGAGGTCTTCGAGTCGCTGTGGCGCCAGCTCGGCCTCTCCGTCGACTGGAGCCAGCACTACACCACGATCGGCGAGAGGTCGCAGACCGCGTCGCAGCGCGCGTTCCTGCGCAACTTCGCACGCGGTGAGGCATACCTCCAGGAGGCGCCGACCCTGTGGGACGTCACCTTCCAGACCGCGGTCGCCCAGGCGGAGCTCGAGGCACGCGAGTACGCCGGCCACTACCACCGGGTCGCCTTCCACAAGCCCGGTGGTGAACCGGTGTACGTCGAGACCACCCGACCCGAGCTGATCCCGGCGGTGGTCGCACTCATCGCGCATCCCGACGACGAGCGCTACGCCGATCTGTTCGGAGACACCGTCACGTCGCCGGTCTTCGGCGTCGAGATCCCGGTCCTCGCGCACCCGGCCGCCGAGCCGGACAAGGGTGCTGGGATCGCGATGTGCTGCACCTTCGGCGACCTGACCGACGTGCAGTGGTGGCGCGAGCTGCAGCTGCCGGTCCGCACCGTGGTGGGCCGGGACGGCCGGCTGCACCGCGAGACGCCCGAGTGGCTGTCGCGGGAGCCGGCCGCGTCGGCGTACGAGGACCTCAAGGGCAAGACCACGTTCAGCGCACGCGAGGCGATGGTGGCGAAGCTGCGCGAGAGCGGTGATCTGGCTGGTGACCCGAAGCCGACGCAGCGGATGACGAACTTCTACGAGAAGGGCGAGAAGCCGCTCGAGATCGTGGCCACCCGCCAGTGGTACATCAAGAACGGCGGCCGGGACACCGAGCTGCGGACCGAGCTGATCGAGCGTGGGGCGGAGATCGAGTGGTCCCCGGCGCACATGAAGCACCGCTACGACAACTGGGTCGGCGGCCTCAACGGCGACTGGCTGATCTCCCGGCAGCGGTTCTTCGGGATCCCGTTCCCGGTCTGGTACCCGCTCGACGCTGACGGTGAGCCGGACTACGAGCACCCGCTGCTCCCGTCCGAGGCGGAGCTGCCCGTCGACCCGTCGACGGTTGCGCCGAACGGCTACGACGAGGACCAGCGGGGCAAGCCCGGCGGCTTCCTCGCCGACCCGGACGTGATGGACACCTGGGCCACCTCGTCGCTGACCCCGCACATCGCCGGCGGCTGGGAGAGCGACAACGACCTGTTCGAGCGGGTCTTCCCGATGGACCTGTGCACCCAGGCGCACGACATCATCCGGACCTGGCTGTTCTCGCGCGTCGTCCGGGCACACCATGAGAACCATGTCGCGCCGTGGTCGCACGCGCTGGTGTCCGGGTTCGTGATGGACCCTGACCGGAAGAAGATGAGCAAGTCCAAGGGCAACGTGGTCGTCCCGACCGATGTCCTCGACAAGTACGGCGCGGACGCGGTCCGCTGGCGGGCAGCGATGTCGCGACCGGGCCTGGACTCCCCCTTCGACGAGACCCAGATGAAGGTCGGCCGCCGGCTGGCGATGAAGGTGCTCAACGCGTCGAAGTTCGTCCTCGGTCTCGGCGCGGTCGAGACGTCGACCGCCACCGTCACCGCACCGGTCGACTGTGCGATGCTCGGCGGCCTCGCGAACGTCGTCGCCCAGGCCACTGAGGCGTTCCAGGCCAACGACTACACCAGCGCCCTCGAGGTCAGCGAGAAGTTCTTCTGGGAGTTCTGCGACGACTACCTCGAGCTGGTCAAGGAGCGGGCGTACGGCGGACGGGGCGATGACGCCGCGGCATCCGCGAAGGCCGCGCTGGCCATCGCCCTGCACGTGCAGCTGCGCCTGCTGGCACCGTTCCTGCCCTACGTGACCGAGGAGGTCTGGTCGTGGTGGCAGGACGGCTCGATCCACCGGCAGCCGTGGCCGACCGCCGCGGACCTGGGCTCGGCCTCGGCCGCTGGGCCGGAGATGCTGGCTGCCGTCGCGGACATCCTCACCGGCATCCGCGGCGCCAAGTCGCAGGCCAAGGTCAAGATGCGCACCGAGCTGTCGTCGGTGACGGTGACCGGGCCGGCCGCCGCGCTGCAGCTCGCCGAGCAGGCCGCCGACGACCTCCGGGCCGCCGGCAACATCGTGGGTGACCTGACGTTCGCCGCACATGACGGCGCCGGCGAGGTCGTCGTCGACGCGGAGATCGCGACACCCCCCGCGGAGGCCTGACCCCCACGGCGCTACAGGATCGACCACGTTCTCGTTCCCGGGCAGGATGGTGCCGTGGCTCCCCAGGACGGGCAGATCGCGTGGCTGCTCGAAGGCGACCCGGCCATCCGGTGGCAGGTGCTGCGCGACCTGCTCGACGCAGACCCCGCCGAGGTCGAGGAGGAGCGTGCCCGGGTGGCCGGCACCGGTTGGGGTGCGCGGCTGCTCGCGGAACAGGATGCCGACGGCCGTTGGGGCGGCGGTCTCTACAGTCCCAAGTGGGTCTCGACGACCTACACCCTTTGGCTCCTGCACTGGCTCGGTCTGCCGCCGGCACATCCCGCGGCGCTCGCCGGGTGTGCGCAGCTGTGGGCCTCGACCACCAACCACGACGGTGGGCTGAACATCGGCAGGAGGACCCGGAGTCCCGAGACCTGCATCACCGGGATCATGGTGCTGCTGTCCTCATCCTTCCGGTGCGACGACCCGCGGGTGGACCCGACCGTGACCTGGCTGCTGTCCCAGCAGCTGCACGACGGGGGCTGGAACTGTGCCGCGGTCGACGAGCCGACCAAGCACGGCTCCTTCCACACCTCGGTGATCGCCCTGGAGGCACTGGACGAGTACGCGCGGGCGCGCGGACGGGTCCCCGTCGCCGACGCCCTCGAGCGCGGCCGGGAGTTCTTCCTGACCCACCGCGTCTACCAGTCGCACCGCACCGGCGCGACTGCCATCCGGGACAGCACCCGGTTCCCCTTCCCACCGCAGTGGCACTTCGACGTCCTGCGCGGCCTCGAGCTGTTCAGCCTCACCGGACAGGCACCCGACCAGCGGATGCGTCCGGCAGTGGAGATCGTCCGCAACGCTCGCCGCAAGGACGGCACCTGGCCGACGTTCCGCGGTTACCCGGGCAAGGAATGGTTCACGATGGAGGAGCGCGGGCCGAGCCGGTGGAACACGCTGCGGGCGCAACGACTGCTCCGTTGGTGGGACCGGGTCATCGCGGCCCGGTGAGCACGTAGCCCATCGGCGGTCGCTGCGACCCCTCGGCCGTCGGCGTGGCCTGCGGGGTGGGTGACTCCGAGGAGGCGCAGCCCGTCGCCGCAGCAACCATCAGGCACAGCACGGCGAGCGTCTTGCGCATGGACCCAGCATGCACCTCCCGTGTGCCGTCGACAACAGGCTGCTGCCGGGCTACTCCTGGTTCAACCAGGTCTCGAACGCGGCGAAGCTGTACGGCCGACCCAGGAAGTCCTCGACCAGGTCAGCGGCGTCCCTGCTGCCTCCGGCGGCGAGGATCCGGTCTCGGTACCGGTGCGCGACCCTGGTGTCGAACAGGTTCTCTGGGTCGAACGCGGAGAACAGGTCCTTGGCGATAACCAGGCTCCACATGTACGTGTAGTACCCGGAGCCGTAACCCTCGAGGTGGCCGAAGCTCGCCTGGAAGTGGGTGTCCTGCACGTAGGCGAACAGGTCGTACTTCGCCTGCAGCTCCCGCACCAAGGCGGTGATGTCGTCGGGCACCTGACGGTGCACCTGGTAGGACAGCGCCGCGTAGAACATCTGCGTCCGGGCGTGGTAGCCCTTGCCGAACTCGTTGGCCGCACGCATCTTCTCGACCAGCTCGGCCGGGATCGGCTCACCGGCCGCGTTGGTGGCGAACGACTGCAGGATGTCGGCGTCCCACGCCCACTCCTCCAGCATCTGCGACGGCGCCTCGACGAAGTCCCACTCGGTGGCCACGCCGGAGAAGCGTGCCCAGGCATGCCGTCCGGCCAGCACGTGGTGCACCAGGTGCCCGAACTCGTGGAACAGGGTGACGACATCCCCGTGCTCCATCAGGCCGCGGGGGAAGTTGCAGACCAGCACGCCCTCGGCGAACTGGCGCCCCTTCACCCCAGGGACCAGGTCGAACTGGGCGGCGTGCTTGTACTTTCCCTCCCGCGGATGCAGGTCGAGGTGGATCCGGCCGAGGAGTACGCCGTCGGCGCGCACGTCGTACGACGCGACGTCCTCGTGCCAGGTCGACGCCTTCCCGACCGGGACGTACTCCAGGTCGAACAGCCGGCCGGTGACCTGGAGCAGACCGGCGCGGACCTTGGCGAAGTCGAAGTACTCGCGGACCTCGTGGGCGTCGACCTCGAAGCGTTCGCGACGGACCACCTCGGCGTAGTAGGTCTTGTCGGTGCTGTCCACGGCGACCGCGTCCGGCACGTCGTCCCGGAGACGGTCCAGGAGCACGTCGTAGTCACGATGCGCCGACTCCTCGGCAGCCGCGGCGATCCTGTCGACGAACTCGGGGATCGCTGCCCCCTCCTTGATCATCTTGACCTCGGCGTCGTAGCTCGGCCAGTCGGCGTAGCCGAGGATTCTGGCGTGCTCGTCGCGCAGCTCGAGGAGCTCATTGAGCAGTCGGTCGTTCACCGGCCAGGCCCGGTTCAGGAACTCCTGAAGCAGAGCTCGACGGGCGACCCGGTCCCGGGCGAAGGTCATGAACGGGATGTAGTCGGGGTAGTCGGTGCTGATCGTCACCTTCCCGTCCGGGCCGACGCGGTGTGCCTCGACGTAGTCGCCGGGCAGGCCCTCGAGCTGCTCGGGGCGGAGCTTGACGGTGCGGACGTCGTTCCGGATGTTCTTCGAGAACTCCTGGGCCACCTCGGTCTCCCGCTCCGCGAGCGTGCGGATCCGGTCGCGTACCGACTCGTCCTGGTCGACGCCGGCGCGGCGGAAGTCACGGACCGAGAGCCGCAGCACCCGCTGGGCGTCCTCGTCGAGGGCCGACGGGTCGACGGCGGCGAGGACGTCGTAGAGGTCGCGGTCCAGGCCGAGCTCGGTGAGCAGCCGGTGCGCTTCCTGCTCGCCCTTCTCGGCAGCCGAGCGTACCGGCTCCTCGGGGTGGACCTGGGACAGCAACGACGACACGGCGAACGCATTGCCGAGGGCGACGTTGACGTCGTTCCACAGCCGGATGGTCTCGTCGGCGGAGCGGCCGTCCGCCGTACCGCCCTTGAGCCGGGCGACGAGCTCGCGCGCCAGGGCCAGGTTCTCGCCGCAGCGACGGGTGTACCAGTCCTGCCAGTCTGCGGGCGACTCGGGCAGGGAAAGCGGGCTCAGTTCAGTGGTCACCGGCAGAGCCTAACCAGCGACGCGGTCGGTACAAGCGGTTTCGGCAGGACCTACCGGGGCCAGGGGTGGTGTCCGCCGAGCACTTTCGAGACCTGTCCGGGTGCATACGCCCTGGCCGAGTGACCGCCGAACAGCTTCTTGAGCTGCCCGGGCGGATGGCTCCTGGCCGAGTCGGCGTCGTCCCCGGGCTTGTCCGCCGGGGGCTTCGCTGCGTCGAGCGCCGGCGGTGCCGAGGGCTTGTCCGGCGACGAGGGGGCACCGGTGCCGGGCCGGCGGGGGCCTCCCTGGGCGACGACCACCGGCGCGTGGAGCGCCCTGGTGTCGTCGACCTCAGGTGCGGCGGACGGCGTGGCGCT
Organism: uncultured Actinomycetota bacterium; assembly: GCA_963831375.1. Taxonomy (GTDB): domain Bacteria; phylum Actinomycetota; class Actinomycetes; order Propionibacteriales; family Nocardioidaceae; genus Nocardioides_C. Next base: position 52,153 of record CAWHPY010000002.1, on the reverse strand, counting down.
GCGGACAAGCACCGATGCCGATGGATGCTCCCGCGAGCGGTCACCGATGGGCGCCGGAATCGCGCCATGGGCCCGGCCGGAGTGAGCCGCGATCGGCCCGGCGGCTATGAAGTCCGACCGCTCCGCGTTGGCCCGGAACTGGTTGCCGATGATGGCGGCAGCCACGACTGCGAGCACGGCAAACGCCAGGATCGGCTTCTTGTGGTGGCTACTCACCGGGGCTCCCGAGACATACGAGTCGTGCAGATACCGTATTAGTGTGTCGGAGCCGGCACGCCCCTGTCTCGCAAACCACTGAACCCGGACATAACCCACGTCACACGCAGGATCCGGGTCTAGGCGGACTTCTTCTTCTTGGTCTCGGTCTCGCGCGGCACCAGGGTCGGGTTCACGTTGTCACTGACGACCTCGCCGGTGACGACGACCTTGGCGATGTCCTCACGGGACGGCACGTCGTACATCACGTGGAGGAGGACCTCCTCGATGATCGCGCGGAGTCCGCGTGCACCGGTCCCGCGAATCATGGCGAGGTCGGCCATCGCGTCGACGGCGTCGGCCGTGAACTCCAGCTCCACCCCGTCGATCTCGAAGAGCTTCTGGTACTGCTTCACGAGCGCGTTGCGGGGCTCGGTGAGGATCTGCACGAGCGCCTCACGGTTCAGCTTGTCCACGGTCGCGATCACCGGCAGCCGGCCGATGAACTCCGGGATGAGGCCGAACTTGAGCAGGTCCTCGGGCATGACCTCGGAGAAGATCTTCTCCATGTCGCGCTCTTCCTTGGTGGGAAGCTTCGCGCCGAAGCCGAGGGTTTTCTTGCCGATCCGCTGCTCGACGATGCCCTCGAGCCCCGAGAACGCGCCGCCGACGATGAACAGGATGTTCGTGGTGTCGATCTGGATGAACTCCTGGTGCGGGTGCTTGCGCCCTCCCTGCGGCGGCACCGAGGCCGTCGTACCTTCCAGGATCTTCAGCAGCGCCTGCTGGACGCCCTCACCGGAGACGTCACGGGTGATCGAGGGATTCTCCGCCTTGCGGGCCACCTTGTCGATCTCGTCGATGTAGATGATGCCGGTCTCGGCCTTCTTGACGTCGTAGTCGGCGGCCTGGATCAGCTTGAGCAGGATGTTCTCGACGTCCTCACCTACATACCCGGCCTCGGTCAGCGCCGTGGCATCCGCGATCGCGAACGGGACGTTGAGCATCCGCGCCAGGGTCTGGGCCAGGTAGGTCTTGCCGCACCCGGTGGGACCGATCACGAGGATGTTGGACTTGGCGATCTCGACCGTCTCGTCCTTCGTGTGCCGGCCGGTGGCGACACCGGCCTGCACCCGCTTGTAGTGGTTGTAGACGGCCACCGCGAGGGACTTCTTCGCGGTCTCCTGGCCGATCACGTAGGAGTTGAGGAAGTCGAAGATCTCGCGGGGCTTGGGCAGCTCCTCGAGCCCGACCTCGGTGCCCTCGCTGAGCTCTTCCTCGATGATCTCGTTGCAAAGATCGATGCACTCGTCGCAGATGTAGACACCTGGTCCTGCGATGAGCTTTTTGACCTGCTTCTGGCTCTTTCCGCAGAACGAGCACTTGAGCAGGTCACCTCCGTCACCGATGCGTGCCACAGGCGACGACTCCTTCGATCAGGCCGGTGACGCTAACCCTGGAGCGAGCGACAACCGACGGCGTTTCCACATTTCCTACGAACTCGAAGGTACCCCGTCGTGCCCCCAATTGGGATGGGGACACGGCGAGTCCCTCCACCGGCCGAGCGCCACCCATCAGGTGAGCGCGCGGCCACATGCCTATCGTCCGGTGCCGGCGCCCGTGGTCAGCGCGGCCTTCCGCGACTCCATGATCTGGTCGATCAGGCCGTACTCCACGGCGGCCTCGGCGGTGAGGATCTTGTCACGCTCGATGTCGCGGCTGACCTCGGCCTGCTCCTTGCCGGTGTGGTCGGCGATCATCTTCTCCAGCAGCTCCCGCATCCGCAGGATCTCGTTCGCCTGGATCTCGATGTCGGAGGTCTGGCCGTACGAGCCCTCGGTGTAGGGCTGGTGGATCAGGATCCGGCTGTTCGGCAGCGCGAGCCGCTTGCCGGGGGTGCCGGCCGCGAGCAGGATCGCCGCGGCCGAGGCAGCCTGCCCGAGGCACACGGTCTGGATGTCGGGCTTGACGAACCGCATCGTGTCGTAGATCGCGGTGAGCGCGGTGAACGAGCCGCCGGGGCTGTTGATGTAGATCGACAGGTCGCGCTCGGGGTCCATCGACTCCAGGCACAGGATCTGGGCCATCACGGCGTTGGCGATGTCGTCCGAGATGGGCGTACCGAGGAAGATGATGCGCTCCTCGAACAGCTTGGCGTAGGGGTCGATCCGGCGGATGCCGTACGACGTGCGCTCCTCCCACTGCGGGATGTAGTAGTTCATGCTCGGCGACGCGAACTCGTCGGCCTTGCTGGAGCTGCCCATCGCTGAGCGGCTCAGTCCGGGGATGTGAGTGCTGCTCATGTCTTCTCCTCCACTCACTTGTTCCGGGCCGGGCGGCCCTCGTCGGCAACCTGGCGGGCACTGGCGATCACCTTGTCGATGAAGCCGTACTCCTTGGCCTGCTCCGCGGTGAACCAGCGGTCGCGGTCGGCGTCGCGCTCCACCTGCTCGAGCGGCTGGCCGGTGTGCTGGCTGATCAGGTTGAACAGCACCTTCTTGATGTGCAGCGACTGCTGCGCCTGGATCTTGATGTCCGAGGCGGAGCCGCCCATCCCACCGGAGGGCTGGTGCATCATGATCCGCGCGTGCGGCAGGGCGTAGCGCTTGCCCTCGGCGCCGGCACACAGCAGGAACTGGCCCATCGACGCCGCCAGGCCCATCCCGACCGTGGCCACGTCGTTCGGGATGTAGTTCATCGTGTCGTAGATCGCCATGCCGGCGTCGACCGAACCACCCGGGCTGTTGATGTGGAGGAAGATGTCAGTCTCGGGATCCTCCGCGCTCAGCAGCAGCATCTGCGCGCAGATCGCGTTCGCGTTCTGGTCGCGCACCTCTGAGCCGAGGAAGATGATCCGCTCCTTGAGCAGACGCTGATAAATGTGGTCGTCGAGTCCGTACGACGCGCCGCCACCGTTCATCTGGGGAACCGTAGTCTCATTCACGTTCCCGACCCTAGCCGGAACATCGGGCACATCCACGGGCAATCCCCTCGTGTTCGCCAACAGCGGATTCGCGCCGCATCGCGTGTCGCTGTTCCGCTCGCAGGTGCAACCACCCTGCCCGTCGTACCGGATGCCCGGCTAACCTGGCGCGCGTGTCCGAGCCACCGAACCTGCGTTCCGCCGTCCGCGCCTTCCTGATCGATCCCGACAACCGGGTGCTGCTCGTACGTTTCGAGTTCCCCGACCGCGACGTCTGGTGCGCGCCGGGCGGCGGCATCGACCCGGGCGAGAAGCCCCTCGATGCCCTCCGCCGGGAGCTGCGTGAGGAGGTCGGACCCGACCTGGCGGACCTCGAGGCGGGCCCCTGCGTCGCGCACCGCGTGCACCTGTTCCCGATGCCGAACGGGTACGACGGGCAGGAGGAATGGTTCTACTTCATGCGGGTGCCGACGTTCACGCCGAACGGCCAGCTGTCCCATGAGCAGCTGCGGGAGGAGAACCTGCACGAGCTCCGGTGGTGGAGCGTCGAGGAGCTGCACGAGGCGGTCACCGTCGTGGCCGAGGGCGACGAGGCGCAGCCGGAGGACGGGTCACGCCTCGTCGTGACCGGGCCGCGGGACCTGGCTCTCATCCTGGAGCGCTGGCTCACCCAGGGCATCCCGACCGAGGTGGTCGAGCTCGGGGTCTGAGCCCGGTCGAACCGATGCGCTGTTCCCGTCCAGATGGACGGCAATGACCGAGAACGGTCAGCCGCGGACGGCGGCGTCGTGCTCGACCGTTGCCTTGATCCGCTCGAGCGTGGTCTGCACACCCGCGGTCAGCTCCGTGTCGTGGCCGACTGCTCCACCGATGACCGGTGCGAACAGCTTCGTGACGAGGGTGAAGCCCGCCAGGTCGCGACGGCCGGTCAGCCGGGTGCCCGTGTCCGTGGCCTCGAGCTCGTAGGTCCACAGCGCCCCACTCTCGCGGGTCTGCCAGGCCACCGCCGTCGACGGCTCGAAGCGCACGATCGTCGACACGGTGAGCCAAGCGACCAGGCCACGCCGGTTGAGGCCGAGGAACTTCGCCCCCACGCCGGTCTTCTGCTTACCGAGAACCACGATCGTGCGGCACTCCGGGCTCCATTCGGCCATCCGCACGAAGTCCGACACCACCTTCCACACGCGGTCCGGTGTGGCGTCGACTTCAACGGTGGCGCCGATCGGCAGAGGCTGGTTCATCGGGAGGGCTCCTTGGGTCGCGGACGGCTCAGCCGAGCCAGCCCTTCATGGCGGTGTACACGTCGGGGTGGTTCAGAAGGCCGAAGTGGCCGGTGCCGGGCACGTGCAGCACGTCGGAGCCGGGGAACATCTCGCGACCGCGGCGGGCCCTGCCCACGGCGGACGGGTACCTCACGAACAGGTCACCGAGCACCTCGCTGACCGGGTGCCGGTGCGAGCCGGTGAGGGTTGCCGCGACCAGGTGGTACCGCGCGTGCGGCAGATGCTGCACGTCGGCGGCCAGCCCACGTCGCAGGTCCAGGATGCCGACGCTGCGGTACTCCAGGATGCGACCGAACGGCGCCGACTCCGGCAGGAAGCCGAGCGCCCGGGCGCCCAGGTGCACGGTGCGCTCCAAGGGCGCGCCGAGGTGCGGCGTGCCCAGGGTGACCACGTTGGTCACCAGCGAGGTCCATGCCGTCTCGGCGTCCGTGACGACCGCGCAGGCGGCCCGCAGGATAAGTCCCCCCATCGAGTGGCCGACCAGCGCGATCCGTCGTACCTCCGTCGGCCAGGCGGCCACCAGGTCGTCGAGCAGGGCAGCAAGGGCCACCCCGTTCTCGGCGAGCGGGAGGCCGGTGTTAGCGCGGAGGTACACCGGCGTCCAGCCGGTCTCGGACTCCAGCCTCGACCCGTAGGTGCCGCCGTTCTCCTCGCGAAGCCGGTTCCACGAGTCGTCGTTCTCCCCGAGTCCGTGCAGGAACACCGCGACGTCGCCGGTCGCACCCGGGAACGCTGCGGCCAGGTGAGCAGCGTCGAGGGGTACGTCGGACCCGCGGCTGCGGACGGCCATCGGGATCGCGAACTCGGGACGCTCGTCGCGCAGCGTGTCGCCGACGAACCCGTTGACCGCGGAGAGCACCTGGCGGCCCGCCGGACTGGCCTGGAGCCGAGGACCCACGCCTCGCCTCTCGGCGGCACGCAGACCCGCGGCTGCGGCCTTCATGCCGGCCCCGAGGCCGGCGTAGAAGGACCTGGAGATGCCGTCGTGGATCTGCTGCGGCGCACCGGCAGGCCGACGGGTCGCGCGGCCGGTCAGCCCGAACACGCGGGTCGCGACAGCGCCGTGCACGTCGCGGACCGTCCCGAGGACGATCCGGTCGACGTAGTCACCGGCGAGTGCGCAGGCAGCCAGCACGCCCACGTCGTGGCGGGGTCGGGTGGCCTTGGGCTGGCTCATCCGGGTAAGTGTCCGGTGCATACCATCGGTATGTCAAAGCAGCGACCCCGCCACCCTCGCGGGCGACGGGGTCGCGATACTCGTTCGTTCGTGAGGCTCAGTCAGGCCTGGGTCTTCTCCGCCTCGTCCGCCGAAGCGTCGTCCGCGGGTGCATCCGACGGAGTCTCGGCGTCCTCGGTCTCGTCGGCGGGCTCACCGATGGTGCCGTCGGGCTGCAGGAGCTTCAGCTCCACGTGGCTGCCGGACTCGTCGGTGACCGCGGCCGACTCGACGATCGTGGCCAGCGCCTTGCCACGAACCACCTCGGACACCATGTCCGGGATGTGGTTGTGCTCGACCATGTGGCGGGCGAAGTCGTCGGGGTTCTGGCCCGACTGCTGCGCGCGCTGGAAGATGTGCTGGGAGAGCTCGTTCTGGTCGACGCCGAGCTCCTCCTTCTTGGCGACCTCGTCGAGGATGAACTGAGCGGCGACGGCGTCGCGGACCCGCTTCTCGAGGTCCGCCTCGAACTCGTCGACGGTCAGCTCCTCGGAGTCGAGGTACTGCTCCATCGACATCCCGGCGTACGTCAGCTGCTGCTCGATGTTCTCGCGGCGGGCCTGCAGCTCCGAGTCGACGACGGTCTCGGGCAGCGGGACCTCGACCAGGTCGAGCAGCTTCTCGAGCACCGCGTCGCGGGCGGCGGCGGCCTGCTCGAGTCGCTTGTTGCGCTCGAGGCGGACCTTGACGTCCTCGGTGAGCTCACCGACGGTGTCGAACTCGGAGGCGGTCTGCGCGAACTCGTCGTCGAGCTCGGGCAGCTCCTGCTCCTTGACCGCGGTGACCTTGACCTCGACCTCGACCTCTTCGCCGAGCTGGTCGCCACCGACGAGCTGCGACTGGAAGGTCCTCTCCTCGCCGGCGGTCATACCGGTGAGGGCCTCGTCGAGACCTTCGAGCATGCCCCCACGGCCGACCTGGTAGCTCATCCCGCTCACCTCGGCGCCCTCGACGACCACGCCGTCCTTCGACGCCTCGAGGTCGATGACCACGAAGTCACCCTCGGCGGCGGCGCGGTCGACGTCGTTGAGGGTCGCGAAGCGCTCGCGGAGGGTCTGCACCTGCTCCTCGACATCCTGGTCGGTGACCTCGATGTCGTCGACGGTGACCTCGATGCCGTCGTACTCGGGCAGGGTGATCTCGGGCCGGACGTCGATCTCAGCGGTGAACTCGAGGGTCTCGTTGTCCTCGAACTTGGTGATCTCGATCTCCGGCTGTGCCAGCGGCTGCAGGTCGTTGTCCTGGAGAGCCTGCACGTAGAGCTTCGGGAGTGCCTCGTTCACGGCCTCGTCGAGGACCGGTCCGCGGCCGACCTGCCGGTCGATGACCATCGGCGGGACCTTGCCCTTGCGGAAGCCAGGGACGTTGATCTGCTTCGCGATCTTCTTGTACGCCGCGTCGAGGCTCGGCTTGAGCTCCTCGAAGGGCACCTCGACGGTGAGCTTGGCCCGGGTCGGGCTCAAAGTCTCGACGGCGCTCTTCACAGGTGTTCTCCTCAGTCGTTGTTGATGTAGCAAGCACGCTTCTGTGTCCACGAGAGACGGAAAGCATGGTCGGGGCGACAGGACTCGAACCTGCGGTCTCCTGCTCCCAAAGCAGGCGCGCTAGCCACTACGCTACGCCCCGGTGGACAACCCCGGGGAGTCTAGTGGACGAGGGCCCACTCTCCGTAATCGTGAGGCGGCCACGAGATCGGCCGCCCCGCGGGCGTGGTACCGGTGAGCCGATTGGGACGAAGCAAATGTCCTGTGGCACCATGGATCCGCTGTCGGAGGGACTGGCCGGCACGCATGCGGATGTAGCTCAATGGTAGAGCCTCAGTCTTCCAAACTGATTACGCGGGTTCGATTCCCGTCATCCGCTCCACCCGTGCCGTTGCGTCGCGTTCAGCGACGGTGCAGCAGGAGCAGCGCGCGGTCGTCGCTCATCGACTCGAGCCGGTCGATCAACCGGTGCGCCCCACCGGCGAACCCGTCCCGGAGCAGCCGCTCCCCCTGGCCGACGAGCTTGTCGATGCCGAGCGAGATGTCCCGCTGCGGCGTCTCCACGAGGCCGTCGGTGTAGAGCAGGAGCGCGTCGCCGCGCTGCAGGTTGCCGCTCACGCCGATGAACTCTGCCTTCGGGATCAGACCCAGCACCGGGCCCTCCGACCCGTGCACGACCCAGCGGCCGGAACCGGCGTTCAGCTGTACGGCGGGCGGGTGACCGGCCGAGCGGATGTCGAACTCACCGGACTCGAGGTCGATCGAGAGGTGTACCGCGGTCGCGAACCCCTCGCTCCAGTCCTGGCGGAGCAGGTAGTCGTTCGCGGCGGGCAGGAACTGTCCCGCGGGCAGGGCACCGAGCAGGCCGCCGAAAGCGCCGGACAGCAGCAGGGACCGGGTGCCGGCCTGCTCACCCTTGCCCGAGACGTCGACCACCGCGACCTCGAGATGGCGGTTGTCGTGCGACATGCTTGCGACGATGAAGTCACCGGCGAACGAGGACCCGCCCGCCGAGCGCATCACCGCCTCGACGTACCAGTCGTCGGGCAGGTCGGGGACCATGCTCTGCTTGCTGATCCGGTCACGCAGGTCGACCAGCATCGACTCACCGCGAGACCCGGCGACACCCAGGCGGGACCGGCGGAACGACGAGAGCAGGATGATCAGGCCCACCACGAAGCAGACGATGATCCCGCCGATCTTCCGTTCGTCGAGAGTCCTTTCGACGTCGAAAGAGACCACCACCACCAGGATGGCGAGCGTCGTGACCACGAACCAGGGCAGGCTGCGCGGACCGAGCACGAGGTTGGCGACGACCATCGGAACCACCAGCGAGGTGACGGGGAACTGCATCGGCCAGTTGCCGGTGGCCACTCCCGCGGCGAGCACCGCGGCCAGGAGCAGCACCACCCACGACAGCTCCGCTTCCCGCAGCCGGCGCACCGCGATGCTCCATCGCCGGCTGAGCCGACGTGCCGGCAGGCGCGTCAGCCGCTCGCTGTGCGGGGCTGCAACCACGGGTTGGACCTTAGTGTCATCGGGTGGACGGTGTGAACGATTTGAAACCTACGGTACGTGAGCGCTGGTCACCGCAGCACGGCGCGCGACCGGAACGTCGGCTGGCACCTCGGGCACCAGAACAGGTTGCGGGCCGCCAGTACCTGCGTCCTCACCTTGGTCCCGCACACGTGACACGGCTGGTTGTGCCGACGGTAGACATAGACCTCTCCCCCGTGGTCGTCGCGTCGGGGGTCGCGGCCCATCGCCTCGGGCGTGTGCTCGTCGCGGACGGTGTCGATCCGGCCGGTGCCGACGCCGTCGTGCATCAGCTCGACCAGGTCGTGCCACATCGCCTCGAACTGGCCACGTCGCAGCGTGTTCCCCGGGCGCAGCGGATGGATCCGGTGCCGGAAGAGCAGCTCGGCGCGGTAGACGTTGCCGACCCCGGCGAGCACCTTCTGGTCCATCAGCAGCTCGCCGATCACCCGATGGCTCTTCGAGATCCGCCTCCATGCCCTTGCGGGGTCGGCGTCGTCGCGCAACGGGTCCGGCCCCAGCCGCTCGATGACCAGCTCGCGCTGTGCGTTCGTGATCATGTCGCATTGCGTGGCACCGCGCAGGTCGGCGTACGACGGCCGTCCGGTGGTCGAGCCTGCCGAGACGATGCGCAGTCGGACCTGGCCAACCGGTGGGGGTGGCGGCCCGTCATACACGTCGAACTTCCCGATCAACCCGAGGTGCACGTGGACGAACCGGTCACCCTCGAAGCGGACGAACAGATGCTTGCCCCAGGCCTCGGCGTCCACGAGCACGGTGCCGTCCAGGAGGGCGGCGGCCTCGGCGAACCGTCCCTGCGGGCTGGCGACCTCGACCGCGCTGCCGGCGAATCGGTCGCTCAGTGTCCTGGCGAGACGGTGAAGAGTGTGCCCCTCGGGCATCTCAGCCCTGGGACTTCAGCGCCGAGTCGGGCAGCGGCGGGAGCTGACCCGTCTTCTCGTAGTCGGTGAGCATGTTGATACGCCGGGTGTGCCGCTCCTCGCCGGTGTACGCCGTGGTGAGGAACACGCCGATGAAACGGGTCATCTCCTCGAGCGTGTGCATCCTGCCGCCCACCGAGATGACGTTCGCGTTGTTGTGCTCGCGGGCGAGGGCGGCGATCTCCTCGTTCCACACGAGGGCCGCGCGCACGCCGCGCACCTTGTTCGCCGCCATCTGCTCCCCGTTGCCGGATCCGCCGATGACGATCCCGAGGCTGGCCTCCTCGTCGGCGACGGCCTCGGCCGCGCGGAGGCAGAACACCGGGTAGTCGTCGACGGCGTCGTACACGAACGGTCCGTGGTCGACGGCCTCGTGGCCCTGGTCTGCCAGCCAGCCGAGGAGGTGGTCCTTGAGCTCGAGGCCGGCATGGTCGGAGCCGAGGTGAACGCGCATGCGCGAATTCTGTCAGACCGTGTTGCGGAGGAAGTCGGCGATCTCCGCCAGCGACTCCTCGGCGGCGTCGAACATGGCGGGATGCCGCCAGAAGCCGTGGATCATCCCCGGGTAGGTGGTCCGCCGGACCGAGACACCCGCCTTCTCGATGCGGCGGGCGAGCTCCTCGTCCTCGTCGCGGAGAACGTCGTGCTCCGCGGCGAGCACCAGCGTCGGCGGCAGGGTGCCGAGCAGGGCCGAGTCGATCGGCGCGAGGTCGGGATGCACGAGGTCTTCGGGCGAGGAAGCGTACTGCTGCCAGTACCAGGCCGCCTCGCCGGCCAGCAGCCCGCCGGTCTCGTCCCGGTAGGACGGGAAGCGGGCCTGCGGATCGATGAACGGGTAGACCAGCACGGTCGCCGCGAACAGGTTGGGGTTCCGCAGCGCGGTGACCAGCGCGAGGTTGCCGCCTGCGCTGTCCCCGAGCGCGACCATGCGCGTGATGTCGAGTCCGGCCGACGGCGCGTTGACGCTCAGCCACGCGACCGCGGTGTCGACGTCGTCGGGTGCGGCCGGGAACCTGTGTTCGGGCGGTGTCCGGTACCCGACGGCGAGCACCGCGAACCCGGTCCGGTTGGCGATCCGTCGCGACTGCGCGTCGTGGGTGTCGAGGTCACCGAAGACGAACCCGCCACCGTGCAGGAACACGATCACGCCCTCCCCGCCGGCCGAGCCTGCCCCGCCGGTCGAGCCTGGCGAGACCCGGGGCCGGTACAACCGGCACGGCACCCCGTCCGCGTCGACATCCTCGACGTGGGCGACGTCCTCCTTCTGCTCGGCGGCCGCGGCGTCCCGGGCGAGCTGCCGCTGCTCGGCGATCTGCTCAGGGCCGAACCCCGGGTCGGTGACGCTGGGGCCCTCGGACCACAGCGCGATCGCGGCCTCCGCCTGCGGGTGGAGCACCATTCAGGCGCCGAGCCGGGCGAGCTCTTCGTCGACCACGGACGGGTCGAGCTTGGTGAAGACCGGCGCCGGCTTCTCGACCGGCGTACCCACCACGACCGGCTTGCGCTTCCAGGCCGGGGTTGCGGTGTACTCGCCGGTGAGGATCGGGTACGACGGGCCGCCGTCGAGGTCCTCGACGTCCTTGATCACCGGCATCGGCGCGACCTGACCGGACCCGCCGAGGACCCGGTCGACGGCGTTCGCGCTGTGCGGCAGGAACGGGGCGAGGATCAGGTTGCAGTCGGCCACGGCCTGCGCAGTGACGTGAAGGATCGTCCCGAGACGTTCGCGCTCGGACTCGTCCTTCAGCTTCCACGGGGCCATGTCGGAGACGTACTTGTTCACCTCGGCGACGGTCCTCATCGCCTCCGCCAGCCCCTGCTTCTGGCGGTGCCGCCCGATGAGCTCGCCTACCGTGTCGAACGGCACCGGCCACGGTGTCGAGCAGCGCACGGTCCTCGGTGGTCAGCTCCCCGGCGGCCGGGATCTCCCCGAAGCTCTTCGCGATCATGGTTGCGGTGCGGTTGACCAGGTTGCCCCAGCCCGCGACGAGCTCGTCGTTGGTGCGTCGTACGAACTCGGCCCAGGTGAAGTCACTGTCCTGGTTCTCCGGTCCGGCCGCGGAGATGAAGTAGCGCAGCGCATCGGCCTGGTAGCGCTCCAGCACGTCGCGGACGTAGATCACGACCGACTTCGAGGACGAGAACTTGCGCCCCTCCATGGTGAGGAACTCCGACGACACGACCTCGGTCGGCAGGTTCAGCTTCCCGTAGGTCCCCGGCTCCCCGCCACGGTCGCCGCGTCCGTCGTACGCGAGGAGCTCGGCGGGCCAGATCTGGCTGTGGAAGGTGATGTTGTCCTTGCCCATGAAGTAGTAGGACAACGCCTCCCCCTCTCCATCGGGCGCAGGGTTCCACCAGTCGCGCCAGCGGTCGGGCTCACCGAGGCGGCGGGCCCACTCGATCGACGCGGACAGGTAGCCGATCACCGCGTCGAACCAGACGTAGAGCCGCTTGCTCGGGTTCTCCCGCCACCCGTCGAGCGGGACCGGGATGCCCCAGTCGATGTCGCGGGTCATCGCCCGTGGGCGGATGTCCTCGAGGATGTTCTGGCTGAACTTGATCACGTTCGGCCGCCAGGTGCCGGACGCCTCACGCTCGTCGAGCCACGCCTTGAGGGCATCGGCCAGCGCCGGCAGGTCGAGGAAGAAGTGCTGGGTCTCCACGAACTCCGGGACCTCGCCGTTGATCTTGCTCCGCGGGTCGATCAGGTCGGTCGGGTCGAGCTGGTTGCCGCAGTTGTCGCACTGGTCGCCGCGCGCGCCGTCGTACCCGCAGATCGGGCAGACGCCCTCGATGTAGCGGTCCGGCAGCGTGCGGCCGGTCGACGGCGAGATCGCGCCGTGAGTGGTCTGCTCGACCATGTACCCGTTCTTGTGAACGGTGGTGAACATCTCCTGGACGACCGCATAGTGGTTGCGGGTCGTGGTCCGGGTGAACAGGTCGTAGGACAACCCCAGCGCCTGGAGGTCCTCGACGATCAGCCGGTTGTTCCGGTCGGCGAGCTCGCGTGCGGGGACACCCTCCTTGTCCGCGGCGACGAGGATCGGGGTTCCGTGCTCGTCGGTGCCGGAGACCATGAGCACGTCGTGGCCAGCCATCCTCATGTAGCGACTGAACACGTCGGAGGGCACGCCGAAACCGGCTACGTGGCCGATGTGGCGCGGGCCGTTGGCATACGGCCATGCGACGGCGGACAGAACTTTGCTCATGCACCGAATCCTATGGGTGGCGACAACGTGTTTCCGCGGCCGGCTCCCGCCGAGTTGTCAGGGTGGTGCACGGCTATGGCGGGGTAGGAGCCTGACAACTCGGTCAGGAGAAGTCGGGGCCCTTGTCGCGGGTCCGCTTGAGCTCGTAGAAGCCCGGAGTTCCGGCGACGAGCAGCACGCCGTCCCACAGCTTGCCGGCGGCCCCACCCTTCGGGGCGGGCGTCACGACCGGACCGAAGAACGCCACGCCGTCCACGCTGATCACAGGAGTGCCGACGTCCATCCCGACCTGGTCCATGCCGGCGTGGTGCGACTTGCGGAGGTCGTCGTCGTAGTCCTCGGAGTCCATCGCGTCCGCCAGCTTCGTGGGCAGGCCGACCTCCTCGAGCGCCTCTTCGATCGTGGCGCGGTCCTTGGGCTTGCCCTCGAGGTGGAAGCGGTTGCCCAACGCGGTGTACAGCGGGAGGAGTACGTCGTCGCCCTCGGCCTGCGCGGCGGCGATGGCCACCCGCACCGGGCCCCACGCGGTCTTCAGCATCTCGCGGTAGTCGTCGGGGATGTCCTTGTCCTCGTTGAGGTAGGCCAGGCTCATCACGTGGAAGGACGGCTTGATCGGACGAACCTTCTCGACCTCGAGCAGCCACCGCGAGCTCATCCACGCCCACGGACAGATCGGGTCGAACCAGAAATCGACGGGGGTGCGCTCGACGGTGTCGGTCATGCCGAAAAATCTCCCTGTGTGCGACGGAATGCTGTGGTCAGCCGTGAATGTCACAACCACGCATCTCGTTGGCTTGTTCCCCATATCGGGTGTAAGGATGCACACATGCCTGGAACGAACCTCACACGGGATGAGGCGCGCGCTCGCGCCGAGATCCTCAGCGTCGACTCCTACAACGTGGACCTCGACCTCACCACATCCGACAAGACCTTCGCCTCCACGACCGTGATCCGGTTCGGCTGCTCGCAGCCGGGGGCCTCGACGTTCGCCGACCTGGTCGGCGCGACTGTCCGCGAGCTGACGCTGAACGGGAGGGCGCTCGACCCGGCCGCGGTCTACGCGGACAGCCGGATCCAGCTGGACGACCTGGCCGCCGACAACGAGCTCCGTGTCGTCGCCGACTGCACCTACAGCCGCACCGGCGAGGGCCTGCACCGGTTCGTGGACCCCGCCGACGACCGGGTCTACACATACACCCAGTTCGAGGTCCCGGACGCCCGCCGCGTCTACACCACGTTCGAGCAGCCCGACCTGAAGTCGGTCTTCACCTTCACCGTGACCGCACCGGCCGGGTGGAAGGTCGTCTCGAACGCCCCGACCCCCGATCCCGTGGACGCCGGGGACGGCAAGGCCACCTGGCGGTTCCCCACCACCGAGCGGATGTCGACGTACATCACCGCGCTGGTCGCCGGCGAGTACCACGAAGTGATGGAGTCCTACGCCGGCAAGCACGGAGAGATCCCCCTCGGTCACTACTGCCGCCAGTCGATGGCCGAGCACCTCGACGTGGACGACCTGCTCGAGGTCACCAGGCAGGGCTTCGCGTTCTTCGAGGACGCGTTCGACTACCCCTACCCGTTCCACAAGTACGACCAGCTGTACGTGCCGGAGTACAACATGGGCGCGATGGAGAACGCGGGCTGCGTGACCTTCCGCGACGACTACCTCCCCCGCAGCCGGCAGACCCACTCGTTCTACGAGCAGCGCGCGAACACGATCCTGCACGAGATGGCGCACATGTGGTTCGGCGACCTGGTCACGATGAAGTGGTGGGACGACCTCTGGCTCAACGAGTCGTTCGCCGAGTGGGCCTCGCACCACGCGTCGGTCAAGGCCACGGAGTACGACGAGGCGTGGACCGGGTTCACCAACGCCCGGAAGAACTGGGCCTACCGGCAGGACCAGCTGCCCTCCACACACCCGGTCGCGGCGGACAACTACGACCTCGAGGCGGTCGAGGTGAACTTCGACGGGATCACCTACGCGAAGGGCGCCTCAGCACTCAAGCAGCTGGTCGCCTGGTCCGGTGAGGACGACTTCCTCCAGGGGCTGCGTGCCTACTTCAAGAAGCACGCGTTCGGCAACAGCGAGCTCAAGGACCTGCTCGGTGCGCTCGAGCACGCCTCCGGCCGTGACCTGCACGCCTGGGCCCAGGAGTGGCTGCAGACCTCCGGTGTGAACACGCTGACGCCCGACTTCGAGGTCGACGCTGACGGCAGCTTCACCTCCTTCGCAGTGCGGCAGTCGGCCAACCCCGACTTCCCGACGATCCGTCGTCACCGGATCGGCATCGGCCTCTACGACACCGAGAACGGTCGGCTGGTCCGTCGTACCTCCGTCGAGACCGACATCAAGGGCGAGCGCACGGAGGTCGCCGAGCTCGTCGGTCAGAAGCAGCCGGATCTGGTCCTGGTCAACGACGGCGACCTGACCTACGCCAAGATCCGCCTCGACGAGCGCTCGCTGGCCACCGTCGTGTCGTCGATCGACACCCTCGACGACTCCCTGGCCAGGGCACTGTGCTGGGGCGCCACCTGGGACATGACCCGCGACGCCGAGATGGCGACCACGGACTTCGTGAAGCTCGTCCTCCAGGGCGTCGGCACCGAGACCGACCTGACTGCGGTCGGCGCGCTGCTCCGGTACGCCAAGCAGGCGGTCGACGTCTACTCGAACCCCGCCACCCGCAACGCGCTCAAGAGCACCTGGGAGCGGGGTCTGCGCAAGCTGCTCGAGAACGCCGCACCCGGCAGCGACCACCAGCTGGCACTCGCCCGCGCCTACGGGTCGGCAGCGCTCAGCGACGAAGGGCTCGGCTTCGTGCAGGGTCTGTACGACGGGTCCGTCACCCTCGACGGCCTGGTGATCGACACCGACCTGCGCTGGACCCTGCTGAAGTCGCTGGCGTTCGCCGGCCGCGCGGACCGCGCCGCGGTTGAGGCCGAGCGGGAGCGGGACCACACGATCGCCGGGCAGGAGCACGCCGCCGGGGCGTTGACGGTGATCCCGACCCCGGAGGCCAAGCAGGAGGCGTGGAACGACGCGGTCGTCCGTGATGACGTCCCGAACGAGACGCAGCGCAGCATCGCGTACTCCTTCCAGGTGCCCGGCCAGGAGGAGCTGCTCAAGCCGTACGTCGCGAAGTACCTCGACGTCGCCTCGACGATCTGGGAGGAGAAGGGCGTGCAGCGTGCTTCGGTGGCACTCGGCTACCTGTTCCCCCGCGCGATCGCGACGCAGGAGACGCTCGACACGGTGAACGCGTGGTTGGATTCCTCCAGCGCCAACCCGGCCGCCAAGCGTTACGTGCGCGAAGGCTGCGCCGACATCGAGCGGGCCCTGGCCGCACAGGGCAGGGACGCCGGCTGATCTCTCACCGGTGGGCCACCCGAGCGGCGTCGGGTGGCCCAC
Organism: uncultured Actinomycetota bacterium; assembly: GCA_963831375.1. Taxonomy (GTDB): domain Bacteria; phylum Actinomycetota; class Actinomycetes; order Propionibacteriales; family Nocardioidaceae; genus Nocardioides_C. The sequence continues at coordinate 35,954 of CAWHPY010000002.1, read as the reverse complement.
CGGTGAGAACAAGGAAGGGCCGCACCCGATGGGTGCGGCCCTTCTGCTCGCGGCTAGTGGCCGTCGGGCCGGCCGGGCGCGAAGGGCCACTCCTCGAAGGAGGAGCACCGCCCGTCCCCGGCGAAGCGGAGCACCCAGAGGTCACGCCATCGGCTGCGCCGGGACCCGCCGTACTCGACGATCAGGCGGACGACCGCCGTCGCATCGTCGACCGCGACGACCTCACTCGACATCACGAACTCCTCGTCCGGGCCCTCGCGCTCGGCGTCCCAGAACGGTGCGAGCGCGTCCAACCCCGTGAGCGGACGCTCCCACGGGGAGGGCAGATAGCTGACGTCCGGCGTGAAGAGCTCGGAGAGCTGTCCCGTCCCCGGTGACCGCCAGGCGCGCTCGTAGTCCGCGACCCACTGCTCCACCATCGCCCGGTCCATGTCCCCATGCTGCCGCATCGAGCGGGTATCGGGGCGGCGTAGTCAGCCCGGACCGCCCACTACTCGGCGTGGAGCATCCGCGGTTTGCGGGCGTGGTCGGCCAGCATCATCACGCCCTGCGTGATTCCGCCCACGAGGTCGCCGGCGGCGAACGCGGTCTGCATCGACAGCGCGGCCAGCTTCACCTCACCGTCATCGAGGTCGCGACGAACCTCGGAGCCGGTGACGATCTCCACGATCCGGGCCGCCGGGTCGACCATCACGAGCACGGAGCGGTCGGGCGCGGTCAACGTGGCGTGAAGCCGGTGTGCGAACGGCCCGGTCTCGCCCTCCGACGCACCGACGAAGACCGAGAACTCGTAGCGGCAGACCGTCTCGGCGTCACGGATCGCCTTGTCGATCTCGTACCGCTCGCTCGAGGTGAACGCCTCACCAGCGGGCACTTGCACCACCCCGGTCGGTCTCCGTCGTCCCTTCGATGGCCTGCGGCTCGGCTTTGTCGGCGGCCTCGACGCCGCCGGTCGGACCGCCGAACCACTCGCTCTCGTTGCGCCAGGCCAGACCCGGGGTGTACTTCTCGCCACGGGCCATCGACGGCACGTAGACCAGCAGGCTGATGACGAGGAACAACCCGGCCGGGATGATCACAATTATCATCAGCGCGGTCAGGGCGGAGACCGGGTCGGGGTCGGCCCATGTCGCGGGGGTGTCAGCGAATGCCGGCGCGGCCATCAGGGCCAGCGCCGCCGGGGTCAGCGCGACGGCCCGGGCGAGGCGTCGTACGACGGGAGCGTTCAGGTCAGTCATCACCCGCCAAGGGTATCGAAGTCTGTTTGGTGGTTGCGATCTCGTCTCGTAGCCTCCGACCCATGAATCAGTTCAGTGACGCCAGAGTCTGCGAGTCCGTCGACAACGGGACAGTGTGCAACATCACCTGGGACCTGACCCGCAGCGACCGGTTTGCGATCGCGTCGGACTGGCTGATCGGGAAGCCACTCGCCATCCTCGGCCTGGTCATCCTGGGTCTCGTGGCCCGCTGGGTGCTCCACAAGCTGATCGACCGGCTGGCGAACCGGGCCGGTGAGGGCGTGATGCCGGCGAGCTTCGCGCGCGGCAAGCTCGGTCGGGGCAAGGCGGAGAAGGCGGCGACCACGACCGGTTCGGTGGCCGCCGCCCGGCGGGTGCAGCGTGCCAAGACGATGGCGTCGCTACTCAAGAGCATCGTCACCGTGGTGATCCTCACGCTGATCATGATGATGGCGATCTCCGAGCTCGGCTACAACGTGGCGCCGTTGATCGCCAGTGCCGGGATCATCGGTCTCGCACTCGGCTTCGGCGCGCAGAGCCTCGTCAAGGACTACCTGGCTGGCATCTTCATGATCCTCGAGGACCAGTACGGCGTCGGGGACGTCGTCGACCTCGGTGAGGCAAGCGGCACGATCGAGGCGGTCAGTCTGCGGGTGACCCGGCTGCGCGACGTGGACGGGACCGTCTGGTACGTCCGCAACGGCGAGATCCTGCGGGTCGGCAACATGAGCCAGAACTGGGCGCGCACCGTCCTCGACGTCCTCGTCTCCTACACCGAGGACCTGCACCGGATCCGCCGAATCCTCCAGGAGGTCGCCCACGGAGTGTGGGAGGACGAGGAGTTCAAGCACGTGGTCATCGAGGAGCCCGAGGTCTGGGGCGTCGAGCGGTGGGACCCGGACGGCGTCGTGGTCCGGGTCACCCTCAAGACCGCGCCGATGGAGCAGTGGGAGGTCGCCCGGGAGATGCGCGAGCGCATCAAGGCCCGGTTCGACTACGAAGGCATCGAGGTCCCTCTGCCTCAGCGGGTCGTGTGGCACCGCGAGGCACCCCGGCGGGCGGCAGGGACGGCGGAAGCCCCGGACACTGCCGGGGCTTCCGAGTGACGGGCGTTCGACCGAGAGTCAGGCGAGCGAGGCGTCGAGGGTGATCTTGACCGCCTTGAGGGCCTGCGAGACGGGACAGTTCTCCTTGGCGCCCTCGGCGGCCTTCGCGAAGTCCTCAGCGCTCATTCCCTCGACCCGGCCGACCACCGTTATGTGGCTGCCGGTGATCCCGGTCCCGGGCTGGAAGGTCACGTCGGCCTTGGTGTCGAGGGACTGCGGCGGAGTCCCGGCCTTGGCGAGCGCTCCGGACAGCGCCATCGAGAAGCACGACGAGTGCGCGGCAGCGATGAGCTCCTCGGGGCTGGTCTTCCCGTTCGGCTCCTCGGTGCGCGCGGCCCAGGTGACGTCGTACGTGCCGAGTCCGGACGACTCGAGGCTGACCTTTCCGGCGCCCTCCTGGAGCGAACCCTCCCAGTGAGCCTGTGCAGTGCGGATAGCGGCCATCAGCAATCTCTCCTCTGTGTTCTGGGTAACAGTCTTCTCGACTATTGCAGGTCCCTGCGAACGACTCTTGCCCGGATGCGGACAATGGACAAGTGAGCACCGAGCAAACCTTCTACGAGTCCATCGGCGGGTACCCGACGATCGCCAAGATCGTCGACCGCTTCTACGAGGGTGTGGCCACCGACGAGATCCTCCGGCCGATGTACCCCGAGGAGGATCTCGGCCCGGCCGCCGAACGGTTCACGATGTTCCTGGCGCAGTACTGGGGCGGCCCGACGACGTACTCCGAACGGCGGGGTCACCCGAGGCTGCGGATGCGGCACGCGCCGTTCCAGGTGACCCCCGCGGCACGGGACCGCTGGCTGGTGCACTTCCGGGCCGGCCTCGAGTCGGCGAACCTGTCGCCCGAGCACGAGGCCCAGTTCTGGGACTACGTGACGCACGCCGCGCAGTTCATGGTGAACACGTTCGAGGAGCAGTAGCTCAGGACTCGACGACGGCGCTGAGCCGGTCCCGCTCCTTCTCGGTCAGCGGCCGCGGGCCCTGCCGCGCGTACTCGAAGCTGACCAGCACCGCCTCGGCCCGGGAGAGCACCTGGTCGCCGTCCCGGATCTCGGCGGAGAGGCCGAATGACGACGTCCCCACGCGGGTCACCCACGACTCCACGAGGTACGGGTCGCTGCGGAACAGGATCGGCCGCTTGTAGTCCACGTCGATGCGGGCCAGCACGAGCTCCAGGGCCGGTTCGTCCGGGTCCCGGCCGAGCGAGCTGAGGAAGGCCAACCGGGCCTCCTGGTAGTACTCGAAGTACTTCACGTTGTTCACGTGGCGGTAGACGTCGACGTCGGAGAACCTGATGCGGCAGTCGTAGTGGTGGCGGCTCATCGGCTCGCCTCCGGGGCCGGCTCGAGGAACCGGTCAAGCACGTCGCGCTCGGCGGCGGAGAGCCGTCGTGGCCGCTCGCTGGAGAAGACGAACGGCGTCAGCACCGTGGCGGCTCTCGCGTAGACCCGCCGCTGCCCGTCGGGGAGCTCGTCGAGGATCTCGTAGTCCATCGTGAACGAAGCGGCGCGGATCCTCGTCACCCAGGACTCGATCCGTACCGGTTCGGACCGGAACACCAGCGGCGCCAGGAACTCGACCTCGTGGCGGACGACGACGACTCCCTCGGCGAGCTCCTCACCGCCGGTGGCCGGGGCATGCACCGAGAGCATGTCGACCCGCGCCTCCTGGAGGTAGTCGACGTACGTCACGTTGTTCACGTGACCGAGGGAGTCCATGTCGGCCCAGCGGAGCGGGCAGTAGTAGACGTGGCGCACGTCATCGATCCTGCCAGACCCCCCAGTTGTCGGACGGCACGGGTGTTCTGGCACCACCTCGGCCTGACAGCAGGGTGTGTCCATGCCCACAGCCACCGGCGCGGAATCCGTTCTAGGGTGGCGGGAGGTCGAGACGCGGCCCCTGCTGCGCCGACCTCGCTGACGACTCTCACAGATCGGAGCTCCTCCATGCCTGAGGCAGTGATCGTTTCCGCAGCCCGCTCCCCCATCGGCCGGGCGAACAAGGGTTCGTTGAAGGACGTGCGTCCCGACGACCTGTCCGCCGCCATGATCCGGGCCGCGCTCGACAAGATTCCCGGGCTCGACCCGAACGACATCGACGACCTGTACCTCGGCTGCGGCCTGCCCGGCGGCGAGTCGGGCTTCAACATGGGCCGCATCGTCGCGGTCATGCTCGGCTACGACAACCTGCCCGGTGCCACCATCACCCGGTACTGCTCCTCCTCGGTGCAGACCACGCGGATGGCGTTCCACGCGATCAAGGCCGGCGAGGGCGACGTCTTCATCTCCGCGGGCGTGGAGACCGTCTCACGCTTCGCGAAAGGTACGTCGGACCACCTCCCCGACACGAGGAACCCACTGTTCGACGACGCCGTCGCCCGGACGGACAGGACCGCCGAGGGCGGCGTCGACTGGCACGACCCGCGCCAGGACGGCACGGTCCCGGACGCCTACATCGCGATGGGGCAGACCGCCGAGAACGTGGCGAGGCTACGCGGTCTCACACGCGAGGAGCTCGACGAGTTCGGCGTGCGGAGCCAGAACCTGGCCGAGAAGGCGATCGCGGAGGGGTTCTGGGCAAATGAGATCACGCCGGTCACGACACCCGACGGCACCGTGGTCAGCAAGGACGACGGCCCGCGGGCCGGGGTCACCATCGAGGCCGCGGCCGACCTCAAGCCGGTGTTCCGTCCGGACGGTGTGGTCACCGCGGCGAACTGCTGCCCGCTCAACGACGGCGCCGCTGCCGTGGTCGTGATGTCGGACACCAAGGCCAGCCAGCTCGGCCTCACCCCGCTGGCTCGCGTGGTGTCCACGGGGGTCACCGGCCTCTCGCCCGAGATCATGGGCCTCGGCCCGGTCGAGGCGACCCGACAGGCCCTGAAGCGGGCGAACATGACCATCGACGACATCGACCTCGTCGAGATCAACGAGGCGTTCGCCGCGCAGGTGGTCCCGTCGTACCGGGACCTCGGCATCGACCTCGACCGGCTCAACGTCAACGGCGGCGCGATCGCGGTCGGTCACCCGTTCGGGATGACCGGTGCCCGGCTGCAGAACACGATGCTGAACTCCCTGAAGTGGCACGACAAGCAGACCGGCCTGATCACGATGTGCGTCGGCGGCGGTCAGGGCATGGCGATGATCCTGGAACGGATGAGCTGAGCTTCGCGTCCGTCGTACGACGGACAGGGCGAAGGCCCCGGTCAGGTGCTGACCGGGGCCTTTCGCATGAGGCTCGACGCAGTAGCTCAGCGCTGAGCCGTGGATGTCACTAGGCGAGGATGCCCTGAACCGAGAGCTGGATGTTGACCTTGTCGCCGACGAGGAACTTGCCGCCGTCGAGCGGGATCTGGAAGTCCACGCCCCACGCCTTGCGGGAGATCTCGGTGGTGGCCTCGAAGCCGATCCGGGTGTTGCCGTAGGCGTCGGTGTCGACACCGAGGTACTCGACCTCGAGCTCGACCGGGTTGGTGACGCCCTTGATGGTCAGGTCACCCTTGGCGACGGAACCGTCGAACGCGGTGGTGACGAAGGTCATCGGGCCGTTGTTCTCCACGTCGAAGAAGTCCTTCGAGCGCAGGTGGCCGTCGCGGTTCTCGTCGCGGGTGTTGACCGAGTTCAGGTCGATGGAGGCGCTGGCCCTGAAGTCGGCCGGGTTGTCGGTGGTGACGATCTGGCCCTCGAACTTCTCGAACTGGCCACGGACCTTGGTCATCAGGTGACGGACCGTGAAGCCGACCTCGGAGTGGCTGGGGTCGATGGTCCAGGTGCCGGCGATGACGCCGGGGAAGGCTGCTACGTCGATGCTCATGAGATCTCCTAAAAGGTTGTATCTTCAACTTCTGATAAGACCGTATCAGGTCTTCGTTGAAAGTTCAACTATGGGTTTCGGTAGCCTGGTCCCATGACCGACGAATCCCCCGATATCGCGTGGCTCGACCAGGACCAGCAGCTGTCCTGGCGCGCCTACCTCGTTGGTACGACCCTGCTCATGGACCGGCTCGACCGCGACCTGCGCGAACAGCACAACCTGTCGATGCCGGAGTACGAGATCCTGGTCCGGCTCTCCGAGACCGAGGGGCGCCGGATGCGGATGGCCGTGCTCGCCGACTCGGTCAGCCACTCCCGGAGCCGGGTGACGCACACCATCGCCCGCCTCGAACGAACCGGCCTGGTGGAGCGGGCCGCCTGCCTGTCCGACGGCCGCGGCGTCGAGGCCGTGATCACGGACAAGGGCTTCGCCGCCCTGCAGGAGGCCGCCCCGACCCATGTCGCCGGCGTCCGCGAGTTCCTGGTGGACCTGGCCGGGGACGAGGACTTCGAGGCGCTGGGCCGGGTCTTCAACACCGTGGCCGACAAGCTGATCTCGGCCAACCCGGCCGCCGACATCCGCTGACCCTCCCCCTTTCGTTGAGATCCGCCTCGTTTGCGGTTGAGTTCCGCCTCGTTCGCGGTTGAGTTCCGCCTCGTGCGCTCGCCGTACGGCACACTTGCCCGATGACGACCTGGCATCGCCACAACCTTGACCCGGTGCACACCGTCGCACCGGCGGCGAGGCTGTACCTGACCCCGAAGCCCTGGAGCTCCAGCGGACGACACGCGCCTTCGCGATGGACGAGGTGCTCCCGGCCGCCAACGCGCTCGACCCACGACATGAGGACATCCCGGAGGTCCTCCTCGACCGGATCGGGGAGCTCGGCTACTTCGGGATACTGGTCCCGGACGAGGACGAGGGCGGGCTCGGTCTCGGGGTGTTCGAGTACTGCCTGGTCTCCGAGGAGCTGGCCCGAGCCTGGATGAGCGTGGGCAGCATCATCGCCCGCGGCAACGGCACCGGTTGCGACAGCGCGGACCCCGAGCACCGGCTGGAGCTGCGTCGGCAAAGTGCGACCGGCAAGCGGATCGGCGCCATCGCGTTCTCCGAGCTGCAGGCCGGATCCGACCTCGCCAACGTCTCCTGCACGGGTGGATCGGGACGGGGAAGGCTGGTTGGTCGACGGCACCAAGCGCTGGGTCGGGCACGCGTTGTGCGCGGATTTCATCCACCTCCTCGCTCGGACGCGTCCGCCGCGTGCCGACCGGGGCCCTCGGACGGGCTGGAGCCGTTCCTCGTCGAGAGGAAAGAGGCAAGTTCCCCGCCGGCATCACCGGCACACCGATCGACAAGATCGGCTACTTCGGGCTCACCACCTGGGAGCTGGAGATCTGCGGGCTCCGGCTCCCCGCCGAGGCCCTACAGGTCACCGGCGAGGAGGAGGGCCAGGGCTTCAGCACAGCCTCGGCTGGCTCAACGTCGCCCGCGTGCAGACCGCTGCGCGTGCCGTTGGGCTGGCCCGCGGCGCTCTCGAGGACGCGCTCACCTACTGCCAGAAGCGGGCGCAGTTCGGCGAGCCGATCGGCAACCAGCAGGCGATCCGCCACATGCTGGCGGACATGTCCGCCGAGATCGAGACGGCCCGTCAGCTGTGGCAGTACGCCGCATGGCTGGTCGACTCCGGCGAGGCCGCCAACACCGAGACGTCGCAGGCGAAGCTGTACGCCTCGGAGATGGCTGAGCGGGTGACCAGCCAGGGACTTCAGATCTTCGGCGGGAACGGCTACACGACCGAGTACGCCGTCGAGCGTTACTGGCGCGACGCCCGACTGACCAAGATCTTCGAGGGCACGTCGGAGATCCAGCGCCGGATCATCGCGGACAGCCTCCTCGACGACGCCCCCGTCGAATGAAGCTCACCGGGCAGGGCAGACATGGCGTCCTGGTCAAGTCACGACCGCCGGCTCAGTCGCGGGTGAGCTTGCGATGCGTCACCCGGTGGGGTCGCGCGGCCTCGTCACCGAGGCGCTCGATCTTGTTGGCCTCGTAGGCCGCGAAGTTCCCCTCGAACCAGAACCACTTGCCCTCGTCCTCGTCGTCACCCTCCCACGCCAGGATGTGGGTCGCGGTGCGGTCCAGGAACCACCGGTCGTGCGAGGTGATCACGGCGCAGCCGGGGAACTCGAGCAGGGCGTCCTCGAGGGACTGCAGGGTCTCGACGTCCAGGTCGTTGGTGGGCTCGTCGAGCAGCAGCATGTTGCCGCCCATCTTCAGGGTCATCGCCAGGTTGAGCCGGTTGCGCTCACCGCCGGACAAGACTCCCGCTTTCTTCTGCTGGTCCGGTCCCTTGAACCCGAACGAGGCGATGTAAGCCCGGCTCGGCATCTCGAAGTTCGCGACCTTGATGTGGTCCAGCCCGTCGGACACGACCTCCCACACGTTCTTGTTCGGGTCGATCCCGCCACGGCTCTGGTCGACGTACGAGATCGACACGGTCTGCCCGACCTTGAGCTCACCGCTGTCGGGCTTCTCCTCTCCCACGATCATCCGGAACAGCGTTGTCTTGCCGACACCGTTGGGACCGATCACGCCGACGATGCCGGCGCGCGGGAGCTTGAACGACAGGTCGTGCATCAGCACCCTGTCGCCGAAGCCCTTGCGGAGGTCGTCCGCCTCGAGAACGACGTCGCCCAGCCGCGGACCGGCCGGGATGTTGATCTCTGCGAGGTCCACCTTGCGGTTGCGCTCGGCCTCCGCGGCCATCTCTTCGTAGCGCGACAGCCGGGACTTGCTCTTTGCCTGCCGGGCCTTGGGGTTCGAACGGACCCACTCAAGTTCCCGCTCGAGCATCTTCGCCCGCTTGGCGTCCTTCTGGCCCTCGACCTGGAGCCGCGACCGCTTGGTCTCGAGGTACATCGAGTAGTTGCCCTCGTAGCCGTGCGCCTTGCCCCGGTCGAGCTCGAGGATCCACCCGGCAACGTTGTCGAGGAAGTACCGGTCGTGGGTGACGGCCAGGACAGCGCCCGGGTAGTTGGCGAGGTGACCCTCGAGCCACTGCACCGACTCGGCGTCGAGGTGGTTGGTCGGCTCGTCGAGCAGCAACAGGTCGGGCTGCTGCAGGAGCAGCTTGCACAGGGCGACGCGGCGCCGCTCACCACCGGACAGCTTGTCGACAAGCGCGTCCGGTGGCGGGCAGCGCAGCGCATCCATGGCCTGGTCGAGCCGGCTGTCGAGGTCCCACGCGTTGGCATGATCGAGGTCGGTCTGCAGGTCGCCCATCTCAGCGAGCAGCTTGTCGTAGTCCGCGTCCGGGGCGGCGAGCTCCTCGGAGATCTTGTTGTAGCGGTCGAGCTTGCGCATGATCTCGCCCGCGGCCTCCTCGACGTTCTCGAGGACCGTCTTGCCCTCGGTCAGCGGAGGCTCCTGCTGGAGCATGCCCACCGTCGCGTCCGGGTCGATGATCGCGTCACCGTTGGAAGGGTGGTCGAGGCCCGCCATGATCTTCAGCAGGGTCGACTTGCCCGTGCCGTTAGGTCCGACGACACCGATCTTCGCGCCATGCAGGAACGACAAGGTGACGTTGTCGAGGACAACCTTGTCGCCGTGGGCCTTGCGCACATTGCGCAGCGTGAACACATACTCAGCCATGGTCCGAGAGCCTACGGCGCGCGCCCCCGTCGGCTGAAATCGACCCGAGCCAGCTGACTCAGGCGGCGAACTCGCCGCCGGGTCGAGGCTCACCCTCGCTGGTGAGCTGCGGCAGGTCCTCCGGCTGGTTGTGGATGAGGGCCTTCATCTCATTCTGCGTCTCGTCCTCCTGCTCCGAACGGTCGGCGCGCGCGGACCGGAGGAACCCGCTCGTGCCACGGTTCAGGTCGTGGCCCACGAACGTCGCGTCCACGACGTACGTGGTTGAGGACTGTCCGTCCTCACGCTCCCAGACGTCGGTGCGGAGCCGGCCGTGCACGAAGACGGCTTCGCCCTTCCGCACCGAGTCCCGGACGTTGTCGGCCAGGTTCCGCCAGCAGCTCACGGAGAACCAGGAGGTCTGCCCGTCGACCCAGTCGCCGTTGCGCCGCCGGATCCTCGGTGTGGATCCGACGCGGAAGTTGACCACGGGGCCGTCCTTGGTCTCGCGGTGGACGACGTCGCCGCCGACCCACCCCTGGAAGGTCACGAACGGTTCGTTCATGTCGATGCTCCTTGCGTCGCTCGGATTGAGTACACGCAAGGCTGCCGCTGCCGTACGACGGACGCAGGACCCACCGCGCAGGTTGTGGACGACCGACCCGAGGCAGCGGGCTGGGCATGAAAGCTGGCCTGCAGACACCCGCCCGCCGACCGAGCCGAGCTGGATCCGCCTCCGGCCACCGAACCAGACGCATCTCAACCGGGAACGAGGCGGAACTCAACGGGGAACGAGGCGGATCTCAACGGGAGGGGGCTACCTCAGGGCGGTGGCGAGGCCGTCGCGGGTCGCCCGGTAGGCCTCGATCTCGGTCTCGATCGGCTCGATCACCAGCTCCTCGGTGACCGCACCGATCGCCGACCGCAGCCGTCGGTCGGCCGACCGTGCCTTCGACCTCGCCGAAAGCCCGGTGAGTACCCGGCACAGCAACGCGAGGACGATCCCGACGGCCACTCCCCCGAGCAGCATCAGCGTCGGGACCGGGAAGCCCCGGTAGTCGGGGGTGTCCGGGGCGGGCATCTGCAGGTACCCGAACAGGGCCAGCCCCGCGAGCCACAGTCCGCCGGCGATCGCAGTCAGGATCAGCACCCACTGCAGGACGCGAACCAGCCGCCACCAGATCGGCGTCCGGGACACCCCGAGGTCGGTCCCGGACACGGCCCGGTCCAGGGCGTCGTTCAGGTCCTCGAGACGGGAGACGGATGCCCGGCGTACCGCCGCCGCCCATGGCTTCGACAGCTCGGTCGACGCGTCGTCGGCGACGCTGCGCACCGCAGTGTCCACCCGTGCTCGCTGAACCTGCGACGCCTGCGGAACGGACGCGCGGGCTCCCGCGGTCAGCTCCTTGCCCGTCGCGCCCAGGTCGAGGTGCAGCCGCTTCAACGGGTCGGGCTTGAGCTTGGAGAGCCACGACGTCACCGGCCAGCCGGTGGCCCGGTTGGCGCGGACCCTGGTCGCCTTCTCCACGGCGTGTACGACGGTCGGCACACCAGCTGCGTCCGCGAAGGAGTCGACGAGCTCGCTCTTGCGGGACCGGGCCACGTCACCGGGCTTGGCCGACCCGCTGACGAACTGCATCCGCTCGGCGACCGACGTGACATCGGCAAGCAGCCGCGCCTTCGTGGCCTTCTTGGCCGCGACCCGCGACGCGATCGCCTTCTTCAGCTCGGGAATCCCCTCGCCGTGGCGCGCGGACGTGGTGAGCACCGGCACCCCCTCGAGACCGTCGGCCACGAGCAGCCGCTTCAGGTCGTCGACCATGACCTGCCGCCGCTCGGCCGGCACCTGGTCGATGTGGTTGAGCACCACCAGCATGATGTCCTTGTGCGACGCGAACGGCTTGAGGTACCGGTCGTGGATCGCGGCGTCGGCGTACTTCTGCGGGTCGAGCACCCACACCAGCATGTCGGTGAGCTTCACCAGCCGGTCGACCTCGACGTGGTGGGCCACCTCGGTCGAGTCGTGGTCGGGCAGGTCGAGCAGCACCAGCCCCTGCAGGTCCCGGTCGTCGCGCGGGGTGTCGAGCATGCTGTCGCGTGAGACCTGGTGCCGCTTGGGCACACCGAGCCAGTCGAGCAGCTCACCGGCGCCGTCCGCGCCCCAGGCGCAGGCCGTCGTCCAGGACGTGGTGGGGCGTCGCACACCGACCGCGGCGAGGTCCAGACCGCTGAGCGCGTTGAACGTCGACGACTTCCCGGAACCGGTCGCCCCGGCGAGGGCGACCACGGTGTGTTCCCCGGAGAGGCGGAGTCGGGCCCCGGCGCGGTCGACCACCTCCGCGGCGTCGTCGACCAGCGCATCGTCGAGGCGGCCGCGCGCGGACTCCGCCGCATGCTGCAGCCCATCGACCTTGACCGCCACGTCGGACGACCCCATGCCGACCAGTTTCTTGGCGCCGTGGAGCAGCGTCGTCATCTGCGCCCCTCGATGACGTCGTCGGACGAGATGTCGAGCAACGAGCTCTCCTCAGCCGCGGTCGGGGCAAGCTGCGCCGCGAACCGCAGGTCGTCGATCTTGCGTGCCTCCTCGCGCAGCTTCTCGGCCGTGCCGGGCTCGATGGCCAGCCCGTCGAGCACCTCGAGGTAGCGGGCCCGCTCGGAGTCGATGAGCTCCTCGACGCGGCGGTTCAGGTCCTTGCGCGCGTTCGCCGCGAGCCGTCGTACCGCCTGGTCCCCGAACACTGCCTCGAGCAGCTTCTGCCCGACGAGCGCACTGCCGCCGGCGATCCCGGCCTCGGCCCCCGTCACCCCGGCGGTGTGCGCGAACACCACCACCATCAGCGCGACGGACAGTCCGTTGACGCCGGCCGCCAGGAAGCGGGCGGTGGAACGTTTGTCGGCGCCCTCGGTGCGCACCATCTCCAGCACGTCGTGCTGCCAGTCGCGCACCGCGCGCTCGGCCTTCACCCGGAAGTCCCGGGACGCCCGGCCGAGGTCGCGCCCGGAGTCCTCGACGAGGTGCTGGCCGGCCTCCACCGAGCGCCAGGACGCCTCGGCCCGTTCCGCGGCGTTCTCGGCGTGCTCGAGGATCAGCGTCTCGAGGCCGGACTCGACGGCAACAGTCACCTTCTGGGCCTGCTGCGGCTTCCCCCGGACGATGCCGACGATCCGGTCGCGCAGCCAGCCGACCTTGCTCTCCAGGGACCGGAGCAGCTCACCGGTTCCGACGAACTCCTGCCAGCGGGCGAGCACCTCACCGCGCAGGAGGGTCCCGTCGGCCGACGCGTCGTCGATACGCGTGACCGCCTCGTCGTAGGCCCGGTGCACGTCGGCCCGGAGCCGGGCGGCCATCGTGGACTGGTCGGCGGCTGCGTCGGCGACCACATGGCTTCGTCTGGCCAGGCTGCGCACGGCACCGTCGAGGGTCTGCTTCACCACGGCGGCCCGGGCGTTCGCGTCGGCGGCCAGCAGGTGCAGCCAGTCGCGGATCTCCGCAACCGACCCGGCCGGGAGCATGCCGTCGTCGCTGACCGGGCCCTCGGTGACCGTGAACAGCGGAGAGTCCCGGAGACCCCGTGCGGTGAGCATCCGGGCGAGGTGCCCGCTGACCTCCTCCACCGCCTCGGGCGGGGTCCGGTCGAGTACGACGGCGACGGCTGTGCTGCGTTCGGCGGCTGCCTTGAGGAAGTCCCACGGGACCTGGTCGGCGTACCGGGCGGCCGAGGTGACGAACAGCCACAGGTCCGCGGCCGCGAGCAGCTGCGAGGCCAGGGTCCGGTTGCGTTCCTCCACCGAGTCGATGTCCGGGGCATCCAGGATCGCGAGTCCTTCGGGCACGGTCTCGGAGGGCACCAGCTGCAGGGCTCCCGGATCGCCGGTCGCTCCGGTGGTCCGTGCAAGGTCGGGCAGGATCCGGTCCCTGTCGAACCAGTCCGCGTCGACGGGGTTGTGCACCAGCACAGGCGACCGGGTGGTGGGGCGGAGTACGCCGGGCTCGGTCACCTTGGTGCCGACGAGAGAGTTGACCAGCGTGGACTTGCCGGCGCCGGTGGACCCGCCGACCACGGTGAGCAACGGCGCGTCGATCTGGATCAGCCGGGGCAGGACGTAGTCCTCGAGCTGGTCGACCATCTCGCCACGGGTCGTGCGATGCGACTCGACCCCTGGCAGGTCCAGCGGAAGGTCGGCGCTCTGCAGCGCCTCACGGAGTCTGACCAGCGCTGTGATCATGTCGGACGTGGTCGCCGAGCCGCTCACCGTCCACCTTCCCTGTGCCGTCCGAGGGTGCTTCCGGCAGGGGTCTGCGGAAACAAGACATATGGTCGCAAAGCCGCCAGGTGGTTGACCATTTCCTGGCCGCGCTGCGCGAAGTCGGCGGGCGCGGTGCCCCGCAGGAACCGGTCATGGAGGAAGCCGAGCTCGACCGCCTGCTGCTGGTAGTCGGCCATCGCCTTCGCCGCCACCGGACCGCCGTTGGCGCGCGCGAACCGACGGGACTCACGGCGTCCCGCGAGCCGGACCAGCCACGGCACCTCCTGGTGGGTGAGGAAGCCACGGTCCGCACAGTCGTCCAGGGCGCGGGTCAGCATCTTCCCTTCGCGGTTTCGCGCCCACACCGCGAACCCGACCATGACGAAGAAGGCGGGCACCATCGCGAACAGGTACGTCAGTAGGAACAGCCGGCCGTCGGCGAAGAAGGCCGAGCCGTTCCAGAGGGCATGGCCCAGCACCGCGACGAAGTAGCCGAGGAGCGGCGCGAAGAACCGCCAGAACCGGCTGCGGGTGATCACCGCGTAGCCGACGCCGATGCCGATCGCGGACGTGAACAGCGGGTGCGCGAACGGGCTGAAGACGCCGCGGATCACGAACGTCCCGGTTGCGGCCTCGATCCCGCCCGGGCCGATCCCGTCGCCGCCCATGTAGGCGGCCGCGAGGTAGAGGATGTTCTCGGTGAACGCGAACCCGATACCGACCATGCCGGCGTAGACGATCCCGTCCAGGATCCCGTCGAGCTCGTGGCGGCGGGCGAAGAGCAGGAGCACGACGAACAGCCCCTTCGCGGCCTCCTCGGTAAAGGGCGCGACCACGGCCGCGGAGAAGGTCTCCGTGGTGTCGAGGGCGTACTGGTCGACGCCCTGCAGGACCAGGGCGATCGCCGTGGCGACGAGCGCACCCCAACCGAACGCGGCCCCGAGCAGGCCGAGCGGCTCAGGCTCGTAGCGGTCCAGCCAGAGGAACGACGCGATGAGCGGGCCGACCGGCAGTGCGGCAAGCAGAACACCGATCACCAGCGCGTTCGGGGCACCGGCCCCGACCATGACCAGGGCCATCACCACCGCGCCGCCCAGCATGGCGACAGCGAGCAGGACGGTGAACGCGACGCTGCCTCGCCGGGGCCTCCGGCGACCCGGGGGCGGCGGGAGCTGGTGGGCAGGAGGAGGCCCGGCGTGCTGCCCGTAGTCGACTCCGCCTGGCCCGTTCATGAGGAAAGCCTATCCGGGTCGCATTGGTCGTTATCGCGTCGGCGTCGGCCGCGTCAGGGACGTTAGAGTGCTCGTGTGAGTGACAACACCGAGACCCCAGTGACGTTCACCCCGGCAGATGCGGCAACCCCGCCCGAGGGCACCGACGACAAGCTCCGGACCGAGAGCCACGACCCGGCCGTGCCCGAGGCCTACGCGACATTCATGCGGCAGGGCTGGGGCGACCGCGACCTCGACATGCCGCCGCATCCGGTGACGCCGTGGGCCGCCAAGCGCCGCACGCGGCTCGCGGAGATGTTCCCCGGCGAACGGCTGGTCATTCCCTCCGGAACGTTCAAGGTGCGCTCCAACGACACCGACTACCGGTTCCGGCCGGAGACCGCGCACACGTACCTCTCCGGCAACCAGACCACGGACGCGGTACTCGTGGTCGAGGGCGGCGAGTCGACGCTGTACGCGCGGCCGCGCTCCTCGCGGCAGACCGATGAGTTCTTCCGGGACCGGCAGTACGGCGAGCTCTGGGCCGGCCGCCGACCGTCCCTGAACGAGATCTCGACGTCGCTCGGCCTGCCCTGCCGTCACATCGACGAGCTGCCGGAGGTGATCAGGTCCTCGGGCAAGACCCGGGTGCTGCGCGGCGTGGACGCGGGCGTGGACCGTGAGGTCTCCGCCGACGAGGCACGCGACGAGGAGTTCGCCCGGGTGCTGTCCGAGATGCGCCTGGTCAAGGACGAGTGGGAGCTCGAGCAGCTGCAGGAGGCCTGCGACATCACCACGCTCGGCTTCGCCGACAGCGTTCGCGAGTGGGACAACGTCCTGAAGTACGGCGAGCGGTGGATCGAGGGCACCTTCTTCCGCCGGGCCCGGGCGATGGGCAACGACATCGGCTACGACTCGATCGTCGGCGGCGGCAGGCACGCCACCACGCTGCACTGGATCGACAACTCCGGCCCGGTCAACCCCGGCGAGCTGCTGCTGCTCGACATGGGTGTCGAGGCGTCCTCGCTGTACACCGCCGACGTCACCCGGACCATCCCCGTCGACGGCACGTACTCGACCGTGCAGCGCGACCTCTACACGCTGGTGCTCACCGCGCAGCAGGCCGGCATCGAGGCCGTGAAGCCGGGCGTTCCGTTCCTCGCCGCGCACCACGCCGCGATGAACGTGCTCGCGCACGGCCTCGAGGACATGGGGCTGCTCCCGGTCTCGGCGGACGAGGCGCTCGCCCCCGACAGCAAGGTGTACGCCCGCTGGACCCTGCACGGCACCAGCCACATGCTCGGGATGGACGTGCACGACTGTGCGCAGTCCTCACTCGACATCTACCCGCGCGGCAACCTCGAGGCAGGGATGGTGCTCACCGTCGAGCCCGGCCTGTACTTCCAGGAGGACGACCTGCTCGTCCCCGAGGAGCTGCGCGGCATCGGCATCCGCATCGAGGACGACATCGTGGTCACCGAGGACGGCCCGCAGAACCTGTCCGAGGCGCTGCCACGGGACATCGACGGGATCGAGGAGTGGATGGGCGCGCTGAGAGCCTGACGCCCCGTCGCACGCCTGCTCGGTGTCACAACATCGCATCTGTCCTGTTGTGACACCGATTTCGGCTTTGGTTCAACGACGGCCCGCGCTCCGGCCCTTTCCGAAACAGCCGACAGACTGCGCCGAGGAGCTTGCGCCGCAGCGAGGCAGTCGCGGGACTAATCGTCTGACTGGAAGCGCGGCCTGCCGTCCCCTCTGTCGCCGATACAGGTGACCTCGCCGGAGTGGTCCACTGCCTCCCCTCGGTTGAGCTGGCGGTCTCCCTGCCTGGCCGCGATCTGTTCGGCGATCCTGCCATCGCCGCCCACCCGCGCGAGCACACTCGCCGTCCGGGAGTGAACCGGCTTCTCCGGCCCGTCATCCAATTGTCAGCGGCCATCTGGCGGGTGATCGCACCGCCGTGCTCGTCGGACGTGTAGTTCGCGAACCCGTTCGCCCGGACTGAGGCGAGGAGGTCGGCCATTGGTGCGTACGCACACTCGAGGTAGCCGGGGTTCAGCGTGGATGGCGAGCGGTGGATTCGGCCTCGAACTGGTCGACGGTGATGTTCGCGAACGCGGCCACGATGCCGGCCCCAGCGTCTTCACGTTCGTGTCGTCACACGCGTAGTGCTCGGCCATGGTGTGCGCCAGCCAGCCGTAATCGTGCTCGCGGGCGCTCTCAAGGTCTCACACCACAGTGTGCCGGTTGTCGAAGACCGCGACGCGTTCGGCTTCTGGCACCGCCTTGACCGAGCCTCGGCGCACGTGCGAGCCACGAAGTCCAGGATCGCCTTCTTCGCGGGGCCTTGGTTCCAGGATGCGAGCGCGTCAGTCATGTGGGGCTCCATGAATGGCTGTGGATTTACGGTAGATGCAGCGAACTGCTCACATACCTCTCGTTGCCTACTTGGCCGCCTTAATAGCCAGACCCCTGCTTCACCTGTTCGCGCTCGGCCTGGGTCGTTCCGCCCTTCTCGTCGAGCGTCTCGCAGGCGTCCTCGATGTCTTGGGTCAGCCGGTCGACCTGCTCGCGGCTCACCGTCTCCTTGACCAGGGCGCGCATGATCTTCACGTTCTCGGCGTTCGGAGGAAGCGTGTACGCCGGGACCATCCAGCCCCGCTCTGCCGAGAGTTGCCAGGCGATGTCGGACTCGTCGTAGGAGGTGTTGTGGCCGGCCTTGAGCCGGAACGCCACCAGCGGAAGCTGCTCAAGGTCCTCGCCGATCACCTCGAAGCGTCCACTGCCGCGGAGGTTCGACGCAAGCACGCGCGCGTTCTGCTGCATCTGCTTCATCACGTAGGTGTAGCCCTCGCGGCCGAGCCGGACGAAGTTGTAGTACTGCGCCAGGACCATCGAGGCGCCCGTGGAGAAGTTCAGCGTGAAGGTCGCATCGGTCTTGCCGAGGTAGTTTTCGTAGAACACGAGGTCCTCGGCCAGGTCGGACTTCTCGCGGAAGACCAGCCAGCCGATGCCCGGGTAGACCAGCCCGTATTTGTGTCCCGACACGTTGATCGACCTGACCTGTTCGAGCTGGAAGTCCCACTTCGAGTCCGGGTAGAGAAACGGCCACACGAATGCACCACTGGCACCGTCGACGTGCAGCGAGATGTCGAGGCTCTTGTCGGCCTTCAGGTCGAGAAGCATCTGGTTGATCCCGACGATGTCGTCCATGTGCCCGGTGAACGTCGTACCGAGGACGGCGGCGACTCCAATGGTGTTCTCGTCGAGGTGCGGGGCCACGTCGTCGGGCCCGATCGTATACTTGTTCTCCGCCAGCGGCACGATGCGCGGCTCGACGTCGAAGTAGCGGCAGAATTTCTCCCACACCACATGCACGTCGCCGCCGAAGACCAGGTTGGGCTTGTCCACGGGAAGGTTCGCGGCCTCGCGGCGCTCCTTCCACTTCCACTTCAGGGACAGGGCGCCGAGCATGATCGCCTCCGAGGAGCCCTGAGTCCGGCACCCGGTGGTTTCACCGGGTGCGTGGAACAGGTCGGCCAGCATCCGCACGCAGCGCTGCTCGATCTCCGCAGAGATCGGATACTCGGCGTGGTCGATGAAGTTGCGGTGGAGGTTCTCCGCGATGATCCGCTGTGCCTCGGGCTCCATCCAGGTGGTGACGAAGGTGGCGAGGTTGCGCTGCGGGTCGCCCTCGATGGCCAGGTCCTCGGCCACAAGCCGCATCGCGTCGACCGGATGCATCCCCCCTTCGGGGAAGTGTTTCGACGGCGCCGGTTCGGTGAGGAAACGGTTTCCGAACAAGGCCTGTGCCGGGGTGTCCATGACGGCTGCCTGTTTGGTCTTGCTCATCGTGCGACCACCTTTCTCACGCACGTGGGTTTGTCAAGGTCTGAATGACTCCAGTGATCCCGGAGCACAGGACACCAGCGAAGGTTGCCCAGTCGATGAGTCCGATATCGAGGGCCCTGGAGGTCGTAGGTAGCGTGAACGCGGCGATTCCGGTGTCGCGCACGAACTCGGCAAACTGCGCATTGGTCACCGCGACCGCGTCGATCGTGAAAGCGTCAACCCGCACGCGGTGTGCTGGCGCCTCCTCCGGGTAGTGCCGGTCAGAACCCATCAGGAAGGTGCCACCATCCAGGAGGATCGGGCGATCTCGGAGCCGCGCGAGGCTGATCGGCTGTGTCGGTCCTTCGTTGACTTGCCGGACATGTCGGCGAGGCCTAGGCGCTCGGGATCCCAGCCCGGAGCTTCTCCATGACCTTGTCGACGCTGAAGCTCGCCGGCTCCTGGCGCGGGGGGAACTCCCGCAACGTCTGGAGCATCTGGGCGACGTACGCCTGCGCGGGCACCAGCGTCCATGCGTGGTCGAGGAGCCAGTCGTAGTAGGTGTTCGACGTGATGTCGGCGCGCTCGTACGGGTCCGTGCGCAGGTTGAAGATCTTCGGCACTCGCAGCGCCGTGTAGGGCTCGGACCAGATTCTGATCGTGCCGGTGGCGCGCTGCTCAAGGAAGACGAATTTCCAGTTGTCGTAGCGCATCGAGGTCAGGTCACCGTCATCGGAGACGTAGAAGAAATGCTTGCGCGGGCTCTCGTCTGCAGCACCGGTGAGGTAGTCGAGCTGGTTGTGGCCGTCGAGGTGCACCTTGTACGTCGTGCCGCCCATGTCAGATCCCTGCTTGAGCCGGTCGGCGATGTCGGTGTCTCCGACCGCGGCGAGCAGCGTGACGAACCAGTCGTTGTGGCTCACGATCCCGTTGAGTACGTCGCCTGCGGGGATCCTTCCGGGCCAGCGCACCAGCGCGGGCACGCGGTAGGCACCCTCCCAGTTCGAGTTCTTCTCGTTGCGGAATGGCGTCATACCGGCATCGGGCCAGGTGTTCACGTGCGGGCCATTGTCGGTGGAGTACATGACGATCGTGTCCTCCGTGAGGCCCTGGTCGTCCAGATGGTCGAGCACTGACCCGACCAGCTCGTCGTGATCGACCATCGTGTCGTGATACTCCGACTGCCAGCGGCCCGCCTTGCCCCGGCTACCGTCCTTGATGTGCGTGCGGAAGTGCATGTGCGTGGTGTTCAGCCAGACGAAGAACGGGGTGTCGCTGTCCTTGGCGTTGCTCATGAACCGCAGCGCTTCGGGGACTACCTCGTCGTCGATCGTCTCCATCCGCTCCCTTGTCAGCGGCCCGGTGTCCTCGATCCGCTGGGTGCCGTCGTCGTTGGCCCAGGAGTGAATGACGCCTCGGGGACCGAAGTTCTTGCGGAAGTCCGGGAACTCCTCATCGCTCGGGTAGTCGTCGAGCTCGGGCTCCTCCTCGGCGTTGAGGTGGTACAGGTTGCCGAAGAACTCATCAAAGCCGTGCGCAGTCGGCAAGAACTCATCACGGTCCCCGAAGTGGTTCTTCCCGAACTGGCCTGTGGTGTACCCCAAGGCCTTGAGGGCAGTGGCGATAGTCGGGTCCTCGGTCCGCAGCCCGATGTCGGCACCGGGCATCCCCACCTTGGTCAGGCCGGTGCGATAGGGGTTCTGTCCGGTGATGAACGCCGCTCGCCCTGCGGTGCAGCTCTGCTCGCCGTAGTAGTCGGTGAACCGGACACCCTCGGCTGCGATGCGGTCGATGTTCGGGGTCCGGTAGCCCATCAGACCGTCGCTGTAGCAGCTCAGGTTGCTAACCCCGATGTCGTCACCCCAGATGACCAGAATGTTGGGTTTGGCTGGCAATTGAACCTCCTGAGTCATTCATGGCAAAACTCGCAGTGTGGCCTTTCCGGCAAGTTTGACCAGCGGCCTCGCAATCGCACCTCACCCCCTGCGGACGAACCACCCCCGGCAAGCACGCGCTCAGCGCTCATTGGATCGACCTTCGACGGGCACCGGCTCGCATAGCCGACGTTTGCCGGCGACCCGGATCTGGGATCAAAGGGCTACACCTCCCGCTGTAATGCCGGACGCGTCGCCATGCGGGTAGCTTGGCGAGTGTTTGAGCATGTCGAGGGCCCGGCCAAGGTCGCAAAATGGCGGTCGTGGGCTCATGGGCGTGGCATAAAGCGTGGCCCGACCTCACGCAGTCTTCAGGGCGGAACTCGTGGGTGAACCGCCCTGGCTCCTCCGGAGGGTGTGATCCAACCAGGAGAGGAAGAATCGGATCATGTCTGCACCGAAGAAGTACGACGAGGAGACGATGGCCAGGGCGGTACGGATGTACCGTGACCGGCTCGCTGAGGGCGACATCTCCCAGCTCGCAGCCCGTCAGGAGGTGGGTGAGCTGCTGGGGGTGAACCAGTCCACGTTGCGCAACTGGATCCGCCGCGAAGACGGCACAGCCACGAGCGCCACTGCCGGCAGCGAGGACGGTGCGACGGTCGAGCAGCAGAACGCACGCCTTCGACGTGAGAACGCTCGACTGCGGCGGGCGAATGAGATCTTGAAGACCTCCTCGGCGTTTTTCGCAGCGGCGGAGCTCGACCGCCAGCTCGGGAAGCACTGACCGTCCCCACCAGGGTGATCGTGGACTACATCGCCAGCTACAAGGACCGGTTCGGGGTCGAGCCGATCGTGGAGGTGCTCAACGAGCACGGCATCACGATCGCCCTGAGCACCTACTACGAGCGCGCCGCCCGGGGCTTCGGGCCCACTGCCGCGGAGCTGGAGGATGCCTACGCCGCCAACGAGGTCCACCGCCAGTGGACGGTCAACCGGCGTCTCTATGGGCAGCACAAGCTGTGGAAGACCACCGTCCGCGCCGGTGGCGTGGCGGGCATCCAGCGTGGCCGGGACCAGGTCGCCCGGCTGATGCGGGTCGTAGGGATCCGTGGGGTGGTCCGCGGGACACGCTCCACCATCACCACTCGGCCCGAGCCTGCCGCGCCGAGGCATCCCGACCACGTCCAGCGGGCCCGGAACACCCCGACCAGGCCGGCTTCGCCGAGGCGATCGAGGCCACCTGGGCCCAGGCGACGGTCCAGACCTGCACCGTGCACCTGATCCGGGCCGCGATGCGGTTCGTGAACTACAAGGACCGCAAGAAGATCGCGACCGCGTTCAAGCCGATCTACACCGCCGCCGACGCCGACGCCGCCCGGGTCGAGTTCGAGGCGTTCAAGGCCTCCGAGCTGGGCAGGAAGTACCCGCACGCGGTCGCCACCTGGGAGGCCGCCTGGGACCGGTTCATCCCGTTCCTGGCGTTCCCACCCGAGCTGCGCCGCGTCATCTACACCACCAACTCGATCGAGTCGTTGAACTTCCAGCTCCGCAAGATCATCAAGAACCGCGGCCAGTTCCCCAACGACGACGCGGTGATCAAGCTGCTCTGGCTCTCGATCTGCAACATCGAGGACAAGCGAGCCCGCCAGCGCGAACGCGAACGCGGACGACCCGCAACCGAACGCAAGGCCCCCGGCCGACTCGTCGAGGGCCAAGTCGTCACCAACTGGAAACAAGCCCTCGAACAACTCGCCCTGGCCTACCCCGACCGGATCAACCCCCACATCCAATGACCGGCCCTTACACAGAAAACTTGACAGGCTCGCGAGGAGCAGGCCGTCAGCAAGCCGCCGGGCGAATCCGTGGCCATCCTCGATCGCCCAGGTCACTGGTGTGTCGTCGCTGATCGAGCGGATCCAGGTCAGCAGTCCCGTGATCAGATGTGGGCCGTTCTTCACGGTCAGAGGCCGGCCGACCTGTCTGCCGGCGGCGTCAACGGCCACCGCCACGTGAACGTGCTTGTGCGGGTCAATGCCCACTGTCACCATCGAGATGTCCCTTTCTTCTGCACCACTACGGACGACGGGACAGCGGTCGAGAGCCCTGACCGGGGGACACACCTATTGCGAGTTGACGGCTCAGCAAGCTTCTATCAAGTCACTCCCGGTCAGGGCTCTCGCCCACCGGGCCGCCGTGGACATATCAACGGAAAGCCTGTCGGCACGTGTTCTCCGAGTCACCCGGCGGCCCGCACCAGAGCGACTCCCGTCGAAGGCGCTTCCGGTCCCGCCATCTTGTACCAATAGGTGTTCTCGTTGCTGCCGCGTTGCCAGGGCGACTTGGGGTCGCAGAAGTAGACCTGCACTCCGGTGGCGACGGTGAACCGTTGATGCTGGGCCATCTCGTGGCCCAGGTCCCAGGTCAATGTCTTGGTCAGTTGGTTGGGGAGGGTGGTGATTGCTGCGGCGAGGGCGTCCGCGACTGCTTCGGCCTGGTGGTTCCCGCCGGGTAGCGCGACCAGCATCAGGAACCGGCTGGACCGCTCCACGAGGGTCGCGACCGGACTCATCCCCTTGCCGAAGACCAGGTCTCCTTCCCAGTGCCCGGGCACCGCACGGTCCTCGACCTCAGCTGGCCGCTCGGAGATGTGCAGCGTGTTCGGCCGGCCGCCGCGGCCGTCGGGCAGCCGCACCCCTTTCGGGCGGCGGATCACCCGACCAGTGCGCAGGTACCGGGTGAGCTCCTTGTTCAGCGCACCACGCGACTGCACGTACAGGGTGCGGTAGATGCTCTCGTGTGACACCTGCATCTCCGGGCGCTTCGGGTAGGTCAGCTTCAACCAGCCGGCGATCTGCTGCGGGGACCACCGCCGCTGGAGCTTCTCCTCCACGATGGCACGCAGTGCTGGGTTGGCAGCGAGCTTGCAGGCCTTCGGTCGGGTCGCTCGAGCCCACGCCGCCTGGTCCGCCCGCGCCGCCCGGTATCGCCGCACACCGCCGTTGCGAGACACCTCTCGGCTGATCGTCGAGGGTGACCTGCCCGGTGCGACCGCGATCGCCCGGATCGACAGGCCGGCCGCGAGCCCACGGGAGATCTCCTCGCGTTCGACCAGGCTCAGCCGGCCCGGCGCCCGTCGGCGCGGCTCTGGTCGGATCCCGCCACACCGCAACAGATAGGCGCGCACCGTGCCGGTGCACAAGCCGAGCTCCCGTGCGGTCGGCTTCGCCGCCTGCCCGGCCCGCAACCGAACCCACACCTGGTCGATCGCCTCCGGCGTCAACCGCTCGTAATCGCCATGACCCACAACGACCTCCTCGAAACAGTCGAATCAAGGAAGTGTTGCGCCGACCCCTTGAGACCGCCCGCATGACCGCGCGGATCGCGGCAGGTCCGGACGTACCCATCGCGCCGTTTACCCTGTGGGATGCATCCTTGGATGCATGGCCGAGGTGGACGCAAACGACGATGAGATCCTGCGCTACATAGTTCTCCACTACCGGTACGACCCTGAGCGACACGAGCGGCGACACGTCATCGTGACCGCCTTCGACAACGAGGCCCGAGTTGCGAGCGCGATTCGACGCCTTGACCGCCGAGTTCCGGGGTTGCCAGGCGCACGGTGATGCCGACCCACGCGAGTGGACATCCGGAGTCGTGCACGAGCCAGGACACCGGCAGAACTCAGGAGGAGCGAGCGGAAGCGCGGAGGCGGCTCCAAGGCCCTCGGTGACGAGAGTCCTGCCGGACCGCGTTGCGTAGGCACTCAGCGGAACGCCAGGTCATCGGAATGGCCGCGCGGATCGCGGCATTATGCACGTGATCCGAGCGGTCGTTGGTCATGATGCTTCGCCTTCCTTGAGGCCGGTGAGGAGCTGGTCGAAGAGGTCGGCTCGGTGGTCTTGGCCCTTGCTGGCGGCGTCGTCGTGCTGGGCTTGCAGGGTGGGTCGGAACTCGATGCTGGTCTGGAAGAACGTGCAGGTTTCGCAGATCGATTCGAAGGCGCAGTCGAGCTCGGCGGGTCGGGTGCAGTGGCCGTTGCCGAGGAGTCGGTGGTGCTCGCGGCGGAGCCGGGCCATCTTGGGTCCGATGGCGTCGGCGGGCAGCGGTTTGGCTTGTGCGTAGAGGGCGTCGACCTGGTCGGTGACGGCGAAGTACTCGTCGGCGACGGTGCGGTTGGCGATCTTGGCGTAGCGCAGGGTCATGTCCATGCTGCGGTGGCCGAGCATCGCGGCGATCGCCTCCAGGCTCATGCCGCGGTTGATCGCCTGGGTGGCCAGGGTGTGCCGCAGCTGGTGGGGGTGGATGTGCGGCAGCCCGGCGGCGGCGCCGACCTTGTTCAGGATCCGGGTGACGGTGTGCCGGTCCAGTGCTCGGCCGTTCTCCCGGGGCAGCAGCAGCGGATGCTCGGCCGGGACGTGGGCGGTGCGGTAGTCGTCGATCAGCGTGCACCAGGTGCGGGTGCAGCGGCAGGTAGCGGTCCTCGCGGAGCTTGCCGACCGGGACGTGCAGCCAGGGTGCGGCGCCGATCTGGACGACCGCGTCGGCGGGCAGGCTGGTGAACTCGCCGACCCGCAGGCCGGTGCGCAGCAGCACCTCGACGGTGACCCGGACCAGCAGCCGTTTGTCGTTCGCGGCGGCGCGGAGCAGCTTCGCGGCCGCGGCGTCATCGAGTGCCTTGGGCAGCGGATGGTCCTGGCGGGGCAGGTCGCCGGGGAACATCGGCACCCGGGCTGGTGCCTCGTCCCAGCCCCACTCCTCGATCCGGACGAAGAACATCCGCAGCGTGCCGAGCCGGTGCGCGAGGGTGGCGGTGGTGAGCCGGGTCTTGTTCTGGCCGGGTCGTTTCGCCAACCAGGGCTTGTAGTCCTCGATGTGTCGACGGGTCACCTCGGCGGATGCTGGTGACCTCGCGGTGCGGTCTCGGCCAGGAACGCCGGCGAAGGAGCGCAGCGCGAGGTCGGTGTTGTTCACGCTGCCGGATCGCAGCACGCAGGCGACCTGGTCGAGGTAGCGGCGCATCGTGTCCACGATGTGCGGGAACCACCGGCTCGAGCTGGTCCCAGGACGGTAGTGCGGCCAGCCCGTTGCGGCCGCGAACCGATGTCGTCGTCACCGGCCCGGTCACCGCAGATCACCGGCGGCGTAGAGCTGGGCGTCGAGGACCTCGGCGGCCTTGCGGTACTGGGAGGCGAGCCAGTCATCGGCCAGGTGCAGGTAGATCCGGGTGGACTCGATCGAGGCGTGCCCGGCCTGGGCCTGGACCGCCTCCAAGGCCATCCCGGCCTCCCGGAGCCGGGTCAGGCAGGTATGCCGCAGCTCGTGACAGGTCGCATGGGACAGCCCGGCGCGGCGCCGTAGCGCCGGCGAGCATCTCGTCCAGCCCCCGCACCGACAACGGCCTGCCGCGGTTCGGGCCCTTGAGCACCACGAACACCCGGTCGGTGTCGGCGCCGGCCGGGCGCTCGGACGTCCAGGTAGGCGGCGACCGCGGTGAAGAACCGCGACGAGACCGGGCACCAGGCGTTGGTGGCCGCCCTTGCCCTCAGCGATGAACACCCGCCGCTCGGCGACCCGCAGGTCCTCCAGCCGCAGCCCGAGGACCTCGCAGCGGCGCAGCCCGCCGAACACCATCGCGGCGACCATCGCCCGGTCCCGGTGAGTGCGCAGCGCGGCGGTCAGCGCGTCGACCTCGGCCGGAGTGAGGATCCGCGGCAGCCGGCGGGTCCGCCGGGTCAGCGGGACACCCTGCCCCGGACGGTTGCCGTTCGCGTCGAGTCGGCAGACCACGTGGCACCGGGTTCGCGGTGACGTCGCCGCGGGCCTGCAGATAGGCGAACAACCCCGAGATGATCGACAGCCGCCGGGCTACCGTGCTGGTCGCCACCCCGGCCGGCTCGTCGGACCGGTCCACCGGCTGCAGCCGCTGCTCGCTGACCCGGCCGGTGCGTTGGGCGGTGATGAACCCCAGCACGTCGGCCGGCTCGCACCTTCGCGGCCGGCTTCGCCACCACCGTGAAGAACACCCGCAGGTCGTAGGCCGCGGCCAGCACCGTGTTCGGTCGACACCGCCCCGCGAGGAACTCCAGGTACTCATCAACCAACGGCATCCCGAGCCGCACCAGCGGGTCACCGGACGGTCCTCGAGAACGGATCAGGCAGGGGTCAGCAGCGGACATTTCGAGGCCTCCAGCTCCGTCGACGGGCAGCCACAACGGCTGGTCGAAATGTCCTGGAAGATCACGTGCATAACAAGCAGGATCGTGAGATTCACCATCCGTGCCAGATCCGGCGTTCTTGAGATGCGATCCAGGTGGCCTTCGCGAGTGAGCCCGGTTGGCAAGGCGAGCGCGGGCGACCCTGCCTTACAGCGGTAGCGGCTGGTCCTCGACGACGCTTTTCATGACGAGCGTGGACGTCAGGCGTTGGACACCGGGCAGGGTGGATAGCTGCTCGTCGTAGATCTGCTGGAAGGCCGGCAGGTCGCGAGCGATGACCTGCAGGAGGTAGTCGGGATCGCCGAAGAGCCGTTGCGCCTTCAGCACGTGGGGGACCTTGGAGACGGCGTCCTCGAAGGTCGCCACGGTCTCCCGGTCGGCGCCGCGCATGGTGACGAACACGAGGGCCTCGAGGGTCAGACCGAGGACCTGGGCATCGAGCTGGGCGCGGTAGCCGCCGATCGCGCCGGAGCGTTCGAGCGCCCGCAGGCGGCGGTGGCACGGAGAGAGGCTCAGCCCGACGCGCTCGGCCAGCGTCGGTGAGGTCAGCCGCCCATCCCGTTGCACCTCCGCAAGGATCTGCTTGTCGACTGCATCCATGCGACAGATTCTTCCACCCTCGGGTCGACAACCGCAAACACTTGGCAGCACCTTTTGGGGGACGATCGCGCATAGCCTCCCTCCAAGCGACGAGGGTTCCGCCGTTCCCTCGTTCAAGGAGCTCGAGGAGGAAGCGACATGGCGCTGGGAACAGCAGCCGCGTTTTGGACCGTTTCGTTCTTGTTCGTCATCACCCCCGGGGCCGACTGGGCCCACGCGATCTCTGCCGGGGTGCGGAACCGAACGGTGCTCCCGGCGGTCGGCGGCCTGTTGGCGGGGCACGTGCTGGCGACCATCGTGGTCGCCGCGGGGGTGCTGCCGTGGTGGCCGGCCGCCCATGGTGCTGACGGCGCTTACCCTGACGGGGGCCGCGTACCTGGTCTGGCTCGGGGCGGGCATGCTGACCGGTCCCGCCACCGTCTCAGTGGTCGACGAGGGCTCGGAGTCTGGTTCGTGGCTGCGGCAGGCGGCCACCGGGTTGGGCATCAGCGGCCTGAACCCCAAGGTGTTCCTGCTGTTCTTGGCGCTGCTGCCGCAGTTCATCGACACCCGAGCTGCCTGGCCGGTGGCCGCGCAGATCGTGACGCTGGGACTGCTGCACGTCGCGAGCTGCGCCGTCGTCTACACCGTGGTGGGCACCGGCGCCAGGAGGGTGCTGCGGACCCGTCCCGGGGCCGCGCGCAGGGTGACCAGGTTCTCCGGGGCCGCGATGGTGGTCATCGGTGTGGTTCTCATCATCGAACAGCTCGTGGCATGACTCCAGATCGAGCCTGTCAAGTTTTCTGTGTAAGGGCCGGTCGGTTGGATGTGGGGCTTGATCCGGTCGGGGTAGGCCAGGGCGAGTTGGGCGAGGGCTTGTTTCCAGTTGGTGATGATCTGCCCCTCGACGAGTCGGCCGGGGGCCTTGCGTTGGTTGGCGGGTCGGCCGCGTTCCTTCTCGCGTGCGCGGGCTCGCTTGTCCTCGATGTTGCAGATCGCGAGCCAGAGCAGCTTGACCACGGCTTCGTCGTTGGGGAACTGGCCGCGGTTCTTGATGATCTTGCGCAGCTGGAAGTTCAGCGACTCGATCGTGTTGGTGGTGTAGATGACCCGGCGCAGCTCGGGCGGGAACGCCAGGAACGGGATGAACCGGTCCCAGGCGGTCTCCAAGGTGGCGACCGCGTGCGGGTAGCGCCTGCCCAGCTCGGAGGCCTTGAACGCCTCCAGCTCGACCCGGGCGGCTTCGGCGTCGGCGGCCGTGTAGATCGGCTTGAGCGCGGTCGGCGACGCCTTGCGGTCCTTGTAGGACACGAACCGCATCGCGGCCCGGATCAGGTGCACCACGCAGGTCTGCACGGTCGCCTGGGCCCAGGTGGCCTCGATCGCCTCGGGAAGCCGGTCAACCCGTCGCAGCACACGATGAGCACGTCCCGGACCCCGCGGTTGGCCAGATCCGCGCAGACACCGGCCCAGAACTTCGCGCCCTCGGTGGCCTGGATCCAGATCCCCAGCACGTGCTTGACGCCGTCCATGTCGACGCCCACGGCGATGTGGGCGGCCTTGTTGCGCACGTGCGCGCCGTCACGGACCTTGACCACCAGCGCGTCGAGGTAGATCACCGGATACAGCGGGCAGTTTCCACTGATCGTGGCGAATCTTCCGGAAGGAGATTCGGATGCCGAGGTATGCGCCGAACAAGATGCCGGCGGAGGTCAAGCGCCGCTACTTCGAGCTGATCCGGCAGGGCCTGTCGGGGGCTGAGGCGCCCGGCGGGTGGGTGTGTCGTTGAGCTGCGGGTCGCTGTGGTTCATCGACGCTGGCAGCGTGAGCATCATCGAGACCCCCGATCAGTCCGCGCTACCTCAGTCAGGACGATCGGATCGAGATCGCCGACGGGCTCGCCGCGCGGCGAGCCGGTCAAGGTGATCGCGGCGCGGATCGGCAAGTCCTACCAGAGCGTGTACCGGGAGATCGCCCGCAACCGTAAGCCCGACGGCAGCTACCAGCCGTGGTTCGCGCACAACCAGGCCTACCTGCGGCGGCGCCGGCCCGAAGCCGCGCGGTTCGACGCCGACGCGCAGCTGCGCGAGCTCGTGGCGGCGAAGCTCGCCAAGCGGTGGTCGCCGGCGCAGATCAGCCGTTGGCTGCGACGACGCTACCGGCGCACGCGCCTGGCATGTGTGCACCGAGACGATCTACGAGGCCGTCTACCGCGGTCTGATCGTCCCGGTGCAGCCCGAGAACCTGCGCACCGGCCGGACCTACCGACATCGCCGCGGTCGGGGCCGCACCCGCGACGGGGCGCTGAAGCAGTCCACGACGATGAAGTCGATCCACGAACGGCCGGCCGTCGTCGAAGCGCGCCGCCAGGTCGGGCACTGGGAGGGCGATCTGATCGTCGGCGCCGGCCAGCGGTCCGCGATCGCGACGCTGGTCGAGCGCAAGACCCGGCTCACGATGCTCGTCGCGGCTGCCGACGGGCACACAGCCCCACTCGTCGGTGACGCGCTGATCGACGCGTTCTCGAGGCTGCCCGCAGCGCTGCGACGGACCCTGACCTGGGACCAGGGCAACGAGATGTTCCACCACCGGCGCATCGAGCATGCAACCGGGCTGCGGATCTACTTCGCCGACCCGCACTCGCCCTGGCAGCGCGGCAGCAACGAGAACATCAACGGCCTGCTCCGCCAGTACTTCCCCAAGGGCACCGACCTCGCCGTCTGGAGCGCCGAGCAACTCGACCTGATCGCCGCCGAGCTCAACGACCGACCCCGCCTCTGCCTTGATGACCTGACCGCACCAACTCATGCCACGATGGGATCGACTTCGCACGACAATGTATTCGCAACGTTCGCTAGAAACGCCGCGCCTCGAGAGGCCGACGCTGCCAGGCCACGACCTCGGCGACGATCTCGTCGGTGATCTTGCTGATCGTCTCCTGGGACAGCTCGGTGCCGATCGTGTTCGCCAGATGCCGCTGGATCTCGCGGACGGTCATCCCGCCGGCATAGAGCGAGATCACCTCATCGAGCCCCCGAGTCGCCGGGTCCCCTTCGGGACCAGCCGTGGGATGAACGTCCCACGCGGTCCCGGGCACGTCCAGGTCGATGTCGCCGACCTCGAGGCCATGTCTTCGGCGTGGCTCCGTTGCGCGAGTTCGCGAACAACGACCCTCCGCCGAGCCCTCTCGTAGCCCAGATGGTCGGTCAGCTCGGCCTGCAGACCGCGTTCGAGCGCGGCCTTGATCAAGCCGGGGATGAAGCCACCGTCCCCGGTCAGCTCCAGCTCGCCGGCGTTGATCCTGGCGAAAATCGAGTCCGACGCACCCGACGCGGCGAGCTCCGCAGCAACGTCAGAACCACGCGGCGACTGGTCGGCAACAGTTCATCTTCGGTCCGAGATCCATCTTGTCCCCTTTCAGATCGAACGATCACTGACCAGAAGATCTGACACGCCCGCTTCAGCCACTCGCTTGGCACCATGAAACGTTCGGCCAGCACCTCAGGAGGACAGATGGGCGATCAGACACCAGAGCCGGCGACTCCCGAGGTCGTCGACCGGGTCCAGGCCAGCTCGACCGCCAGGGGCTCATGCGATGTTGGGCGCGCAGCTCACACACGTCGAAGCGGGACAGGTCCAGTTCAACTTGCCGGTCGTGACGAGGTGACCCAGCCGACGGCTACATCCACGCGGAGCGACCAGCGCGATCGCTGACACTGCCGGAGTTTACGCCGCCCTCACCCTGATGCCGACGACGTCCGAGGAGCTGACGATCGAGTACAAGCCAACCTCCTCGCCCCCGCGGCCGGAGACCACCTCGAGGCGATCGGCACGTAGTCCGGTCGCCCCCTCAGCATCTGCCGGCTGAGGTCTTCGCCGTCCGGGCGACGGACGAAAGCTCGTCGCCGCAGGCCAGCAAACCCTCATCAGCGTGCCCGGGAGAACGGATCGTGACGGCACAGCCGAAGGACTGCCCGGCTGGGTCACGTGGCGACAGCGCCCCTTCCCACGCCAACCTGCTGCTCCTGCCTGGCTCCAGCCGCGCTGGTGGACAACAGCTTCGTGGCCACGCCCAGGACACGGTCGACTGGGTGCGCGCGCACACCCGCGACCTGGCGCTGGTCGTCAACACGCGCTGGCACTCCGACCACGTCGGGCCAACGGGCTGCTGCAGTCCGGTGGAGCCGGGGTGGCTGCCAGCGGCGTCGACGCCGAGGCCGTCAACCGCCGCGACCCGGCTGCTGCGCAGCCGACTGCCTCGACCAGCCCGTCGCCCCCTACACCATCGAGGAGACCCTCGACGACGCACAGGTCCTCCGGCTCGGCGACGCCGACTGCAGGTCGTGTCCACGCCCGGCCACACACCCGGCCACCTGTGCCTGTGGCAGCCCGAGGAACGCCTGCTCGCGGTCGGCGATGCGCTCTCCGACTACGACGTCGGCTGGGTCAACCTCGCCCTCGACGGCCCCGACGCCGCCGCCACCGCCCTCGCATCCTGCAACGGCTCGCCGACCTCGACCACTCGTCCTGCTGACCGGCACGGCCCCATCCCCGCCGACACGGACGCAGCCCTCGCCCCGCACACAAGCCCACCCGACGCCTGGTCCAGGACCCCGACGGAGCCGTCTGGTACGGCGCCCGCCGGATCTTCGCCTTCGCCCTGATGATCTACGACGGCATCCCCACCGACCAGGTCGAGACCTACCTGCACGGCCGTGCCTGGCTCGTCGACGCCCACGCCTGCTCGACGGCCCTCGCGACGCTGGTCGAAGACCTCATTGCAACCATGACCCCGGCCGCGCCGTTATCACACGAGACGGTCGACTTCACGCCGCCGCGCCACACACTGCGGTCGTTGAACAGGCCATCGCCGTCCCCTTTCCGCGGGACGGGCCGGCGGTGGACACGACCGCTGGCGCCGCCGAAAGATAGGCCTCCCAGCCTCGCGACCGATGCGAGTCCACATGCCGCCGACGGTCGGTCGACTCAGTGCGAATGAGGCGGCGTCTCGAGGTGGTGACTAGCCAACCATGCGTCAGCTGTCGGGCGCTGCGGCCGTGGTAGGCGGCGTCATAGCGGAAATGCAGCCGGGGTTTGGGGTCGCCTGCATGGAATCGTTCCGCATGCCGAACCGCTACGGGGCGCGCGTCCTTCGTCGCCTGCACCACGTGCTCCTGTGCCGCAGAGGATCCAGTCCCGGGATCGCCCTATCCGCGGCGGATGACCGCGCGGGCGGAGGCGGCTACGGCGAAGTCGGTTCCCGTGACGCTCCAGCCGGTGCGTGCAGCGCCGGCCAGCTGGTCCAGCACATCGAGTGTCAGGCTGTGGGCGGGCGGGCGCGAGTACCGGCCCGCTGCGCTGCGCCAGCCGAGCGCGAAGAGCAGGTCGCTGATCTCGCTGCGCCACTCCTGCGCCGGTACGCCGCTCCCGGCGACGGCGAGTGCCATCCATCCGGAGTGGCGATCGGTCTCCTTGGTGCCCAGGGGAAGTCGCCCGACGATGTGCTGCCACAGTGCCTGGGGATCTTGGCGGCAGCGGGTGCCGGCCGCGGTCGGTGTCAGTCGGCCCTTGCGGACGGTGACCAGTCCGAGTGCACGAACGGTATCGCGCACACCCGCGACGGGTGGTGTCAGGTCCTCGCGGTTGGCCTTGCCGATCCACCATCGGGTGATGCCGCTGCATTCGGCGAACTGCTCGACCACCGCGGGCGGTAGGTAGCCTGCGCCTGTCAGTGAGACCCCGTCACCGATGAGGTCGAGGAAGACCCGGTAGGTCTCGGTCAGCCGGGCGGCCTCGGCGGCGGTGACCTCGGTCGGTCCATGGGAGAGCGGGCGGCCCAGCACCTCCCGCAACAGGCGGATGCCGCGACGCTCCAGTTGCTTGGCGAGTTCGGCGAGCTCGCCCGTGACCGCCACGGGCACGGCGACCGCGACGGCCAGGGCGGCGTTGGTCTCCTCGACCTCGAAGTGGTCGGGGTGCCAGTCGAGGGGCAGCCAGTCATGAGCATGCGCGGCGTTGTCGAAGACTTCGGGTAGGAGGGCGTCGTCGTACCCGCTGCGTACCCAGGCGGCCAACTCTTCGTAGCCACCGAGCCCTCCGCAGTCCTCGGGCGGGCAGGCCAGCCGACCGCCGGTGCAGCGCACGGTCGCCGGCGGCTCGTCCAGGACTGCCTCGACGCGGAGGGCGTGGTCCCAGCCGTCCCCGAAGTCGTACTCGTACCAGAGTTGATCACCCTCGGCTGCCACCATCTGGTCCAGCCGAACGTCGTCCTCGAGCACGCCGTCCTCGCCCTCGTCGAGGTCGAACTGCGTGATGACGTACGGCGAGCGATGATCGCTGCCGGTGCGGAACCGATGCAGGTGACTGTCGTCACCCCATCGCCGCCTGGATCACCTCATGCAGCCGGGGCAGCATGAGGTCGCCGGGCAGTTCGAGCCGCCTCCACACCGGCGGCCTCGCACCGTGCAGGTCGAGGCGAACGCGGTATCCGCAGACCTCGGTCGGGACCGGGCACAGCGTCGGCTTCTGGTCGACCTGCAACTTCTCGAAGATGCTGGAGACCTGCCCACTCAGAAGTGCATCGAGCACTGCCTGGTTCTCCTCGGGGCTGGCCCCAGCCATCAGCTGCTTCACCAGATGCTGGACGTCGGTCGGTTTCGCCATGGCGCCTAGTCAATCACCCTCGACCCAGCGTTCCACCACCTCGATGCCGTGCTGACGGGGATCTGGCGCGTCGCCGCTTCGAGATCCTCGAACCTTGACCCGGATCAGGCCTTCCTCAGTGGCAAGCCGGCAGCGTGCCAGCCGCGATCCATCGCCAGCAACCTGTTCCGACCGGGCAACGGCTGATGCGGAACCGTCCCGACAACCAGCCTCCGCGGTCCCGCATATATATCCTCAACCGGGACGGCGTCACCAACCAAGCCACGCTCCGCCGATGAGCGTGCACGTCGTTCTGCCCGGCCGCCGAGAAACCCGTTGCGAGTGGGCCGTCATCGGATGTCTGGTTGATCGGCCACCAATCACGAGGAGGGAACATGACGCGCATGTCGCTGCCCACCCCCACGCTGCACACCGCTCGCCTTCGACTGCGTCCCTTCGACGACGCGGATGCGAACGACCTCTTCGCGCTGCACAGCAGCGCCTACGTGCTGCGCTACTGGGACGCGCCGCCGTGGAGCGAACGCGTGCGCGCCGAGCGGTTCATCACGGCTTGCCGGCAGATGGCAGAGGGGGGCACCGGGGCGCGGCTGGCCGTGGATCGTGTCTCCGACGGGGCGTTCATCGGCTGGTGCAGCCTGAACCGGTGGAATCCGGACTACCGCAGCGCGTCGCTGGGCTACTGCTTCGACGATGCAGCGTGGGGCCACGGCTACGCGACGGAGGCCGCGCGCGCTTTGCTGCGGTGGGCATTCGACACGCTGGACCTGAATCGCGTCCAGGCCGAGACCGATACGCGCAACGTGGCATCTGCCCGCGTGCTGGAGAAGCTCGGCTTCGTGCGTGAAGGGACGTTGCGGGAAGACTGCGTCGTGAACGGCGAGGTCTCTGACTCGTGGGTCTACGGGCTGATCAGGCGGGAGTGGCGGCCGTCGTCCGAGCCGGTTCCCGCCCGCTGAGTCCTCTCTTTCGCGAGACGTCGCCCGGCACCCGGGTGCTTCGCTTCGCCGCGTCGAGGGCGGCACCGGGCACTCTCATGCCAGTAGCGAGAGGAGGCGTTCGCAAGCCCATCGGTGACCGGAACCGTGCCATGGGTCGGCGGGTTGAGGTCACGGGCCCGGGCGGTATGTGCGCTTTACGGACCCGGTGCCACATGTAGCGTCCTGGCATGATCGACCCTCCCCGCGTGGCACTGGAACTGCGCACAGCATCGAAATCGACGTGGCGCCATCGTGGCCCCACCGGCTGCGTGATCCGAGGGTTTGGTGCGGACGAGCAGGCGCTGCGGCGACTCCCAGGGGGCCACGGTGTCACCTGGACCGACGGCCGCCTTGTCCTCAAGCCAGTCGGTTACGCACCAGAACACCTGTGGGTTAGCCGGGTGTACGCCGGGTGGGACGCCCACGACGAGGTGCGAGTGCCCGAACCTGTGCAGTCGCGTGGGGCAGACGAGCCAGGTGGCTGGTCAGTGGACGGATGGGGCGCACACGTCTTCATCGCGGGTCGAGAGACCGAACCGTGGCGCGAAATGGCC
>CAWHPY010000001.1:0-24372 GCA_963831375.1 uncultured Actinomycetota bacterium | reverse complement strand
CAGGATCGTGAGATTCACCATCCGTGCCAGATCCGGCGTTCTTGAGATGCGATCCAGGTGGCCTTCGCGAGTGAGCCCGGTTGGCAAGGCGAGCGCGGGCGACCCTGCCTTACAGCGGTAGCGGCTGGTCCTCGACGACGCTTTTCATGACGAGCGTGGACGTCAGGCGTTGGACACCGGGCAGGGTGGATAGCTGCTCGTCGTAGATCTGCTGGAAGGCCGGCAGGTCGCGAGCGATGACCTGCAGGAGGTAGTCCGGATCGCCGAAGAGCCGTTGCGCCTTCAGCACGTGGGGGACCTTGGAGACGGCGTCCTCGAAGGTCGCCACGGTCTCCCGGTCGGCGCCGCGCATGGTGACGAACACGAGGGCCTCGAGGGTCAGACCGAGGACCTGGGCATCGAGCTGGGCGCGGTAGCCGCCGATCGCGCCGGAGCGTTCGAGCGCCCGCAGGCGGCGGTGGCACGGAGAGAGGCTCAGCCCGACGCGCTCGGCCAGCTCAGTGATGGTCAGCCGCCCATCCCGTTGCACCTCCGCAAGGATCTGCTTGTCGACTGCATCCATGCGACAGATTCTTCCACCCTCGGGTCGACAACCGCAAACACTTGGCAGCACCTTTTGGGGACGATCGCGCATAGCCTCCCTCCAAGCGACGAGGGTTCCGCCGTTCCCTCGTTCAAGGAGCTCGAGGAGGAAGCGACATGGCGCTGGGAACAGCAGCCGCGTTTTGGACCGTTTCGTTCTTGTTCGTCATCACCCCCGGGGCCGACTGGGCCCACGCGATCTCTGCCGGGGTGCGGAACCGAACGGTGCTCCCGGCGGTCGGCGGCCTGTTGGCGGGGCACGTGCTGGCGACCATCGTGGTCGCCGCGGGGGTGGCTGCCGTGGTGGCCGGCTCGCCCATGGTGCTGACGGCGCTGACCCTGACGGGGGCCGCGTACCTGGTCTGGCTCGGGGCGGGCATGCTGACCGGTCCCGCCACCGTCTCAGTGGTCGACGAGGGCTCGGAGTCTGGTTCGTGGCTGCGGCAGGCGGCCACCGGGTTGGGCATCAGCGGCCTGAACCCCAAGGTGTTCCTGCTGTTCTTGGCGCTGCTGCCGCAGTTCATCGACACCCGAGCTGCCTGGCCGGTGGCCGCGCAGATCGTGACGCTGGGACTGCTGCACGTCGCGAGCTGCGCCGTCGTCTACACCGTGGTGGGCACCGGCGCCAGGAGGGTGCTGCGGACCCGTCCCGGGGCCGCGCGCAGGGTGACCAGGTTCTCCGGGGCCGCGATGGTGGTCATCGGTGTGGTTCTCATCATCGAACAGCTCGTGGCATGACTCCAGATCGAGCCTGTCAAGTTTTCTGTGTAAGGGCCGGTCATTGGATGTGGGGGTTGATCCGGTCGGGGTAGGCCAGGGCGAGTTGTTCGAGGGCTTGTTTCCAGTTGGTGACGACTTGGCCCTCGACGAGTCGGCCGGGGGCCTTGCGTTCGGTTGCGGGTCGTCCGCGTTCGCGTTCGCGCTGGCGGGCTCGCTTGTCCTCGATGTTGCAGATCGAGAGCCAGAGCAGCTTGATCACCGCGTCGTCGTTGGGGAACTGGCCGCGGTTCTTGATGACCTTGCGGAGCTGGAAGTTCAACGACTCGATCGAGTTGGTGGTGTAGATGACGCGGCGCAGCTCGGGTGGGAACGCCAGGAACGGGATGAACCGGTCCCAGGCGGCCTCCCAGGTGGCGACCGCGTGCGGGTACTTCCTGCCCAGCTCGGAGGCCTTGAACGCCTCGAACTCGACCCGGGCGGCGTCGGCGTCGGCGGCGGTGTAGATCGGCTTGAACGCGGTCGCGATCTTCTTGCGGTCCTTGTAGTTCACGAACCGCATCGCGGCCCGGATCAGGTGCACGGTGCAGGTCTGGACCGTCGCCTGGGCCCAGGTGGCCTCGATCGCCTCGGCGAAGCCGGTCAACCCGTCGCAGCACACGATGAGGACGTCCCGGACGCCGCGGTTGGCCAGATCCGCGCAGACACCGGCCCAGAACTTCGCGCCCTCGGTGGCCTGGATCCAGATCCCCAGCACGTGCTTGACGCCGTCCATGTCGACGCCCACGGCGATGTGGGCGGCCTTGTTCCGCACGTGCGCGCCGTCGCGGACCTTGACGACCAGCGCGTCGAGGTAGATCACCGGGTACAGCGGGCAGTTTCCAACGAACGAGGCGAATCTTCCGGAAGGAGATTCGCATGCCGAGGTATGCGCCAAACAAGATGCCCGCGGACGTCAAGCGCCGCTACTTTGAGCTGATCCGTCAGGGCCTCTCGGGGGCTGAGGTAGCCCGGCGGGTCGGCGTGTCCTTGAGCTGTGGCTCGCTGTGGTTCATTGACGCTGGCAGCATGAGCATCATCGAGACCACCCCGATCAGTGCCCGGTACTTCAGTCAGGATGATCGCATCGAGATCGCCGATGGGCTCGCCGCCGGGGAGCCGGTCAAGGTGATCGCGACGCGAATCGGGAAGTCATTCCAGAGCGTGTATCGCGAGATCGCCAGGAACAAGAAGCCGGACGGCAGCTACCAGCCCTGGTTCGCGCACAACCGGGCTCATGGTCGGCGTCGTCGCCCGAAGCGCCGGATCTTCGAACGCGACGGGGAGCTCCGGCGGGTCGTCGGGGAGAAGCTGGGAAAGCGGTGGTCGCCGGCGCAGATCAGCAGATGGCTGCGACGCCGATACCGTAAGCATCGCGCGTGGCACGTCTGCACCGAGACGATCTATGAGGCGATCTACCGTGGGCTCATCGTCCCCATGAAGCCCGAGAACCTCCGAACGGGTCGGACCTACCGGCGCCGCCGCGGCCGTGGACGATCACGCGAGGGGGCGTTGAAGCAGTGCACGGCGATGAAGTCGATCCACGAACGACCGGCGATCGTCGAAGCGCGTCGCCAGGCCGGGCACTGGGAAGGGGACCTGATCGTCGGCGCCGGCCAGTGGTCGGCCATCGCGACCCTGGTCGAACGCAAGATGCGGCTCACCATGCTGGTTGGGCTGCCGAACGGGCACGCAGCCCCACTGGTCGCAGACGCACTGATTGAGGCGTTCTCGGGGCTACCCGCACCGATGCGACGAACCTTGACCTGGGACCAGGGGAACGAGATGTTCCATCACCCGCGTATCGAGCACGAAACCGGGCTGAGAATCTACTTCGTCGACCCCCACTCACCCTGGCAGCGCGGAAGCAACGAGAACGCCAACGGTCTGCTCCGCCAGTACTTCCCCAAGGGAACTGACCTCGCCGTCTGGAGCACCGAGCAACTCGACTTGGTGGCCGCAGAGCTCAATGATCGCCCCCGCCTCTGCCTCGGCGATCTGAGTCCGGACCAACTCATGCGACGATGGGAACGACGATTCGCACGACAACCTATTCGCCTCGTTCGCTAGAAACTGCCGCGCCTCGAGCGGCCGACGCTGCCAGGCCAGGACCTCGGCGAGGATCTCGTCGGTGATCTTGCTGATCGTCTCGTGGGACAGCTCGGTGCCGATCGTGGTCGCCAGATGGTGCTGGATGTCGCGGACCGTCATCCCGCCGGCGTAGAGGCTGATGATCACCTCATCGAGCCCACCGAGTCGCCGGGAGCCCTTCGGGACCAGCCGTGGGATGAACGACCCACACCGGTCGCGGGGCACGTCCAGGTCGATGTCGCCGACCTGGGAGGCCAGTGTCTTCGGCGTGGCTCCGTTGCGCGAGTTCGCGAACAACGACGCCTCCGTCGAGCCCTTCTCATAGCCCAGGTGGTCGGTCAGCTCGGCCTGCAGACCGCGTTCGAGCGCGGCCTTGATCAACCCGGGGATGAAGCCACCATCCCCGGTCAGCTCCAGCTCGCCGGCGTCGATCCTGGCGAAAATCGAGTCCAACGCACCCGACGCGGCGAGCTCCGCAGCAACGTCAGAACCACGCGGCGGCTGGTCGGCAACAGTTTCATCTTCGGTCACGAGATCCATCTTGTTCCCTTTCAGATGGACCGATCACTTACACAGAAGATCTGACACGCCCGCTTCAGCCATTCGCTTGGCACCATGAAACGACCGGCCAGCACCTCAGGAGGACAGATGGGCGACCAGACACCAGAGCAGGCGACTCCCGAGGTCGTGGACCGGGTCCAGGCCAGCTTCGACCGCCAGGGGCTCATGCGACTGCTCGGCGCGCAGCTCACACACGTCGCAGCGGGACGGGTCCAGATCAACTTGCCGGGTCGTGACGAGGTGACCCAGCAGCACGGCTACATCCACGCGGGAGCGACCAGCGCCATCGCTGACACTGCCGGCGGGTACGCCGCCCTCACCCTGATGCCGACGACGTCCGAGGTGCTGACGGTCGAGTACAAGCTCAACCTCCTCGCCCCCGCGGCCGGAGACCACCTCGAGGCGATCGGCACGGTGCTCAAGTCCGGTCGCACCCTCAGCATCTGCCGGCTCGAGGTCTTCGCCGTCCGGGGCGACGGACGAAAGCTCGTTGCCGCAGGCCAGCAAACCCTCATCAGCGTGCCCGGGGAGAACGGATCGTGACGGCACCAGCCGAAGGACTGCCCGGCTGGGTCACGTGGCGACAGCGCCCCTTCCCCGACGCCAACCTGCTGCTCCTGCCTGGCTCGCAGCCGGCGCTGGTGGACAGCGGCTTCGTCGGCCACGCCCAGGACACGGTCGACTGGGTGCGCGCGCACACCCGCGACCTGGCGCTGGTCGTCAACACGCACTGGCACTCCGACCACGTCGGGGCCAACGGGCTGCTGCAGTCCGGCGGAGCCGGGGTGGCTGCCAGCGGCGTCGACGCCGAGGCCGTCAACCGCCGCGACCCCGGCTGCTGCGCAGCCGAGTACCTCGACCAGCCCGTCGCCCCCTACACCATCGAGGAGACCCTCGACGACGCACAGGTCCTCCGGCTCGGCGACGCCGACTGGCAGGTCGTGTCCACGCCCGGCCACACACCCGGCCACCTGTGCCTGTGGCAGCCCGAGGAACGCCTGCTCGCGGTCGGCGATGCGCTCTCCGACTACGACGTCGGCTGGGTCAACCTCGCCCTCGACGGCCCCGACGCCGCCGCCACCGCCCTCGCATCCCTGCAACGGCTCGCCGACCTCGACCCACTCGTCCTGCTGACCGCACACGGCCCCATCCCCACCGACACGGACGCAGCCCTCGCCGCCGCACACAAGCGCACCCAACGCCTGGTCCAGGACCCCGACGGAGCCGTCTGGTACGGCGCCCGCCGGATCTTCGCCTTCGCCCTGATGATCTACGACGGCATCCCCACCGACCAGGTCGAGACCTACCTGCACGACCGTGCCTGGCTCGTCGACGCCGCACGCCTGCTCGACGTCCCTGTGCAGACGCTGGTCGAAGACCTCATCGCAACCATGACCCGCGGCCGCGCCGTCATCACACGAGACGGTCGACTTCACGCCGCCGCGCCACACACTGCGGTCGTTGAACAGGCCATCGCCGTCCCCTTTCCGCGGGACGGGCCGGCGGTGGACACGACCGCTGGCGCCGCCGAAAGATAGGCCTCCCAGCCTCGCGACCGATGCGAGTCCACATGCCGCCGACGGTCGGTCGACTCAGTGCGAATGAGGCGGCGTCTCGAGGTGGTGACTAGCCACCATGCGTCAGCTGTCGGGCGCTGCGGCCGTGGTAGGCGGCGTCATAGCGGAAATGCAGCCGGGGTTTGGGGTCGCCTGCATGGAATCGTTCCACATGCCGAACCGCTACGGGGCGCGCGTCCTTCGTCGCCTGCACCACGTGCTCCTGTGCCGCAGAGGATCCAGTCCCGGGATCGCCCTATCCGCGGCGGATGACCGCGCGGGCGGAGGCGGCTACGGCGAAGTCGGTTCCCGTGACGCTCCAGCCGGTGCGTGCAGCGCCGGCCAGCTGGTCCAGCACATCGAGTGTCAGGCTGTGGGCGGGCGGGCGCGAGTACCGGCCCGCTGCGCTGCGCCAGCCGAGCGCGAAGAGCAGGTCGCTGATCTCGCTGCGCCACTCCTGCGCCGGTACGCCGCTCCCGGCGACGGCGAGTGCCATCCATCCGGAGTGGCGATCGGTCTCCTTGGTGCCCAGGGGAAGTCGCCCGACGATGTGCTGCCACAGTGCCTGGGGATCTTGGCGGCAGCGGGTGCCGGCCGCGGTCGGTGTCAGTCGGCCCTTGCGGACGGTGACCAGTCCGAGTGCACGAACGGTATCGCGCACACCCGCGACGGGTGGTGTCAGGTCCTCGCGGTTGGCCTTGCCGATCCACCATCGGGTGATGCCGCTGCATTCGGCGAACTGCTCGACCACCGCGGGCGGTAGGTAGCCTGCGCCTGTCAGTGAGACCCCGTCACCGATGAGGTCGAGGAAGACCCGGTAGGTCTCGGTCAGCCGGGCGGCCTCGGCGGCGGTGACCTCGGTCGGTCCATGGGAGAGCGGGCGGCCCAGCACCTCCCGCAACAGGCGGATGCCGCGACGCTCCAGTTGCTTGGCGAGTTCGGCGAGCTCGCCCGTGACCGCCACGGGCACGGCGACCGCGACGGCCAGGGCGGCGTTGGTCTCCTCGACCTCGAAGTGGTCGGGG
This sequence comes from uncultured Actinomycetota bacterium, assembly GCA_963831375.1. GTDB lineage: Bacteria > Actinomycetota > Actinomycetes > Propionibacteriales > Nocardioidaceae > Nocardioides_C. Next base: position 17,801 of record CAWHPY010000001.1, on the reverse strand, counting down.
TGCCAGTCGAGGGGCAGCCAGTCATGAGCATGCGCGGCGTTGTCGAAGACTTCGGGTAGGAGGGCGTCGTCGTACCCGCTGCGTACCCAGGCGGCCAACTCTTCGTAGCCACCGAGCCCTCCGCAGTCCTCGGGCGGGCAGGCCAGCCGACCGCCGGTGCAGCGCACGGTCGCCGGCGGCTCGTCCAGGACTGCCTCGACGCGGAGGGCGTGGTCCCAGCCGTCCCCGAAGTCGTACTCGTACCAGAGTTGATCACCCTCGGCTGCCACCATCTGGTCCAGCCGAACGTCGTCCTCGAGCACGCCGTCCTCGCCCTCGTCGAGGTCGAACTGCGTGATGACGTACGGCGAGCGATGATCGCTGCCGGTGCGGAACCGATGCAGGTGACTGTCGTGCCACCCCATCGCCGCCTGGATCACCTCATGCAGCCGGGGCAGCATGAGGTCGCCGGGCAGTTCGAGCCGCCTCCACACCGGCGGCCTCGCACCGTGCAGGTCGAGGCGAACGCGGTATCCGCAGACCTCGGTCGGGACCGGGCACAGCGTCGGCTTCTGGTCGACCTGCAACTTCTCGAAGATGCTGGAGACCTGCCCACTCAGAAGTGCATCGAGCACTGCCTGGTTCTCCTCGGGGCTGGCCCCAGCCATCAGCTGCTTCACCAGATGCTGGACGTCGGTCGGTTTCGCCATGGCGCCTAGTCAATCACCCTCGACCCAGCGTTCCACCACCTCGATGCCGTGCTGACGGGGATCTGGCGCGTCGCCGCTTCGAGATCCTCGAACCTTGACCCGGATCAGGCCTTCCTCAGTGGCAAGCCGGCAGCGTGCCAGCCGCGATCCATCGCCAGCAACCTGTTCCGACCGGGCAACGGCTGATGCGGAACCGTCCCGACAACCAGCCTCCGCGGTCCCGCATATATATCCTCAACCGGGACGGCGTCACCAACCAAGCGCACGCTCCGCCGAAGAGCGGGCACGTCGTTTCCCCGGCCGCCGATAAATCCCGTTGCGAGTGGGCCGTCATCAGATGTCTAGTTGATCGGCAACCAAAAACGCAGGAGGGAACTGGACGCGCATGTCGCTGCCCACCCCCACGCTGGACACCGCTCGCCTTCGACTGCGTCCCTTCGGCGACGCGGATGCCAACGACCTCTTCGCGCTGCACAGCAGCGCCTACGTGCTGCGCTACTGGGACGCGCCCCCGTGGAGCGAACGCGTGCGCGCCAAGCGGTTCATCACGGCTTGCCGGCAGATGGCAGAGGGGGGCACCGGGGCGCGGCTGGCCGTGGATCGTGTCTCCGACGAGGCGTTCATCGGCTGGTGCAGCCTGAACCGGTGGAATCCGGACTACCGCAGCGCATCGCTGGGCTACTGCTTCGACGATGCAGCGTGGGGCCACGGTTACGCGACGGAGGCCGCGCGCGGTTTGCTGCGGTGGGCATTCGACACGCTGGACCTGAATCGCGTCCAGGCTGAAACCGATACACGCAACGTGGCATCTGCTCGCGTGCTGGAGAAGCTCGGCTTCGTGCGCGAAGGGACGTTGCGGGAAGATTGCATCGTGAACGGCGAGGTCTCCGACTCGAGGGTCTACGGGCTGATCAGGCGGGAATGGCGGCCGTCGTCCGAGCCGGTTCCGGCCGCCTGAGTCCTTGCGCTTTGGCGAGACGTCGCCCGGCATCCGGGTGCTTCGCTTCGCCGCGTCGAGGGCGGCACTGGGCACTCCCATGCCAGTAGCGAGAGGAGGCGTTCGCAAGCCCATCGGTGACCGGAACCGTGCCATGGGTCGGCGGGTTGAGGTCACGGGCCCGGGCGGTATGTGCGCTTTACGGACCCGGTGCCACATGTAGCGTCCTGGCATGATCGACCCTCCCCGCGTGGCACTGGAACTGCGCACAGCATCGAAATCGACGTGGCGCCATCGTGGCCCCACCGGCTGCGTGATCCGAGGGTTTGGTGCGGACGAGCAGGCGCTGCGGCGACTCCCAGGGGGCCACGGTGTCACCTGGACCGACGGCCGGCTTGTCCTCAAGCCAGTCGGTTACGCACCAGAACACCTGTGGGTTAGCCGGGTGTACGCCGGGTGGGACGCCCACGACGAGGTGCGAGTGCCCGAACCTGTGCAGTCGCGTGGGGCAGACGAGCCAGGTGGCTGGTCAGTGGACGGATGGGGCGCACACGTCTTCATCGCGGGTCGAGAGACCGAACCGTGGCGCGAAATGGCCCGTCTCAGGGAAGCCAGCGATCTCTTCCACCACCAAATCCGAAGTATGCCGCAGCCTGAGTTCCTCGATTCCCGCAACGACCCCTGGGCGTTCGGTGATCGACTGGCGTGGGAAAACGGCCCAGCCGAGGGTGACGCCGAGACCCTTGATCTGATCGGGCAGCTCCGCAGCCACCTGGCTCCCGTTTGCAGCCCGAGCCAGCTCATCCACGGCGACATCCTGCCCAACGTCCTGATCACCGACCAACGGTTACCGGCCGTGATCGACTGGCCGCCGTACTTCCGGCTGGCAGAGATGGCGAACGCTATCGCGGTCACCGACGCTGCGACCTTCCGAGGTGCCGCGTTGACTCTGCTGGATGAATGGGCGGTTGGGGAGGACTGGTATCAGATTCTGGTCCGGGCGCTGCTGTATCGGCTGAGTTCCACTGGGATCTTCGCCGTGCGCAACCGGCTCATGGGCAGCCTGGTCAGCCACGTGCAAGAGGTGCGGCCCGTTGTCGGCGCAGTCCTTTCGCGTCTGTGAACGCTTCGGGTCGCGCCGGCAGTCGGCAGTTGCCGTACGCCGCTCCCCTGCCGGCGCCGCTGATGCCGGTCCTGGTCATCCGGCTCAAAAGTGCGGCGATTCCATGGGCGGATCGCCTGACGGGATGGTGGAGGGCGGTGAGCGCACCCCCAGTCACGAACGTTGGGGCGGGGAATCTCTGCCGCCGGACCATAGGCTGCCCGCGTGGGCATCAACGACTTGCGCAGGGAAGACTTCGGGCGGCTGTACGGTCCGTGGACCAGGCGCACGCCGGCGGACGTGGCCGCGCTCATGGACGGCTACCCAGGCGTGTGGTGGGTAGCCGGCGGCTGGGCGTTGGAGGCGTTCACCGGCGTGTCGCGCGAGCACGAGGACACTGACGCCAGCGTTCTGCGTGCCGACCTCCCCATGCTCAGGAAGCACCTCGCCGGCCAGCTCGATGTCTGGACGGCGACGGGTGGCGCGCTCCGCCCGCTGCTCCCCGAAGACGACCCGGACGGCGCGCCCGACGACGTACTCCCTCCAGGGTGCGGACAGGTGTGGACCCGGCGTGCGGCGATGCAGCCGTGGGAGTTCGACATCCTGCTTGTTCCCGGCACGACAGAGAGGTGGGGGTACAAGCGGGACGAGTCCGTGAGCATGCCGATGCGTGACGCCCTGTGGCAGCGTGATGGGATCCGCTATCTCCAGCCCGAGATCCAGTTGCTGTACAAGGCCAAGGGCCTGCGCGCGAAAGACGCGGTCGACTTTGACAACACACTGCCCCACCTCAACGAGCGACGACAGGCCTGGCTGCGTGCTGGACTGGAGCGAACCCTCCCGGGCCATCCCTGGCTGACGGACCTCTAGACGGATCTCGTCAGGTAGTCGCGGTGGCGCATCGGCCACCGGCGAACGCGCGACCCACCGCCTTCGTGTCGGACATAGTCCCTGGCCGGCCGCGCTTCGTATGATCGGTTCGTGTCAGCCGACCCTTCCAACCGCCTTCACCCGCAGGCGTATGACGCGCTGGCCGAGGGACTCGCGACGACGTTCCAGTGGTACAAGACGCCTTCTCTCAGATGATGACCTCGCTGTTCGCAGGCGACAGCAGCGTGCTGGCAGGGATCGACCTGCAGGGCAGAACCAAGCGCGAGGCTGCTCGTGAGGTCGTCAGCCGGCTCCAGCGCGACGAGCGGCGCTTCCAGAGCCTCACGGTCGGGTCCTCATGACACTGGCCGACTACGACGCCGGGTTTAAGCACCTCGCCCGACTGGAGGATGGCGCCGACAAGGTGCATGCCGCCCAGAACGCGCTCGCTGAAATCAAGAGGGTGATCGGGCAACATAAGAAGCTCGTCGAAGACGGTGCCCCCCGGAAGGCCGCGGACGCTCCAGCCTCAGCTGCTGCTGCCCAGGCCTAGGCCCGCATACAAGACCTCGAAACAGAAGGCCGACTTCTACCACCTCAGTGCGATGGCCGATCCGCAGCAGCGCGGGCTGGCCCTCAAGCCCTTCTTGAGCCGTCTGTTCACCCTCTTGACCTCGCCCGCGCGCCGCCTTCGCACTACAGGGAGAGCAGATTGACGGCGCGTTCACATTCGACACTGACGACTACCTGCTCGAGGCACGATGGCTGAGCGAAAAGGTAGACCCGAAGCAGGTGCGCGACTTCGCCGGCAAGGTCGCCGAGAAGGCTCATCGAACCAGGGGCCTGATGATCAGCATCAACGGGTTCAGTGGCGAAGCCGTAAACCTGCTTCGCCGCACTGGGTCTCGTTTGCTACTCGCCGATGGCGCCGACCTTGCGGCAGTTCTCGAAGGCGCACTCTGGCTAGACGAGCTGCTGCTTCGGAAGCGTCGCCACGCGGCCGAAACCGGAAACCCCTACCTGGGCGCACGAGAGATGCTGTAGACCTCAGAGGCATCGCCGTTGCGGATGGTGTAGTGGGACGCTGAACGCGATCGGCCTATGCAACGTCCTCACCTGCTTGATGAGCGCGCGTTCCAGCCTCGATTGGCGGGGTTCGAGATTGCCTACTGGCGGGCTCAGCATTGCGTCGTGGATGACCGCGGGCGCTACTTGTCCGCGACTGGGTCTACAAACCGTGGCGCACCGCGGGGGTGTCACCCCGGAAGTGGTGGCGATGTTCGCCTGGGGTCGTGTTGAGCCGTCGCCGGAAGGTTCGGTTCATGGTCTCGGGTGTTCCGAAGCCACAGGTCTTGGCGATCTGTTCGATGGTCCTGTTGGTGGTCTCCAGCAGCCGGCATGCGGACTCGAGCCGGACGGCTTCGACGTGGTCTGCCGCGGTGGCACCCACCTCGGCCTTGAAGACGCGGGTGAACTGTCGTTCGGAGAGGTTGATCTGTCGGGCGAGCGCTGCCACGGAGAGGTCGTCGGTGAGGTGGTCGCGCAGCCAGGACAGCAGGTCGCGCACCGGCTCGGTGTCGGCGGCCTGCCCGGCCAGGAGGGCGGAGAACTGCGCCTGGCCGCCGGAGCGCTGCAGGTAGACGACCAGCTGACGTGCGATGGTGGCGGCGGCCTGGTGTCCGTGGTCGTCGGCGACGAGAGCGAGCGCGAGGTCGATGCCGGCGGTGACGCCGGCGGAGGTCCACACGTTGCCGTCGTGGACGTAGATGGCGTCGGGGTCGACGGTGACGTCGGCGTAGGTGTCGTCGAGCAGTCCGCACTCTGCCCAGTGGGTGGTCGCTCGTCGTCCCTCCAGCAGTCCGGCTGCCGCGAGCACGAACGCGCCGGAGCAGACCGAGGTCACCCGGCGCGCGTCAGTGGCGAGCCGCCGTACCTGCGTCGAGCAGCTCGGTGTCGGCGACTGCCGCGTCCATGTCGGCGCCGCCGGCCACCATCAACGTGTCGACGGGACCGGTGACTTCGGTGATCGGAGTCGAGGCGAACTCCAGCCCGCAGCTGGCGCGCACCGGGCCGCCCCGGGTGGTCACGACCTGGGTGCGGTACCGGACTGCGGGCAGGAAGCGGGAGGCGCTGGAGAAGACCTCGAGCGGCCCGGTGACGTCGAGGATCTGGGCCGTATCGAAGGTCACGATGACCACGCCACGCTCGACGGGCAGCTCGAGAGTCGGCTCGTTCGAGCGCGGGTTCGTCGACCCAGTCATCGGGAGTCCATGTGTTGACGGTACGCCGGAGACGCGGTGGCCGACATCGTCAACAACGTGTCCTTGTGGGTGGCTCGCCCCGGCCACACGCTGAAGACATGAAGGTTGCCTACCTGCTCTACCCCCGGTTCACCGCACTCGACGTGGTGGGCACCTTCCAGGTTCTTGCTGCCGCACCGGGCGTCCAGAGCGTGTTCGTGGCCGCCGAGGCCGGTGCCGTCGTCGACGACACGGGACTGTGTGCGCTGCAGGCGAGCGCGAGCCTCGGTGACGTCGCGTCCGCCGATGTGGTGGTCGTACCCGGCAGCGACTGCTCGTGCGACCCGGACCCCACCCTGGTCGAGTGGCTCCGTCTCGTGCACCCGACGACGACATGGACTCTCAGCGTCGGCACCGGGTCCAGCTACCTCGCCGCCGCCGGTGCCCTCGACGGTGCCGCGGCCGCCACCCATTGGGCCTCGGCGCAGCGGCTGACCGATGTGGGCGTCACCTACAGCGAACAGCGGGTCGTCCGGGCCGGGAAGGTGCTGACCTCGGCCGGCGCCTCCGCCGGGATCGACCTGGCGCTGACCTTGCTGGGCCTCAGCCACGGTCCGGCCGTCGCCCAGGCGGTGCAGCTGGCCCTCGAGTACGACCCTCAACCCCCCTACGACGCCGGCTCTCCGGCGAAGGCGCCCGCCGAGATCGGCGAGCTCGTGAGTTCCTACTACGCACAAAGGTGCAGCTGATGTCTCCGTCCCAGAACCTTCTGTCCAGCACGACCACACCGCTCTCGTCCAACCAACCACCCCCGTCCGGTCGTCCCGCCGCCGGCGGCCGCCGCCGCATGGTCGAGGTGGTCGCCGGTATCGGCCTGGTCGCCGCCTGGCTCGTGCTCGGGTTCCTGCTGGGCCTGGGGTTCGTTGGTGTCGTGCTGCTGGGGGTGCTGCTGCTGGCAGCGTTCCAGACCCTGGTTCGGCGCCGGCCCCTGCGGACGCTGCTCGCCCGTGACACGGCCTGGTTCGCCCACGGCTGGGCGGGGAAGCTGCTGGTCGCCGCGGTCCTGCTCGTCATCCCCGCCACGATGGTGCTGCTCTCGCTGGTCGGCGGCCGGTACGGCCGGTACGAGGACGACAGCTGGAAGGCGCTGCTCATGCTCGTCGTCCTGGCCGGGGGCTACCTCGCCTCGCGTCGCCTTGTCCTCACCGTGCTCGTCGGCGGCGGTGACCGTCGCGGTCGTGTCCTGGGTGCTGTCCCCGAACCTGGCCACCGCCCGCAACGGCGACCCCACGGTCCTGGCCCACCTGGACCAGCAGGCCGGCTGGGGCATGCTGGCCGGCTACCACGACGTGGCGGTCGCCGAGGTCGACCTGGACGCGGCCCGAGCCGGTGCGGCTGGCCGGAATCGGCGCCGACGACACCACTCCGATGGAGGTCGGGTCGATGACCAAGGCGATGACCGGCCTGGTCATCGCGGACGCCGTACGCCGCGGCGAGATCCGCATGGACGCGCCCGTCTCCACCTACCTTCCGCAGCTGAAGGGCTCACCGGCCGGCACCGTGACGATGCATGAACTCGTCACCCACACCTCCGGGTACGCCGAGTTCGGCGCCGCAACCCTGCGCCGCGCCGCCTGGAAAGCGCCGCTCGGCCAGAACTTCTTCACCGTCCGACAGCGCGGAGATGACCGAGGAGACCCGGGCACAGACGCTGAGTGGCCGTGGCGACTACGCGTACTCCACCCTGGGCTCGGCCATTGCCGGCCAGGCCGTCGCGGCGGCAGCCCACATGAGCTACCCGGACCTGATGCGCACCCGGCTGTTCGAGCCGCTCGGCATGTCCCGCACCGCCATCGAGGTCGACCACGCAGCTCGTCGCCGGCGGACAGTCGCAGACCGGTCTCCCGGTCCAGCCATGGGTCATGGATGCCTACGCGCCCGGCGCTGCCGCCGTCTCCACCACCGGGCGACCTCGCGAAGCTCGCCACCGCGCTCCTCGACGGGACCGCACCCGGCATGGCCGCCCTGGAGCCCACGACCGCCACCGACCAGTCGAACAGCCGCATCGGTGACTTCTGGTAGATCTCCACCTGGGAGACCGGTCAGACCATCACCTCGCACGCCGGGCAGACCGGCGGCTACGCCTCCTACCTCGGCCTCGACCGCCCCCGAGGCAAGGCCGTCATCGTCCTGTCCGACGTCGCCAACGACGCCAGCGACCTCGGCACCCAGCTCCTCGCCCACCGCAAGTAGACCCAACATCACAGACACCCCCGAATCCCACGACCCCTCCCAACCTCACCAGAAGGAACCCATGTACAGGACCGAAGCCCCGTCAGCTCCCGATGGCCCGTCCTCCCTCCCCGGATCAGGCAGGAAGGACGGCACCGCGCCTGCGGTTACGGGCAGGGCACACCTGCGGGGTAAGGGCCAGGACCGTCCGGCCGGCCCTGATCCCGGGCCGAGGGGACACATTGGTTGGATCGTGGCCGGCTCGTTGATCACCGGACTTGTGGCTGCTCTCCTCCTGGTCGCCGCCCCGTTCATCCCGGCAGAGGAGAGCGAGGTCACCGGAGCACTCTTGTGCGGATTCGCGCTGGGCTGGGCGATGTTGGCCGTGCTCTCGGTGCGGTTCAGCGATAAGCCACAGCGATGGGCGCTGGCTCCTGCTCTGTTTCATGGGACTGGGCGGTCTTCTGTTGGTGGGGTTCGGCTCCCCGGTGCACCAGGTGCTCAACTGGGTGTGGCCCCCCGCCCTGCTGGCGTTAGTGAGCTGGATGATCGTCCGCGCGCGTCGACAGCTTCGGAGCCGGAGCAGACGCTTGCTGCTCTATCCAGTGATCGCGATGCTGGCTCTTGCCTCGATCGGCGGCGGCTACGAGACCGTGCGCGAAGCCGTGGATGCCAAGGCCAACCCGATGCCTGGTCAGTTGATCGACGTCGGCGGACACAGCCTGCACCTGAACTGCACCGGCTCAGGCAGTCCCACCGTCGTGCTCGAACCGGGCGGAGGCGGGATGTCGTCGTCCTTCGGGTGGATAGCGCCGGCCGTAGCCCGTGACACCCGGGTCTGCGTCTACGACCGTGCAGGTCGCGGGTGGAGCGAGCCCGCTGGCACCACCCCCCAAGACGGCGCGCAGATAGCGACCGACCTCCACACGTTGCTGCAGCGCGGACACGTTGAAGGACCCTACGTGCTGGCGGGCCATTCCTTCGGTGGCCTCTACGCGCTCACCTTCGCCGCCCGCTACCCCGACGAGGTCGCCGGAATGGTGCTGGTGGACTCCACCGCACCGGCATCGGCGGCGAAACCGGGTCCAACACCGCCCGTCGACGCGGGCTCCTACGACTTCATGGGCCGTGTCTCAGCGTTGGTTTCAACCTCAGCTCGACTCGCGTCCGCAAGCCAACTTCGCAGCACGATCGACGAGTACATCCAGGCGGGATCCTCGGTGGAACAAGCTGCAGCTCTCGATGACTTCGCCGACAAGCCTTTGGTAGTCCTGACAGCCGGCAGCGGAAGTTCCGCCGGCTGGTCCGCGGCGCAGAACGCCTTGGCCACCTTGTCGACCAATAGCGCGCACCGCGTCATCGACGGCGCCACCCACGCATCGATGATCTCGGACGAAGAAGACGCCGCCGCCACCTCTCAAGCGATCCTCGACGTCGTCTCCTCGGTCCGGACCGCAGAGCTGCTGGTCAGGTGATCCGGAGCGCAACCGCAGAAGCTTTCCATCCATTTGTGCTGGCCCTCGATGGTCCCAGCTGCAAGCGATTCCGCACCAGAATCCCTACTTGTGCGATTGCAGCTTCGCCCACCCTGGAACGGACGTTTTCACCGGGGAGCACGATGAGGCCAACCCGCGCAGGACAAGCTAAGCGACAAGAGTCCGCGCATGCCGCGAGTCGCGCGCACAGGTCCGGCGCCGTCCTGGAAGCCGAACCCGAATCGGCGCCCCGTCGCAGGGCGCTCCCGTCATCACCGGGACTCGTCCCGTTACACCCCGTCCGGAGAGGATTCCGGGACTGTGGCGTCGTACGGTCCATGCAAGAAGGTGAGCCGCTGAGACGCGGTGCTGTGTTTGCACGCTCCCTATTGCATGCTGGCGGGCGAGAACATCTCCTTGCTGAGTGCATTCAGGCGCTAGTGCGGGCGAGGCGACAAGCCCGCTTGCCCAAGCGGAGACCCGGCTCCGCAAGGGGATCCGCTTGCGGGACCACGTACCGCTTGGACAAGCGGGCTTGACGTCCCACCGCACAATGCGCGATTGAGAAAATGCGATGGCTCAATTCGGTACCCAGAGACCTCCGGTTCAAATCCCCCCTCGTCGTGGTGGCGTTGCGGAACCCGCAGCAGCCTTCCCCAAAGTGGAGAGCGCTGACGTTGGGTCGAGGGCCGCTGCTTATGCGGCTACGGGCAGCCGCAGGACTACCTAGGTCGGGAGAGCCAGTCTGGCGCTGACGCGGGCGTGTTGACGCGCGAGTTCGTGCCGGGCTGTCGGTGGGGCTGTCTCAATGAGGTTTTCAAGAAGTTGGCGCAACCGCACGAGCACCATGACGAATGGCGCGGCCGGTGGTATCAGATCCGCAATGGCGTTGCCTATGTAGTCACTCCAGGTGGGGAGCTGCAGCTGGATTCGGAGTTGTCCGGTTGTGTCGGTGATGTCGCGAACGTCGATGTCGCGTCTGATCAACACACGGAGGAGCCCGTCGGTGGCATCGATGGCGTCGACTGCGGTGGCCGGGTCGTTGATGGCCGGAGAGAGTGCACGCAGCGCGATGTCCGCCAAAAGGCGAATCGCGAGCATGGGGTCCTGGTCGAAGGATCGTTCGGGGCCCCGGACGACCGCCAGTTGGACCACGTCGTCGGGTACGTCGCCGCCACGAATGCCGGCGAGTGGGGTCCCCTCATGCACGGTGTCGCCGACTCCGACGCGGAACGCGACGACGGCGTCGGCCCTGGCGGCGGCGTCGATGAGGGGAAGCAGATCGAGCTGCTGAACGACCCCCGACCGACCGCTCCAGGCGACAGTTCGACGCAACGGTGTCAGCTGTGCTGAGAGTCTGCCAGTGACATTGTCCGGGTCGGTGGTGCGCACCGGGTAGACATCTTCGATGACCGCGCGACCTTCGGTGGTGACGGCTTCGAGCACGTAGGCGAGCTGAAGGGAGAGGAAGGCTCGGATCTGGAGCTGGCGGATCAAGGCGACCGCCGCGAGTACTCCCACGATGGCTGCCCCGGGCACCAGCACGGATACCCGTAACTGGTCGGCGCTGGCCAGTGCTGCGGTCGCGCAGTACACGAAGACGCCGATCGCGAACGCGAAGGTGCGCCACACCAACGGATCGCCACGGAACAGCCGCAGTCGAGGCGTGAAGCTCGACGCGGACCACTGCACTACTCCGAAGAGCAACGCGTAGACCAGACTGACGACACCGATCACACCAATGCCCAAGGTGATGAGCGGCTCGACCAACCGGCTGCCCCCCATGCTCGGCTCGCTCGCCAGCCGTGGCAGGACCAGGCCCAGTCCCAGGCCCACGAGCGCGCACAGGAGCTGGGTGAGCTCTGCTCGGAGTCGGCGTCGGGCGCGCAGCAGCCGTCTCGTGGGTGATCGCCGCGCTGGAGGCATCAGAGCCAATCCCTACCGGTCGTCCCCGACGGCAGTGCACGGGCTTGGTCGCGGAAGCAGCCGAGGGGTTTGAACAGCTTCGCCATAGGCGGTTCCTCCACATGGAGGCCCTATGTGGCGCCCGACATCCCGACCGCGCCCGACATCTCGACAGTGCTGGGACCGGTGCGCATCGGCAGCTGTCCCGTGATGAACGCGGCGCGGCCGAGTGTGCAGCTGGCCTGGGCGTTCCGGTGGGTCAACCGGACCCCGTCGCCTGCGATCCGGTCGATGTTGCCCGTCGTCGCCCCCATCACCCACTGTTGGTAGCGGCCCGACATCGCACAAGCCGATGACGTCGGCCATGATCATGCACACGTTCGGCTTACCACCAGGCATCGCATACAGCTCCTCCCACAGCACTTCCGTCCTTTCTGCATCCGAGTTCGATGTTTGCCGGGAAACCGGGGCCGTCCGGGCGTGTCCAGCCGCTCAAGAGAGTGCCTTTGCCTTCAGGGTCTCGTACTCGCTCTGGTCGATGGCGCCGGAGTCGAGGAGGGACTTGGCGCTGGCGATCTGGTCGGAGGCCGAGGCCGGGGCGCCGGCAACCTGCTTGATGTAGTCGGCCTGGGCGGCCTGGAGCTCTGCGGCCTTGCTCATCTGTCGTTCGGTCATGCTGCGGCCGCGCGCGATCAGATAGATCAGGGCTCCTACCCAGGGCACGAAGATGAGGAGCACGGCCCATCCGGCCTTGCCCCAGCCGCTGAGCGTGTGGTCGCCGAAGAGGTCGAACAGGCACCGGAACCACACCATGAGCGCTGCGATCCAGATGAAGAACCAGAAGGACCACAGGAGTACTTCTCCGAAGTCGTTGGTCATTGCGTCCATCGCAAGTCTCTTTTCGTTGAGCCGGGTCGTCGAGAACCGGTTGGCGCACTGTGGCAGAGGCGGGCAGACCCCACCAGCAGAATCTCGGGACGATGTTAGCCAGAATACGGGGCGCTCTCTGCGGACAGTCGGCGCGCGATCCGCGCCGCTCCCGGTTCACCCATACGGGGTGAGGCCGTCCAGAGGACGGCGTCCTATCGTTGCGTCTGGCTGGGGTCCTGCCAGCTGTGGGTGTCTGGCTCGTGCGGGCGCAATGCGGGTGAGCCAATGGAGCTTGGAGGCTATCTGTGGCCGCACCAGACGGTGGAGCAACGCAACCGGGGCTGAACGTGGGGCCGACGAGCGAGTTCAGCCTGTTCTTCCGGGTCAAAGACGGTCAGGCGCCGTCGTTGAGGACTGCGCTCCTCAAGCTGCAGGACACGCCCGGGTACCGGCCCGGTGACTACGGGATGGCGATTCAGACGATCCATGAGGCGCGGTTCGTGCTGTTCGACGACGACACGCGGCTGGCATTCATCACCAGCTTTGACGGTCCCTGGGACGCCTACATGGAGGACTTCTTCACCTCGGGTCCGACGCTCGCGCTGTTCGACGTGATCTTCAGCCACGTGGAGGGCTACGACGGGCTGCCGGACGTCGCAGCCGTGCGTAACTTCGTCCTCGACGCTGAGCAGTCGGCCGCCGCCTATGCCCGCAACTATGGCGGTACGGTCAAGGAGATCCGGAAGGCGCAGCGCGTGAACAGTGCGTTCCAGCGGGTGTTGGATCACCCACTGGCCGCCGAGATCCTTCAGCACTCAGCGCTACGGCCATTGCTGGACGAGGCCGCAGATTAACCGCGCGGCTGGGACACGACGCCGTCATGTCTGACCACATCTCCGGGCCGCGGGCCCTCGCCGATCCGATCGCGGACATCACGGACGTCTACGCGTTCCCGAGCCCCGAGTCCCCGGAGCGTCTCGTTCTTGTCGTGAACACCCTTCCGATGGCCAAGCCGTCCGACCTCTTCTCCGCAGGCTTGGTGTACCGCTTCCGGCTGCGGGCGCTCAGTCCGCCGACGAACCGTGGGTCCGACGGGGTGTTCGCGCCGGGCGACGAGGAGGTGGTCCTCGACTGCGTCTTCGATGCGCCCGAGCACGTATCGGACCCGGTGACGGGCCACCCGGGCCACGAGCAGCACGGGAGCTGCATGACACCTGGCGGGGAACAAATCTCCTTCCGCGTCAACGACGAAGAGGGAGGGCAGGGGCGCCGGATGCGTACCTTTGCCGGCGTCCGGTGGGACCCGTTCATCATGGACGCCCGCGCCGCGCTGGCCACGATCGCGACCCAGAAGCTTGCTTTCACCGACTCCGGGTCGATCTTCCTCGACGGCAAGAACGTGCTGAGCATCGTCGTCGAGATCGAGACCGGCTTGCTCCCCGGTTGGACGCTTGTCGGTGTCGTTGCCGAGACCCTGACCCGGGGCGAGTTCAACGTCCGGATCGAGCGCGTGGGTCGCCCCGAGGTGAAGAACATGATGCTGGCCCCGAAGGACTTCGACCAGGTGAACCGGGACCTGGAGATCCGTGACCTCTACAACATGGATGACGCGTTCCACCTGGGGGACTCCTACGCCGGTGCCTACCGGGCGCGGCTTAACGCCAACCTCGCGTTCTGGGACGGCCTCGACGGGAAACAGGACTGGCCGATCGGCGAGGACGGCAGCCACCCGCTCACCGAGCTGGTGCTCGCCGACTACCTGGTCGTCGACGTCACCAAGCCCCACGTCGAGCAGGGCTCATTCCTCGAGATCGAGCTGTCGGCTCGACGCGGCGAGGCACACGTGACGTGCGGAGGCCGGACCTTGAACGACGACGTCATGGACACGATCTTCACCCAGCTCGTCAACGCCGGCCATGGCCCCACGATCCGCGACGGGGTCGACGCCGCCACCCGGCCGGGCACCGTCGACTTCCCCTACCTGGCATCGCCGAACCCGAACCCGCCCGAGCCCCCCGAGCACCACTGATTATGGAAGCGCGTGACGAGGCGGACGACGCGACCGATGTGTCCCTGGAGCTTGACGACATCCAGGCAGGCGCGCTCTACGAACGTCCCTCGCCGTACGTCGGCACCTACCTGCTGCTCTGCATCCGTGATCGCCAGGACGGACGCGCACTGGTGCGGCGGCTGCACCGGATCGTCAACCACGCGGGAGCCGTCGCCTCGGCGGACGAGACCTCGCTCACGGTCGCTTTCACCTTCAACGGGCTGAAGGCTCTCGGGGTGCCACAGGCGTCCCTGGACAGCTTCGCGCCGGAGTTCCGGCAGGGGATGGCGGCCCGGGCCGAGATTCTGGGGGACATCGGTGAGAGCGGCCCCGACCTCTGGGAGGAGCCCCTCGGCAGCACCGACGTTCATGTCGCCGTCGCCGTCCTCTCCTCCGACGAGGCCCGAATCCGAGCGGTGGCGGAGAGGGCCCGCGAGGCTCATGCCGACCTGCCTGGCATCGACCTGATCTGGCGTCAGGACTGCTATCAGCTCGCGACGGGGCGGACGTCGTTCGGTTTCAAGGATGGCATCGGCCAACCCGCGGTCGAAGGCAGCGGTCGGCCGCCCACGAATCCCCGTCAGCGCCCTCTGAAGGCGGGCGAGATCATCCTGGGCTATCGCGACGAGACGGGAGAGCTGCCGCCCATGCCGAGCCCGGACGTCCTGGGACGCAACGGCACCTACGTCGTCTTCCGGAAGCTACACACCAAGGTGGCTGCCTATCGGAGCTACCTCCGGGCCCGCGCCGCAAACCGGGCAGAGGAGGACTTTCTCGGGGCGAAGATCGTCGGCCGCTGGCAGAGCGGCGCCCCGCTCGCGCTGTCTCCCGACCAGGACGACCCTGAGCTCGGAAGCGACCCGCGTCGCAACAACGACTTCGGCTTCGGTGACGACCCCCGTGGGTTCAAGTGTCCCGTGGGTGCCCACGCACGCCGGGCGAACCCTCGTGACGCGCTGGACCAGGAAGGCAGCGTGGACGTCCGTCTGCACCAGATGGTCCGACGCGGAACCAGCTATGGGCCGATGCTCCCCGAGGGGGTGATCGAGGACGACGGGATCGACCGCGGGATCGTCTTCGTCTTCGCCGGTGCCCACCTCAAGAGGCAGTTCGAGTTCGTCAAGACCCAGTGGCTCAACGACGGCATCTTCATCGGCGCCCCGCTCGAGTCCGACCCGCTCGTCGGTCCGCGCGGCGACTCGGGGAGCTTCACGATCCCGCAACGGCCGATCCGCCGCCGGCTGCAGGACCTGCCGCCGTTCGTGGTCACCCGGGGCGGGGAGTACTGCTTCGCCCCGAGCCTGAGTGCGTTGCGCTGGATCGCGGAGCTCGACACATGACCAAGCGCCACCCGAGAGAGGACGCATGATGAGCTCATCAAGCACGGACCGCTGGACGGCGCTCGACTTCGGCCCACCGGCTCCCGACGTCGAGGAGACCGAGCCCCCGGTTCTTCTGGACTACCTCTCCGACGGACAGGTCGCCAGGATCACCCTCAACCGTCCCCATGCCGACAACGCGATCACCACCGAGATGGGCGCACTGCTAACCGAGCTCGTCGAGGAGATCGCCGTTCGCACCGCAGTCCGGGTCGTCGTCCTGACGGGCGCCGGCGACCGTGCCTTCTCCGTCGGGAGCGACCTGCGGCAACGCAAGTCCATGACCAAGGAGGACTGGTTGCGCCAACGCCAGGCCTTCGACCGCACCCTGTACACGGTGCGACAACTCCGCAAGCCGATCTTCGCCGCCGTCAACGGGATCGCATACGGGGGAGGCTGCGAGCTCGCCCAGAGCACGGACTTCATCATCGCCTCGGCCAATGCGACCTTCGGACAACCCGAAGCCATGCTCGGTCTGGCAGCCGGCGGCGGATCGCCGGCCCTGCTGCCGCGCCTCCTGCCCCGCGGCAAGGCCCTTCAGATGCTCATGACCGGAGACCCGGTCCCCGCGAGCGAGGCATACCGGCTCGGCATGGTCAACGAGATCCACGAACCCGACCAGCTGATGGCCGCCGCCCAGCAGATCGCGGACAAGATCGCCGGCAACTCCCCGACCGCCGTCCAGTCCGTCAAGCGCGCGGTCCACCTCGGCGAAGGCCAACCGATCGAACAGGCGATCGCAATCATGATGGACGCCCACTGGCGATCCGCGGTCCACCCCGACCGCGTCGAAGGCATCGGCGCGTTCAACGACGGCCGCGAACCCACCTTCGACGACTCCGACTTCTGAGAAGCACAGCGTGTCACCATCCACCAGGAGGCTCCCACATGACCACCGCTGATGACCTCGAGGCAGCCCGCGCCTCGCTCGTAATGATCAACCCCGCGCCCTACAACGCCGAGGCACCACCGGCCGCGCTTATCGGCGAGGTCACTCCCACCCACTTCCACTACGTGCGAAGCAACTTCGCGGTGCCCCAGCACGACGGCACCCTCGAGATCGGCGGCGCGGTCGGCACGCCCACGACCCTGACTCTCGCCGACCTGCGCGCGATGCCCGCCCACGACCACACGGTCACCCTGGAGTGTGCCGGCAACGGCCGCCTGGAGATGAGGCCGCTACCGACCGGAGAACCCTGGGGAGACTTCGCCGTCTCCACGGCCCGATGGACGGGTGCTCTTCTGCACGAGGTCCTGGCGAAAGTCGCCCCGGCGGCGGACGGGGTCGAGCTCCTCGCCCAAGGCGCCGACCACGGCTCGTACCACCTTCAGGCGATCCTGCCCGAGACCGACCAAGACAACCTCACCTTCACCCGTTCCCTACCGCTGGCACAGGCCATCGACCCGGCAGCGGGGATCCTCATCGCCTACGAGATGAACGGCCAACCGCTCGGGGGCGACCACGGCGCCCCGTTCCGGCTGATCGTCCCGCACTGGTACGCCGTCGCGTCCGTCAAGTGGCTGAAACGCCTCGAGGTCCTGACCGAGCCCTACACCGGGGAGTTCCAGACCGGTCACTACATCTACCAGTGGCCCGACCGACCCCACGAGCCCGTCACCCTGATGCGGGTACGCGCCCGGATCACCGACCCGGAACCCGGCTCCACCATCGACGTAGGCACCTACACGGTCCGCGGGAAGGCCTGGTCCGGCACCGGCCCCATCACCCGTGTGGACGTCAGCCTCACCGGCGAAGGCGACTGGCAGCCCGCGCAGCTGGAACCAGCCCGAAGCGACCACGAGTGGCAGGACTGGAGCTTTACCTGGGACTCGATCAACGTCGGCCGGCACACCCTGCGTGCCCGAGCGACCGACGCCGACGGCAACGTACAACCCGAAGTGCCCCCGTGGAATCGCCTGGGCTACGGGAACAACGCCATCGAGGTCATCTACGTCGACCGTCGATGAGCAGCCCAAGGACGATGTGGACCTCTGATCCGGCACCTGCGCCGTGACGACGCCGCCGCGCTACTCCACGCGCTGGCCGACGCC